>JBCBBZ010000001.1:0-685093 GCA_038531165.1 Pseudomonadota bacterium
AATATTGCACAATGGGCGCAAGCCTGATGCAATATTCCCCACTGCTGCCTCCCGTAGGAGTCTGGGCCGTGTCTCAGTCCCAGTGTGGCTGATCATCCTCTCAGACCAGCTATAGATCGTAGCCTTGGTGAGCCGTTACCTCACCAACTAGCTAATCTAACGCGGACCGATCTTTCACCGATAAATCTTTCCCCCGGAGGGCGTATACGGTATTACCTTTCGTTTCCAAAAGCTATTCCGTAGTGAAAGGCACGTTTCCACGCGTTACTCACCCGTCTGCCACTATATCGTTCGACTTGCATGTGTTAAGCCTGCCGCCAGCGTTCGTTCTGAGCCAGAATCAAACTCTCAGGTTGAGAATTGACTTCTGACGATGCGTCATATGCTCCGGGAAAACGGAGCGACGCCTAGCTGTAAAGCTTGTTTGCGTATTGACGGAAAACCCTTGTCACATTGTTAGATCAGGCGAACCTGTTCTAACGCGATAAGAATTTTCTGTTTTGAAACGCAAATTCGTCATAGTCATATGTGGTCCGTTAAGGACCGCAAGTCGCCTATGCCGCCTGCGTTTCTCTTCCTAATTCCTGCGATGTCAAACAGCCCGAGCCGGAGCCCGACTTGGCCTCGAGAGCGAACCGCTCCGTCAGCCGGAATTGGCGGCTTATAAGGCCACCGAATTTCGCGTCAACACCCTTTTTCCGTCTTTCTGCAGAGGTCGCCCGGCGAACCGAATATCCTCAGTTTTTAGACGAAAAGACACCTACTGAGCCGTTTGACCGACCCCAGTTGGTGAGGCATTTCCGTGAAGCCGCGGTCTCTACAGACCCGCCTTCGCTTCGTCAACACCCTATGTCACCAAATTCTACACAAAAAGTTGCGGAAACAACTTTTCCGATCTTAGGACGACATACTGACAAGCCGCTGAAACGACCCATCTCTGTCGAGGCATTAAAAAACGAAGCTCCCATATACAGTCGGTTCGCCCATTTTGACAAGAGTATAATTCGCCTATTACGCACATTTTGACGCTCGGGCGCTCTCCATAGGACACGCCCGTAGCAAAGACTACCCGCTTCGGATATAGGCTTCCATTGCTTCCGCTTCAGCCAGCACGGCATCGATTTTATACTTCACCAGATCACCAATCGAAATGATGCCGAGCAGCTTGCCGTTCGCGACCACTGGCAAGTGGCGCACGCGCCGGTCGGTCATTCGCCCAAGGCAGGTGTCGACATCCTCGGTTGGCGCAGCGGTGATGACGCTACGGGTCATCGCGTCTGACACCGCCATGGTGAGGGTCTTTTTGCCATTGCGCGCAAACCGTCGAACAATGTCGCGCTCAGACAAAACACCGATGACGTCGCCCTGCGCGTTCACCGCAACAATTGCACCAATCCGTTTTTGATCCAGCCGTTTGGCGGCCTCTGCCAGCGTCGCGGTATCGGGAATGGTTTCAACGCCATTCCCCTTATCCCTCAGAATTGTATCAATCAGCATGCTTTACCTCCCGACGATCGGCTTTGTTTTCGCAGATTATAGCACAGACGCGCGATTTTCAGGAATCGCCGCGAGACCGGGTCTGACTGGCATATCGGTTGCACGGCCTTTGCCGCGAGATCGAACGCGGGAGAAGCAGCGTGATAAATGTGCGTCAAATGACACGGTGGGTTTGCATTAGCGGGCTGGGTTTGCTCGCAGCGGGGTCGCTAATATCGGCGGCGCTGCCTCTGTGAAGGCGACAGCGCCCAACCGTTTGCACCCTATTTCAAGATGAAGGTCACTTTCATCACGACACGGTATTCCTTGATCTCACCCTTATCCATCACAACCGACTGATCTTTGATCCACGCCCCTTCGACATTTTTGAGGGTCTTATTGGCCCGATCGATGCCTTTTTCGATTGCGTCTTGAAAGCTCTTCTTCGAGCCAGCGATAATTTCTGTTACGCGGGCAATAGCCATTGCTCTTAATCTCCATTTCTTGGTCCCAGGCATGTGGCCTGGTCAGCAAAGGTGACGAAAGACCAACGCGCTGGCAAGCACCTGTGTGAATGAAGGCGCGTCGGCAGTTACGCGGCGAGCCGCTCCGGCGCGCCGGAGTCGCCTTGCGGGGTGGCTTCAACTGGGATCCAGCAGACCACTTCGGTGCCGCCGCCAGGTTGCGATTTGATACCCACATTTCCGCCATGCAATTGCACAAAGTGTTTGACCAATGACAGGCCGAGACCCGCGCCGCGGCGATCGCTCGAGGTGAAACTGTCGAACCGGGTCGCCTGATCCTCTGGCGGGATCCCGCGACCATTGTCTTTGACGGTCAAACGCGCGGTGTCGCCCATGCGCTCAGCGGTGATCGAAACTTGGCCGCCCGGGTCGGTAAACCGCAAAGCGTTAGAAACCAAATTGAACAAGATTTGACGGATGCGGGTCTCGTCAGCTTCGATCGTGCCGAGCGCCGGATCAATCGTCGAGATGACCTCAACTTCAGTATCTGCGGCATTGGTGACGCCGATCGAGACCGCTTCATCGATCAGCGCTTTCAGATCCACCTCGCTGATATCGAGATCCATGCGCCCCGCCTCAATCATCGCCAGATCGAGAATATTGGCGATCAGATCATTTAGATGATTGGACGCCTCACAAATCGCATCGACTTTATCGCGCTGCGCATCATTAAGATCGCCGATCCGCTCCATTTGCAAAAACTCGCCATAGCCAAGAATGGTCTGCAGCGGTGAGCGGAGCTGATAGCTTACGTTTTTGACAAATTCGGTTTTCAGCCGATCCGCCGTTTCAAACGCCTCGGCGCGATCCCTCAGCGCGGTCTCGACGGAACGTTGTGCTGAGACGTCCGCAAACGCAATCAGCGTATTGCCATCCGGAAGCGGCTTCGTGACATAAGTGAGGATCGAGCCATCAGAGCGTTTCATCTCGCCCGTGGTTTCTTGCCGCGCGCCCGGATCGGTGATGTGCGCTTTAATCGCCGACCATGTGTCGCGATCATGGAAGAGCGGCACGCAGAAATCGGCAATATCATCATAATCCGGCTCATCTTTGAGCAAGTCTTCTTCGACCCCCCAAAGCTCCGCGAAGGCGCTGTTCCAAAGTTTCAGGCGCCCATCCGTGCCAAACACAACGACGGCCTCATGCAAACTGTCCAGCGTCTTGCCTTGGGTTTTGATCATCGCATTGTATTTGGTGCGCAGATCAAGTTCGCTGGTAATGTCTTTGAACAAGATCAAAAGCCCACCCATCGGATGCCGCTGACGGGTCACCTTCAGCGTGCGATTGTCGGGCAAATGCCACTCGTCTTCTTCAATGCCGCTAATGTCCAAATAGTAAGACAGCTCCTCGGCGCGCCATTTGGCATATTCGGCTTGAGCCGGTAATTTACGACGCTCCCGCAAGCGATCCAGCAGCTGGCCGTGGCTCGGCATATCCAAAAGAAAGCCTTCATCCATATCCCACATTCGCGCAAAGGCACGATTGTGGAAGGTGAGTTTCCGCTCGCCGCTGAAAATCGCCACCGCATCGGCGACATGGTTCAGCGTTTCATCATGGGCGCGGACATGTTTATCAAGTTCATCACGGGCGCGTTCTTGTTCGGTGACGTCAAAGGCCATGGCACCGACCCCGCCCGAGAGTGGGAAAGACAACACGCGCATCGCGCGGCGGTCGCCCTTAATCCCGATATGGCGCGTCTCGTCGATCTCTTTGCCTTCGGTCAGCGTTTTGCGCACTTGCTCAACGGCTTTTTCGTCGAGCATGACCTGACGCTCTAAAACGCGATCGAGATTGTCCCCATCAACGGCATCGACATATGCCGGATTGGCCCATTGCAGCCGACCAACGCCGGAAATCCGCCAAGCGGGAAACGGTGCTTTGCCAAGCATATCGAGAAAGGCCGTGGGGTCGCGCGCAATCACTTGCCGGGCTTCTTCCAAACGCCCGCGCGCGGAGCTCTCTTCCAGGCCTTTGATGGTCGAATCGGTGATCCAGACCACAACCCGCGCGCCCGCTGTGCGCCCGTCCGCTTCGAGGAAGCGCCCGTTCTGACCAATAATGGTCAAGGAAAACGGCTGGCCGGCTTCGGCCAACTCGCGCAAGCGAATGCGCAAAGACGTATCGATCCCACTGGCATCGCGCGCTTCCAAATCGGCAAGCCCTTCAATGATGCGGATCGCCGGATCGATCGCGACGGCATCATCGGTAAAGCGCAGCAAGCTTGCCAGCGCGACCGGCGATCCGTGGATCACCGGCGGAGCGATTTCCTCTGCGTCTGGATCAATACTGTCGCCTTGCCAAACCAGGATCACCCCAGGATGGGCGCCGAGCACAGACTTCAGTTCGGCCACCGAAGATTCTGCTTCATTGGCTTTGTCTTTATAGCGCTTGGCAGCGCCGCGGGCGCCATCTGACGTGCGCAGCGCCCAGAGGATAAAGGCCATTCCGAGCGCCAATGCACCAACAGCGATAATCAAAGGGATTTGGTCTGCGGTAATTTGCATGGCGCGCTCCGTACTGGCCGAACGAATCACTCGCTGGCACGCTCCTCCGATGGTTAACCGAATGCTCCCTGGGCGTTAAGCCCGGGTTAACAAGCCAGGCCTTCAGGTTAACAAATTATAAGGCGAGCCGTCCTGAAGCAGACATAAAAAAAGGAGCAGAGCCCCCGCTCTGCTCCGATTGCGTGTCGAAACGCTGTTGGGTCTATTTGAACAGACTGGCTTTGCGGAAATGCTTGACCAGCAAATAGTAGACAACGGCGCGATACTTTTTCCGCACCGACCGACCATAAGTGTCCATCACAGCACTCAGCCCTTCATCGAGCTTCGGCGTATCTTTGAGCCCCAGCTTCTTAATCAGGAAGCTTTTCTTGACGGTCTCAAGTTCCGATTTCTGCGAGGCCGAAACCGTCGAGGAATCATTATTGTAAATCGACGGACCGCACGCGATGGTGACGGCTGTCAGGAGTTTCATGTCTGGCTTCATGCCACACTTTTCTTCGAGATCTTTTGCATACTTTGCGATCAGATCGTCACGTTTTCCCATCATCAACCTCCGTGGGATCAGACCGCTTTTATCCTGCGGTCATAGAGTTCAAGTTCGATACTCAACACATGAAACGCTAGGTCGAGCCGGACTCGACCTCAGGGTCAATAGACCAAGCTCACTCGTCTGTGTCCATGCCTGAAATCCAGGCGTCGATCAGCGCCACGCCGTCAGCATGGACCAAAGCGCGGCCGAGCTCCGGCATCGCAATGCCCGCCTCGCTCGACGCCATGCGATAAGCCAAAATTGATGCGTCCGGATCTCCAGGCGCGATCACAACCAGCGCGTCCCCAGCACCGCGGCCCGCCGCCGTTGGGTGTTTGCCGACGCCCCACTTAATCGGGTCGTCTGTCTCCCATTCCAGCCACAGGCCGGAATTTGAAGCCGACCCGCTGGCTTTATGGCAATGGGCGCAATTGATATCCAAATAGGCACGCGCTCGAGCATCCAGCGGCGCCTTATCATCAAACGCTCTTGCCATTTGCGAGGGATTTGCAGGCGCCTCCGCCAGCAAGCCGCGCGCCACCCAATCATAGATCTGATTCACGTCATATGGACCTTGATGATTCAGGTTGCGCACCTTGGGCCCAATCGGGCTGACCGCGTCGCCATCCTGATGACAGGTCTTGCACTGGTTTTTGTTCGGCACAGCGTAGGTAAAGGCGGGCGCGCTCATCTCCGCCACTGCGGCGGCAATCTCGATCCGCTTACCGATTGGCGCGTAGACCGCTTCAGTTTGCGCCGTATTCCAAACATATGGCCTTGCGTCCCAGCCGTCTGCTTCATGGATGAGCAACCGCGTTTCAAGATAGCGCTCGCCATAGGCAAATGTCTTAACCAGGACGGTCCCAATCGGAAAGGCGAGCACGTCGGATTCGGTATAGGCCGCGCTTTGCCCGGCTGGAATATAGACGAACCGATGCTTTTGCGTGTGATCGGAAAATAGCGGATTGATCAGATCATAGGCCACAACGCCGGGTGCTGGGGTTCGGCCCGCGGCGTCCGCAAACAGGCCATACTCGGCCAGCGTCGCCGCTGGTGCCTCGGCGAGGATCACATCGAGGTCGGGCGCCGGCGTGCGCGCGCACGCAGCGATCGCGCAGACCGCCATGACTGCCAGCATGAGCCTCATTGTGCGTGCGAAAGCTCCACCATCGCCAGCCGTTCGCCGACCGCCGCGCTTGGACGGGTGTCACTTGGCGAGAGGTTTGACGGATCCAACGGGTATTCGCCCAAGCCTAGGCTGACAAAGCCGACCGTGTCGGGCTCATCGATAACCAAACCCAAATCGACCGGCTCACCGCCTTGCCAGCGATTGACGCCATCCGAGACAATGTCGGGCAGCGCGCCGCCCATCAACATCGCCAAGGCCTGCAAATCGCCTTGCGGATCATACCCGCCATTCTCATAAGTGTTCTGCGAAATCATCACATTGCGCGGCAAAGGATTGTAGCGCTCATCTTGGAAGGTCGGCGAATAAGCGACGAGCAAAATATGCGCCGTGCGATTGCCGGACAATGCATTCTCGAAAATCTCGACCCGATCATTGGCTTGGACGATGATCCCCGTTCCTGACGGTACGCTGGCGACAATGTTCCCGGGCGGTGCAAAATTGCGGGTATTGTTATCGAGAATTTGGTTGCCAAAGAGACGCGTCGAGTGACCCCCAATTTTCGGCAAATCGGGCAGGTCGAAGACGAGGATCCCGCCGGTATTATTGGTCAGTGTATTATTATAGACATCCGCGCGGGTTGAGTTTTCGATTTCAATCCCGGCGACATTAAACTCTGCAAGACTATCGCGGACGATGATATTGTCGGACTGGCCCACATAAATCCCAGCATCGGACGCGCCGCGAACCGTGACGCGCTCGATCAGGATGTCTGTGCTTTCCACCGGATAAACCCCGTACGCGCCATTGTCTTCGTCCGGCCCACCGGTCCATTCAACGGTCAAATCGCGATAAATGATGCGATCCGCGCCCTTCGACTTAATGCCATCGCCTTTTGTGTCGCGGATGGTCATCCCCTCAATGATCACATCATCCGAAGTTATTAACAGGCCTTCGCCCGCACCAGTTTGGCCGGAAAAGTCGAGAATGGTATTGTCTTGGCCGGCCCCGCGAAAGGTCACGCCCGCGACGTCGAGCGATAAGCCATCGACGAGCTCAATCGTCGCTGCGGGGAGTTCGACCAGTCCGCCTTCTTCCACCCCGATCAGCATCGCTTGGAGCGTGTCGGCGTCGATTACGGTCGGGGTTTCAGCGATGTCTGGTTCGCTCGGCGACGCGTCGTCACTCGGCGTGCAGCTGGTTAAAATCAGCCATCCCGCGGCCCCTGCGATGATCCCTCTCCGCATGACTTCCTCCCCGTCATTTTTATTATCCCCAGTCTCGGCATTTTGCGACGCAATGGCAAGCGGCGCGATAGAAGATTGCGAAAGATCAACAAAAGTGCCTATCTGTCTCAACACCCCCAATGCGTGTCGCGCTGCCTTCGTCATGTCGCATTCATGTTGTCAGGCATTATATCGAACACGCATTCGCGACGTGGAGGATCCATGATCAAAGTCATAGTCTTAGCTGGTAGTATCGCTTGGATGGGGACAACCATAGCGCAAGCGCAAGCGCCCGTAGAAGAAGACGATATTGTTCGCCTGCCAGGACAAGGCGAAATCCGCGCGCCACGCTTGCGCGAGCAAGCCCGGGCCGAGCGGCTCAAACCCGGCGCGGGCTTGTTCATCACATTTGATTCCAATCAAGATGGGCGGATCACCAGCGCTGAAATCGATGCCGGGATCCCGGCCGCTTTTGCCAATGCGGACAAAAATCAAGACGGCTTCGTGACCGCAATCGAGCAACAAGAGTGGGCCGCAGACCTTCCGACCCGTGATGACAGTCTCGCCAATCCGTTCCGGTTCGATCCCAATCTCGATCGCCGTGCTGATTTGGAAGAATTTACGTCCGTCATCACCAATCTTGCTTTGGATTATAAAGACGAAGAAAGCGGCGATATCATTGTTGCAGATTTAAAAGCACCGCCGCCGCGCGAAACACGCCAGGATGCCCGCGAAGACGTAGTCAGGCGCCCAGCTGATCAAGCCCGCCGTCGCAATCAGTCGGTCGGCAATTAGTTAGAAGTCCACTGCGCGGCCGGCTTTTTCCCAATCGCCATAACGCACTCGCTCTTCGGCGGGCCCGCCTTTTTCCGCCGAGCGCTTGTCTTCTAAGTCTTTTTCTTTCGCCTCTTGTGCGGCGCGCCGGGCGTCCGCCTCGGCTAAAGCGCGCTCAGCCGCAGGTGGCATCTTCTTTTTTGTGACATTTTGGTTATCTGTCATGGATGAGACTCCCGGCGCGATTAATCAATTCATATATCTCACACTTCAAAACCTATTATTTCTTTCCCCACCTGCAAGGAGTTGCCTCAAATGGGCACCGCTAAAACATTCATGTTACTGGCTGCGATGACGGCGCTGTTTATGGCCGTGGGCTACCTCGTGGGCGGCGCAATGGGAATGGGCATTGCCCTCGTGATCGCGGGGGGCATGAATCTGTTTGCGTACTGGAATGCCGATAAAATTGTGCTGCGCATGCAAGGCGCGCGCGAAGTCGATGAACATGATCAGAGCCCGATTGTGCGGACCTTCGTCAATGATACCAAAGCGCTGGCGCAATCGGCGAATATGCCGGAACCAAAAATCTACATCATCGAGACCCAGCAACCCAACGCTTTCGCCACCGGGCGAGACCCGAATCATGCTGCCGTCGCAGCGACGACCGGTCTTTTGAACCTCCTATCCCGCGAAGAGACGGCGGGCGTCATGGCACATGAACTGGCGCACGTGCAAAACCGCGACACGCTGACCATGACCGTCACCGCTACAATTGCCGGTGCGATTGGGATGTTGGCCAATTTTGCGCTTTTCTTCACCAATCGCGAGCGCGGCGGCATGTTGACGGGCCTGGCGGTGATGATCTTTGCACCAATGGCAGCAGCCCTTGTGCAAATGGCGATCAGTCGCTCGCGCGAATATGAAGCCGACCGCCGCGGCGCCGAGATTTGCGGCAACCCGATTTGGCTGGCATCGGCGCTGGCGAAAATCGATCGCGGCGCACGCGCGACGATTAACCGTCGGGCAGAACAAAACCCGGCCATGGCGCATATGTATATTATCAATCCGCTGGCCGGGCGGCGCGGCGACAATTTGTTTTCAACCCATCCGGCAACTCAAAACCGGATCGAAGCGCTGCGCCGAATGGCAGCAGAGATGGGCGTCGCACCCGACGCCGTGGCCCCGCGTCGCGCCGCAGGACCTTGGGGGTGAGCGGCGCGCCCGCGCGGCTCGCAGCGGCTCAACTTTTAATGACGGTGCTCGAAGAGCGCCGCACGCTTGACGAAGCCCTCACCGCAACCGAGCGCTTCGAAGCTTTATCTGGACCCGATCGCGGCTTTGCCCGCGCCATGACCAGTGCTGCCTTGCGATTTCTCGGCCGGATCGATCTCGGTCTCGCGCCGTTTTTGGACCGACCACTCGACCTTGCACCACCGCCTTCACGGGCGCTGTTGCGAATCGGCGCCGCACAAGCCTGGCTGCTCGGAACGCCGGATCATGCCGTGGTCGGAGAAACCGTTGCCGCGGCCAAGCTGTGGCCGCGGGCGCAGCGCGCAGCGGGATTTTTAAATGCGGTATTGCGCAAAGTTGTCGCCGACCGACAGGCCTTCGATGCCGCGCCGATCGAAGCGGTTTGGCCGGTTTGGCTGCGTACCATCATCGCCGAAGGACTCGGCCCCAAAGCCGCGCTCGATCTCGCCCAGGCGCAGCTCGAGCCGCCAAGCCTCTATCTCAGTCCCAAAGACGGCGCTCCGGCGCGCTTGGCCGAGCGTGTCGGCGGCGAAGTGGTCGGCGATTACAGTGTGCGGGTCGAGACCGCAGCGATCGAATCGCTGCCCGGCTACGAAGACGGATCCTGGTGGGTGCAAGACATCGCTGCGACTTTGCCGGCGCGTTTGCTCGATCCTCAACCGGGCGAGCGGATTTTAGACATTTGCGCCGCACCAGGCGGAAAGACCCTCCAGCTGGCCGCGCGCGGCGCCGCCGTGACCGCAATCGACCGGTCAAAGCCCCGTTTGAAGCGCTTGAAGCAAAATCTCTGGCGCACCGATTTGAAAGACGCAGTCGAGATCGTCCATGGCGATGCCACAGCCTGGCGCCCAGCCGAGCAGGTCGACAAAATCCTCCTCGATGCCCCCTGCTCTGCGCTCGGCACGTTGCAGCGTCACCCGGAAGGGGCTTGGATCAAAAGCGCGGACGATGTTGCGCGTTTCCCGAACATTCAAACCCGCTTATTGCAGGCAGGCCTCGACATGCTGAAACCGGGCGGAACGCTGATCTATTGCGTCTGCTCGCCGCTCTCGCATGAAGGGATCGACGTGATCGCGCCGCTGATTGAGACTCAAAAAGCGCGTCGGCTCCCAATTAAAGTTAATGAAATACAAGGCTTTGAAGAAAATCTGACCGCATCAGGAGACGTGTTAACCCTGCCCCAAGCCTCGTTTGCGCACGATGCTTTCTTCATCGCTCGCCTGACACGCGAAATCTGACGCTTTTGTCATCAAATCCGGCAATTTTGCCGCAATCATGCCGCTTCAGGTTCATAGGGAGTTCACCTGTTCTGACGCAACATGGCGTTAGGGTAAGACCGTGCATAAGGAGCACATCACAATGACGTCCCAATTTGTTGCCGTTAAGGCCCCTCAAAAACTGTTCGCTGGCGCATTTGCAGCGCTTGCCTTCGCCGTCGCCGGCTGCCAAAGCAGCTCCGGCGCAAACACAGTCAGTTCAAGTTCTGTCGGCTACGCGATGACGGTGAAACCTGGCGTGGTGACGAATGTCCGCGCGGTCACGATTAAGCCTGACCGTTCAATCATCGGCACAGCGACCGGCGCGGTCCTCGGCGGATTGGCCGGATCTGAGCTTGGTGGCGGCGACAAAGCGCAAACCGCTGGCGCGATTGGCGGCGCGGTGCTTGGCGGCATCGCCGGCAATGCTATCGGCACCGCCGCTGGCACCCAGCAAGGCCTCGGTGTGACCGTTGAGTTCGATGACGGCAATGTCAAAGCCTTCATCCAACCGGCCGATACGAATATCCAACCCGGCCAACGTGTGAACGTTGAGTTCCGCGAAGACGGCGCTTATGTTGTGCCGCTGCAATATGCAGGCGCCTTTTAAGACGCCTTTGGCGAATGCCGTATTCCGTGACCGCCATCAGCCTTGTGCTGATGGCGGTTCCGTTTTAGGCGTGCGAAATGAGTGAGGTGTTGATTTCGCCATCGATTCTGTCCGCCGACTTCGCCGAACTCGGCGCGGAGATACGCCGCATAGATGCGGCAGGCGCGGATATGATCCATGTCGATGTTATGGACGGTCATTTCGTCCCGAATCTGACCTTTGGCCCTCCCGTCATCGCCAAACTGCGACCGCACTCCGACAAACCGTTCGATGTCCATTTGATGATCGCACCGGTTGATCCATACATCCAGGATTTTGCCGATGCCGGGGCCGACATACTCACCGTTCACCCTGAGGCTGGGCCGCATTTGCACCGGACCATCCAAGCCATTCGCGCGGCCGGAATGAAACCCGGACTGGCGCTCAATCCTGGCACGCCTGCGGAGGCGGTTGACCCAGTCCTTGATGATATTGATTTGATTTTGGTGATGTCGGTCAATCCAGGTTTTGGCGGTCAGAGCTTCATTGAGAGTCAGCTGCGGAAAATCGAGATCTTGCGTCAAAAAATCGATGCGAGCGGTCGCGACATTATTTTGGAGGTCGATGGCGGTCTCAATCCGCAAACCGCACCGCGCGCGATTGCGGCCGGTGTAACGGCGATTGTGGCAGGGTCAGCAGTCTTTCGCGGCGGACCGGATGCCTATGCGGAAAACATTTCGGCGCTGCGCGCCGGTGGGACGATTTAAGTCTGGAGCGACGCATGAGCGAAGCTAATCCCATAGAACCGCTCAAAGCGAAGCGGACGGACGCGGAGGATGCGGCCATATGGGATCGCTATGCCGGGCGGCCGGGCGAAGACGCCAAAGTCTCGGCAGTGCATCGACTGCGAATTGCTGGCAGCGCCCCAGAAGGGTTCGGCCTGCACATGCGCCAGATCATTCCACCTGATGAATTGCGCGGTGAAATGCTGATGCGGGGCGTCTGGCGGATCGGAATGGACCGACTTGAAATCAAAGACGGCACCGCCCCCTGGACCGGGGCCATGCCATCTCGGCACTACGCCAATCGACTGCATCGGTTCGATTGGCTTGCGGACTTGTTCACACAAAACGATACCGGGGCGGATCGCGGGCGCTTTTTGGTCGATGATTGGATTGAGAATTACGGACGCTTCGACGGCTTCTCTTGGCGCATGGGTTGCGCCGCAGATCGGGTTTGGAATTGGCTGCGCTGCGGCGCGGCTTTGTTCGAACAAGGCGCGGCGAGTGCGTGCGAAACACGTCTCGAAGCGGTCGGACGGCAAGCCCGTCATGTCCTCGCTCTGGTCGATACGGAATTGGAGCCCAAGGCCCGTTGGCGCGGGTGCACATTGGCGGTCGCGCATGCCCTATGCCTGGGGCGCGGCAGAGGTCTTGATGACGCATTGTTGCGGCTGGAAAGCGAGTGCACGGCGCAATTCTTCCCCGATGGGGGACATGTCAGCCGCTCGCCAGCCCGCGCCTTAAGTTGTCTGGCCGACCTCATCACCATCCACGATTTATTGACCCGCAGCGATCGCGATATCGCGGAATTCCTCACCCGCTGGATCGCCCGGATTGGCGGCATGGTGGCGTTTTTCAAAGCGGGCGATGACGCGCTTATGCCCTTTCATGACGGCGATGAGCGCTGGCCGGAAGCCGTTGATGCGGTGCTCGCTTATATGACAACCCCGCCGCGGCGCTTTTCCGTGGCGCCAAAATCCGGCTTTCACAAACTGCAAAAAGGCCCAACCGTATTGGTCTTGGATGCCGGCGCGATGCCGGAGCCTCCATTTGGAGACAAGTCGCATGCTGGCGCACTGGGGTTTGAACTCCATGATGGCCCGGCCCGGATTGTGACCTCCTGCGCATGCAGCCCGGAAATCGACATCGCCTTTCGCGCTGCTGTGCGCCGCACCAGTGCCCATTCGACATTGGTGCTCGACAATACTGATTCGTCTCGCTTCATGACCAATGAGGATACCCGCCTGCTTTATCCAGACGGGCCGGAAGGGATATCTGCGAAACGGCTTGAGGAAGATGATGAGATTTGGCTGGATGCCCAGCATGGCGGCTACAAACGCCAATTTGGGCTTTTGCATCGCCGTCGCTTATTCATGTCTGGCGATGGCCGCAGACTGACCGGAGAAGACTCGCTTGCACGGCCCGTCGCGGCGGGCGCGACAGAGGATGAAGGCGCGATCGCTTATGATCTCAGATTCCACCTCCATCCGACGATGCGCGCCAGTATGGCGGGCGACGCAATTGTATTACACAGCGATTTGGGACCTAAATGGCGTTTTAAAACGAGTCACGCCAAAGCAAGACTTGAAGAAACGATTTATCTCGGGAGAGGGATTATCGAACGCAGCGACCAAATTGTCTTAAGCGGCCAAGCGCTTCCAAACAGCGATGGCTCAACCCCGCCAAACTGCGTCAGATGGGCCTTCCTGAAAGTAGACGTAAAATGAAGCCTGAAATCGAAGCCAAACGGGCAATGGCCCTGACGCTCGGATTTGATACCGGCGCAGCCTTTTTCGCGATGCTGCTGGCGATCCATACCCGCTGGGGCGCCACCAGTGGGTTCCCGCCGGACGCCGTCATTACCAGCTTTATCGCGGCTGCAATGTTCTCCGCCGCGGCGTTGATTTCCTTCTTTACCTTGCGCGTTCATCGCCAGGTCTGGCGCCACTCGGGATGGCCGGATGCTGTGCGCATTGTGCAAGCCGTCGGTTTGACCGCCTTGCTATTCCTGCCGCTCTTATTTCTTTGGAACCGTTTGGTCGGATTTCCACGTTCAAGTCTTTTCATTGCCCTGCTTATATGGGTCGGATTGCTCTTTTTGGGACGCATGGTGGCGCTGTCGCAATCGACCCGGCGCCCATTTCAGATCTTTCGCGGCAGCCGCGAGGATGCACCGCCGGCCATTCTGGTCGCGAACGCCAATGAAGCGGCCGGCGTGTTGCGCGATTTGCAAGCCAGCGATGGCGGCGCATCCGTGCGAATCCTCGGTTTGATTGAGGCTGATGGCGCAGAACCAGGGCGCGCGATCCGCGGCGTGCCCGTGCTCGGCGGGCTGACCGAGCTTGGCAAAATGCTCGACCTATTGGCCGTGCGTTACGACAAAACCCCCTGGGTCGCGGTGGCTGGCACTGTGCGGGCGCAAGACACAATGAGCGCCGTGCTCGAAACCGCGACGCAGCATGGATCACAAGTCATGGCGCTCGGCTCAGATCGCGAAGGCTTGCACTTGCAAAGCGTTCGCCCCGCCGACTTGTTGGCCCGCCCGATGCGTAAATTAGAGCTCGAGCCGGTCGAGGATTTGTTGCGCGGGAAGCGTGTTTTCGTGACCGGCGCCGGCGGGACAATCGGTGCTGAATTGGTCAAACAGTGCGCCGCTGTCGGCGCCGCGCAGCTCACCCTTTATGATGCGTCTGAGTTTAATCTTTACGAGATCGATCTCACCCTTCGTGAGCAATATCCAGAGCTCGATGTGTTTGCGCAAATCGGCGATGTGCGCGACAAGACCCGCCTGAAGCAAACCGTCCAACATGCGCAGCCTGAGATCATGATTCACGCGGCTGCGCTCAAGCATGTTCCGCTTATGGAAATGAATGCTTGCGAGGCGATTCTCACCAATGTTGGCGGTGCGATCAATGCCGTCGATGTCGCGATTGAATGCGGCTTAGAGCGGTTTGTCTTCATCTCCACAGACAAAGCCGTGGATCCAGACAATGTCATGGGCGCAACGAAACGCTTGGCCGAATTGGCTTTGGCCTATCGCTCAAATGGTACGCGTTTGGCAGTGTCCATGGTCCGCTTCGGCAATGTGCTCGGTTCATCAGGATCTGTGGTGCCCCTGTTCGAGCGCCAAATCGCAGCGGGCGGCCCGCTGACGCTCACCGATGATCAAGTCTCGCGTTACTTCATGACCGTTGAAGAAGCCGCGTCTCTGGTCCTGCAAGGGGCCGCGCACAATGGCCAGCCCGGTGAATCTTCGCTATATGTGCTCGATATGGGTGACCCGATCCGGATCCGCACCCTGGCCGAGGCGATGATCCGGATGAAGGGCATGGTGCCGTATCAAGACATCAAGATCAAAACGACCGGCCTGCGCCCTGGCGAGAAGCTGCATGAAGAGCTGACTTATGCCAATGAACGCCTGATCGCGACGGGCATTGATGGCCTCAATAAAGTTACCCCACAGAGCCGCAATGTTGAGCCTTTGGGCTTTGCCGATCACTTAGACAAACTCTTAAATGTCGCGAAGGATCGCGAAGCGACGCTTGCGCGCAGTGTGCTGTCATCTCTGGTGCCAGCTTACCAACCCCCGAAATATCGCGATGAAGTGAAACGCGTGAGTTGACGCGGATTGGACTCATGATAGGCGGGCGAGCGAGTTCAGACCCTTAGCCTACAGGCCAATCTATGACGTCATCGACGAAAGTCCGCCGCGCCTTGATTTCAGTTTCTGACAAAGCGGGCCTGGTGGAACGCGCCGCGGCACTGACGGAGTTTGGGGTTGAACTCGTCTCGACCGGCGGCACCGCGCAGGCGTTGAAAGCCGCTGGCCTCGCCGTCAAAGACGTATCCGATCTGACGGGCTATCCTGAGATGATGGAGGGCCGGGTTAAAACTCTACACCCGGCCATCCATGGCGGTCTGCTCTACCTGCGCGACAATCACCAGCACAAGGCCGATGCTGACGCTCATGGGATCGAGGCGATCGATTTGGTTTACATCAATCTCTACCCGTTTGAAGCGACCGTCGCCTCCGGCGCAGACTTTGCCGATTGTATTGAAAATATCGATATTGGTGGACCGGCAATGCTGCGGGCGGCAGCCAAGAATGGCGACTCGGTGGCCGTATGCACAGATGGCGAAGATCTCGACGCCGTATTGGCGGAAATGGCCGACACAGACGGCCTCATTTCACAAACCATGACGCGTCAACTCGCAGCCAAGACATATGCCCGCACAGCCGCCTATGATGCGGCCATTTCGGGGTGGTATGCACGCCAGCTCGACCTACCAGCGCCCGATTGGATCGGCGTCGGTGGCCGCTTGAATGAGGCGCTCCGTTATGGCGAGAACCCACATCAGAGCGCCGCGTTTTACGTCACCGGTGATCCCCGCCCAGGCGTCGCGACGGCGCAGCAAGTTCAGGGCAAAGCGCTGTCTTACAACAATATCAATGACACGGACGCGGCGTACGAATTGATCGGCGAGCTTGGCGATGAGGCGCCTGCCGTGGCGATTATCAAACATGCCAATCCTTGCGGGGTGGCCGTGGCCGGTACGGTGGTCGAGGCCTATCGCGCTGCGCTGGCCTGCGATTCAACCTCGGCATTTGGCGGCATAGTCGCCCTGAACCGCCCGCTGGATGAAGCTATGGCGGAAGAAATCACATCAATTTTTACAGAAGTGGTCATCGCCCCTGGCGCGGATGATGGCGCAATCGAAGTGTTCAAAAAGAAGAAAAATCTGCGCCTCTTGCTAACCGAGGGACTGCCGGACCCATCGGCGAAGGGCAAAGTGATTAAGAGCGTTGCGGGCGGCCTATTGGTGCAGGATCGCGATTTCGGGCGGATCACCAAGTCCGACCTGCAAACCGTTACCCAGCGCGCGCCGACGCCGGCCCAGCTCGATGACCTGCTCTTCGCTTGGCGCGTCGCCAAACACGTCAAATCGAACACCATTGTCTATGCTAAAAACGGCGCCACAGTCGGCATCGGTGCCGGGCAAATGAGCCGCATCGACTCGGCTCGAATTGCGGCCCGCAAAGCCGAGGATGCAAAAGACAAAGAAGGCTTCGAAACCGTGCGTACGGAAAACTGTGTGGCCGCCTCTGATGCGTTTTTTCCGTTCCCAGACGGCATGCTCGCAGCGGCCGCTGCTGGCGCAAGCGCGATCATCCAGCCAGGCGGATCGATCCGCGACAAAGATGTGATTGCGGCCGCCGATGAAGCGGGGCTGGCTATGGTATTGACCGGCATGCGTCACTTCCGGCACTAAGCCTTCAAAGAGAGGACGATGCCGACACTCCCACCACCATTCGATGACCAGGGCCAGCATTGGAAAGAGATCCGCGTGTACTATGAAGACACGGATTTCACCGGCATGGTTTATCACGCCAATTATCTGCGGTTTTTCGAGCGCGGGCGGTCGGATTTCTTGCGGGATGCCGGCGTCAGCCATCAAAGCTTGTTGGCGCGCGACCCACCAGCGGCCTTCACACTGACCAATGTCGAAATCGATTATAAACGCGCAGCGAAAGTCGATGATTTATTGACCATCCGCACCCGCAGCCGCGGCGTCAAAGGCGTGCGCATGTATTTCGACCAGACCTGTTTGCGCGGCGAGGATGTGATCGCGGACGCGCGGATCACGGCTGTGATGATTCATGCGGATGGCCGCCCGATGCGCCCAATCCCCGAAGTCGTCGCACAGCTTAAACCGTTTGAATATCGCCCGGCGTAAGTCGACCTCCGCCGCGAGCCGCGCTTACTGCACCACATCTTGCCATTCTGGCGTTCGCTCAAGCGTCGCTTTGGCGAACGGGCAGAGTGGAATGATTTTGAACGCTTCGGCCCGCGCATCTTTGACCGCAGCCTCAACCAGTTTTTTTCCGACACCGCGCCCTTTGAGCGCTTCAGGTACGCCGGTATGGTCGATAATGATCCGACTGGTCCCCGCACGGGAATAGGTCATTTCGGCCTCATGCCCATCGATTTGGGTTACATAGCGCCCGCCACTTGGGCCGTCCTCTCGGGTGATGGTCATCTCTGTCATAGCAAGCTCCATAAGTTGACCCCCAAGTAGGGCGGCGATGGCGCGGGGACTATACTGACGCGATAAAATTCTATTATCTGAAAACCGCATGGTCTTACTGACAGAGCGTGTCAGGAAGACCGCTTATACTCGGCGCAAACCCTGGAGCAGAGCATGGCAAAGACATCCGCACGCGAAAAATTACAAGCTGACAAACACCTTAAAAAGGTCACCATGGACAAGCGGTGGGCCGGTTTTCAACCGGGCGAGACCATGCTCGTCGCCACGCCTCTGATGGTCGATGCATATATCCGCGAGATCCCATATGGCCAAACACAGACGATCCAGAACCTTCGCGATGATCTCGCGGCTCGCGAGGCCTGCACTGGCACCTGCCCAATGTCGACATCGATTTTTGTGCGCATGGTCGCCGAAGCCGCCTTGGAAGATCTCGCGGAGGGCGCGCCGCTCTCCACGGTCAGCCCGTTTTGGCGGGTCATTTCCAGCAATGACAAAATCGCTCATAGGCTCAAACTCGATCCAGCTTGGCTCGATGAGCGACGTCGCCTGGAAGCTAGCGAGGCGCGCGATTAATCGCTAAAGCGGCGCGATGAGATTGCCGCCCCGCCCGGACTTGGATTGGAAAGACGATGGCACGCCCGTGGATCGACGCGTCGACGATGTATTTTACACAGTCGATGACGGCCTTGCAGAAGCGCGCGCGGTCTTCTTGTCCGGCTGCGGCCTGCCGGAACGGTGGCAAACGGGGGCCGCCTTCACGATCGCCGAACTTGGCTTCGGCACGGGTCTGAATTTCTTAGCGGCTTGGCAGCTCTGGCAAGCCACACGGCCGCGAGATGGCTGGTTAAATTTTGTCAGTTTTGAAGGCTTCCCATTGGAGGTTGAAGACATCGCCCGCGCGATGCAGCCATGGACGGAGCTTAAGCAGTTGGCGGAGGCGCTTTGCGCAGCCTGGCCGCCGCGCGCCAAAGGGGTACGACAGATCACCTGGCCGAGCGAGCGTCTTTCGCTGATCCTGCAGGTCGGAGCAATTGAAGAAACGCTGCCACAATCGGTGTTTAAGGCTGATGCCTGGTTCTTAGACGGATTCAGCCCAGCCAAAAACCCAGCCATGTGGGCGGACAGTTTATATCCCTTGATCGCCGCGCGGAGCCGGCCGGGCACGCGTGCGGCGACATTTACTGTGGCGGGCGCGGTGCGACGCGGACTCTCCGAGGCCGGTTTCAGCGTCACCAAAGCCCCAGGCCATGGCCGGAAGCGAGAGCGTTTAGAGGCAGTCTTTAACGGCGCTAAGACCCTACCAGCGGTGACCCAAACACCCCGCATAGCGATTATCGGGGCTGGCATTGCCGGCGCTTGCTTGGCCCGCCAGCTGACCGATCGCGGTGCGAAGGTCACCATATTCGATGCGGCCGGTGGCCCCGCTCAAGGCGCAAGCGGCAATCCGCTCGCGCTCGTGATGCCGCGCTTGGATGGCAGCGATAGCGTTCAAGCGCGCTTGTTGGTTGACGCCTATCTCGCAGCGCAGGCCTTCTATAAAGATCGAGACGGCGTCACGATTTCTGAAACCGTTCATCAGCCGCGCGATCCGCAAGAGGCAGACAGGTTTGCGAAAGTCCTCGCAGACCCGCCCCTAGACCTTGCCCAATTGGAGGCGCTACAGGGCGGCGGTCTTTTGCACAAAGGCAGTCTCGCCGTGCAGCCTTCGGTGCTGATCCCAGCCTTGCTGGCCGGCACAGAGCTGTGTTGGCAGACCCCCACCACTATTGAGCTATCCGAACGGACGGTGAATGGATCGGCATTTGACGCGATTGTTCTCGCATCTGGATGGCAGCAGCCTGCAGAGATCGCGGATGCGCTCGATCTTACACCTCGGCTCGGCCAAATTGAATGGACAGAGGCCGAGCCAGGGTCACCCGCCAGCGCCATTGCCCGCGGCGACTACGCGATCGCCGCTCATGGTTTGCGATTGTGGGGCGCCACCTATGAAGACGCAGATCAGGCCGGTCCGCAAACGAGCGGCGCGGCGCGGTCCAAAAACATGCAAACCTTAGAAGCGCTCAATCCGTATTGGCGGCAGGCGGCGATCCGCGGCCCGGCGAACTCCCGCGCTGGCATCCGCGCCACCACCGCCGACCGGCTGCCGCTCATTGGCGGATATCCGGATGCTGAGGCGGCGATCGCCGATCGCAGCACTTTGGCACGCGCTGGTTGGGAGGTTGCGGCATCAGATTATCATCTGCCCGGTATTTTCGTGGCCGCTGGATATGGATCGCGCGGCTTCACTTGGGCACCATGGGCGGCGATGATTCTAACCGCCCAGATTTTCGCAGACCCGCTGCCGACGCGCGCCGACTCACTGCGTGCGATTGCGCCCATCCGGCAAGTCATCCGACGGTTGAAACGCGGCCAAATCTGATTCGCGAATCGTGACATTTTTTACATCCGAATCAATATTTTGGGCGAGTTTCGTTTTTTTCGCCCAGGATGCGAGCAAAGACCGTGCTGACAGCGCTGACTTGCAGCTTTGACAGCGTTTACCTTGGTCTCGGGGCTAGTCTTGGCCGGACGCTTGCAGTTGTATCCGCTGCGTCAATAAAGGACCACGTTTGGACAGGCCTGTCGAATGCACGCACGCGACCAATCTAGGGGAAAAATAAAGTGTCTCATCAGAATGTAGAGTTATCTGATCTCGGTATCGAAGCCGGAGAAATTCGCAAGAACTGGAACGAAGAAACCCTTTACGAACAAGCGGTTCGCGGTGGTGAGGGGGAAGTTGCCAAAGGCGGCGCACTGCTCGTGAAGACCGGCAAACACACCGGCCGATCGGCAAAGGATAAGTTTACCGTCCGCGACGCGACCACCGAAAACGCAGTTTGGTGGGATAATAATGCCGCGATGACGCCGGCTCATTTTGATGCACTTTGGGAAGATTTCCGAGCGCATCTCGCCGGCAAAACGCTCTACACACAGGACCTTTTTGGCGGCGCTGATTTAGATCACCGCGCGCCCGTGCGAATTGTCAACGAACTCGCCTGGCACAGTCTGTTTATTCGCCATTTGCTGCGCATTCCGACCGCCGAAGAGTATGATAGCTTCGCGCACGAATTCACGATCATTAACAGTCCGAGCTTCCGCGCGGATCCGGCTAAGCACGGCACCGCGTCTGATACGGTGATCGCGGTCAACTTTGCTAAGAAATTGGTGCTGATCGGTGGCACCAGCTATGCCGGAGAGACCAAGAAATCAGTTTTCACCATCTTGAATTACATTCTTCCAACCAAAGGCGTGATGCCGATGCACTGCTCGGTGAATGATGGCGGCAACAATGATGCCGCAATCTTCTTTGGCTTGTCCGGCACTGGCAAAACCACGCTCTCAGCAGATGCCAGCCGGACGCTTATCGGGGATGATGAGCATGGTTGGTCTGAGAATGGATTGTTCAATTTCGAAGGCGGTTGTTATGCTAAAATGATCAATCTTTCGCCAGAGAACGAACCGGAAATCTACGCCACAACCAGCATGTGGGGAACCGTCCTCGAAAATGTCGTTATGGACCCGGAGACCCGCGAGCTGGATTTCTTTGACAATACGCTGGCCGAAAACTCACGCGGCGCTTATCCGATTTCGGCAATCGAGAACGCCTCGCTGACGGGTCGCTGTGGGCAGCCGAAGAATTTGATCATGCTGACCTGCGATGCGTTCGGCGTCATGCCGCCAATTGCGAAGCTCACGCCTGAGCAGGCAATGTATCATTTCTTGTCTGGCTATACCGCGAAAGTTGCCGGCACGGAAAAAGGCGTGACTGAACCCACCGCGACCTTCTCCACCTGTTTTGGCGGCCCGTTCATGCCCCGTCATCCAAGTGAGTATGGCAAGCTTCTGGGTGAGTTGATCGACCAATATAAAGTCGATTGCTGGCTGGTTTCGACCGGATGGACGAGCGGTGCGCATGGCGTTGGCCATCGGATGCCGATCAAAGCCACCCGCGCGCTGCTGAACGCGGCGCTCGATGGCTCGCTTAACCGCGCCAATTTCCGGGTCGACGAGACCTTTGGCTTCAAAGTGCCAATGGCGGTTGAGGGTGTTGACCACACGATCCTCAATCCGCGCGACACGTGGGCGGATAAAGCCGCCTATGATTCGCAAGCCGAGAAGCTGGCGCAAATGTTCGTTGAGAACTTTAAAGTCTATGAAGCGCATGTGGACGCGAGCGTGATCGCCGCCGGCCCACGGGTCAAAATCCTCGCTTAAAAACGGTTCTCGCAAACTGCACAACAGCCTCTCGCCACGCGAGAGGCTTTTTTGTTTTGCATTGCCAATGGATCGGTGACGTGAAAATTATCCGCTGGCATCGCAGTCGCAGGGCGTGCTAAGCTTCCGCATAGGGATAAGCGGGGGTAAAGATGAAGTATCTGATTGGCGCCATCATGGCAGCGTTTCTAGTGTCCGGATGCGAAACGCAAACGGTCAGCGAAGCAGCATCAACAACCGAGCCCTTACCGACAGAGGCTCTGGTCCTGTCGAGCGATATGATGGTGACACAAAGTGCTGAGTGCGACCCCGTTCTGGATCAAGTATGCTATGCCTCGGCGAAACAGCAATGCGACGCTCAATTCTGCTCCGGCGGGCCTACATGTACGCCAGCGGCGGCCTATGCAGCATGCCTGAACACAGCTGAAACGCAGTGCCTGCGGGAGCCTGAGACCTGTCCTGGCGCGCCAGACCAACCTCCTGCGCCAGCAGGACCTGTATGCTCGGAGGCTTGCATTGATACGCCGCGCTTGGTGCAAAGCTGCACGCGCACCGACCCCGACCGATTGGCCGTCTTCCGATGCAATGACACGGTCACGACCCTGTTTGAAGAGCTTGGTTATGTCTGCTCTGAATGCCGCAGAAAACCTTTTGAAGGCGGATATAAGCACTGCCATGATCCCGGCAAAGAGACGTTTGAACTGATCTGCGAAGGCACAGTGCCGACGCTGAGCATTCCCTAAAACAAGAAAGGGCGAACCCTAGTCCGCTGGCAACAGGATCACGCTGCCATTGCGGCCATAGTCGGATTCACCGCGATGATTGCGGCGGCGATTTGAGAAATAGGTCTCATGCATCGCGCATGTGTCGTGTTTGAGATTGTCGATCGTATTGACGCCCTCGCGCATCAGTTTGGTTTGGACATAGCCAACAAGATCGAAAAAAGAGCGGTCGCCGCCGCCAGCGGTGAACAAGCGATCGGTCCATTCCTGCTCGCCGACAAATGTGTCCCGGAATTCAGGGCCAACTTCATAGCTCGCCTGTTGAATGGCCGGGCCAATCGCGGCGACGATCCGCTCACGCGCTGCCCCTTCCGTCTCCATCATTGCAATGGTTGCCTCGCAAATCCCCGCCAATGCGCCTTTCCAGCCCGCATGCGCGGCGCCGATCACGCCCGCCTCGGCATCGGCTAAGAGAATTGGCACGCAATCGGCAGACAAGATGCATAGCGCAAGACCCGGCACGCTGGTCACCATAGCATCGGCGCGCGGCCGGGTGTGCCAGGCCTCAGTCACTTTAATTGCCGTCGCGCTGTGCACTTGGAAACAGGATAAGAGCGTTTCGGCCCCCAATGCGACGCGAATCCGTTCGCGATTGTCGCGGATGGACTGGGCTTTATCATCTGAGCCCTGGCCGATATTCAGGCTCTCATAAAGCCCCGTCGAGACCCCGCCTCGACGGCCAAAAAAGCCATGTCGCACGCCGTGCAGCTGACCAAGACACGCCCCTAGGGTCGACGGAGGGTCACAGCTCATGCCGACGCGTCCAATAGCGCACATGCACTAGAACGCCCCACCCGCGCACTGGTCAAAATGGCCCGATCCTTCCTCATCAATGAGCAGCCTAAAAGGAGTTCGGATCGGGGTCTAGACTTAACGTGGCGCGCGCTTGGCGAGGATCCGTTGCAGCGTGCGTCGATGCATATTCAGCCGGCGTGCGGTTTCCGATACATTGTGCCCGCAAAGCTCATAGACGCGTTGAATGTGCTCCCAGCGCACCCGGTCGGCCGACATCGGATTTTCCGGGGGTTCCGGCAGGCCATCGCCCGAATTGACCAAAGCGCGGACAATATCTTCGACATCGGCAGGCTTGGCGAGATAGTCGACTGCCCCAGCTTTGACCGCCGCGACCGCCGTGGCAATGGCGCCGTAGCCGGTCAGGATCACCGCGCGGGCCTCCGGGCGATAGCGATGTAACACTTCGACCACATCCAGACCTGAACCGTCTTCGAGGCGCAGATCCAAGACCGCAAAAGCCGGCGGATTGAGCCGCGCGATGTCGCGCGCTTCACTGACTTTCGATGTCGCTGAGACCAAAAAGCCACGCTGCGTCAGTGCTCGGGCAAGGCGCTGCAAAAACGGGCCGTCGTCATCGAGCACCAAACAGGTGCGATCCTCGACCGTTTTCAGGCTTTCATGCAATTTGACTGTGACTGGAGATTCCATTTTTTACTCCTTCAGCCCCTAATCTAGGTTATTTTCCGTATTGTCCAAAGGCTGCAATTCTGTTCTTGGCCACACCGCCTGGACGATGGCCCCGTGGCGTGGTGCCGCGCGGTTGCGTGTCGCAACACGACCGCCGGTCCGTTCGATCAGCGTTTTTGCAATAAAGAAGCCAAGTCCCATATCGCCGCCCCCCAATTGAGCATCTCCGCGTTGCGATACATAGGGCTCGCCGAGCTTCGGCATCACTTCGGCAGAAAAGCCCGGGCCATCATCGCGAATGGTCACGACGAATTGCTGATCGGTCCAATTGGCCATGACTCGGACTTCAGAGTCGGCGAAACTGACGGCATTTTCGATAAACGCGCCGAGGGCGTGCAAAATTTCTGGGCTGCGGCGGATGACCGGGACTTTTTCTTCGCCGCCTTCGCCCGCTTCATAGGTCACTTGCACCGCGACACCGAGACCTTTATGCGGCGCGGCGGCCTCTTCCACTAGGGCGCTTAAGGGCATCCTGGCATGGACGATATCGCTCGCCTCGCGCGCCCGGCCGAGACGCTGTAAAATACCCCGGCAGCGTTCAGCCTGTTCCACCAAGAGGCTCGCATCTTCACGGTGCTGGCTGGTCTCCGGCAATTCGGTGAGGAGCTCTTTTGCGACCAAATGGATCGTCGCCAGCGGCGTGCCAAGCTCGTGCGCGGTCATCGCAGACATCGCGCCAAGGGCCGACAAGCCTTGCTCGCGCGTCATCACGACTGCAGCCGCATCCAAGGCCCGCACCATTTTGGCGCCATCTTCATTGACCCGCTGGGCTGAGAGCGCGAAGAAGATAATCCCGATGCACAGCGCGGCGAAATGTCCGACCTCGAACAACCACGGGAAGGTCAAGGCCTCGCCTTCTCGCCACGGCAGCTCATAGGCAAATATCGGCATGAGGGCCGCTAAGCCAATGGCGAGGAGCGAAATCAGGGCCGTGTATCGCCCGCGGAGACTGGAGGCAGCAATCGTCACTGGCGCGATCAAGAAGAGCAAAAATGGGTTTGAAAGGCCGCCTGTCAGACCGATGAGGAGCGCCAGCTGAACCACGTCTAGGCCAATTTGCACCGCGGCTTCCCAACCGCGCAGCAGCTGCGGTCCAACGGCGACAAAGGATAAAAACACATTCAACCAAGCCGAAGCCGCGATCACCGCCAAGCATAAGGATAAAGGCAGGTTAAACCCGAGACCAAAATAGACGAACAAAACCGCCATCGTCTGCCCGGCAACAGCCAACCAGCGCAGCGTCATCAGCGTTGCGAGCCGTGTCCGCCCTTGCACCGCCCGAACGTTTGACAAGCCCTCTGGCAAGAGGCTGACCAGTGCCTCATCAAGACCGGTGCGTTTCGCAGTTACATCAGTCACCTCAAAAAATCCCTCATGTGCGGCGTCTCGGCCCTTTATCATACTCGGCAGATCTGCGCATATCAGCGCTATGAAGATCTTAACGACCACCGCCCTTATCTGTTCTGGTCTCGCGCTTGCGGCCTGTCAGCCAAGCGCGCCAGCGCCGACCGCCGGCGGCGCGCAAGCCGGTTGCTTGACGCGCGCCTATGACTCGATTGGCGGCCCAATCGACCTGATCACCCATACCGGCGAGTCGGTGACCGAGGCCACTTATAAAGGCGCCCCGACTGTGGTGTTTTTTGGCTTTACCTTTTGCACCAATATGTGCCCGGTCGTTCTGCCCGCGCTGAAGCAGGCCTATGCCAAACTGCCAAGTACGGTGGAGCCCCCCAACACGCTGTTTATCAGCTTCGATCACGAGCGCGACACGCCGGAGGCGCTGGCAAACTATGTGAGCTTGGAGGCCTTCCCGGAAAAGTTGGTCGGCTTAACCGGCACGCCTGAAGCCTTGGCGGCAGCTGCAGATGCGTTCAATGTCTATTATCAACGCATCGAAGAACCGGACAGCTTAGCCGGGTATACTTATGATCATTCCTATCTGATCTACATAATGGACGCCGATTGGAAGCTCAAAACCTTTTTTACACTCAATGATGCGACCCCGGATTATATGGCCGATTGCCTGAGCGCGGTGCTGAGTTAGCAAACATCTTCCAACACACGGGCCTGCACCTCGGTGCCCGCCAGAAAGGCGGCAATGATGGCGACCGCCGCCGACCCGCTTTTGACGCCAAGCTTCGTATAAGCCCGGCGGCGAAACGTATCGACTGTGGTCAGCGTGACGCCCATATTATGGGCGATCTGGCGCTTGGTATAGCCAGCGCCGACCGACATCACGAGTTCGATCTCGCGCTGTGAGAGTCCGAAATGCTGCCGCGCCTGCGCGCATGTGCGATGCGCCTGCAAAGCGAAATTGCCAACTTCAAAGATCGGCGATGGCGCGGTTGAGCCCGGATTTGATTTTTGAAATGTCATGTCAGCGCGCTTAAGCGGTTCCCTTCGGATCGCAAGCCGGTCTAAGCAGGATGTACTGGCAAAAGACTGCCTTTGTCGCGTAAGTTCGTGACGAATTTAAAGAAAATCCAACCTTAACTTTCAGCAAGATGAGGGCACGCGGAGTCGCGCCGCTGTGACCAAGCGCGCCGGAACGGCCGATAGAACAGAAAACTGCCTGGCAAGGGCTCGACGCGCGCGCCGCTGCCCAATTTGAACCGTCGCAATCCGGCGCCGAGATCGCAACGACCAAGATCAAGATGCCGAACGCGCCGCGCCTGCAAATCGCACATAATCGTCCACAACAGCAGATTGTGCGCGCAATCGGCGCGTCCTTCGGGGAAGATTACCCCCGCTTGGTAAGTCGCCATGCGGCCATGTTTTAGGATCAGCATGCCCGCTACGGGCCGGCCTTCATGCAGCGCTGTATAAAGCCGGGCTTGACCTTTATTCGCTTGTGCAAATGCCAGCAGGAAGCCGGTCGGATGCGCACGATAGTGACGTGCCCTCTGTTGCGCCGCTTCGGCCTCGAGAAACCATTTGTGGCACGCTGCATCCAGGGGCTGGTCGATCACAACCAGCGATGAACGCTCTGCTTTGTTGAGTTGATTGCGCCATTTCGGGTGCATTTGTTGGCGCATGTCTGGCGGTGAGCGGAGGTCCAATATTGCGAGTTCGGCCCCGCCAGCGACTTTAATCCCGCCAATTGTCATCTGCGTCGGGGCGTTCAAAATCACGGGCCCACAAAGGTCGGCCCGGCTGGCCTGGAACAGGGTCGCGGCGTCCTCCGCATGCCTTGCCACGGGCCCGCGCGACACCAAGTGCACGTCGCCAATCACCGGCAGGCGCCGGGTTTGGATCAAGCATGTCCCCGCCTCCGTGTTCACCCGCAACACCTTGAGCCCCAGCGTATGCGCCGTGCGTTCAAACGCGTCAGATTGCGGAAGCGGATGAGCGAGATCGTCCATATCGCCCACGTGACGTCGAAACGCTTCACAATTGGTTAACCCTTCTGACGCTTGTTTTGGGTGTGGTTTTTAACGGCACTATCCTGCTCAGCTCTCCTAATGCGGGAGTTAGATTGGCATTACTAAGCGATGCCCGTATATTGCACCGCAACAAAGATGGGATCGCATTGGCATGCTCTATACACTGGTTGAAATGAACCGCGCCGCTTTGGCGCCAATGCGCCTCCTCGCAAAGGGCACAATGCAAGCGCTGGAAAGCCCTTTAAATCCGCTTGCAAACACAACCATAGGTCGCTCAGCTCACGCTGCGAGCAGCGTATTCGAGCGTGCTACCCGCTATTATGGCAAACCAGAATGGCAGATCCCAAGCACTGAAATTGGCGGCAAAACGCGGCTTGTCACGCCGGTGACCAGCTGGTCCACGCCCTGGTGTAATCTCGTCCATTTCGCCACCGAGGGCGCCCCAAAAGGCCGACCACGGCTGCTGATTTGCGCGCCGCTATCCGGCCATTTCGCAACGCTTTTGCGGGGCACGGTCGAGGCATTTTTGCCGACCCACGAGGTCTACATCACGGATTGGACGGATGCGAAAATGGCCCCGGTTTGGCTCGGGCGCTTTGACCTTGATGATTATATCGATCATGTCCGTGCCGCCTTACAGCATATTGGCGGCGGCGCTCATGTGGTCGCGGTGTGTCAGCCCGGCCCGCCCGTCCTAGCGGCGATCTCGATGATGGCCGAGGATCAAGATCCGGCCCTACCGGCGACGATGACATATATGGGGTCGCCGATTGACGCGCGAAAATCCCCGACAGTCCCCAACTTACTCGCGGAAGAACGCAGCTTTGAGTGGTTCCGGGAGAAAATGATCTACACTGTGCCCGTGCCCTGGCCCGGCATGATGCGCCGCGTCTATCCCGGCTTTGTTCAGCTGACCAGCTTCATGCATATGAACTGGGATCGCCATGTCGATGCGCAGGCACGTTTTTTCGATCACCTGGTCCAGGGCGACGAGGATAGCGCCGAAAAGCACCGCGTGTTCTATGATGAATATCTCTCAGTGCTCGATCTGACCGAAGAGTTTTACTTGCAGACGATCCGTCGCGTCTTCCGCGAGCATAGGCTGGCGCGCGGGATCTTCCGCTATCGCGGCGAGCGTTTGATCAATCCGGCGGCCATCGAAACCGTCGGTCTGATGACGGTTGAGGGGGAGAAAGACGATATTTCCGGCATTGGCCAAACCCAAGCGGCACACGATCTGTGCACGGGCGTGCCGGATAAAATGCGGATGGACTACATTCAGCCGGGCGTTGGCCATTATGGCGTCTTTAATGGTCGCCGGTTCGAAGATGAAATTGTGCCACGGATCAACGCGTTTCAGGAACTCATCACCGCTCGATAGAACCGCCATATCCGCGCTGTGCTTTGCCTTAGGACGAGGCAGCGTGTGTGAAATCCAGGCGAGGACCGGCAGACGCCGCGCCCAGAGTTTGAAAAAACAAAGATTAGACTTGGCAAACACGCGCGTTTCTCTTTGAATATGTGCGTCACACAAAGATGTGCGACATTCGCAATGCCGCGAACTTTTCCTTTTCAAACCAAAAGGGCGCCTGTGTGCGCCGCGGCGCCGCCTTTTCATGCTCATGTCTGCGCGGCGCTGGACCGCACCTTGGCTCGTGATCGCCGACACGCCCGACGGAGACAGACGATGAAGCCATATCTAGACGAAACTCTCGACACGCCAAGCCGCCGCACCTGGTTGAAGCTGGCCGGAATCGGCGCGATGGGCGCCGCCACTGTGCTACCGGCCTGCACGCAAGCGGTATCCGCCGACGAAACGCCTGCCGAACCGACGATTGATCCCGATGCAATTGCGATCATGTCGTCAAATGAAAACCCATTTGGGCCGTCGCCCAAAGCGATGGATGCGATGCGCGCAGAAGTCGGTAATATTTACCGCTATACGGGGCCCCTAACCGCGAAGTTTGCGGGGATTGTCGCCGAACGCGAAGGCGTCGCGCCAGAACAAGTTTTGGTGACGAATGGATCCTCGCCCATCCTCGCCGCATTTGCCGACTGGGTGTCGGTCCAAGGCGGCGACATCATCACCTCGGCCACCACGTATGAAGGCGTTCCACGGGTCGCGGAAAAGGTTGGCGTCAACGTGATTTATACGCCGCTGACCCAAGATATGGGCTATGATCTCGACGCGATCGCCGCGCAAATCGGCCCGAATACCGGCGCGGTCTATCTCTGCAATCCAAACAATCCGACGGGCAAAACGATTGATCCGGTCGCCCTCAAAGCTTTTGTCGAAGAGGCCTCAGCCAAAGTCCCAGTCTTCATTGATGAAGCCTATCTCGATATGGCCGATGATTATCCCGCAGGCGTGATGAGCGAGTTTGTCTCGTCGGGTCGACCTGTGGTTGTCGCGCGGACCTTCTCGAAACTTTACGCCATGGCGGGACAGCGGATTGGCTATGCTGTGATGCCAGAAGATATGGTGATGGATATGCGGCGCTCTGGTCGCCTCTCAAATGTCAATCACCTCGGTTTGGTCGGCGCGATTGCGAGCTTGGAGGACACCGCTTATTTCGAAGAAATGCGCCTCAAGACACAACTTGGCCGCGCCAAACTGATCGCCATGGCGGAGGATTTGGGCCGCCCGATTGCCCCAGATCCGCAAGGCAGTTTCATCTATATGGATCTCGGTATGAACAATGCCGAATTCGCTGAGAAAATGCTCGCGAAAGGCGTCCGCGTCGTCGGTGCGCGCTGGACCGAGCTGCCGGAATGGACGCGGATTTGTGTCGGCCTCGATCACGAGATTGCGAAATGCCATGCTGCCGCAAAAGAGATTCTCACCTCAGTTTAGGGCGGGGGGAGCCGGGTGCCACGTCAACGTCCTCCCTTCAGTGACGTGCGCGCTCGGCTCAGACCATAGATCATCAGTCCCGTGAGGATGAGACCGAAACTGACAGCGACCTCCTGAGGTCGGTCGATCGCAACATAGATAAGCGTCCAGGCCGAGAGCGCGAGGAAGACCAATGGGACGATCGGAAATAGCGGGACTTTGAACGGCCGCGCTAGATCCGGTTGACGTAGCCGCAATACGAACAGTCCAAGGACCGCAAACAAGCTGTTGAGCGCGAGGGTAAAGCCCGCGAAAATCAACACCTGATCAAAGGTCGCGGTGATGACAAATAAAAGGGCGAGGCCCGATTGCACCAGAACTGCGGTGGTCGGCATGCCATCTTCATTCGATTTGGCTAGGAAACGAAACACAGGAATGTCCTGCCCGATAACCTGTAAAACGCGCGGCCCGGCAATGGTCATGGCCGAGACCGTCGAGATCAGCAACACGCCAAGCACCGCGCCGGTGAACATCGCGCCGGTCTCACCAAACACATAACGCGCCGCGATCACGCCGACTTCAACTTCACCCACCATCAGTTCAGCGGGTGTGGTCAGCAAAAACGCAGCGTTGAGCAAAATGTATAAAAGCATCACCCCAAAGGCGCCGCCGAACAGAACCCGCGGCAGGCTGCGCTGCGGGTGCTCTAATTCATCGGTCAGATAGGTCGCAACATTCCAGCCCGTATAGGCATAGCTGACATAAATCAGCGACACGGCGAAAGCGCTCGATGTCATCGCGCCGCCATCCCCTGCCTGTGGCAGCAGGCTGATCGGTTGATAGTCCGTCACCAGAATCAGAGCGGCGATGCTCAAAACCAAGATGGCGACGACTTTGATCACGGTGAAGACGCTTTGGAAATTGCCGCTGGTCTCGCGCTGACGCGTATGGATGAGCGCTAGGATGAGAATAAGCGCCACGGCGAGGCCGCGTTCGGTCCAATTGACGAGGTTTTCCGACGCTTCCGGCAGCAAAGAGGAGGTGGTGTAAGCGCCAAAGGTCATCGCGGCCAATGCCACAGGCGCCGAAAAGCCGACCGTGGAGGAGATCCATCCCGAAATGAAACCCGCTGAGGGATGATAGATCTGGCCAAGAAAATTATACTCTCCGCCCGAACGCGGCAGGGCGGCGCCGAGTTCGGCATAAGACAGCGCCCCGCACATCGCGACAATCCCGCCAACGACCCAGAGCATGATCAAGGCAAAGCCTGACTCAAGCGTCATCAACTGGAAGCCGAGACTGGTGAAGACGCCTGTTCCGATCATGTTGGCGACGACGACCGCCAGCGCGGTGCTGGGAGAAAAATATCGTTTCATGACCCCTGCTTAAGGCGCTCTAAGCGCTGGCGTCCAGCAAGGATTGCGCCCGGCGGCGCGCAAAAAACCTGACTGCCAGCAATCAAGACTGTTTTAGACCTCTTCGCCTTACCGAGGATCGGGGACGCCGCTTGCGAGGCACGTGGAGACATGCCTTCCTCAAAACCTACCAACATTACGACCAGCCTGTTCGTCCCGGATCTATAGCGTGTCGGTCGTGCCCTATGAATTGGTTTCCGTCTCTATTTAGGCTTCTCTAGCGCTTATCCCACATCAAAACCGCCAGATTGACGCGCGCCCCTACCCTCCTCGCCGACTCAGCGCTAAGACTTTCTCCATTCAGAAGGATGAGCCGATGCCGAGCGCGCCGATCAATTCAGACAGCCATCTCTATTTGATAGACGCAAGCGCCTATATTTTTCGCGCCTATCATGCCTTGCCGCCCCTCTCACGGGCCTCTGACGGTTTGCCCGTCGGCGCAGTCTCGGGCTTTTGCAATATGCTATGGAAGCTGCTCGAAGACTTAAAAGGCGATGCGCGGCCGACACATTTTGCCTGTATCTTCGACAAATCCTCCTATACGTTCCGGAACGATATGTACCCTGAGTACAAAGCCAACCGATCCGAACCACCAGAGGATTTGCGCCCGCAATTCCCGCTGGTCCGGGAGGCGGCAATCGCTTTCCATACGCACGCGCTTGAATTGGAAGGTTATGAAGCCGACGACTTGATGGCCACCTATGCGCGCCAAGCTGAGGCCAAAGGCGCGCAGGTGACCATCGTCTCATCCGATAAAGACTTGATGCAACTCGTCACCGACAAGATCTCGATGCTCGATACGATGAAGAATAAGCATATCGGGCATGATGAAGTGGTGGAGAAATTTGGCCTCGGACCGGACAAAGTCATCGATATTCAATCCTTGGCCGGTGACAGTGTGGATAATATTCCAGGGGCGCCGGGGATCGGGGTCAAGACCGCCGCGACCCTGCTAACAGAATTCGGCGACTTAGACGCGCTGCTCGCCCGTGCCGAAGAGATCAAACAGCCAAAACGCCGCCAGACCCTGATCGACCATGCCGATCAAATCCGCATGTCGCGCGATTTGGTCACCCTTAAAGACGATGTGCCGGTCGAAGTGCCTTTAGAAGCCCTCGCCGTCGCCGACCCAGACCCCAAGACGCTGATTGATTTCCTCGAGAAAATGGAATTCCGGACCATCACGCGGCGGGTCAAAGAGACGTTTGAGCTAGAAGGCGCGCTGCCGGAAGAGACCGTTGAAGCGGAACAGGTGCCCATTGATCGCAGCGCCTATGTATGTGTCCGCGATGTCCACACACTTGAAGACTGGATCGCGCGCGCCACGGCGCAAGGCTATGTCGCAGTCGATACCGAAACCGATGCGCTCGATGCGCATGAGTCTGGCTTGGTCGGTGTCTCGCTGGCATTGGCGCCAGGTGAGGCCTGCTATATCCCGCTGGCGCATGTCGATCCCGATAGCGATCCGGCTGCTGCCTCGAGCGATATGTTCGGCGCCGATCCGCCGCGTCAGATCAACAAGGACACCGCGCTTGCGGCGCTTAAAACCTTGCTCGAAGACGATGCGGTGCTCAAAATCGGGCATAATTTCAAGTATGATGTCACCGTGCTGGCGCGCTATGGCATTCGCGCCGCACCGATTGATGACACCATGCTGCTCAGCTTCGTGATGAATGCTGGCATGCACAATCATGGCATGGATGAGCTGTCAGAGCGCTATTTCCACCACACCCCGCTGAGTTTCAAAGAGGTCTGCGGGACAGGCAAAAAACAGATCACATTTGATCGCGTCCCGCTCGACCGGGCAACAGAATATGCCGCCGAAGACGCTGACATCACCCTGCGACTCTGGCTAGAAGGCAAATCACGCCTGCACAACGAGCGCGTGACCACCGTCTATGAAACGCTCGAGCGCCCGTTGGTTTCAGTCCTCGCCGATATGGAAGCGCATGGCATCAAAGTCGATCGCGATACGCTCTCGCGCCTCTCTGCAGATTTTAGTCAGTCTATGGCGCGCCATGAGGCGGAAGCCTTTGAGCTCGCTGGGCGCGAGTTCAATCTCGGGTCGCCCAAACAGCTCGGTGAAATCCTGTTTGATGAAATGGGCTTGGAAGGCGGCAAAAAAACCAAGACCGGCGCTTGGCAAACCGGCGCCGACATTCTTGAGGACTTGGCCGCAGAGGGCCACGACCTGCCGCGCGCGGTGATCAAGTGGCGCACCGTCTCTAAGCTGCGCTCCACGTATACCGAGACGCTGCAAGACCAGATCAGTCCGCGCACCGGCCGCGTCCATACCAATTATGGCATGACGGGCGCGCAAACCGGGCGGCTCTCTTCGAATGATCCGAACCTGCAGAACATTCCAATCCGCACCGAGGAAGGCCGTAAGATCCGCAGGGCGTTTATTCCCGAACCCGGCCATGTCCTCATCAGCGCCGATTACAGCCAGATCGAGCTACGCCTGCTCGCCCACATCGCTGGCATTGATGCGCTGAAAGACGCCTTTCATCAGGGGCTCGATATTCACGCCATGACCGCCAGCGAAATGTTTGACACGCCGATGGAAGGCATGGATCCGATGATCCGCCGCCGCGCCAAGGCGATCAATTTCGGCATCATTTACGGCATTTCTGGGTTTGGCCTGGCGCGCCAACTCTCAATCCCGCGAGACGAAGCTTCGGCCTATATCAAGACCTATTTCAAACGCTTTCCAGGCATCAAAGCCTATATGGATGAGACCAAAAAATACGCTGCTGAGCACGAAAAAGTCGAGACGATTTTCGGCCGCGTCCTGCATTTGAAAGGCATCAAAGCCAAAGGCCCGCAGCGCGGTTTTGCCGAACGCCAAGCCATTAACGCACCCATCCAAGGCTCGGCTGCCGATATCATCAAGCGCGCGATGATCCAAATGCCCGGCGCTTTAGAGGCCGCGGGCTTGAAAGCAAAAATGCTTTTGCAAGTGCATGACGAGCTGATCTTTGAAGCGCCTCAGGATGAGGCCGAGGCAACCATGGACGTGGTCCGAGCGACAATGGAACGCGCCCCGCTGCCAGCGCTCTCCTTGAGCGTGCCTTTGGTCGTCGAAGCCGATACCGGCCAGAACTGGGCCGAGGCGCATTAAGTGAGCCCTGCTCCGCCCGCCAGTCGGCGCCGCTTGCAGCGAGACAAGGACTTTACTGGCGATCGGCTGAGCTCGTTTCGTGAGGTGTTTCTGCGCCATGGTCTGCCGGGCCTTGTCCTTGCCTTGCTATGCCTGACCCATCCAGACTTGCGCGCGGACTTCACCGCGAGCCTCGCCCGCGGCATGGCTCATCCGGGTCTCTACCTCGCCGTGTTGGCGCTTCTGTTTGCGCTGATCCTCGCCCATTCTTGGCGTGTCGATCGGCAATGGGATACGGCTAAGCTCGGGTGGATTCTCTACCTCGGCGCGCTGTCCTTTTGGGAAGAATGGGTGTTCCGCCTGGCCGTGCCACAAACGCTAGAGAGCTTGGGCGCATCGGTCTGGCTGGCCGCTGGCATCAGCGCGGCGATTTTTGGCGCAGCGCATTTTTTCACGCTGCGCTGGAAGTGGAAATGGTGCGTCGGCGCTTTTCTGGGCAGTCTCTTCCTTAGCCGGCAAATGGAAGTGCAAGGCGATTTATTACTTATCGCCGCCTTTCACTGGATCGGCACTTATCTCAACACCCCTCGTCCACCGGGCCAATCGACACTATCCGCGGCCTAGTCGGCGCGCTGTCGGGCGTCTGACGGGTCCTTGTCATTGATTTTCCGAGACAGCTTGGCCTAGCTTTGAGCGCGACAGGAGGATTTTTTGATGTCCATCACCATTGATCGCGACCAGGTCAGAGCGCTGCGCGCCGAACAGCTCTGGTCGCAAGAAGACCTCGCTGCGGCTGCTGGCCTCAGCGCTCGAACAGTGCAGCGCGTCGAACAAGACGGCCATATCTCTCTGGAAAGCCTGAAAGCGCTTGCCAGCGCGCTCAACGTGGACGGACTGAGCCTCGTCAAAGGTCAAATGAGCGCTGGGCTGCGTCTAGGGGTGATCTGCGGGATTGGCGGGGTCTTGATCGGCTATGGCTTCGCCCTCTCGGGCCTCTATGCCGGTCTAGAGCGCGCTGCGATCAGCGCAGGTCAAGCCGGTGCGATGGCAGGGCTACTCGGCGTTTTTGGCGGTCTGTGCTGCGCCCTCATCGCGATCGCCGCGCGCCGTAACGTCCGCCACGCCGCCCGCCGCCAAATCGGATAAGGTCCGCGCCCCGTCGGCCGTCTCGTCCCGGTCTTGCAAAACGCTCTGCAATGGCCGGGTCACCGAATATGCGAATGGCGCATTGAAGCGCGCGACCGGCAAGCCGGCTTTGCGCAAGGCGTTTTTTGTCCAGTCATTGCAGGTGTGGAAGACACCATAGCGCCGATTGGCGCGCAGATAGATCCGGCCAAATTCGCTCTCGGGCAAGACAGTTTGCGGCACCGCGATGGTGCCACGTATGTGCGCCGCGATGGCCGCCTGTCCGTCTCGATCGAGCGGCAAGGCGCGGCAATAGGCACGCAGACTGGTCTCGGCGATCAGCTGGACCCGCAGCGCCGTTTCGTGCCGCCCGGCAAGCGCCGCCACCGCGATCTGAGGACGCAGCTCTGACAAAGTCGGGACTTCGGTAAAAAACCGATAATCGCCCCATCCCATCATCACATACGTGTCCTCGGGCAGATTGGCGGGCGCATGCGCTGCGATAGGCCCAAAGGCGTCGGCGCGGGCCAGCGCCAAAGGCACGGCGAAATCGGTGTGCGCCATACCCGCACAAAGATAGATGGCCGGCCCGGGCGCAGGCACTTGGGCGCGCCCCGCCACTGGGAAAACGGCTGAGACATGCGCTAAGACAAGAAAGCCAGCTCCGCTCAATAAAACCGCGCAGATGCCCCATACCACTCCGCGCCAAATCCACCGTATGCCAACTGCCATAAAGGCGCCGTATCGCGCGAAACCGGCAAGAGTGAGGCCGGATCGATGCTACAATTTTTCTAACGGGGCGCGATGCGGGGTTTGATGCGATCGGGAGCGTTCCGCTTTATCGCGCACATCACCGCATCTTCGCTTTCGCGCCCGCGCCGAAGCCAGTAAAGTCTCATGCGGGAGCGTCCCGACGCAGCGACAACGCGCGTGAAGGTCTAAAGGGGAGGGAAACACGGATGAAATGGATATGGATGGCGTCATTCCTACTGCTCGGCGCCTGCGCCAGCACGGTGGATCAAGCGCCGAGTGAAGAGACAGGCTCCCGATCGCACCAGATTTATCTCGTCCGGCACGCTGAAAAACAGGCTGGTCTAAACCCATCGCTAACCACTGCGGGCCAAGCACGCGCCGAGCGTCTGGCTGACATTCTCGCCGACAAAGGCCTGACGGAGATCCACTCGACAAATTTGAAGCGCACCTTAGAAACCGCGGCGCCCATCGCCGCGCGGACAGGCCTTCCAGTATCGCTTTACGAGGCCAATGATCTCGACGCGTTTGCCGAGACATTGGCGGCGAGGCCGGGCGTACATTTGGTTGTCGGGCACTCCAACACGACACCGCCTCTGGCCGCCGCGCTCGGCGGCAATCCCGGCGATGAGATTGATGAAGCGTCGGAATATGACCGCTTATATGTGATCACGCTCGGCGTGGGCGAGGTCACAAGCAAGATCGAGCGCTTTGGCGTGCGATACACCGCCGCCGCACCCGCGGAGTGATGCGGCGCGGCGCCAATCGGCGCTTTCCTCAAGGCACCGTATGGCTATGCTGCATGAAACGCATCAGATTAGGAGCTCTTATGACTTGGCAGTTTATTATCGCGCTCGCCGCAGCGCTCTTCGTCTTTGGCGCGCGCGAGCAGGTCGCGGCGGCGCAGACCTCGCCCGAGACCCAGGTCTTCGAGCAAGGCCGCACGGTGACCGAGATTCGCGCGGTGCTGCCCTTTCGCGATCGGATTGCCCCGGAGAACGCGATGACTCGCGATCGATTGGAAACCCTGCTGCCAAGACTTATGGACGAAACGGGGATCGATATGTGGCTGGTGATCAATCGGGAATATGCCGAAGATCCGGTCTATTTCAGCCTGGTGCCACAGCCCGCTTTCGCAGCGCGGCGGACGACCATTTTGGTGTTTCATCGTCATCAAGACGGTTTCGATATGATGACCGTCAATCGCTATCCGCTCGGCGCCCCGTATCAGGCGGTTTGGGAAGGCGGCGACTTAGACGCGCAATGGGCCGCGCTTGGCGCGCTGATCGCTGAGAAAAACCCCGACAAGATCGGCATCAATGTCTCCGCCGATTGGCCGGTGGCCGATGGCCTCACCCATGGCTTGCATGAGCGATTGCGATCGGTCTTGCCGGCGCCTTTGGAGCAGCGTCTGGTGAGCGCCGAAGACCTTGTCATCCGCTGGCTCGAAACCCGGAGCGCCGACGAGATGGAGGCTTATGGCCATGCCGTCGCGCTGGCACGGTCCGTGATCGCCGAGGCGTTTTCGGCGCGCGTGATCACGCCTGGCGTGACCACCACAGAGGATGTCGCTTGGTACCTGCATCAGCGGTTTCAAGACTTAAACCTCGCGCCTTGGTTTCATCCGCATATGAACATTCAGCGCCCAGGCCTACCCTGTGCGCCAGATCAGGCTTTTTGCGGCGAGACCGGCATCATCCGCCGCGGCGATATCATCCATACCGATGTTGGGATCTGTTATCTCAAACTGTGTACCGATACGCAGGAAATGGGCTATGTCGCCAAGCTCGGCGAGACCGAGGTCCCGGCAGGGTTGAAAGCGGCAATGGCTGTCGGCAATCGCTGGCAAGATCATTTGACCGGGTCTTACCAACTCGGCCGCACCGGCAATCAAGTGCTCGCCGAGACGCTGGCCAAGTGCGCCGCCGAAGGGATTGATTGCGCCACCTATACCCATCCACTCGGGATGTTCGGGCACGCCCCAGGTCCGACCATTGGCATGTGGGACAATCAGGGCGAGACCCCAATCCGCGGCGACTGGCCGGTCCACGCCAATACCTGTTACGCGATTGAAGGCAATGTCAAAGTCGCGATCCCTGAATGGGACGGCCAGCTGGCACAAATCAAACTCGAGCAAGATGCGTGCTTTGACGGCGACGACATGACCTATCTCGCTGGCCGGCAGACGCGCTGGCACATTGTCGAGTGAGGCGCGGAGCGACTCTGGGCTTTGAGATGGGGAGAGGACCGTTGCGGTCGTTAGTGTCGCTGCGCTTGGTGTCCGCTTAGGGTCAGCCGCGTCCAGTGTCGCGCAGGATGAGGTTTCCACCATCTCCGCTCATCCCCGCGCAGGCGGGGACCTTGTGCGGCACGTCCGAAAGCAATGGATGAGATCCCGGGCCAAACCCGGGATGAGTTGTTTCATCATCTCACGGCGCCCTCTCCCCCTTCCGTAGATACGCAAATTATTGTCAGTAGGGATGATGCGACGTGACCCTCGGCCCTATTGGATGTACCGCATGGATCTCGCCTGGCACCGCGCCTATGCGGCCTGGCGGGTGGTGCCCTATATGGACGCGATCGGGCCGGATTGGCGGATGTCGCAGCCCTGGCATGTCTATCTGTTCGGCGCCGGGATCACCGCCGGGGCGAGCTTTCATGTCATCGCCGCGGCCGATGCGAAAGTTCGCTTTACCTGTTGGGCCCCGCCGGGCGGGGCGGCGCAGCTTCGCTTTGGCGATGCCTGTTTGGTGACGCCCGGATGCCGGTTCATGGTCGGCGAGCGGATGGAGATCGGGTCAGGCTGTATGTTCGGGCATGGCGTGACACTGACCGATTGCGATTGGCACGGCGTCTATGATCGTACCGATGTTCATGGCCACACCCGACCCGTCACACTGGGTGAGAATGTATGGCTCGGGGATGGTGCCTTTGTCGGAAAAGGCGTGACGATTGGCGACAATTCGGTGATCGGGGCGCGTGCCGTTGTGGCAAACGATATCCCTGCCAATGCAATTGCCGTCGGCAATCCAGCGCAAGTGGTGCGGACCTTCGATCCGGCTGAGATCACCCGCAATCGCATGGATTTGTTCGCCGACGCACCAGCCATTCACCGTTTCTTCGACCACGCCTATCGCGAGCAATTAAGCGGCAATACGCTGTGGCGGTGGCTGCGCACCAAAATCGCGCCGAGCCGCCGCGATTAAACCGCATCAGCCGGGCGGCGCGTCATCAAAGGGAATGCAAATCAGTTTTTATATTTCACATCGCAGCCATAAGGCGTTGAGCTTGTGACCGCGGGCATGGTCCCAGCGGCGACAGCGGTTAGCGCAGCGGTGACATAATTCTCGGCCGCGGCAATGTCGCTGGGTTTGGTCGACCGAATGGAGTCGATTGCACCCTGATAGGCGAGATCACCGTCACCTGTGATGACATACATATGCGGGGTCGTTTTGGCATCATAAGCCCGCCCAATATCGCCGCTCGAATCGAGAATGGTGTAGCGCGGCACGGCGTCCCGCTCGGCGTTTTTCTGGAGGGCCGCCTCAGGCTCCAAATAGCCTTGCTTGCCAGGCGCCGATGAAATCACTTGAATCCAAACCACCTCATCGGTGCTCGCATCTGACTGCATCGTCTGCATATTTTTGATCGGCTCTTTGTAATGCTTCACGACGAACGGGCAATCATGATTGGTCCATTCCAAGACGACGGTTTTGTCAGCAAAATCGGCCAGAGACACCGTTTCGCCACTCGCCGTCATCGCATTGGTGAAAGCTGGCGCCGGCGCACCAGAGACCGGCGCAGCATTTGCAGAAAGGGCAATCATCGATCCCGCGGTTAAAGCGACGGCTGTTGCCATACCGGCGGCCAATCCGAGATTGCGACGTGTCAGTGTTTTCATAGCTTTGATCCGTGGGTTGCTGAGGTGGTCAGAGTGTAACTGAGCTTGTCCCTGCGACAAGTCCTGTGACGAGATCGATCGATAACAATTCCGGGAGCACGTCTGGGGTGGCACTTCCAGGGGCATACCAAAGATATAGCGGAACGCCCGCCCGATTGTGCTTTTGGATTTCAAGCGCGATGGTTTTGTCATTGGTCGTAAAATCGGCGACCAAAAACGCGACGTTCGCCGCTTCAAAGGCGTCAATCACCGGTTTCGTTTGCAACGTTTGGAGTTTGTTCGCTTGACAGGTCACGCACCATTCAGCCGTGAAATCGACAAAGATCGCGCGGCCGTCTGCGGTCAGTTCCGCAACACGTTCAGGCGACCAAGGCTCAGTCTCATAAGACGCGCTGTAAACCGCAGCTGGCGCCTCCGCCGTCGAAGCGGTCCGCGCTTGCGCAAGCGGCCACAGCAAGCCCGTGACGATGGTCAATCCGGCAAGACCTTTCGCCAATTGCCCCGTCCTGTGCGAGCTGAGCCGAGCAATCGCGATGAATGCCGCAATCAAGCCGAGCAACCAAAGGCTCGCCAACAGACCCTCAGGCACACTATTTGCGGTCATGATGCCAAAGACTGGAAGGATCACGGCCAGTCCAAGAACCGATAGGAGGATTGCGCGCGCACCACGATCCGCCGATTTGAGCGCCCAAACACCAAATGCAATCAACGCCGCGCCCGCAACGACAAAGGCGGCGGCGCGATAGCCCGACAAGGCCCCGAGGACGGAGAGCAACCAAGCCGCTGTGAGAAACATTGGGAACGCAAAGACTTGTTTCAGGGTTTCCATCCAGGCACCGGGTTTCGGAATGAAGCGTTGCAATCCAGGCGAGAAACTCAGCACCAAAAAGGGCAGTGCCATGCCGAGCCCCATAGTGAGGAGGACCAAAACCACGTTCGCGGCAGGCTGCGTCATCACAGCGCCAAGGGCCGCGCCCAGAAACGGCCCGGTACACGGGGCACCGACAATGGCCGCCAAAACACCCGTGAAGAAGGCCCCTGCATTGCCTTGCTGCGCCGCTAAACCGGACCCAAGCCCTTGAATTGAGGCCCCGAGTTCAAACATGCCGAGCAGCCAAAGCCCGATCAGAAAGACCACCAAGATCAGGGCTGTGACTAAAATCGGATTCTGCAACCAAAACCCCCAAATGGCGACACCTGTCGCAGCACGGACACTCAGAATCGCGGCCGCGAGCCCACCAAAACAGACCAGAACACCGGCCGCGTACCATAAGCCATGCTGCCGCGCCTGTGCGGCGTTGCCGTGCGCCGTGGCGGAAACCAAACCCATGGCTTTGATCGACAGAACTGGCAGGACGCAAGGCATCAGGTTCAGGATCAGGCCACCGATCAGCGCAAGGCCGAGCAATAGCAGGAGACTGCTGGCATTTGCGGAACCGCTGCTGACACCCGGCACGCCGCTGGTTCCCGCCAAGGGCGCGCCAGGCGATGCTGCAACGTCCACAACCCTGTCGCCAATCGCAACGATGCCCGCCAAGGTTTCTGGCACAGCCGCATTCGCTTGCGCTGGCGTCAGGGTCAACTGGAGGCCGTTATCGCCGAATGAGGCGGGTTGGTCCGCCGCATGTTTTATCTCGGATGCATAAGGAAAAAAGCGCGCTTCGCCCTGAGTGCCAGCGACTTGCTCGCCCGCGATCGAAAGGGTCCACGCCTTGCCTGCGGCGGAGAGGTTTGCCTGCCCCGTAAACTCTAATGGCACCTTTGACAGCGCCGCTTGGATCGCCTCGGCCCCGACTGTATCTGGCAATTGGCCAGCACCGACCGATTGCAAAAAGGTCAGCTCAACCGCTTCGGGCACACATGTGTCCTGACAGACTAAATAATCGACAGTCGCAGCCAACGCGACCGACTCATCACTGGCGGCCGGCAAGGTCATCCGGAAGGGTAAGACGACCTCGCCAGAGTACCCGTAATCCATAAGCTGGCCCGGCACGATCGGCAGCAATTTCGGAGCGGGCCATTGAAGTTCGCTTATATTCTCAAGCGGGACATGGCCGGTATCGTTCCAGGTAATGCTGGGCGGCATCCCTGCATCCCCTGGATTGGTCCAATAGATATGCCAACCCGGATCCATTTCGAAAGACAGACCGAGCCACACAGTTTCGCCCGGAACCGCCAAAGCGCGCTCAGAAATCAGCTCGACCCGCGCATGTCCGCCATCAACTGGCTGTGCGTTGATCGTGACGGCGCCAAAGCAAAATGCAATACATCCTAAGACGAAGCTTCGCAAAGCAAGCATATGTGCGATCCTAATACTGTTTTACCGCTGCATATAGAAGCCGGTTCGTTAAGGAAACCACCTCGCGCGAATGTGACCGTGCGGGGATCATGAAAAAAGCGACCCGGATGAGCCGCTCATTTCGCGCACATAAAAATCGCTATTATGCCGTTGTGGTTTGCGCCGCGGCCTGTTGCGCCTGCTGGGTTTGAATGGCGCGCTGAATGACACGCTGCCAGTTGAGCAGAGAAATCATGTGCGCATAAATCGCACCGAGCGCCCCATTGGTGCGCAACTCTTTGAACTGATCATCTGAAAAATCGTTCAACCGGTTTTCATCAATCGCCCAGTAATCAGCAATCTTTTGCTGCTCTCCGACCGAATTGCCTTGGGCATCTCGCGGTTGAAACGCCACGGTCTTTTGCTCAAACAGATCCATGCTTTTGATAATTCCGACAAATTCGGTCGTCGATCGGCGTTGACGCTCGAATTCCTTACAAAACTCAATCGCATTCTGGGTAAAGGCGCTGGGTTCGCCATTTTCAAACAACGGCACATCGGGCTGGTTCGATACCATCGGCGCTTCGCGGTCGATACAGAGCAGCAAGCGGTCTCCATCATTGTCGTTGGCGAACACAAACGGATACCGTCGAACAAAAGCCGGAACGTAAAAATCTGGCTCTGTTTGCCCATCATCGCGCACAAACAGGTTCTCGCCTTGACGCACCCCCATCACCGCGACGGGCGTGTAAGTATCGCCGACAAAAATGATCGGATAAGACGTCGAGGCCATGCCAAATTCGGTAACGGTGACGGGCACTGCGTGGGCTTCGCGCAGAAAACCGAATGGTTGGTCGATTTGCTTCACACCCAGACCGGCATGCTGTTCCGGATTTAATGGTTGCGGGTTCTTGTAGAAGAGAACGTTTCCGGTCAATTCTGATGGTTGCGTATTCGGTGTATTTTCCACGGGTCACTCCGATCGATAGACTGGCGGGGTGTAACGGAAATGGATAAAGCCGACAACAGGAAGACCGGTAGGGAATGCAGCTGTTGCAGATGTTTCATATCTTGAATGGGGCTCGATCGGTCACCGGCGCTCAGACTTGGCGGTTATCGTCGGTATGTCTGGCATTGTTCCTGGTTTTGTTCCCGCCCGTCTCGGCCTGCGCGCAAAGTGACGACGGATCGCGCACGACGCGGCGCGCGATTGCGCAATCTCAAGCGATTTCGTCTGACTTTTTGCGCACCGAATTGGCGCTCTCGCCGGAAACCGCGAGCCGGATGGGAATGGAACAATTGCTCGGTCCAACAGCTGTTTTTGCGCTCGACAATCACTCCCAGGCGGGGTTTGAACGGCGCCGTCTCGTTCGGATCGAACTTCTGCAGCGTCTCGAACGACGGCCGCGGCTGCCAGAAGACCATTTCTTGCGCCGCGATTTGGCCGTCGCAGAACGGGCATTGCGGGATTTGATCGCGCTGGAACAATTTGGCTATGGGCGTTTTAGCTATGCTGCGCTTCGGCCCTATGCGATTGACCCCTATTCCGGCATCTGGATCGAAGGGCCAGTGCAATTGGCGTTTCGCCAGACGGTTAACAACCTGAATGATGCGCAGGCTTATCTAGCGCGCTTACAAGGACTGAGCGCGGCTCTAAACGACACCAAAAGGCGCTTACTGGCCGACCATGCTTCGGGCGTCTTGCTGCCACGACACCTCGCCGAGCGCACGCGAGATCATTTGGCAATGATTGTCTCCGAGGAGTCCGGAGCACTGCAACGTCTCGCCGACACATTCATCGCCTTAACCTCCAGCGTGCCCGATTTGGATCCGCAAGCGCGCGCGCAAATGATCTCATTTGTCGAAACTGAAATCGAGCGGTCTTTGCGGCCCGCCTATCTCGATATGATTTCGACCCTAGACGAGCTGTCAGAGTCGACATCCGAGCAAGCCGGCCTTTGGACGCAGCCGCGTGGGCGAGATCTCTATGCTCTAATCCTGACAGCGTCGGTTGGGGAGAATGTCTCGCTCGAACGGCTGCACGCTCGACATCTCGACGACTTGGACGGCCAGCGCCAAGCCTTTCAAGCCCGCATCGCCGTTTACGCAGAGGGTCTAGAGGCGATGCCCGCACCGCCAATGCAAATCGCCGATCAACTGGTCTGGCTGCAGGACATTGAGCGCACCCTTGAGGAAAACAGCCCTTCAAGCGAGGCTCCCGACCCCGCCCTTACGCCGCCGCAAACCCTGACGCAACTTGCTCCTAAAACGGCTTGGGAGCGGCTGGCGCGCGCACGCCCCTATGGCGCTCAGTCTCCATCATTGCAGCGGTTTCAATCACTTTGGCAGACCCAGCCATACCTGACTTGGCGAACCGACGGTGACGGCGTCCTATCGGCAAAACGGCGGATGACCGAATATCCTGCAATTGTTGCTGGATGGCGGAGCTATATCTGGGAAACCTTTACGTCTGAAACGGTCAATACTGAAACCATTGAGGCGGCGCATATCGGGCTCGTTCGTACGGCTTTGGCAGCGACGGATACGGGCCTTCATCTAGAGCGTTGGAGCATTGAAGAGGCGACAACGTTCCTACAGGCCATGACGGGGCTGTCACCGGCCCTGGCAGAAGACTTGACCCTGTCGATCGCCGCGCGTCCGGGATATCATGCGTCCATAGCCATGTCGGTCAACCGTTTCCGCGCTTTGTCCGAGCGCTCAAATGCCGTGCTTGGTGCGCTTTATTCGGAACAGGACTATCAAAGGACACTGATCCAACCCGGTCCGCGCCCGCTCCCCTTGATCGAACAGGATGTCGAGACATGGTATGGCGAGCGCCTCTCCAACTAAGCGGCCAAAGCCATATCTGTTTGCGCATTCTCCAGCACCGGGTTCAAACCGGACTCAAGATCGGCCAGCGCCGCAGCGCGATCAGCCGGATCAGATTCGCAGAATAAGAAAATCGCACGCGCGCCATATCGTTCTGCATCGGCCCAGGCCCAAATCGGTTGAACATCATGCAATCGACCGCGTAGCGTGGTCAGACGCACGACGCGCCAACCGAACGGCCCTTGCGCTGCAAACAGCGCCACCCCTGCTTCCCGCGCCCAAGGCGACGATGGCGACATACGGACAAATGAATAAGCCTTGCCGGAACGGCCACGAAACTTGATCTCTCGCATTGATGTTCTCCTTGTGTTCCAGTCTCGTATATTCCTCTTTTGTTCTCATGCAAGCTTTTTTTGGTTAACAAGGTCTTAACCGCTGGAGGGGCTGAGCGACGATTTTACGTCATCCCGAAACAGAGATTGGCTTGCTCTGTGGATGAATTCGTAATAAAGGACTTTTGCTCACCCTAAGCATAAGGGCGAGCGGCGAGGAAAGACCCCCCATAACCGGGACCAAACTTGAAACTAGAATTCCTCGCGCCAATATAATGCTCAAGTTGAGCATAACAGGAGGCTTAGATGGCACGACTGATTGACGCCGGACCCGGATGTCCGACCCCTACCCCGCCCCGCGAGGAGGCGCTCGCGCAGCAGCGCGGGCTTGCTTATGACGATACGGTCAAGGCAAAAACAGATCATCTCTACCCCCTGGTCAGCGACTTTATCACCCCGATGGAATGGCCCTCGGTCGCACCTCTAGTGGCTGCGATCAACGATCTCAAAGCAGAGAAAAACGCCGTTATTCTCGCTCACAATTATATGACGCCCGACATTTTTCGATTGGTGGGTGATTTCCGCGGAGACAGCCTGCAGCTGGCGCGCGAAGCGGCGGATGTGGACGCAGATATTATTGTCCAAGCCGGCGTGCATTTTATGGCAGAAACCTCAAAGATTTTGGCCCCCAGCAAAACCGTCCTAATTTCAAGCTTGGAAGCGGGCTGTTCCTTGGCAAGCTCGATCACCGGGGCGGATGTGCGTTTGATCAAGCAGCGTTATCCAGACTATCCGGTCGTGACCTATGTCAACACCACAGCGGACGTGAAAGCCGAGTGCCACATCACTTGTACCAGCTCGAACGCGGCCCAAGTGGTAGAAGCCATCGCCCAAGAATGGAAGTCTGACACGGTCATCCTGGTGCCTGACCAATATTTGGCGAAAAACGTCGCTGCACAGACTAAGATCCGGATTATGACCTGGCCGGGTGCGTGTGAAGTGCATGAATTGTTCAGCGCCGAAGACGTCGAGGCATTGCGCGAGGCGCATCCCGGCGTCGTCATCCTCGCGCACCCGGAGTGCCCGCCGGATGTGCTTGAGCACGCCGACTTTGCTGGCTCGACGGCAGCGCTGGCCAATTATGTCAAAGACCAAAGTCCCGCAAAAGTTGTGTTGCTGACCGAATGCTCCATGTCGGACAATGTCGCAGCTGAGAACCCAAGCGTGGATTTTGTGCGCCCGTGCAATCTTTGCCCGCATATGAAGCGAATTACATTGGAGAACATCCTCGATTGCTTGACCGAAATGAAGCACGAAGTGACGATCGAAGAATCGGTGCGTGTCCGGGCGAAGGCGGCGATTGATGCCATGCTGGCCCTGCCAAAAATGGCCAGCCCGCTGGCTTTCGAAACCGGTCTCCCGCCGTTGGAGATTGAGGTAATTTCACCTCAATAGCGCCTTGTCGCTGCCAAATCGACGGATAAGGTAGCGAGTGGAAAGAGGAAGGAACGCAGGATGAAAACGTGGATCTCGGTGCTGTTGGCGAGTGTGTTCAGTTTTGCCTGTCTGCCGGCGACCGCGGATACGAAAGATCCCGGCGATGTTCTTGGGTCTTGGAGCTTTCAAACCAAGCCTTATCGGCAGGGCGCCTGTATTATGACCGGCACCATGCGATTGAGCGCACACCCCGAAGAAGGCCTATATGCCTGCGAGCTCACCGCCGTTGAAGTCTGCTCTATGTGGGGGCGGTCTGTGGTCCTACAGACCTGCAATGCCCGCCGCTTCGGCAACCAAGTCTCGATCCGGTCTGAGATCAAGGAAATGCTGGAACAGAAGTTCGAGGGCCTGACCTATGTGCCGGATAATTTCACATTGACCATCCAAAACCACACCCGGATGTGGGGCGCTTTGGTCTCGGCGGCGACGGCACCCGTTGAGTTCCGACGATCGGAAGATGGGATCTCCTAATGCGTACGCTCGCTTGCGCTCTCGGCCTCAGCTTTTGCACAGGCGTCGCATCCGCGGAAGCCAACATTGCTGGCCACTGGACCTTCAAAGCAAACATTGCGGATGAGTGTGATTTTGGTGGGACAGCGCACTTGGAGAAAACCGGCGAGAACCGGTTTAAAGGAGAACTCACAGCCCGGCAAAGCTGCACCAGCCTGCCCGAAGATTATTTGGTTCGACAGGATTGTGAAGCCTCCCAGCTCGGCAATCAGCTTTCGGTCAGATGCCGGATTGTCGAGTTTATCAATGGCTTTGAGAGTGAACATTACTATCCCGACAATTTCACCCTGACGATCCAATCGTCACAGCGGATGTATGGGGCTCTGCGCAGCGCAGGCAGTGCCAATCCAGCCGAATGGATACGGGATGAAGGGGGCATTTCTTGACATTTTCGAACGGGCTTCGGCCCGAACGGTATTCCGCCCCTGCTGCGGCAGGTGATGCCCGCATTTTGATTGTAGGCGCCGGCCTGGCGGGCTTGTTTCTAGCGCTGCGGCTCGCCCCGCGGCCCTGCACGGTGATCTCGCCGGCACCTTTGGGCCAAGCCGCATCCTCAGCTTGGGCACAAGGTGGTCTGGCCGCAGCGCTTGATCCAAAAGATAGCCCCGACCAGCATGCTGTGGACACGCTGAAAGCGGGCGCCGGTCTGGTTGACGCGGCAATTGCGAAACTCATCGCCGAAGAAGGCCCAAGGCGCGTGCGTGACCTGATCACGCTTGGCGTCCCATTTGATCGCACCCCCGAGGGTGACTTGGCGCTAAGCCTGGAAGCCGCTCATTCGCATCCGCGGGTCGCGCGGGTCTCTGGCGATCTTGCAGGCAAAGCCATCATGTCGGCGCTTACGGCCGCCGTCAAAGCGGCGGATCATATTGAACTGATCGAGCCAGCAAAAGCCGTTGGTCTTCTACAGGATGACCAAGGGCGTATTGCGGGCGCCATTTTGCAGGATCGGCAGGGCCATATCTCAGTCTTTTCAAGCCCTGAAACTGTGCTTTGCACGGGCGGATCTGGGGGCTTGTTCCGCGTCACGACCAATCCGCCGCAAGCCCGCGGCGATGCGCTCGCCATGGCGCACGCAGCGGGCGCAGTCATCGCCGATCCAGAATTCATTCAATTCCACCCCACCGCCATGGATGTCGGTCTCGATCCCGCGCCATTGGCCACCGAAGCCCTGCGCGGCGATGGCGCCGTTTTGGTGCGTTCAGATGGCGCGCCGTTTATGTCTGACTACCATCCTGACGCGGACCTCGCACCGCGCGATGAAGTTGCGCGCGCCATCCATTCCGAAATCTCTGCTGGTCGTCACGTGTTCTTGGACACGCGCGCATCAATCGGGGACACGATCAAAGATCACTTCCCAACCGTTTTTGCCGCCTGCATGGCGGCCGGATTTGACCCGCGCCACACGGCCATCCCCGTCGCTCCGGCAATGCACTATCATATGGGAGGCATTCTCTCGGACACCTGGGGGCGCGCCAGTTTGAACGGACTAAGCGTCTGCGGCGAATGCGCCAGCACGGGCGCGCATGGCGCCAACCGTCTCGCTTCAAACTCGCTCTTGGAGGCCGTCGTAATGGCCGCGCGAATTGCAGACCGGTTGCGGGACACTGAGCTGCAACCGACCACAGCGAGCGAAGGCGAGGTTCCGGTCGAGCTTTCAAGCAACGCGCTGCAGTCTTTGCGCCATGCCATGGCAGATCAGTGCGGCGTTGTTCGCGATCGGTCTGGGTTAGAGCAGCTACTGAAAAGGATTGATCAGCTTGAGACACGGTTCCCGCGCGCCCGGGCCCTGTCAACGTCGCGCTTGATCGCAGACGCTGCGCTGGCACGCGAAGAAAGCCGGGGCGGGCATTATCGCCGCGACTTTCCAAACCCGAACTCTGAAGCAATCCGGACCTTTGTTCGGCCAGAGGCGGCACAGCAAACACCGCTCGATTTGGAACCAGCTGAATGACCTTCATCGCACCTCCACCGCTGCCGGATATCGTGCTCGATCCGCTGGTTCGGCTGGCTTTAGCGGAAGACTTTGGTCGGGCGGGCGATTTGACAACCGACGCAACGATCGATCCCAGCGCCCAACTCACAGCCCATATCTGCGCCAGAGCCGCCGGCCGTCTCGCGGGCATGGATGCCGCCGCTTATACGCTCAAACGGGTCGATCCGACGGTGACATTGGATGTGAAGATCGACGATGGCGGCGTGCTCGCGCCAGGCGATGTGGTCGCGCGCTTGACGGGCAATGCACGCTCTATCCTGATGGCCGAGCGGACCATGCTAAACTTCTTGGGGCGCTTATCAGGCGTGGCCACTCTAACATCGAAATTCGCTGACCAAATCGCCCACACCAAAGCAAAAATTGTCTGTACACGCAAAACAACACCAGGACATCGGGCCGTCGAAAAACGCGCTGTTCGATGTGGGGGCGGCACGTCTCATCGCTACGGCTTAGACGACGCGATTTTGATCAAAGACAATCATATCGCGGCGTGCGGCTCGATCACGAAGGCCTTGAAACGCGCACAGGCCTATGCGGGGCACCTGCGAATGATCGAGATCGAAGTCGACTCCTTGGATCAACTGGCTGAAGCCTTGCCCCACAAGCCGCATGCTGTGCTGCTCGACAATATGGAGCCTCCGCTTCTGAGTGAAGCGGTCACCCTGATTTCCGGGCAATGTTTGGCAGAGGCCAGTGGCAATATTACGCTCGAGACGGTCGCTGCGAAAGCGGAAACCGGGGTCGATTATATTTCGTCCGGCGCGCTTACTCACTCTGCGTTAAATCTTGACCTTGGCCTCGATATCCTCTGACCTGTCTTTCAACGCTCGATCGGGAGGACCACATGGGCGAGGCGAAAGGTCGAAAGTCGATTTTCATCACCGGTGCAGCATCTGGAATTGGCGCCGAAACCGCACGATTGTTCCAATCGAAGGGTTGGTTTTGCGGCTTGTACGATATCAATGAACAGGGCCTGCAAAGCGTCGCAGCAGAGCTCGGCGAAGCGAACTGTCATGTGGCGCGATTAGATGTGACGCAGCGCGCCGATTGGGCGGAGGCTATAGTCGGGTTTGGCGCCGCCACCAATGGCAAAATGGATGTTCTGTTCAACAATGCGGGCATCGGCCGCCATGGTTGGTTCGAAGACATTCCGCCCGAAGACTCTGATTTAATCGTCGATATAAATGTCAAAGGGGTGATTAATGGCATCTATGCTGCGCTCCCTTTGTTAAAGCAGACCGCAAACGCCCGCATCGTTAATACAGCATCGACCGCCGGCGTTGTCGGCTCGCCGCGCTTAGCGGTTTATTCTGCAACCAAGTTTGCCGTGCGCGGCTTAACGGAGGCGCTCGACATTGAGCTTTCAGGGCTCGGCATCCGATGTACCAGCTTAATGCCTTGGTTTATCGACACGCCGATCCTGGATATGGGCCTCACTGAGGGCGCAAATGTCAAAATGTCAGATGAGATCGAAGCCAACGGCCAAGATGTGTATCCTGTTTCACTCGCGGCTGAGACCGCATGGGACGCGGCCCATGGCGACGATATCCACTATATGGCCGGAAAGCGCGCCAAACAGGCCCGTTTCTTTGCGCGTTTTCTGCCGAAACGTCTGAAAAAGCAGATTTTACAGGGATTGCCAGCCCGAACGTGACGGACCGTCAAGGATTAGACGGGACCGACAGCATCGGAGGCGACGTCTGCCGTGGTCACCGCATCACCCGTCGCTTGCGGCGCGATTGCGGCAGGTGCTGGCGTATGAACCGATGCCTCGGTCTGCAACCCCTGTAGGCTCCGAGCATTAAGGTCTTCGGCGCTTGCCGGCGTGATGACCTTTGGAGGCTGCGGCGTGACAGCATCGGCGGGCATAATCACTTGTAATCCAGCGCGGCGCTGCGCAAGGCGTGCTCGTTGCCGTTTCGAAGCGGCTGCCCACTCACTGCCGCGCGGAAAGCGATAAAAAATGTGGGTCCCAATTTTTTCTGTTTTAATCAGGCCTGAATTCCAGACGGGATCGACATAGGTCGCATGATAATGCGTCGCACCAGCGGTTTTGCGCTCGTTCAGATCCATCAGCACGTGCGCAGCGATGGTCTTCGCTTTGGTCCATTTTTCACCATATGGCTTGCGCGTCATTGCGCCATCGCAAGTGAAGGTGAACTGGCAGCCAGTGGTTCGCGTCGCGCCTTGGAACACGACATCGCAGATCGTGCTGGGATAGCGATGATCATTCACGCGGTTCATGATCACTTCGCCAACCGCCATTTGGCCAGCCCGCGATTCACTCCGCGCCTCATAATAGATCGCCGTCGCGAGACAGTTCTTTTGGCGCAGCATGTCTTCCGCATCGGTCCGTTTTGGGATGTCCAAGGTCATCAAGCTGCTAATCGCGGCTTCATCGCGATCAAATGATGCATAAGGGCTCAGGGCCAAACCTGGATCGCGCTCAAAGGAGTATTCAACGGAGCGCAGCCAGTCCTGGTCTAAAAGCGCGGACTGCGCGTTCAGAACGGCTGTAATCTCAGTATCGCTCTGGCGGATCTCCGCCAATTGCTCGCTACGATCACGGAACTGGACCTCGTCCTGCTGATCTGCATTCACATCCGCGATGACGGGCATAGCGAAGACAAAAGCGCCAAAGCAGCTTGCGCCGAGGACGCCCTGCACAGCCTTTCGGCGCTGACGCGCAGATGTCTGCGCCCGCCACCAGCGGCTGATACGCGCGGACACAGTCGCGCCCGTCATCGGGTTTCTATTGAAATCCGTCATCGTCTTCAAACATCCCACCAAGTCCGCGAGTGACTTCACCCTGCGAACCAAATCCTCTTCCCGTTTCAAGCAGCCTTCCCACGCCGCTATGGATTGTGAATTATCAGCCTGTGCATATTTCCTGCCAGCCTAGAAAATCAATTCTATGCTGGGCTGATGTGCTCATATTTCTTATCGGTAAAGTGAGCTGAATTGCCGATGAACCCGCATGCATCGGAGGAACCGCAGCGATAACCTGCCGATTCCATTACAGATTCAGAGCGCCCTTTTTTGCCATTCATAATTCGTTTACATTGATTACCTGTTGCTTAATCGCAACACTTTTCAAGATCACAATTTGTTTCGAATTCGAAACTAATGGCTCGGTTTCTGCGGGCTCACGAGTCTTTAAGCACCGCATGCGCGGCGGCAAGCCGAGCAATAGGGACGCGATAGGGCGAACACGAGACATAGTCTAAACCAATCTCATGGCAGAAGATCACTGAGGCTGGATCGCCGCCATGCTCACCGCAAATCCCCAGCTTGATGCCGGGCCGCGTCGACCGCCCGCGCTCTGCAGCGGTGCGCACGAGCTCCCCGACCCCGTCCTGATCGATCGTTACGAAGGGGTCTTTCTCGTAAATGCCCTGTTCTTCATACGCGGTCAGGAACCGGCCAGCATCATCGCGCGAGATGCCGAGCGTGGTTTGCGTCAGATCATTTGTGCCAAACGAGAAAAACTCCGCCGATTCCGCGATCTGCCCGGCGCGTAGGGCCGCGCGAGGCAATTCGATCATGGTTCCGACAAAGTAGTCGACGCGGTTGCTTGTCTCGCCGAACACCGCTTTGGCGGCGGCATCTACGACGTCTTTCAAGACCTCCAGCTCTTTACGTGTGCCGACTAAGGGGATCATAATCTCTGGCACGGGATCGGTTCCGGTTTCGCGGGCAACGGTCACCGCAGCCTCAAAAATCGCGCGCGCCTGCATGGCGTAAATCTCCGGATACGTGATCCCGAGCCGACAGCCGCGATGCCCGAGCATCGGATTGCTTTCGTGTAAGGCATCCGCCTGCGCTTTCAGGGCTTTGACGTCGATCCCGGATGTATCCGCAACCTCTTGCATTTCAGCATCCGTGTGCGGCATGAACTCATGTAAAGGCGGATCTAGAAGACGGATCGTACAGGGCAGGTCCCCCATAATGCGAAAGATTTCTTCGAAATCGGCGCGCTGGATCGGTAACAATTTCTTAAGCGCCGCCTCGCGACCGTCCTTTGTGCCGGCCAAGATCATACTGCGCACGACGGGAATGCGTTCGGCATCAAAAAACATGTGCTCGGTTCGGCAGAGCCCGATGCCTTCCGCGCCAAAACTCTTGGCGACCTTCACATCGATTGGGGTCTCAGCATTGGTGCGCACGGCGAGTTTGCGAACCTTGTCCGCCCACCCCATGAGAACACCAAAATCGCCCGATAGATCCGGCTGCTGCATCTCGACCTCGCCGAACAGGACTTCGCCCTCTGCGCCGTCAACGGTGATCACGTCGCCCTTCTTGATCTCTCGGTCGCCGATGCGGAACACACCGTTCTCGGTATCGATTTGCAGGGCGCCGGCGCCGCACACGCAAGGACGGCCCATGCCCCGCGCCACGACCGCCGCGTGGGAGGTCATCCCGCCGCGGGCCGTAACAATGGCTCTGGCGGCGTGCATGCCGTGAATGTCTTCCGGGCTGGTTTCGACCCGCACCAAAATGACTGCGCGCCCGGCTTCCGCCAGATGCGCTGCTTCGTTGGAGTCAAACACGACCTGCCCCACCGCCGCTCCCGGACTCGCCGGAAGACCTTTTACAATGACATCGCGCACCGCATTTGGCGAAATCGTTGGATGGAGCAATTGGTCGAGTTGCGCGGGTTCCAAGCGGAGCACCGCCTCTTCTTCGCTGATCACGCCTTCAGAAACCATGTCGACGGCGATTTTGAGCGCTGCCGCCGCGGTCCGCTTTCCGGTTCGCGTTTGCAGCATATAGAGCGTGCCCTCTTCGACCGTGAACTCAATGTCCTGCATATCGCGATAATGCGCTTCGAGCCGGTCAGCGATGTCTGATAATTGCTCATAAACGCTGGGCATGGCCGCTTCGAACGGGGCTTCTTCGGATTTCAACTCGTCCGCACGCGCCGCGCTCAAAGGTGCTGGTGTGCGGATGCCCGCAACCACATCCTCGCCTTGTGCGTTGATCAGATACTCGCCGTAAAGGGTTTGCGCCCCGGTGGAAGGATCGCGCGTGAACGCAACCCCCGTGGCGGATGTTTCGCCCATATTCCCGAACACCATCGACTGGACATTGACCGCTGTGCCCCATTCAGCCGGAATATCGTTGAGTTTGCGATAGAGAATGGCGCGATCATTCATCCACGAGCCGAACACCGCGCCGATCGCACCCCATAGCTGCTCATGCGGGTCTTCCGGAAAAGGTTTGCCAAGCTTGTCTCGGACAGCGTCTTTGTATTGACCGACAATCGCCTTCCAATCCTCGGCCGCCATTTGTGTATCGAGATGATAGCCCTGATGGTCTTTGTAATCATCTAGCAGATATTCAAACGTGTCATGGCGCAGGCCGAGAACAACGTTGGAGTACATCTGAATGAATCGGCGATAGCTGTCATAAGCAAATCGGTCGCCCGCTTTTGCGGCGAGCCCTTGAACGGTGACCTCAGACAAGCCGAGATTGAGCACCGTGTCCATCATGCCGGGCATAGAGGCGCGCGCGCCGGAGCGAACAGAGACAAGCAAAGGATTGGCCGCATCGCCGAACGTCTTGCCGGTTTTCGCTTCCAAGGCCTTGAGGGCGCCTTCAACCTGATCCGTCAGCCCGTCCGGATAAGACTCATTCAAGTCGTAATACGCGGTACAGACTTCGGTCGTCAGGGTAAATCCAGGCGGGACGGGAAGACCGAGGCTCGCCATCTCGGCGAGGTTTGCGCCTTTGCCGCCGAGCAGGTTTTTCAAGGCTGCGCTGCCGTCAGAGCTGCCGCCGCCGAACGAATATACCCATTTGGTCGTTACGCCTGCGCCATCACCCATCGTGTGTCCTCCGTCATGCTAAGCCATGCGTGTCGTCTGTCTCGTTAATGCAAGTCAAGCGCCACGGCTAGCAGTGAGAATCAAGAGCAGACTCTGTCTGATTGCGCTGTCACGCTGTAATCTCTGCGAAAATCAGCGAGGACCGTCCAATTTTGGGAAAGCGGCGTTGCTGCACTGCAACAAAATACAGCAATCGGTAGCCGGGATCGGTCGGTTCAGCCGACGATTTTGCTGAAATCGGCGACAGTTCCGATGGCTTCACGCATTAAGTTCAGCAAATTCAGACGGTTCTCTCGAATGATCGGATCATCATCATTGACCATGACGCTCTCTGGGCCGTCGAAAAAGGCGTCAACGGGCGCGCGGAGGCTCGATAAGGCGGTCATCGCAGCGGCAAAGTCCTCTTTTTTGAGCGCCGCGCTTGCCGCCATGGTGCTGTCGGTAATGGCTTGGAACAGCGCCAACTCGGCCTTGGCGCTTAAGCGCTTCTCATCGACCGGGTCATCAAATGCGCGTTTGTCCTTTTTCTCTTCGGCCCGGAGAATATTTGCCGCCCGCTTATAGCCCGCGAGCAAGTTCGCCCCGTCTTCGCTGTCGAGGAAAGCGGCAAGCGCTTCGACGCGTTTGACGATGAGGACAAGATCATCCTCGCCCAGCGCGAAGACCGCATCGATCAAATCATGACGCTGGCCTTGATCGCGGAGATATTGTTTGAGGCGGTCGGCGAAGAAGGAGAGGAGGTCATCTTGCTTTTCAGCGCTCCAATCAAAGGCCTTTGCAGCGCCTTCAAATATCGGGGCGAGCGGAACTCGAACCCCAGCCTCCAACACAATCCGAACCACACCGAGCGCGGCGCGGCGGAGCGCGAATGGGTCTTTGCTGCCGGTCGGCTTTTCATCAATCGCCCAAAAGCCCACCAGCGTATCGAGCTTATCCGCGAGCGCGACCGCGATTCCAACAGGCTCAGTAGGAACGGCATCGGAAGGCCCTTGCGGTTTGTAATGGTCGCGAATGGCGTCTGCCACGATCCGAATATCTTCCTCGCTCATCCCCGCAAAAGTGGGGATCTCGTGCGACGGTTCTGAGACCTCCGCCTGCGCAGCGGGGAGCGGGTTTTCGATACGTTCCAGCGCATAATATCGGCCCATCACGCCTTGAAGCTCGGGAAACTCATAGACCATTTCCGAGACCAAGTCGGCTTTCGCGAACCGCGCCGCGCGTTCGGCGAGGTCCGGATCGGCACCGACTTTTGGCGCGAGTTCCCGCGCCAGTGCAGCCACCCGCTCGACTTTGTCTGCGATCGTTCCGAGCTCTTTCTTAAAGTCGATGTTAGCGAGCTTTGGCGCCATCGCTTCAAGCCCGGTTTTCTTGTCATTTTCCCAGAAGAAACGCCCGTCTTCGAGCCGCGCGGAAAGCACTTTGCGATTGCCCGCCGCAATCGCTTTGCCGCCATCTTTGGCCTCAATATTGGCCACGACCACAAAGTTCGGCGCCAAGGCGCCTGATTTCGGATCGCGCACAGCGAAGTATTTCTGATGCGTGCGCATTGAGAGCTGGATGACTTCCGGCGGCAGCTCCAGAAATGCCGGATCCATGTCGCCTAGCAGCACGACAGGCCACTCAGCCAAGCCCACAAGCTCTTCCAAAAGGCCTCGATCGTCGACCAGTTCCAAACCGTGCGCAGCGCATACCGCGAGCGCATCGGCCTCGATTTTTGCGCGTCGGTCCTCACGGGTCAGCATAATATGCCCCGCTCCGCCTAACTGCGCTTTATAATCGTCCAGACCTGTGATTTTGAACGGTCCGCGCCCATGCACGCGGTGACCTTCGGTTTCATCGCCGCTCGAAATGCCATCGACTTCAAACGGTACAACCGCCCCATCGAATAGGCAGACAATGCCCTGCAAAGGCCGCACCCAACGCAGCTCGCCGCGCCCAGTTCGCATCGACTTTGGCCAGTGAAAGCTCCGCAGAATGTCCGGCACAAGTTCAGCGATGATGTCTGGTGTCTTACGCCCCGGAACCGTCTTCGAGGCGACATAGACGTCGCCCTTTTTCGGATCGGAGCGAATCTCTGCTTGATCAATTGAGGTCAGCCCAGCACCGCGCAGAAACCCCGCAATCGCCGGTTCTGGCGCGCCCACTTTAGGGCCTTTGCGCTCTTCGATAACATCCTCCGAGCCCTCCGGCACCCCGTCAAAGGCGACAGCCAAGCGTCGCGGACCCGACATGGCAAACGCTGTCTCGAAAGCTAAGCCCGCTCGTTGCAAACCCTGCTCCAACGCTCCGCGCAAATCCGCTTCGGCTTTTGCCTGCATCCGGGCGGGAATTTCCTCGCAGAAGATTTCAAGAAAGAGATCGGCCATATGAGCTTGAATACGTATTGGGTTTTCTGGGTCTAGGGCGAGCGCGCGGATTATATCTTTTGCAAATCCGTAACGGTGCGTGTGGTCGCTGCGCCATCACCGGTATTGATGACGCTCGACGGCTCGATCAGCATGATTTCGCATTCGGCGTCGGCGCCCGGCCGATGCTCGGTGCCGCGTGGAACGATGATGAACTCGCCTGCCTTCACGATTTCAATCCGGTCGCGAAAGGCCATCCGCATCTCTCCCTTCACAACCAAGAACATTTCGTCTTCCTCCGCATGACAATGCCAATCGAAATCGCCTTTGATTTTGACCAAGCGGATGTCGGTATCATTCACGCGCCCAGCCAGTTTTGGCTGCCAGTGGGCTGAGAATTGTGCGAATTTCTCATCGAGATTTACCGTGTTCATACCTCTGCTCGCTCCGTTTCTTGGCGCGCCCACTGCTCTGCCGCGCCGCGCGCCAAATCTCGCACGCGACCAATAAAGGCTTGGCGCTCAGTGGGCGATATCGCCCCGCGGGCATCAATCAAATTGAACACATGACTGGCTTTCAGCGCGAAATCGTAAGCTGGCAACGGCTTGCCCGCCGCTCGAAGATGATCTGATTGGCGCTCGCAATCGGCGAACCAGCGCTGCAACATTTCAATATCTGAGTGCTCAAAATTGAATGCCGATTGCTGGCGCTCATTCTCTAAGAAGACATCGCCATAAGACAGCGGCGTCGCGCTATCAGGGCTATTGAACGGCAGATCATAGACATTATCCACCTCGAAGACATACATCGCAAGCCGCTCCAACCCGTAGGTGAGTTCGCCTGAAACGGGAAAAACATCCAAGCCGCCAACTTGTTGAAAATAGGTATACTGACTGACCTCCATACCATCACACCAGACCTCCCATCCCAGTCCCCACGCCCCGACCGTTGGGTTCTCCCAATCGTCTTCGACAAAGCGGATATCGTGAAGGCTCGGATCAATCCCAATCTCATAGAGCGAATTGAGATAAAGGTCCTGCAGGTTGCGCGGATTTGGTTTCAGGATCACTTGATACTGGTAGTAGTGCCCGAGACGATTTGGGTTTTCGCCATACCGGGCATCGGCTGGGCGCCGTGACGGTTGCACATAAGCGGCGCGCCAGTCTTTCGGACCAAGCGCGCGCAACACCGTTGCGGGATGAAGTGTGCCTGCCCCGACCTCCATATCATAAGGCTGCAAGATGGCGCAGCCCTGCCGCGCCCAGTAATCTTGAAGCCTCAAGATCAGGTCTTGAAAGGAATCCGGTTTTGCCTTGGCAATAGGGGCAGTCATGGCTTTCATCATCGCTTAAGGGTCCGCCGCACCGCCTACTCTGCTCTGGCGGCGGGAGCAAGCGCGCGTCTTGGTTTAATTCCAGTCGATCCCGTGTCCTGCCTCTTGCAGACCGATCGCCCATACCGTCCGAGCACCGCCCTTTTGCTCATACAGATAACGCGGTTCGAGCAAGCGAAGAGGCCCCGGTCGCAATCCTTTTCGGGCCCGCACCAGAATGCGTTTGGCTTCAGATCCTGGATAAGAGTGGACGGGGAGAACTGTGATCTCGCCCGTTTGTCGGTCTAATACGGAGAGGATCCGCGCCAACGCGGCCGCACGATGAACCATCACGAACGTGCCTTTCGGACACAAGGCGAATAGCATCGCGTTTATCCAGCGCTCGAGAGGCACGCTCTCTAAGTGCGCACCGTGTTTGCCGGGACCAGGGTCTGGGCTCGCGCCCGACTTAAAAAATGGCGGGTTAGAAAAGACCAAATCAAATCGATTTTGCCAGGCTTGATCGATCTCAGCGGCATTGCCAGTAACGATTTGAGCGCGTGCGGAGAAGTTGTTTTCAACAATGCCGCGGCGCGCGAGATCCGCCATCTCGGGATCGCGTTCCAGCCCGGTGATTTGCATCTTTGCTGCGCGCGCCAATGCCAGCAACATGGCACCACCGGCGCCGCACCCTAAATCCAGCGCGTGGCCCGGCGAGGACTCATCCAATGCAGCGGCCAGGAGCACGCTATCCGTCCCAGCGCGAAAGCCCTGTTTGGGTTGAAAAACGCGCACCCGCCCGCTCAGAAATGCATCGCAGGTGACCTCGCTCACGCATCTTTCTCCACATCCCGCAAGATGTATCGCGCCCGCTCCGCAAGGTCCTCACGCACCGTAATGCGGATCGGCACCATGGGGCCGCGCCCGTCAATCATTGCCGTATGTTCGTCTAGAACGAAGGGTTCGATCCCTTCTTCACTCAGCAAATGCCGGATATAAGACAGTTTCACCAAATCATTGGTGCGAAACACTTCTTCCATACCCTCACTCCAAATTCTGCATGCGGTGGCATACCGCAGCTGTCAGCCGTCACTTTTGCGTTAAATCTATGGATTGTGTAGGAAAAGTGAAATAGGACAGCGGCGTGACTGCACAGACCCAATCCCCAACTGCCTCTGAGATCGACCATACGATTGCACGAATGCAAGCGATGTTGGCACATGATCTCGCCGCAACCGAAACGCTTTTAATGGAGCGCGCCACCAGTCCGGTCGACGTGATCCCGGACCTATCTGGCTACATCGTGTCCGCAGGTGGAAAACGCTTACGGCCAATGATCACGCTGGTCGCTGCGCATATTTGCGGCGGCGCAAATGCTGGCACCCATGCTCTGGCGACCGCGGTTGAATTCATCCACACCGCCACACTGCTGCATGATGATGTCGTCGATGATAGCGATTTGCGGCGCGGCAAAGCGGCGGCCAAAAACGTCTGGGGCAATAATGCGTCCATCCTGGTCGGCGATTTCTTATTTGCACGCGCCTTCACGCTGATGGTCGAAACCGGCAGCCTTGAGATCCTGCGGATCCTGTCCAATGCCGCGTCGATTATTGCCGAAGGCGAAGTACACCAACTTGCCGCCGCAAATCGCGTTGATTTGCCGACGGAAGAGTATCTCGAAATCATCGTTGCAAAAACCGCGGCTTTGTTCGAAGCCGCAGCGCAAGCGGGTGCGCTCTCATCGGGCCCCGGCGGCGCAGAGCATGCGACAGCCCTGGCAGCGTATGGTAAAAATCTCGGTCTGGCGTTCCAAATTGTCGATGATGTGCTTGACTATGGGGGGACGACATCGGTCATTGGGAAGGCGGTTGGGGATGATTTTCGCGAAGGTAAAACGACCCTTCCGGTGATCATTGCAAGGCGCCGGGGAACGGCTCCGGATCTTGAATTCTGGGATCGCGCGATGAAAGTTGATCATCAGACCGAAGGCGACCTCGCTCATGCCATTCATCTCATCCGCTCAACGGGCGCTGCAGATGCAACGGTCGCGGAGGCGCGTGCTTATGCCGATTTGGCCAAAGCATCGCTGCGCCCCCTTCCCAGCAGTCCATGGACGCAAGTCCTGATCGATCTGGCTGACTTCTGCGTCAGCCGCTTGCGATGATAAATCCTGGCCGTGGCAACAATTAATGCGCATTCTTTTACTTGCCTGAAACCTCAGTCGCTGAGACAGTAGGGGCATGTGGCGCAGTTTGGTTCTTTTTCTGTCTTTCTCGGCGCTCGGTGCATGTGTGTCGGGGGAAAAACGGGACTCGCCGAGTCTTCTTGCGCAGGCTGAATCGGCTGCGAAACTGCGTTCGGAAATCGAAACCCTCAGCACCTATGCCGTTGCGAAATATGCCGGTCTAACCGAGGATCCCGAAACCGCAGCACGCAATTATTCGCGATTGTTACGAACCGTGAAGGACGACCCTTGGGTGGCTGAGCAAGCCGTCTTTGCGGTGTTGCGGATCGGCGAAGTCGAGCGCGCGATCACGCTTGCCGAACGTCTGCCGCGAAGCACGATCCAAGACACGGAGTTGCCGCGCCTTTTGCTCGCTGTCGATGCCGTCAAAGAGGAAAACACGCAAGTCGCGCTCTCTTACCTGACAACGCCGTGGCGCAATGATTACCATGCCATGTTGGCCCGAAGCCTTGCCGCCTGGAGTGTTCTTGAAACGGATTCAGAAGCGGCAATTCGGCTCCAGCAACAGTCTGGCGGGACGGATGGGCTTTACGCATTGATGGGTCAAACGCTGGCGGCGATCATGAAAGTGAATATCGGCGATAGGGACGGGGCTCAGTCCGATTTCAACACGCTATGGCAAATCAATTCGCGCATGGCCGTTGGCGTCGAAGCGGAGGCGCGCCTGCTGGCCCTGACTGGTCAAGAAGAGACTGCGCTCCAACGTTTGAAAGCCTTCCGCAATGATGTTGGTAGGCATCCGGCACTTTTGGCGCTCGCCATAGAGATCGAAAGCGGGCGCGTGGCGCAACCTGCTGCGCTGACCGCCGCCGAAGGCACCGCACTCGCCTTCTATATCGCAACCGCGCCGCAAGCCTCGCAAGGCTATGGCGATGCTGCTGCCGCGTACTTTGCGCTGGCGGTGTATCTCGACCCGACACTCGATGCCGCCAAAGCGCTTTGGGCGGATGCGCTCGACCGCGCCGATCGCCGCGATGACGCGATCGCGCTATTGCAGACAATTCCAGAAGATTCGGTGCACCATACCAGTGCACAAGGACAATTGGCGTGGGCGCTACGCCGTGAAGGCCGCGATGAGGAAGCGCTGGCGACCGCGCGTGCAACCCTGGCGCAAACGGAAAACCGTAATATTCGCATTCAACTCGCTGATCTCCTCCAATCGCTCGGCCGGGATGGCGAGGCAGAAAAGATCTTTACGCAAGTCATCGAAGCCGACGAAGCGATCGGCGAATATGATTGGCGGATTTACTTCGCCCGCGGCGGCGCGCGTGAGCGCCTTGGTGAGTGGCCGCCAGCTGAGAATGACTTGAAAACGGCCATGAGCCTGAATCCAGATGATCCGTCGATTATGAATTATCTCGGCTATAGCTGGATCGATCGCGGCATTCATCTCAATAAAGGTCTCGACCTGATCGAGAAAGCCTTACGCGAAGACCCAGACAATGGTGCGATCACGGACAGCCTCGGTTGGGCGCACTATAAACTCGGCAATTATGAACGGGCGATTTTCTATCTGGAGCGCGCTACGGTTCTGGTCCCAGATATGGCAGAGGTGCTGGATCATCTCGGCGATGCTTACTGGCAAGTCGGACGCTTCAAAGAAGCTGGTTTCCAATGGGAGCGGGCCTTGAAATATGCTGTCGATGAGAGCGAAAAAGAGGCCATCCGAAAAAAGCTGGATGGCGGGATCCCGCTCCTACAAGCCGTCAATGATGAGAGCGCTCCGGCCTATCCATGACGCCCTTAAAAGATGTTGCGCCGGCGAAGATCAATCTCTCTTTGCATGTCGGACCCCCGAAGCCTAATGGGCGGCACGAATTGGTTTCATTGGTGACCTTTTCCGACCCGGAGACCGCCGATTGGTTGGTCGCGGAGCCCGCCTCGCATTTTAGCCTCGCTGTTGATGGGCCATTTGCGAAAGACTCCGGCCCGGCCAAAGACAATTTGGTCTTAAAAGCCGCCCGCGCAATGAACGATGCGCTGGAAGGCAACGCGCCGCCACTGGCTTTTCGATTGAAAAAGCGACTGCCTTGTGCTGCCGGGATTGGCGGCGGCTCAGCGGATGCCGGAGCCGCTTTGCGATTGATCGTGCGCGCGCATGGCGGGGACGAGGTTCAGAGAATGGCCGAAGCGGTCGCCCCGCTGCTGGGCGGAGATGTGCTGGCATGTTTTCGCAGCTTCCCTGGCTTTATGAGCGGTGAGGGCGAGCTGTTTGAGCCGGTGCTCAGCATCCCGCAACTGCCCGCCATTTTGGTCAATCCCGGCGTGGTCTGCGCAACCGGGCCTGTCTTCAAGGCTTATGATACAGACGCGCCTTCAGAGGTCCCAGACCATCCACCGCTGCCTGACAACCGCACCGCAGCGCCAGCATTTGTGCGCTGGCTGCGCGAGACGACACAGAACAGTTTAGAACCCGCCGCGACACGGTTACACCCAGAGATCCAAATCACGCTGGACGCGCTGACCGCACTCCATGGGGTAAAGCTCGTGCGGATGAGCGGCTCCGGTGCAACCTGCTTTGCCATTTTCGAGCACCTGGATGCAGCGGAGGCGGGGGCGCTGCTGATCTCTGAACAGTATCCGAACTGGTGGGTGCGCGCCGCCATGCTCGGCGCACAATGATGACCTTGGCGACGCTCACCGCAGGGCTCATATCGGCGTCCACAAGCTTTGTGGCAGGTTTACTCTTCTGCGTCTGGGTGATGCGTCTTGGGGTCGTGGATGCGCCAGATGGCATGCGCAAAACCCAGTCTGCCCCCGTCCCCCGTCTGGGCGGTGTCGCGATCCTGCTCGGCGCCTTAATCGGGAGTGCGGTTTTAAGCCTGCTGGTTCAACCCCCAATGCGATCTTTCATATCGGAAACTTTGGCGAGCCCGCTCAATAGCGGGCGCGAGCTCGTTCTCGCCTTGGCATTTACGCTGATCGCGTTTTGCGTCGGTCTTTGGGACGATGTTAGAGGTTTGGGCACGCCCCTCAAACTCTGCATGCTCGCAAGCGTCGGGGGTGTTGCCGCCAGCCTTGGATTGATCCCTGAGGCGCTCTCGTCGCCTTTTGGTCAAGTCACCGTATGGCCGATCTTGGTGCTTGGCAGCGCCGCTTGGCTTCTTGTCTTCACCAATGCGACAAATTTCATGGACGGCGCCAATGGCCTCGCCATCGGATCGGTGGCGATTATGCTCATTGGCCTTGCGGCGACTGGATGGATCTTGGGGGATTGGGACTCTGCAACGGCTTGGTTTCCGCTGTTCGGCGCGATCATCGCCTTTCTGGTGCACAATCTACGCGGAACGCTCTATGCAGGAGACGCAGGCGCGCTCGGCTTGGGGGGGCTGTTTGCCAGTTTCGCGCTGATCTCCGGATTAAACGTTTGGACGGTGGCAACCCTCGCTCTGCCCTTCTTAGTTGATGTATTGTTGACGCTGGTTTGGCGCGCAAAACACGGGCGCAATTGGTTGCAAGCGCATCTCGATCACGCCTATCAGCGTTTGATCGCAAGCGGATGGAGCCATGGTGAAACAGCTTTTCTCTATTGGGGCCTGTCGGCCACCGCCGCGACCCTGGCCTTGATCGCGGCGCTTGCCGGAGGCGCCGCACCCTTTATCGTCTTTTGGACCTTAACGCTCGCTGGCAGCATGATCTGGATCCGGCATAGACGGCCCCCCCATGAGGGCGATCTCAGCGGCTAGTCCGTCCGGCCCAAATGTCTTGGCCTGCATGTTCGGGCGGCATGTCCAGGCCACTGGTATCAGTAAAATGCTCATCGCAGCCCCCGCAATCATGGCCTGAACTGCGCCTTGCCCGGTCAGATTGGTCAAGCCAACATAGACTAAGAATAACCCCAACAACGCGCCCAATCCGCCTAGAATGAATAGCGCCAAGCGCCATGGCGGCGAATATCCATATTCGATTTCGAGACCCGCATTCACCTGCTTTAGCGACGCGGCAATCGCGACAATCAACGCCAGAAACTCGTCCCGCGCGCCGCCATTGTCAGTATACTCGACTTTCGTGGTCGACGTCTCAGTATGTAGATGCAACCAAGCGCTGCGCGTGCCGCGATAGGTCACCGTGTTCCAGCTTGCAGCGGTGACGTCGCCGAGGTTCAAAGCCCTCTGCGCGCCGCGGCGCATTAAGTGATGATCTTTTATCGCCCAAGTTTGAGCCTTGCGAATGGGCGCCGGTTTGAAACTGTATTCCCGCATCGGCGCCGCGCCGCTTACATATTCGGGTATGCGGGTCCGCCGCCACCTTCAGGTGTGACCCAATTGATGTTTTGGTTGGGGTCTTTGATATCGCAGGTTTTGCAGTGAATACAGTTCTGCGAATTGATCTGAAAGCGTGGCGGTTGCCCATCTTCTTCAACCCACTCGTAAACGCCCGCAGGACAATACCGCTGAGACGGACCGCTAAAAATGTCGAACTCCGACGCTTTTTGCAGACCCAGGTCTTCGACTTTCAAATGCTTTGGTTGGTCTTCTGCATGATAGGTATTTGTGAACGAGACATTGGTCAGCTTGTCGAAGCTTAAGACGCCGTCGGGTTTCGGATACGCGATCGGTTTGCATTTGTCTGCTGGCTTCAAATACTCGTGGTCTGCTTTGCCATGCTTCAATTGCGGGATGTAGCCAAACCCAACCAGGTAACGCATCCACATATCGGGCATACCGAGCATTGCGCCAGGCATGGTCCCAAAACGACCCATGAGCGGTTTAACGTTCCGCACCCGTGCAAGGTCGGTCCACACCCAACTGTCCCGCACCGCCTGATCATAGGTCGCGAGTTCGTCGGAAGCCCGCCCCGCTCGAATAGCAGCCACCGCTTCTTCCGCGGCCAACATGCCGGTTTTCATCGCATTGTGGGTGCCTTTGATTCGCGGTAAATTGACAAAGCCGGCCGAACATCCAATCAGCGCGCCACCGGGAAAGCTGAGCCTGGGGATCGACTGGATCCCGCCCGAGGTAATGGCCCGCGCACCATAGGCTTCACGTTTCCCGCCTTGGAGAAACTTTGCGATCTCATTGTGGTGTTTGTACTGCTGAAACTCATCATAAGGCGACAAATGCGGGTTTTTATAATTGAGGTGAACCACATAACCGACGGAGACATAATTCTCTCCGCCCTCGGAGAAGTGGTACAGAAAACCGCCGCCGCTGCCATCTTTCTCCTTCACCGGCCAGCCAAATGTGTGTTGGACATAACCTGAATTGAACTCAGGGTGATCGGCGGGAACTTTCCAGACTTCCTTGAGACCAATGCCGTATTTTTGTGGATCGCAATCCGCCTCAAGATCGAACTTGGTTTTAACGTCCTTGGTCAGCGACCCGCGTGCCCCTTCGGCAAAAAACACATACTTGCCAAGCAGTTCCATGCCCGGTTCATAATCGGGTTTGTGGCTGCCATCTTCAGCGATCCCCATAACGCCAGCGACGACACCGCGCACTTCGCCCTCCTCGCCATAGACCACTTCCGAGGCCGCAAAGCCGGGAAACACTTGCACTTCGAGCTCTTCGGCACGTTCGCCGAGCCAGCGACAAACATTGGCGAGCGAACCGATATAACAGCCATGATTGTGCATGAAGGGCGGGAACGCGAATGTCGGCATCCCGAGCGACCCATTTGGTCCCAGCAGTTTGTATTTGTCGGATTTTACCTCTGTACGGATCGGACGATCATCGCGGTCACGCCAATCCGGGAGCAGCTCGTCTAGGGCTTTCGGGTCCAATACCAGGCCCGAAAGAATGTGCGCGCCGATCTCGCCGCCTTTTTCCAAAACCACGACTTCAAGCTCTTCGCCCGCTTCATTTGCGAGCTGCTTGGCGCGAATCGCGGCCGCGAGCCCAGCCGGACCGCCTCCGACAATCACCAGGTCGAATTCCATAGACTCGCGTTCGCTCATCACTCTCTCCTTACAAGACGGCGCCCGGACTTGCGCGCCCTCTAAGTATATTCCACTATCTAACGTCTTCTTTAGCCAAAGTTTACAAGGTCTCAATGCACCAAAATGCCTCTGCCGCAGCGTTAAAGGCCCTCAGCGACTGGTGGGAAGACATGGGCGTCGAGGTCGATCAGGCCGAAATCGCAGCGGTAATGAAAACGGGAGAGAATTCGCTCATCCCCGCGAAGGCGGGGATCTCGCCCCATCAGGCCCCACCTCAAAACGCACCAGATTCCCGCATTCGCGGGAATGAACGACCTTCAGCGCGGTCCCAGAAATCAAAATCCCTGCAAGACTGGATTGCTGAAGCCGAGCACCTCGCAGCAAGCGCCGATTCGCTTGAGGCGCTAAAGGCCGCAATTGAGGGCTTTGAAGGCTGCATCCTCAAACAATTGTGCGAAAAAACAGTGGTCTATGATGGTACACCCGGCGCACCCGTCATGGTGCTGGGCGAAGGTCCAGGCGGGCAGGAAGACCAAATCGGCCTCCCCTTTGTCGGCAAAGCCGGTCAGCTCTTGGATAAAATGCTGGCCGCGATCACCTTGGATCGAAAAACCAATGCATTTATTTCCAATGTCAATTATTGGCGCCCGCCTGGGAACCGAAACCCAGAAGCCGATGAACTCGCGGTCTGTCGCCCATTTGTCGACCGTATGATCGATCTTGCCCAACCCAAACTCATCATCGCAACCGGCGGCGTTGCTGCGAAATCGCTGCTCGACACTAAAACTGGAATAATGCGATTGCGCGGATCAGAACGTCCGTTTGAAACGCCTGCGGGCACGCGCGTTCCGCTCGTCCCGATGTTTCATCCCGCTTACTTATTGCGACGTCCACAAGACAAAAGCCGGGCTTGGCGGGATTTGCTCCTCGTGCAGGCGCGGCTTCACGAAATGGGTGTTGCCCCGTAAATGCCCGCGCCCCTGACGATTGTCATTCCCGCCTACAATGCCGAAGGGGTTCTGCCGCTATGCCTGAGCTCATTATTGCCAGGTTTGGAGACCAGCTTGATCAGCGAGGTGATTCTGGTCGATGGCGGCAGCACGGATCAGACCATACGCATCGCAGAAGCCGCTGGAGCGACGGTCCTGCGCAGTCCCGTGAAACAACGTGCGGCGCAATTGCGGCTTGGTTTTGACCACGCGCGCGGCAAATGGCTGCTCTTTCTGCACGCCGACACAGCTTTGTCGCGCGACTGGGCGGAGCGTGTGCAAGCGCATCTCGCGACACGACCTGATCAGGCGGCCGCATTCACACTGGCCTATCGCTCTGATGCGCCAATGGCCAAAGTCGTGGCGCGCCGCGCCAATTGGCGCGCACGCGTCCTTGCCCTGCCTTACGGAGATCAAGGGCTGCTGATCTCCCGCGATCTCTATATGCACGTCGGCGGCTATGCGGACATACCGTTTATGGAAGATGTGCACTTGGTCCGTCGGCTGGGCAAAAAACGCCTCACGCTGCTCTCCGCCGAGGCGCGCACGGATGCGGCAAAATACGAACGCGATGGCTGGCGCAAGCGCAGCTGGCAGAATGCACTTTTGATCACACGATATTTGCTTGGTGCGCCGCCAGAAAAACTGGCTAAAAGCTATCGGTGACCACGAAAGCAGGGATTAGAGGGCAAGTCGATGTCTTTAGATGCGAGCTGGGACGCGGAATTGGAATCTGGTTACATTTATCTTCCGGATCATCCTGGCGCTGGAACGCCGGGCTGTGTCGAGCGTTCAATTGACGTCTTCGCCTTGGATGAAACCTTACGCGGCGCGCAAATTATTTTAGACATTGATGCTCAGAACCGCGTGATCGGCATCGAGGTCGTAAAATGAGACGCGCGCAGGTGTTGATCTATGCCAAACCGCCGCGCATCGGTCTGTCGAAGACCCGACTGGCGGAAACGCTCGGATCAGCCGTTGAAGCCAGACGTATCGCCGCGGCGATACAGGCCAAAACCATCCGTGCCGCGCTGCAAGGGGCCTGGAAAACGATCCTCTACACCACCCCGGATAAAGCGCTGCGCGGCACGGCCTGCGATCTGTGGCCAGGCCATTTGGAACGCCGCAGCCAAGGTTCTGGCACGCTCACCCAGCGCTTGAATAAGGGTCTGAGGGACGCCCTGTGCGGACCGGTTTTGTTCATTGGTAGCGACGCACCGGACATCTCACCCGCACTGATCCGACGCGCGGTGCGCGACCTCAGCCGTCATGACGCCGTGTTCGGACCCGCCCGTGATGGCGGTTTTTGGCTATTTGGGATCCACAAAACAGCGCGCACGCGAACACCGTTCGAGCATGTCCGTTGGTCTGGCCCGCACGCCATGGAGGATGTCTGGGCAAATTTGCCCGTCTCTGCCTCCGTCGCCGTGCTGCCCCAACTCATCGATATTGACGATGCCAAAGACTGGGCCGTATGGCGCGGCCAACACGAGGAGGAGACGCAGCCGCATCCTGTCAGCGCAGACCCGCAGCAGAAGGGCTTTCTTGCGCGTTTGCTAGGGACTGGTTAGCGCCCGCACCAATCAGGTTTGTCGGCCAGCGCGCGCCGACCGCGATGCGGCCACGCTTCTAAATGGCCCGCTTGAATGCCAGCTTGCGCAACATCGACGCCGTTCGCGGACAGGGTGATCACTTCGCGCTCATAGCGATCAGGCCCATTCGATCCGGTGATCACGAGGTCCGCATCGCGGGTCAGCTCCACCATAAAGGCTTTGGCATCGAAGCCGAGCTCCCGCTCTGACTCGCATTTCGCGCCGCCGCGCGCGCCTACACCGCCGGTTTCCGGGGCATCGACATTCGCAAGGCGAAACTTCATGCCATCTAACCGACCGCTATCGCCATCTGACCAATAAATGGACTGCGATGGCGTTGCAGAGAGAGACCGCACCACAGGGTCGGAGCAGGCTGCGAGCGATACAAACGTGAGTAGCAAATATCTTTTCACACGCTGTAATTGTAACGATTCGCAGCCGCGCGGGAGATCAAAACTCCTCGTACCGGTTTATTCTGAGATCCGCCGGATGTCCTTCCTGGCGGTTTGGAAGGCTAGCCCGCCAAGCACGAGCGGGATCAACGCCTCTGGACGACCGCCAAGGGCGAGCGGCAATCCGACCGCAAACACCATGACGGTCCCAATCAGCAAACACGCGCCGATTTGGATAAGGGTTCGCACGCGGTTTAACCCTGACGAAATCGCCCGTTTTAACATGAAATGTCCCCCAATTTCCGCACCTTATCTAACCGACCAGGGTTTCAAGGCGATTGACGCGAGTGAGCGAGTTTTATCGATCGGGCGCCAAAATCAGGTATTGATTCGCTTAAATCCGTATACACTCGCGCAAATGTCGCGCCTTTTAATCATCTACCACTCGCGCACAGGCGGGACGCAGCAAATGGTCGATGCCGCCTCAGAAGCGGCGCGCCAAGAGATCGAGACCGCCGTCAAACGCGCAGAGGATGCTCAGCCCCACGACTTGATTCAGGCCGCGGGCTATTTGTTCGCCGCCCCAGAAAACCTCGCCGCCATCTCTGGCACGATGAAAGAGTTTTTCGATCGCTGTTACTATCCGGTCTTAGGGCGTTTGGAAGGACGGCCCTATGCGCAGATGGTCTGCGCCGGTTCAGACGGTCAAAACGCTGCGCGTCAAATGGCCCGCATCGCAACCGGCTGGCGTTTAAAAGAGGTTCATACCCCGCTGATTGTTTGCACGAAAGCGCAGACGGAAACTGAGATCCTCGCGCCAAAGCAGATTGCCGACCGCGAACTGGCGCTGTGCCGAACGATCGGTTCAACCCTCGCGGCCGGACTGGACATGGGGATTTTCTGATCGATCCAATAAGTCTCGCCTATGACTCTTCGGTTTTCTGTTTTTGCGAGACGACAAACTCTATTCCGGCGTCAAACGTCGTCTGCCACACCACGCGGGCAAAGCGGTTCAGGCCAATCCGCGAGGCTTTCACTTTGACAATTGGCGGCAGCGTGCCGCGATTGCGAAAGCGTACACGCGCGCCGGTTTTTGAAACATCGAGGATGATCCCTTCACGGATCGCACCGGATTGGGAGATGACAGAACAAACGCACCAAACCCCCTTGCGCGGCGCCCGCCTTTTATCTTGGCGCGGTCGAACGACGGGTATGGGCGGGGGTTTCGCGCTTGAGCTCACCGCGCGATCCAAATCGATTTTTAACTTCCCTTTTGTTTTCGACGAAAACATTCCTACAGTCTCAACCAACGATTCAGGTTATTCTGCATCGCGTTAAGGTTGAATTACTGATCGAGGTCGGCCCTGCCTTTGGAACAGGGCCGAAAACATGGGGGTTGGGCGCTGGTTTAGCCCTGTTTCAACTCATCAAACGGAATGTCTTTATCGACGCGCACATCTTGCGGCAATCCAAGCACACGCTCGGCAATGATATTCTTAAGAATTTCATCGGTTCCGCCCGCAATTCGCAGCCCGGGTGCCCACATGAAGCTTTGTTGGAACAAACCATCCGCAGGCATGTCGTCACCGGTCATCAGACCATAGTGATCTTGCATCTCGATGGCTGAGTTACAAATATCCTGCAGTTGATTGGCCGTAATGATCTTGCCAATGGAGTTTTCAGGCCCGGGCGTTTGCCCTTTCGACAATGCCGTTTGCGTCCGCAATTTGGTCAGCTTGTAGCCTTGAGCGGCGACATACCAATCTGCGAGATTATCGCGGAACGCCGCGTCGCTGATTGTGCCAGCGTCCTTGGCATAGTTCATGATCTCCGCCCAATCTGGGCCTGGTGATCCCCCCACAGCGAGACGCTCATTCATCAGGGTTACGATCGCAACTTTCCAGCCCTGACCAACCTCGCCGAGGCGGTCGCTGTCTGGGATACGAACGTCGGTGAAATAGACTTCATTAAACTCGCGACCGCCAGAGGCCTGGTGGATCGGGCGGGCTTCAACGCCTTGCTGTTTCATGTCCACGATGAACATGGTCAGGCCTTTATGCTTGGCCGCTTTGGGGTCGGTGCGAACGAGCAGGATGCCATAATCGGAATAGTGCGCGCCTGAGGTCCAGACTTTTTGACCATTGATCACCCACTCATCCCCGTCTTTGACAGCGCGGGTTTTCAGGCCAGCCACATCGGACCCGGCAGACGGTTCAGAGAAAAGCTGACACCAAATCTCTTCGCCCAGCAAAGCTTTTTGGACATAGCGCTTCTTATGCGCGTCAGAGCCGAATGCGATCACGGTTGGGATGCACATCCCAAGACCAATTGTAAAAGGACCGGTCGGGGCATCATACTGGCCTTCTTCCTGGCCCCAAATGACTTGCTGCATCGGCGTCCCGCCGCGTCCACCCATTTCTTTTGGCCACGTGATTTTAGCGTAGCCTTCTTTGGCCTTGGTGGCCTGCCAGTCTTTGGCGCGGGCCATAAATTCCTCGCCAGAGACGCGCTGACGCAAAGGTTTTGCGCCCTTCGGCTCAAGATGTTTCTCTAGAAACGCGCGCGCTTCAGCGCGGAATTCGGCTTCTTCTGGGGTATCATTAAAATCCATAGATCAGTCTCCGTCCTTTAAGCCGCGTTCTTCAATTCGAGCGCGCGGACCAATTTCTCTTTCCAAACCTTCGGGGCGCCGGCCTGAACCGCCAACAGTTTCGCGCGACGATAGAATAAGTGGCAGTCGACTTCCCAAGTAAAGCCCATACCACCATGGGTTTGGATATTCTCTTTTGACGCGTACCAGTAGGCTTCACTTGCCGCTAAACGAGCAGCCGCCGCGGCTTCCGGAAGCTCAACTGCGTTCGTCGACAAGGCCCAGGCGCCAAAATAACAATTTGAGCGCGCCACTTCATTTTTGACATACATGTCAGCGAGCTTGTGCTTGATCGCTTGATTACCGCCAATGGGACGTCCGAAGGCATAGCGCTCTTTGGCGTAGTCGGTCGCCATTTCGAGACAGCGGGTTGCGCCGCCCAATTGCTCAAACGCGAGCAAGACCGCAGCGCGGTTCATGATCGCGTCGTGAAGGTCTGCGCCCGCGCCGGCCGTGCCAAGGCGTTCGCCCGCCACGCCGTCAAACTTGATCTCTGCATGGCTGCGCGTCGGCTCGAGCGTTTTCACACTGGTCCGCGTCACGCCATCCGCGTTAAGATCGACCAGGACGAGGCTTGCCCCGCTGCCCTCTTTGGCCAAGACGATTGCGTGGGTCGCGATATCACCGTCCGTGACCGGGATTTTGGTTCCGTTGAGCTTGTTGCCATCGAATGTGACTGAGAGCTTGGACGGATCAGGGTTGCCCGGACCTTCACTCGCCGCATAACAGCCAATGACGTCACCGCTCGCTACCCCCGGCAGAACGGCGCCCTTTTGGGCGTCACTGCCAGCGATCATAATGCCTTCGGCGAAGAAGTAGACGGTGCTCGCGAACGGCACAGGGGCTAGGGCGCGGCCCATCTCTTCGGCGAGCACACAGAGTTCGAGCGCGCCAAGGCCGAGGCCGCCATGCTCTTCTGGGATCGCCGTCCCGAGCCATCCCATCTCTTTTACTTTGCCCCAAACGCCTGCATGGTGCGATTTGGCATCGTCATTGAGCACCTCACGCACATGTTGCGTCGTGCATTCCCCATCGAGGAATTTCCGCGCTTCGTTGCCGAGGAATTTTTGATCGTCTGAGAAGTCAAAATTCATGGCCGACCGGCCTCCCTGTCATATTCTATATCAGGCACAATAGCGCGGTTGACGTGCACGGAAACCCGTGACGCCACGGTAGGCCGCTTTGTCGCAAAATCGCTGATCCGTGCGCCGCGCAATTGCAAGCGTCCTGCAAATGTTTACATGCAATATCACTGTTCCAGAAAGGATCCCGCATGCGCACCGAAACGCCGGTTCAGATCAAGCTCGCCGATTATTCACCCTTCCCATTTGTGATTGACACGGTTGAAATGTCGTTCGACCTCGACCCGGCAGCGACAAAGGTTCGCACGCGCATGACCGGACGGAGAGTCGGCGACGGGGCTCTGGTCTTGGACGGCGTCGAGCTTCAACTGAACGGCGTCCAATTGAATGATATGCCGCTCGATCCAGAGGCTTATGATGCGGACGAAGAGCGGCTGACTTTGAACGACGTCCCGGACGCGTTCACGCTCCAAACAGAGGTCACAATTGATCCATCGGCGAACACGGCGCTTTCGGGTCTTTATATTTCGGGTGGACGATTCTGTACCCAATGCGAAAGCGTGGGGTTCCGCCGGATCACATATTGGCCCGACCGACCTGATGTGATGAGCAAGTTCAAGGTCCGTCTCGAAGCCGATAAAGCCAAATACCCCATCTTGCTATCAAACGGCACGCCGGGGGCGACAGGCGATCTTGCCAATGGGCGCCACTTTGCGGAATGGGACGATCCACATCCGAAACCCTCGTATCTGTTTGCGCTGTGCGCCGGCGATTATGACATTTATCGTGACACCTATACCACCATGTCGGGCGATCAGGTCGACTTGGCCGTTCATGTCGACAAAGGCGATGGCGCCCGCGCAGCCTGGGCGATGGAAAGCCTAAAGGCATCGATGAAATGGGATGAAGACGTGTTCGCACGGGCCTATGATCTGGGTGTGTTTAACATCGTTGCCGTGCGCGATTTCAATTTCGGCGCCATGGAAAACAAGGGCCTGAACGTGTTTAATTCGGCCTATGTGCTGGCGGACGAAGCCACGGCGACGGATGCTGATTTCGAAGCCATTGAAAGCATTGTCGGTCATGAATATTTCCACAACTGGACCGGCAATCGGATCACTTGCCGCGATTGGTTTCAGCTCTGCCTAAAAGAAGGTCTGACCGTCTTTCGGGATCAAGAGTTCAGCGCCGATTTGCGCTCGCGACCGGTCCAACGGATTAAAGACGTCATCCGCTTACGGGCCCGCCAATTCGCAGAGGATGCAGGCCCGCTGGCGCATGCGGTACGGCCGGAGTCCTATGCCAGCATCGACAATCTCTACACCGCCACCGTGTACGAAAAAGGCGCCGAACTCATTCGGATGCTGAAGACTCTGATCGGCGATGAGGCCTTCGCCAAAGGCATGCAAATCTATTTTGAGCGACACGATGGCGAAGCCACCACGATTGAGCATTTTTACAAATGTTTCGAAGACGCCAGTGGTGAGGATTTATCGGCCTTTCGTCGCTGGTACAGCCAGCCCGGCACCCCAACGATTACCGCAGTGGAAACGTGGGACGAGGACACCCACACGCTGACGGTGGATCTCCGACAGACAAACCCAGTGACACCCGGCCATCCAAATCCCAAACCGCTCCCCGTCCCGCTGCGCGTCGCCGCCTTTGCTGAAACCGGCGAACGCCTCGAAATGGACACTTTGGTTTTGGCGGACGCACAGACGCGTTGGATAGTCAAAAGCCGCGCTGGCCGTCCCTTGGTCTCGCTCAATCGCGGGTTTTCGGCACCGATCCGGCTCGATCATCAAATCAGTGATGCTCAACGGCTTGCAGGTGCGCGGGTCGATGACGATCCTTTCAATCAATGGGACGCCCTGCAAACGCTGGTTAAAAAAGACATCCTGGCCTTGGCATATGATCAAAAGCCAAACCCGGACCACGAGATCGTTCAAGCCATTGCAGCGGCGGTGCGCGCCTATGCGGATGACCCGGCTTTCGCAGCGCTTTTGACACGCCTGCCAGATGTCGGAGAGCTATTCCTGGAGCATAAACCGGCCGCGCCAAAAGCGCTCGCGCAAGCGCGCAAACGCGTCCAAATGGAGCTTGCGCGCGACCTCTCCAGCGACGCCGACCGCTATCTCAACCAACCCACGCCCGAACCGTTTCAGCCAAATGCAGAGCAGTCTGGAATTCGGGCCCTGCGCGGCGCTTTTATTGTCCTGCTCGGCACCCTTGGCGCGACCTCTAGCGCCCGGCTCAAAGCCTTGTTCGATGGCGCTTCGAATATGACAGAAAAGCTCGCCAGCCTTCGAGCTTTGTGCGTCGCCAAAGGAGATCAAACCGATGCGGCGATTGCCGCCTTTGCCGAAGAATGGTCCGACAATGAGCTGGTGATGGACAAGTGGTTTGCTGTCCAAGCGGGGACCGGCACAGTCGATGATGTTGCCCGTTTGCTCGAACATCCCAAGTTCGACCTCAGCAATCCGAACCGTGTGCGCTCCGTCATTGCGGTTTTCGCAATGCAAAACCTGGCCGCGTTTCACGATGCCACTGGCAGCGGATACGCCCTAGTTGCAGACGTGATTAAGCAGACCGATCGCAAGAACCCGGCGCTTGCCGCACGCCTGCTGACGGCGTTTGAACAATGGAAATCTCTCGAACCCACGGCACGCGCAGCGGCCGGGCGCACCTTGAAAGACCTGCAATCTCAAACGCTTTCTAAGAACGCACTCGACATAATCACAAGAACGCTGAGCTAAGCGCCTGATCCGCATAAGAATCGTGCCATTGGTTAACCAATCCTGAACTTTCAAGTCTGAAAGCTGATGGATCGGAAGCATGTGCGTCGCAGACGTAACCAGAAAGGTGCGGACTTTGGCACTTCGATTGGGGCAGGCAAAAGGCAAACCAAAAAGGGCGCGCAAATCGGCGCGGCCGAGCCTCAGCCTGAACAAAGCCCTAGGCCTGATTATTCTGATCGAAGGGATTGCCCTCGGCCTGAAAGCCAATGGCGATCGACAAACATTGCTGCACGCGAAAAGTGTCGAAACCCACCGCGAGGCGCTGGCCGTTTCCGAGAACATCTCAGGTTCGGTTTCAACCGTCGCTCAAACGCTACGGATCGGCTATCAGGCTGGGTGGTCACCGCAACAAACGGCCCGGGCCTATGCCGATCTCGATACGGTTGCAACCCTCGCTGATGCTTTAACGGCGGCGGATGGATCGAGATTGCGCGAGGCCGGGGAAACCGCTTCGCAATTGCTGGCGCGCGATTTAACGGTTGGCCTTGCCGGTTCAGATGATGTGATCATTGTTCATGATCCCGAGTCGGGCAATCCACGCTTGGCGATCATCGCGGCAGAGAAATGGCTTCCGACAGCGCAAGGCAGCCGAACCATCCGTCTCGTGGACGAGGTCTCCGAAGGCGTGGTTGTGAGCCGCGGAGAGAACATGGTCGCCTGCTCGCAAATTACGGGCGGTGACATGTCGGCGTGTGTCGAGACCAAGTTTCCTTGGTTTTCACGGAATATGGTCATCGACTTGATCATTTATGCGCTCTTATTGCTTGGACCGGCCTTGGCGATTTTGGGTCTGTTTCGAATGTTCGAACAAAGGCGGCTTGCCTCGGAAGTGTTTGAGGGTGAAGCCACCCGCGCCGGCCGGATCTTAAAGACCGTTCTGGATCAAACCAAATCTGGGTTCTGGTCTTGGAGCCCAAAGACGCAAACCTTTAATCTCAGCCGCGAGGCTGCCCATTTGCTCGGCGAACCCGATGAAATGAGCATCTCGCGGGACCGCCTCTTAGCCTATGTTCATCAAGATCATCGCGAGGCCATGGACCAGGGACTGGGGTCGCTGCATGAACGCGGGTTTCTATCACTGGTCTTCGCCAGTCCGGACAAATCGGTTTGGCTCGATATCCGCGCCCAGCCAGATGGTCAAAGCGGTGCCCTGAACGGTGTGCTGAGAGATGTTACCGAAACCAAACGGGCCTTGGCGCGATCTCGGCAAGCCGAGAATCGGCTGCGCACCGCACTGGAGAGCTTTTCTGGCCCATTTGCCCTCTGGGACACGCGCAAACGCTTAATCCACTGGAATAGAGCCTTTTTGCGCGTTTTCGGTCTTGAGGACACGGTGCGGTCGGGCATGGGCTATGACACGGTGATGCTGGCGCAAGCGGCAAATGTCGTGGACCGGCGCACCGGCGAAGGCGAAACCCATACTGAGATCGTAAAAATACGCGATGGCCAATGGTTCAAAATCGTCGAGCGCGTCACGCAATCGGGCGGGATGATTACACTCGGTTTGGATGTGTCCAGCAATGTGCGCAATGAAGTCGAGTTGACCAAGCAGCAGGGTCGATTGCGCAAACTGGTCGCGGAGCTTGAGCGGTCAGAGACCAAAGCGGCCGACTTAACCCGACATCTGCAACATGAGAAGCAGCGTGCCGAGCGATCCGCGAATTCGAAAAGCGCGTTTCTGGCAAATATGAGCCATGAATTGCGAACACCGCTCAATGCCATCAATGGTTTTTCCGAAATCCTCGTCAACGAAATGTACGGCCCGCTCGGCGACCCGCGCTATAAAGATTACGCACGCGATATTCTCGATTCTGGCAAACACTTGCTCGATATGATCACTGACATTCTTGATATGGCGAAAATTGAAGCCGGCAAAATGACGGTCGATCTGCATCCGATCGATATTGTCGATCCAGTCGATGCCGCCATTCGAATGATCCGCCGACGGGCGGAAGAAAAGAACATTACGCTGACGCTCGTTGCGAATGATGGTTTGCCGCTGGTTGAAGCTGACCATCGAGCGATCCGGCAAATGATGCTCAACCTGGTCTCAAACGCGATTAAATTCACCGATGATGGTGGGGAGGTTCGAGTCTCGGTGGATCAAAAGGGCGATGAGCTACGTGTGGCGGTGCGCGACAATGGGATCGGCATTCCGCCAGATGCGATTGACCGCCTTGGCGTGCCGTTTGAACAAGTGTCCGACACCCGTGATCGCAACTATGATGGGACCGGGCTTGGCCTGGCGCTGACAAAGTCTTTCGCGGAAATGCATGGTGGCCGATTGACCATTGCCAGCGAACCGGGACGCGGAACGCAGGTGAGTTTCTTCTTGCCCGTCCCGCAGCACCAAGCCGATCAAACGAGCTCCGTCGCTTAAGGCTGGGCGCTCAATACATTGATGGCAAAAGCGCTGGCTTGCGCGGCGCAATCAGATGCCGCCTGTTGGAGCGCGAGCGCCCGGTCGCGCGCGGCGCGACTTGAAGCTTCGGCGCTGGCCATCACCTCGGTGCGCGCCATCAGCGTGCGGTCGCGCGATGAAATCACATTCACCACCATTTGGCAGATCGCCGTCTCCTCCCGGAGATGGAGAGCGCTGAGCCGACTGGCCAATTCGTAATCGGTCAGCACGCCGAGCTCCGGCGCGAAAGCACTGGCCGACGCGCCGGGGTCGAAACTGTCAATCATCGCCATTTGGATTTGCCGCGTTGCCGGGCCCGACCACTCAACACCGGGGATCATCCGCAAGCCGCCATCGGCGCCTTCACTGACCAGAGCTTGACCGGCAATCAAACGCGCCGCTTCCGGTTCACGGATGACAAGATTGTGCGAAAGCGTCGTGAAGCGCTGTTCGGCATTGATGCTATACAGCGCATCCGGCGCTTCAGGCTCTGGCAAGACCGAAACGCACCCGGCGAGCGCCGCCACGAAGAGCAGTGAGAGAGTATAGGGCAAACGCATGGTCACCGATCCTCATATGGCAGTGGGTTGCCGACCACAAATCCTTGCGGATTCTGCTCGATCTCGCGCGTGAGACGATCTAAGCGCGCGATAAGAATCCGCAGCTCTTGCGCAGCAGAATTGGTTTGTTGCACCGTATCGGACGCGCCGCCTTCGACCAAACGCGTGGCGGCTTGGATCGCAGCGCGACTATCGTCGAGCATAGCACTGGCGTCGCCCGTCGCCGCGTTTAACCCAGCGACCAGAGCTTTTAGTTCAACATTCAGGCTTGCAAGCTCCTGATCAACGGATCCGGCGACGGAAATAATGTCAGTGGATGCCTCGCTGAGATTGTCTCCAGCCCGTTCCAGCGCCGCTAAGGTCGACAGACTCTGCGCCAGGAGTGCTTTATCATCCTCAGATAGAGCCGCCGTGATATCGCGAACATTGGCCAGGATGTCGGTAATTGCCGCCGCATTTTCAGGCGTTAGCACACCGCTTAACTGTTCCATCGTTACGCCCGCTTGGCTCAAAATCTGCGCGCCACCATCAAACAGAGCTGCCAGGGGGGTCTCACCCGCTTGGATCACCGCAACATCTTGATAGGGCTGCGGCAAAAGTGGACCTGCGCTATCGCTGCCAGCATTGATTTGGACAAACGTGACGCCGGTGATCCCGGTGAAATCGATGATCGCGGTGGAGTCGGTCTTGACGGGCGTTGAGCGATCGACGCGCAGGCGCGCCCGAACCATTGACGCATCGCGCCGGTCGATACGGACGCTTTCAACTTCGCCAACTTTGATGCCAATATAGCGGACAGATGACCCTTCTTCGAGGTTCACCGGACCCGGGAATATAACGTCATAAACAGCAAATTCACGATTGAATTGGGACGAGCCAAGCCAAAGCGCAAACCCAATCACCGAGGCCGCTGCCATCAGCACGAACGCGCCAATCAGGGCATAGTTTGCACGTGTCTCCATCACCCGGCTCCCATAATTGCGCCGCGGCCCCTTGGGCCCCCGAAATAAGACTGAATCCAGGGATGGGGCTCCTGCCTCAATTCATCCATTGTGCCAATTGCCAAGACACGCTTTTCCCCGAGCACGGCAATCCGGTCGCAGGTCACTGCCAGCGTATCGACGTCATGAGTGACCAAGAACACCGTTAAGCCTAGCGATTTCTGCAAATCACGGATCAATTGGTCAAAACCCGCTGCGGTGATCGGATCGAGGCCCGCTGTGGGTTCATCTAGGAAAAGAAGCGGCGGATCGAGCGCCAAGGCGCGCGCCAGCGCGGCGCGTTTTCGCATACCGCCGGACAAATCAGATGGGTACTTACGCCCCGTCCAGGCCTCTAAACCGGACATCCGGATTTTTTGATCGGCGAGTTGTTTGATCAAAGGCAATGGCAAATCGGTATGCTCTTTCATCGGAACCATGACGTTTTCACGCACGGTCAGATTTGAAAACAGTGCCCCATCTTGAAACATAATGCCCCACAAGCGTTGAACCGCGGTTTGATCCTCCGTTTGCAGATGTATGACATCCTGCCCAAACACATCGACCGCCCCCGCGCTCGGCTCTTTTAGGCCGACAATCGCGCGCAAGAGCACTGATTTACCGCAACCAGACGGGCCGATCACACCCAAGACTTCACCGCGGCGAACATCTAGATCGAGGTGTTCATGAACGACATGCATGCCATAAGCGGTTTTAAGACCGCGAACTTCGATCGCGAGCGCCGTCATATGCCGAGCTCCTGATAGAACAATGCGAAGAACGCATCGATCACAATAATCGCGAACAAGGCCTGGACCACGGATTTGGTGGTGTGATGCCCAAGCGATTGTACGCTGCCGCCGACTTCCAAGCCTTGGCGGCATCCGATTAGGGCAATCGCTAGACCAAATACCGGCGCTTTCGACATGCCGATCCAGAATTGATCAATCGGCACATTCTCCTGCAATCGGTTGAAAAATACCGTCGGATTGATGTCGAGGATCAACCAGCCCACCGTCATCCCGCCCGCAATCGCTGTGAGCATGCCTATGAAGGTGAGAACGGGCAGCATGATCATCATGGCGAGGACCCGCGGCGCAACAATCACGTGCATCGGATCTAAGCCGAGCGTGTTCATCGCATCGATCTCCTGGCGCATTTTCATCGCCCCGATCTGCGCCGTAAAAGCTGAGTTCGTGCGACCTGCAACAATGATCGCGACCAGCACACCCCCCAGCTCCCGCAAGACCCCAAATCCGACCAATTCGACAACAAAGATGGTCGCACCAAATTGCGCAAGCGTCGTCGCGCCGATAAACGCGACCACCATGCCGACAAAGAAACTCAAGAATGCGATGATCGGCACCGCATCTAAACCCGCATCCTCCATCACGGCGACAAGTGCCGTCCAGCGCATCTTCATCGGTCGCACAATGACCACAGAGATTGCCATCAAAGTCGCCCCAAGAAAGGATAGTGTTTGGATCGACTCTTGCCAAAGGTGCTGGGCATTACGGCCTGTTCGTTCGAGCAGATCGACAAATCCATAGCCCTCTTCGACCATTGGCGGCGCCTGATCTTCTTGCGTCGCGAGACGCCGGGCTTGGTCCAAAAGAGCTTCGATTTCGGGCGTCGCACCGATGACGGCCACCGCGCTCTCCGGAGCGGCCCGGAGCGTCCGATCGATCAGATAAGCGCCGGCCGTGTCGAGCGCTTCGATCCCTGACACATCCACATCTGCAAGCGCGCCAAAACCTTGATCTGACGTCAGGTTTTTCAGCCCTGCATCCACTTGTGCCAAAGTCGTTACGACCCAATGACCGCGCAAAATGAGCTGCGGCCGCGCGCCCCCAACATATTCAAATGACGGGGCAGAGGATTGCACGCTGGGATTCAACACTATTTACCTTAACCCAACAGGCTTTAAGACCAGCCCCAGAGCGTCACACAAATTTTACCGATCCGGCAAACACTTCCTCCATGCGCCAGATGACCATTACCCCCGTGTCTACGCCCTTAAAGGCCGCTTTTGCAATCTCCCGAGGATCAAAAACCACGGCGGAAACGGTGCGGGTTGAGATCATAGATGGCGAGCATCGCGGGCGCGGAGAATGCGTGCCATATGCCCGCTACAAAGAAAGCCGTGTCAGCGTGGTGGCGCAGCTTTCCGGAATTGAGAAAGCCATTCAAGAGGGTCTGACGCGCGATGAGCTGCAACGGCGTTTACCGGCGGGCGCAGCGCGTTGCGCGGTCGATTGCGCGATGTGGGATTTAGAAGCCAAGATGAGCGGCGCGACCGTTTGGCAATTGGCCGACCTGCCAGAACCAAAACCTCTCCCGACCACAATGACGATTGGTCTCGATACAGCCGATGCGATGGCCAAAGCCGCGAAAGCCACCCCTGCTAAAATCCTCAAGCTCAAACTCGGCGGACCTGAGGATATGGCGCGGGTCGAAGCTGTGCGCCGCGCACGGCCCGATGCAAAATTACTGATTGATGGCAATGAAGGCGTTGCCGCAGAGGATTTTCCGGCTTTGGCACAGCGCGCGTCGGAGCTTGGAGTGGTCTTAATTGAGCAACCATTCCCGGCGGGTGAAGACGATGCCTTACTGCGCCGCCCTGGCCATGTCGCCATCTGCGCCGATGAAAGCGTCCATACGCGCAATGACATTCAACTGCTGGCCCGGCGCTACGATGCCATTAACATCAAGCTCGACAAAGCAGGTGGATTGACTCACGCATTGGCGATGATGGACGAAGCTAAAAAATGCGGTCTCGGCACGATGGTTGGGTGTATGGTGGCGGGCTCTTTGAGCATGGCGCCAGCTGTCCTGCTGGGCCAAGTTGCCGACGTGATTGACCTTGATGGCCCATTGTGGCTTGCGAGCGACGTGCCACACAAGCTGCGCTATTCAGACGGTTATGTGACCCCGCCCAGTCGGGACCTTTGGGGCTAGTCCATCGCGCATGGGACGAGCGGACTCTGACAGTTCAGCTTTCGGAATCGTCCGGAAACTGAGGCGGGCTTGGCATCCGCGCCGCGGCGGTCGCTGTCAGATGTGCCCAAATTTTCGCGTTCAGCGCTTTGGCCGCATCATCCTCGCGCGCTTCTAAGGAGATTTGGAGCGCGATCAGATCACCGGCGAGTGCGTTACGCTCTTCGGTCAAGTCAGAGAGTTTGTAAGTCGGGCTCTTGGGCACTGCAACTTCTTTTCCGGCCAATGCCATCAGGCCTCTTATGCCGGCAATCTCATGGACCAATCGATCGGCAGCGCCATCCCAAGCTTCGCCCGCCATCACCGCCATTAGGCCGCTCATCGCGGCATGTCCGCCGGAATAATCCCCTTCGAGTTTAGGGGCCACTTCAGTGACCAGTTTACGGCCAATGCGATCCAGTATCATGCCAATGTCGCTCATTGCGCCGCCCCGTATTTTGGTCCCAATCGCATGGCCAGCATCAGCTCGTGTGCGGCATGCGTAAACCAACCCGACCAGGCCAAAATCGGATCGTCATTCTCACCCTGCGCGAATGCTTCCTCTGAGGTGACCCAAATGCCGAGCGCTTTGACATGGGCAAACAGAGACCACCATTCAAACGCCGCCGGATCAAACGTGCATCCCGACGCGGCTTGCCAAATCTCAATCGCCTCAGGCCAGGGCAAGAATCCGGCTGCCCGCTCGAGATCATTGCCACACCAAAGCAAATCGGTGGCCCAGGCGAGATCCTCATACGGGTCCCCGATATGCGCCATTTCCCAATCGAGAATGGCGGTCATTGTACCGGCACCATCGTGTAGAAAGTTGCCCGTGCGATAATCGCCATGCACGATCGACAGGCGCTGAGCGGGCGGCGGGGCGTGGCGCTCAAGATGTCGGATCGCCGCTTCCGCCACGGGCTGCGGATGTCGTGCATTGCTGCGGATTTCATTGGCCCAATAATCAAGCTCCCGTCGCCAAGCGGTGTCGACACGAGGTGCATCTATCTCGTTTTCCAAAGCAGAGCCCTGCAAAGGCAGCGCGGCAATGGCACCAAGATGACGAAAGAATTGCGCCCCGATGGCGCTGCGGTGTGGCTCAACAGCGTCAATCTGGAACGGGTTGAGCGGCGTGCCGCCTTCAATGCGGCCCATCACAAAAAATGGCGCGCCGAGCGGCTCAGAGCTGGTTTCTAAAAACAGGGCTTCAGGGACCGGTAAGTCATGTTTCCCATAAGCGCTTTGGATAGCAGCAAACTCGACCCGACGTTCTGTGTCGATGAGACTGTCAGGCGGATCGCGGCGCAGAATCAGCCCTTTTGTTTTTGGCCCGGTGGCGTCTTCATAAGCCAGATCAATCGAGTAAGTCTGCCGGCTCGCCCCGCCATGAATGCGTAGAATTTCCGTGACCTGCGTGTTGCGGGCGCCTGCCAACCGCGCCTCAGCATAGGCCGCGAACCGTTCGGCAAGTTCAGCCTCATGCATCAAGGATATCCTTCCACCCGCTCGGCGCGTGCGGCCCAATCGTCAATTGTTCGAGAATGCCAATCCCCTCACGGCGCGCTCCATCCGGCCCCGTATGCGTCGCTTTGACAATCGCTTGGATGTGCAAATTCTCCGGGGTTTGCCACGGCAAATTGTCCGGGGTTAAGTCTTCGCGCGTAACGGTAAGGTCGCCGCGATAAGCGCCATGGCCCATGCTCGGATGACCATAGCCAATCCCTTTCATCATAAACGTCGAGAGCGGTTCATAGGTCACGTCATGTGCGCGCCCGTCACCGTCTTCCAGGCTCAAGCGTGCCGACCCGGCGCGGCGCGTGCCATCGCGCCAGTTCACATCCATTTTTGGGCGGTTCATATGCGCCAAGCCGGCATGGTCGGCGCCATCTGGGGCGAAGACGGACCGTGTGTTCCACGCCCCGCCCGCGCCGTCTTCATTGACATGAAAGTATACCGAAGAGTCCGGGAAATTAATCGGCGCCCATAGCCAGTAGAATTGTGGAAGTTGTAGCGGCAGCACAGGTTGCGGGTCACGCTCGCCAATCGGCCTGACCCCCCAGCTGCGATCACGCGTGCCCTGGAAGGCCTCGACCGCGATCGTCTCGCCATCGACAGTCAATTGACCTTGCCAATGCCCGTTTTGGGTCATGCGCGTGCAATCTATCAACATGCGCGGCCCTTGGCGATAGGTGAAACGTGGCTCTTCAATGGGAAAATGGCGGCCGGTAAACTGCACATCGAGCGCCAGCCCCTCAGTGTCTTCGAGCTTGAGATGGATGCGCTTGAGCGGCTCGAGCACTGAAATGCTCAACGGCCCAACGGTGGTCTCCATGCGCTCCATCCCCAAAAGGCGCGAAACATGGATCGATTTCTGAACGCCGTCCTTCAGAATGGAGACCGCGCCATCCATCACGTTCAAATGCGGGTAAACACCAAAGGCGGCAGCAAAAAACACAGATCCGTCAGCCGAATAGCCGTTGAAAAAGAAACGGTCATAAAAATTCCGATCGGAACCCGAAAAAGCAATCGGTTCAGGGGTCTGGTGAATCGGATATTCGTCACCTTTGCTGAGCATGGACGTGGCCTCCCGTGGCGTGATCTCTTTTCGGATCGTCGTGTCCGAGTAGGTTGGCCTCCAAGCCAGTTCGGCGTCAATGCCTGTCGGAGGGAAAACATGGGTTCTGTTGTGTCCGTCGAAGAGGTCAACGCGTTTTACGATTCCGCGTTTCGTGGGTCCGGTGAGCAAGAGCGGATCCTGGAAGTGCGCGAAAACTATGCGCGGCTGCGACACCCGGTCGATGCGGGCGGATTGCGGCCCGGCGGCTATATTAGCGGCCCAACTCAAATGGCGGTGGCTGACAGCGCCGCCTACATTGCCGTGTTCACTCGGATCGGGATCACACCCATGGCGTTGACCAGCAATCTCAACATCAACTTTATGCGGCCCTGTATCGGTGACGCCGTGATCGCCGAAGCGCATTTGCTCAAACTCGGACGAACCCTTGCTGTCATCAGCGTCGATATTCGTGCGGAGAACAGCGACAAGCTCTCAAGTCATGCCGTGGTCAATTACTCAATCCCGGCGGAAACACGCTGATGATGACCTTGATCGGTGCCCTGATCGGCTTTCTCTCTGTTGCCTTTGGCGCGTTTGGCGCCCACGGATTATCAGATGGGTTTGATGAAACTGCCCTGGGGTGGTGGGAGACGGCGACGCTGTATTTGATGGTCCATGCTGCCTTGGTCACGGCGATCTGCGCTTCGAATGGCACAAAATATGATCGCGCCGGTGCGGTGATGCTGGCCGGGGCCAGCTTGTTCGCCGCAACCCTTTACGCGATGGCGCTCGGCGCACCGCGCTGGCTGGGCGCGATCACGCCTTTGGGCGGGCTCGGTATGCTCGCAGGCTGGGCGCTGATGGCTTGGGCGGCCCGCAAAGCCTGACCTCGCGAAACCCTTTTCTTGCTGCAGTGCGGCGCGTATCACCGCTTCGAAATACTCGTAATTAGGGAGGGCTCTAATGAGCTTGTTCGATCTTTCTGGAAAGTCTGCGATTATCACCGGCTCGTCGCGCGGCATCGGTAAGGCGATTGCCGAACAATTCGCAGCCTCGGGCGCAAAAGTAACCATCAGTTCGCGCAAGCCGGGGCCCTGCCAAGAGGTCGCTGGCGCTTTGAATGCGCAATATGGTGACGGCACCGCCATCGCCATCCCGGCCAATATCTCAGAGAAAGACCAGCTTCAGGCAATGGTCGATGCCACCAATGACGCCTTTGGGAAGGTCGATATTGTCGTGTGTAATGCCGCGTCGAACCCGTATTACGGCCCCATGGAGGGCATCTCGGATGAGGCCTTCGAAAAAATCCTGTCGAACAATATCATTTCGAACCATTGGTTGGTGCAGATGTGCGTGCCGCAAATGCGGGACCGTAAAGACGGCGCGATCATCATTGTCAGCTCGATTGGCGGCTTGCGGGCCTCGCCCGTGATTGGCGCGTACAATATTTCAAAAGCGGCGGACTTTCAGTTGGTCCGCAACCTATCGGCGGAGTACGGACCGGACAATGTCAGGGTGAATGCGATCGCCCCTGGCCTGATCAAAACCGATTTTGCGCGCGCGCTGTGGGAGAATCCAGAGACGCTGAAACGCGCCACGTCGACCACGCCATTGCGGCGGATTGGCGAACCAATCGAGATTGCCGGGGCGGCGGTGTACCTCGCCTCAGACGCAGGCAGCTTTATGACCGGTCAGATGATGGTCGTCGATGGCGGTCAAACGGTGGTTTGATATGCCAGAAATGATTGTGCCCGAGGGGCTTAAAGAGCGCACCGAACAGATGCAATTTGCACCCGCCGTCCGGGCCGGGGATATGGTGTTTTTATCGGGTGTGATCGCCGCATTGCAGGAAGGCGAAGCGGCCTCCGATGAGGCCTACTTTCGCGGCGCTGATCAAGCTTTTGAAGAGATCGATATGATCCTCAAACAGGCGGGCGGCAGCATCGCAGATGTGGTCGATATGACCGGCTACCATGTTGGCGATTTTAACGCCCACTTGATGCCCGTAATGCAGGCCAAAGCGAAATGGATGCCGGGGCCGTTTTTCTCGTGTTACACTTTGATCGGCATTTCAGCACTGTTCAATCCGCTCGGCTTTGTGGAGCTGAAAGCCCGGGCCTATATCCCGCAATGACGCGAACCGAGCTTTCCCCCGAGCAGCGAGGTTTTTTCGATCGACTGCGCAACGCAGAATGGGAGAAACCCGCTGGCATTCGCAATTTGGGCATTCGCCCGGAAGAGTGGCTGAAAGAGGTCCTCTACGGCTATGTGCGCTATGAATGGCCAAACATCGGAGACCGCGACATTTCCGAAGGCCGCGTGTTTGGCGGTTGGGTGGCCGGCTTTAGCGATCACATAGTCTCAATGTGTATGGCTTCGGCGCTTGAGGACGGTGAATGGTTCACCACAACGGAGCTGCAAACGCGCATCTTCCGGCCCGTGCCGCATGGGTTGATCACAATCGAGGCTCGGTTGGTCTCGCGCGGACGCACCACCGGATTTGTCGAAGCCGATTGGCGCGATGAGAAAGACCGGCACTTGGTCCGCATCAGCGCCGCCAAAGCGATCCGCACGCGGGCCGAATTGGGCATCGGATAAGCCCGAATCGCATCTGCGGTTTTGCACTCAGTCCGCGAAAGTCTGAGACATAGCGACAGGGACTTGACGCCCGACCGCTCCTAATATCCCCTTAAAGTTGAATTCGGTGTGATGCGAGTTCACTAGAAGACCGGATGGTTCACAGGAGGGCAGATGCACAGCGCTAAGGCAAAACGCGTCAGCGCGCCTGAGATCAATGTCGAGGCGTCAGGCTTCCAAGTCTCGCCCAAAGACGCCTGGCAATTCTACGCGCCGGCCTATGACTATGTCCCCATCACCCATCCCTGCAACACGTCGCTGATCACGAACCAAGTTTGGTCAACGCCGGGCTGCGTGTTTGGACAACAAACGGTTTCCGCCAGTCTGTATGACCACACCAAAAAACACGTGAATGAGACCGGTTACTTGGTATGCGTCCATCGCTTCATATCTGGCGGTTCGTTTGGTCTGAGCGGGGATCATCCTTATTCGACCCCGCCACGAACCATTGGGTTTAGAGACTATTCAACCCCGTATAAGGGCATTCAGATGCCCGGGGTCTCGCAAGGCATTTACATTGTGGCCGATCAAATCGGTTTTGATCCAAGTCGACAGGACGGCCAAATCTCCTACGCTGAGCACACCACATTTGGGCGGGTCCTAAACGCAGAGTTTGACCACTTCTTTGGTCACCTCAATGATGGAGCGACCGCTTTGGACCTGCGCCGAGTCAAGCGCCTGATTGCGTGCTTTACGCTGGCGGTCAATGGTCCGAGCGCGTCTATGGATGTGCGCTTGCAGGCGAGAAACGCGCTCCACGATACGATTTGTGATTACATTGAACAGCACTTGCAGTCTCCGGATCTCACGCCGACGCACCTGGTTCGCCGATTTGGGGTGTCACGGCCCACGCTTTTTCGGATGTTCGAGGAGGATGGCGGGGTTCGGACATATATTTCGCGCCGCCGATTGCTCCATGCGATGATCGACCTCGCGTCTAATCCAACGCTGCGCGGTCAAATATCAAATGTCGCCGAGCGCTGGGGATATTCTTCGATTCCTAATTTTCATCGGACGATCAAATCCGTGTTTGGGGTCTCACCCGGATCATTGTTCGAGCACCCGGTTCGCGATTGGCCGCCGACGCGGCGCGGGTCGGTGTTTTCCGATTTCGTGCATACACGGGTGCTTCGCCGGGTTGTGAGATCTGAAGCCATGGCGGTTTAGGGCCGAAACATAACCATGCATAAGTGCGGTACTCGCGCGCGCCCATTGCCAATGCCCTTGCATTTCATTTTAGTGTTCCCGTCACGCGACCCATCGCGGACGACACAAATAGCGGTCATATAAAGACGGGAGATGTCGTTCGGCATGTCTGCACGGCACAAGACATCATAAGGGAGACTGATCATGCCACTCAAATATCTCAGCGCCGACGCGTCTGCGGAAACGCTCTCGGACGCGCTCAAAGTCGATGGCGCTTGTATTGTCGAGGGCGTTTTGTCGGCGGATGGGCTGGCGCAAATGAAAGCAGAATGCATGCCTTTCATCCATGCCACGGACACCGGGCGCGATGATTTCACCGGGCGCAAAACGACCCGGACAGGCGCCTTGGTGGCGCGCTCCGCAGCTTGCAGAGACGCCGTCATGCATCCAACTCTTATCAACGGGGCGAAGACGTTCTTGCAGCCTTATTGCGAAACGATCCAGTTGCATCTGACGCAATTCATTCGCATCCAACCCGGTCAACCCGTCCAGCCTTTGCATCGCGACCGCTTGGCTTGGGGCGGCTATTTGCGCGACGATCTCGAGCCCCAGTTTAATACAATTTGGGCGATCACGGATTTTACCAAAGAAAATGGCGCGACCAATGTTATCCCTGGCTCAAACACCTGGCCGGCAGACCGCCAACCCAGCCGCGACGAGGTCGAGTATGCCGAAATGGACGCTGGTTCTGTGCTGGTTTACTCGGGCTCGGTGATCCATAGCGGCGGCGCAAATGTCTCAGACGGCGACCGAATTGGTCTAAACATTACCTATGCGCTCGGATGGCTGCGCCAGGAAGAGAACCAATACCTGTCCTGCCCACCGGAAATCGCCAAAAACTTTGACCCAGACCTGCAAGCGATGCTCGGCTATGCGATGGGCTCTTATGCCCTCGGCTATTTCACCCCGCCGCTCCCGCCTGGAAAGGGTCCCGAAGTGGTCCCGCCAGAATTTCTCTTCAATGGCAAAGTCGCGTCTTGGGGCGACGATATGTATGAAAAAGTGTCCGCGCGCGCGCAAGACGGCGCGGTTTAGGGGGCAACCCTGTTCGCAAAACTGGGTGACCACTGCTCATCCCGGGCGTGACTTTAACACCTTCGAAGCTTGGCCCTTTATCCTTCGACGTCGCTCAGCGTCAGGGCCGCATAGACAATGTCGGCGCGCGACAAACAAAAAAGCCCCGCCAATCAGCGGAGCTTTCTCAATGCTATGAACAGCAGTTAAGCGCTTTGACGTTTATCGTCATCGACTTCTTCGAAGTCAGCATCGACCACATCTTCTGCATCGGCGTCAGCGGCAGCATCTGAGGCCGCGTCTGCTTCAGCAGCTTCTGTTTGCTGGCTCGCATAAATTGCCTCGCCGAGTTTCATCGCGGCGGTCATCAGCTCTTGATGCTTGGCTTGAATCTCAGCTGCATCATCGCCTTCGGCAGCCGTTTTGAGCGCTTCGGCCGCGTCTTGGATTTCTTTCTTCACATCTTCGCTGACTTTATCGCCATGCTCTTCAAGCTGCTTTTCCGTCTGGTGCGCCAAGCTTTCAGCATTGTTCTTGGCTTCGACCAGATCGCGCCGTTTCTTGTCTTCTTCGGCATTGGCTTCGGCATCTTTCATCATTTGATCGATGTCCGTGTCAGACAGACCGCCATCGGCTTGGATGGTGATTTGCTGCTCTTTATTGGTCGCCTTGTCTTTTGCCGAGACGGAAACGATGCCGTTTGCGTCAATATCAAATGTGACTTCGATTTGTGGTAGGCCTCGCGGCGCTGGTGGAATGCCTTCCAAATTGAACTGGCCGAGAATTTTATTATCCGCCGCCATTTCACGCTCGCCTTGGAAGACGCGAATGGTCACGGCCGGCTGATTGTCTTCCGCGGTAGAGAAGGTTTGGCTCTTCTTGGTCGGTATCGTTGTGTTGCGATCGATCAAACGGGTGAAGACACCGCCTAAGGTCTCAATACCGAGTGACAGAGGCGTCACGTCAAGCAGAACCACGTCTTTGACATCGCCTTGCAGAACGCCGCCTTGGATCGCTGCGCCCAGCGCCACAACCTCGTCTGGGTTCACGCCTTTGTGCGGCTCTTTGCCGAAGAAGCCTTTCACCGCCTCTTGGACCGCTGGCATCCGGGTCATACCGCCGACCAAGACAACATCGTCAATGTCAGATGGGTTCTTGCCGGCATCCGTTAGGGCCTTCTTACAAGGATCGATGGTCCGCTTGATCAGGTCGCCAACGAGGCTTTCCAGCTTTGCTCGGGACAGTTTGATATTAAGGTGTTTCGGACCGCTGGCATCGGCCGTGATGAAGGGTAAGTTCACCTCATAAGACGACGCAGACGACAGTTCTTTCTTCGCTTTCTCGGCCTCTTCTTTGAGACGCTGAAGCGCAAGCTTGTCGGCTTTGAGGTCAATGCCTTGCTCTTTCTTGAACTCGTCCGCGAGGAAATCGACAATGCGCAAGTCAAAGTCTTCGCCGCCAAGGAACGTGTCGCCATTGGTCGAGAGCACTTCGAACACGCCGTCCCCGATCTCAAGCAGAGACACGTCGAATGTTCCGCCGCCGAGGTCATAAACCGCGATGATTTTGTTGCCGCCTTTTTCAAGACCATACGCCAACGCGGCGGCCGTAGGCTCATTGATGATGCGGAGGACTTCGAGACCTGCAATCTTGCCGGCGTCTTTGGTCGCCTGGCGCTGCGCGTCATTAAAGTAAGCCGGGACCGTGATCACCGCTTGGGTCACTTCGCCGCCGAGATAGGCTTCAGCGGTTTCCTTCATCTTCGTGAGGATGAAAGCAGACACTTCTTGCGGCGCATAGTCTTTGTCGCGACCTTTGACCCAGGCATCGCCATTCGGACCTTTGACGATTTCAAATGGGCTGAGCTCTTTGTCTTTTTGCGCGGTTGGGTCGTCAAACGTGCGCCCGATCAAGCGCTTAATCGCGTAGAAGGTAAAGTCGGGGTTCGTCACAGCCTGACGGCGCGCCGGCATCCCGATCAGGCGTTCGCCGCCTTCGGTGAAAGCAACAACAGACGGTGTGGTCCGTGCGCCTTCTGAATTTTCGATAACCTTGGCGTCTCCGCCATCCATGACAGCGACGCAGCTATTGGTCGTGCCGAGGTCGATTCCAATAATCTTACCCATAATTTTTCTCTCCTTAGCCGCCGCGCTTCGCCTTTATTGGCCTGCTATGCAGCACCTGCAAACTGCGGCTCTGTACACAAAGATGGTCCGGAACGAACACGGCCTTTGAGACCGCACAACCCGGTTCCTCTCGCATGTGGGAAACGTCCGGACAGGTTCAAGGGGTGCAATGACAACAAGCTTAATTCGATGGTCCAGCGCTGACCGCAACCATCGCCGCGCGGAGGGTCCGGTCGCCAATCCGCCAACCCGCTTGAAACAGGCTCGCAATCGTTCCGTTTGGATGCTCTGACGGAATATTCGCCACCGCTTGATGCAAGTTTGGATCAAACGGGGCGCCAGGTTCTGCCTCGATCGCCGTCACGCCATGACGCGATAGCACTGTATGCAGCTCTTTCTGCGTCATCTCGATCCCGCCTAGGAGACCTTTCCCGCCCTCTGTCAGCGCCTCGCGTTCCTCTTCCGGTAAGGCCTCTAAGGCCCGTGCCATATTGTCTGAAACGCTCAAAAGGTCGCCTGCAAACTTTTCAATAGCATAGATCCGAGCATCGTTCTTTTCGCGGTCTGCACGCTTGCGGATGTTCTCCATTTCGGCACGCGCGCGCAACATTTGATCCTGCAGCTCTTGCTTTTCGACTTCGAGCGCAAGGATGTGTTGCTCCGGAGTCAGTTCTTCTGACGGGTCCGCCTCCGCGGTTTCATCGGTGGACTCTGCCTCAGCATCACCCGACGGTTCTGCACCCGCAGTCGCGGTTTTCGCCGCTTTCAAAATCTCATCAGCGGCCGCTTTTAAATCGGCCTTGCTTGCATCTGGCCCAAGCTCTGGGGCCTCATCTTTGACGGTGTCTTCACTCATCGTTTCTTCACTCATTCTTGGCGGTGCTTGCCGAGCACCTCTCCAACCATCCGTGCTGTATAGTCAACCATTGGAATCACCCGGGCATAGTTTAGCCGCGTCGGCCCGATCACCCCGAGCGCGCCAATGACTTGACGATCCGCGTTCATATAGGGAGCCACAATCACGCTTGAACCCGAAAGCGGAAAAAGACTGTTTTCAGAGCCGATAAACAAGCGCACGCCATCCGCATCGCGGGTTGAATCGAGCACTTCTAGCAAGCCTTGCTGTCGCTCGAGCACATCAAACAGCTGGCGAACCCGCTCCATATCTTCAGCGGCCGCGGTATCATCCAGCAAATTCGCCCGGCCTTGTATGATCAGCCGCCGCTCCTCGCCAGGCGCCGCTCCGCTCCACTCTGCCAGTCCGCGCTCCACGAGATCGGCCGCCGTGGCGTCGAGTTGCGCTTTATGCGCTGCGATTTCCGCCCGGACCTCAACGGCGGCTTCATACAGCGTGCGGCCTTTCATGCGTGCGGCGAGGTAATTGCCCGCTTCAATCAGAACCGTTTGCGGCAAACCGGATGGGATTTTGACCAGGCGGTTCTCAACATCGCCCTGCTCTTTGACCAGAACGCACAAAGCCTCGCCGGTGGAAAGGGGAACGAATTCGACATGCCGCACTGCTGAGTCTTGCGTCGGCGAGGAAACCAATCCAGCGCCCCCCGCAAGCCCCGAAAGCAGGGATGATGCTTCTTTCAAAACCCCGCTAAAATCACGACCAGCGCTATTTAGACGCGCTTCAATCGCTGTTCGATCTTCTTGCCCAGGATCGCCCATTTCTAGAAATCCGTCGACGAAGAGCCGCAATCCCGCATGCGTTGGCATGCGCCCCGCCGAAACATGCGGCGCGTCCAACAATCCGAGTTCTGTAAGATCGGCCATCACGTTGCGAATAGACGCCGCTGAGAGCTCTATCCCTGCTTTTGACAGTGTACGAGACCCGACGGGCTCGCCCGTTTCGAGATAAGTCTCTACAATCTGCTTGAAGATATCGCGCGAGCGTTGGTTCAACGCCTGCATGATGGATGTGTCCGCGCTCATGCCTTTTGAATAAGGTGCCCGGCGCCGAGATTCAATTGCTCAGCTTAGCCGATCCGCACCTGTCATCGATTCTCCCGTCAAAGGATGATTGAAGCGCGAAACGCGCGCGGTATAGAACTCAGCGACTGTTTCCATATCGGCAACATAATCACCACTCGGTAGCAAGCGCCCATCCAAGCCTCCTAGCTTGTTCGCATAATCGATAAAGCCGAGCGCGACGGGCACGTTGGCATCGAGCGCGATATTGTAGAAACCGGTTTTCCAAGCTTTGACATCCGCCCGGGTCCCTTCCGGCGCTATCACCAGTGCCATCTCTTCAGCGTCTTGGAATGCCTCAACCACCTGTTGGACGAGATTGGTCGACCCATTACGATCAACGGGCAGCAAACCCCACCACCGCATCAGCCACCCAAACGGCCCCTCTCCAAGGCTCTTCTTGCCCATCCAGCGCACCGGTATGCGATAATAAAACGCGATGCCGAGCATCTGTGTGAGATCCCAATTGGTTTCATGCGGCGCGGCGATAATGACGAGCTTTTTGTCTGACGGCGCTTGCCCTAAGACTTGCCAACCGAGCAAGCGATACAAACCGTAAAAAAACCAGCGAGCGATTTCATAGCCGAAGCTGCGCGGCGCCCGTTTCGATTGCCGCGCGCGCGCTTTCATATCGGTGATGTCCACCCACTCGATCCTCTCATCTTTCAGCGTCGAACCTAGACACAAGTGTGAAATGTCGCAATTTGCCCGCAACAGTTCTTACCAAGAAAGATTAAAACAGATGACAGACTTGGTTCGCCCGTCCGGGCGTGCAGCCGACGAACTCCGCCAGATCGTTCTAGAAACTGAGGTAACGCGCTATGCGGAAGGCTCTTGTCTTGCCAAGTTCGGGCACACGCACGTTCTGTGCACCGCCAGTTGGACGGATAAAGTGCCGGGATGGATGCGTGGCAAAGGCACCGGTTGGGTCACCGGCGAATATGGGATGCTCCCACGCGCAACGCATACGCGTGGTCGGCGCGAGGCCGCTTCTGGAAAACAATCCGGCCGCACACAAGAAATCCAACGCTTGATCGGGCGCGCTTTGCGCTCGGTTGTCGATCTGAAAGCGCTTGGCGAGAATCAAATCACCATTGATTGCGACGTCATTCAAGCCGATGGCGGGACGCGCACCGCCTCGATCACAGGCGGGTTTGTCGCTTTGGCCCTGGCGTGTCGCTATTTGAAAGACGAGGGGATCATCAAATCCGATCCAATCCTAAAGCAAGCGGCAGCGATTTCGGTCGGCGTCTACAAAGACGTCCCGGTTCTCGACCTGGACTATCCTGAAGACAGCGCCGGAGAGGCCGACATGAACGTCGTGATGAGCTCAGATGGCGGGATCATCGAGTTACAAGGGACCGGCGAGGAACGCCCGATGACCCGTTCGGAAGTCGACACGATGATGGCGCTGGCAGAAAAAGGCTGCCACGAGCTGTTCACGGCGCAGAAAAACGCGATCGGATAGGCAATGGATCAACTCTTACCGATCGCCGAGCAGATCGGCACGAAACTGATTGAGCGCGCCGAGACGATTGGAATTTCAGAGTCTTCATCAGGAGGATTGATTTCGGCTGCGCTTCTCGCCATCCCTGGCGCCTCGCGGTTCTATCGTGGCGGCGGTATCATTTACACGCCGCAAGCTTTTCGCGGGCTTATGCATCTTGGCCGCGAAGACTTAGGCGGTGCGCGCTCGGCGACGGAACCTTACGCTCTGCTGATGGCACGAACCATTCGCGCGCGCGTCGATGCGACCTGGGGATTGTGTGAAACGGGCGCCTCGGGACCTGATGGAAACGCTTATGGTGATGCCGCAGGACACACATGCATTGGCCTCTGCGGGGGCAATAATGACACCTATTCGGAGGTTGCACGGACGCTCGAAACGGGGCGTTCGGACCGGCCGGCGAATATGTATTCCTTTGCGGCCGCAGCACTAGACTTGCTGCACGAAAGTCTCTCTTAGGATCGGAACGCCTCAGCCATTTGCGCGAGCCATGCCCGCACCGCATCGCCTTTTGGCCCTGCTTCAGACTTTCCATGTCGAACCATAATCAAATCAAGCGAGGGGACGCAGACTGTGTATTGCCCCTCATAACCATTGGCTGAGAAACTGTCCGGGCCGGCGATACCGAGCCACCAATGGGCGCCATACCCTAATGGCTCTTCTGGCGGCGTTGCGGTTGGCGTTCGAGCATAATCGACCCAGCCTTCTGGCAAAATACGCCGCGCGTCCCAGACGCCATCGCGCATATACAGCAAGCCGAAACGGGCAAAATCACGCGCGGTCGCATAGCAAAAAGATGAGCCGATAAACGTGCCCGCCGTGTCGAATTTTGGCTGCGCTGACCGCATACCGATTGGCGACAACAGCGCCTCAAACATCCAGTTTTTGAACCCATCCCCTTTGCGACCGAGCGCGTCCGCAGCGAGCCGCGCGATGACATTGGTGGTCCCGCTGGAATAATTGAAAACCGAGCCGGCGGGATGGATAAGCGGAAAATCTGCAGCATAAGCCGCGACATCCTCTGCCCCGGTCCCGAACAGCATTTCGATGACATTGGAGACGCCAGCATCGATATAGTCTTCGGCGAATTTCAGACCGCTGGACATGCGCAGCAATTGGTCCAGCGTGATCTCGGAACGCGGATCGCCAGCCGCCTGCCATTCAGGCACACCTGCAGGCGCGTTGACATCGATTTTTCCGTCTCGAACCAGCACACCGATTAAGGCGTGTGTAATGCTTTTCGCTTTCGACCAAGAGGGGAATGTCGTGTTCTGATCTTGCCCCTCGGCATAGGTTTCCAGAACGATTTCCCCGCCTTGAACCGCAAGAAAGGCATGCGTTTCGCCCATTTCGGCATGCGCCTCTTCACTGAAGGCAAAGGCCAGTGCTGCGGCGCAAGCGGTCCGGTCAAAATCATCGCGTTGAAAACGCTCAAGCCACGTTTCGGTTGGCCAAGGAACACTTTCAGGTTGGCTGGGAAGCGGAACGAGGTGGGGTGTCGACATGCCCCCGATTAGGCCGCTTCGCTCTTTTTGGACACTTGACCGTCTTCAAACACCAAAATGTCACCGGGCTGACAATCTAGCTCTCGGCACAGCGCTTCTAGTGTCGAAAACCGCACCGCTTTGGCCTTGCCTGTTTTTAAGATGGATAAGTTGGCCAATGTGACACCTACCCGCTCGGAGAGCTCGGTCAGAGACATTCTTTTTTCCAACAAAACCCGATCAAGGGTCACACGAATAGACATCTTATGGCCCTCCTAAATTGTCATTTTTTCTTCTTCGCGAAGGCGGGTGCCTTCTTTGAAAACTTGCGAGAGGATCAAGAGCACAATCACGGCGCCCCACACCGCAAGGTTGATATTGATGCTGGCTTCATACTCACTCCCCAAATCGACGGTCGCAGCGAGAATCAACACCGCCACAATTCGGATCACTTCAATGAGGCCGATCGCAATTGCGATATGGGTTAAGCGTGGTGCATTTTCAGGAACGAACGGGTCGCCTTCGGCAAGGGTTGAGAGGATGCGCTGCAACTGTGCGCAAACATAAGCAATGCCTGGCGCAAACACGACGAGTGCGATCAAAGCCGCAGCCAAGCGTCCAGCTGGGACGCCATCTGCGCGGGCTTCCAGGAAAGGCAAACTCAGTGCCCCGCCATTTAAGCTTCCGATTAAGCCGATCGCCAGAATCACAAAGAGCAGGCCACCAAACACAATTGCCAGCCAAAAAATCACTGTCACGACCGTTGACAGGAACGCCGCCATTGAATTCTTGCGGGAGCCAGACATGCGGATACGTCTTCCTTTGATCTGCAATTACGCTAATTGCATAGCGGAGAGTCACGAACTTACCGTTAAACGATAAGCGCATTCGCTCAAAAAGCAAGAACGGAGCCACAATCATGTCGCGCAAGCTTGAACCGGGTCGACTCATCGCGGCAACCCACAACAAAGGCAAAGTCTCTGAACTTAAAGATCTTTTTGTGCCCTTGGGCTTTGAAGTCATTTCCGCGCGCGAATTGCAGCTGGAGGAACCGGAGGAAACCGAATTCACGTTTGAAGGCAATGCCTTGATCAAGGCCCGCGCCGCAGCACAAGCGACCGGCGCGCCCGCACTTTCGGATGATAGCGGACTGGAAGTCACCGCTCTTGGCGGAATGCCGGGCGTCCATACGGCCCTGTGGGCGGGAGAGCCGCGCGACTTTTACCTGGCCATGGAAAAGGTCGAACGCGAGCTCAATGCGATTCAGTCAACCGATCGCAGCGCAAATTTCGTCAGCTGTCTTGCCGTTGCCTGGCCAGATGGGGACGAAATCACGTTTCGCGGCGAAGTCCACGGGACCTTGACCTGGCCGCCGAGGGGCGAAATGGGCTTTGGCTATGATCCGGTCTTCGTCCCAACCGGCTTTGAGCGAACGTTTGCTGAGCTTGAGCCCGCGCAAAAGCATCAAATGAGCCACCGCGCCGTCGCCTTCGAAAAACTGAAAGCGACGCTGCTGTGATCTGTGCGGTGGGACCGGACTATGGTTTTGGTCTCTATATTCATTGGCCCTATTGCGCCCGCATTTGCCCCTATTGCGACTTCAATGTGTATGCTGCGAAAAACCGAGATCCCGAACCTTTGCTGGCGACGATACAGAACGATATCCGGGCGCACCGCACGCGCATACCCGATCATCCAAAGCTGGACTCGGTATTTTTGGGGGGCGGCACGCCATCCCTCCTCCATCCACATGCGCTCGCAGACCTGATTGAAACCGCAGAGCACGTTTATGGCTTAAAGCCCGACGCCGAAATCACTATTGAAGCCAACCCGAATGACATTTTGCGGAGTGATCTTGAAGCCTGGGCGGCGGTCGGGATCAATCGTGTGTCTTTGGGGATCCAGTCCTTAGACGATCGCGCCTTAGCATTCCTTGGACGGGATCATAATAGCACCGACGCCCGTCGCGCCGTGGAGCGCATTCAAGCCGTTTTCGAGAACCATTCGGTTGATTTGATATATGCGCGTCCCGGCCAAACGCCGGCGGCGTGGGCGCGAGAATTGACCGCGGTCCTTCGGCTCGGCGCACCGCATTTATCGCTTTATGAGCTCACCATCGAAGCCAGTACGGCATTTGGCAAACGCGCGGCGCGCGGCGAGTTGTTGGCGATGCCCGACGAAGCGCAAGCTGACCTCTATGAGTTGACGCAATCCTTATGTGAAGCGGCCGGACTTCCGGCTTATGAGATCTCCAATCATGCCCGTGAGCCCAGATTCGAGTCGCGCCACAATCACATCTATTGGGCCAGCGGCGACTGGATCGGCGTTGGCCCCGGCGCCCATGGTCGACTGACCGACCGGCATCAGCGATGGGCAACCCTCGCGCCCCTGAAACCCGCAGATTATCTCTTGAATGCGCAAACGGTGCCGGACCCCTTATCGCAACAGGACACCGCGCACGAATTCTTGACCATGGCGCTACGCCGCGCGCGCGGGCTGGATTTGGAGCGATTTGAGCGCCTATTTGGCGCTCCCATAGATCCCGAAACCGTGCGTGGTCTTTGCGCCCGCGGCCTCGCAGAATTGACACCCAAGCGCTTGGGTTTGACGGTAGGCGGCCGGTTATTGGCGGATCACATCGCCGCGCAGCTCACGCCTTACTGATAACGCGAAAGCGCTTCATCGAGGATACGCTCGAGATCTTTGATCGTCGTGACATGTTTCATCGTGTGACAATAGGGGCGATAGCGCGGCAATTCGCTATCGCCGCTGCCCCATAGGCTCTCGCTCTCCGGGCTCAACCAAATCACGCGTTTGACCCGCGCAGCCGCCTCTTGAAAGAGATCGACGCGCGGATCGCCATAATTCGACCGACCATCGCCGAGCACGATCAAAGTCGTACGCCGATCGAGGACACCCCAATGGTTCATCTTCAAATCCGATAAAGACTGCCCGTAATCGGTTGAACTCATGCCGATGGCGTTGATGATTTTGTCCATCGCGGACGCGAAATCTTGGCCCTCAAGCGTGTCGCTGACATCTTCCAAGCGTCCCGAAAAAGCGAAGGATTCGATCTCCGGTACAACCTCATTTAGGCTATACAGCAACATCAAGAAAAAGCGCACGACCCGCGCGACAGAGCCCGAAACGTCGCACACAGCGACGATCTTAGCCCGGTCACGTTTCTTTTGCTTCCATGCGAGATCAAACGGGACGCCATCGAGTCCAGCATTTGCCCGCAAAGTTTTGCGGACATCGAGTTGACCCCGGTTTTTCTTTCTGCGCCGCCGCGAGTGTTTGACGGCCAAGCGCTTGGCAATTTTCTGCACCAAGGCCTGCATACGTCCAAGATCCCGCACATCAAGCGCGGTGAGCGCGGTTTCAGCGAGCACGTCTTCGCGAAATGCCAGTGTCGCGCCCGCACCATACGTGTCGAAAGCTTGCTTTGCATGTTGGCGGGCGCGGGAGAACATTTGTTTGCGCCCCTCGATGAGCGCCTCTGCCTGCGCTTGCCCGTCTTCGGTGCGGGCGCGGAAGGCTTGCATCATCTCGCCTTCCAAACGCTCAACACCTAGCGCTTTCATCATCTGCTGGGCGTAATAGGAAATTTGCGTCGAAAAACGAATGTCCTGCAGTCCGGCCGCTTGGCCTGCGCGTTCCATCGCAACTGCAATCTGTGTCTCATCCCCGCGTTCAAGAAGATCGAGCATATCATCAGTGCCCTCTGACGGGTCGGTCTCATCTGGCGCGGTTTCGTCTGGCGGCGGGGTCTGGGGCAATGCCTGACGCGAAAAATACAGCTCAAACAGTCGATCATGGGCCAATTTCTCCGCCGGAGATTTGGCCAAAACACAGCGCAGCGTGTTCAACAAACGCTGGCGGTCCGCATAGCCGATCAGCTTTACCGCTTGCGCCGCATCAATCGCCTCACCTGTCGAGACACGCACATCCGCCGAGCGCAGAGCACGAATGAAATCAGTAAGGACTTGCTCGGCCATTATGTGGCTGACGCCGCTGCACGCGCCAGTGTGCGCACCTCTTTATCGACCGATTGAATATCACTTTCGTGCTTGAGCAAGACGTTCAGCGTTGCGCGGACCATCTCTTCATCGAGCTCGGTCGCATGCATCAATAATAATGTGCGCGCCCAATCGACGGTCTCTGAGATCGAGGGGCGTTTGCGGATGTCTAGATCTCGCAAGCCTTGCACAAAATCGACCAGCTGTTTCAGCAATGCTTCCGAAACATCCGGCACGCGTGCCCGCACGATGGCTTGCTCCCGCTCTGCTTCGGGAAAGTCGATATGCAAGTGCAAGCAACGGCGTTTCAAGGCATCACCAAGCTCGCGAATATTGTTTGACGTCAAAATCACAAGCGGCGCGACTTGCGCCTTTAGGGTTCCAATCTCGGGGACGGTGACCTGATAGTCAGAGAGCACTTCCAATAAATAAGCTTCGAATTCTTCATCCGATTTGTCGATCTCATCAATGAGCAGCACCGATGCCTGATCTTGTTTCATCGCCGTCAGCAGCGGTCGCGGCTCAAGGAAGGTTTCAGAATAGAATAAGTCCTCAAACGAGGTCAGCTTCTCGAACGCAGCATTCAGCGTCCCAGCACCCTCCATGACTTCGCCCAATTTTTCTTTGAGAAGCTGCGTGTAAAGCAATTGCTTGCCATACTTCCATTCATACAGGGCCTTGCTCTCATCCAAGCCCTCATAGCATTGAAGCCGGTTTAAGCCGACCCCAAGAAACCGCGCCATTGAGGCCGCCAAGTCGGTTTTGCCCACGCCGGCCGGCCCCTCGATCAGAATCGGCTTGCGCAGATGGTGCGCCAAATAAATGGCGGTCGAGATTTCACGCGTCGAAATATAGCCGACAGATGCGAGGCCTTCGGTGATGGCGTCGATCGATACGAGAGGTTCATAGCCCGTTTGAGTCATCCGGCTCTGGTAACCGCCGCCCCGGCTGGCGGCAAGAATGACCTTGAGGTAAGCAGCTCAGCATGGTCTGGCCATCCGCGGATCAGCAACTTAAAGTTTGGCGACGAAGGGAGGAGCGCGTCGTATGCGAACAATCATGTTCTTGATTTGGGGCTTGCTATTTGTGCCCATGAGTTTCGCCCAATCAGAGCTGAGGCAAGATGACATTGACTCAGCGCTGCAGCCGGACTGGCGGGATGTGGCGCCGGAAAACCTAATCCTGATCGAAACGGTTTATGGCGATATCGCGGTCGAGCTAAATCCCGATTTTGCCCCTAATCATGTCAACCAATTCCGTACGCTGGTGCGATCAGATATCTATAATGGCGCAAGGTTCTATCGCGTCATCGATGCATTTGTCGCGCAAGGCGGATTGCAAGACGAAACCGCAATCGAGCCTTTCCCGAACCTTAAAAACGAAAATGACCGACCTCTTTCAGGCGCGGCGTTTGTACCACTTGGTAATGCGGACCTGTTTGCCCCGATTGTCGGCCATATTGATGGTTTTGCGGTGGGGCGTAGTGAAACCTTGCAGCGCGAATGGTTGTTACACTGTCCGGGCGCGTTTGCGATGGCGCGCGACACCGACCCCGATAGCGGCGGGACAGAGTTTTACATTGTGCTCGACGCCCAACGTTACCTGGACCGCAATCTAACGATTTTCGGACGTGTCATTGATGGGATGGCATTTGTTCAGAAACTCAAACGCGGCGTCCGCGCAATCGAAAATGGCGTCATCCAAGCACCGGATGTAGGCGACGAGATTTTGTCCATGACGGTGGTGGCGGATATGGCGGAGGCGATCCAGCCCAAGTATCAAGTCCAAGCGATGCCGAGCTCAGCGTTTGACGCCTCAAAAACCGCAAAGCGGGTTCGAAATGAGGCCTTTTTCTACCGCAAACCGCCGGAGATTCTGGATATTTGTGGGTTCGAAGTGCCGGTGCGTCGCCGCCCCGAAGACTAAGTCCAAGCCCCTTTCGGTCAGCGCCTATCCCGCTAGGCGGCCGCGTAGTTCTACCGCTGGCACATGACCTGCGGCGCGCGACATCAAAGCATCGGCTATGGTTGCGACAAGCTCCGGTCCGGCTATCGGCTTCTTCAGCGCTCGATCGGCCCCGATTTCAACGCAAGCTTGACGTCGCCCATCGGCAATATCGGCGGTCATAGCGATGACCGGCACAGACGCGTTCAGGCCGCCCCGGCGTCGAATCCCATCGATGAACCCCATCGCATTTCCATCCGGCAAATGCACATCTGTCAGGATCGCTTGAAACTCGGTCAGGGCGACAAATCGTTCCGCGGCATGCAGGGTCCCGGCATGGTGGACCGTCCATCCGGCCTTTTCTAGCGCATTGATGACGACCATAGCGGACGCTTCATGGTCTTCGACGAGCAGCACATCGCCAAGCTCAAATTTGCCCCTCCGAGGCGCCGTATCGGCCCATTGGCCAGCCGCTTTGGCGGCTGGATCCACCGGGATCGTAAGTGTAAAGACACTGCCGCCTTTGGGATTGTCAGCATGCGTAAGTTCGCCGCCGAGCGCGGTGGCCAAGGCCCGCGAAATCGTCAGTCCTAGCCCCCAGCCCTTGACGCCATCCAGCTCCGGCCCTTTTTCGAACACTTGCATGAAGCGATCACGCTGCTCCGCGGACAGCCCGCGACCGGTATCAGCGACCGAGAGCGATAACATCAAACGCTGTCCAAGTGGCTGGGTCGTCAATGACACACCGACTTCGCCCTCACGCGTGAACTTCATGGCATTCGAAATCAAATTATTGGCAATTTGAAGCACCCGGCCAAGATCTGTTTCCACATAGTGCGGACCGTCGGGAATAAACCCAACACGCAAAGCGAGACCGCGGCGCGAGGCTTCTTCGCCCCAAAGCCGACGAAGATCGTCTGCAAGCTCAGTCAAGTCGGTCGTTTCGCTGCGCATTAAAAGCTTCCCAGCTTCAAGGCTGGCAAAATCAAGCGTATCGGTCAGAATGCGGTCCAAGGTTTGGCTTGAGCGAACAATGGTTTGGGCGATGTCTTTATCATGGTCCTCTTTAATCCGACCCGCCAACATCTCAGACAGCCCCATAATCGCGGTCAAAGGGGTACGGATTTCATGCGCAAGTGTGCCCAGTAGCGGGCTCGTGCTCGGCGTCTGGACCGGTTCGGCCATTGCGGGTTCGGCTTGTATTGGCGCTTCCAGTGGCGCATCAGAAACCGAGGCGATCAAGGCCTCTTGCAGTTTCAGCGGGCTCAGCACCCCTTTGAATCGTTTATCTTCAACCACAATGCAGCCGCGCGCCAACACGGCATCGATCTGTTTGCCGACTTTGGCGACGAAATCGCGGACCGTTGTGGAGGATTTCAAGATCAAAGCCCGAGCCGTGATTAAGTCCCCGATCGGAAGATCGAGTTGACGCCCGGCGCCTGCAGTGATGGCAAACTCAAAGGCGAGCGTGCGACTGATTAAGCCCGCGGGGCGCTTGTCGCGAACCAAGATAAAAAAATGGGCGGACGGATCTCGCTGGAACAAATCAACGACGTTTGATAGCGGCGCGGTCGCCGAAATCGGCCTTGCGCGTTCAACAAAATCACCCAAACAAACCGACATGGCTCGTCCCTCGCACTCTACACTCAAGTGTGAGAAATTGACCGCAATTCCTTTACGGCTTGCAAACCATACTGATTTTTTTGCTATTTGATGTCGCTATGGTGCGAAACAATTTTGCTCACGAGACCATATTCAACCGCTTCTTCGGCGCTCATCCAATGGTCGCGATCCGTATCCGCAATGATTTTCTTCAGCGGTTGACCGGTGGCCTCCGCGAAGATTTTGTTCAGGCGCTCGCGCATGCGCACGATTTCGCGCACTTGGATCTCAACGTCTGAGGCTTGGCCGCCAACACCGCCGCGTGGTTCATGCAGCAAAAAGCGCGTGTTTGGCAGGGCGTATCGGTTCTCTTTTTTCGCCGCGGCGTAAATCAGTGCCCCCGCGCTCGCCACCCATCCAGATCCTAAGACCTTCACCGGCGCGCCGACGAATTTGATCATATCATGGATCATGTCGCCGGATTCCACATGACCGCCAGGTGACGAAATGACCAAAAGGATCGGATCGGTGCTGTCTGATGATAAGGCGAGCAAGCGTTCGCAAACACGGCGCGCCAATTTATCGTCGACGCCGCCGGTCAGCATGATCGTGCGTGCATTGAACAGCGCTTCTTCCAGAAACGCATTCGGCTCGCTCATCGGTTTGGCTTCAGCTTCATCATCAAGGCGTGTCATGCTCGCTCCGCAAATATCCAGGCGTGTGATTTGAGGTGCACGAGCCCTGCGGTCAAGCAGCCAGGTGCCTATTTTGTGTGGGAAACGCTTAACCCAAAGATCTCAACGATTTCCTCAGGGTCCGGTTCGGCGTCAAAGTCGTCGAAGAAATCGAAGGTGATCGGGTCCGGTGGATCGGACACCACCTCGATCGATCCGCCGGACTCCAGGAAAGTCGCATAGGCTTCGATCCAATCTGCAGCTGGCGGAAACTCGTTCAGCGCCGCACTTTTTCCCATCCGTGTCATGGTGCCGAGATAGCCGCGCAACTGAGCTGGCTCCATGCTGCCAAGCATCGCCCCCCACCCCTGATCCGGATACTCTTTGCCGAGCGCGTGCGCAAACGCGAAGAGCTTATCATAACCGCCTTTGTCTTCCTCAAGCCAGCGCAGACCCCGAAATGCAAACGCGTCCTGGAAAGCGCGCTCCATGTCCGCTTCACGAGTGTCAGATTCGAATGCGGTTTGTATGTCGCGATAAACTGGTAGCGTGAGGGCGAGATCAAATTGTGTTTCGCCATATCCCTCCGCATCGAGCCGCATAGCAACATCCGTTGGTCCCGTATCTGCCGCCCAATTGGCTTTGAATGAGCCGTCGAAAGGCAGCGTGTCTAGACCATGCTCTGGTAGGAGCTCGATTGCTCTTTCAACGCCCTCTTTGACCAATTCTGCTTGAGCGCGATCTGCTTCGTTCATCTCATCGAGCGTCGCCTCATTCATAAAGGCATCGAAGAAGACATAGAAAAACTCGACGATTTCGCCCGTGCTCAGGGTCGCACCCGTGATCCCAAAATCGATCTCAGTGGGAATGAACCAATCAAACTGATCAGCACTGAAATATGCGGTTTCAGCCCTGAGGACTTCATTATCGTTCAATTCGGCCGCATAGTTTGAGAGGGTCCAGCGCCCGAAGCTGAGCAAGTCCCGCTCATCCATGCTTGGCCATTCCGCACGCGCCACATGACCCATGACGCGGTCAAGCTGCATATCGCTGATATTGGCGCTGTCATATGATTCATATTGAGCCAGTCTGAAACCTGCGGGAAACCCTGACAGCGTCATCACCTCACCCGGTAAATTCGCATCGGTGTACAAACTGGTGTCCGTACTCTCATAGCCGCGGCTATAATTTGTCGCGATATCAAACCCTCGCAATTCGTCCGTTGCGGCGAAATCAACTTGAATTTCAGCGGTGTATTCAGCGCCGGGTTGGCGCATGTCGACGGTCACGTCAGTGTCAAACGTGACGCTTTTTTCGATCCCGATTGATCGAATGATCGCAATCAGCCATTGCCCGGCATGGATCGCGTCGAGCGCTTCTTCCGGGATCTCGTCGGCAAGTTCTGGAAGCGCGTCTTGCGAGAGCAAAGACAGCTCCCACGGCCGCAATTCGACCCCAGACAACACCATCCGGGCAGACGTGCTCTCGATCGTGTTGAACCCGAAATCAAATTCGGGCGGCAGATCGCTTTCAAACTCCGCGAACACGCTCTCAACAACATCATTCAACGCAGCCGCAAAGCCGAAATAGGACATATCGGTTGCGTCAAACCGCTCAAACAAAGGGCCGCCTTCATCTAAGCGCCCGCCATTCAAGCGGGCGATCAACAGCGTGTCATCATACCCCCATACTTTCGCTTCCGAGAACGCCACGCCAAACTGATTTGGATCGTCCCCGAAGCTCAGCGTGAGGTCTTCAAATGTGGTCGCGCCGCTGCTCGGATCGAAGACGTCTGAGCGCCAGGTGAGGCTGGCATAGTCTGGCAGCGTATCCGCCAGCGCGGAGAGATCCGCCGCCGTGCCGTTTTCAGCCGTAAAGGTCTCATCGGCGAACCTTAGGAAGGTTTGGTAGATGGCGTCATCGCTCACGGTGACGACCGGATCACCGGCATCGTCCGGTGAGTCACAGGCGACGACCATAAGCGAGAGCGCTATGCTCGCCAAACAGGGTTTCAAAGACATCACCGTAACTTCCTTCCTCAATGCCCCTCAAATGCCATGAGGGCGTTGACGCTCAGCCCGAGAGCGCGCAGACGATCTGCACCGCCCAGGTCTGGCAGATCGACCAAAAACGTTGCCGCAACAATCTCAGCTTCCGCCGCTTGCAAAAGTTTTACACCGGCCTCAGCCGTGCCACCAGTGGCAATCAAATCGTCGACCAAAAGAACGCGATCTTTCGGCTGGAGCGCATCGGTATGCATATGTAGCTCGTCCGTGCCATATTCGAGGTCGTAAGACTGGCGGTAGGTGTGCCAGGGCAGCTTTCCGGGTTTGCGTAGGGCGGTAAAGCCGGCCCCAAGCTCAATCGCCAGCGCCCCGCCGAGAATGAAGCCTCGCGCATCAATCCCGGCGACTTGCGCGATGGTTTGCTGCTGAAAAGGAGCTGCCATCGCTTCGATTGCGGCGTGAAAGGCCGTCGCATTCGACATCAAAGTTGTGACATCACGAAATAGGATGCCCGGCTCCGGATGGTCGGGAATTGTCCGAATAAACTGTTTGAAATCCATATGCCTTAAACTGTCGAACCTGACGATTGCGGTTTCGTTTCTGGCTCTGACTCGGCCTTGGTTTCAACCGTGTCTTCAGTCTCTAAAGCAGATTCGGCGGCAGCCTCATCTGCAGCGCCCGTCGTCTCCGGGGCGTCTGTTGCGTTGTCTGGCGACAAATTCTCTTGCGGGTGCGGCGCGTCCGCGGGAACGGGATCGGGATCAGGATCTGGATCGGCTTCAAGCTCGGACGCTTCGGCGGATTCGGACACATCCTGTTTGGCTTGGCGACGTTTCCAAAACGGCGCGTTTGGATCGGCTTTGCGATCATATTGCATGGAATAGAACTCATGGGCGGTGTGGGTCAGCGGCTTTGGCGTTAAGACCATGCCCGCTTGCCGAAGGTACTCGACCACCTGATCGCGCAAATGCAGGCCGGGCAGACTGTCGGCTTTAAAGCCTTTGGCTTTCATCCAGTCGCGCACATGCCAGCTGCGTGTGGAGCGCGCTGAGTCAGGCGGCCGCGCATCGTGCTCGTCCCATAGATAAAGCGTTGCAATCGACCCGATGACGGCCCGTGTCGCAACATGCGCCGATGCGTCGGGGTTTTCGCGCGCCACCAGAGCTGCGCGCATGGATTGCTTGTGCGCGCTGAGTTGATTGTAATTGTCGCGCAAAATCGTCAGTCCGCGCCGGTTCACTTCGTTTGGGCGCGCCAAAAGGGCATCGAGCTGTGGGTGGATCACCGGCACCAAGTCGATTTCGCTTTTCAGTGTGCCATTGGCGACCCCTGCGAGTTCCGACAGCATGCGCTCTAGATTGACGCGCATCTCATAGCCGATGCCATTCAGGGCGCGTTTTTCCATATCGCGTTCGCGATCCACCCACCGCCAAGCGGACCATGCGAGATAGACGATCGCAGCGATTAAAACCAATAGGCCTGAGACCATAAATGTCTCGAAAGTCGCGTTCGACATGGGCTTCTCCCGTTCGTCGAGGGGAATTTAGCAAAGGTCCGCGAAGGCGGCTATATCGAAATTGGGTTAGACTGCGACGGGCGCCTTAATATGCGGATGGGCCTGATAATCGAGCACGGTGAAGTCTTCATAGTCCCAGCCAAAAAGGTCCGTCTTATCAGGGTTTAATAGCATCGTTGGCGCAGGGTATGGATCTCGCGTCAATTGTAACATCGCCTGATCAATATGATTGGCATAAAGGTGCGCGTCGCCAAATGTGTGCACGAACGCACCCGGCTGGAGGCCCGTGGCGCGCGCCATCATCAAAGTCAGGAGCGCATATGAGGCGATGTTAAACGGGACACCAAGAAAGACATCGGCAGAGCGCTGATAGAGTTGGCAGTTGAGGCGCCCCGCCATGACATTGAATTGGAACAAGCAGTGGCACGGCGGCAGCGCCATGGATGGAACATCGGCCGGGTTCCAAGCCGACACGACCATGCGGCGAGAGTTTGGATTGGCCTTTATCTCGTCGAGGACCCATTGGATCTGATCAATAACGCGCCCGTCCGGTGCGGCCCAGCTGCGCCATTGCTTGCCATAGACTGGACCGAGATCACCTTGCTCATCTGCCCATTCATCCCAAATCGAAACTTTCCGATCTTGCAGCCATTTGACATTGGTGTCCCCGCGCAAGAACCAAAGCAACTCGACGATGATCGATCGCAAGTGCAGTTTTTTGGTCGTCACGAGAGGAAATCCCGCCGATAGATCAAAGCGTAATTGACGCCCAAAGACCGCCCGCGTTCCGGTCCCCGTCCGATCGTCGCGCGCGACCCCATTGTCGAGAATGTCCTGAAGAAGATCGTGATACTGTTGCATTCCGCGTCGAAACCATGACTCGCACCTCAAGGCCAGTGGCAACGCCGCAACAATGTGTGCAAAAGGTTACGTGATCCTGGCCAATTCAAATTCTGGATCTAACCGCTCATCAAATTTTTGATTCTACCTCAGGTTGAAGAGGGGCGCTCACGCGCTAACGCTTGGATGCCCCGCCATGCCTATTTCCCCCTTCAAGAAAAACACTCGCGGCAATGTCGCGATAATCACTGCTGTCGCCATGGTGCCACTCTGTGGTGTCGCCGGTCTGTCACTCGACTTCCATCTGACCTCCAACCAAATGCTCCAAACGCAAGCGGTCTTAGACGCCGCCGTCCTTGCCGCTGCGCGCGTCAAGCAAAGCGGCGCCACGGAAGCTGAGGTGGAAACCGCCCTGCAAGAGTTCTATACCGCACAACGCGGCGACCAGGGCGGGCATACATGCACGCAACCGACGCTCACGATTTCGGCCTCAGATGAGGAGATCCGGAGCGTCGTATCGTGCCAGCAAGACACGAGTCTAATGCAGGTCCTCGGACAGGATGAGATGACATATACCGTCGAATCGGTCGCCGCCTATACGGTCGGTATGCTCGATGTCGCCTTCATGTTTGACGTTTCGAATTCGATGCGCGGTAATCGCATCAGAGACCTCCGCGATGCCGCTGGTAAAGCCGTTGACATCATCTTGCCGCCCAGCGCGCCGCAAGAGATCATCGACAATACGCGGGTCGCGATGTCCGCCTATGGCAGCACGTTCGACGCTGGCCCTTACTTTCAAGCGGTGACCAACGTCCCGCCGACGCGCACCTATTATCACACCACCCATCGAGACATTACCGACGCCGATCTCGCGCCCGGATCGCTTTTTGATGAAATGCATATCGGTCTTTATGAAACCGACGGCTCGACGCTCCTCAGCGAAATTGGCGATGGCGCCAAAATATTGGTCACACCCTCTCAACTCGCAAACATGACGGTGGCGATCACGTTTAACAGCACCAACACAATGGATGGCAAAAATAAAAGTATGCGCTTGCAACTGAGCGGTCCCGTCAACGCCAATAAAAACGAATCGGTAACCCCGTTCTCACTGTATGGTGACTCAGGTATCAATAATCTCCGCGGTCGACCATGGAGCGCCGGCGACTATGATCTGCGCATCATCGTTTATGATGGAATGAATCAAAGCGGCAAACGGGTCTTCGATGAGAAGATCAGTTTCACTCTGCTGGAAGAAGGCAACCCGATTCCAACGCATCGGTCGTACACGCTCACATCGACTTGCGTGTTTGCCCGTGACAGCGCCGAGGCGTTCACCGATGCACCGCCGAGCACCGGTCATTATTTCGATCACTATTCCGCCTGGTTTGTTGAACAGCAGAGCCACCCTGACGGCGGCGAATGGAAGGTTGGTTTCGATCCCAACGGGGAACGCCGCGAGCGAGATTCGCGCTGTCGGACGCCTTCCCCGCTCGAATTGACCAATAAAAGACCGCAATTGCAGTCCTATTTGAGAGGTCTACAAACAGACGGTTTTACTGCCGGTCATTTGGGCGTTGGATGGTCTTGGTACATGATCTCAGATCTCTGGGATGGGGTCTTCGACGGCGCGGCGACGCCAATGCCATATGGCACGGAAAACCTCACCAAAGCGGTCGTCTTGATGAGCGATGGGGAATTCAATCTCGCCATGCATCGTAGCTCGCTGGGCAGCGCCAGTGATCAAGCCCGGCAGCTCTGCGACAATATGAAAGCGAAGGACATCGAAATTTACACGATCGCATTTCGCGCGCCCGCTAGAGGGGAGCAATTGCTGGAATATTGTGCGACCAATCCTCAATTCTATTTCGATGCCTCAAATCGCGCGGAGCTCGAAAATGCCTATCGCGAGATCGCATTGTATTTGTCGGAATTGCGGCTTGCAAACTGATGCATTATTCGATCCGGAGCGCCCGCTAAGCGTTCGTTTACAGACCGCGTCTTATGGTTAGCCAAGGCTAAAACTGGCACAATCAATCCTTAATCGAAATCTAACGAGGCTTAAAACACGCTGAGGTAGCATCTTAGAAAATTAGGGACGTTAGGTGGCTTCGGCGCTTTGCGAAAATAAGATGCTTATAACGCTTCATAGAGATACTCGTGGACAGGTCGCGATAATCTTCGCGCTCTGTCTCATTCCGCTGGTCGCAGTTGCAGGCTTTGCAATCGACTTTCAGCAGACCGTAAAACGGAAACAAAAGGCCCAATTGATTATGGATTCTGCCGTCCTTGCGGCGGCGCGGGTCAAACAAACAGGGGCGACCGATGCGGCCGTTAAGGCGTCCGTTCAAGAGTTTATGGATGCGCAGCTCAACGGGCTTTATGGGCTAACATGCGATCCTGCCTTGGTGGTCGTCGCCACCGGGTCTGAGTCGATTGATGCCGATATGATGTGTCGTCAGGACACAGCCTTAATGCGGGTCATCGGCCGCAACGACGTCGAGTTCCGGGTGAAATCGGGCTCCGATTACGGCATCGATAAAATTGATGTCGCCTTCATGTTCGATATTTCCGGCTCTATGAACAGTGCCAGTCGCCTGACGAACCTGAAAGCCGCGGCACTGGAAGCGATTAAGATTTTGCTGCCTGAGGATGCCTCGCCGGAATTAATCGAGAGCACGCGCCTCGCCATGGTCTCTTACAATAGCATGGTCAATGCGGGCGATTTCTTCCAGGCGGTTGCGGGCGTTCCGGCGACACGCACCTATACGCATACGATCCCTGCCACAGTGTCCCAGAGCGATCTAAACGTCGGCAACACTTTCGGCGAGTTTCAGCTCGGTCTTTACGATGCTGGCAGCAGTGAGATGATCTCCGAAATCGGCGACGGAGCGATCATAAAAGTTGAAGACAATCAGGACGATGACCTAACTGTTGCCATCACGATCGACCCAAGCCATGATCTATATGGAGACGTCAACAGTATGCGCTTGGAGCTCTCAGGGACCGAATCGCGGAACCAAACTGAGAATGTTGAGCCGTACACGCTTTATGGCGATACCAATATCAACAATATGGATGGACAAGCCTGGGATATGGGTGAGTTTACGCTCCGGATTCGCGCCTATTCAGGCGGAAACTTAGGTGGCACCGAACTGTTCGACGAAACGATTGATTTCACACTGGTGCAAGAAGGCGATCTCGAATCGACAACCACGTCCTACACGCTGACATCGACCTGCGTTTGGGAGCGTGATGGTAGCGATAAGTTTACAGATGCAGGGCCTGGCCCCGGCAAGTATCTCGCCCACCAACAGGCCTGGTTTGTCGAGGATGCGGACGAGGATGATGGCGGCGACTGGGAAGTTGGGCATCCGAACCGCCCCAATGACGGTAAGTATGATGGCGATGAGTGTCGTGATGCCGAACCGATCGAGCTTACCAACAATCGCAGCACGCTGAATACTTATGTCACCTCGCTGACCGCGGATGGTTGGACGGCTGGACATCTCGGCATCGCCTGGACCTGGTACATGGTTTCAGAGAATTGGAAGACGGTGTTTGATGGCCCAGCCGAACCGATGCCGTATTTCGAGCCTGACTCTGCAAAAGTGGTTATCCTGATGACCGATGGTGCGTTCAATTCGGAGATCTATCCGGAGCAAGGTGACTCAGCGGGACAAGCTCGCGAACTGTGCGACAATATGAAAGGGGCGGGTCTGACGGTTTATTCTGTGGCCCTCAACGCGCCGAATGCAGGCAAACAGGTTTTGAGTTATTGCGCCTCGGGCAGCACTTATTATTTCGAGCCTGAAACGGCCGCTGAGCTCACCGACGCGTATCGAAAAATCGCCACGTCTATTTCGGATTTGCGCATCTCGCGCTGATCTAAGGACATGGTGCCGATCAGAAAACCCCCTCACGCGTGGGGGTTTTTTTGAGGTCAGCCCTTAAGCCGCAGAGATCAGCGTTGCTTTTGAGCGCGGCAACGTCCCATGCGGCCATTGCTGCCACAGCTCGGCTTCGCGCGCCGCAACCGCAGCGATCGCCGCCTCTTTGACGTGGCCATAGCCCCGAATATCGTCCGGCAAACGCGCGATTTCGACCGCGAGATCGATGTTTCGCGCATTCAGATGCTCCAGCATCCGGGTGACATTATCGATATATTGATCGCGCAGTTTGCGCTCTATTTTCCGCTCTTCTGTCCAGCCAAATGGATCGAAGCGGGTGCCGCGTAATCCTCTGAACCGTCGGAGCACCTGGAACACGGTTTTCATCCATGGCCCGAACTGTTTTTTCTTCAAATGCCCGTTCGCGTCGGTTTTTGAAAGCAGCGGCGGGGCCAGATGATAATGGATCTTACCGCCTTTGAAGGTCTTTTCGAGGTACGCACCGAATTGGCCATCGGTCCATAGACGGGCGACCTCGTACTCGTCCTTATAGGCCATTAATTTATACGCATAGCGGGCGACCGCGTCCGTCAGACGCTCGCCCAACCCTCGATCGTGCTCAATGGCGCGGATCTGATCGACCAGCGCACGATATTGCGCAGCGTAAGCCGCGCTTTGATACGCGGTCAGCCGTTGCGCACGATCATCAATCAACTCGTCTAGGGTCTTGGGCTCTAAATGACCGCGTGGGTCTTTGGCGGGCTCCAATCGATCAGGATCATAGGCGGCGATACGCCCAAGATCGAATGCCGCCATATTCTCATCAGCTTTGACGCCATTCAGCTTGATGGCGCGATAAATGCCGCGCAAGGAAACCGGCACTTTGCCGTCCTGCCAAGCAAAACCCGCCATAATCATATTGGTGTAGATGGCATCATTGAAATACAAAATCGCCAACGCTTCGGCATCTATCGCGGCAAAGTCCGCGACTTGGCGCGTCACGCGCGGAGCCAGCATATCGCTCTCAAACTTCTTGGAACGGTCGCGGATGAAGGCGCTGGTCGGGGTGACGTCGCTATTGGCATAGGCCAGAGTTTGACCCGTATTCATTAGGTTCAAGGCGTCGCCGCCCGCCGCGACCACCAGGTCACACGCAATCACGCAATCCGCGCTCGCCGGCGGCACGCGCCCCGTGGAGATCATCTCCGGCGCGCGCGCAAACCGCAAATGGCTCAGCACCGGTCCACCCTTTTGCGCCAATCCGGTCATATCGAGATTTGAGGCGGCGTGCCCATCGACGTGCGCCGCCATTGCCAAGATCGCCGCCACCGTCGTCACACCTGTGCCGCCAACCCCGGTGAACACGATGTTCCAAGGTTGCTCCAAGCTAACCGTCTTCGGCAGAGGCAGATTGCTCGCATCGACCTCAGGCCGCGACTGATCCTTGGCAGCAAACGTCCCGTCCGTGATGGTTATAAAACTTGGGCAGAACCCGTTCACGCATGAAATGTCCGTATTGCAAGTCGATTGATTGATACGGCGCTTGCGGCCCAACTCCGTCTCGATCGGCTCGACCGATAGGCAGTTCGATTTGATCGAGCAATCGCCGCAGCCCTCACATACTTCGGTATTGATCAGAACACGTGTGCGGTCCGGAGCGCGCAGGCCGCGTTTTGCGCGGCGGCGCTTTTCTGTGGCGCAGATTTGATCATAAATTAGGACCGACACACCCGGGGTCGCACGCAACTCTTTTTGCACTTTATCGAGATCAGATCGATCATAGATCCGAACCGATCGCGGCAATCCCTTCACCGCAGCATAACGGATCGGGTCTTCGGTAACGATGACAATCGTCTCGACGCCTTCGCCTTTGACCTGCATGGCGATTTGTTGCGGGGTTTGCCCTGACTCGACGGTCTGCCCACCGGTCATGGCCACAGCGTCATTGTACAGGATCTTATAGGTGATATTTGCACCCGACGTGACCGCTGCGCGAATGGCGAGAGAGCCAGAATGCGAATATGTCCCATCGCCCAAATTGACGAACATGTGGTCTTCACCTGTGGCGAAGTGCTGGCCAATCCAGGCGATCCCTTCGCCGCCCATCTGGCTGGTCATATCCGTGTTCCGATCGGGCATGAAGTTGGCCATATAGTGACAACCAATCCCGGCCAAAGCGCGTGATCCTTCTGGAACGACAGTGGATGTGTTGTGGGGGCAGCCTGAGCAATAATGCGGCGTGCGAATCGTCTCGCTGGCATTGCTGCGCGCTGTCATGCTGGCGCGTCCAACCCGCTCGAAATAGGCATTTGCCGTCGACACATCCCAGCCTTTTGGCACCACCCGGTGTAAAGCCGCAGCCATTTCCGGAACCGTGATCGCACCGATTTGGCTCAATAAGGGATCCCCTTCAGCCGTGCGCTTGCCCTCAAGCAATGGGCGTTTTTTCTCCGGCAGGGGATACAATACAGCGCGCAATTGATCTTCGATGAGCGGTCGTTTGTGCTCAATCACCAAAACCCGCTCTAGCCCGGAACAGAAGTCGCGGATGGCGTTCGGTTCGAGCGGCCAGGGCATGGCGACTTTGAAGATTGTCAGACCGAGCTTTGCCGCGTCTTCAGGCGTCAAGCCGAGCGCTGCGAGCGCTTCGAAGACATCACGGGCGGCTTGACCCGTGACGATAATCCCGACTCTTGGCTTCGAGCTTTCCAAGATCTCGCGATCAAGACGGTTTGCGCGCACCCATGCATGCGCGGCTGGGATCTTAAAGTCGCGAAGACGGCGCTCTTTTTCCAGCGGCGGGTCGGATCGGCGCATATGCACACCATCTTCGGGAAACGCGAAGTCCGGGCGAACAAATTGTAATCGGTCTAAAGACACGTCAACGACTGCGCCGCTGTCCATGGTGTCGGCCAGCGCGATCAATGCGCTCCAACCGCCCGTGAAGCGGCTCATCGCCCAGGCTTGCAGTCCATAATCCAAAACATCTTGGATACTGGCGGGATTCAGCACCGGGATCTCTGCGTCCTGCATCGCAAATTCCGATTGCGAGGGCAGAGTTGAGGATTTGCACATATGGTCATCCCCGAGCACGGCCACGACCCCCCCAAGCGCCGAAGTGCCCGCTGCATTCGCATGTTTGAAGACATCGCCCGTGCGATCGACCCCTGGGGCTTTGCCGTACCATAAGCCAAATAGCCCATCACGTTCGGCGCCCGGAAACAGCCCAAGTTGTTGGCTGCCCCACACCGCTGTCGCGCCGAGATCCTCATTGAGGCCTTCCCAAAAGCGAATATCGTGGGCGTCCAGCCAGGATTGAGCCGCCCGCAATTGCTGATCGTAGCCGCCAAGAGGCGAGCCGCGATAGCCAGAAATAAACCCGGCTGTGTTATGTCCTGCCGCAAGATCGAGCCGCTTTTGATCCAATGGCAGGCGAACCAGTGCCTGGATCCCGGTCATGTATGCTTTTCCCTCGACAAGATCGTATTTGTCGTCCAGCGTGACCTCTCGATGTTCCAAAGCGCACCTCTTTTGCGTTGTATTTGGTCATATGTCCCAAAAATATACCGAAATAGCTTGCCTTGTTTGCTCGGTATGGGCTATTTTGGGCAAGATTGTGCCCATGAAAGCCCATTTTGGGGGATAATTTGTCTGAACCACTCGATAGTATTGATGCCAAGATTCTCGACTTAATTCAAAAAGACGCGTCTCTTTCCGTCGCTGATATCGCAGAGCGTGTCGGTCTGTCATCGTCGCCCTGCTGGCGTCGGATAAAGCGCATGGAGGAAGCTGGGATCATCCAACGCCGGGTCACCCTCTTAGACCGGCAATCGCTGGGGCTTGGCTTTGAAGTGATTGCGAACGTCAAACTGGCCTTGCCGAGCAATGACAATCTCGAAGCGTTTGAGACCCTGGTCCGCAAATGGCCTGAGGTGATGGAGTGCATGACTGTCACCGGCGCCGTCGATTACATCATCCGCGTCACGACAACGGATATGTATGCCTATGATCGGTTTTTGCGCGAGAAACTGCTCGGCTCGGCGCTGGTATCCGATGTCCAGTCGCGGATCATTATCAATGTCTCGAAACGGACAACTGCGGTGCCCTTAGGCTTGGTCAGCGACTATATCCCTGCTGAATAAGGGTCGACATAGGTCACGTGACCGTCGGAGTCCGCGTAGACACTGACCGTATCGCCCGGCCAAACTTCCAGGCGCGCGCGCATTTTCGGGCTTTGTCGATCGCCTCCGAATAGCGCTTCGGACTCAAAACTCAACCATGCGAGCGGTGCGGTCTCTGTCGCAGCCGCGCCGGCGCCGCGAATGGTCTGCATAATTTCGGCAATTACATCCTGAGGCGGATAGATCAGAAAAGCGGAATGATAGATCACCGTAAGCCCGTTGGCGGGGCGATTGGCAAGACGGTCCACCAACCAGGCAAGCGCATCGGCTTTTTCAACACTCGTCCCGGCGTCTTGCGCGAGGCGAATTGCGGCGTCCAATCGCTCCAGGCGATGCGGTTGGTCGGCCCAGGTATAACATTTCAACCGCCGGGCTTGATCGGGGTCGGTCAAATCAATGGGATTGAGATCGCAGGCGCTCCGACTGGCAATTTGGACCGGAGCTTGTAAATGCGCTGGGATCGGCGCGCGCCAGTCGGTGCCGATCTGAACGTCGCTATCGCCTCGCCTCGACCAAGACTGTGTCTGATAATTGAATCGGTCCCAATTCTGGTTCAAGCCAGCACTGGCGCCGATTTCCAGCAGGTGCATGGGCTGCTGAAAGCGCGCCGCCAATTGCAAAAAGCCCGGCAGAAAAATGATCGAGCGACCCGGCTCATTGGTTTGTGGCGGACTGTGCAAAAATGCGTGCGCACGATCTATGTCAGACTCCAACCAGGTTTCAGCCAATGGCCAAACCTCATCCATATCCCAATCGTTTCGGTCACGCGGATAAGCCGCCGCGAGTGGGGCGCAGGCTCCCGACAGAACCGAATAGTGCAGATAGCCCGCGAGGCGCAGCCCAAGCGCATCCTTGCGCGGATTGGTCGACCAATCCGCGCAAATTTCGGCAATGGGACCGCCGTCTTGATAGTTGCGCGCAAACCGCGCGTTCAAGCGGGCCGTGAAGGGGGATCCAAGGGCCTCGCACCACGTCGCTTGTTCAACGAAGTGGTCATATATTTTTGTATTTGCGAGCAATAAACTTAGGCCCGCTCCACGCACATTGCGATGCCCTCACCGCCGCCAATACAGAGCGATGCGACGCCTTTCTTTACGTCGCGGTCTTCCATTGCGGCAAGCAGGGTGATCAGGATGCGAGCGCCAGAGGCTCCAATGGGATGGCCCATTGCGCAGGCGCCGCCATTCACATTCACGATCTCATGACTGATCCCAAGCTCTTTCATCGCGATCATCGGCACCACCGCGAACGCCTCATTGATTTCCCAAAGGCCGACCTGGTCTTTCGACCAGCCGGCTTTCGCCAGTGCCTTTTCCATCGCTGGCACCGGCGCTGTGGTGAAGTTTTCCGGCTCGTGCGCATGGCTCGATGAAGAAACAATCTTCGCAATCGGAGACAAGCCGCGCGACGTCGCTTCAGACTCTTTCATCAGCACAAGGGCGGCCGCGCCATCTGAAATCGCCGACGCATTGGCCGCGGTGACCGTCCCATCTTTGCCGAAGGCGGGGCGCAATGTCGGAATTTTATCCGGACGCGCGGTGCGCGGCAATTCATCCACATCCACGGTGGTTTCGCCTTTACGGCCCTTAATCGTGACCGGTGTGATTTCGCGCTTGAACTTTCCGGTCTCGGTCGCCTCTTGAGCGCGTTTCAAAGTTTCCAGCGCATAGGCATCTTGTTGCTCGCGGGTAAACTGATATTTCTCAGCGATCATATCGGCAAACGCGCCCATCGGACCGCCCGCATAAGCATCGGTTAGCCCGTCCAAGGCCATGTGATCCTTCGCGCCCATATCGCCATATTTGTGACCCTTGCGCACATCCAGGAGATGCGGCGCATTGGTCATGCTTTCCATGCCACCCACGATGACAATATCGGCGTCGCCGGAAGCAATCGATTGACGGCCCATCACTGCCGCTTGCAGTCCAGACCCGCACATTTTATTGATCGTCGTCGCTTCAAGGCCCTTGTCCATACCCGCTTTGAAGCCCGCTTGCCGCGCTGGGGCCTGGCCTTGTCCAGCTGGAAGGCAATTGCCCATAATGATCTCATCGGCGTCTTCCGCGCCCAGCCCGGCCTCTTCGACAGCGGCTTTGACCGCAATCGCGCCAAGCTCATTTGCTGATAAAGCCTGCAAATCTCCAAGCAATCCGCCCATCGGCGTGCGTGCCATTCCAACGATTACGACCGGGTCTGTGTTCGACATTTTAAGCCCTCCTGAAGCTTACGCACCTATCTCTTTTGTGCACCTGCGAAAACATGGCGTCGAAGACGGCCTGTCGTCAAGTCAACACTTCGTCGATATCGCGCATCGGTTTCAGGCGGGGGTCAGCGAACGCGTTGTGGGGCGGTTGCGTCCAGCCGAACCGCACGATCCATGATATCGATCAACTCGTCATTGACCTCGCTCACCTCATAGACTTTGACGTGTCGCAAAGCTTTGCCGGTGCCTTCGATACGATCGAGATAATCATCGGCCAAACGCGCGCCTTGCCAGAGTTGTAGATTGCAACGGTCGGCCTGCCCCATAACCGAGAAGACCCGTTCATTTCCGCTCCAACAGGGAAATCCCCAAGCCAGTTTGACGGTCAAATGAGGCCAGTGCGTTTTGATGACACGCTCCAAAGCAAGCGCAATCGTATTCTGATGCGTCTCCAGACCGTCAAAGTAAGCGCTAACCGTTTTTGGCTTCGGCATTTCCGCTCCCCATCATTTTGATCCCGAAATAGTTAATAGCTCAGGGTGCGGCGCACATACCAGAGGTAGATTGCGTTTTTTTCAGAAAATCGAAAAGGCGAGTAAAAACCCGCCTTTTCTCCATCCAGTTGATCTATGCTTCGTCAAAACGACCCGATGACAAATATAGCCGCGTTTTCGCATGCGATTGGCAGCGGCGGCGCATGGCGGTGTTAGACCTTATACGGATCACTCTGCTGGCGTTGGACGGGGTTGGCCAGCGCTTGTCCCGATCAGCTCTTCCTCATCAATTGTCACTTGCCCGCTATACGTCTCGCCAATGCGGCGATACGGACGACCGCTCCATGTCCAGCGGAAGATCCGGCCAATTTCGACACCAACAGCATACATGGTTGGGACCAAAAAGAGCGATACGAAAATCGCAAAGGCAACCGCATACCCTAATGATATGACCATCGGTTTCAAAAACTGCGCTTGCATCGACCGTTCGGCAATCAGCGGTAAGATGCCGACAAAGGTTGTGACCGAGGTCAACAAGATCGGCCTGAACCGCGAGACGCCCGCATCGACCAAAGCCTGCACGGCGCCGATCCCTTCCGCCCGTTTTCGGTTCACAAAATCCACCAAGACGAGATTATCGTTGATCACAACCCCAGCCGCAGCGGCGATGCCAAAGACTGAAAACATCGCCATCGACGTGCCTGTGATCGCATGCCCGAGAATAGCGCCGGTCAATGCGAAAGGGATCGCGGTCATCAAAAGCAGCGGCTGCGCATAGGATCGGAACGCAATTGCCAGGACAATATACATACAGATGATGGCGCCGGCGGCTAAGATGTTCAGCTCTTCAAAAAACCGCTCTTCTTCTTCGAACCCGCCGGCGGAGCTGCGATCAATGTCCGGGAATTGTTCGTCAAAGTCGGGCCAGAAATTGGCGTTCATATCATCCATAATCTGTCCGCGGCCGCCATCGCCGAGCACGTCTGCGAAGACCGAGACAGACCGCGTGCGATTGCGACGCAAAATGCGATTAATGCCGGGCGCATATGTGAAATCCGCCACTTGTGTCAGCGGCAGCTCGCGACCATCGGCGGTCCGGATGCGTAAATTGTCGATACTGTCCAGATCGGTCCGGGCGGATTTCGGCAAACGCACCATAACGCGGACATCTTCGCCATCTCGTGGCAAACGCTGCACTTCTTCTCCGAAATAGGCCTGGCGGACTTGTCGCGACACTTCCGCCAGCGTGACGCCAAGCGCTTCCGCGCCAGGCTTAAGCTCGATGCGCAACTCGTCTGCGGCAGCCGTGAGATTGTCGCCAATATCATAGGCGGCCGCATACGTTGCGAGCTGTGCTTGGACGACCACCGAGGCTTCGCGCAATCGGTCCAGATCAGGATGGTTTAACGCAAACCGAATGCCCGTATCGTTTTCATTATCGGTAAATTGGAAGGTGATTTCCTCGGCGTCCTGAATGGGCCCCACCAGCTCCCGGACCTTTTCGGAGATTTCGCGCGTCGAAAGGAGTTCTGGTCGGTTTTCGGGGGGCACCAATCCGATCCAAGCTTGGATCTGGCTATTCGAGGCAACAATCGACGCGCCATTGATCACGCCGCCATCATAACCGCCCTGCACCCGGAGAATTTGGGATCCCCATTTGGCATCCAAGTCGGTTTGAGCGGCATCCACACCAGACTGCACCTGATCCCGAATTTGCAAGGTGCGAGAGAACGGCGTGCCATCTGGCAAATCGACCGTGATTTGCACCAAGTCGCTTTCAATTTCCGGCATGAACTTAAACGGCACGATGCGGTTTGCCACAAGCGCGATTGCAAATCCGAAGACGATGAAGAAAAAGACGATCGTCGCATACCGCATGCGCAGGGCAAACTCGAGCGTGGGTTTGTAGATGTTCTGCGCGAACCATAAGAGGCTATCGGCAATACGCTGCTGGAACCGGGCCAAGGCGTTTTGTTTGGTCTTATCCTCCCGCTTCAAGTGCGACAGGTGCGCCGGCAAAATAAACATACATTCGATGATCGAGAAGACGAGCGAGGCGATGACCACAAATGTGATTTGTTGTGTGAATGCGCGGGTCGGGCCGGTGAGCATCGCCCAAGGCGCAAAAGCAATGATGGTCGTAATGACCCCAAAAACAACCGGCTTCAGAACCATCTGCGTGCCAACAATTGCAGCATCCAAGCCTTCACGGCGACCGCTCTCAATTTCGCGGTGGATATTCTCCCCGACCACGATCGCATCGTCGACAATCACGCCGATCACGAGCAGCACGGCGAAGGTCGACAAGACATTCCAGGAAACACCGAAAAGCGGCATCAGCATAATCCCGCCAGCAAAGGCGGTGATGATCCCGACCGTGACCCAGAAGGCGACGATCGGGCGCAGGAAAAGAACCAGGACCAACATCACCAAAACGGCGCCAAGCAAGGCGGATTCGGAGATCAGTTTCATCCGCGCCTGAAACGGTTCGGAATTGTCCCAAAGCACATCAATGGCCATGCCATCCGGCAAAATGCCCGATGCCGGATCATTGGCGCGTTCGATATATTCGTTAAAACTCGTGGCATACTCAACGATGCTCATCTCATCCGGTTGGACCACGAAAACGAAGGCGGTTGGACGATTATCGAACGTTGCTTTTAAATCCGCGTCGATGAAGCCGTCGATCACGTCCGCAACATCGCCAACGCGGATCGTCCCTTGCGCGTTGGACTGTCGGATGATGATGTTCTCGAATTGCTCGCGCGTATCCGCGAGCGCCCGTGCCGTCATTGCCACATCGCCGACATTTGATCGAATCTGTCCGCCGGAAGAGTTAAGCGACGATTGCCGGACCGCCTGCGCGACTTCTGTAAAACTCAAATTGTAGCGCCGGAGGGCATCTTCCGAGACTTCGATTGAAACCTCTTCGTCGAGGACGCCCTGCAAAACGGCAAGTTCACCACCGCTAATCTCTGCAATATCATCGCGGACATCATCCGCGACGCGCTTCAGGGTCAGCGGGTCGACCTCACCATGGACGGCCATACCAAAGTACCAATCGCGTTGTTCCCAACGGCTGACCTGGGGCTGGAATGCCGCTTGCGGAAGATTATTGATCTGGTCGACGCGCAAATTGATCTCATCGATAAACTCTTGCATATCGATATCGTCGCGACCCTTAATGTTGACGATGGCGGCGCCCTCTCTGGCGATCGAGGTAATCCGATCCAGCCCGTCAATATCGGCAACCGCTTCCTCAATGCGCGTAATAATCTGCTCTTCGACGTCTTGCGGGGAAGCGCCCTCCCAGGCCATGGTCACAGTTGCGCCAGCGACCGAGACCACTGGGAACATTTCGCGTTCCATTTGGTTGAAACCGAGCACCCCGCCGATAAACGCCACCACCATAACCAGGTTTGCGGCGACGGCGTTGCGTGCGAACCATGACACCATGCCAAACATTATCAGCCTCCGTCTCCGCCGGATGAACTTAACGCAGACGATACATTGGCGATTCCCGTCTCATCGACGCCTCGGCGGTCAGCTTGCGCCGCTTCATTATGGTTCTTGATGCTGCCATCTTGCAAGCGCTCAAGGATGGTAATCGCCATACCATCATTTGACCCTCTGATCGGGCTGACAATGGCAAGGTCACCGACATCGACATCATCGCTTCGGAACCAAGCGCCATTTTGTGAGCTGAACACCAGATCGACCGCGTAAATTCGCAAGGCGCCAGCTTCGGGATCGCCGACGAAAATATTATCGCCGCCGCGAATGGCGGCGCGCGGGGCCACCAAAAGGTCTTCAATTTTGGTCCCTGCGATTTTCGCGTGCACGAACAGTCCAGGCGCCATCGGGGCGCCATCATCAGCGCTTGCCCCATAGGGATCTCTCAATTCAGCAATGACATTGATCAACCGCGTCTGGGCATTCACCGCAGCGGAGGTCCGCGTGACGCGACCAATCCATTCGCGCGGTTCGCCTGCAACAGACGCTGAAAACACCACGCGAGGGCCTTGCTGCGTCGAGGTTTCGGCAAACGCCAAGGGCAGGCCAAGTCGGCCTAACTCATCGTCTGTGATCGGCAGCGCGACTTCGACAATATCCGTCGCAAAGATTTGCCCGAGCGACTGTCCCGGCGAGGCAAACTGCCCGACATCAACGGTTTCTTGGCGCACGCGACCATCGAAGGGGGCAATAACAGCGGTTCGCGCCAAGGCCAGCTCTGCGTCAGCCAGCTGAGCTTTAGCCGATTCGAGCGCCGCTTGCGCTTCTGCCAATTGCGGCTCGCGGCGCGCGAGTGGGCTTGAATCGGTGATCCCAAGATTGATCAAATCTTGCCGCGCGATCTCTGCCTCAGCCTGTTCGCGGGCAAGCCGTTGCTCGGCGCTGGCAACACCCGATTGCGCGCGCACGACGGCAAGCTCATAATCGGCAGCTTCAAGCTGAACCAAGACTTGCCCGCGACGGATGAAACCGCCATCGATGAAGTCTGACGAGACATAGGCAATCCGACCGGAAATTTGCGGTGCGACGATAATCTCTCGCTGTGGACGAACTTCGCCCTGCGCATCGACGGCGAAATCGAGATCCTCGCGCGAGATCTGCTCGGCAAAAACGGACAGGCCGGTAAACTTCTCATCTGCCTGTTCCGGTTCCGGCGCCAGCACATCGATGGTCGTGAACGCTAAGGCCGCAAGCCCAACGAGAATCGCTATCGTGATGATAATGGAGATAATTCGACTCATGGGAGAATGGCCTCTTCCGGGCTGTTGGTGAGGGCCGATACAGGCGCCTCTGGTTCTGGAACGGGTAAACCACCACCCAGAGCAAGGTGGAAGCTGACACGATTGGATGCACGCGCTGACCGGGCCGCAATGACGTTGCTTTCGGCGTTCAACCGCCGTGTTTGAGAATCAATCAAGTTGAAAATTGAAACCAGTCCATTGGTATATTGGCGGGTGGCCAATTCCTCCGCCAGACGGGCCTCTTCGAGGGCTCGAAACTGGGCGTCCTCTTGCTGCGCCAAGAGCGCATCGGCGGCGATCGCATCTTCAACTTCTCGCCATGCGGTGAGCGTCGTTGCGGCATAGGTTTCAACTGCGGCTTGCGCTCGTGCGACAGCCGCGTCACGATCCGCATCAAGCGCCCCGCCATTGAAGATCGGTGCTGAGAGACTCGCGATGAGCCGCGCGGCGATGCGCGACGGATCGAAAGCATCGGCGAGATCCACCTCGGTGGTCGAAGCGGTGCCGGTAATCCGCAAACTCGGCAACATTGCCAGGCGCGCTTGTTCCGCTCGCAGTCCCGCGGCCGTCAAGCGTGCTTCGGCCGCAGCGATATCCGGGCGCCGGGTCAGCAAAAGTGTGGGATTCCCAGCCGCATCTATCGGTTGCAGTTCTGGCAGAATGGCAAGGGCTTCGAGTTCGGCGCTTGGGTAACGGCCAAGGAGAATTTCAAGGCGACGCACGGCATTCGCACTGGCTTGGCGCCGACCTGCAATTGACGCTTCTGCTGACGCTTGCGTTGTCCGCGCCGTCCGGACATCGAGCGCCGATGACAATCCACGCGACAAACGCCGCTCGGTCAGTTCAAGCGCCCGGGTCCGCGCTTCAAAGGTCTCGACCGCGACACGTTCTTGCGCCAGCGCCTCATTCAAGTCGAACCATGCAGAGGCGGTTTGCGCGGCGAGCGATAAACGCGCCGAGGCGAGATCCGCTTCACCCGCGACGAGATCGGCTTCGGCGGCATCGATGCTGGCGCGGAGCCGTCCCCATAAATCGATTTCCCAGTTCAGATCACCCGCGACGCCGTACGTTGAGTCAGAGACGCGATCATCGGTCTGGGCGATATATGTGCTGGTGCCGCCGCCAGAGACAGATGCTGAGAGATTTGGCAACGTCCGGCCAAACACGCTGCGGGCCTGAGCGCGTGTGGCTTGAACGGCGAAATACTGCGATCGGATCGATGGATTGGCGACCAGAGCTTCATTGACCAAATCGACAAGCTTCGCATCATTAAACTGGCTCAGCCAATCACTCTGGGGCAGCTCACCCGATACACCCGAAGCGGCCCACACCTCGGGCGCATCCGGCGCAACCGGAAAGACCGCGACAGGATCACCCGTTAAGCGGGGGGCGCTTGGCAGCGAGGAACACGCGCCGAGCACAAGAGCTCCGATTAAAAGGCTGGCCTGTTTCATAAAACTCCCCTTCGGGCAGGTTTGAGGCTTTACGCCCGCACTATTCGACTGTCAACAAACAATTATCGTTTTTCAATAATTATGGTCCCGCATCTAGACTTGCTCGCACTGACAGCTTCTATATACGCCAAAAACACCCATACAGACTATGAATGCGTTAAGCTTAGGCGGTCATGTCAAAAAAAGAGGCGCCCAATCAACCTGATCCACCGCGCCGGTTCCAAGACTTTCTGGTTTTGACGTCTGGCGGCGTATCGGTTTTGACATTGCTCTTTTTGACCGGCGCGATTGGTCTCGTCGAGTGGATCACCGGCGCGATTGTGATGAGTGCGGGCGCGCTCGCTTTTTATGTGGGATCTGCACCCGGCGCCGCCAACGTGCCGTCCCCCCGAGACCCAGCCCCGCTGGTCCCAGAGGAAACGGGAAGCAGCGCGGAAGCGATCGATCCCTTTCTGCTGGCGCTGCCATTGCCGGCATTATTGATTTCGAGCGATGCGCAGGTGACGACCATCAATGTGCATGCGCGAAACCTGTTTCGGATTAAAGCGACCGATCAACGCTTCCCCGTGGCGATGCTGCGACAACCTGATTTGCTGGCGGCGGCCGAACGGGTTGGGCAAGACGGTGCGAATGAGCGGATTGAGTTCTCCCAACACGGCGATGCCGAAGTGTGGATGGCGCATGTCCGACCTGGCCCGGCGCCAAGATCCGTCTTGATCGTGTTCGAGGATCTGACCGCGGTGCGCCGCGCCGAGCGTGCACGGGCTGATTTCCTGGCCAATGCCAGCCACGAATTGCGCACACCTTTGACCGCCATTGGTGGGTTTATCGAAACCATGCGTGGCCCGGCAAAAGATGACAAAGCCGCCTGGGACGGGTTTCTTGACATCATGGGGCAGCAAACCGACCGCATGAAGCGGCTCGTTGCTGATCTCTTATCGCTTTCACGGATTGAATTCAGCGAGCATCGCGCACCGAAAACCGAAATTGAACTCAACGAACTGGCCCAGCAAACCTATCAGTCTTTGATGCCGATCGCAGAAGAGTCCGGGATTCGATTGCATTTTGATGGTCCCGATGCGGAAGTGCCGATCATTGCCGATAGCGACGAGATCGCGCAAGTGATCCAAAATCTTGTCAGCAATGCCATCAAATACGCGAAGTCGGGTGGCGATGTGGAGATTGAGGTCGGCACGTCGCCGACAATGGCGCAGGCGGCGATCGTCTCCAGCCGTCGATCGGATGACGCCAAACGGTCCCTTCTTTTGCAGCCATATGCGTCGAGCGAAGCGCCGGCCGTTTGGATACGGGTCGCAGATGATGGGATCGGGATTTCAGAGCAACACTTACCGCGCTTAGGAGAGCGCTTCTATCGCGTCGACGAAAGCCGCGGTGGAAAGATTGATGGCACCGGCCTTGGCCTGGCCATCGTCAAACACATTATGGCACGCCATCGCGGGGGGTTGGCCGTCGAAAGCCTGGAAGGCAATGGCACCGCCTTCGGCGTCTGGATGCCACGCTTGAGAGCGACCAGTGGACCCGAAACCGTATAAACCGCCGCCTCGTGAGGCGTTAAAGACGATTTATGCGGATGCCGATCTCCTGATCATCGACAAACCGAGCGGTTTGCTGAGTGTCCCCGGCCGCGGCCCCGAAAAGGCCATCTGCGCGCATCGGATTCTCAGCGATGACCACGGACCGGTCTTTACGGTTCATCGTCTCGACATGGACACATCCGGCATCATGATTTTTGCCCGGTCCAAAGCGGCGCAGCGGCATCTCTCCCGGCAATTTGAACAGCGCCGCGTCGACAAAGTCTACGAAGCATTGGTGGAAGGCTGCCCGCAGCCGAAGAGCGGGACGATTGATGCACCGATTGCCCGCTACTCAAAACAGCGGCCGCTCCGCCATCTGGACCCCAATGGACAATCAGCGATCACACGTTGGCAGCGGATTGCCAATGATGGCAACAGCGCGCGCTTGGCGCTGTTTCCGCAAACTGGGCGGTCCCATCAATTAAGGCTGCATCTGGCGAGTCTGGGACACCCGATTTTGGGCGATGTGTTTTATGGTGATCCGAGCTCTCATGAACGCCTATGCCTGCATGCAAAATCACTTCGCTTCGAACATCCTGAAACTCGCCAAAAGATCCGATTTCAGTCCGATATGCCGTTTTAGTGGCTTTGTTTCACCTGGGTCTTTAATCTTGTCACATATGTGTCAACGACCAGCTGTATGTCCGCGAAATTCAGCACGAATGACGACCGCATGCTGCAGACTTTAGGACATCTCCCCATCGGATGGCTGGTCATCGCCCCATTGGCGGCGGCTGGGTTTTTCGCATTCTATTTCGGCCGCACAAAAGTCGGTGCACTCGCGACTGGGACGACGATGGAGTCGCGGTTGAACTCCCAACCGAATTACCATGGCTATTTTCTGGCCTTCTGCACGATCCTTCCGGCGGCATTGGTTTTTATTGGATATGTCGTCTTCGCTGAAGAGCATGTGCGTGGCCAATTGCTCGCAGAACTGCCGACCTATTTGACCGATCGCGGACCGGCCCAAGTGGCCTTATTTATGGATCGGGTCGCCAGCCAGGCACAGATGCGGGTGCCGGCGCTGACCGGGAACACGCTCTTCGATGCCAGCGTCGAGCGCTATTCCGCTATAAAAGGCAATTTGCGATTGCTTGCGATCCTACTCGCGCTGATCGCTGGCAGCCTTGGCTTTGTCATTGGACGTCGCCGTTTGACCCGTCAATTTCGGGCCCGCCTCTATGTTGAGCGAACCATCACGGCGCTTTTATTTTTATGTGCGGCGATCGCGATCGTGACGACCATCGGGATCGTTCTGTCTCTGATCTTGGAAACAGTCCGGTTTTTCAGATTGCCCGATGGGCCGACTGTCTCCGAGTTCTTATTCGGGACAGAATGGAACGCGCAAACCGGCCGTAATTTCGGCGCCGTCCCACTATTTTTCGGGACCATCATGATCGCCTTGTTGGCAATGTGTGTCGCTGTCCCGATAGGGTTGTTTTCAGCGATCTATTTGTCTGAGTATGCTAGCCCCGGCTTTCGCAGCTGGGTGAAGCCGGTTTTGGAACTCCTCGCCGGGATCCCAACAGTGGTTTATGGGTTCTTTGCCGCGACGCTGATTGCGCCGATCGTGAGAAGCGGCGCACAATGGGTCAATGGGCTGCCCTTCACCCCACCGGATTTGCTCGCCGCCCAACCGACGAGCGCTTTGGCAGCCGGTCTGGTGATGGGGATTATGATAATCCCGTTTATCAGCTCGCTCTCAGATGATGTGATCAATGCCGTGCCGCAGCCCCTTCGCGATGGCGCCTTAGCGATGGGCGCAACGCCCTCTGAAGCGATCAAACAAGTCGTGCTTCCAGCAGCTTTGCCCGGCATTATCGCGGCCATACTGCTTGCTGTATCGCGCGCCATCGGAGAGACAATGATTGTCGTCATGGCCGCCGGCGGGCGCGCTTTGATCACAATCGATCCAACCTCCGACATCACAACGGTCACCTACCAAATCGTCGCCCTATTGACGGGCGATACAGCCTTTGACAGCGCCAAAACGATTTCGGCTTTTGCGCTTGGATTCGTTTTGTTTGGCGTCACTCTGCTTTTCAATGTGATCGCGCTGCACGTGGTGCGCAGATATCGGGAAGCCTATGACTAAGACGCCGCCCGTTCCAGCGCTCGAAGATCGCACTCAGTTGCGACGTCGCCATCAAGCCGAACGACGTTTTAAACTCTACGGGCAACTGGCAATCACAATTGCGATTGGGTTTCTGGCGATTTTGCTCGTTTCGATCGGCACCCGTGCGGCGTCCGCGTTTTCACGGCACGTCATTGTCATGACCCTCGATCGCACCGACCTCGCCGGTCGGCAGGATATTTCCGTAACAGATTTAAATCTCGCGGTGCGCGATCAACTGTTAGAGATTTTTCCCGAAGCTGCCGACAATCGAACCGCGCAAAATGACTTGTTTGGTCTAACAACACGACTGGCCGTCTTACCGCTTCGGGACTATTTGCGCGAAAATCCGGATCGGGCCAATCTGCCCATGCGAACACGCTTGGCCGTGTCGGACGATCTCGATTTGTATTTAAAGACGCAAATCCAAAGTCATCGCCAATTGGACATCGGACGCGCCGGGCGATTGTCGCAATCTGGTGCGAACGCCTTGCGCCTAACCGATGCTGGACCCGATGGGTTCGCGGCGTTTCAGGATCGCTTGGCTGCGGACGAGTTTGTCAGCCGCGATATTCTCGTTGCGACAAATGGCGCGTGGTTCCAACTCATCGAGATCTCCGGCGCGGCGCTGATTTTACAGCATCTGGCCGGGCCGCTGCCCGATCTCGGGGAGCTCGACAGTGCGGCCATCAGAGCAACCATTCTCGGCGACACAGATGCCAACCGGATCGCATCCAACCGCCAGATTGCGATGGCGATGTTGATGAAAGAGCAAGGCCTCATTCGACGCCAGTTTAATCGCAGCCTGTTCACCAATGCCGATAGCACCTATCCCGAATTGGCGGGTGCAGCAGCAGCAATCATCGGATCCCTTTTCACCATGTTGGTGACGGCTCTGTTTGCGATACCTGTGGGCATACTCGCGGCCGTCTATCTTGAAGAATTCGCCAAACAGTCCCTCCTTACCAGTGCCATCGAGGTCAATATCAACAATCTCGCTGCGGTCCCTTCGATTATCTTCGGTTTGCTCGGGGCGGCGGTGTTTTTGAACACGTTTGACCTTCCGCGTTCGGCGCCCTTAGTGGGCGGTCTGGTGCTCGGGCTGCTCGTGCTGCCAACGATCATTATCGCGTCCCGTGCGGCGTTGCGATCTGTCCCGCCATCGGTTCGAGATGCCGCCTTGGGGCTTGGCGCGTCGCCATCTCAGGCGGTGTTTCACCATGTCCTTCCACTGGCAGCGCCGGGCATTCTCACCGGGGCGATCATCGCTATGGCGCGCGCTTTGGGAGAGACGGCCCCGCTTTTGCTGATCGGCATGGTCGCCTTCATCAGCGAGGTGCCGACATCACCCGATGAGGAAGCGACCGTCTTGCCAGTGCTCATTTTCAAATGGTTTTCGGGCGCCGAACGTGCTTGGGAACCGATGACATCGGCAGTGATTATTATTTTGCTGACCGTGCTTGTGGCAATGAATCTATTGGCCGTGCTGTTAAGACGGCGTTTCGAGCGGAGATGACAGATATGGCAGATTCCGGATTGGACCAAGAGACCCTGTCAACCGCGACGGGCGCAGCCATTGGCGGTGCGAAAATCGAATGCCGCGAAATCAGCGTGCACTATGATGAAAAGCCCGCCATCCAAAATATTTCGATAAAAATCCCCGACAAAGCTGTAACGTCACTGATCGGTCCATCGGGGTGCGGAAAATCTACTTTTTTGCGCTGTCTCAATCGGATGAATGACACCATTGAAGGCGCGCGCGTTAAGGGTGAGATTTTGATGGACGGCGAGAACATCAATTCCCGCGCGATCGATCCCGTATTGATCCGGTCGAAAGTTGGCATGGTGTTTCAAAAACCCAATCCATTTCCGAAATCGGTCTATGACAATATTGCATATGGTCCCCGGATACACGGGCTCGCAGGCAGCAAAAGCGAGCTCGATCAGATCGTCGAGGTTTCGCTGCAAAAAGCTGGCCTATGGGACGAGGTCAAAGACCGTCTCAATGCCCGCGGCACCAGTTTGTCGGGCGGTCAACAACAGCGCCTATGCATCGCGCGTGCGATTGCGATCAATCCAGAAGTGATTTTGATGGACGAGCCATGTTCCGCGCTCGATCCAATCGCCACGGCGCGGATTGAAGAGCTGATCGACGAGCTGCGATTGCGGTTCTGTATTATCATTGTAACGCATTCCATGCAGCAAGCGGCACGCGTGTCGCAACAAACAGCTTTCTTCAATCTCGGCGAACTCGTCGAGTTTGGAAACACTGAAATGGTTTTCACCAATCCTGCACAGCAACGCACGCAGGACTATATCACAGGTCGGTTCGGCTAGAGGAAGACAGCGTGGCAGGACAGCAGCACATTGTCAGCGCATTTACCGAAGAGCTCGAACAGCTCTCGGCGGATCTGCTGCGCATGGGCGGTCTGGCTGAAGCCATGATCCGGGATGCCTCGCGCGCCGTTGTGAGTCGGGACTCTGCGCTTGCCGAGGCCGTCATTGAACGCGACCTGGAGATGGATCGGCTCGAACGTGAAGTGGAACGCAAAGCCGTTCGGATGCTCGCCTTACGCCAGCCAATGGCCTCCGATCTGCGCAATGTGATCGGCGCGATCAAGCTGGCAGGCGGCATTGAGCGGATCGGCGATCTGGCGAAGAATATCGCGCGGCGCAGCCTGGCTGTTGTCGATGAAGACAATCGGACGTTCTTACGAGGTATTGAGCGCATGGGACAGGCCGTGTCTCGAATGCTGCAAGTTGCGCTCGACGCTTATGCCCGGCGCGATCCCGTCACAGCGCTTGGCGTCTTGGATCAAGATGACGATATCGACAGCCACTATAACGGGCTGCTGCGGTCCATGCTCGTCTATATGGCGGAAGCCCCAGAACAGCTCGACGCGCGCGCAAACTTTTTGTTCATTGTGAAAAACCTTGAACGCATTGGTGACCACTGCACAAACATTGCGAAAGTTGTGCATTTCATTGCAACCGGTCGCCAGGTTGTCGAAGCAGATAGCCAAAGCGAACCCGCGCCAGACTAAGGAAGATCGATCATGAAACCCTTCATTGTCATCGCAGAAGACGAACAAGCTGTCTCAGAACTGTTGCGCTACAATCTGGAGTCAGAAGGCTATGAAACGGCGATCGCCAATGATGGCGATGAAGCCATGCTGCTTTTGGATGAACGTGTCCCCGACCTCATGTTGCTCGATTGGATGCTGCCAAAGGTTTCCGGCATCGAAATCTGCCGCCGCGTGCGCACGCGGCACGAAACCGCCAACTTGCCGATCATTATGCTCACCGCGCGCACCGAAGAAGCCGATCGAATTCGCGGCCTCGAAACCGGGGCAGACGATTATGTGACCAAGCCTTTTTCGACCAATGAGCTGATGGCCCGCGTCAAAGCGGTCTTGCGCCGGATACGTCCGGCTTTGATGGATGATAAAATCACCGTCGGTGATATTCAGATCGACCGCACCACGCATAGCGTTACGCGGAGCATGAAAGACATTCACCTCGGCCCAACTGAATTCCGATTGCTTGAATATTTCGCCCAGCATCCTGGCCGGGTGTTCTCTCGCGAACAACTTCTGGACGGTGTCTGGGGCTCCGATGTTTATGTCGAAGCCCGCACCGTCGATGTGCATATCGGACGTCTCAGGAAAGCCTTAATGAGCCAAGGCGGAGACAATCCAATCCGAACGGTACGCTCAGCCGGATATTCGCTGCGGACCGATTAGGCTGGCTCCGTGACGCGCAGGTTCGACACCCGTGCGATGGCTTGTTCAGCCTCAAGGATGATCCGGTCGACAATATCGCTCACCGGCAAAATATCAGAGACCCCGCCCGCCGATTGACCCATGGCAAAACAGGATTTGGACGGATCTAGTCGAGTTTCGTCGGTTACTCCGCCAATCCCGCCAATGACATCGGTTTTGACAGATAATACGGCTTGCATTGGAAACGCTTGGATCTCATCGGGACGGCTCTCCCAGTCCAAAATATAGTCATTCGTCCGACAGCGCATGGGCTTGCCGGAATAACAGCGCGTGCGGGTCGTATCGGTATCTGTGGCGCCGACGACCGTATTTTTGTACGTCTGGGCGGCATGGGCTTCTTCAGAAGCGATAAAGCGCGTACCCATCCAAACGCCGACAGCGCCAAGCGAGAGCGCCGCCGCAAGTCCACGGCCATCATAGATCCCCCCCGCGGCGACGACTGGAATATTCACCGCTTCCACGGCCTGCGCGACCAGCGGCAAGGTCCCGACGAGGCCAGTATGCCCGCCGCCTTCCCCGCCCTGCAAAATCACGGCATCACAGCCGGCTTGTTCAGCTTTGATGGCGTGTTTCACGGCGCCGCCAACCACCATAACTTTCACCCCCGCATCTTTGAGTTTCTTCATGATCGGTAGGGGCACACCAAGCCCGGCAACAAAGCTATCTGCGCCGCCAGCAATGATCACATCCACGCTTTGCTCAAGACTGCCCGGATCCGCAGCGAGCAGGTCGACCCCGAACGGCTTATCGGTCAGCTCTCTGACGCGGGCCATTTGTTGCTCGATAAAGTCGGGGGATGTTCCTGCCATTCCGAGAACGCCATAGCCGCCAGCATTACACATCGCCGCGGCGAGTTCGGCATAGGAAACACCACCCATACCGGCCAACATGATCGGATGTTTTACGTTTAAAAACTCACAAAGTGCGGTGTGAATACCCATAATTTCCTCCGGTTTACTTGCCTGATAGGAGGGCAACCTTGCGGTAACACAAGGCATTCCCGCGGGGAAATTGGGCGTTTTGAAGGCATCTGCAGATTCTACCTGACCCCGGCCCCCGACTCCTTTATACTACGCTTCGCCAATGAAGGCTTATCTTCTAGAGGGGAAGAGACAATGAGTATGAAACTCTGGATGGCAGCACTTGCAACAACCGGACTGGTTGCCTGTACCGCTGCCGAGGAAGCAGCCGATGATGTCGCAACCGCAACAGATGAAGCTGTCGATGCAACCGTAGAAGCCACAGAAGAAGCGGCTGACGCAACGGTTGAAGCTGCCGAAGACGCCATGGACGCGGCCGGCGAAATGGCCTCGGAAGCAGCCGAAACAACTGGCGAAGCAATGGAAGAAGCGGGTGAAATGGCCACGGACGCGATGGATGCGGCTGAAGAAATGGTCACCGACGCAGCGGAAGCCGTGGAAGAAGCGGTCGAGGAAACGCCCGAAGAGTAAAGCGCCTCGCACCCAATAAACGTTTCAAAAAAGCCCTGGCAGAATGTCAGGGCTTTTTTTCGTCGGTATCGATTTAGAAAATCGCGTACCCGCCATCGATGATCAGAGTTGTGCCAGAGTGATAGCGCGACGCATCGCTCGCCAGGTAGACGGCCATACCGCCAAAATCCTCAGGTTCGCCCCAGCGCCGGATTGGCACGCGCGAAATGACTTTCGTTTTAAACACATCTGAGTCTTGCGCCAGTTCCGTCATATCGGTTGCGATCCATCCGGGCAGAATGGAATTGGCGCGAATGCCGTAACGCCCGTGTTCGACGGCGATGCCTCGGATCATTGCAGGCAGGCCGCCTTTTGTCGCAGAATAGGCCTGGTTGCGCGCTGCCCCCTCAATGCCGGCAAGTGAGGCAACGCCGACCACCGAACCGCCGGGATCACCGGCTTTGGCGCGCTCAACCATATGTTTGACGCTTTCCCGCAGCGTCCAGAACGCGCCCTCCAGGTTGACCGCCATATTTTTGCGCCAGATTTCAGTCGTCATTTCGACAAAGCTCGGAGCGCCAAAACCGACGCCCGCATTGGCAAAACAGCTGTCGATGCGGCCCATTTTCGAAACCACCTCTGCGGTCGCATCGATCACCGCCTGCTCGTCTGAGACGTCAACTTGCCAGGCTGAAACCTCACCCGCGCCAAGCCCAGACAAAGACTTGACGGCCTCAGCATTCGCATCCGCCTTGCGCCCCCAAATCGCAATCGAGGCATTGGAGGCGGCCAGCGCTTGCGCCATTCCCATGCCGATGCCGCGATTGCCGCCTGTCACCAGCGCTACTTTTCCTGTCAGATCAAAAGGCGTATAGACCATATTCTCGCTCTCCCGTGTTTATCGCTCGACATCCCTTGTCGGCCTGACCTTAAGGAAGGCAAATCGAAACGCGACTGGGCGGTGAGGCTTATCGGCGGACCATCCGGACCGACAGCCCGGGGCGGATCGGATAGTTGAAAATCACGTGCTGCCGCTTGCGGTCAATCTGAAGCCGGAAATTGTATAAGACGTCCATCCCCATCACCATCATCGGCGCATCTGGATAACCCAGTTCCGCGAACAGATCCGTCTCTAACACTGACATCCGAAAATTATTCACTTCACTCTTGGCAAACTGCATCGACCGGAATTTGTAAACCGCGGCCGTATTGTTTGTAAGATCGCTGCCCTTGATCCGTTCCGTTTGCACCGCATCCAGATCGGCCTTGGCAAGTTCAGCAAAGCGCGGATTGACAAATGTGTGGTCGGCGCCCGTGTCAATCAAAGCCCAGCCGGAGACGCCATCAATCTCCACCGGAATAAAAATCAAGCCGTCTCGATTTTGGTACCGAACCATTGATCGCTGGACCCGCCGCAGCCGCCTCGGACGCCCATCATAAACGTGCAACTCATTGTTTCTGAAATCGAAATCGACCACTGCTTCTTTGAAAATCGAAATCGGTAATATGCTCTGGCGGACCGGGAATTGATTGTGCGGGTTCACCGCTACGGATAAATCGTCCCAACTGCGATTGCCAACGGCGAGTTGCTCTAAGGGTTCGACACGATAGAGCAGCTGTCCACCAACCCCGAGCACACGCGCGTGTTGTGTTGGCTCGGCCGCGGCGATGTCGGGCGCGAAAAAAGCCTGATCGATCAGAGCAATCGTCGCTCCCGTATCAAAAAGCGCATAGGCATCCGCACCGTTAATCTGAACCTGTGTAAACGGCCGCTTGGCCGCGTTTGGTTCTAAACGCAACGTTTGCTGTTCAGCCGCCCATGCGGAAGGTACGGCCAAAGTCAGCGTGATGAGCGCCATCGCCATCCACCAGCACTGCAAAAACGCCAAGCTGTGTACCCTCGAAAATTTCATCTTTGGAGTTTGCCACATATTTGGGCTTTAGGAAAATACCTCAGCTGGAACCAAGTTGCGCAGCTGACCGCCCTTCAGAAAACACGCGAGATTCTCGATAAAAACCGAGTCGGTGCGCACCTTGGCACTTTCGGTCAAAGCAGAGATATGCGCGGTCAATACAATGCTCGGGTGACGCCAAATCGGGTGCTCGGTGGGAAGTGGCTCTTGGCTCACGACATCGAGATATGCCGCTTTGGGTGCGCTTTTGTCGAGCGCGGCCAGCAAGGCGGTTTCATCGACCAAGCCTCCGCGTCCAACATTGATCAACAGGCTCCCCTTTGACATGCGCGCGAAGAAGGCCGCATCGGCCATGTTCTCGGTCGCCTCGGACAAAGGCAAGCTCAGCACAACGGCATCGGCTTGAGGCAAAAGTGCAGGAATGTCTTGAGGTTTTACCACGCGGTCTGCAGCATCAGACGCCCCAGCTCTGCGCCGAACGCCGGTGACGTGGGCCCCAAGGGCGCGCAAGCGTGTTCCGCAGGCCTGCCCAATCCCGCCGAAGCCGAGAATGAGCCAATGCGTGCTGCTGATCTCGCGAAATAGCAATCGGGCCCACTTTTGCGCGCTCTGCGCTACGCGCCGCTCGGGCCCGCGTTGAAAAAAGTCCAATCCCGCCCAAAGCACCCATTCGGCGATGGCATCAGATTGTTCATGAGATCCGGTGAACACTTGCGCCTTTTTGCCAGTGGCTTGGATCATCGGATGTTCGGTTCCGGCCGCGGAGGATTGAAACCAGTCCAAGCGCTCGAATTCAAACATGGTCTGAAAGAACTTGATCGCGGCTGGGCTGTAATACGCATCTTGCGTGCCGTAAGCGATTGCCGAGGTCGCCTCACTCTCGCCCCAAGGCTGCGTCAAATCTCCGGCATCATCGAGGACGAGCGGTGAGATCTCGGTTGCGAAACGCTTCAAATTCGTCTCGATTCGGGCAAAGGATTTTGCATGTACCAACAAGTGCCGCATCGCCCGCTTATCCTCGCTTTTTGCGTGATCGCTTTGACCGTGTTGCCAGCTCTTCCGGCGCATGGCCAGAGTTCGGTGCGGTCTCAGGACTATTTTCGCGACCTAACAGCGCTCGCCGAAGTCTTGGGGAAAGCCCATGCGATCCGCAAACTGTGCACAGATCCCAACCCCGACAATGTCTGGCGCAATTACATGCTTCGATTGCTCGAAATGGAAGCCCCGTATGAAGGCGGACTTCGACAGTCTTTGTTCAACGGATTCAATGCTGGCTATTTGGTCAGCATCGACGCTCACCCGAGCTGCGATAGCCGCGCCCGTAGTGCCGAGCGTGGGTATGCCGCGGAGGGGAGAGACCTGTCGGCGCGCTTGGTCCAGTCGACGATTCCCCGCGCTGCGCGGCGGCGCTAATCGTCGCGCTGGACCCGCGCTTTGCCGCGTCCGAGCGCCAATGCCTTGATCGCACCGCGAAAGGTTCGGACTTCTTGCACGGTCCAATTTCCGCGAATGAAAGCATTGCGAATATTGGTTTTCATCAGCGGGGTTTTATCGGGTGGATGGAAATAGCCGGCACGATCCAACTCATCTTCCAGATGTTCGAACAGGCGCAGTAAGTCGGCCTTTGGGGCCGGCGGATCGACGACGACTTTCTCGCCCGCCCAGCGACCGATCGCTCCCCGATGCGTCCCCCAATGCGCACAGAATACGCCGACCGCCTGGGCGAGGTTCAATGAGGCAAAGTCGGGATTCACGGGATACGTCAAAATCGCATCTGCAAGGCCGACCACATCGCTCGGCAACCCATGATTCTCGGCGCCAAACAGAATGCCCGTTTTCAGGTCGCGCGCCTTGATAAAGTCGAGTCCATCATTGAGATTAAGCACGGGTTTTTCCATACCGCGCGGCCGCGCTGTTGTCGCGATCAGTGTGCCCAGATCGCCGATCGCAGCGTCAACCGTGTCAAATACGTCTACGGACATGCCCGCCTCAAACGCGCCTGCGGAGAGGGTCTCGGCCGCCGGATTGGGCCAGCCATCGCGCGGCGCAACCAGTCTGAGCTCGGTCAATCCAAAGTTTAACATCACACGCGACGCCGACCCAATGTTCTCGCCAAGTTGGGGGCGGTGGAGCAATATAATGGGGGGCGCAGCGGACATAGCAGGCGACATGGCGCAGCGTCGGGGCGGCGTCAATTCGAGTTCATGATTTTCACGCCGCAGAGTGAACCGGGCGCGCCGCAGCGCCGTAGACAGCAATGTTAATAAATCATCGAACCCCTAATATCGGAGCTGCGTATGAGCTTACTCGGTTTAACGGCCATTTCATTAATTGGCATGTGGGCCGTGTATGAACTCAATCAAAGATTTGGACGGCGTCAGCATGGCGAAGTGCGTCCGTCGACAGCTTGGCTGGTCATAGGGGTCGGTGTGACCGAGTTTTTCGGCGGCTTTACGTTTTTCTCCGTGACCGTCTCAATGCCAATCTTAATGATCTTCACGAGCGCCATGGCGGCGGGCGGCCTTGCTATGGTTGGCTATTATTTTCATCGCCGGATCATCTTTAAACGCAAGGCGCTGTATGACGTCAGACGCGGACGCATTACAAACGGCGTACCATATGCCTGCGCTTGGCAATGTCAGTTGGGCGAGAATATCGAACGGGACGGGCTGATCATTCAAGGCGTCGGCGCGCGCACTTGGTCGGTTCCCGGGGCCACCTCTTGACGTGCCCTAAGCGAAGCATTGTGGTGCCTAAAAAATGCTGGAGTAAAACTGCCAGATGAAGATGTGCTGGCGCAGCGGCTCGGCATCACGCGATCAATGATCGACGCTGCGGCGCGCTAGTCGCCGCGTCTTTCCCGCACGCGCATCGGCATCGCGTCAATCAAATCGAACACAGCTTGTGAGGTTGGCGCAGCGCCATACCAGCGCTGTTTCACCCCGCCATCTAATCCTATGATCGCGAATATGGGCGCGCCATGCTGACAGTCTAATCGCTGGATCAAATCGCCTCGGCTGTTTTCTCTAAGCGGACTCATCTCGTTGGGGGTGGCGCCAAAGCGTGCGTCGGATTTTGTGATCACTAGCGCGCTCAGTTTGCGCGCGTCGGCATCGGCCTCGATCACCTGATAAACCGGCGTCAATCGATCGGACGAAGCATCTGACGCACTGAGATCGCAGGCCACCAGCACGCGATGCTGCCATTGCAAATCCGCCAACGTGACAAATGCCGGATCCGCTTGTGCAGTGGCGGAGGAAAGCCCCGAGAGGGCGATCCCACAAGCCATCAGAAAGATGCCGGATCGATACACGCTGCTCTCCTTTTGACGCCGCTCATAGACCTGCTATAGGCCCTCGCAAACCGTAAAAGGCAAAGGAAGTCCGCTCATGGCAAAGATCAAGGTCGAAACCCCCATCGTGGAGATGGATGGCGATGAAATGACCCGCATCATTTGGCAAATGATCAAAGACCAACTCATCTATCCCTATCTCGATGTCGATTTGAAATATTACGACCTGTCGATCGAAATGCGCGATGAGACGGATGACCAAATCACGGTGGATGCCGCCAATGCGACGAAGCAATACGGGGTCGCTGTGAAATGCGCGACGATCACACCGGACGAGGCTCGGGTCGAAGAGTTCGGCTTGAAAAAAATGTGGCGCAGTCCAAACGGCACAATCCGCAACATTCTCGGCGGCGTAGTGTTTCGTGAGCCGATTGTCATCAATAATGTGCCGCGCCTGGTTCCCGGGTGGACCCAGCCTGTGGTCGTGGGGCGCCACGCCTTTGGGGATCAATACAAGGCTACCGATTTTCTCGTGCCGGGTGCCGGTAAACTGACGATGAAATGGGAAGCGGCCGACGGCTCGGCCAGCGAAGAGTTTGAAGTGTTTGACTTCCCCGAAGCCGGCATCGCCATGGGCATGTACAATCTCGACGCCTCGATCCGCGACTTCGCCCGCGCCTGCTTCAATTATGGCTTACAGCGCAAATGGCCGGTCTATATGTCAACGAAAAACACAATTTTGAAAAAGTATGATGGCCGGTTCAAAGACTTGTTCCAAGAGATCTTTGATGCCGAGTTCAAAGACGCATTCAAAGAGTTCGGCGGCACCTATGAGCACCGCCTGATTGACGATATGGTCGCCGCAGCGATGAAATGGTCGGGCGGTTATGTCTGGGCGTGTAAAAACTATGATGGCGACGTGCAGTCCGATACGGTTGCGCAGGGCTATGGCTCGCTTGGCCTCATGACCTCCGTTCTGATGACCCCAGATGGTAAAACGGTGGAAGCTGAAGCGGCACATGGCACAGTGACTCGCCACTATCGTAACCACCAAAAGGGCGAAGCGACCTCAACCAATTCGATTGCTTCAATTTTTGCCTGGACGCGCGGCCTGCAGCATCGGGGCCGCATGGACAATACGCCAGCGGTGACAGAGTTCGCACAGAAACTGGAAGAGACGATCATCAAAACCGTCGAACGCGGACAAATGACAAAAGACCTCGCCCTGCTGGTCGGCCCAGAACAGGAATGGCTCACAACGGAAGGCTTCCTGACCGCCGTCGGCGAGAATTTCGAGAAAGAAATGGCCGCAACCTAGTATGACGCTCGGGATCACCATCCGACCGGCTGTTTCTGGAGATGAATATACGCTCGGGCTGATTGGAGCAGCAACGTTTTTAGAAAGCTATTCGGAAACCATTCCCGGCCCAGACTTGGTTGCGCATTGTCGTAGCGAACATGCGCCACAGGTTTATAAGGGCTATATCATCTCAAACGATCCGAACTCTGCCTGCTGGATCGCCGAGTATAGCGCCACCAAAGCGCCGATCGGGTACGCCGTAACCAGCCCGGTCGAAGCCCCGACCCAAGGAAGGCCCGGCGATATCGAGCTCAAGCGTATCTATGTCTTCTCCAAATATCACGGCACAGGGACCGGTCGGGAACTGATGCTCAAAGCTCTAGCGCATGCGCGTGAGATTGGGGCCAAGCGGATGTTGCTCGGCACCTATGATCAAAACCATAGAGCGGTCGCCTTTTATCAGCGCGCCGGCTTCGAAAAAGTCGGTGAACGCCGTTTTTCCGTCGGATCGCAGGTTTTTAATGACATCGTTATGGGCGTCAGCCTCTAGAGACGCCGCGGTGTGCGGCGGGCGCGGGCCCTGCTCGATGACGCCGCGCTGCTCTAAACGATCGAGCCGCTTATCAAAGCGCTCGGCCCGTTCAGGCGGGCCGGCTAGAGCCATAGGAGCGGCCATAGCCGAACGCTTTCGGTCAGAAAAAGTCAATAAAATCAGAGATGAACAGACGTTCAGATGTCGCGATGAACTCTGCGCCTTACGCCACCAGCTCAATTCGGTAACTTTCGATCACCGTATTCGCGAGCAGTTTCTCGCACATGTCTTTGACCCGCAACTCGGCATCGGCTTTTGATAGACCTTGCAAATCAAGCTCGATCACCTTTCCGATGCGCGCGCTGGCAACTTCCTCAAACCCCATCCGTCCCAAAGAATCGGCCACAGCCTTGCCCTGCGGATCGAGCACGCCGGGTTTCAATCCGACATGGACTATTGCTTTCATTTGGTCGCTCCCGAGAACTCCACAATGTCAGCACCTTGCGCTGATTCCTTAATGATGCCGAGGCGCCGCGCCACTTCCGCATAGGCTTCGGTCACGCCGCCAAGGTCGCGGCGAAAACGGTCTTTGTCGAGTTTTTCATTGGTCTCCAAATCCCATAAGCGGCAGCTATCTGGGCTGATTTCATCGGCCAACATGATGCGTTGCATATCATTTTCGAAATAGCGTCCGAACTCGAGTTTGAAATCGATCAACTTTATGCCGACGCCCGCGAACAGACCGGACATGAAATCATTCACTCGCAAGGACAAGGCGATAAGTTCGTCCATTTCGTGTGGCTGCGCCCAACCGAAAGCCGCAATGTGTTCTTCCGCCACCAAGGGATCGCCGAGGGCGTCATCCTTTAAGCAAAACTCAACAATCGCGCGCGGCAGCTGAGTGCCCTCTTCGATGCCGAGACGCTTAGACAGGGTGCCTGCAGCCGTGTTGCGGACAATCACCTCAAGCGGAATGATCTCGACTTTTTTGATCAATTGCTCGCGCATATTCAGGCGCTTGATAAAGTGGTTTGGGATCCCGACCCCGCGCAGCCGCGTCATCATAAATTCAGAGATGCGATTGTTGAGCGCGCCTTTGCCGTCCAGAACGGCTTTTTTTTCGGCGTTGAACGCGGTCGCATCGTCTTTGAAATATTGAATCAGCGTATTTGGCTCGGGCCCCTCATAGAGGATTTTCGCTTTGCCTTCATAGACCAATCTCTTACGGGACATTGCGTGTTCTCTTTCGCATCTAATACCGCGCCGACTCGGCTGCCAGCGCGATAAGGCCGCTCCCATACGCCAATCAGCCAATTTAAGCAAAAGGCTTCTTGCACCCGGCCCAGATGCAACCCTATATCAGCCTTGGAAATAGAACTCCTTATTACAAGGTTGGACGGAAAATGTCTTCATTTGACGATCGCGAGCGCGCAGAAGAAGCCAAGTTCGTAATGGACGAGGCGACGGAATTTAAAGTTATGGCCCGCCGAAATAAGCTGCTTGGCCTATGGGCGGCAGACCTCATGGGTCTGCAAGGCGAGGAGGCGGACTCCTATGCCAAATCGGTCGTCCTCTCCGACTTGGAAGAGCCTGGTGACGATGATGTGTTTCGAAAAGTACGCGGCGATCTAGACACAGCGGGTATAGATCGATCCGATACGCGCATTCGCGACCATATGGCAGAATTGCTCCCGGTCGCGCGCGAACAAGTCATGAAAGAAGCGGAGTAACTCATATGGCTGACGACATTCAGACCTCCATAGATGATGCGGTCAAAGGCAATGATGTGCTGCTTTTCATGAAGGGTACGCCAACCTTTCCGCAATGCGGATTCAGCTCTGTGGTCGTGCAAGTTTTGGATTATCTCGGCGTTGAGTATCAAGCGGTCAATGTGCTCGACAACCAAGACGTCCGCGAAGGCATCAAAACCTATTCCAATTGGCCAACCATTCCGCAACTCTATGTCAAAGGCGAATTTGTCGGCGGTTGCGACATTGTCAAAGAGATGTTCGAGGCCGGTGAGCTGAAGGACTATATGGCCGAAAAAGGCATCGAGATGGAAGACGCGTAGTGCGCCGTCAGCTCGAACCTGGCCCAGATCATCCGATTGAAATCACACTCAAACAGACGCCCGTTCAATTTATCCTGGCGGGCAATGCTATTTTGAGCGCTGACGCGCATTTCGAGCTCTGCGAAGCGCGTTATCCCCCGGCGATTTATCTGCCGCGCGAAGGGATCAGCCTCGCAGCTTTGGAGCGGTCGACGCATACGAGCTGGTGTCCGTATAAGGGTGAAGCGGCTTACTATCATATTCGCCCCGCATCCGGCGCGCGGATCGAAAACGCCATCTGGACCTATGAAAACCCGTTTCCGGCCGTCCGCGAGATTAAGGATGCGCTTGCCGTCTACGCCAGCAAGATCGACGAGATCCGAATTGGATCGCCATCAAACAGCGAAGAAAAATAAATAGACACAGGCAATCAGCGGCAACAGCCCCATCGCGAACATGATGCGGATGAACTTGAAATGCGCCACCCAGCCATCGATCTTCGCATCGCCGCTTTCGCGTGTCTCAGTCTCTAAATCGATCCAATCATGTTTGCGTTTGAACGTATCGGAGACGATGTATTGGTCGAGCGAGTCTTCGAAAAAGCGATGTCCGAAATAGAACGCGATCGAGTATGTAATCAGGCCGAGCATCAAAACCATCAGCCAACCGACCCAGCCCATGCCGCCGCCATCTTCGATCCGCAGCCAGAACAGAAAACCGGTGATCAATCCGATAAAGGCTGATACCGCTGCGATCATGCGGAGCTGACCGGGATCAGGTTCGGGGGCAGATGACATTGCGCGCGCTCCTTTTCAAAGCCCTATCGACGGTATAACAGCGCAGCGATGACCTCATTACTCGACCGCCCTGCTCCAATCAAACCACAGATGCTGCCAAAAGTTGGCATCGTCTCATTGGGCTGCCCTAAAGCTCTGGTTGATTCTGAGCGAATTGTAACTCGATTGCGCGCCGAAGGCTATCAAATCAGTCCCGACTATTCCGGCGCGGATCTTGTGCTGGTCAATACGTGCGGTTTCTTGGACAGCGCCCGAGATGAGAGCCTCGATGCGATCGGCGAAGCGATTGAAGCGAATGGCAAAGTGATCGTAACCGGGTGCCTCGGAGCAGAACCCGAGTTGATTGAAAAAGCCCATCCAAACGTGTTGGCCGTCACCGGACCGCATCAATATGAGCAGGTGATGGAGGCGGTGCACACGCACCTCACACCGCCTCATAATCCGCATTTGGATCTGGTGCCTGAAACAGGTTTGCGGCTCACCCCGCGCCATTATGCCTATTTAAAGATCTCCGAGGGATGCAACAATCGTTGCAGTTTTTGCATCATTCCGAAGCTGCGCGGCGACTTGGTCTCGCGCCCAATCCATCATGTCCTGACCGAAGCCGAGCAATTGGTGCGCGCCGGGGTCAAAGAATTGCTGGTGATCAGCCAAGATACGAGTGCTTATGGCCTCGATCTTAAATATGCACCGCAAACGTGGCGATCGGAGCCTTATGAGACGCGGTTCCTAGATCTTGCGCGGGGGCTGGCCTCACTCGGTGTTTGGACACGGTTGCATTATGTCTATCCCTATCCGCATGTCGACAAAGTGATGCCGCTAATGGCCGAGGGGGCGATCACGCCCTATCTCGACATCCCGTTTCAACATGCCAGCCCCAACGTGCTCAAAGCCATGAAACGCCCGGCGAAGCAGGATCGCGTGCTGGAGCGTATTCAACAATGGCGCCGCGACGTGCCCGATTTGACGATCCGCTCAACTTTCATTGTTGGGTTCCCAGGTGAAACGGAAAAAGACTTTGAAATCCTCCTCGACTTTATTCGCGAAGCGAGGATCGATCGCGCAGGCTGCTTTAAATATGAGAATGTCGCTCACGCCGACAGTCGCGCGCTGAGCGGGCATCTACCGGAAGCCGTGAAAGAAGAGCGCTGGCACCGCTTCATGGCCGTGCAATCGGAAATCTCAGCCGCCCGCGCCAAGGCTCAAATCGGCACCCGGCAAGATGTGATCATTGACGGTGTCGGCGACCAGGATGGCGCATATCTTGGCCGCACCAAAGCTGATGCGCCTGAAATCGATGGTGTTGTATACCTGTCCTCGGATCGACCCTTGCCGATCGGGGAGGTGGTCTCTGCGCAGATCACCGATGCTGACGCCTATGATCTTTATGCAAAGGTGAGCTAGCCCGGCCCTGCTTCAAGCGCGACCGCGACACCCTCGCGACGCGGGTCCGCACCGCCAGCCAGGCCATCCTCGGTCACGAGAATTACGTGTAGTCCGCTATTCTCGCCGCGGCGCTCTTCGACAGAGTAACCCATGGCTTTCAGCTCATCGGCGACTTCTTGGCCATTGCCGCGATCAATTTCCACGCCGACTGTCTCGCCGCGGGCGATCACATTTGGCAGCTCGATCGCCTCTTGCGGGGTATGATCCCAAGCCAGGACACCGATAATGGTCTTTGCCGTATAAGCGATAATCGAGTTTCCGCCTGGGGATCCCGTGACCAGTTTGACGTCGCCCTCTTGATCGAAGACAATAGTCGGCGACATCGAGCTGCGCGGGCGCTTTTTCGGCGCCGGGGCATTGGCAACGGGCAAATTAGATTTGCGAGGTTCGCGCGCAAAGTCGGTCAACTCATTATTGAGCAGAAACCCTTTGACCATACGGGAATTGCCAAACACGCCTTCCACCGTGGCCGTCATGGAAACCACATTGCCATCCTGATCAATGATGGACAGGTGCGTGGTGCCAGGCGAGTCCTCGGTCGGGTCCTGGCCCCACATTGTGACCATAGGATTGCCACCAAGCGCCACCCCTGGATCGCCGGGCGTCGGTGTTTCCGCCGGATCAAACACCTCGGTTGCGCGAACATCAAGATAATCCGGATGGATCAGCTCAACCGCCGGGACGGGCACGAAATCCGCATCGGCGACATAATGATCGCGGTCCGCATAGGCCAAACGCTGCGCGTCAACAAATGCACGTAAGAATTGCTCCGGCTCGCTCGCGCCTTCCGGCAGCAAACGGTCATAAAGGCCCGCAATCGCACTTTGTGTGACCCCGCCCGAACTTGGCGGCGGCGCCGAACAAATCTTAAAGTCGCGCCATTCGCCACATAGCGGGGCCCGGACTTTGACCTCATAAGCGGCGATGTCTTCAACGCTTAACGTGCCCGGATAGGGGTCCTCGGCAACCGCGGCGACAATCGCTTCAGGGATCTCGCCGGTGTAAAAAGCTTCTGCGCCTTCGGTCGCAACGCGGCGCAAGGTCTCCGCGTAATCCGGATTCACACGGATATCGCCGACCGCAAGCGGCTCGCCATCGGGATAAAAATACGCCGCCGCCACGGGGTGCTCATCGACGCGCGTGAACTGGCGCAGACGCTCATTGGATAAAAAGCCCGCCAATCGCGGCCTGACTTCGAAACCGGTTTCGGCCAGCGCGATGGCATCCTCAAAATTGCGGGCCCAGTCTAATTGACCATGCGCGTCATGAACGGTCTCATAGAGCGCGATCGCACCCGGGACGCCGGTTGACTTGCCAGATTGCCAGGCGTCCAAGAAGCCAAGCACTTCGCCGTTTTCAATGAACAAATTCTCGTCAATCGCAGAGGGCGCCGTTTCTCGGCCATCATACATCACCGTCTCACCGCTCGCCCGATCGTAGACCAGCATAAAGGCGCCGCCGCCAATCCCGGAGGATTGCGGCTCCACCAAGCCGAGCACGGCATGAACGGCAATCGCCGCATCGACCGCATGACCGCCTTCGCGCAACACCGACAATCCTGCGTCGACCGCCCGTGGGTCGGCGGCCGCGATCATAGCGCCCTTCGTCCAAGCAGTCTCACTTGCTTCCACCGGCGGCTCCGACGCGGCTTCAATTTCTGGTGCCTCGTTTTCGGGTTGGCACGCGGCAAGAAAAAGCGCGCAAGTGCCCGCGACGAGATAAGGATTAACTGCCATTTCAAAAGCGCTCCGACTTGGCGATCACAATTCGTCAGCCTAGAGCGTAAGCCGATGACAGGAAAGGTCTTTTGATGTCAAAGCCGGGACCAAACAATCAGATCACTGATATCAAAGGCATCTGCTTAGGAAATGCGCACAATCAAGCCATTGCAACGGGCACAACGGTCATCTTCTGCGAGACCCCGGCCATCGGCGCCGTGGCGGTGGCAGGCGGTGGACCAGGCACCCGCGAAAGCGATTTGCTGAGTGCGGATAAGCTGGTGGATCATGTTGATGCTGTGGTTCTCTCGGGGGGCAGCGCTTATGGTTTAGCAGCGGCCGATGCGGTCGCCGTCGAATTGGGGGCGCGGGGACGCGGATTTGCATTGGTCGACCGACCAGGTGTGCCGAAAACGCCAATTGTGCCCGGGGCGATTCTATATGACCTTGCCAATGGCGGCGACAAAAACTGGGGCGCCCGCTCCCCCTATCCCGGATTAGGGCACGCCGCTTTGGCGGCCGCGGGCAAGGACGAAACCGAACTTGGTCGGGTCGGCGCAGGTTACGGTGCCCGGGCGGGGCAACACCCGGGCGGTTTGGGCTCGTCATCGATGTTCACGGACGATGGGCTTGGCGTCGGCGCGGTCGCCGCGGTGAACAGTTTCGGCGCCGTCTATATGCCTGGAACGCAGGCCTTTTGGGCCTGGCCTTATGAAATTGACGGCGAGTTTGGCGGCCTTCGTCCGCCCTCGGATTACCGTGCCGACCCCGAGGACTGGGGCGCCGCAAAGCAAAATCCCCAGCTTGGCGAAAACACGACCATAGCGTGCGTCGCCACGGATGTTACGCTCACGCCAGGCGAGGCCAATCGGGTCGCACAAATGGCGCTGGCAGGCTTTGCCCGCGCGATCCGCCCAGTTTTTGCGCCCTTTGATGGTGATGTCATCTATGTGCTGTCCACGGCGCAGCGCGCACTGCCGGAGCCGCGTGCGATCAGCCTCGCGCGCCTTGGCGAATTGGCCGCGAGCACGCTCGCACGGGCGATTGCACGCGCGGTCTATGCGGCGCGGTAATTTCCTGAGATCAGGTGTTGCTTTCGCAAGACCTCGAGAGTATGTCTCCCGCTTCCGCGCTTCGGTAGCTCAGTTGGATAGAGTACTTGGCTACGAACCAAGGGGTCGGGGGTTCGAATCCTCCCCGAAGCGCCACTCAAACTCGTTTTGAAACAGATAAGCCCTGTTATGACGCTGCGAGTGTCGTTTCTACCGCGTTCTCGACTGTCAGCTCGATGTATCCGCACTTCAATCTCTTCGATTAAGTGCGACCGAAAATCTTCCTCTTATCACGGCGTCGGCGCTGCGTTAGCTGGCGTCAGGGCTCGTCCCCTGCAATGAGGCTTTAGATAATCGAGCGTCTCTTTCGCCCGTCTATCGCCGATTCCCAACCGGATCGACATAGCGGTAGAGCGTCGCTCTTGAGACCCCGAGGTCCCGGCAGACCTGTTGGACGCTGGTCTTGCGATCCTTCATTGCGGCCAGCGCTAAGCGGATTTTGCCCTCGTCCATAATTGGCTTGCGGCCCCCCCTTGCGGCCACGTGCGCGGGCGGCCTTGAGCCCATCCAAGGTGCGTTCGCGAATAAGTTCACGCTCATACTCTGCAAACGCGGCGAACATTGAGAACATCATTTTGCCCGATGGCGTGGACGTGTCGACGCCCGCCGCAGCGCCGGAGATGACTTTAAAGCCAATGCCGCGGCCCCGCAGGTCTTCAGAAATGTCGATCAAATGCCGAAGGCTTCGCCCGAGCCGATCGAGACGCGCGACGACGATTGTGTCGCCTTCGCGTGCGGCTTTCAGGACCGCCTCCAGCCCCGGCCGGTCTTCTTTCGCTCCGCTCGCTTTATCTGTGTAGATATGCGCATCATCGACCCCCGCCTCGCGCAATTGATCGAGCTGCGCATCCAAAACCTGCCCGCCATCATTTTTGCTGATCCGCGCATATCCAAGTTTCATCTCATCACCCGTCTCACAAACACTCGTTTTTGAAGCAAGTCAGGCGACCAAGCTTGGCCTCAATGAATGCGGGCGCCGCACTGCTTCATATCTCTGTCTCAGAAACTATGCTTCGGATTCGGTGTAAAGTTTTCATTTTGAAACGAGCGCCCCGAAACCTGCTCGCGTGCCAGGTAAGCCGTCGGCGAGGACCGTGCTAACACTTGCGAACCGTTTCCGATATCGGGGCGTTATCGTCTTCTGGTTTGCTGAAATGTCGGTTTCGCGAGCGAAAGCGACCATAGGCCAAACGCGTACGCTCAGCCAATAATGTTTGCCTTTTTGGCTCGCGCAGTGAGGTCATCGCGATGATCTGGGTGCGCAATGGCAATTAAGGCGCGAGCACGCGCTTCGCCGCTGAGGCCGATCAAATGCGCGGCCCCATACTCCGTCACGATCGTATCGACATCATTGCGCGGTGTTGTGACGGCACCCGTCAGTTCAGGTACAATTCGTGAGACTTGACCATCTTGCGCTGTCGAACATGCGGCAATAATCGAGCGGCCATTTTTTGATTTTCGCGCGCCACGGACGAAATCCAATTGTCCGCCAGAACCGCTATATTGGCGGCGCCCAAGCGATTCAGAATTACAAGCTCCCGAGAGGTCGATTTGTAAGGTCGCATTTACCGAGACAACGTTCGGATTTTTCGCAATATGTCTGGGGTCATTCACGATATTCACAGGGTGACTGGCAATCGAAGGATTATCGTGAATCAGTTTGTACATGCGCTCATTCCCGAGCGCGAAAGTGAACACCGTCCGTCCGGGAAATGTTGCCTTCATTCTGTTTGTAACGGCACCGGCATCGATCAAATCAACCAATCCCGGGGATAAGAGTTCGGTGTGGATACCAAGGTCTTTTCGGCTTCTCAGGCGTTGGCAAACCAAGTTCGGGAGTGCCCCAATGCCCATTTGTAGACACGCACCATCAGGGATCATTTCTGCAATGATATCTGCAATTGTTTGCTCTTCTTCAGACGCCGCCCGCTCGGGCATTTTGAAGAGTGAGACATGGTTCTCGACCAAAGCGTCGACCTCGCTAATATGGATCATCGAGTCGCCAAAAACTCGCGGCATGTGGTCATTCACTTCGACGATCGTCCTCCGTGCTGCGCGCGCAGCTGTGGTGGCGTAGTCATTATTGGTGCCGAAGGAAAAATACCCATGTTCGTCCATAGGCGACACGACGGTCAGAAAATGATCTAGCTCGACGTGTTCTGACAGTAAGCGCGGGGCATCAGAAAACGCCACAGGCACGAAGTTGATCACTTTGCGATCCTCTTGTTCGCCGGCTTCGACCAGAGCGCGCTCAGTGGGCCCCAGAAACATGCAGTGCGGCGTGACCTTATCCATGTGCTTGTATTGAAGCACCGTCTGCGCCGCCGCCGGCATCGAGTGAAAATACCAGAGTTTGAGGTCATCCACTTCGTCGTGCTCAAACCGTTGCGCGAGCGCATTCAGCAAAGCGGGGGGCTCGCCCAACGCCATCCCCATAGAGAGGTGGTCCCCTTTCTTAATGTCGGCAATCGCCGCGCGCGCTGAGCGCAATTTCTGGTGATATTGTGAAGCATAGGAACCCGACATGTTGTCCTCGCAGAAGCCTAATGTGTGCGCCGCCCGAATACCTATCGCATGATTTCAAAGCAAATAAGACGACGGGAATGTGTGCTTACTGGAGCACCTGACCTCGCCCTTAAGGTCTTCAAGGCGAGCAAAAACGCCCCCTCGATCCGCATCTAGCGTCGCCCGGCAATGCTTGCGCAATCGATCACGCATAAGTGGAATAAAACAGACGTGCCTTACACCCTAATCTGTGCGTCAAATGGTTTGGTGCCATCGATCACTAAGTCAGCGTGTACTCTAGGATTGGCTTCTGAAAAGTAGCGGTCCTCTTCGGCCATCCAGCCGTGCCATAATGCGCGCAATTCATCCTCGCTTTTGCCACTTACACGATCTCGTTCAATACCGCGTCGCAAACACTCCGCTTTGGGCGTGTCCACAAAAATGCTGAACGCGATGAAATCCAAAAATTCCGGTCTCGAGGAGCTCACGCCCTCTAAAATCATGAAGGGTGTCACCGGTTGATTTTCGACCGGCGCAGGGTGATGATCTGCGGACCAACTGACGGGCTGGTAGGTGATTGATGCTGCCCCTTCGGATATCGGCATAAAAACGTTCTGGATGATCTTCTTCCACCAATTTGGCGGACTGTCCCAGCCGGAAAAATCGTCAATGTGGATGATTTCAGCCTCTAGTTTTTCGCCCAGATACAACGCCAGAGTTGATTTGCCTGAACCACCATGGCCGTCGATACTAAGAAACTTAGTTTGGCCGACCCAAGCGGCTCCACTCGCAAGTCTCGTTCGTAAGTCTTCCACGCATTGTCTATACCTCTAACAGGTCTGTTGACCAATTTGATCTGTTTCGTCACGCAGAGCATGTCAGTTGACTTATTGAAGCCATGTAACCTCCCTCAGAGGCTCACTCTTGTTGCGAAGGGATCGGCCGGTTCTCTCTATCATCTGAACGCGGGTCTCACTCGAGAATAACATTCGCGCTGGTCCAGTGATCTGCGTTCACACAAAACGCACGGTGCAAAATTCTAAAATGCGAGCAAAGTGAGGCACCACCACTCAATCAAATTCGTAATTGAACCCGAATTCAGTCGCTCTGCTCGGGGGCAAGCCAAACAGGTCGCGAAACTCTCGGCTGAACTGGGACGGGCTGACATAGCCGACATGGCGCGCTGCTTCCGCAACGCTGGCGCCTTCAAAGACCAGCAGGCTTTTGGCCCGGAAAAGACGTTGGCGCTGAAAGTACTTTTTGGGGGATTGCCCGGTGACGGCTCTGAAATGTCGAAAGAAACTGGGGGAGCTCATGCCAGCCTGCTGAGCGAGATGCTCGACGCTGTCTAATCCGGATATGTCTGTTCGACGCAGCAAGGCTGCGATCCGGCTTTCCGGACGCGTCGTCATGGTTTGAGCGAGCAGGACCCGACCATGGGCGTCCTGAAGTGTATGATAGAAAATCTCGCGCACGGTCTGAGGTCCTAGCAACTTCGCTTCGGTGGGATCGGAGAAATAATCGCACAAACGATTCACGGCATCTTTGAGCCGTACGGTCACCGGCACTGGATCAACGGCCGTGATGGCCGATCGGGTTGTTGGATCCGGGGCGAGCAAGCCTGCGGCATCGGCGATCTCTGAAATGACCCCTGGGTCAGCGCGGAGAAACAGCGCCACCAAAGGCGTTTCCACCGATGCCTCTGTTTCGCACTCAAATGAGATGGGTAAGCCGACCGCGAGATATTGCGTTGCGTTGTAGACAAACCGTCGATCGTTGAGGAAGCCAGTCTTTTGACCAGACAAGACCACAGCGATGCCGGGTTCATAGACCAAGGGTGAGCGCATCACGGAAACGTCGCCCCAAAAGATATCGACATCTGGCAAGGGTGTTTTGAAAAACCCGCGCTTTGTCGTGGCCCCTGTCTCGCGAAGATAGGCTGCGATTTTGTCCACGCATGCGTCGGAATAGTTCAAGCTCGAGGGCATGTTTCGTTCTGGCGTTAATCCTGCCTGCTGCGCAACTGATTTGGACGCGCTTGATAGGATTAGGCAAGTTTTTGAGAGGTGGCGGCATTCAGAAGCGGTCGAGCATCGCCAATTTCTGTGGTCTGAAAACACCCTCTCATTTCTGGCAGGCGCTCATGACCTCTCTCAACGACATCCCCGAAGACAAACTTAACATCGTCAAAGGCCTCGCGGCCTTTGCGGTTAAACCTGCATTTCGGACCCCGGTTCATAAGACACCGCGTGATCATGGCATCACGACATATGAAGACATCTACTTTCAATCAGATGATGGGACTCCCTTAGAGGGCTGGTATGTGCCGGCGGCGGCCGGAGAATCTGACAAGCTCATCATCATGAACCACCCTATGCCGATGAGCCGATCAGGCTTTACCGGGCATTGGGGCGAACCGTGGAGCAATGTCGACGACCTCGAGATCGATTTCGTCGCAATCCTCGCGCACTTGGTTCGCGCCGGGTACAATATCCTCTCTTATGATCTCAGAAATCATGGCAATTCGGGCACGGCGAATGGTGGGATCTGTGGGATTGGACGCTATGAATGGCGCGACTGTGTCGGCGTCAAAACCTATGTGGATGCGCATCCGCGCCTGTCAACCATGACGCTTGGCCTGTACAGTCAGTGCACAGGCGGGAATGCGCAATATGAGGCGATGTATCGCCGCCCGGACCTGTTCGAGAATGTGCGATGCCTGTTCAGTCCGCTTGTTGTCTCGATGGACGCCCTGATGGGGACATTTGCCGGCCTGCAAGGGGTCGGCGAGTATATGGACGCGATGAATTTCGAGCAGACAAAACTCGGCGGATTCACCAACCCGGAAATGACCCCGCACCTGTTTGCGAGCGCCGTTCAAGTCCCGACCATGATCACTCAAGTTCGCGAAGACGCGTGGACCACGCAAGAGGACGGTCAGCAAACCTTTGATCTACTCGGTAGCAATGAAAAAGAGCTGTTCTGGATTGAAGGCACGTCGCGCCGCTTTGACGGCTACAACTATTATGGCCAGACCCCAGAGCGCATGTTGGCGTGGTTCGATCGGTATATGAAATAGCCAGCGAGCTCCGATCACCAGACTTGCGAGCGCCTTGAATGGAGCACCAAACGCGCCGACATTAAGGGCGCCGCGATAGGAGAACAATGGGTGGCCATTGCGTACAAACTCGCAAATCAAAATAACCCGGTCGCGATTTCGGCCTTGTTTGATGAGACGTTTTCAGACTCCGAGAGCGCTGATGAAGGGAAACTGATCGGCAGATTGGCGTACAATCTCATCGAGACGACCCCGGAAGATGATATTGTCGTGTTCACAGGATTCGAGGAAGACCGGCTCGTCGGCTGCATCATCTTTACGCGTTTGCGATTCGAAGGCGATGCAAGACAGGTCTATCTCCTATCACCTGTCGCCATCTCATCTGACCAACAAAGACGTGGCATCGGGACTGAGTTAATCCGTTTTGGCCTACAAACCCTCGGAAATTTTGGCGCAGATATCGCAGTGACTTACGGCGATCCTGACTATTATGAGCGTGTCGGATTTAAACCCATAGACGCTGCCATCATTCCAGCGCCACTCGCATTAGAACAGCCGCATGGATGGTTGGCGCAATCGTTGACCGATGAGGAGATTTATCCTTTCCAAGGCCCCGCGCGTTGTGCCGACGCTTTAAACGATCCGGCTTACTGGTAAGCGCGCAAGAGAAGACGTAACCTCAACGCCGCTAACGGCTTTGGCTCAGTGATCGAAGAGTGCCACGTCTAAACGGAACTGCGCTCCAAGATGCTCGATGGATGCGTATGTCGTGCCGCGATCAGATAATCTCCTCTGTCGCGTAACGTTTGCGAGCCAAAGTACTGTCCTGAACAGCCTGTTTCCATACCCAGAACGTGGCTGCAGTTCCGGGAACTAGGTTATGCGGGCATTGCGATCCGGCGGTAGACCAGATCGGCATAGTCATTGACCAACGCTTCCGATGTATAGCCCGGTTTGAAATTGAACTCGCCAATTTCTGCAACCGGCGTGATTTCTGCCGCTGAGCCGGTGATGAAACACTCATCAAACGTGCCCAGCTCATCCGGCATGATGACGCGCTCGATGACTTCAATCTGTCGCGCCTTTGCGAGTTTAATGGCGGTCTGGCGCGTAATGCCGTTCAAAAAGCAATCCGGGATCGGTGTGTGCAGGGCCCCATCGCGCATGAAAAAGATGTTGGCGCCGGTCGCTTCTGCCACTTGCCCGCGGTAATCGAGCATCAAGGCATCTGCATAGCCGTCATTTTCCGCTGCATGCTTGGACAGCGTGCAAATCATGTAAAGGCCGGCGGCTTTGGCGTGACATGGCGCTGTCAGCGGGTCTGGACGACGATACATCGCATGGGTCATGCGAATGCCCTTCATCTTGTCGGCAAAGTAATCGCCCCAAGCCCAAACAGCGACCGCGAGATGGATCGTATTGTGCTGCGCTGAGACACCCATCATTTCGCTGCCGCGCCACGCAAAGGCTCTGACATAGGCGTTCTCTAGGCCCGACTTCGTGAGGGTTTCAGCTTTGATCGCTTCGAGCTCATCGACCGAGACCGGGAGCTCAAAGCCCATAATCTTGGCGGAGTTCGCGAGCCGTTCGGAGTGCATGCGCGAGGCGTAGATCGTGCCGCCATACGCGCGCTCACCTTCAAACACGCAAGAGGCATAATGCATGGCGTGGGTCAGCACATGAACTTTCGTGTCCCGCCACGGGACGAACTGGCCGTCCATCCAAATGTAGCCGTCACGATCATCATAGGCTTGCTCTGCCATTCCGTGTTTCCTGTCTTGCACTTTTACAATTCCCCGGCATTCTCAGATCACAATGGTGAATGTCAACCAATTACGGGCAAATGCCCCGGGATTTGATCCGCGTCTTTTCTTGAAAGACGAGGAGCTGGACTATGGTATTGCGCTGCTGCTCGCAGGCGAACGCGCGCTGATGAAGGCGGCAGGCGAAATTGCCTCCGATATGGATATGCCCGCCCTGTCGGCGCGGACGCTGATTGCGATCCGGTTCCAACCTGGCGAGTCGGTGAACCAATTGCGCGATCAGCTTAACGCGACAACGCCGACTTTTGCCCGGATTATCGCTGACTTAGATCAACGTGGTCTGGTGGAACGTCGCCGCAGCGAGCGCGGCGACCGTCGTACGCGGCGTTTGTATCTGAGCCATGAGGGCAAACGTGTCACCGATGCTGCCACGATTGCCATGCGTGATCGGCTGCGGCAGGCGTATCGAGCGGCTGGATCCAGCGCCGTTGGCGGCGCCCGCTTGGTCCTGGAGGCGTTACTGTGACCGGCGAAACACATCTCCTGATCGTAGATGATGATGACCGGATCCGAGACTTGTTGAGGCAATACCTCACGCGGCAAGGTCACGCGGTGACCACCGCATCGAATGCCGCTGCCGCCCGGAAACTGTTCCAAACGTTTAGTTTTGATCTCGCCGTTCTCGACATTATGATGCCGGGGGAAGATGGGCTAAGCTTGCTCAAAGCGTTGCGCGAGGACGGCAATGATACGCCCATCCTGCTCCTCACCGCGCGCGGGCAGGCCAGTGACCGGATTGAGGGGTTGCGGCTCGGCGCTGATGATTACCTCCCGAAACCCTTCGAACCGGAAGAACTCGCTTTGCGCACGGCCGCTATTATCCGCCGCACCCACATACCGGACCCCATAGAAGAGATTGAAATGTCGGGCTTGGTGTTCGAGCCTGCCAAAGGCTTACTGTCCGGACCGAACGGACATGTCCGTTTGACCGATAGTGAACTGCAATTACTGACGATTCTATCGAAATCGCCAGGAGAGCCGATTTCGCGCGAGGCGCTGGCATCAGAAACCTCGAATGGCACCGAGCGCAGCATCGATGTGCAAGTCACGCGGCTGCGAAAGAAAATTGAACCTGACCCAAGGAACCCCATTCACATTCAAACTGTCCGCGGTATCGGTTACCGCTTAATGCCAGACTGAACCGACAAGGAGCGCCGCATGCTGAAAGTCCATCATCTTTGCATTGGGCGATCTGTTTTCACCGTCTGGTTGCTCGAGGAATTGGGCGCGCCTTATGAGCTCGAGATCTATGTTCGAAATGAAATGGGCCGGGCCCCGCCGGAGCTCAAGGAGGCACATCCGCTCGGCAAATCACCGGTCATCGAAGATGAAGGCTTCATCCTCGCTGAGTCTGGAGCGATCGCCCTTTATTTGCTCGAAAAGTTCGATCCGGACAATCAATTCGGACCATCCACAGGGAGTGCCGCCGCGCGGGCCGAATGGATGCAGTGGCTAATGTATTCCGAAGCGTCCGCCTTTGCCCCGATGCTGATCAAACTTTTGCTCAGTCGCGCGGAGCATAAACCGCCGATCTTTGATGCCTTCGCCACAGGCGAAGTGGCGTTGCAACTTGGATATGTGGAAGCCCGCCTAAGCAATCGCGACTATATTATGGGAGATCGCTTCCAAGCCCCCGATATTGGCATGACATATATTGCCGAAATGGCCGAGCGGCTTGGCGAATTGTCGCCCTATCCGAAACTCGCCGCCTATCTACAGCGGAATAAAAAAAGGCCCGCCTTTCAGCGGGCCTTTGAGAAAACAGGTGGTTAGGCAAGCCCGATTTTAGCTTTTGCCCCGGCGCACCCGGCGTCGACGCCAGCCTCGGCGCGACTCATCTTTCGGTGTCGGTTCAGCTGTCACGAATTGGTCAACCTGGTTGACGTTTTCGCCCGATCCAGAGGCCAGCAGCGGGTTGCTGATCTGTCCTTCTAAGATCGATCCACTGAGTTGATCACGATACATTTTTTTGCTCCTGTGTGTGATGCAGCGGAAATGGGTTGACGAAACCGATAATTCAAATCTAAAGAAGCTGGTCGTTTGATAGGTTGGGACTACCAAATGCGACCCACGCTTCGCCAGTTGCAATACATTGTCGCCGTATCCGAAACGGGGCGGTTTCACGAGGCTGCTAAGCGTATGAATGTCAGCCAGCCAAGCTTGTCTGCGCAAATCGCAGATGTCGAACAACAGCTTGGAATCCAATTGATCGAACGCGGGCGCAATGGCGCTCTGATGACCCCATACGGCGAGGAATTTGTGCAACGCGCACGCTTGATCCTGCGGGATGTCGAAGACTTGAAGTCGGCCATGCGCGCCCGCGATGGCGATCTATCTGGGCGGATCCGGTTGGGGGTATTGCCCTCAGTCGGTCCATATCTTTTGCCCCCGGTTGTGAAAGACTTGCACCGCACCTACCCGAAGCTGCGTTTGGTCATCGAGGAGCATTGGACGAACGCACTGCAGGCGCAATTGCTCGAGGGCACATTGGACTGCGCGATCTCGACGCCCGAGGACCACAAAGACATGACCAGCGTCCAACTGTTTGAAGAACAGTTATGGATTTGTGCCGCACCAGATGATCCGCTCGCTGGATCCGGACCTATTCGCATCGAAGACCTCCATGGGCGCGAGATTCTCAGCGTCGGACAAAGTCATCGCTTAAGCCTCGCGGTCAGCGATGTGGCTAAAACTGCAGATGCTCAGATCAGTTCGGTGTTTAGTGGCACCAGTCTTGATGCGATCCGACACATGGCCGCGACCGGTGCTGGAATTGCAATCCTGCCTGCGATCTACGCGCTGTCGGAGGCAAGCCGTGACGCAGACCTTGTTTTGCGCCCCATAGATCACCCTTTGGCAAAACGGCGTGTGGCCTTAATCTGGCGGGGAACGTCCCCCCTATCGGAGAGCTTCGAGCGCATGGCAGATATTCTGCGTGAAGACGCACACGCGATTTTGCACAATGATCTACACTGAGCCGAGCTCTACCCAAAGGCGCGCAAGCCTCATATGTTTTCATCGCTTTGCCTAAGGGAGGAACCATGGACCGCGCGATGCCGGCATATCCGCCAGGACCGTTTTCAAGCCTATTGATCGGCGCATCGCGTCATACGCTCCTCGGGCGCGGCCAGATGCGCAAACTTATGGCAAAGGGCGTGCGGGCGCTCAATCCAAATCGTCCTTTAGATGTGTCCCTATATGGCGGGCGGGCGCGCCTTCACCACACGGGCAACAATTCCGAAATGAAGGCCCTGCTCAGCCCCAAACGCTATGCTCGCGAAGAATACGCTTTCTGCCGTCAGTACATGCCGAGGGATGGCGGCGTTTTTGTCGACATTGGCGCAAATGCAGGTGTGTTCAGCCTGTTCATTGCCTCGCTCATGCGATCGGGCACGCTGATCGCGGCAGAGCCACAGCCGAACATGTTTGACCGGCTGACCACCAATTTCGCGCTCAACCCAGCGGTGGCGGCTCGGCTGGATCTCAGTCTTTTAATGACCGCCATTGGCGGGCACCGCGGAGACACGCTGACCCTCTCGGTGCCTGAAAGTGCTGGGCAAGCCTCCGCGCGCCTGGCAGATGGGGTCCCGACCATTTCGGTGCCGGTTGTGCCCCTGATCCAGCTTCTTTCAGAGAACCACGTCCAGCACCTCGATCTGCTAAAAATCGACGTCGAAGGCTATGAGGACGGCATCTTGTTTCCGTTTTTCGAAACCGCGGCGCGGGCCATTTTCCCAAAAGCAATCGTTATGGAAGCGTGCCATTCAGCACGTTGGGAGCGTGATTGCGAAGCTTTGCTGCTCGCACAAGGCTACATCATTGTGCACAAAGACCGCACCAATATGATGTTGATTTTGGACGCATAGCATGAGCGGCTTTCGCCTTCGCGATTATACACCTCGAGGCCTTTATGCCCGGCTCGCTGCATTGGTGGCGGTCCCTGTTATCGCCATTTTCGCGATCTTTTCTTGGTATTATTACCGCGAACATATCAGTGACGTGAACGAAAAGCTCTCCCAATCTATCGCCCGGGAAGTTGGTCTGATTGTCGAAATGTGCGCGGATCCAGATCATGATCTGGGCCAGGAAGCTGAGATCGAGGAGCAACTTGGTTTGCGCTTAGACTGCAGCTATCAGGGCGGTATGGCCTGGCCAGAAGGCGCCCGCGATCGGTTCGGATACGGCCGCGTCTTGCGCGGTCAGCTCAATTCGGTCGCACAGCGCCCCGTGAGTGTAAAAACCATCGAAAGCGGCAGCGTTTTAGACTTTCGCAGTGCGATTGATAAGGGGACGGTCCGTGTCTTGATTGACCGAAAACGCGCACTCGCGGCGAACACGCACTTTACGATCGTTTGGGTGCTTCTCGGCGCGCTGATTATGCTCGCGCTCGCCTTTGCATTTTTGCGCAATCAGGTGCGGTCGATTTTACATCTGACGGAAGCCGCGAAAGCATTTGGCCGCGGCCGGGACATGCCGCACTTTCGGCCCAGCGGTGCCACGGAAATTCGTGACGCCGCGCGCGCGGTGACCGAAATGCGGGCCAAGCTGACGGCCTTTACCGAACAACGCACCGCAATGCTCGCCGGGGTAAGTCATGATTTGCGCACACCGTTGACGCGGCTGAAGCTGCAATTGGCAATGATGGAGCAGACCGAGGAAATCACCGGCGCGCGGGCCGATTTGGACGATATGTCGAAAATGCTCGATGAATACCTCGCCTTTGCAAGCGGCGCGGAAGGCGAGCGACCAGAGGCCCTACGGCTCGATCATATCGCGCGCACGGTGGCGGAGCGGATTGATGGCGCGCGCGTGGTCGAAGCCGCGGAAATCACCGTTACAGTGCGCCCGATGGCGCTGACAAGAACGCTCTCAAACTTGATTTCAAACGCCGTTGGATACGCGACCCAATGCCAAGTGCGTCTCATCAAAGGCCCTCATATGGCCGAGATATTGATCGATGATGATGGACCCGGGATCCCAGAAGAAAAGCGCGAGGATGCGTTTCGACCGTTTCATCGATTAGATGAGGGTCGGTCTCAAAATGTTGCAGGCACTGGACTTGGCTTGACTTTGGCGCGCGATTTTGCACGCGGGCATGGCGGCGATATCCGTCTGGAAAGCAGTGAGTTAGGTGGCTTGCGGGTCCGGCTTCGGCTGCCTTATTAATCGGCTTCGGCGTCCGCTGGCACGACAGACGACTTACCGCGCTTGTTGAGCCAAATCATACGCTCTTCGATTTTGATCAGCTCAGCGTCAAGCGCCGCCATCGTCCGCGTCAAGTCGGCGCTGGTCTCTTGCCGCCAGGCCCGTTCGGCTTGCGCAATCGCCCATCCGAGCGCGGCCAGTTGAACCCCACGTGGAACGCGGTGCTCGCCATCGAGCCCGGCACAGGCAAGAGCCCAGCGGGCGGTTGCCGCGCGCGATTTCAATCGCAGCGCGAGGCCATCGAACGAGCGATCACGCCAGCGCAAGAATGACATCGCGCCATCCCGCACGGCCTCCATGGTTTCGAACCGCAACATGATGACATCGAAAAGCCGCGTCCGTGCGGTCTCATCGGCATCGACGGCCTCAGCGCTCATACCAGCATCAAACACCCGCTCAACGGCCGCGGATATGTCGTCCTTATCAGCCAGGCCATGAAAGTCTTTCAGCTCCAACGCAGCTTCAGCGGCGATGGCGGACAGGGTCAGCCGCTCCCACTTGTCCGTTTCAGCCAGTTTCAGGGCTGCGTGAACCGCTTTTGCAAGTATTTCATCACGGGTCATTCCGTCTCCCTAGACAATTCTAGATCGCGAGCGATGGCCGCTTTAACAGCGTCTATGAAGAGAGATGGCATGCCAGACGAGGACATCAAGACCTCTAAAGCCGCCTGCGTCACGCCATTCGGCGAGGTGACGTTCCGGCGCAGCGTTGCGGCATCTTCGGGAACGCTCGCCAATAACGCTCCCGCGCCCTCAACAGTTTGACGTGCCAATCGCATCGCGAGGTCTGATTGGAGGCCCTGCGCCGCGCCCGCAGCGGCCATGGCTTCGACCAATAAGAAACCATAGGCTGGGCCACATCCTGAAAGCGCCGTTGCGGCTGGCAAGAGGTCTTCGGTGATCGGACCCTCTACCGCTCCGAGCGGTGCGAGCAGGGTTGTCATTTCATTCAATGTGGCCTGGCTGGCGCCGGGTTTTGGGCAGAGAATCGTAACCCCTTTGCCAATCAAACCGGGTGTGTTGGGCATCGCGCGCGTGACCGAAGAGGTTTTGAGCTTGGCCTCCAGGGTTGCCAGGTTAACGCCCGCCATGATCGAAAGGATGCGGGTGTTTGGCCCGATACGGGAGCGCATGTCTTCCGCCAATGCGCCAAAGACCTGCGGTTTGACCGCGATCACCAAAATGTCCGCGATCGTCGGCTTGGGATTCAGTTTCACCTGGTCGGTCCGGACCCATTCTTCGACCACGGTGCTCGGCGATGGATCGATGATCGATATCCGTCCGGCGCCGCCAGCTTTGATCCAACCGCCCACTAAAGCCGACCCCATCCGGCCAGCGCCGATCAATGTAATTTGCGGATCTGTCATGCTTTGGACCTCGGTCTGGCTTGTCCCAAACCTGGTCCTTAAAGCAGCCAGTTAGGCTTCGCCAGCGGTTTCAAACAAAGCCGCTTCCAAAGCTTCGCGCGGCGATTTGCCCGCCCAGATCACAAAGTTAAATGCCGGAACGAACATATTCACCGCGTCTAAGCCGGCCGCCATCACAGCGCGCACCTCGCCGGGTTCTGGCTCCATACGGTCCAGCATTGGCAGCGCGTGCCGGAAGATAATGACGCCCTCATCGCCCCAATAGTCAAAGTGCCCAAGCCATAGCCGTTCATTTGCCATCATGACCAATTCCGCAAGCGCGGCTCGCCGTGAGCCGGTCGGCTTAACGTCAAGCGTAATCGAAAAGTGGACCGCGGGCGGTTCCATGCGATTGGCGAACATCGCCCCCATGTCCCCCCATTTTGATCCGGCGATGCACTGGATCGTTTCATCATCTTCGTCGCGTTGGAAATCCCAACCCGCTTCCGTCAAACAGCTTTCTAAGAACTCCAGGACATCTGTTTCAGATGTCTCCGAGCGATTTACGGACAGGCTCATGATTACCCCCTTCCGAATCAATCAGGCTTTCTTGCCGTGTGGGGAAGCTAAACATGCCCGAGTCCGGGCGCAAGAGTCTTGGTTAAAATGCAGTGGAAAGCCCTATTTCTCGAGCTTTTTAACCCGTGCCTCTAGGGCTTCGATCCTTTCCAGGGCTTTCATCGCAATCTCTTTGAGCACTTCAACCTCTTCTCGATTGGCGAGATCCATATCTGTGATCATTGCCCGAACCCGGGCTTGTCCAGCGGTTTTGACCTCTTCGCCAGCCGCCCGCGCAGCACCCATCGCACCGGTCATAAGACCCGCCAAATCATCTAAGAGAGGGCTTTTGGATGACATGTCATCAACTCCTTTGCGCGTCTTGAACCTGTGTCGATTTCTGCCTAGCAGATGGGAACGAAAAAGCCGACAGGAAAGACCGCCGCATGAGTTTGCTCGCCATGATCGCCCAACAGGCCGCGATGAGCTTCCCGGAAGTCTCGCCAGCGATTTTTCAGATCGACCTTGGCTTCCTTGGCCTCGGCACGTTCCCAGTCCGGTGGTATGCGCTGGCTTACATTGCCGGATTGTTGATTGCGTGGCGCTATGCCCTTGCCCTCAATAGGCGCCCGCACCTTTGGGGCGGCACCCCTCCGGCGACGCGGGACGATCTTGATGATCTCTTATTCTATGCCACGCTCGGGGTGATTTTGGGCGGACGGATCGGCTACATTCTGTTCTATCAATTGCTCCATCAATGGGATCAGACCATGGCTGACCCGATCAGTTTGCTGCGTATTTGGGAAGGCGGCATGAGCTTTCATGGTGGCTTGATCGGCGTGGCAATTGCCGTTTGGCTGGTGGCGCGGCAGCGCGATTTACCGATGCTATCGATTGGGGACATCGCGGGCGTCGTGACCCCAATCGGACTGTTCTTGGGCCGGTGTGCAAACTTCATCAATGCCGAACTCTACGGTCGCCCGGTCCCGGAAGGCAGTTCATGGGGCATGATCTTTCCGGAAGGGGTCGTGCGCGGATCGACGCCCAGCGCCTATAATTGGCAAACCGGGGAATGGGTCTATCGCGGTGATGAACTCGCGCGTTACCCAAGCCAACTCTACGAAGCGGTTTTGGAAGGGCTCGTCCCGGCCATCGTCCTGACCCTACTCGTTTGGCGGTTTAAGGCATTAGAGCGCCCTGGCCTGATCGCTGGCCTGTTTTTGTTGTTCTACGCATTCGGACGCACAGTCTCAGAGCAGTTTCGCGAACCAGATGCGTTCGTATCAGGTCTGCCGGAATGGATCACGATGGGGCAGATCCTCTCAATCCCAATGTGGGTCGGTGGAGCTTGGCTCGTCTGGAACGCGCTAAAGAAGACCAAGACCGTCAGCCAGAATGCGGGCTAAGTGTCCGCTCGGAAAGCTCGATCAAGCTTCGCCGGGGCTCAGAAAGACAGAATAGACGAAGCTGGGGCCTGGCTCTTCGCCGCGCTCCGGCCGGGATGACAAGACATGGATCCGTCCAACACAACGCTCAAATCCCGTTTGACATCGATGATCAAATCGGCCGGCCCGATCTCGGTCGCGACCTATATGGACCTCTGCCTCCATGATCGCCGGCATGGGTATTACGCAACCCGCCCAGGCCTCGGGCGCGATTTTATAACTGCCCCGGAAATCAGTCAGATCTTCGGCGAATTGATCGGGCTCTGGTTGGTGAATGAATGGCGCGCGCTTGGCGCGCCGCATGCGTTCTCCTTGGTTGAAGTCGGACCCGGACGCGGAACCTTAATGGCTGACGCTCTGCGCGCCAGTCAGAGCGAGCCAGCATTTTCTAAAGCCACAAAGCTGCATTTTGTCGAGCCGAGCCCGGTTTTGCAGGCCGAACTCGCGGCGCAGTTTCAAGCGTATCACCACATCTTCATAGAGCAGTTTGATCAGGTGGATGCGGCTCAGCCAGTCCTCATGATCGCCAATGAGTGGTTAGACTGCTTGCCCGTTCAACAATTCGTTCGCGTCGGAGCGGCATGGCATGAGCGCGTGGTCGGGCTGGACTCGCAAGACCGGCTCACATTCGGCCTAACGGCCGAGGCACTGCCGCCCGATCTTCGCCCCGATGATCGCCTGGACGCAATCGAGCTACAGCCGGGACTAAGCGGACTGGTAGACGCGTCTGAAACACTCCTCTCGTCAACCAAAGGGCGCATTTTGTTGATTGATTATGGTTCGGTGGATCGCATACCGCGTGACACACTTCGGTCCTATAAAGACGGTCAGCAGATCCATCCGCTTGCTGAGCCCGGTCTTAGCGATCTGACCTGCGATGTCGACTTTGCCCGCTTAGCCTATCTCGCAGGACAACAGTCGATCTCGCTGAACGGACCGATCGCTCAGAGCCAATTTTTGCTTCGCCTCGGGGCGGAAGCCCGGCTTAACCAGCTCGCAAAAGACCATCCAAATCAGGCCGATGCCCTCTATCAAGGCATTCGACGCCTAACAGACCCGGCGGATATGGGGGACCGTTTTCAAGTTCTTTGCCTTAGCAGTCCGGGTTTAGAACCACCCGAAGCGTTCTAGAAAGCGCTTTCCAACACCCGCGCTAAATTGACCCTAACGTGAACGTAAGCCTTGTGTTTCTCGGCGGTCCTGCTACCTGCGAGGCCTTATCAAACGAAGAAACCGGAGGAGCCGCCCATGAAGGTGCTCGTGCCTGTCAAACGGGTCATCGACTATAATGTAAAAGTCCGCGTCAAGTCGGACCAAACGGGTGTTGATTTGGCCAATGTCAAAATGTCTATGAACCCTTTCGATGAGATCTCCGTCGAAGAAGCTGTGCGGATGAAAGAAGCTGGCACGGCAACAGAAGTGGTCGCTGTTTCGATTGGACCCCAGCAAGCACAAGAGACCATCCGGACGGCCCTCGCCATGGGCGCGGATCGCGGCATCCTGATTAAAACCGACGATGATGTGGAACCACTTGGTGTCGCAAAACTGCTCGCCAAAGTCGTCGAGGCAGAAAGCCCGGATTTGGTTATTCTAGGCAAGCAAGCGATTGACGATGATAGCAACCAAACTGGTCAGATGCTCGGGGCGCTGCTCGGCTGGCCACAGGGGACCTTCGCCTCTGAAGTGAAAGCCGAAGGCGGTACGGTGAGTGTGACGCGCGAAGTGGATGGCGGCCTGCAAACCGTCGCCTTGGAAGGCCCAGCAATTGTCACGACAGACCTACGCTTGAATGAACCCCGCTATGCGTCTCTTCCAAACATCATGAAGGCCAAGAAAAAGCCGATCGATATGAAAGAGCCCGGCGACTATGGCGTTGATATCGCGCCGCGTCTTACGGTGGTCAAAGTGACCGAACCGCCGGTGCGCGAGGCAGGTGAAAAAGTCGAAGATGTCGCCACGCTGGTGGATAAACTCAAAACGGCGGGAGCTGTATAATGGCTGTTCTTGTAATTGCAGATCACGATAATGCGTCCTTGAGCGACGCGACCGCGAAGACCGTCACGGCAGCGAAAACGTTTGGCGGCGATGTGGATGTGCTCGTCGCCGGCAAGGGCGCTAGCGACGTCGCGGCTGCGGCCGCGGGCATTGATGGCGTGCGCAAGGTGCTCCACGCCGATGGCGACGTCTACGAAAAGCAACTCGCGGAAGCCATGGAAGCCCTCATCGTGCCGATGATGGATGGCTATGACGCCCTGTTCGCACCGGCCACCACAATGGGCAAAAACGTAACGCCTCGCATCGCGGCGAAACTCGATGTGATGCAACTGTCGGACATTACGGGTATTGAAGGTCAGGACACATTTGAGCGTCCGATTTATGCCGGTAACGCGATCATGACGGTCAAATCTTCTGACGCGAAAAAGGTCGTCACCGTTCGCGGTACGGCGTTCGATGCGGCCGGGTCGGGTGGCTCTGCCGCGGTCGAGACGGTGGATGTGCCCGCCGGTCCGTTCAAATCGGCCTTCGTCTCGGAAGAAATGGTCGAGAGCGACCGTCCAGAGCTAACAGCGGCGAAGCGGATCGTTTCTGGCGGCCGAGCTCTTGGCTCAGCGGAAGAGTTTGAGCGCCTCATGAACCCGCTCGCCGACAAGCTCGGCGCAGCGGTCGGTGCGTCTCGCGCGGCGGTCGACGCAGGTTACGCGCCGAACGATTACCAAGTCGGTCAAACTGGGAAAATTGTTGCGCCAGAGCTTTACATCGCGGTCGGCATTTCCGGCGCGATCCAGCACTTGGCCGGCATGAAGGATTCTAAGATCATCGTCGCCATTAACAAAGACGAGGAAGCGCCAATCTTCCAAGTCGCGGATTACGGCCTGGTCGCGGATCTGTTCAATGCTGTGCCGGAGCTGACCGACGCGCTTTAAGCCTTGAACAAATCGAAATGAAACGAGCCCGCACAGCGATGTGCGGGCTTTTTCTTTACAAATTTTGAAGACCTTGTTCGGAAGATTGCGCCGTCTGGGACCCCTTTCGTCTCAGCGTAGCATCCACTCGTGGGGACGAGACGAGGTCAACTCGCCCACATGACATTTCCATCGCATCAGCAACGACTGTTTACCGTCGCCCTCCCGATTCTGCTCTTGCTTACTGGGTGTCACTATGGACCCGAGCGACTGAAGACCGAAATCGAAAACGCCGTCCTGAATCCTGGAAAAAATTCATTTGCAGTCGCAGCGCATGTCTGGACGGTCCGGGATCCTGAGGGATTCGTTGCGACATTTCCAAATGGTGGCGTTTTGGATGAGAAAGCAAAAACCGCCAAAATCTTTGTGGTGGATCTGCAATCGAACACCATCGAACTGCGCGCAGTTTTTGATGAAACAACCATCATCCCAAATCCGAAAACACTCCGATTGCTTGGATGGAAGGACGATATCATCTACTTTCATATGGAAGGCTATGGCGGATATGATCGGCGCAACGGCGATCATACCGACGATCCGCGTGAAGCCTTTTACAGACTTTTGTCATCTGGTCAGATGAACCCCATTCAGGCGCGACCGACAGAGTTGCAGCCGACGCATGAATACTATTCGCGACGCGAAGCGCCACGCCTCTCCCTTGTTCCAAGGTTCAATTATCTGGAGATCATGATCGGCGCCTCGCTGACGGCACCGGAAAGCCGCGCCTATTTTGTGATTGATCCCATCACAGGGGACGGGTCGCTTTCACAGTTCCCTCCGGAAGACTAGCGGCACCTTAGATTGAGTGCGGCGGAAGATTGCACTTGCCAAGTGTTCGGCCATGCATTTCTTATCTCGCATGACTGACCAAATTGAGTTTTTCTTCGATATTTCATCGCCTTGGACGTGCCTCGCCTTTCACAACATTCAGCCGATGATGGCCGATAAGGGCGTGACCATCCGGTGGCGCCCCTTCCTGGTTGGCGGGGTGCACAATGCCGTGAACCCAAGCGTGTTTGAAGCGCGCGCCAGCACAGACTCGCCAAAGTTCAAACAAGTCGGGCGCTCGCTTTATGATTGGGCGGCGCTTTCCGGCGTGACGATGAACTTTCCATCGCCGCATCATCCGCTGCGGTCGGTGCATTTGATGCGGTTCTGCTGCCTCCTAGAGGACGATCAGGAGACCCTCCACAAATTCGCCCATGCCGGGTTCGAGGCCTATTTCACGGACGCCCTCAATCTCGACGACCCAGAAACGCTTATCGCCCTGGCCAATGCGGTCAAACTGGATGGCGCAGACATGTGGCAACGCTCGCAATCGCAGACCTGCAAGGACCACTTACGCGCCAACACAGACGAAGCCATTGCCCGCGGCGCTTATGGCTCGCCAAGCATTTTCGTGCCCTTCGGTGACGGCGAGCGACTGTACTTTGGCAATGATCAACTGCCGCTGGTCGGTTGGGCGATTGAGGAGAATCGGAGCCGATCTTGATCAGAAATGAAATTGCCAAACATCTCGATCACGATCCGGATTTTGAGTGGCGCGGGCAGAATGTCTCGCGGATCGAAAATCTGTCAGACATCGTCTTTGCCTTAGCGTTCGGTATGATGCTGTTTGGCGACGCCCCGCCACAGACCTTTACCGAACTTGTGCGCTTTTTGATTTCAATCATCCCTGTGACAGCGAGTTTCGCCGTTCTGTTCATGATTTGGAATGCCCATTTTGTATTTTTCCGTCGCTATGCGCTCGCGGACAATACGATTGTCCTCATCAATTCAGCGCTGCTTTTAATGGTATTGTTCACGGCATACCCCCTAAAGTTCATTTTCGAGAGCCTGTTTTGGTTCATTATCGCCTCCATCACAGGAGATTTCTCACAGCTGATTGATACCGAAATGACCTATGGCAATTCGGGCCTCAGCATGGCCTTTTTCGGAGCGGGCTATGCCCTCATCTACATATTGCTGAGCGGCATGTATGCGCATGCGGTCCATAAAAGCGGGCTAATCGGACTGTCAGACAAAGAGCGCCGGCTCACAAGGCAAACCGTTTGGACATTTCGCGGCCAGGTCCTCATCGCGCTCGGCATCGTCATCATTGCTGCGTTTACGCCGATTGGAGCGTTTGCCGGGGCGATGATGTTCTTGTTCTGGCCGAACACCTATTTGATGGCGTGGGCGGCCGCAAAGACACACAAAAAACCCGCCGCGAGCGTCCTCGCCGCGGGTCCTGATGGTTAGAGCGTAAACGCCACTAAGTGTCCAAGAAGCTCCGCAGCTTCCGGCTGCGGCTAGGATGCTTCAGTTTCCGCAGCGCTTTGGCTTCGATTTGACGGATGCGTTCGCGCGTCACCGAGAATTGCTGACCGACTTCTTCCAGAGTGTGGTCGGTGTTCATGCCGATCCCGAAACGCATCCGAAGGACACGCTCCTCACGTGGTGTCAGCGAGGCGAGCACCCGAGTTGTTGTTTCCCGCAGGTTTGACTGGATCGCCGCATCGACGGGCAAGAGCGCCGCTTTGTCTTCGATAAAGTCACCAAGATTGGAGTCTTCATCATCGCCAATCGGGGTCTCGAGCGAGATCGGCTCTTTCGCAATTTTAAGCACTTTGCGGATCTTTTCGAGCGGCAAGCCGAGCTTTTCGGCCAGCTCTTCGGGCGTCGGCTCGCGGCCAATCTCGTGCAGCATTTGGCGCTGTGAGCGAACAATCTTGTTGATCGTTTCGATCATATGCACCGGAATACGAATGGTTCGGGCCTGATCTGCGATCGACCGCGTAATCGCCTGGCGGATCCACCAGGTCGCATAGGTCGAGAACTTATAGCCGCGGCGATATTCAAACTTATCAACCGCCTTCATGAGGCCGATATTGCCTTCTTGAATGAGATCGAGGAATTGCAGACCGCGATTGGTGTATTTCTTGGCAATCGAAATCACCAGGCGGAGGTTCGCCTCGACCATTTCCTTTTTGGCGATCCGGGCTTCGCGTTCGCCTTTTTGAACCCGCTGGACAATTTTGCGATAGTCATCAATCGGGATACCGATTTCCTGCGCCACCATTTGGATCTCGTTGCGAATGGCATCGATTTTGGTCACTTCGCGCTCGGTGAAGCGTTCCCATTTTTTCGACAAGCCTGCCACTTCCTCGACCCATTTCGGGTCAAGCTCGCGGCCAAAATAGTTCTTCAGGAATTCAGACCGCGGCACGCCATGCGCATCGGCAAGGCGCATCAATTGACCTTCCAGCCCCATCAGCTTTTTATTGATCGCATAAAGCTGCTCAACCAAAGCTTCGATCCGCGCATTGTTGATGTGCATGGTTTTCAGCTCATCGACAATGGTTTGCGAAATCCCATCATAGGAGTCCTGGTCCTTTGGCGTCAGGCCTTTGCCTTCCATCCGGCGACCGACCAGTTTTTCCTGCAGCTTGCGGAATTTGTTAAACCCAACCGCGATTTCGTCGAGCTTGTCTAAAACGCCTTCGCGCAGTTCAGCTTCCATGCCCGACATGGACATGGCGGCGCCTTCTTCTTCATCCTCGCGCTCTTCGCGGGCATGACGCTCTTCGACGGTTTCATTCTCGCGCGCTTCGGCTTCTTCCTCGTCGAGTTCGTCCTCTTCCGGTGGCGGGTTTTCGGCCCCATAGGTGGCTTCAAGATCGATGAGATCGCGCAGTAAAATGCGCTCATTCACAAGCTCGTCGCGCCAAACCATCATCGCTTCAAAGGTCAGCGGCGACTCGCATAAGCCCCGGATCATTGCATCGCGGCCCGCTTCGATGCGCTTGGCAATCGCAATCTCGCCTTCGCGGGAGAGCAATTCGACCGCGCCCATTTCCCGCAAATACATGCGCACCGGGTCATCGGTGCGATCAGACCCGCGGGCATTGCCTTTTTTCGTCACCGCCCCCGCAGCGCTTGTCGTCGCCACGGCGGTGGACTTCGCGGCCGCCTCACCTTCTTCTTCACTATCGACAACGGTGATGCCCTGTTCAGACAGCATCGCCATCGTATCTTCAATCCGATCTGACGACAGCTCGTCTTCTGGCAACACTTTGTTCAGCTGTTCCAGCGTCACATAGCCTTTGTCTTTTGCCTCTTTGAGAAACTTTTTGACCTTGGTGTCGCTGAGATCGAGGACCGGACGGTCTTCGCTGTCTTCGAGTACATTATCCGCTTTGGCTTTCGCCATGTATCCGCTCCTGTCCGTCGCGCGCCGTGTCGCAACATACACTTTCAATTCCGTAAAGCGTGATCAGTCCTGATCTGCCTTCTCTGCTGCCTCATTGAGACGCGCTGTGCGAGCCCGACGTTCCGACACGATACGATGCCGATGACGCGCATCTTCCAGTGTGGCAAATGCCTCACTTGATACGCGACCCGACCGGTCCGTGCCATCTGGGCGTGCATACTGCTCCAAGGCGATTAGCCATTCCCGCTCCTCTGGCCCGCCGGGCGGGATCTCTGGGATGTCGGGATACGTTCTTAACAGTTCTGCAGCGCGCAATTTTCCGATGCTCTCTAGATGGTTGCTGAGATGCGTCCGGTCAACACCTGATTCTGTAGTATTTTGGCCGATTAAGGTATCGCGAATGGCCGAAACATCGGGATCTGGCAGATCTGCGGTTGCCAAAGCCTCATAGCCCACATCTAGAAGGTGTGGATTGTCAACGGCATACATAATGCTGCCGAGCCCTTTGAGCTTTGGCTGACGCCCCATTTTAAGCTTGGCATCGCCGTCATGACCGCCTGCATTGAGGCGCGTGTTCACCGACGAACGCCCGCTTGTGCGCCTGCCGCGAGTTTCACTTCGCAATTGCCAAAAAAAGTCGCGCATCCGCGTTTTCAGCTCGCGCTCATATGCCGATTTCACGGCGCCGTTCTGAATGTTGCTGGCGGCCTGCATGAGACGCTGTTGCAGCCCGGCTTGTCGCTCTGGCGTGTCGAGGCTTTCTGCATCTCTTTCGCGTCGCCAAAGCACCTCAACCAGAGGCAATGCCGCATCCAAAGCTTTGCCCATCGCCCCGGGGCCTTGCGCGCGAATGAGATCGTCTGGGTCTAAGCCATCGGAGAGCAAGCAGAAAAAGACACTGCGCCCGGGCTGCAAGCCCGGCAGGGCGCGTTCAATGGAGCGATGCGCAGCGCCAAGGCCAGCCCGGTCACCATCGAAACATAAGACTGGCTCAGGTCCGGCGCGCCAGAGCAGACTAAGCTGGTCTTCAGTGAGCGCTGTCCCGAGCGGCGCGACGGCATGGCCAAACCCCGCCTCGCACAATGCAATCACGTCCATATAGCCCTCACAGACAATCAAGCCGCCTTCTTCGGTCGACCCAAACGCCTCGCGCGCCGCCTTGTACCGGTACAAGACTTTCGATTTATGGAACAAAGGTGTGTCAGACGAGTTGAGATATTTCGGCTTGGCATCGTCTTGCAGCGCGCGTCCACCAAAGGCGATGACCCTCCCGCGCGAGTCTTCAATCGGGAACATTAGACGCCCACGGAACCGGTCATACGGTTCGCCGCCGCCCTCTTTTTCAACCGCCAAGCCCGCCTCGACAATTTCGCTTTGGTTGAACCCGCAGGCTTTCAAATGCTCGAACGTTTTTCGCCAATCGTCGGGGGAGTATCCCAATCGATAGACGCTCCATCGATCGGGTTGCAATCCACGCGCCTCAAGATAACGCCGCGCATCAGCCCCATCGCGATTGCGCAGTTCGGCCTCATAAAAGGCCGTGGCGGCTTCACATGCCGCATAGAGGCGTTGCCGTCGATCATACTGTTCCTGGCTTTCCGGCGTCGCTTTGGGAAGCGCCATACCGGCATCATCCGCCAGCTTTTCGACCGCTTCCATGAACGACAAACGCTCTGTCTCCATGACAAACGAAATGACATCCCCGCCAATGCCCGACGAAAAGCATTTGAAGATTTTCTTCTGGTCGTTGACATAGAAGCTCGGCGTTTTTTCATTCGTGAAGGGCGATAGCCCGACCCACTCTTTGCCCTGCTTTTTCAGCTTCACTTTTCGCCCAATAATATCCGATGGGCGCAAACGCGCTTTCAGTTCGTCAACAAAACCTTCGGGTATCCGCACAGCAGGGCTCATTAACGATATATAGCGCGCCGACCGCGCGGCGCGAAGCATAAGATCGCTTTTTCTCTGCGGAACATTACCAATTCGCGCGGCTCTGCCCGCGCGATTGGATAAATTTGAACGAATTTTGGAACACTTTGCTATCTGCGCGCCGATAGACTAGCGGCAGGTGGACGTTATCTTGAAAATCAGCACAGACCCTTACAACGTGCCGTCGGAGCGCGAATTTGCGGCCAGCATGGTCATGACGACGCTGATGATTGTGGTCATAGCGGTGCTGATTGCGGCATCGACGACATGGTTCACGACGCGCCATTATGAGACGGACATCCATCACCAAGCGATCCGGACCGCGATTTTCTTGCCCTTAGTGATCGTGCCTTTGTGCACCGGAATTATCGGCTATCAAGGCCTGATGAATCATCGCCGCATGCTGGCGGTGTCGCGGCTCGCCCGCACGGATGAGATGACGGGTCTCGCCAATCGCCGGTCTTTTATGCACCACGCCGACGCCATGTTCCGAGACAGCGACTTAGACTATATCGGAGTCGGGATTTTCATCGTCGATCTCGACCACTTCAAGCAAGTGAATGATGTTCACGGCCATGATGCGGGCGACGAGGTGCTGATCCATGCCGCGCGGCAAATCATGCTTGCAGCGCCCGAGGACAGCCTCGTGTCGCGCCTTGGTGGCGAAGAGTTCGCGCTATTGGTGCAGTATGTCCATGTCTCCGAACTCAACGCCCAGGCCGAAACCATCCGAAAACGGATCGCGGCGACCCCGTGCACGTATCAGAATGTCCAGATTCGCGTTTCGGCGAGCATCGGCATCGGCATCGCTCACCCGCGCGATACGGTGAGCTCTGTTTTATCGCGAGCCGATGACGCGCTTTATGAAGCCAAGGATCTCGGCCGGAATCGCTTTGTGATTGCAGCCTAGGGGGCTTCGGCCAGATCTCCGATCACATCTGGCGTGACGGTTTCGGTTGCGTCTGGAGCAAGCCAATCGGCCAGGGCTTTGTAAAATGCGAATGATTGGTCATCGTGGGCCCGGACATAGCCTTCAGGCCAGGCGCTGGCACGCGCCACAACCAACTTGTTTTCGCGGTCAATGTAGAGGGTCTGTCCATTCGCGCCGGATGCGGTGAAGGTGCCGTCAGCATAAGTCCACCAATGCCATGCGTATCCCCGATTGGGATTGGGATGAACGATGCCCGGTTGAAGGTGCGGTTCGTCAGCAACCGTCGCCCGGTCGACCCAATCCGGCGGTAGGATTTGCGCGCCATTCCAACGGCCTTCTCTCTGAATAAAGAGGCCAAATCGGGCCCAATCGCGCAGAGCGGCATTGAACATCGCGCCCCCGACCTCAGCGCCATCCGCGCCGGCCCGATCGATGATCCAAGCCCCTTCATATTGCATCCCGACCGGCCGCCAGATTTTTTCTTCCAAATATGTCGCGGCATTCATACCGGTGGCCCGGCGGATCAGTTCAAGCAGAACTTGGCTCTCGGCCGTATTATAATTGAATTTCGTCCCGGGGGGCGCCTCGCGTGGATATTCGATGGCAAGCTCGAAGGCCGGAAAGCGCCCGGTGACGACACTTTTGGTCAGCACGTCCACGGTATCGTCTAAATTTCCGTTCCAGATATCCGGATCAAAGCGCACGCCAGATGACATTTGCAGCGCTTGTTTGATCGTGACGCCGTCATAGGCCGTGCCAATCGTTTCTGGGAGATATTTCGATAGTAGATCATCGACGCTATCGATTTTGCCGTCCGCGATCGCAACGCCGATCAATGTCGAGGTGATCGACTTAACCAATGACCAGGTTGTGAAACGCGTCCCTGCGTCGGCGCCGCGACCGTAGCTTTCATGCAGTATCTGCCCGTCATGGAGAATGATCAGACCCGATGTCTCCATGGTCGAATAGAGGTGCTCGAGCGTCCGCGTTTCGCCGTCAAACGCATAGGTGAAGCCGTCTAAGGCGCCCTCCCGCACGGGCAAAGGGGCTCCAGAAGTGGCGCGCGAGACGGTCCGGGTCGGATAAAGCTCGCTCGCATTCTGGAAAAAATAGTCGCGATCTCCTTCAAATGCCGCTGCCCGTGCCAGAACGTCCAAAGGTGGCGGGACAAAGCGGGTATAGGTGAAGACCCCAATCACGGCGCCGAGGACCAAAAATATAAGGGCAACGATGAGCATTCTCATAGCGTTCACGGCCTCCGCATGACGCTGATACGTTGATGAATTTTACGCTTTGCGTCTAGCCTATCGCTGCGCGAACCGCCTTGCTTGCTGGGCCGCATTCGATCCGGCCAGGGTATTTTTCGCGAAGCGCCGTCATACAGCGACCGACATCGCGCAGCTTGCTTGCGCGCAATTCCGTCACCACCGCGGCCACAGCACTCTGGAGCGCTTCTCCCGCCAGGGGTTTCGGAAGGAAGCTGTTGATAATGTCCAATTCTTCGCGCTCACGTTCCGCATCTACAATCCGGCCGGCTTCGTCATAAAGCTTGATCGATTGTTCGCGCTGTGCCGCCATGGTCTCGAGCAAATCAAGAATGACCTCATTATCGCATCCACCGCACTCACCCCGACTGCGCGCGATGACATCCCGGTCATCGATGGCACATTTAATCAATCGCAAGGTTTGCGCTTCGACGCTATTTGTGTCCTGCGCTTCTGCCTGGCGAACAGCCATATTTACTCGATTTCTAAGTGTAACTTGGACGGTATGATCCAATTGACCCATTTGAACGCCTCAAAAAGCCGCAATATACGCCTCAAAACCGCTTGACGGTTCCCTCCGCTGCACCGTATCTGCCACCCGTTTGACTGATAATCCGTTAAAGTGACGGGACCGTGAAATTCAGCGAAGCATGGGAGATAAGCGTTTGAGCGATAAAAATCAATCCGGATTCGCTCATCAGGCGAGCGGCGCCTTGGCGCTTGCAGATGGAACTGTTTTTCTCGGGACCGGCGCAGGGGCTGTAAACACTGCAGTGGGCGAGCTTTGTTTCAATACCGCAATGACCGGTTATCAAGAGATTCTAACCGATCCTTCATACGCGCAGCAGGTGGTCTTGTTTACCTTTCCGCATATTGGAAATGTCGGCACAAATCCCGATGATCATGAGGAATCGAGCGTAACCGCATCAAAAGCCGCCGTCGCGACGGTGTTTCGCGAAACCATAACGCCGCCATCCAATTGGCGTTCTGAGGATCATTTCAACGCTTGGCTGACCAAAAAGGGAATTGTTGGCCTATCTGGCGTGGACACCAGGGCTCTAACTCGCCTCATTCGCGAAAAAGGCATGCAAAAATGTGCCATTCAGCACGCACCAGATGGCCAAATTGACGTTGATGCCTTGATCAAAGCGGCCCAGGCTTGGGAGGGCTTGGAGGCTGCAGATCTCGCGGCGAATGTCGATGCCGATGCCGCTTTTGATCATACCGAGCGCCTTTGGGACTTGAGCACCGGCTTTGCCGCGCTTGACGCCGCAGAAAAGCATGTCGTGGTCGTCGATTTTGGCGTCAAAAAGAACATTTTGCGCAATCTCGCAAATGTCGGTCTGCGTGCGACAATCGTGAATGGGGATGTCTCTTTTGCCGATATCAAAGCGCTGAACCCGGATGGCATCGTGCTCTCAAACGGTCCCGGCGACCCAGCGGCGACGTTTGAACGCTCAGGGGCAATGCTGCGCGCTGTGGTCGACAGCGGCCTGCCGGTTCTGGGGATCTGCCTGGGACATCAATTATTGGCCCTCACCCTCGGTGCGAAAACCATGAAAATGGCGCAAGGCCATCACGGCGCCAATCACCCGGTCAAAGATCTCGCCACTGGAAAAGTCGAAATCGTCTCCATGAATCATGGATTCACGGTGGATCCGAAGACCCTGCCGGAGGGTGTCGAAGAGAGTCATCGCTCATTGTTCGATGGCACAAATTCAGGTCTGGCCGTCGCTGAGAAGCCGATCATTTCGGTGCAGCACCACCCAGAAGCCAGTCCCGGCCCGCAAGACAGTTTCTATGTATTTCGTCGATTTGCAGACCTGATCGACGCTTAACGCAGCGCCTTCACCATCGCCTCAAACGCATCATAGATCGACTCTGCGGTGATCCCGGCTTCGTTCCGAGCCAGCGCGAAACCCGCTCCGTTCAGCGCGCTTTGGATCATCACCGCCACAGCATCGACTCGATGCGCGGCCACAATTTCCTTTTTGGCAAGATAGCGCACCCCCGCCCGAACGTTCTGCGTGCCGAGATCATGGTCGCTTTCATACCAGCCTTGCAGCCCCAAAACCGCTGGCCCGTCGATGAGAACGATTTGCTGATAATCACGCCGCGAAGCGTATTTGAGATAGGTTCGGCAGCCCGCTAAAAAGGCACTATAGGGGTCGGTTCGGCTACGCGCCGCCGTCGCAGCGACCCGGGCTTCTTGATCCATTGCGACTTGCAGACGTGTCCAGACCTCTCGAAACAAGATTTGTTTCGATTTGAAATGGTGGAACAGCGCGCCTTTGGTGATTCCCAGATCGACACAAATATCATTGATCGAGGTATCGACAAAACCTTGCGTCTCAAACCGTTTTGTCGCCACAAGGATCAACTGCTCGCGTGTCTTTTCTGCATCAGCTTTTGAGCGTTTGGCCATAGCGACTCGCGATTTCTGGTTGACCCTTAACATACCACTGGTATGTAAAGAACAGAAGTCTGGCATTCTATTTGCACAGAATTTTTCAACTTCAGATAGAGCACCCGTGAGTCGTGGGGACGTACGCGGAGGAGCGCGAGAACCAGATCGGATCATCCGATCTGGTTTTTTGCTTTCTAGCGCTCATCTTCTTCATCGTCGGCTTCGTCCAAACGGAACAAGCGCGGATCAACCTGAACATTGGTCTCGACCTCCAGCAAATCGACCACAGTCGTTTGCAGATTGCCGTCAATCGCGAGCCAGCCGAGCAGATCATAAGTCGCTTTTTCAAAGACCATGGTCAGTGTGCCTTCGAGTTCACCGGTGGGATCATTGACCTGAATACCGATACGATCTGCGTTTTGCATAACGCGTAGAACGTCAACATCCGCCCCAAAATCGAGATCGCTCGATAATAAAAGGCTCAACGGTGTGGATCGAATTGGCACACGATCGACGGTTTCAAGTTCGCGATCTTCGAGCGCAACGGTCGTACCGTCGGCGACAATCAGGATCGGGGCCGGATCATCATAGTCGAACCGCATCCGGCCGGGCCGACTGAGCGCGAACTCTCCAGTTGAGACACTGCCATCGGCATTGGTCTGAACGAAACTGCCTTTTGCGGTTTTGGCCGCTGCCATTGCGCGGGCGGCAGCGGTAAAATGCGTTGGCCAGTCAGATGGCGAGAGATCACCAGACGGCGCGGGCATTGGTGTTGGCGTTGGCGCGACCGGATCGGCTTGCACCGCAATTGCCGCTGGGGGCGTCTCCATTTCGCGCACTTCCACGCGCTCGGCTGACGGATCAGCAGATCGCTCTTCGGTGACGACGATCGTATCCGAGGGCGCAGCAGCGGCGCTACGGGTGGCCGTTTCCACCAGGGCCGTTTCGGACTCGGACGGCAAAGCATGCGCCGCCGCGTCCGGTTCGATGCGTTCAATATCCGTTTGCGCAGCGGTCGTCGCATCCGCTTTGAGCAGCGATATGGCCTGCATTTGCGGGCCAAAAGCAAGGATTAAGGCATATGCTGAAACCAATGTCGTAACCATCAGACCACTCCTCTGTGAGCCTCTGTCTTAATCTGAAAACCACAACAAAAACAGGGCTAAATCTAGGCATTCCTGCCCGCTTTGGTTGCCTTGCATTCAGTTGCGTTCGGTTCATGAAAGAGCCGTTACGGTCAATGCGATCGCGGAAATTTTTCATGGGTGATTGGAACGAAGTAAAGCCTTGAGACCTATGTGGAATTCGCGATGCCAAGTGGAAAGAAGCGATTTTTGTTAACCAGGATTGCGATTATTTCACTTGGCGAATTGGACAACTGGTGGCGTTTTAGCCACGCAACTGGGGAGGTTCTTATGAAGACCACTCTGACCATTTTGACCGCGGCTGCCTTACTGGCTGGGTGTCAGAATGTTTCGAACCGCACGATTGGAACAACCGCGGGCGGTGCAATTGCCGGCGCGGGCGTTGGCATGATGGCGGGCGGTGATGACAAACGCAATGCTGCGATTGGCGCTGTCGTTGGCGGCCTCGCAGGCGCAGGCATTGGCGTTTATATGGATCGGCAGGAAGAAGAGCTGCGTCGCCAAACGGCCGGAACTGGAATTGAAGTTGACCGCAACGGCGATATGATCGAGCTCAGCATGCCATCGGGCATTACATTCGACGTCGATAGCGCGGCGATCAAGAGCGACTTCTATGTCACGCTGGATGATCTCAGCGCAACGCTCATCAATTATCCGAAAACAGCCGTCGATGTGGTTGGGCATGCCAGCGCTGACGGCCCGGATGATTATAATATGGATCTGTCGGAGCGGCGGGCTGCATCTGTGCAAACCTATCTCATCAATAGCGGCGTGCAGCCAATTCGAATGCAAGCTTTCGGCATGGGTGAAACCCAACCCATTGCCGATAACTCAACTCAGGCGGGCCGGGTTGCCAATAGACGCGTAGAGATCCTTCTCACGCCGATTGTCGAAGACGGCGCCTGATTAAAAAAGGCCGGAGCAGAATGGCTCCGGCCTTTCTTTTTTAGTGCGGAAGCTGCGGTTTAGGCCGCAGCTTTTTGCTTTCCCCCGCCCCTCAATCAACACAACCCCTAAGCAGTTGTATTTGATGATAAAATAGAACACCCAAATAGTTTTATTATAACCCTGGGTTGCTGTTTTCAGTCTAAAATTAGTGTATATTCAAAATCACAAATATAGTTTTGTGAACTTTGTTTATTTGGTGAGTTATTCTAATGAAACTCTTCGGGCGTGCATTTTTTTGTATTTCAGTGTGCATGATTGCAGGCATACACTTCACCGCGATGGCGGACTCGACAGCCTCCCTAAACTCACCTCGTCCAGAGTCGGAGCGCGCGGCCCGCATTGCAGCCTATTGGACGCCGGACAGAATCGCCCAAGCGCGGGCCCCAAGTCTCATCGTGGATGCAAAGACGGGTGAGGTGGAGACTCAAGATCCTCATGACCAAAACCTGACGCATTATCAGTCTGTTCCCACGCCTTTTCACTTAACCACGACGTCCGACTCATCAGACTCTCGCCAGCCCACGCTTTCAATTTTGACCCCAGCCCCGGGCGCAAACATCGACCGCGAGACATCGTTTCAGGTTCAGCTCTCTGATCCAGATGCGCCGATTTCATTTGTGGTCTTTTATTTCCTTCATGGCACTGACGAACTCAGTCAAATAGGCCGCTATATTGGTCATCGAACATGGGAGGCGCGCTTACCGGCAGACCGTCCAGATGAGCTCGTCTGGATGGCTCTTGCGCGGGATACGAACGGAACCTGGATGTTCACACCCATTCAATGGGCCATCCTGCGTGACTCGTCTTTGCCACCCAGCCCCGAACCCGTTCGTCTCGACACATGGGAGGGGAATGGTCTGGTGCGCACGAGCACGGGACGTCTCCTCTACGAACACCCAACCAATGCTGAGCGAACAGAATGGCGTGCTTTTCAATGCAGCGGAACCGTTGTGACCGAACCGGTCACCGGGCGATCGATCATTCTGACCGCCTCGCACTGCGCCTATGAGCGGCGCAGAAAAAGTTTTGCTCGCAATGTCCTCTTTATTCCAAGCCACGAAGTGCCATCAGAAGATATTCGAACCTTTGGGTGCGCGCAGAGTCCATTTGGATGTTGGGCCCCGAATTTGGCCGTCGTGCCAGATGGCTATGCGAACGGCGGAAAAGCTCTTCCGTTGAGCTTTGAATACAGTTTCTACGTTGTCTCTGACGAGGATGCCTATATCGGGCCAAACATCCTGCCGACCGACGCTTTGGACGAGCAAGTCGGATCCATGCCGATCAAATTCGATTCCCCCATTATCGGATCCAGTAATGAAGGGTCTTTTACCTATGGCGTGGGATATCCAAATGGGTTTGACCCGACACTGATGTATTGTTCACGTGCACTCAGCAATTACAGCACCTCGAATCTCTTCCTTAACACGTGCGGTTTGTCGGTCGGCGTCTCTGGTGGCCCTCTCCTGCAAAACTATGACGCAGATACTCAATCTGGGGAAATTGTCTCCGTGTTCTCATTCATGGTGCGCACCAATAGTTCGGATGGTTTAGCAGGCCCCGACTTGGATACCGATCACGCAAAATGCGCGTTCGACTTCGCGCAGTCGGTCTCGCTTGAAAATATTCCAGATCGTGATGGCGACGCCGGGGTGGTCGTCGACGGCTGTGAATGATCAAAAAAGGGCCGGAGCATTTGACTCCGGCCCTTGAAAGACTTTGACAAGCTGCGGTTTAGGCGGCCGCTTTTTGCGTGATGCCGCCCGGCGGGAAGCGGGAATAGAAGGTCTCACCATTCGCAGCCATATCGCGCAGGAGCTGCGGGACTTTAAACCGGTCGCCATACTTTTCAGCCAAGGCATCGGCTTCAGCCACGAACTCTGGGATGCCCCAGATGAGATCCATATAAGAGGCACAGCCGCCTGTATAAGGCGCAAAGCCCCAAGCGAGGATTGAGCCGATATCTGCATCGCGGGCATCGGTGATCACACCCTCTTCAAAGCAGCGCGCCACTTCAACCGCCTGACGGACCAGGAAGCGGTTGGTGAGGTGCTTTTTCAGCTCTGGTGGGCACTCATCGACCGTGACATCGATGCGCGTGTTAAGATCGGGCCAGAGGCGCGATGGCTTGCCCTTCTCATTATAGTCGTAAAAGCCCTTGCCGGCTTTGCGACCGACGCGGCCCTGATCTTCCACCAGCCACGCCATCATCTGGCCGAGCTCGTTTGAATCATAGTCGACGCCAGCCGCTTGCGCCATTTGACGCCCGACTTTCAGTGCCGTGTCGAGGCCGACCGAGTCAGAGACTTCAAGCGCACCCATCGGCATCCCGGACTGACGACCGACATTCTCGATAATGGCCGGCTTGATGCCTTCGGCCAACATCGCCATGCCTTCTTGGGTATATGTCCCGAAGCAGCGCGAGGTGTAGAACCCGCGGCTATCATTGACGACGATCGGTGTCTTGCGGATCGCCAGCACATAGTCGATCGATTTCGCCAGCGTTTCCTCGCTGGTCTTTTCACCGGTGATGATCTCAACCAGGCCCATGCGCTCCACCGGTGAGAAAAAGTGGATGCCGATAAAATTCTCAGGGCGCTGTGACGCTTCGGCCAGGCCTGTAATCGGCAAAGTCGATGTGTTCGACCCGAAGATCGCGTCCGCGCTGATCACATCTTCCGCCATTTTGGTGATTTTGGCTTTCAGCTCTGGGTTCTCGAAGACGGCTTCGACCACCAGATCCGCGCCTTTGACATCGTCATAAGAGTCTGTCGTGGTGATCAGGTCGAGCAAAGCGTCGCCCTTCTCTTGCGTGGTCTTGCCACGCGATAAGTCCTTCTCGACGAGACGGCGAGAATAATCCTTCCCCTTCTCGGCATTCTCTTTCGAGACATCGACGAGAACCGTCGGGATACCGGCTTTGGCTTGGACATAAGCGATGCCTGCGCCCATCAAACCGGCCCCGATGACCGCGATCTTGCTAAAGGTCGCTTTCTCATAGCCTGCAGGACGGTTGCCGCCTTTGGACAGCTCCTGCATCGACAAGAAGAGCGAGCGGATCATCGCTTTCGCTTCTGGACGTTGCTGGGTGTTGATGAAGTAGCGCGTCTCGATGCGAAGCCCGGCATCGATCGGCACTTGAGTGCCTTCATAAACGCAAGACAGAATGTTCTTTTGCGCCGGATAGTTGCCATAGGTGTTGGCAGCAAGCATCGCATTCGACATCGTCGCGACTTGGCCAGCCCCAGGCGAGCGGTGCACAACACCACCTGGCATTTTAAAGCCTTTTTCGTCCCATGGCGCTTTGGCATCTGGGTTGGCTTTGATCCAGGCTTTGCACTTCGCGACGGTGTCAGATTTCGGTGCGAGCTCGTTCACAACGCCCATTTTGTGGGCTTTCTCAGCGTTAAAGCTCTTGCCTTGCAGGATCAGCGGCAGGGCTTCTTGAACCCCGATCAAACGCGGCAAGCGTTGCGTCCCGCCAGCGCCCGGCAGCAGGCCGATCTTGGCTTCTGGCAATCCAAACTGGATTTTCGGATTGTCATTCGCCGCGACGCGGTAATGACCCGCCAGCGCCACTTCCAAACCGCCACCAAGCGCGAGACCATCCAGCGCAACTGCGATGGGTTTGCCGCACGTTTCAAGCTCGCGAAGCGTCTTGTTGAGCGAAAAGCCGCGTTCGAATTGCTTGGCTTTCAGCTCGGCTTCGCTCATTTCAGAGTCGGGTTTGCCACCACCGGCTTGCTCGTTCATTTCGCCGAGATCTGCCCCGGCGCAGAAGCCGGACGCCTTTCCAGATGAGATCACAAGGCCGGTAATCTTGTCGTTTTCAGCAACCTCTTTGGTGATTGCAATAATATCAGCGATGGCTTTACCGGTCAGCGTGTTCATGCTGCGGCCTGGGACATCGAACACCGCATGCGCGATGCCATCACCATCAATGTCGAAAGAGAATGTTTCGAGATTCATTTTGTACTCCCTACGGATACCCCGTGCGCCGCGTTGGCGGCGGGGGGCAATAATGCATAGATGCCGTCGAGAACGGCGCTCAGATTTGTGTAAATGTCGTTGTTCCAAACGCGGTGGACGAACCAGCCTTGGTTTTCAAGAAATGACGTTCGCCGTTGGTCATGCGCGATCTGTTTGGCCTCCGCATGGCTATCGCCATCAACTTCGATGACAAGCTTTGCGCGCACACAGGCAAAGTCCGTGATATACGGTCCAATAGGATGTTGTTTCCTGAATTGCCATCCATTGAGCTGTTTGCCTTTGAGCTTTGACCACAGAATGCGTTCCGCGTCTGTTAGACGATGGCGGAGCGCTTTCGCGCGATGCCGGGTTTTTGGGTCGGCTTTCATATTCCCCCCTCCGTCGGCAAAGCCGACACCTCCCCCCGTGAACGGGGGGAGGAAAGCACCGCACGCAATGGCTTGGCGTTTTCCTCCATCACGAAGTCGGGGAGGTGGGCCGCGCCGGAAGGCGCGGGTCGGAGGGGGTTCTTTTTCACCCCTACATCCGCTCAATAATCGTCGCGGTGCCCATGCCGGCGCCGACGCAGAGCGTTACCAAAGCGGTTTCTTTGTCCGCCCGCTCGAGCTCATCGACCATGGTGCCGAGCAGCATGCCGCCGGTCGCGCCGAGCGGGTGGCCCATTGCGATCGCGCCGCCATTCACATTCATTTTCTCATGATCAATGCCGAGCAAATGCATCATCAGCATTGGCACAGAGGCAAAGGCTTCGTTCAGCTCGTAAAGGTCGATATCGTTGACGTCCATGCCGGCTTTTTTGAGCGCTTTCAGCGTCACGTCGGTTGGACCGGTGAGCATGATGCCGGGCTCAGAGCCAATCGAGGCCATTTGCTTGACGCGGGCCCGTGGTTTCAAGCCCAGTTGCTCGCCCATTTCTTTGGTGCCGAACAGGACCGCGGAGGCACCATCGACGATGCCAGACGAGTTACCCGCATGGTGGACGTGATTGATCGCTTCCAGTTCTGGGTAGCGCTGCTTAATCACTTCATCAAAGCCCATCGAGCCCATCCCAGCAAAGCTCGGGTTCAGTGCCGCGAGGCTCTGCATATCGGCGTCGGGGCGCATATGTTCGTCATGGTCAAGGCGAACACCGCCCATTTGGTCTTTGACCGCAACGATGGATTTCGAAAACCGGCCTTCTTCCCAGGCTTGCGCGGCGCGGCGCTGCGATTCAACCGCGTAAGCGTCAACATCATCGCGCGAAAAGCCCCACTTGGTGGCAATCGTATCGGCGCCGACCCCTTGAGGTGAAAAATAAGACTTCAGGGCGATTTGCGGGTCTGATGACCACGCCCCGCCAGCGGCGCCCATCGGCACGCGGCTCATGCTTTCAATGCCGCCGCCAATCGCCATGTCGGCTTCGCCGGTCATGACTTTTGCGGCTGCCATGTTGCAGGCTTCGAGGCCTGAGGCGCAGAAGCGGTCGACCTGCACGCCGGCAGTGGTTTGAGCATAATCAGCGTTTAGGACCGCGATGCGGGCGATATCGCCGCCCTGTTCGCCAACTGGCGACACACAGCCGAGCACGACATCGTCGACATATTGAGTGTCGAGGTCGTTGCGATCGCGGATCGCTTCCAAGGTTTGAGTCGAGAGCTCGAGCGCGGTGATTTCGTGCAAGCTACCGGATTTCTTACCTTTGCCGCGCGGGGTGCGGACGGCGTCATAGATATAGGCTTCAGCCATGGGAGGGGTCTCCTGTCTTTAACTCATTAAACTCATCATTTTGCCGGCGCCTTCATCGGATTGATGGCGAGGGAAGCTCTGGCTCGCGCGGCCTCTTTGCCACGGGAATCATATAGGTCAGCTTCGGCAAAAATCACTTGTCGACCGATATTGCGCAGCCGCGCCGCAACTTCGATCACGCCGACCCGAACGGGCCGCAAAAAGGTGGTGTGAAGATCGATGGTCGACGGAAAGGCGCGGGTCCCGGTCTTCATCGTGGCGAGCATGCCAATTGTGTCATCCAGCATGGCGGAGAGATACCCGCCTTGAATATAGCCTGCGGGGTTGGTGAATTCTCTTTTGCCGTCAAACCGGACGCGGGTTTGCATCTTCGCCATGTCCAGCGAGACGAGCTCAAAGCCGAGCGACTTTGAGCTTTCTGCCGGCTTGGGAAAGACTTCCGCGAGAAGATGGGAGTCGTCAGGCATACACCCCCCGATTACCCCGGACTTGATCCGGGGCCTCGTGCGGTATGATCCGTTCGCTCATCGGGAGATCCCGGGTCAAGCCCGGGACAGTCGGTAGCATGGCTAAAGCGTCCTCGCGATCAGCATTTTCATCACTTCATTGGCGCCGCCATAGATGCGCTGAACGCGGGCATCTTGGTACATTTGGCCAATTGGATACTCGTCCATATAGCCCCAACCGCCATGCAACTGCAGGCATTCATCGATAATCTTGCACTGCAAATCAGAGATCCAATATTTCGACATCGACGCGGTCGCCGCATCGAGCTCGCCTTTCAAGAGGAGCTCTGTGCAATGGTCGGTGAAGACTCTTGCCACCGTCGCTTCGGTTTTACATTCAGCGAGTTTGAACTGCGTATTTTGGAAATCCATGATCGTACCGCCAAACGCCTTGCGCTGTTTGACATAAGCGATCGTTTCGCGCAGCGCCCGCTCGATCATGCCAATGCCCTGGATGCCGATAATGTGGCGCTCTTGCGGGAGCTGCTGCATCAGCTGAATAAAGCCTTGGCCTTCTTCCGGGCCGAGCAAAGCTGAGGCTGGGACTTTGACATCATTGAAGAAGAGCTCAGACGTGTCCGCTGCGGGCTGGCCGATTTTCTTCAAGTTCCGACCGCGCTCAAAGCCTTCGACTTCATCGGTCTCGACCATCATAATCGAGATCCCTTTGGCGCCTTTGCTGGGATCCGTCTTGGCACAGACCAGGATCAGGTTTGCGGTCTGGCCGTTTGTGATGAAGGTCTTCGAACCATTGATGACATAGCCATTGCCATCTTTTTTGGCCGTCGTTTTGATGTTCTGCAAATCCGAACCCGTGCCCGGCTCTGTCATCGCAATCGCGCAAACAAGCTCGCCGGACGCCAGCTTGGGGAGGAGACGCTGTTTTTGTTCGTCCGACCCATAATGGATGATGTACGGCGCGACGATCGCATTGTGGAGACCGATGCCAAAACCGGCAATGCCCTGCAATTCAAGCTGTTCGATGATCACCGCATCATGCCGAAAATCACCGCCTGCCCCGCCATATTCTTCCGGCGCAGAGACCAGGAGCAAGCCTTGCTCAGCCGCCTTGTACCAAACGTCGCGCGGCACCGCGCCAGCTTCGCGCCAATCTTCAACGTGCGGTTTCAATTCTTTTTCGAAGAACTGGGAAACAGCCTCATTAAAGATCTTGATTTCCTCATCCTGGCGCCATGGCGAGAGCGGGACATCGAGCACATCAGACATAAGCGGGCTCCAAAAACATGATTATGACGTTTACGTTCACGTCAATGTATGCGGAGATTGGTGTTTTGGCCAGTCGTGACGTAACGGGAAGTTGCATGTCGACCACCACGTTTTATGGGCGAGGATGGCGGTAAAAAAGGGTTTCAGGCTCGTCTGCCAGATGGACAGTCGTATCGCGTGCGGCCCCTAAGCGTTCCGCCAATCGGATCGAGGCGCGATTGTCCACATGGATCCCGCTAATCAGTGTCGGCCATTGCAAGATCTGAAAGGCAAAATCGCGCGCGGCCGCAGCCGCTTCAAATGCATAGCCTTGGCCTTCATAGCCCTCCCATAAGATCCACCCAAGCTCGGGATCAGGCAGAACGATTGCCGTGTTTAAGGAGACCAAGCCGATGGCGGCGTGATCTTGCTTTCGCGCGATTGTCCAAGCGCCATGCCCGGCAATCGCCCAGCGGCCAGATCCTGCCGTAAACAGATCCCAGGCGGTTATTCGCGGGACAGGGCCGTCCGTGTAGACGGACCGTTCGGACGCAAAATACGCGGCGAACGCGTCGAAATCGTCTAATTGGTAAGGCCGCAGCACCAACCGTTCTGTTTCCAGCGTTGGTGCTGCTTTCAAGGCCATGATTAGAACCGGTCAGCGGGCAGCGCCATCATCAGATCTGCGCCCGTTTTCAGCTTCGCCAGATGCGAGGCTGCTTCGGGTAAAACGCGAGACACATAGTACTTTCCGGTGACGAGTTTATCGTCATAAAACGGATCGTCGCCTTTCTTTTCCAGCGCGACTTTCGCCATCAGCGCCCACATATAAGTGAGGGCGGTGAGGCCGAAGAGCTGGAGATAATCAGACGAAGCCGCACCAGCATTGTTAAAGTCGGTCATGCCGTTTTGCATCAGCCAATTGGTGCCGTCCTGGAGCTGCGCTTTTGCAGATTTCAGGCCTTCGATGAATGGCTCGAGCTCTGCGTCGCCTTCATGGTTGCCAATAAAGTCATCCATCTCAGCGAAGAAGCTGAACACCGCGCGGCCCCCATTTGACGCGAGCTTACGACCGACAAGGTCGAGCGCCTGAATGCCGTTTGTGCCCTCATAGATCAGCGTGATCCGGCAATCGCGCACAAATTGTTCGAGGCCCCATTCTTGGGTGAAGCCAGACCCGCCATGAATTTGCAGGGCTTCATTGGCCATTTTGAACCCGCGATCGGTCAAGAAGGCTTTCAAGACTGGCGTCATCAGCGCCATATAGTCTTCTGCCTTTTCACGAACTTTCTCATCCGGCGACTTATGATGCAGGTCACCGTAAAGCGCCGTCCAATAAGTGAAAGCGCGAGCGCCCTCGATGAAGGATTTTTGATCCATCAACATGCGGCGGACATCTGGGTGCACAATGACCGGATCGGCGGGTTTGTCCGGCGCCTGAACGCCCTTCAGGGACCGGCCTTGCAAACGGTCATTGGCAAAATCCACCGCGTTTTGATAGGCAATTTCGGCTTGGCTAAGCCCCTGCATGCCAACGCCGAGGCGCGCTTCGTTCATCATCACGAACATGGTGCGCATGCCCTTATGCTCTTCGCCGACCAGCCAGCCGGTGGCGCCATCATAATTCATGACGCAGGTGGCATTGCCGTGAATGCCCATTTTCTCTTCAAGGCCGCCACAGCTCGCGGCGTTGCGCTCCCCTAAAGAGCCATCATCATTGACGATATATTTCGGCACAACAAAGAGCGAAATGCCTTTAATGCCCTCTGGCGCGCCTTCGATCCGGGCCAGGACCAAATGAATAATGTTCTCTGTGAGATCCTGCTCACCACCTGAGATCCAGATTTTCTGACCGGTAATTTTGTAAGAGCCGTCAGCTTGCGGGACCGCTTTGGTTTTGATCAGGCCGAGATCCGTTCCGCATTGTGGCTCTGTCAGGTTCATCGTGCCGGCCCAGTGACCCGACGCCATTTTCGGTCCGTATTTGGCTTTTTGTTCCTCAGAGCCCCCCGCCATCAGCGCTTCAAATGCGCCTGAGGTGAGGCCTGGATACATCGCAAAGGCCATGTTCGCAGAGGAGGTCATCTCGCTGGTCGCCATGTTGACGACATAAGGCAGGCCTTGGCCGCCCATATCCGGTGACTTGCCCAGCAAAGGCCAGCCATTGTCCACCATTTGCTGATACGCGTCCGGGAACCCGTCAGGCGTTTTCACGCTCGCATCAGCGTTGCGGACACAGCCTTGCTGGTCGCCAACTTTGTTTAGCGGGAACAGAACTTCTTTGGCAAACTTGCCGGACTCTTCCAAAATCGCATCAACGAGATCTGGGGTCGCGTCCTCAAATCCCGGCAGATTGGAATAGTTTTGGATGGATAAAACATCATGCAAAATGAACTGCATGTCGCGGATCGGGGCGTCGTAACGTGGCATTATGGGTTCCCTCAAGTGTGATCAACAAACCGTGGCGCTGATGTAGCGTCACGGTTTGGAAAGGTCATTCAAGTTATTAGAGCGAAACGAAACGGGTTTAGGCGTCATCAAGCTGACGGCGGGCAACCGCATCATAGGCCTTCAAATTTTCGGCCTCTGCGGCACCGGGCCCGATCTTCTCGAGCTGCTCTTCCAACCACTCAATGCCATTGTGCAATTCCTGCAAGGCCATTTCGATGTCTTCGCGCTGGCTTTCGAGCTCTCTGATCTGGTTTTGAAACTTGACCAGCGACATGCGCATCTGAGCGCGCTGGCCATCTTCGAGCCCATAGAGATCTAGGATTTCGCGAATGTCGGCGAGCGGCAAACCGAGCCGTTTCAAACGGACAATGATCTTAACCCGGCCGCGATCGCGGTGAGAATAAACGCGCGTCATGCCATCCCGAGCGGGATGCAACATGTCTTTGTCTTCGTAAAAACGCAGCGCGCGTGGGGTGATTCCAAACTCGCGGGCCAATTCCGAAATCGAATAGGTGCGCGAGTCAGCGATGGCAAGTGAAGGTACGGTATCTGGCATGCTTCCGAGTATGCATCGTCTTTACGCGAACGTCAACGTCAGGTCGGATAAGTTGTCAAAGTGTATGAACAAAGCTTACGAATTTAACCTCTAGCGTTTACCTTTTTAACTCAGCATTAATAGCGTTCCCTGCATTTCTGGGTTTCATGAAGTCGTATGCGCGCTAGAACGAATCAAAAGCGTGCTGAGCTGGAGTACTGGGATGAGCCAATATGGTTCCTGGAGCGTCAAAGGTGTAGACGATCGGGCCCGCGCCGTCGCGAAAGAGAAAGCGCGGATGAAAGGTGTCACCCTGGGCGACTATATAAATAATCTATTGCTAGAAGGGCACAGTGAAGCGCGGCCCAGAGATTTCCCCTACGATACAACCACAAGTCGCCCCGGCGCGCTCGACGGCCTGGCGCAGCGGATCGAGGCCGTCGAGGCGCGATCAACCTTAGCGATTACTGGGATCGATCAATCCGTGCTCGGTCTATTAGCGCGGCTCGAAAACACCGAGAATTCTACGTCCGCAATGGCCGCCGAAGTCGAACGTATGATCGATGAGCTGCGCGAAACGCATGAAATGCTCCAGGACAAAGTTCAAACTTTGGAGACCGATGATAGCGGGAAGCACAATCTCGAGGCGATGAAGGCGCTTGAAGATGCGCTCGGCAAGCTGGCCTCGCACGTCTATGAAGAAAGCCGTCTAACGCAAGATGAATCCGCCGCCATGAAAGGCCGCGTTGAATCGGGCTTTAGCGATATCGCTGAGCGGGTGGACGGGATTGAGCTAAAGGTTGAATCAACTCTGTCCGACGCTGCCAAACGTGTCGAAAAGGCCGTCGAACAAGCCGAATTGCGCGCCGAGGGCACGTCCCGACATCTCTCAGAACGGTTTTCAGCGATTGAAAATTCAGTCACCAATACGCTCGCCAAAGTCGATGAAGTCGACTCGCGCATGCGATCTGTTGAGGGGGACGTCTCGGGTGCATTATCGTCCATGGAAAGCACTTTGGCGCGCATCCAGGATCGATTGCAGCGCGCAGAAAACACAACCGATTCGGCTTTGAAGGCCCTTGAGCACACATTCGCCAATGTCGATCAACGAATCGATACCGTCGCCGCTATGGCCAATCCAGAGCAGGCCGAGAACTGGCGTCGCCAGTTCGAAGAGCGGTTTGATGCCCTCGCCCAAGACTTGCGATCGAGCGTTGAGCAATCGCGTTTGCAATTGGCAGATGAGATTGAGCGGGCCGCGGCTGGCGCCAATCCAGATCTTATGGGTTCTTTGGAAGCCCGGGTTCACGCGCTCGAAGCCGAAGACGTTGCAACCAGCTTGGATGGTCTCGGCGCTCAAATCAAAGACCTCTCAAGCACGCTTGATCAACACGTGGTCGAAGCCGAGTTGCGCAACGCCGCCGCAATCGAACAAGTTGGCGAGCAAGTTGCAGGGCTTTCGCAGTCCTTTGACGACCGCATTCGCGCCAGTGAAGAACGCAGTGCCGCGGCGATCCAGACGGTTGGCGATCGGGTCGAGCAATTGTCGGCGACGGTCGATCAACGCGTGGTCGAAAGCGAACGCCGCAGCGCGTCGGCGATCGAACAAGTCGGTGAGCAAGTCGCCACGGCAATCAAACATGTCCAGGCGCGGCAAGAACAAGCGCAGCGGACGCTGGATGAGAAACTCTCTGCATCCGAAGTCCGCCATGAGACCCGGCTGTCGGATGCCCTGGCCAATATTTCCGAACGATTGGCCGATATGCAGAGCCAAACTAAAACGGCGGTTTCGCCGGTTCAGCGCGCAATCCTGTCGCTCGCCTCGCGGCTCGAAGCGCTGGAGGATTTTACCGCCCCACCTTTGGCCAATAACAGTTCAGAGCCGCTCCCAAAAATGCGGGAAATGGAAGTCGACCAAACCCCGATAGCGCTCGAACCAACACCAGATCATCAAGCCGCACCTGAGGCCGAGGCGGAGCATGTGTCTGCGCCGAGCGATGCACCGGCAGAGACCGAAGATGCCGACTATCTTTCCGGACTGCCAGATTTTGATGCAGCCGATGCAACGCCGGACGCGTTAGAGGATCCCGTCGAGCAAGCCACCGACGATCCTTACTCTATGGATACGCTTGTCGTCGAAGAAAGCGAAGACGCTATCGCGGACGCTACGCCGGAAGACGATCCGCTCACGGAACTCGGCAGCTGGGATGAAGCGCAAGAGGAAGCGCGCGACTCAGATGTCTTCGGAGATGAGCTTGATCCTGCCGCCGAGGCGGCATTTGCTTCGGATGAGGAGACGCCAGAGGATCTCGCGGAGTTTTTGCCTGATTATGGTGACGAAGAGCTGGCGCATAACACAGACGACCTTGATGAGGCTGGGTCCGACTTACTCGAAGACACGCAAGACGGCGCAACCGACTATCTAAGTCGTGCGCGACAAGCCGCAATTGCAGCCGCAGACGATCCGAAATCCGGTTCAAAACTGCGGCGCGGACGGCGCTCAGCGGCATCTGCGACACCCAAAACGGGCAAGTCCGGCGGACGGAAATTCCCAATTATGGCCGCCGCATCTGTGTTTGCGCTCGCAGCAGCTGGCGCCGGTGGATGGGTCGCGCTGCGGGGCAAGCAGATATTCACCGAAACCTCGGATGCGCCAACCATTGTTACCAAAAGCAATTTAGTTGCGTCGAGCGAAGCCGCCTCGGGCACCGAAGAGGAACCATCGCTCACCGGTGTTGAGTTCGCCGAAGCGCCATTGAGCGCAGCGGTGAACGAGGCGCTTGAGGAAGATCTTTTCGAAGAGGGCAGCACCGCTGGCCTTGGCGACACCGCGACGCCCGTCGAAACCGTTGCGGCAGCGGCGCCAACCGAAACCCCCAACCTCCCTGAGATTCCGATGGCGCTGACGCTGGAACGCGCTGCGCTGAACGGCAATCCGATTGCTCAGTTCAAATGGGGTCTGGAACGCCACCAAGCACAAGACCATGTTGCAGCCGCCGAGTTCATCGGTCGCGCCGCCGAGCAAGGCTTGCCCGCGGCGCAATATCAGTTCGCAAAATTACATGAGCGTGGTTTGGGCGTGCCGAGAGACTTTAAGATCGCTCGGTCCTGGACCGAGCGCGCCGCAAATGGCGGCAATATCTTAGCGATGCACGATCTTGCGGTTTTCTTTGCTGATGGCGAAGGCGGGCCGCAATCGTACGCGGCGGCCGCAGAATGGACGCGAAAAGCGGCTGATTTCGGTGTCGTCGATAGCCAATACAATTTGGCACTGATGTACGAAAACGGCCTTGGCATCTCACCCAGCCAAGTTGAAGCGCTTTACTGGTACGAGATTGCTGCGGCGAGCGGCGATGCGAGCGCCCCTGGCAATGTGGCCACACTGCGCGAAGCTTTGCCGCTGGACAAAGCGCAACAGGCGCAGCGTCGTGCCAGCGTGTGGATCGTAGCGCGCCGCGATCCGGAGGCGAATGGCGAGTTTGGCCAGCAGACTTGGGATCGCTCTACGCAAGCTCAAGTGGTCGCGATCCAAACCGTGCTAAACGGACTGGGATATGATGCAGGTGTGCCAGATGGCATTGCGGGTGCCGGAACGCGGACGGCGATCCGCGCGTTTCAAGTCGATACTGGCTTAGAAACAGACGGCGAGATCAGCGATGCGCTTGTGGCTGCGCTGAATGCGCAAGCTCAAGGTTTGGCCGGGTAACTGCCGCGCGCCCCAAACCGAATGCGATGATAAATCACCACCAGCGCAACAAAGGCTGTCGCGATGGCCAGAGCGTGCGTGCCCAATCGGGCCCAATTGTTCACAAGGATGCCGAATAGGCCCCACGCGACGGCGATGAAGTACCAGCCATTGCGGCTGACATAGGTCGCAAAAACATATGCCATACCGGCGGCAGGCAGGATCGAGATCCATAAGGATTGCCAAACCGCATCACTCGCGCCGCGTCCCAATGCGGCGCGCATCACGTCCGGAAGGCTGATCGAAATCGCAACACTAAGCCAGCCAGCAAATAGACCGACCGTTACGCCGTAAAGCAGCGCGCGGGCGGTGCCGTCATAACTCTTCCCGCGATCCAAGCGATACGCCGCTTCCCAAGTAAAAAACGCGATCGGAAAGAGCAGCAGCAAGTCCAACCAAGGATGGCCAATGCCTTGTGCGCTCAGCATCCAGACCAACGTGCCGAGCGCCGCAAATGTGAGCGGCGGTGAGATGCGTTCGCTGGTATAATCTGGCGCCCGCAAATTGAGGATTGCGATCAATACAAGACCGGTGAAGATCACACCCCATATCGCGAAAAACCCGCCAACGGGCAGCTCTGGCGGTACACCCGCCGCGACGGCCCGATCCCCAATCGGTTGTCCGATGCCAAATGCTGGCAGCCGCGGCACCAAAAATTGCGCCAAAGCAAGGACCAGAAATAAGAGCTTGGAGAAAAATGTCATGGCACGCCTCCCACCCGATCCTTGGCAAAGCTCACGGTAAACTTCCAATCATTCATTCGTGACTGCGCTTACGCCGCCGATGCCGCCGCTTTGTAGAGACTGACAAACAGCGCCCGCATGGCCGGATCTGCGAGGCCAGATCCGCCAGGCGACTTCGCCATTCGCTCCAAATCATGCAGGCGCTCCATCAGTCGGACAAGGCGCGGCGTCGGCCATTTGCGCAGGCGCGCTTGAAACGCTGGCCAGTCTGATTTCCAAACCGGCGGCTTTAGTCTCATGCCAACATTGCCGCCCCCTGCCTCGCCCTGCAAAGCCTGCGCTGCAAGCATCCGCGTCGCCTCCATTTCGAACATTCGGATCAGACTGATCGCGGACAACCCGGCATCTAAAACCCGGTCAAGCTCCGCTTGCGCACGCTCCGCGTCCCCGCTCATCGCCAATAAGACAGCACGGCGCGCGCTTTCGTCGGCATTGGTTTCGCACAAGGATCTGACATCCTGTATTGAAACCGGTCGCCCCAACCCGTGGGCATAGATTGAGAGCTTTTCCATTTCAGCATTGGCCAAACTGCGGTGTCCGGGCAATCCATCGACAAAAGCGCTCAACGCATCGTCCATGATCTCGATATTTGACGCTTTCAAAGACTGGCGCACAAGCTCAACCATGTCGGACGCCGTATCGGCAAACACGTGCAAAGCAGCGGCGTTCGGTGCCGCTTCGAAGGCCGTCCGCAATTTCGACCGCGTGTTCAAACTGCCATTTAAGAGGATGAGCTTTGCGGCCACCCGATCCGGCGGCAATTCGAGCACCTCTTTCATCAAACCGAAGAGTTTCTCACCTTTGCTGCGGATCCGAATAATCGTCCCGTCGCCAAGCAAAGAGACCGCCGAGAGGGCGTCAAAAAGGAGGCTTGGATCGCGTTTGACCTCATCTTCGTCGAAGGTTCGCACGGTGCTGGGCTGGTCTCGTTCCCAGGACTGGATCAAAGCCGATGCCGTATCCGCAGCCACCCCCTCATCATCTCCGAAAACCAGAGCAAAGAGACAGGCAGGATCTGGTTTCTTCGCAAAGCGTTCAGCGCTACTGCCCTGAAACTTCATTCTAAATTCGCCATTTGTATGCGCAAATCATCTGCCACGCGACGCGCCAGGATGAGCATGGCACGATCTGTTGCGTCGATTTGGGCGGAAATGTCCGAAAACGGCGCGTCGGGTACGAGGAAGCTGGTCTCTGCAGTCGACTGCCCCGAAATCGCCCCGTCATCAAAGGCGAGGACATAGTCGGCTCGAACGATAATGTCCGTTCGGGTGGCAGACTCGTCCGGCGACAAAGCCAATCGACCGATGGCCTCGCTCAAATCGATGGTCAGGCTCGCGGAACTGTCTAGACCGGGCAATCCCGGCGCGAGCTCCTGCAGAAGCGCTTTTCTTAGATTATGTCCAGCGCGGCCTTCAATCGTCGACACTGAAATATTACCTGACTGGCCATTGGTCGCATAAAGCGGTGTGAAACCACATGCCCCCAAGCAGGCGCATAGAAAAGCAATTGCGAAAACTCTCATTACACCACGATATTGACGATCCGACCGGGAACGACAATCACTTTCTTGATGGTTTTATCAGCAATGAAGGATTGCAGGCTCGGTTCCGCCAAAGCCGTGGCCTCTATGTCATCCTTCCCCGCCGTTTTTGAGACTGCAATTTCGGCACGCCGCTTGCCATTAACTTGAATCGGCAGCGTCACGCTGTCCTCGACCAGAAGCGTTTCATCAATGTCAGGCCAAGCCGCCGCCGAACAGAGGCCGTCCCCTTCGATCAATGCCCAGCACTCTTCTGCCAAATGTGGCATGAACGGAACCAAGCACCGCGCCAACATTGACGCAGCTTCCAGCCGCACCGCGAGGAGCGTGTCGCCGCCCTGCTCGGCTTTCTTGAGGACACTCACCCATTCATGGATCGACGCGATCGCAGAATTAAAGCGGAACTCTTCGATCGCTTTGTCGATGGCATGCACCGCTTTGTGCGATGCCCGTCGAAGCGTGGTCGCTTCACCCGTGTCTGAGTCTGGCGCTGTGGCGGTCGCTTCACTTAAAGCATGAAACACGCTCCAGACGCGCTGAACAAACCGCCCAGCCCCTTCGGCGCCAGATTGCGTCCATTCAACATCGCGTTCTGGCGGGCTGTCTGAGAGCACAAACCAGCGCGCCGTATCGGCGCCAAAGGTGGCAATGATATTGTCCGGATCGACCGTGTTCTTCTTCGATTTGGACATTTTCTCGATCGCCCCGACCGTCACAGCCTGACCGGTCGCACGTTCAATCCAGATGTCGCCACGTTGCTCCACTTCAGCGGGAGGCAACCAACGACCGTCCTCGGCCTTGTAAGTTTCGTGCGTTACCATGCCTTGCGTGAACAAGCCCGCGAACGGCTCACCACTCGGCAAATCCACTTCACCGACATCGCGCATGGCCCGCATGAAGAAGCGCGCATAGAGCAGATGTAGAACCGCGTGTTCAACACCGCCAACATATTGATCGACCGGGAGCCAATAGGCCCGCTCCACTGGATCATCGACGCTTGCAAATCGGGCAAAGTACCAGCTCGAATCATTGAATGTATCGAGCGTATCGGTTTCACGAAGCGCCGGCTTGCCACAGTTCGGACAGGTGCAATGCTTCCAGGTCGGATGATGCTCCAGCGGGTTCCCGGGCTTATCGAAACTGACATCTTCCGGCAATTTCACCGGCAAGTCTTCGACCGGCACTGGGACAATCCCGCACGTCTCGCAATGAATGACGGGGATCGGGCAACCCCAATAGCGCTGTCGCGAGACGCCCCAATCGCGCAAACGATAATTGACCGTGCCGGTGCCGAGGCCCAAGTCTTCGACTTTGGCAATCGCCATCGATTTCGCGGCCGTGATCTCCTGATCATTCAAAAATGCCGAGTTCATGATCGACCCTGGACCGGTATAGGCTGCGTCCATGTCTTCACCGCGGCCAGAGCTGACCCATTCAGCTGAAGCTGCGTCTTTGTCAGACGGCTTCACGACTGGGAGGATCGGCAGATCGTATTTGCGCGCAAAATCAAAATCGCGCTGATCGTGCGCGGGGCACGCGAAAATCGCGCCGGTTCCATAGCCCATCAATACAAAGTTCGCGACGTAAACAGGCAGTGTCTGGTCATCGACAAAAGGATGCTTGACCGAAAGGCCGGTATCAAAGCCCATTTTCGGGGCTTTTTCGATATCGGCCTCGGACGTCCCGACCTTCGCACAATCGGCGCGAAACGCCTCTAACGCCGCATTACTTGCGGCCATCTCGATGGTTAAGGGATGGTCTGGCGACAGCGCAATAAAGCTCGCCCCGAACAATGTATCCGGGCGTGTGGTAAAAATTTCTACGCCCTGCGCGTGGCTCTCTGGGGCGCCTTCTGCCCATTCGAACCGCATTTGTAACCCTTCAGATCGGCCAATCCAATTGGCTTGCATGGTCCGCACCTTTTCAGGCCATCGCTCAAGCTTTTGGACCTGTTCGAGCAAGTCTTCGGCATAATCGGTGATCCGGAAAAACCATTGGACCAGCTCGCGCTGTTCGACCGGTGCGCCCGACCGCCAGCCTTTGCCATCAATCACCTGCTCATTGGCGAGCACAGTGTGGTCAACGGGGTCCCAATTCACCTTGGCTTTCTTTTGATAGACCAGCCCATTGTCCATGAACTTCAGGAAAAGACGCTGTTGCTCGCCATAATAGTCTGGATCGCAAGTCGCGAATTCGCGTGACCAATCCAGCGACAGGCCAAGCTTTTCGAACTGCGCCTTCATCGCGTCGATGTTCTGATAGGTCCAGGTGCCGGGGTGAACGCCTTTTTCCATCGCTGCATTTTCAGCAGGCATGCCAAATGCGTCCCATCCCATCGGGTGTAGGACATTGAAGCCTTTGGCCTTTTTGTACCGCGCAACGACATCGCCCATGGCATAGTTGCGCACATGTCCCATATGCAGCCGTCCCGACGGATACGGAAACATTTCCAGCACATAGGCTTTCGGGGCATCACCGGCTTCGCTCGGTGATTTGGCTTTGAACAAGTCTGCCTGTTGCCAGGCTTTACGCCATTTGGGTTCCGCGGCTTGCGGATCATATCTTGAGGCCATCATTGCGCCTGTGGCTTTGAGGTTTAATCGAGTTCGGAGGCTTTGAGATTTCTGGCTCTTGCGAGGATCGCATTCTCGAGTTGGATACCGGTTTCGGGATCGACCGCCGCGTCAGCCCAAATGCCGTCTTGGTTCACCTGCCGGAAAACACTGACTTTGACCCCATCGGCGCGCAACCGCGAATCGAGAATATAGACGGTTGCTTTGACCCGTTCGTCAGCGGCGCTTTCAAACGCGTGCCAATCATAGATGATCGTTCCGCCAAATGGGTCGGCGCTGACCAGTGGTAAAGGATTGAGTGTGTCCAGCGTCGCCCGCCACAAATATGGGTTCGCCCCACCGGCAATGTCCTCGACGACACGCTCTTCGACATTATCGTCGCCGCCGCCACCGAAAACGCAGCCGGTCAGTGCGAGTGCCCCGAACACCGCAATGAAAAAGGATGAAACGGCCTGCATATTGTCAATTCCCGTTGGCATGTTCTTGTAGAATAAGTGTCTCTATAACACCTGATACTCAGCCTGCCAGTGGTCATGTGTTTTCCCTCTGCGCAGGCGCCTAGGAGGCTCATGCCGCGTCGCTTCGTTTATCTCCTGCCGCCCACCGTCATGCTCTCGACTGGCGTTTGGGCGCAAAGCAATGGCCCGATCGAGACCGAAATCGAGGCCGAAATGGTCACGGTCATTGCGCCGCTCATGGATGATGGAAAAGCTGTCGAGTCTGAAACCGTGCTTGGCGAAGTCTCTCTGATTGCGACCTCGCAACAGGTTTTGGAGAATGGGCTTAGGCTTCGGGCGCGCGGCGCTTTACGACTGCAAGGTGACCATCCCGCGCGCGTCGGCGGGATTGGCGGGTTCGGGTCTGATATGTCTGCTGCGGTGGGGGCGTTTTCCGGCTTGTCCTCAGCCGCACCGGTCAGATCTTCGGATTTACGCGCCCGCTTAGAAACAGCCTATGTGCAGGTCGATGGGGGCTATGGTGAGCTGCGCGTCGGAAAGGATCTCGGCGTCGCGGCACGGTTTCACGAAGGGGCTAAATCGGTGCTCTCACATGCCCGTTTGGATTCGAGCTTACTCGACCCGACGGGCCTCAGCACGGTACAAACCCGGCATGACCTGACCGGTCCGAGCGGAAAAATTTCCTATGCGAGCCCGCGACTTTTGGGGCTACGAGCGGGGATCAGCTACACGCCAGAACTCAATGCAGACGGGCTTGATCGCCGTCCGGCCAGCGGCACGAACGGGCTGTCTCCGAATCTCGAACATGCCGTGGAAGTCGCGCTGAATGCGACCAGGCGGCTGCCTGATTCGGGCTTGCGCGCAGATCTTGGCGTCGGTTGGTCCACCGCAGACCCAAAATCAGGTGCCGTGAACGGTCCGTACACGAGTGTCGAAACGTGGTCGGCGGGGTCGCGCATCGAACAGGCTGGCTGGACCCTCGGCGCGTCTTGGCTCGAATCCGATAATGGTTTCCAACAGGGCCAGTATCGGGCTTGGAGCACAGGTCTGTTCAAACAGGCCTACAACACTGATTTTTCTTTAGAATATGGTGTATCCGATGATGATAATGCGGGGTTGGAAACGCATGGCTGGCGGTTCGGTGCCGGACGCGATCTTGGGCGCCATACGCGGATCGCAGTGGCATACCTGCGAGATGAGATAAAATCACCCGAAGAAACCTTCGAGTCCCAGGGCGTTGTTGTCGAAATCACACTCTCACAAGAAATTATGGATTTCATCGGAAATTAGGGTACTATTAAGCATCGCAATCGCTATGTAGGGGGTAGGAGTTATCGAATGCGTTTGCTGATCGCGTCTTTTTTATGTTTTGGGGGTCTCGCTTTACCGGCGATGGCGCAACAAGACCTGCCCGAGGTGCCAGCCCCATCGATTGCCGAAACCGAACAGGCGCAGCCCGAATGGTTTCAGCGCTTCAGCTTCAATGATACTGACCTCAACGGCCCGGTCTGGGATGCGCGCCCATCGCAAACGTTTAGTTTGGCCTGGATCAAAGGCGACCGGTGGAGCTTGAGTTTCGACCTCACCTCACGCGATGTAGACTCGCCGCTCGCCAAAGAAGAGATGATGGCCGAGGCCGAGTTTCAAATTACCCCGCGGATTTCTGTCGGCGGTGAGCTAACGATTGGGTCGCAAGACATTGACGATACGATCCAACTCGAAGGCGAAGAAATCGAAGCTGGTATTCGCCTCCGGTCTGCGTTCAAGTTTTAAGCTTTCGCGCCGCGCTTACCTCCGCCATAAGCGGGATTTTTTTCTGCCGAAACCTCATCTAGCGGCCACCGCGGACGGGCCGCAAATCGCATTGCATCATCGGGCACCAATCCCGCCGCCAGGCGCTCAGCCCCAGCAAGCGCAATCATGGCAGCATTGTCTGTGCAGTGGCGCAATGGCGGGGCGATCAATTGCGCGCCGGCACGCTCTGCCACCCGATTGAGCGCCTCACGGATGGTTTTGTTTGCCGCAACCCCGCCTGCTACGACCAATCGACGCTCGCCCGCCGCGTCCGGCTCGGCCGCCGCCAGGGCCCGCTTGGCTTTCCCGGCGAGGCAGTCTGCAATTGCCGCTTGGTAAGAGGCGCACAGGTCTGCGCGGGCTTGATCGTCTAAAACGTCGGCAGCCGCAATCCGCGCCGCTGCTGTTTTCAAACCGGCAAAACTCATCTCGAGATTGGGACGTTTCAGAAGCGGCCGCGGCAAGTCGAACCGCGTCGGGTCGCCGCTTTGCGCGAATGTCTCGACCGCTGCCCCCCCCGGAAAGCCAAGGTCAAGGGTTTTGGCCAATTTATCGAACGCTTCGCCAGCGGCATCGTCAATGGTCGAACCAAGTCGGTGATAATCGCCGAGCCCGTCGACCTGGATAAACTGGCAATGGCCGCCGCTGACGAGCAAAAGCAAATAGGGAAACGGACATAGCGTAGCGAGGCGTGGCGACAGGGCATGGCCCTCTAAATGGTTGATCGGTATGAAGCTTTTGCCACTGGCCATGGCCAGTGCTTTGCCGGTCATCATGCCAACCATGACGCCCCCGATGAGGCCGGGTCCGCTGGTCGCAGCGATCCCCTGCAAATCGTCGAACGTGTGCTGGCTTGCGCGCATGGCCGCTGAGACGACGTGATCAATCATCCCGGCGTGCGCGCGGGCCGCGATCTCCGGCACAACACCGCCATAAGGCGCGTGCGCATCGATCTGACTTCTGACGATTTCTGAAAGAATAGAGATCGTGCCATCCGGCTGGCGTTTAACCACTGCAGCGGCCGTCTCGTCGCAGCTTGTTTCAATGCCCAGAACTATCACAGATGTTGCCATAGAGGCGATATAGACGCTGGATCTCGGCTCGAAAACCATTTGCTGTCAGAGGATTTGCCGCGCGTGTAGGTCCGACCGCGACTTGCGGGGCTGGCGCATCGGCGTTAGCTGGTCGGTGACGGGAGGAATCGAGCATTCATGGCAAACTCGCAGATCGTCCGAATTGGAACGCGGGGGTCACCGCTCGCCCTGTATCAAGCGCGCTGGGTTGCAACCACATTAGAAAGCGCCAGCAATGGCGACCTAACGCCTAAAATCGTCACGTTCACCACAAAAGGCGATCAACTCACATCGGAGCGCCTGATCAATTCGGGCGGCAAAGGTCTGTTTACGCGCGAAATCGATCATGCGGTGGATGTCGGCGAAATCGATATCGGTGTTCACAGTCTGAAAGACGTCCCGAGCATCCTGCCGGACGGGCAAAGCTTGATGGCGTTCCCAGAGCGCGCAGATCCTCGCGATGGGTTTTTAACCACCAATGGCATCCAACGACTGCAAGACTTGCCGGAAGGCGCCGTGCTCGGGACGGCCAGCCTGCGGCGCGAAGCTCAAGCCTTATCGCTGCGGCCTGACTTAAAGGTTGTTCCATTTCGCGGTCGGGTCGAAACTCGGATCGAAAAGCTGGAACGCGGTGAAGCAGACGCAACCTTTTTGGCGATGGCCGGGCTTCAGCGCCTTGGATTGCACGATAAAGCTCACCCTGTCCCGGTCGCGGATCTGCTGCCCGCCGCCGGTCAGGGCATTGTCGCCGTTGCGGCACGCGCTGACCGCTTGCCACAAGCGATTGCTGATGCCCTGTCGCAGATCGATCATGCCGCCACGCGCGCCATGGCCACAGCTGAACGCGCTTTTCTCGCCGAACTCGACGGCTCGTGCCGCACGGCAATGGCCGCGCAGATGCAACCGCGCGACGGCGCTTGGTATTTGCGCGGCGAGGTGCTCAGTCCAGATGGACAAAACAAATGGATGGGAGACGCCACTGCACTGATCTCGACGTCTCTGCCGGAACTCGCAAATCTGGGGCGTGAGCTGGGCCGGTCCATTCGCGACCAAGCGGGCGGCGATTTGCCTGTATTTACCGACTGAGTCGAAATGCCAAACGCGGTGGATATCCCTATTATCGTGACCCGTGCCGAACCTGGCGCGCACGAGACAGCAAAGCGATTACAGGATCTTGGTTTGCGCCCCATCATCGCCTCGATGCTAAGCTTTCGCGCGCGAAGAGAGATCCCAATCCCGGCAGCCGAGACCCTGTCTGGGATCGTTTTTACCAGCGCGAACGGCGTTCGGGCCTATGCTGATCGCGGCGGCGATTTTGAGCCTCCTGCCTGGTGTGTCGGCCCCGCGACCGCACTGGCAGCCCGGCAGGCTGGCTTTGCGACGGTCAAGGAGTCGGCGGGCGACGCTCTTGATCTTGCGCGCTACATTGCCGACCAGAGCGCGCCTGCCGAAAAGCCGCTTCTCCACATTGCCAACAAAGCGGCCGCAGGGACGTTAAAATCCGAACTTGAGCGGTTCGGTTTTGGTCTGATTTTCGCGCCAATCTATGAAATGAAGCCGGCCTCTTTGCTGCCTCAAGAGGTGGAAGACTTGATTCTGACAGACAGGCCCTGCGTATTGCTGGTCCATTCAGCAAAAGGCGCGCAAGCCTTCGCGGCATTGGTGAAACACCACGCCTTAAGGCGCTGCGCCCTGGTTGCGATTTCTAATAGAGCCCGCCAGCCTTTGGACGGGTTACAGTGCCAGCCCGTTGCGATCGCTGCGCATCCAAATGAAGATGGCCTCATCGATGCGCTGCAGTCTTTGCTCGCCACACTTTCGGCATGACACGACACGATATAAGCTGCACGAAGTGATTCCCACGGGAGGGCCAGCAATGTCGACATCATCCGTGCCGCCCATTTCAGGGGATGACGCGCCGATTGATGCGGAATTCGAACCGGCACCCTCCGAAAAACCGAAATCGAGCCGCTCTTTCGGACGACCGGGATGGATCGCCTTTGGCATGCTGGGATTGGTCAGCCTTTTGTCTCTCACACTGGCGCTGGCGAGCATTGGCCGCGTTCCCGGATTTACCCCCGACGCGGGCAGGATCGCTGCCTTGCAAACAGATCTAAGCGCCGTTTCCGAGGCGCAAGCGCAAACAAAGGCGCGCGCCTTTTCGATCGCGACAGACGTCACGGACTTGCGGACACGTACGGACAATTTACAGGCCGATCGCACGCGCGCGCTGACCGATATTCGCGCCTTGCAAAGTGAGATTGAAACCCTTCAAGCCGACATTTCTACGTTGCAGCGTGTGCGATTGGCCAGTCTCGCGGAGGACGCGGACGCCGACGAAAGCGCCCCGATCGTCGATCTCTCAAATCTCGAGACGCGCATGACCACGCTTGAAGATGCATTGGTCACCAAGCTCAGCGATTATGAGGCAACGCTTGAAGGGTTTCGGATGCGGCTCTCTGACCTGGAAGGAAAAGCCGAGGCGGAAACGCTCACTGCGGCGGTCTCGACCAATGCACGCACCGAAGCCGCCCTTGCGTTGTCTGCCATTGAAGCGGCGGCTCGCCGCGGACGCCCATTCCTAACGGCCCATGCACGGCTATTATCAGCCCTCCCTGAAAACGAGGCGGTGCAAGGTCTTGAGCCGATTGCCGCACAGGCGGTCCCGACTTTGTCGGATCTACAGACGCAGTTTCCGGCTTTGAGAGATGAAGCGCTTGATCTTGAAGCCGAACAGAAAGGCGGGGGGTCGTCTTGGATGCGCACCATTTTCGGCGATGGCGTGCAAGTGCGCGTCAAAGACGAGGCGACCAGTCAGGATCAGTTAGAGCAAGCCAGCAGCGCCCTGCAGAGCGGAGATCTTCCGGAAGCCATTGCTCGAATCGAGGCTTTGAGCACAGATCTTCAGCCTGTCTTCACAGAATGGCTCGATAATGCGGCGACCCGGCACCAATTGGAAGAGAGCCTGGAGGCCTTGCGGCTGACGATGATTGCGGAAGAGCGCCCATGATCATTTTATTCCTGATCATTTTGGTCATTGTCCTCGCGGGGGCGTTCGTCATGTGGGCGTCGCGTCTACCCGGCGGCCTGACGCTCGATCTTGGGAATGGCACTCTCTACGAATTTGAGCTGGTTTGGGCATTGCTCGCAATCCTTTTGGTCGGCGCGGTTCTGGCTTTGGTTTGGTCGATGATTACCGGACTGGTGACCTTGCCGAGACGATTTGGGAAATCACGCCGGGCGGCCAAAACCAAAGCCGCGAATCGCGCGCTCGCCGATGGTCTCCTCGCTGCCGAAGCCGGGGATGTCGCCTTAGCTAGAAAACTCTCCAAAAAAGCCGCGCAATATGCAGAAGATGATCGCCTAAAACTGCTCTTAGAAGCGCGGGCGGCGGAGATCTCGGACGATTGGTCAGGCGCCGAGCGCGCCTGGGGACAGTTGGCGCGGCTACCGGGCGGACAATTGGCCGGGTTGCGCGGCGCTGCATCGGCGGCCAGCGCACGCGGAGACGCCCTTTCAGCGGAAGCCCGGGCGCGCGAAGCGCTTGAGCTCAAATCTGGCGCTGACTGGCCGTTTAACTCACTGTTCGATAGCCAGGTCGCTGCGGGTCAATGGCGCGCCGCACTCGACACGCTCAGCATAGGTGAAAAGCGCGGGCAGATCGAAGGCGAAAGCCTGCGCCGGCGGCGTGCTGTTTTGTATACCGCGCAAGCCGCAGATCTGCAGCACAATGAGCGCAAAGAAGCCCAATCCCTATTGGCGGAAGCGATTCGATCCGCGCCGGCTTTTCCACCCGCAGCCTGGCATGGTGCACGTCAATTAATGATCGACGAAAAGGTAAAAGCCGCCCAAGGCGTGATCGAACTTGGCTGGAAGGCCCGCCCACACCCTGCCCTCGCACAACTCATGCAGCGCCTCGATTCTGGCGCCACTCCGCAAACCATCAGTGAGCGTCTTCAAGCTTTGGTGGCGACTTACCCTGATCATCGTGAAAGTCGTATCCTTGCCGCCGAACTGGCGATGCGCGATCGCAATTGGATCGCGGCCGTCAAGTCGCTGGCTTTATTGGTCGAAGAGAAGCCGACCGCGCGCTTGTGTCTGCTGCTTGAAAAAGCGCTGCGCGGTTATGGCGATCTGACGGAAGCGGATCGCTGGGGTCGGATGGCCGTTACCGCAGCGCGGGAGCCGGAATGGTCCGATATCGATCCGCGCGGCGGGGCGTTCCAATATGTGCAAGCCGATTGGTCCCGACTCGTATACGCGTTCGGCGACACTGGGACCTTGGTGCACCCCCGCTATGAAAGCTTTGAGCGCGAGCTCGATGCCAGCCGACCGATCGCATTGCCCGCGCCAAGCGCCGGCGATGACAGCGCTGCAACGCCGCGCACTGACGTCGTGACGCCGCCGCTGGACTATGTGCCAAGCGAGGACTAACGCCGCCCAACCTGGACTCAGGTTTCGCTTGCCGAAGATATCGTCGAGCGGTAAGGGAAGCGCCTTGAAAAAGCTTCGCCGCTTTAGCTCAGCTGGTAGAGCATCGCATTCGTAATGCGGGGGTCGTAGGTTCAAGTCCTATAAGCGGCACCATGACAAAGGCGACAGAGCGCTCTGTCGCCTTTTGCATACGGAATATGGATCAAGCAACGTGTGCGACCGCCCGTGGTGGAGGCGTCACTCTTGCGCTTCCGGTTCCGCCAGACGGGTCTCCGACCCCGCAAATAGGCTCGCTCGATGCGTCATCAGGACATCGAGGCGCGGTTCGATCCTTTGTTGCGGAGCATGCAAGGCTGTGTATTGCTCCGGCGGCGTGTTCGGATAGGTTTCCGCCAAGACCTCAGCCGCCGCCCGAACCTCATAGGACCGGACGACGGACTTCACCGCGATGCCCGGAATATTGCCAAGCTTGAGCACGAAGAGCAGCCCGGCCAACCCGACCCAGGCTCTGTTTTTAGCCGGTCGCGCCTTGAAAATCGCGAACACAGACAGCGAGAATACCGCAATCCAAAAGAACGATGCGAAAGTGATGTATCGGCTGGAAAAGGCCTGAACCGTGTCAAACACTTCATAGCGACCCAGAGCGGTGAGAAACCCGGCCCCGATACCATAGACCGCCATAGCGAGAAACGGCGCCATCGCACGCCATGCACGGTGACCTTCGATGCGCCAAAGCGTCCAGATCGACCAGGCCAACAGCGCGAACCCGAATAAGGTCGCAATGCTAGCAGCGTCGCGCACGAAACGTGCGACCGGGGAGGCGAGAAAGTTCGATGTGTAGTGAATGAGCCCAAACACCGAAGCCAAATCCATCGAACTCGGCATATGTTCTTCGACATGTTGAATTCGTGTTTCGGTCAAGGCTAAGGAGAAATGCCAGAGCAATAAGACGGTTAAGACAGACCAAAGAGCGAGCGACACCCAACCGCGCCAGCTCTGAAACGCACCGGAAAAAATCAAGAGGACAAATCCGATCGGAATCAGCATCCAACTTGTTGCAAAGCCGTAGATCGCGGCGGCGGTTGCGAAAACCGCGATCGCGGTATTGGTGATGGTTGGCGCCCCGGATGTGAGCCGCTCGATTGTCCATAAAACGCCTGCCGCGCTAATGAACACCGAGATTTGCCACCCCCAAAGCCAATTTGACGCTTGGTCCAGCGAAAATAGGAAAAGGGCTGAACACCCGAACACCCAAAATGTCGCCGATGAGACATCGAACGCTTTTATACTCCGGTCCAATATCCGTGCCAGTGCCAGAAATCCGAGACCCGCCGAGACAACGCTGACGAGCGCTAATGGCCAGTGTTGCATGGACGTAAAATTGCTCAATGCGAGCTGCGCGATATGCCCCGATGCGTGCCAATGGGCGTTGTGTAATTCGAACAATTCGCTCAAACGAAGCGTACCGTCTTGGTATTTTGCATAGGAGGGAATAAGCTCCCAATGATCATAGAACGGCGCGCGGAAGTGGAATAAGAGGCTGTAAGTTAAAGTGACCGCAAAGCAAAACGCCGCCGGCCCCCATTTCAATACAGATGGTGACATTCAAGTATCCCAACCGTGCAAGCGCTGTCGAACAAAGAGTAAAACCCCACGCAACCTGTTTGGACGAAGACACGAACAGCTTCAATCTCGCTTCGTCTCAAGCCGGTCGGGATTTTGGGAAGCACAGACGATGATCCGTGCCCGCCAATCGATCTCTCAATCAACCGACGCGCCGTGCTAATCTACTGTTCGATCGGGCACGCAGACGCGAAACGCTGGCGAGGTCAACGCGGCCAATGCGCGACTGTTTAAGCACCGAAACGGATGGGTTGCTGGGCGCAATGGCGTCAACTAATCTGCGCGGATGGTGAGAACACATGTGAATCGCGGGACGGCGCTGGAAGAGGCGATCGGCTTTTCTCGCGCAACCAGAATCGACAATGTGATTGCTGTTTAAGGCACCGCTGCGATCGCCCCGGATGGCACGACCATCGAACTGGGCGACACCTATGCTCAAACGATGGCATGTCTGCAATCGAGTATTGTTGCCATAGAAAACCTTGGCGGCTCTAAAGCTGACGTGTTGCGGACGCGCATTATGCTCACCGACATTTCGAACTGGGAAGCGGCCGCGAAAGCGCACGGCACATACTTTGGTGATGTCCAGCCCGCCTGTACATTTGTTGAGGTCACGGGATTTATTCGCGCAGAATGGCTCGTGGAAACCGAAATCGATGCGATTTGCGCCGTTTAAGGCCGTCGCACCTATCGCCAGCCTCAGACTCGCGCGCGCTTGCCTTGCTTCCATTCAGCGCCCTACAGCTGCGGATGCGCATCGGGTGAGGCTCTATCTTTGTCGAATGCGAAATGGTGGTCGATACTAGGTTCGAACTAGTGACCCCTGCAATGTCAATGCAGTGCTCTACCACTGAGCTAATCGACCGTCCCATTTCGGAGCCGCGTCTTCTCCTTTTGGACGCAGCAAGTCAAGCCTCAACTGCAACCGAGACTAGGCCGCCATAACGCGTTCGACCTCATCGACCAGCTCGCGCAAGTGGAAAGGCTTTGACAACACTTTTGCACCCGCTGGCGTCGGCGCACTCCCCGACAATGCGACCGCTGCAAATCCGGTGATAAAGACAATTTTCATGGCCGGATCGAGTTCGGCGCCGCGACGCGCGAGTTCGATCCCGTCAATGCCAGGCATAACGATATCCGTGAGCAGCAAATCGAAGACTTCGCGTTCGAGCGCTTCAAGCGCGCCTTCGCCGTCTTCGAAGTCTTGCACATCGTGCCCAGCCCGACGCAGGGACGCGCTTAAAAAGGTGCGCATCGCATCATCATCTTCGGCTAGCAAGATTTTACTCATTTCACTGCGTCCCTAGCGTGCCTTCACAGCATATAGGCTCGAATTCCGTAAATCCCCGATGAAAATGTAGCAGCTTTTGCTGCGAAAAAAATCAATAGAATGATTAAATGCCGACAGAATGCACGAAAAACAGTCAATTAGCCCTTGACCTCGTGGGCAGAAAGCAGACCTTGGGCGTTATGCGGATTGCCTTCGACTATACCCCAGCCGCGCAAGCTCGGGCCCTCGACGCGTTTACGATTCGTCGCCCGGAAGCATTGGTCGCGCCGGTGGTTTTTGCCTCTCCGCACAGTGGTCAGGTCTATCCAAGCGCGATGACCGAGCGCCTCAGTGTCCCGTTGCGAGATCTTCAGCGGACAGAGGATGCGTTTGTAGATGAGCTTTATGTCTCCGCCGTCGACCAGGGCGCTATTTTGATGGATGCGACCTATGCGCGAGGGTTTGTCGATTTGAATCGTGACGCACGCGAACTCGACGCGACGATGTTCTATGATGGGTTGCCGCGCGCCGCCGGAATGCCAAGTGCCCGGGTGAAAGCTGGGCTTGGATGCCTGCCGCGCGTGGGCGCCAGTGGTCGGAACATATATGCGGGCCAAATTTCGCGCCAAGAAGGTCACTTTCGCCTGACGACCGTGCATGACCGCTACCATGCTGCGCTACAAGCCGAAGTCGATGCGCTGAAGCGGAACTGGTCAGATGTCTATATCATCGATTGCCATTCAATGCCCTCTCGCCAGCCCGGCCGGGCGGGCATGCCGGACATTGTCCTCGGCGATCGTTTCGGGTCGAGCTGCTCGGCGCGGTTAACATCTTTAGCTGAGCGACGGTTTCGACTTGAGGGTCTAAGCGTCACACGCAACGCACCTTATGCGGGCGGCTATACCACCCGGCGCTATGGTCGCCCAAGACGTGGGGTACATGTGTTGCAAATCGAAATTAATCGCGCGCTTTACATGAACGAGATTGAGGTTCAGAAGACTTCTGGCTTCGCCATTATGCAGAGTCAGATCAGTCGATTCATCGCCGATATTGTCGAATTTGCGCAAGCGCGAAGCGGGTAAAAAAAACCGCGCCGGAGGGCGCGGTTGTATCAGGTAAGGGAGGAAACGCCAGAAGGCGTCAGCACCGAAGTGCTAAGGGTAGATTTATTGTGCGGCGCACAAAGAACAACCCCCTTTTAGCTGCGCTGCCGCATAACACCAATGCGTGAGTGGGATGCACGTCAAACAACCTCTGTTTGAGACACCCCATAAGTCACAGAAAAAACGACATTTTCTATTCCGGCACAGGTTTTGCTGTGACTGTTTGCGTTATTCACTTTCGGGACACTCTTTGAGGCCTCGGATCAGCCGGGAGTACGGTATGACGGATAAAACTGATCTGCATGTAGGCAAGCGTTTGCGGCGCAGACGTCGCCTATTGGGGATGACTCAACAGGACCTTGCGAGTCTTGTGGGGGTGCGGTTCCAGCAAATCCAAAAATATGAGTGTGGGGCCAATCGGGTGACCTCTTCGCGTTTGTATGATCTTTCACGCGCTTTGAATGTCTCCGTTCAATATTTCTTTGACGGTCTGGAATCGGACGACATGCAGGGCCTGGCGGCCAATGATGCAGAGCGTTTGGATGCAGATATTCTCAGCCAAAAAGAGACTTTGGAATTGGTCCGCGCCTATTATCGCTTGGGCGAACGTCCGCGGCGGCGTTTGCTGGAGCTCGCAAAAGCCCTTGAATCGGAAACCACAGATACGGGTGCGGCTTGACCATTCAGACGCCGCGTGGCTAACCGCGCGGGATGACACTCGCCTTAGACTTTGACGCAGCGGCGGTCGCGCAGGAAATGGCCGATGCCGCGCGAGCTGCCATATGGCCGCATTTTCGCGCTTTGAAACGCATCGAAAACAAACAAAGCGATGGTGCGTTTGATCCGGTCACCGAAGCCGATCGGGCCGCTGAGCGGGCGATGCGGGAGGTCCTCGCCCGACATCGTCCAAACGATGGCATTCATGGCGAAGAGTATGGCGTCACAAACGGATCCACCGGCTGGACCTGGGTCCTTGATCCAATCGATGGCACACGCGCCTTTGTGGCCGGCTTAACCAACTGGGTCACGCTGATTGGCCTCACCGATCAATCCGGCAACGCGGTTTTCGGGCTTATCGATCAGCCGATTTTGGATGAACGCTATATTGGCAGCTCGGATGGCAGTTTTTTGCGCCAAGCGGGACAGACGATTCCGCTGCGCGTATCGGCCTGTGATGATCTGCGCCAGGCCGTGATTTCGACCACGGACCCCTTTATTCTCTCAGCGCCCGAACAAGGGGCTTGGTCGCATTTGCGGCAAACGGCCAAAATCATTCGCTATGGCCTCGACGCATATGCCTATGCGCGTTTAGCGGCGGGCACAATCGATCTGGTCGCGGAATCCGGCTTGGCCCCTTATGACGCTGCAGCGCTCATCCCAATCGTTCGCGGCGCCGGCGGTATGGCATGCGATTGGCACGGCCACCCGGCAAAACCAGGTGGCCAATTGGTCTGCGCCTCACATCCTGATTTACTCGAACAAGCCCTGATTGCGCTGACGCGCGCCGCAACCTCGCGTGTGGCCAGGACCTAGCCAGATCACCACAAACCAGGCTAAACCCCGCGCATGGTCAAGGAAACTGCACTTGTTGAAAAACGAACCTTGGCGCGGCGCGCTCCAGGCAAATGGCGGATAAACGCTATCATAGATGGTCGCGCATTGCGGGTGAAGCTCACCGCAGCGGCCTTAAACCATGAAGGCGACGCCAAGGCGGCCCGAAAAGCTGCTTTGAACATTCTGCACGGCGCTCTTTTCCGAGGCCGTTTGATTGCGCAGGAACGCTTGCAACAAGGCGCGGATGGTCTCGACACCGCGCGCTTGCTGGCGGCGGTTCAGGACGAGGTTCTGCATGCGCTCTATGATTTCATAACCACACATGTGATTCGCGCGCGCAATCCAACGGAAGGTGAGAAACTCGCGGTGTTCGCCACTGGCGGCTATGGGCGCTCGGTCTTGGCGCCATCATCGGATATCGACCTGCAATTCATTCGCGCTTACAAATCCAGTCCGCACGCGGAAAGCGTGATCGAATACATGTTGCTGGCGCTCTGGGATATGGGCCTCAAAGTCGGCCACGCCTTCCGGACACCTCAAGAATGCGTGCGCTTGGCCAAAAGCGATGTGACGATTAAAACCAGCCTACTTGATTCGCGATTTTTGTTTGGGGATCGCCATCTCGCCAGCGAAACCACGGATCTGTTTGTCCGCCAGGTGGTCACCGGGCAAGATGCCCAATTCATCGCTGACAAGCTTGAAGAGCGCGACCGTCGGCATACGCGGCAAGGCAATGCCCGCTATTTGGTCGAGCCAAATGTCAAAGAGAGCAAAGGCGGCTTACGCGATCTGCAGACCCTTTATTGGATCGTCAAGCATATGCATCCGAACGACACCGAGACCCTCGAAGATGTGATGACGACGAAAGTGTTCACCCGACACGAATACCATGTCTTCATGCGCGCCGCGCGATTCCTTTGGACCGTGCGGTGTCATTTGCATTACATCACGGGTCGGCCGGAGGAACGGCTCAGTTTTGATCTGCAACCCGAGATTGCCGCCCGCATGGGCTACAAGGATCGCGGCGAACAGCTCGGCGTCGAGCGTTTTATGAAGCGCTATTTTCTGGCGGCGAAAGATGTCGGCAGCCTTACGCGCATTTTAGCAGCAAAACTCGAAGCACAACAAAAAGCCAAACCGGAGGGATTTCGGCGGTTTTTGCCGGGTGCATCGATCCAGAGCAAATCGCTCAAGGATCCGAGGTTCAGGCTGCTCGGCAACCGCGTTGATTTCGCCCATGCCGAAACCGCCCTCCAAGATCCAACAGCCTTGTTCACCTTGTTCCGGGTCGCCGACCAGGAAAGTGTTGATGTTCACCCGGACGCCCTCACCCTCGTCGCAAGGAATATCAAGACCATCGACACGCCGTCTCGGACCGATCCCGATATGGTGGCTGCCTTTTTTGACATTTTGTTGCACAGCGAGCGCCTGGGATTGACTCTAAACCGGATGAATGAGGCCGGTGTGTTGGGGCGCTTCTTGCCAGAGTTTGGCGGCATTGTCGCACAAACGCAGTTCAACATGTACCATCACTATACCGTCGACGAACACACCATTCGTGCGGTCAATCATCTTTCGACAATGGAGCGGGGCGAAGACGGTTTTAAGCTCGCCAACCAGCTCTTCACGAAAATCGAGAATCGACGGGCGCTCTATTTGGCAATGCTGCTCCATGATACAGGCAAAGGGCTTGGCGATCAGCAAATCGAGGGCATGAAAACGGCGCGCCAAGCCTGCCGGAGACTTGGCCTCGATGACGCCGAGACCGAGCTCGTCGCGTGGCTGGTCGGCAATCACCTCGAAATGAGCGAAACCGCGCAAAAGCGGGATATCGCAGACCCGAGAACGATTGTGAAATTTGCAGAGAAAGTGATGGATATCGAGCATTTGCGTCTGCTTTATATCCTGACCGTCGCCGACATTCGCGCTGTTGGACCCAATGTTTGGAACTCTTGGAAGGGGCAGCTGCTCGCTGATCTCTATCATAATACCGAGGCCGCGCTTCGCGGCGGGCGCACCGATGAGGCAGTGGTTACCGCAGAGTTGCGCGATCGCGGAGATGCCAATCGCGCGGCGGTGATGGATCGGCTGGGAACCGTACCACAGACAATGCTGGAAATGGATGACGCCTATTGGACTGGCTTTGATGTTTCCGCGCTGATTGAGCATGCGCAACGTCTGTCCGGTGAAGACGCGATCATTGTCCATGCTCAAGCCAATCAAGACGACCGGACGATCTTATTCGTGTCTGCCCCAGATCGCGTCGGGTTGTTTGCCCGCCTGACGCAAGCGATCGGGGTCCTGGGCGCACAGACGGTTGCGGCGCAAGTCTTTACCGGCCCCTCCGGACGGATCATCGATGTCTTCGTCCTGGAAGACGGCGACGGTCAGCCATTCGCGCGTGGGGACCGCGGACGCTTGGATCGCTTGGAGAAAATGGTTTTGAAAGCCATCGATCCCGATCAAGCGCTGCCGGATGTAAGGCTGCGTCAGAACCAGCGCGAGGCTGCCTTCATCGTTCAGCCGCGCGTCAGTCTTTCCGACGATGCGTCACAGGATTATACGGTGATCGATGTGTCCGGGCGCGACCGCCCTGGTCTCCTCAGCGATGTCAGCACCGTCCTTGCCGATGCAGGGATTTCGATCGTCTCCGCCCACGTTGGCTCCTATGGCGAGCGCGTCTTTGACGCTTTCTATGTCGCGCTTCCAGATGGCTTTGACGACGCCATGAAAACGTCATTGCGCGACCAACTCCTCGCCGCGCTTGGGCGCGAAGAACCAGACGGTCCGAGCACGCCTGCCCGCAAACTCAAGCGCGCCAGTGCGGCCGATAGTTTTTAGTCTCGAAAGTCTTGCATGAGCCTGCTGCGCAATACTCTCACGCAATCATCGCTCACATTTAGCAGCCGGATCCTAGGCTTCGTAAGAGACATTTTGATCGCCGCGAAAGTTGGGGCTGGCCCGATCGGCGATGCGTTTGTCACAGCCTTAATGTTCCCCAACCTATTTCGCCGCATTTTCGCTGAAGGCGCTTTCGCGCAGGCCTTTGTGCCAGCCTATGCGCGCACTTTAGAGGCGGACGGCCCGGAGGCCGCCGCAGAGGTCGCGCAACAAACGATGCGCGGTCTGTTCGCGGCGACCGCTGCATTGGTCATCCTCGCCCAATTGGCGATGCCATGGATCATGAAACTCATTCATGGCGGTTATGCGGAAACCAGCGAGAGCTTTCAGCTCGCTATACTCCTGACCCAGATTACGATGCCTTATCTTGCTTGCATGGCCCTGGCCGCGCTGCTCTCCGGCGTCTTGAACTCAGCCGGGCGGTTTGTGCTTTCGGCCGGTGCCCCGACCGTCCTAAATATCTTCCTGATCATTGCCGCTTTGCTGGGCGATGATCCACGCAACACAGCCTTTCTGGCCACTATCGCGGTGTCTTTGGCAGGGTTGGCCCAAGCCGCGCTGCTCTGGTGGGGTGTCCGTCGCCAAAAAGTCTCCCTATCGCTGGGCTGGCCGAGGCTCACGCCACCGGTCAAAAAGGTCATTGCCCTGGCGATCCCCGGGACCATCGCGGCCAGCGGCACCCAAATCAATATTCTCGTCAGTCAAGCGCTTGCCAGCTTCGAGGAAGGCGCGAAGTCTTGGTTGTTTTACGCAGATCGCTTGTATCAATTGCCGCTAGGAATTGTCGGGGTTGCGGTCGGCGTGGCGATCTTGCCGCGCCTTGCGCGTGCTGCGCGCGCGGAGACGGAAGCGGACGGACACAAATTGATGGATGATGGGATCGGCCTGGCCATGGCCCTGACCTTACCGGCTGCCATCGCTCTAATGGTCGCGCCAGCTTATCTGGTCGAGGGACTGTATGCGCGCGGCGCGTTTACGCTGAACGATGCGCAACAGGCCGGCTTAGCGCTGGTTCATTATGGCTGGGGCGTACCCGCTTTTGTTCTCATCAAGGTGCTGGCTCCCGGTTTCTTTGCACGAGAAGATACCAAAACCCCAATGCGGTTCGTCTTATTGACCGTTGCGTTGAACACCGTCCTGGGCGCCGGCTTGTTTTTATGGTTCCGCAGCCAAGGGTGGGCGGGTTTTCCCGGGCTTGCGATCGCCACCAGCGCTGCCGCGTGGATCAATGCCGGTTTGCTATTCTTTGGGTTGTTGGCCCGGGATTGGTACCGCCCGGGGCGGCGCCTTTACGCTCGGCTCGCATCCGTGTTTCTGGCCAGTCTCGCCATGGGTGGCGCGCTGTTCTTGATCCTGACACAGAGAGCGATGCTTGCGCCCTGGCTGCCGCAAAGCAAATTGCTCGAAGTTATTCTGTTCGTCTTGGCAGGCGGCATCGTCTACGGCATCGCCGCGCTGGCATTTGGCGCCGTCCAGGCGCGCGATCTGAAACGTTTGACCCGCCGAGGGTCGGCATAATTTGCCTCTAGCCAGGGGAGCAAAAACCGCTAAACCCCGCTGCCATGACTGAGAACCAGACCTATTCGGGCCCACAACGCATTTTCTCCGGCATTCAGCCGACGGGAAACCTGCACCTCGGCAATTATCTCGGGGCGCTCAAGAAATTTGCGGATCTACAAGAGGCCGGCTGGGAAGGGATTTATTGCGTCGTCGATCTGCACGCCATCACGATGCCGTACAGCCCGGAGACCTTGGCCGACCAAACGCGTCAAATCGCGGCGGCGATGATGGCCGCTGGTTTGGATCCAGATCAATCGACGATTTTTGTGCAATCCGCGGTGCGCGCGCATACCGAACTGGCATGGGTTTTCAATTGTGTTTGCCGCATGGGTTGGCTCGAAAAGATGACCCAATTTAAGGACAAATCAGGGAAAGACGCAGAGCGCGCGAGTATAGGATTGTTTGCGTATCCGGTCCTGCAAGCAGCGGATATTTTGGCCTATAAAGCGACCCATGTTCCGGTTGGGGAAGATCAGCAGCAGCATCTGGAATTAAGCCGGAATATCGCCGCGCGGTTTAATCAGCAATTCGAGGCCCCAGGCTTTTTTCCGCTCCCGGAAGGTCTCATCAAAGGCCCGGGCGCGCGAATCATGAGCCTCAAGGACGGAACGAAGAAAATGTCGAAGTCCGATCCGGCTGAAACGTCACGGATCAATTTGATTGATGATCCCGATACGATCGCAAAAAAGATCAAAAAAGCGAAGACGGACACGCTGGGCGATATGCCTGAATCGGTCGACGCGATGAAGGATCGGCCTGAAGTCGCGAACCTGGTCGGGATCTATGCAGCCATGGCCAATATTAGCGATGCGGATGTCTTGGCCGAATATGGCGGCAAAGGATTTGGCAGCTTTAAGCCCGCATTGGCGGATCTTGCCGTCGCACACTTATCGCCGATCACCGATCGAATGCGCCGTTTCCTCGACGATCCAGCCGAAATCGATTCGGCGCTGGCCCGTGGTGCTGACAAAGCGCGCGCGGTGGCCAATCCGATCCTGGAAGAGGTGCGGCGAGTTGTAGGCTTATGGGGCGCTTAAGCACACGCTAGAGCTCAGTGAGAGATGAAAAGGAACTCGCCATGTCACGTTTGCTTTTGAGTGTCAGCCTTTTGGGGTTCGCGGCGGCATGCGCGCCCGCACCGTCGACCAACGATACCAGCCCGGTTTTGTCTTACACCGATGCTTTCGTCACTGAACCGATCGGAGACCGGGACGTCACCAGTGGTGGCGTGACGCTCAGCGTTGCCGGCGGCGATGTGGCGCTGACAGGCGCCAGCTCGCCGAGTTTCGATGCGATCGAATTGCACACAATGTCGATGAGCGATGGCCAGATGCAAATGCGCATGGTTGAGAAATTCGATATTGCAGATGGCGAAAACCTAGAGCTCACACGAGACGGAAATCACTTGATGATGTTCGGGATAAAAGAGGGCGTGGTCAGCGGCGAAACCGTTGATATCACTTTAAACTTTGAGGCAGGCGGCGAAACGATGAACCTCGTTATTGAGGCAGATGTCCGAGCATTGGGAGAATAGAGATGCCGGATTTGACGTCAGCCGACCAAGACAAACTCGACGCAGCCGCTTTCCGTCGTCTCATATCGCATCTCGACAATCGTAAGGATGTACAAAATATCGATCTGATGATCCTTGCCGATTTTTGCCGGAACTGTTTGGGCGACTGGTATCGCGAAGCGGCTGAAGCGCACGGCATCGAGATGTCGAAAGACACCGCCCGGGCGCGGGTCTACGGCATGCCCTATGCCGAATGGAAAGAGAAATACCAGGCAGAAGCAACGCCCGAGCAAATGGCGGCGTTCAAAGCGAGAAAGTCTGACTAGCGACCGCTATCGCCCAAGCCAGACAATTGCTGCGGCGCAGGCCCCGCTGAGGATGAGGGCCGCAAAGAAGCGGCGCCAGTCGACTTGGACAGATGGACCCGCTGTCTCTGTCTCGCGCCGTGTCTGCACACCAGTGATCATGGGGCCAATCAAGTTTGTCCGTAAAATCAGGCCATATGTCGTGATCGCTACGAGATGAAGGACAATCAAAACGGTGAGGACGTCGAAAATCGTCTCATGCAGATCGGCGAGATCTCGTCCCATATCAAATGAGATCAGGTGTCCAAACCAACCCGACGCCAAGCCGTTCACATCAACGGCGAACAGCCCCGTCAGAATTTGCGCCCAGAGCGCCGATAGCAAAGCCAGCACGGCCAGTCCCCCAAGCGGACTATGCCCAAACGGGCGTTTGTGTTCGCCGGGCTTCAGCGTTTTCAAATAAGCGACGAGTGCCCTTGGTCGCGGCACCAATGGAAGCAAACGCGCCGTATTGGGGCCAATCGCACCCCAAGCCAGACGATAGGTCAGCAAACTCAAAAACCCGACACCGAGCCATTTATGCCAGACCATATAGCCTTGCTCAGCGGTCCACCACATCGCCAAAACGAAGATGACGAGGAGCCAATGAAAGGCGCGAATGGTCCAATCCCAGACGCGCGTTTTGACGATGTCCTCAGACATTCGATTAGTCGTCGAGGCGGAACTTATCGTGACAAGCCCCGCAGGTCGGACCCGTCGCCTGCGCCGCCGCAGCGATCGCTTCAAGATCGCCCGTTTCCACCGCAGCACTGAGGCCGGTTAGCGCCGCCTCATAATCCGAGATCTTGGTCGCGAAATCCGCTGGATCTTCCCAAATCGTGTCGAGCGCTTCAGTTTTCACACCACTTTCGGGGCCTGTGCCCTCCGGGTACCAATCCGCCATGCCCGAGGAGGCGTCCAGCATCGCGGTGAGCGCCGTTTCGATCACGGTGACGTCCGGCGCAGATGTTTTCAGTTCGTCATTGATCGCCTTGAAGTTCCGGCCAATCGCTTTGTATCCGTCTTGGCGCGCCTCGATTTGCGCTTTGACAGTCATTCCGTTGGCCAGAATCTCACTCCCCGCATTCGGATCAGCTGGTTCGCCGCCGCCACAACTTGCTACCAGCAACAGCGAAAGCGCCCCCAAAATGGGTGTGGATATTCTAGTCATGTTGCGACCTCCATTATCTTATGTGAAGTTCTGCCATCACAGTTTTTCCCGAGCAATCGAAATTCGATTGGGTGCCAAAGTTTCGCCCCGGTGACAAAAAAGCTCGCAAAAAACGCCGTGGATCGCATGTCGCCCTGACACGTTTCGTCATCAGAACACCTTCCAAAATGCGATTGTCATCCCCATTTATGCACATTCGCGATAGGGACTATTCGCGATTGAGGGAAAGACGCCGCCGATGATCGGGGCTATGACCCTCGCCAGTGATAGAACCGAAACCAATGCCGAACCGTATAGGGTTGTGTGACGGGGACATAAGGAGGACCAGTGATGGCCAACACACCAAGCTCGAGCCGTGCGCTCACGTTGAGCCCCGAACAGGGTCTCAGCCGCTACCTCTCAGAAATTCGAAAATTCCCCATGCTCAGCAAAGACGAAGAGTTCATGCTCGCCAAACGCTGGCAGGAGCATGAAGACACCGAAGCCGCTGAAAAGATGGTGACCTCGCACCTGCGCCTCGTGGCGAAAATTGCAATGGGCTATCGTGGGTATGGCCTGCCGATGGCGGAGGTGATCTCCGAAGGCAATGTCGGCCTCATGCAATCGGTCAAAAAATTCGATCCCGATAAGGGCTTTCGCCTGGCCACATATGCGATGTGGTGGATCCGCGCGAGCATTCAGGAATATATCTTGCGCAGCTGGAGCCTGGTCAAACTCGGCACGACCGCAGCGCAGAAAAAGCTGTTCTTCAATCTTCGCCGGATGAAGGGGGAGATTGACGCGCTCGACAATGCGCAGCTGAAGCCCGATCAGGTCAAGCAGATTGCCGATAAGCTCAATGTCTCGGAAAAAGACGTGATCTCCATGAATGGCCGAATGAGCGGCTCTGACGCCTCACTCAACGCCCCTATGGGCGCGGAGGGCGATATGGAATGGCAGGATTGGCTGGAAGATGACGAGCCGAACCAAGCCGAAGAATTCGCACGCACACAAGAATTCGACGCCCGCATGGAATTGCTGCAAACCGCAATGGCCGATCTGTCAGAGCGCGAGCAGCATATTTTGCAGGAACGCCGTCTGACGGATGAACCAAAGACCCTCGAAGAGCTGTCCGAGGTCTATCATGTCAGCCGCGAGCGCATCCGCCAGATCGAAGTCCGCGCGTTTGAGAAGCTGCAAAAAGCCATGCAGAAAATGGCCAAAGACCAAGGGCTCCCAATGGGGGCTTAGTCGCCCGCAATTTCGATTTCGGGAAGGACGGGGTCCGGCACAATCTCCACAAAGATCTCTTTACGAGCTTCGGCCTTATAGTAGGCGCTCATATCTTGATACAGCGTGATCAAGTGGAGGATTTTCCAGTCCTCCGCTTCTCGCTTCCAGACGATGATGATTTGTCCTTTGGTCTGAGAGTATTCCACTGGCGTCGCACACGTGACAAAGGTTCCGCTCGGACCAAATGCACGCATGATAGATTGGAAATTGCAATTGGTCTCGCCAAACCGTTCGACCTTATTGTAAAAGTCCAGCAAGCTCCGAATTGACATGAGCCTTTTCTCGGTGACTTGGGAACCTCGGGCCCAAATCGGGTTCGTTGCTTTTGGTATGCCGTTCGCGAACATGTCATCAATAAAGTCGCGCGACGTGATTTGCATTTCTGAGGCAGATTTGGTGAGTTTGGAATAACTTACGACGCAGGTGCCCAACCCGAGTATGGCCAACATGGCAAGACCAACCACAACTACTATGCGGGTAAATTTTTTCGTTTCACCGAACATCACTATATATTTTCTTTCAAAATATTCAGGTTTTTTGAATTCCCGTATTATACAACAAAATTCATTATTACATAAAATGCAATGAGTAGACGCGCACTCAAGATAGTCGATACTCAAGATCCACGGATCGCCTCTTTTGTGAGCATTCGCGAACGCGATCTCACAGGCGGAACCGACGGGCGCTTTATTGTCGAAGGCAAAGTGCCGCTCTCGATTTTGCTGGAGCGGTCGCGGTTTGAGGTTGAAAGCCTCTTCTTATGCGAGACGCGGCTTGAGCCGCTGCGGCCGATCCTTGAGCAGGTTCCAGCTGGCGTCCCGATCTATGTCGCGCCGCAAGCGCTGATGGACGAGGTTGTCGGCTTCCCGATCCATCGCGGGGTTTTGGCCTGTGCGAAAAAGGGCGAGCCGTTGGGTCTTGAGGCGATCGTAAACGCCGCTCATCCCAGGCTTGACCCGGGATCTCCCTCGCAGCGTCCGGGCTCAGTTGCACGAGATCCCGGCCTGCGCCGGGATGGGCGGCGAGTGGTGGTCGTCCTCAATCAGATCTCAAATCACGATAATGTCGGCGCAGCGTTTCGCAACGCGGCGGCGTTTGGCGCGGAGGGCGTGATCCTCGACGCAGGCAGTTGCGATCCGCTCTATCGCAAGTCTATTCGCGTCTCATCCGGCGCAAGCCTGTGGCTGCCTTATCATCATGGCGGGACCGGCGCCGAGCACGTCGCCGCATTAAAGGTGGCAGGCTTTGACATCTGGGCGATGACGCCGCGCGCGCCAGCCGAGCCACTCTACACACTGCCCGTTCCACAAAAGCTCGCTATCCTTCTCGGCGCCGAAGGGGCTGGCCTTCCCGAGGCGTTAATAGCAACCAGTCGGGCGGTGAAAATCCCCATGCGCGCCGGCTTTGACAGCATTAATGTTGCCACCGCTGGCGCAATCGCCTTGTCATATGCAGCCGATCCGGCCTAAGCGATGAGCCAGGGTTTTAGGTCGGAGGACCCATGCGTTTTATCGTAACGGGCGGGTATGGGTTTATTGGATCTGCGGTGGTGCGCCAGCTCTGTGCTGAAGGCCATGATGTGTTCAATGTCGATAAGAAAACATATGCAGCCAACCCGGAGGCGATTGCCGGTCTGCCGGTCCAGAACATTCACGCCTGTATCACCGATCGGCCCGCCATTGCCGCCTTGCTCAAAGCCGCGCGGCCGGATGCGATCATTCATCTCGCCGCCGAGACCCATGTTGATCGCTCGATCGATGGTCCGAGCGCATTTATGAAAACCAATATTGACGGCACCTTTAACCTGCTCGAAGCCGCACTCACCTGGTGGGAAGCATCGAACAAACCGGAGCATTTTCGGTTCATCCATGTGTCGACGGATGAAGTGTTCGGCGATTTGGCGCCAAGCGATCCGGTTTTTGGCGTTGAAACAGCATATGCGCCCTCATCGCCTTACTCTGCCAGCAAGGCCGCCAGCGATCACCTGGCGCGCGCCTGGTATCGCACTTATGGCCTTCCGACCATTATCACCAATTGCACCAATAATTATGGGCCTTGGCAAAACGCAGAAAAACTCATCCCGACGGTGATCCGCAAAGCGGTGCTTGGGGTTCCGATTCCGATTTATGGCGATGGCCAAAATGTCCGCGATTGGCTCTATGTGGAAGATCATGCGCGCGGTTTAATTTCGGCGTGCCAGGCCGATGCCGGCGCGACACTGCTGTTTGGTGCACGCGCCGAACGCAGCAATCTCGACTTGGTGAAAGACATTTGCGACATCTTGGACGAGGCGCGTCCTAAGACGGGACCCTATGCAGACCAAATCGAGTTTGTCACCGACCGGCTGGGCCATGATCGGCGGTATGGCGTCGATCCATCAAGCGCCGAAACGGAGATAGGGTGGCAACCGAGCCTCAATCTTCTGCAGGGCTTAAAAGCAACCGTGTCCTGGTATCTGCACCATCTCTCTGATGACCTTATGGATCGAGATGATCGGCTCGGCTTAGGGCGCGGTTAGGACGCGTCTGCAGGGGTCGGCGATAAGCGCTTTATCGCAGCGATCACATCCGCGCCAAACGCGTGATGTGGCATATGCCCGCCATCGGCCAGTTTCACCAATTCCAGCCCATCGACTTGGTGTTTGAGCTTTCCAACATGCAGTTGCGGGCTGAGGACGGTGTCTTTGGCGCCGGAAAAAACGACCGTCGGGACCGTGATCGTTTCGTAGCGATCCTCCTGCTGCGCCAATTGCCGGCGCAAGGCATTCATATCCTTCGCGTTGGCCGTGAAATTTGACGGGCGAAACAATAAGGCGATCGCAGAATTCTCAAAATAGCCCGTCGGCGCAGGTTTCGGGGAAAAGACATTGCTGATACCGGCTCTGACCTGTGAGGGCCCTACAAATGGCACCAGTTGCGTAAACACCGGCCCGATAAGGCTGTGACCGGCATATTTATTGTACCAAGCCTCCCCGCCGCCGCCCCAATCGTGGCTCACCGGCGCAAGCAAGACCAAGCCCTTTACAAGCTCTGGATGATCGAGCGCCAGACGCAAAGCAACCGCCCCGCCAAAACTGTGCCCAACGATCACGGCCGCCTCATCCGGGGCCAGAAGACGCAGAACATCTGCCGCTTGCTTGGCCTGCACCGCCAGTGTTTCGGCCGCATCTAGGCGTTCGGAATGCCCATGCCCGGGGCGATCCACCATGAGGACGCGATGGGTTTGCGACAGCTCGGGGGCCAGTGTCCACTCAAACTCTCGCGCATTCGCCGATGCCCCATGCAACATCAGGACGACCGGGCCGGTCTCGCCTTTCTGTAAAACATGCACCTGAGCACCATTGACGTCGATTAAGTGGCCGCTGGCTGGATGCGCAGTATTTACGCGGGATGTGTAGACCCAGCTGTGCACACAGCCGCCTAAGCCCGTCAGCATCAGAATTGACACCGTCAATATGAGCATTCTCAAACGGGCCGACCTTCTTGCTCGCGCCGGATGCGACTGATTCCGCGCTTCGCCGATGGGAAGAGCGGATAGATCTCCAAGGCTTTCTGATAGGCTTGAATGGCTTCGTCATTTGACCCCAGCCTTTCTAAGACCGCCCCCAAGCCCCCCCAGGCGCCAAAATGGCGCGGTTCGAGCCGAAGCGCCTCGTTCACATCGCGCAAGGCCTCGCTATAGTTTTCTTGACTTAAGAACAGCGTCGCGCGTCGATTCCAAGCCTCGGCATAGTCGGGTTGGATGGCGATCACGCGGTCGTAGAGCGCGCGTGCCCGTTCAAGGTCGCCAAAGGATTGCGCCTGAACGGCACGTTCCATAACCAAGTCCGCCGCGTGCGATCCGCTTTCCATCCAAGACGCCCAAATGTCGAGCGCAATATCGTTTGCCTCTTCTTCGGTTGGCGCCGTTTTGAGTTCTTCAAACATCTTATCCGACGGTCCAAAATCCGGTCCGCTGATCAGTAAGAGTCCAGAGAAGGCGAGCGCTTTGAGCATATTATGAGTATGGGTCGACAGGGCGGGCGTGCCAAGAAAAATTCATGTGAAAAGCTGTATCTGAACGAAATGAGGCTAAAATCCGAGCGCTTCCGCAATCGCTTTCACTTTCGCCTCTCGGTCAGGCATCGCCGTTTCAATCATCCGATAATAGCGCGCAAGGAGTTCGGGAGAGACTTTATCCGGGGCGCCGGCGTCAAATGGCGGGTGGGGGTCGTATTCAATGCTAAGCTGAATGAATTTGGCAAATTCCGCCCCACGAATGCGCGCGGCGAGGGCGAGCGCAAAATCGATCCCCGAGGTCACGCCGCCGCCTGACAAGCGGTTGCGGTCTTCGACGATGCGCTCGCGCACAGGCGTCGCGCCAAAGAATGCCAATTGATCAATCGACGCCCAATGGCAGCCAGCCTTATAGCCTTTCAAAAGCCCCGCCGCGCCGAGGATCAATGACCCGGTGCAGACCGAGGTCACCCAATCGGCTGTGCTGGCAATCTTGCGAAGCCAATCAAGCACTTCAGGATCTTGCATCGCCTCTATTGTCCCAAAGCCACCGGGCACACAGAGAATGTTCACGCGCTCAATTTCAGCAAAGGTCGCGGTCGGCAGGAGTGAAAATCCCGCATCCGTCTGCACCGGCGCTTTGCTTTTCCAGACCAGATCGAGCTGTGTGTTACCCAAACGGGACAAAACCTGCGCCGGTCCGGTGAGGTCTAGCTGAGTGACATTCGGGAAGGTGAGAAACGCAACGGATTGCGGTGAAAGATCGGGCATGGCCATCTCCTATGCAAGAGTGAGTGGCCCAGGCGAACGGCACTTTGGATCGATGACGCTCCCCGGTGGTGCTCCACCCAACTCGCCAGTCGCGTCTTCCATGTGTGCTACAACATGGCCGTCAGACGGTCGAGGCCTTTCTGAAACAAGGATATCAAACCGCTATAATAGACCTTCCGACATCAAACGGGTTTCAAAACCATCCGCACCGGTAAAATGATGCGCTTTCATCCCTAAAGCTTCGGCCGCCTGGCAATTGATCTCTCGATCATCGGTAAACAGAACGTCGGCTGGATCAGGCTGACCCATGCGCTGCAGCGCGATTTCATAGATACGCGGATCGGGCTTAACGACTTTTTCGGCGCCCGAGACCACGACGTCTCGTAGCAATTTGATCATTGGGAAGGCATCGAAGGTCACTTCTGCCACCTCGGCAGGAATGTTGGAGAGACCGTAGAGCGGAACACGCGCTTCCTCGAGCCGCGCCATGAGCAATGGCATGCCGGGAATATAACCCTCAAACATATCCAGCCAGCGCCTGCGCCAAGCATGGATTTGAGCCTCATATTCGGGATAGCGCGCAATCAAAAGCGCAGCATTCTCTGCCATGGAAACGCCGCGATCATGTTCAAGATGCCAAGACATGTTGCACACATCACGCACGAACATATCCGCTTCTGCTTCGGTCTCAAACAGTTGCCGATACAGCCGGATGGGCTGCCAATCGACAACCACCTGGCCTAAGTCAAAAAGGACAATACGAGCACCCATCTTGCATGAGGCTCAACAGGTCATTGCTGGATCAGCCCTGTTTGGCTTTAAAGCGGGGATCTGTTTTGTTGATAACATAAGTCCGACCACGGCGGCGAACGACCTTGCAGTCACGGTGACGTGACTTAAGCGCTTTGATCGAGGATTTCACTTTCATGGCTTTGGCCCAAATATTAGAACAGTTTTTACGAAAGCGCGGGACATACACATCGGGTCCGGCAGAGTCAATCACGGCTTACAGGCTGCTACGAAAAAGGGGACAATGGATGAGCAGTTTTTTAATACGGCGACCGGCTTACGGTTTGGTAGCTGCTGCGGCCCTTTTGACCGCCTGCGCCGCGTCTCCACAGGCTGATCCACGGGACGCTGCGACCGAGACCGACCCGCCAAGCCGTGAGATTGAAACGCCCTCAACCCCACCCACGCCGACCTACACACCGTCCGGAAGTACCAGCATGGATTCCTGGCGCGATGACTTTGCCGCGCGCGCCATCGCGACGGGCCGTGATCCCGACATCGTCTTCGCGACGCTCGAAGGCATTCGCCCGCTCGCCCTATATCTCGGAGACGAGGCCGGTGTCGCCAAAACCGGGATTGAGGATCAGGCTGAATTCGCCAAACCGATCTGGGACTATGTCGCGTCCGCAGTGACAGAGCGCCGCAAGACCCGGGGCGGCGAGCGTCTGATCGAACTGATCTCAACCTTTGATCGGATTGAGGCCGCTTATGGCGTCGATCGAGAGGCCATCACAGCGATCTGGGCGATGGAAACCAATCTTGGCTCTTACATTGGCCGCTATGATGCCGCCAACACGCTCGCGAATATGGCGGTGGAAGGCCGACGGCGGACGCTGGCTGAAAGTGAGTTAATCGCGCTGATGAAAATACAGGAACGCGGCGAAGTTGCGCGTGACGATTTAGTCTCTGGTTGGGCGGGTGCTATGGGCCAAACGCAGTTCATGCCGTCGACCTTTTTGACCTATGCCGTGGACTTTGATCGCGATGGTGTGAAGGACCTTTGGAACAGCCCGTCTGACGCCCTGGCATCGGCCGCGAACTACCTGCGCGCCTCGGGATACCAAAAGGATTTGCCGTGGGGGGTTGAAGTCGCTGCTGGCCTCGATTTCGACTGGTCTTTGGCCGATGGCGAAGACCGGCGCTTAGCGACCTGGAAGAGCCTCGGTATCTCGCCTATGACCGATGAAGGGTTTCGCGCACCCGATACAGCCTTTGCAGAGCTATGGCTGCCGACGGGTGCGACGGGACCGAAATACCTGTTGTTTAAAAACTTTCATGTTTTCAAAGCCTACAATCGCTCCGACAGTTATGCCTTTTCGGTGGGTTTGTTGACAGACGGTGTGGTCGGGAAGATCGGCCCGGTCGCCGATTGGCCGACCGAACTGGAATTGCTAACGCGCCGCGATGTGATGCTTTTGCAGGATCATCTCAACCAGTTGGGATTTGACGCAGGCGCCGTCGATGGCATTGCCGGGCGCGGGACCAAAGGCGCTCTGCGGCGCTTCCAAAAGGCGAATGGGATTGTCCCAGCCGACGGCTATCCGACCGTGCTCGCGCTCGAGCAAGTGCTTGCAGCCCGCTAAAGCGCGTCATGATCGCTCTCGCCTGAATCGGCTTCGCCAACCCCCGGTGCAATCGCCCGCCAGGCAAATAGCGCCATGGCGATGAGCAGTCCGACACAAATCCAAAACGGCAATGACGGATCGACAAACTCGTACAAAAACAGACCGAAAAGCGGCGTCACGATATAGCCCATTCCGTTCGCGGAGATGACCAAACCCGCAACATTGCCTTGTAATTGCGGCGAGACCGCTAGGGAGGCTCCGCTGGAAAAACCAGGCCGCGTGAGCCCTTGACCAATGCCCAAAAAAAACTGCGCCAAGATCAGTGTGGCAAAGTCCTGTGCAGGAATCAGAATCAATGCGCCGATGAGCAGCGGAATGCAGCCGGTGATCATCAGCGTCTTATTCCTGAGTTTCAAATACGGGATCAAGACAAGCTGCGCCATCATCACCGCCATTGCCCCGACCATGAAGGCGGGACCGGTATAAATGGCGGCCCGCTCGGGCTCATCCGGCGGGATTTGGAGCTTGTCCATAACCGCAAACACGAAAACCTGGGTCAGGATCCCGGTCACCAGGGATAGCGTCACGGCATAGGTCAAGAAGGGCAGCACATTGCGCGACCGCCACAAGCCAATCGCACCGCGTTCGATCTCGACACGCGACGCATCCTGCACCGGTTGACGGTTCTCTGGGAGAAAGTTCCAGAGCAAAACCGACATGATACCGGCCAATATACAGGTGATCATCATCGGGCTTAAAATGCCAAAGTTTGCAACCAGCACGGCGGCAAAGGCCGGGCCAACAACGGTTCCGAAGCTGAATCCCGAGGTGACGAAAGCGATCTCGCTTTGACGTTCGGTCGGTTCGGTCCGGTCCGCCACATAGGCTTGTGCCGCCGGGCTCGATCCCGATCCAATCAATCCAAACACCGACCGCGATAGCGCCAGACAAGCAAAAATCGCAAACGGCGCGGTGATCCACTCAGACACAGCGGCCCAAGAGGAGATTAAGAGCAGAAACATAGAAAGGCTGTATCCCGCCAGCCCGAACGACGCGATGCGTCGGCGACCATATTCATTTGAGCGTTTGCCCCAAAACGGCGACGATAGAGACCAACACAAAGCTGAGAACGAGAAAATCGCGCCCGCCATCCAATCGGGCAGCGCCAGCGTGCGCGTTAAGGGCGGAATCACTGCGGCAATCAACATTGTATTGCCGGCCCCGATGGCCATTAGAGAGAAGAACAAAAGAAAGAATGCGCCGCGCCGATTGGGCTGTTTGGGAGAATCGGTCAGGTCGCTTGCATGGCTCATCCCGGTTTCTTTGATGGCCGCGACCAGAATTGCAAGGGGTCCCGGAACGCAACCTGTTCGAAAGAAATATTTGCGACGCTCTCGCCAAGAACTCTCGGCGCTTGGCGATTTAAATGCTTCAGATTCTCGGATTCGTGATTGTTTTGGTGGTCGTGACCAGCGCCTTGCTGGTGAGCAGTGGGCCGGCTGTGCTCGCCGCGCTACCCTTTGAACTCGCTTTGATTGGCGGCGCGGCGGTTGGGACCGTCTTGATCGGCAATTCTGCCAAGGTTGCGAAAGCGGCTTTTATCGGTTTCGGTCGGGCCTTGCGCGGCGCGAAATGGACCCGCGCGGATTATGCGGCGCTTCTGACCTTTATGCATGAGCTGACCAAACGCGTGCGGCGCGGCGGTGTTGTGGCGATCGAAGCCGATATTGAGGATCCGGATCACTCAGATCTGTTCGCTTCACACCCTCGTCTGAGCCATGATGCGGCCGCCCGGGAATTGATTTGCGACAGTTTCCGGCTCATCGCTTTGGATCCAAGTTTACGCGATCAATCGGTCACTTATTTGCAGGATACAATCGGTGAAATTGTCGAGGACCGCCAACGCGCGGTCAACGCCCTGCAAACGCTCGCGGATGCCCTGCCCGCGCTTGGCATCGTCGCCGCGGTGCTCGGGATTATCAAAACTATGGCAATGATCGATCAATCGACCGCCATCCTCGGAGAAATGATCGCGGCCGCCTTGCTCGGAACATTTTTGGGCGTGTTCTTAGCCTATGGTTTGGTTGGACCGATCGCCAATCGCTTCGGTCAAATCGTCGAAGAAGAAGCGATTTACTTGGATACAATCGCTCGGATCGTCACAGCGCATACGCAAGGGGTCGCGCCGCGCACCGCGATCGAAATGGCCCGGGCCAGTCTGCCATCGCATCTCCGTCCGGACATTTCAGATTTAGACCAAGGCCTTAAAGTTCTGCCGCTCGGGCAGACCTCGCGCGCCGCGTAAAGGGTTTCTGAGCCCTTACGACGGCATCTGAATCTTCAATTCTAAGTTTAAACGGATCACAATTTACCTTGTTGATACTGCCCGCACTGACAGACATCGAGGAGGTTCTGCCAATGACAAGTGCGACGATCGATGAGACCGGTGTCTCTGCGAAGTATTGGTTGACCGGCTGGCCCGCAAAAGTGGTCACAGGTCTTTGCAGCTTGATCGCCGTGCTGCTGGCGGTGAACACAGCATCCAGTGTCCCGGAAGCCGGCGGAGTTTCGGGCTTTGACGCGCATGTTTCCCGGCTCGTTTCGTTTGCCGCGCTCACCGTCTGGGTCACATTTGCCATTGGCATTCGACGCCGCGGGGCTGCTGCAATGATCGCGCTCGGGTTTAGCATCGTTGTCGAACTGTTGATTGGTCCAGCGCATCAAGGGGACGCGTCCACCGTCGTCTCCGCAAATCTCGGCATTGTATTGGCCTATTGCGGGACACAGCTTTACTGGCTGACTCTGGTCAAACAACGCCAAGCTGACGAACTGCACCCGGCAACAACTTAACACTAGCTTTCGAAGTCAGAGCGGCCTACCCTATTGTGTAAGTTCAATGGGGAGTTTGGGCTTGTCTCGCTTCGATGACTTGATCGCCACCGTAGCCCACTATCAGGCTTTGGCGGCGGAGAATTATGATCGCGTCCGTAGCCTGGCGAACGAATTGAGCGCTGGATTGTGCGCCCATATCGGGTCGACCGATGGTGTTTGCGTTCGTCTCGTCCCGCCGGAAGGGCCGTTCGAGGCGAAAGACTATGGGGACAAAGCCTTTTCCATTCCGGCGACCGGGTTCCGACCGCTTGGCGCGATTCTGTTCGGGCTGGCCGTCCGGGTGTCGACCGGCACAGATTGGATGCGGGTGACCATCGAATGTCAGAAGATTGGCGAAGACTTTATTGCGCGAATTGTCGGCGGTGAGGAATATCGCTTGCGGATCCCTTTGAGTGAGAATGATCCGCGCCCGTTTTATGATCACATCTATGCGCATGTTCACGCCTGGTTCGAAACCCAAATAGAGCGTTATGAAGCCGGTGATTACGGCAATCGAGATATTGGCTTCGATTTCTCGCGTCATCCGGATGATGCGGTTGCGTAGCGCGGCGATAATCGGCTGAGCGATGGAGAGCGGGCTTCTACTCGCAATCGGCGCCGGTCAAAGCGTGATATTTGCCTGTGCGCTGATCGGCGCGCTAGGGGTCGGCGCGCAATGGCTCGCCTGGCGGCTGCAAGCCCCCGCCATCGTTTTGATGTCGCTTGCCGGATTGACCGTCGGACCGCTCTGGTCGGTCGTGTTCGGCGAGCCTTTACTGAGCCCGCAGGCGACCTTTGGCGACGTGTTCCGACCCATCGTCTCACTGGCCGTGGCCGTCATCCTGTTTGAAGGCGGACTGGTCCTCAAATTTGAAAATCTCCGTGAAGCTGGCGCGGCGGTGCGGCGTATGATCTTTATCGGTGGCCCCTTAGCATGGCTGCTGGGCAGCTTTGCCGCATATTATGCGGCGGGTCTGGACTGGGCCAGCGCTGCCGTTTTTGCAGGCGTCATGGTGGTTACGGGTCCGACTGTGATTATTCCACTCTTGCGGCAGTCAAAGCTTGGCGGACGCCCGGCGCAATTTTTAAAATGGGAAGGCATCGTCAACGACCCCATTGGCGCACTGTTCGCGGTCGCCGCATTTGAGTTCATTCGCGTCGCCTCACAAGGCCAAAGTCTGTTCGGGGCCGGTGTTTGGATCGTCATGGCCGCGTGCTATGGGATCGCGCTTGGGGTGCTTTTTGGATGGGCGATTGCAAAAGCCTTTCGAGAAGGTGGCACGCCTGAATATCTCAAAGCCCCGCTCATCCTGGCGTCGATTATTCTTTGCTACACGATGGCAGAGATGTTCCAAAAAGAGATCGGCCTCGTCGCGGTGACCGCCTATGGCATGACCCTAGGCAACTCGAAATTGGCCGGCCTCACGGAGCTACAAAAGTTTAAGGAAGACATCGCGATCCTCTTAGTCTCGGGCGTGTTCGTGATGCTCACCGCAGATCTAACGCCTGAGATCATTCGGCGCGCCATCAATTGGAACACGCTCGTCTTCCTACTGTGCATGCTGTTCATTGTGCGCCCGCTTTCGGTGTGGGTCGCAACCTATGGCACATTGTCCCGCAAGGAGGCTTTGCTGCTGGGTTGGATCGCACCGCGCGGGATTGTTGCGGTGGCCGTTTCAGGCCTGTTTGGCTCGCTCTTGGTGGACCTCTCCCGTGAGGGGCGGTTTTTCTTTTCAGGCGCGGATCAGATCACACCTCTCGCCTTCGCGATGGTATTTACCACCGTTGTCCTGCACGGCTTCACAATTGGCCCAATGTCGCGCGCACTTGGCTTGGCGCGAAAAGAGAAGCCCGGCGTTTTGATTGTCGGCGCGAACACTTGGAGCGTGCAGTTTGCGAACGCACTTGGACAAAGCGGCGTCGAAGTGATTGTCGCAGATAGCAATTATCGCCGGCTGAAATCCTCACGCGATGTCGGACTGGATGTCTTTATGGGCGAAGTGTTGTCGGAAGATGCCGAGATCAAGCTCGATCATGCCCGCTTCTCGACCGTGATCGCCCTGTCCACCAACGACTCCTATAATGCCCTGGTCTGCAGCCATTTCGCCCCAGAAGTTGGGCGTCATATGGTGTATCAACTCTCGATCAATGATGATGAAGAGACGGATGATCGCGGTCTAAGTTCGAACGCGCGCGGACGCACGCTGATCAGGCGTGGACGGACCTATGACAGCTTGATCCGTGACCAATATCGCGGTTGGGAATTCGCCCGAACCCGGTTGACCGTTCAATATAGTCTTGAGCAATTCCGCAAGGATCGACCGAACGCGGATATCGTTGCCGAACTGAAACCGGACGGCGCTTTGTTCCTGATTGGGCCACATCGCGATCCGCGCGGCGGTGACGGTACGATCCTGATCAGCTTTTCGCCGGAGCTCAAAGATCAGGTCAATCCGGAGGTTGCACTCTCGCCGGCTTAAGCCGCTCGCACCGCATGCAATTCGCGGCCACGCCGACGCAGCCACGCCCGCTCTTGCTGCCAATGCGGTCGACACTTGGCGACATGCGCCCAGAAAGCCGGGCTGTGGTTCATTTCAAGCAAGTGCGCACATTCATGGGCTGCGACATATTCGAGTATTGGCGACGGGGCCATAATAAGGCGCCAAGAAAACGCCAGGCGCCCATCGGATGTGCAAGAGCCCCATCGAGAGCGGGTATCTTTCACCGAAACGCGCCGCGATTCGACTCGCAACAGATCGCAATAGTGGCTCACGGCATCGACCAAATCGGCTTTGGCGGTTTTTTTCAGGAACCGTTCCACCCGCTGACCTGCCGTCTTCGGTTCGCCTGGTACGCGTAATATTTGCGGTGGTCCTGGCTCAAAACTCGGCAGCCGACCGGGGCCATCCAAACGGATCTCACAGGGCGTCCCTCGCAACATGAAACTGGCCCCAGCTTCAAGGCGTAATTCCTGCGGAAGCGATTGTAAATTTTGGAAAATCCAGTCGACGCGATCTCTCGCAAATGCAGCCGCTTCGCCGATTTTACGAGGGTGCGGCGCAACTGCGACCGCCTCTCGATTGCGCTCATCCAAACGCAGGATGAGGCGCCGCGCTTTTGGGTTGACCTCCAAGCGGACATTCACAGTCTGGCCGCATTTTGTGACCAATGACATCTTGTCGCCTTTATCGATAATCATTAAATACGCCTCGACAGCATTACGGGATAAGTTTATGGGAAACCGCCTAATTGGGGAATCGACAATGAAGAAATTAATGTTTGGTGCAGGCGCGCTCGCGCTCTTGGCGGGCTGCAACGGGTCCGGGACCAGCAATGAAGTCTCGATCGCTGAGCCGCAGCTAAAAGAAATCGTCGTTCGGGCCGGCGATCCAGCCGAAGCCGCAGACGCGCTGGCGGCGATGGCACTCACCGATAGCGGTTCGGGGGTCTTGGGCTTCGCAAGCAGTGCGATTGATGGGGCAACGGCCACCCTGACGGATCTTTCCTTGACGGGCACTGAAGGATTAAAAGCCGGCTCGCTCGTCCTCGAAGGTTTGGAGATGGAAGATGGCCAGGCCAATTTCGGCAAAATGAGCCTCAATGACATCACGTTTTCTGTCGAAGACGAAGATGTCAGCATGAACCTCGGCTCAATTGAGTTGATCAATCCATCGCCCGAGCTGGCCGCATGGATGGCCGCAAGCCTCAACGGTCAGGACGCGCCCTTCCCTGCGGCCGATCAGATTGTCTTCGACAGCTGGTCCATGAATGGCCTAACTGGAGAGTTTGCCGATCTCGAAGCCGAGGGCACATTTGGGATCGAGAAAATCGAGATTCGCGATATGGTCGATCTGAAAGCGGCACAAGCGATGATCAGCGGGCTGTCCGTGAACGGCATAGACGATTCAGAAGGCATGAGTTTCAACGCCAAGCTTGGCAGCCTATCGGCAACCAATGTTGATGCAAAAATGGTTCAAGCCATCCAAGAGAATATTGATGATGAGGAAGCCCTCTTCGGTGCGATTTTGGACATTGCTTATGAAGATCCGATGGAACCCGGCTATGATGCCTTTCAGATGGATGACCTTGCGCTCGACTTTGGCGGCGCATCGTTCGCAATCCCGAGCTTGGTTTCGGGCATTGAGCGCAATGCCGCAGGTCAACCCGTCAAATTCGTTACGCAACCTTACACGATGTCGCTCAAAGCCGACAGCGAAGGCGGGGAAGCCGGTGAGGCGCTTCTCCAGGGGCTCAGCGTGATCGGATATGAAGAGTTAGAGCTGCAAGGCGAAGGCTTTATGACATATGACCCCGATCAAGACACCGTGGTGTTTGATCCGGAAACAAACTATCTTGAACTGATCGACGGCGCCAAATTCAGCTTTGGCGGTAAGATTGGCGGCTATAGCGCCTATGCCAAAGAAGCCGCAACATCGTTTGATTTCGAATCGCTTGCCGATGGTGGAGAGCCCGATCCAATGGCCATGACCAACGCTTTGGGCCAGTTGATCTTTCACGATCTTGAAATCTCGATCGCCGACAATTCTTTGATGGATCGCGCCTTTAACGCCGCCGCCACGGCGCAAGGATCTGATCCGACCGAGCTGAAGTCGCAAATCGGTATGGGCCTAGCGATGGCCCCAATGATGGCGCAAGGCTCTGGGGTCGATATGGCACTGGTGACAGAAGCCACCTCCGCTTTGTCGAGCTTTATTAGCGATGGCGGGACGCTCACTCTGAAGCTTGCGCCCGAGTCACCCCTCTCTGTTGCGTCGATTATGGCCAACCCAGATCCCTCGGCATACACGAAGGAAACACTGGGCTTCACCGCAACGCAAAACTAACGCGGAAATTCCCGGCTAAATTGAAAGCGTGCGAGTTCGATCTCGCGCGCTTTTCTTTTTGTGGGCTTCGGCGCATACTCAGCCCTATGAGATTGGCTTTCTTTGGCGATGTTGTTGGTCGGCCTGGCCGTCAGGCCGTGCGCGATCATTTGCCCAATGTGCGCGCGGCTTTGGCGCTCGACTTCGTCGTCGTCAACGCTGAGAACGCCGCCGGCGGCTTTGGATTGACCGAGGCCATTGCGGGCGAATTTTTCAATGCTGGCGCCGACTGTTTGACCCTCGGCGATCATGCTTGGGATCAACGCGAAACGCTGACCTATATCGCACGTGAGCCGCGCCTCTTGCGCCCCTTAAACTATCCAGACACCGCACAAACGCCCGGACAAGGCGCACACTTATTTGTTTTGCCGGACGGCCGGAGGATTGGCGTTATCCAAGCGCAAGGCATCGTGTTCATGCGACAGCTTTTGGACAATCCGTTTCAAGCCGTCGATTACGCATTGGACGAGATGCCGCTCGGCACTGTCGCGGATGCGATCATCGTCGATATGCATTGTGAGGCAACATCAGAGAAAATGGCGATGGGACACCATTGCGATGGCCGCGCCAGCCTGGTGGTTGGCAGCCACACGCATGTCCCAACGGCGGACCATATGATCCTCGCTGGCGGCACGGCTTATCAAAGTGATGCCGGCATGTGCGGCGATTATGACAGCGTCATTGGCATGAAGAAAGAAAACTCTTTGCGGCGATTTGCGACCCAACTGCCGGGCCAGCGCTATGAACCAGCGGATGGTGATGGCACCCTGTGCGGGCTTTATGTTGAAACCGATGACGCGACAGGCCTTGCGCAACAGTGCGCCCCGATCCGCGTTGGTGGCCGACTATCAGAATTGCTACCGGACCTTTGAAATCTACCGCGAGCTAAGTTAAGCAACGCCAACGCAGAGTTGGTATGAGGAGCCGCAATGGCAGGCCACAGCAAATGGGCAAATATTCAGCACCGAAAAGGCGCACAAGACAAAAAGCGTGCGGCGCTGTTTTCGCGTTTGTCGAAAGAGATCACCATTGCGTCGAAGCTTGGGGGTCCTGATCCGGATGGCAATCCTCGTCTGCGGCTCGCGATTGCGAATGCGCGCGGCCAATCGATGCCGAAGGACAATATCAAGCGCGCAATTGACAAGGGCCAAGGCGGCGCTGGCGAAGACTATGTCGACATTCGATACGAAGGGTTTGGTCCCGGGGGTGTCGGCATTATCGTTGAAGCATCGACCGACAATAAAAACCGCGCCGCCAGTGAGATCCGCAGCGCCTTTTCCAAAAATGGTGGCAATCTCGGCGAAACCGGATCGGTCTCCTTTGGGTTCGAGAATGTCGGGGAGATCCATTATCCGATTGAAGCGGGCGACGAAGACGCGATCATGGAAGCCGCTTTAGACGCTGGCGCCAGCGATGTAGAGAGCGACCAGGACGGCCACTTTATCTATACCGAACGAGAAGAATTGTCCGATGTTTCCGCGGCTTTAGAGGGCCGCTTTGGGGAGATCGAAGCAAAGTCCACCAAACTGATTTGGAAACCGCAAAACACCGTGCCGATCGCTGGCGATGATGCGGATAAACTTATGCGCCTTCTCGATGTCCTGGATGATCTCGACGATGTCGCAAATATTTATGATAATTCAGAGCTTTCTGATGAGGAAATTGCCCGTTTGGCAGGATAAGTGACGCATCTAGGTCACAGCCGAACAAATATCCGTGAGAACTGAAAACAAGGCTCGCAATCCGATGCGACAAAGGACATATGCGCCGGGTCAGATGATTTCGCAGAGTGGCCCATGATGAAAAATTCGAACCCGCTTACCCTCGCATTTTGGACCGGTGGTCTTGCCACCCTAGCAACCTTTTTCCTGAGCGCTGGCGCGCAGAACGCACCGATCGCAACGCCCGCCAATGCGAACGTGGAAACGGCGATTTTTGCCGGTGGCTGTTTTTGGTGTGTCGAGAGTGATTTCGACAAAGTGGATGGCGTGCTCGAAACCGTCTCTGGATATATCGGCGGCAGGACCGACAATCCCACTTACTATAGCCATGGTGAAGACGGCCATTTCGAAGCCGTCCGCGTCGTCTATGACTCGTCAAAAGTCGAGTATGGCGAATTGGTCGATTACTTCCTGCGCCATATTGATCCGACCGATGATGGCGGGCAATTTTGCGATCGCGGAAACTCGTACCGCACGGCGGTGTTTGTCGAAAATCAAACCGAGCGCGAGGAAGTCGAAGCGCAGTTCTCAGCGATCCAGCGCTCCGGCGCTTTGCCCGCACCGATTGTGACCCAAATCTTGGACGAGACCGCATTCTACGAAGCCGAAGCGTTTCACCAGAACTATTACCAGAAGAACCCGATCCGCTACCGCGTCTATCGCGCCGGGTGCAAACGCGACCAAACCGTCGCGCGCATTTGGTCCGGCGCCGGAAATAGCTGACCTATAGCGCGCATGCCCGCCACGACGTCTGCGGCTCTTGCATGCGAGGCTTGTAGAGTCTGCCGCAAATGCCCACATAGGTGGCGCCCTTCCTAACTTGGACGTTGATTATGACCGACGCAGCTATTTCCCCGCACATCAAAGACTCTTCCGACCAGTCATTTATGGTCGATGTCGTGGAAGCATCTAATGAGCAGCCCGTCTTAGTTGACTTCTGGGCGCCCTGGTGCGGTCCGTGTCGCACCCTGACCCCAACGCTTGAGAAAGTGGTCGGCGAGCAGAACGGCAAAGTGAAACTCGTCAAAATCAACACCGAAGTGCATCCAGGGATCGCCGGGCAGATGGGTGTGCGTTCGATTCCAAGCGTATTTGCCTTTGACAAAGGCCGTCCGGTCAACGGCTTTCAAGGCGCGCTGCCGGAAAGCCAAGTCCGCCAATTCATCGATAGTATCCTGAGCGGCACAGATGGCGCAAAACAGCTGCAGGACGCACTCGAACAAGCCGATGCCGCTTTGCAAGCGGGAGATATTGGGACGGCGGCACAGCTCTATGGTGCCGTCATGGAGGCCGATCCGGCAAATACCGGTGCGATCGCAGGCCTGGCGCGCTGCTATCTCGCCAATGGCGATCAGGACCGGGCACGCCAAATTCTGGAAATGGCACCGGAGGACAAAGCATCTGATCCCGCGATCAAATCCGTTCGCACCGCATTAGACTTGATGGCAGATACACCGCTCGATGAAGACCTAGCGCAAGCACGTGAAACCGTGGCCGCGCACCCAAGCGATCACAATGCGCGTTTTGCGCTCGCCGAAAAACTCATCGGGCAGGGCAAAAACCAGGACGCAGCCGATCATCTGCTTACGATTCTGACCGCTGATCTGGACTGGGAAGAGGGCAAAGCGAAGGCGAAATTGCTGGAAATTTTCGAAGCCGCCGGCCCCAAAGATCCCGTTACCGTTGAGGGCCGAAGACGCCTGGGATCATTGATGTTTGCATAATTGAGACGGTTGGAACTGGTCAGCGCCCGGCATCACTCCATTTTGTCTTATGGAACAAAGCAAAGGAAGCGACGTGCCGATCGAAACCTATCGCAAGCTGTCAGACTTGCCGGAGACCATCCCGGTCTTTCCGCTATCGGGCGTCTTATTGCTTCCGCGTTGGTCGCTGCCCCTCAACATCTTTGAACCGCGCTATTTAAACATGGTTGATGATGCCATGGCACAGCGTCGCATCATCGGCATGATCCAGTCCACGGGCGATGACCGGGTGCACCCAAGCTTGGTCAATACCGGCTGCGCGGGTCGCATCACCTCCTATTCTGAGACCGATGATGGACGATATCTGATCTCACTGACCGGAATTTGCCGGTTCATGGTCGGCGAAGAGTTGGATGCCCCAACCCCTTATCGCCAAGTGCGTCCGGATTGGACGAGTTTCGGACATGATCTCGTCTCGCCGCCCGAGAGCAGCCTGCCAGAGCGCATGATGCTGGTGAATTCCCTCAAGCGCTACACACAAATCAATTCGATGGAAGTCGATTGGGAAGCGGTCGAGCATGCGCCCATGGAAACGCTCATCAACGCGCTTTGTGCCGGCTGTCCGTTTGGCACGGTTGAAAAACAGGCCCTCCTGGAAGCCCCAAGCGTCGCCGAACGGGCTCAAACCCTGATCACGCTGCTCGATATGGATGTGCCAGGCGACGATAGTTCGACGCTTCAATGATGACCGCACGATCGTCTGACAAAAAGCCCGCCTGCGGCATCAGCCCGCGCTTATTGGAGGTGCTGATTTGCCCCGTGACGGGTGGCCCGTTGATTTTTGATCGCTCCGCCTGTGAGCTGATCTCGAAAAAAGCCAAACTGGCATTTCCGATCCGCGATGGATTGCCGATCCTGATCGAGAGTGAGGCGCGGGATTTGGAGGCCTCCAGCGAATGAACGCGCATGCCTGGCCAACCGAGCTGAGATTTTCCAGCCGCACAAAAAGCCTCAAAGTGACCTTCGATGATGGCGCCGCCTTCACTCTGCCATATGCTCATTTGCGGCGAGAAAGCCCCTCCGCAGAAGTCCAAGGGCATGGTCGAGGCCCGAAACCGCCACCGCCGATCATTGCAGAGGACTTAAGCGTGGACAAAGCCGACCCTGTGGGGCGCTACGCCGTGCGGATACATTTCAGCGATGGCCATTCGAGTGGGCTTTTCACCTGGGCCTATTTGCGCGAACTGGGCGAAAAGCTCTCCGCCGTCTAAACCCTCTTACGACAGACCCGTTTCGTGCCTATATGGCTTCAGCACAGAGGCTGGAGCGTTCGAGGACGGTCAGCTATCCGCCGACCTTAAGTTCCGTCAGGGAGCTGGCTCTGGACTGGACCGTGGTCCTATCTAACCGGCGCCCACCTAGTCTCTAGGTCGACGGGATACAAGGACCAGAGACGGCGCTATCGGTCCTGTGCGCCATTTGATGGCCGTGACTTGGACCATCAGACGCGGGATTAAGCTATTATCGGGTTTCTCGAAACAGTATTCAAAATGTATTACTTTAGTTAATTCAATAATAGATTCTTATAATTATTAGTAATTCATGTATAGTCGAACGATAATTTATCAATCTAAGGGATACTTATGCGGTTGCTTTCAACGGATGAGCTCGAGTTGGTTTCTGGAGGCTCCAATGATCCTCGCGCACCAAATCGAATTGGCACCGTCCCCATCACACAATTTGATAATGGCTCGGGGCCATCAATGCAACGATCAGGAGCGGTGTTTGAGCATGGCGGTTATACGACTTGGTCTTACGATGAGTCCGGGATGACCATCTCACACTTCAGCGGATCCGGAGCATCCATGGCGCCTACCGGCCAGTTCGTTGTCGGAGTCCTTGCGGGTGAGGGAATTCTAAATGGTATAGAATCAGGACTGCAGAACCTGGTCGATACAGGTGTGATTTATCATGATACAGCATTGAACGTTATATGGAGCATCCAAAATTATTTCATGAACGCAGACCCGCACCCTGATACAATAGATATGGAGCGTTGGTCTCGCTAATGTATTAAACGCCTTCACAAATATGAAGAAACGAACTGTGCCTGTATATTTTTTAATCGGCCTCGGCACTGCGGTTATTTTAAGACTAATTGCCTATCTCTTTTAAGGGCTGGCTCTGGACTGGACCGTGGTCCTATCTAACCGGCGCCCACCTAGTCTCTAGGTCGACGGGATACAAGGACCAGAGACGGCGCTATCGGTCCTGTGCGCCACATCGAATCCGATGCGTCGCGAGCTGCTCATAGATATTTGTCGCCTCGCGCAAAACCGCCTGGTATTCAGGCGCCACCCTTGGCAGATCGGGGACTGGCGGTCCAAACCCGGTCGATTTCCAGACGGCATCATACCAGTGCGGCGCCCAGGCACCATCTTCGGGTCGCGGACCGCTTGGCCACGCCAGCATGACAGGGTCCCATGCGATCCTGAGCGCCGAGCACAGCGCCCGAAGCGTTTCAGCCGGCGCCCGCAAGATATCATCGCTATCGATGACCAGAGGCGTTTGGCCTTCGATCTTTTGGGCGGTGTCAAACAGGCGCAGTTGCTGCGCAAACCCAATCGCAGACAAAGTGACATCATTCATTTTGCGGGCGTAAGAGGCAATGACCCGCGCCGGATGCCGGATCAGGAAAACGTTCCGGCAGGCCGCCATCCAGGCGCGATCAAAGTCTGGCAGCATATGATGCGTCATGTGCTTTTGATAAACGATCGGTGCCGCCAGCGCAGGCGCCCCCACCAGCGCGGCTGCGACAATCCGAGGGTCATCGCTTTGTGTGGCGAAAATCTCGTCCTGCATCGGGTGCTGCGCGCCGGAATGTTTCAAGTAAGCCGCATAAAACGGCTCATCGACACAAATGGTATCTGAACGCGCCCCGAAACTCCGCATCATCGTGGTCGACATGTTGCGCGGCCCGGACCACATCGCAATACGCAGCGGCGTTTGGCTCATCTGATCGGCGTGAGGCTGGCCTCGACCAAATCTTTATAAAGTTTGGACACGCGCTGCGTAACCGGGCCATTCAACCGCTCGATCACGCGGCCGTCGACGGCTCGCACGGGCGTCATCCCAGCAAACGTGCCGGTGATGAACGCCTCATCAGCGGAATAGACATCGAACAAAGAGAAACGCTTTTCAAAAACGGGAATGCTTGCGCTGCGGCACACCTGGATGACATTGCTTCGCGTGATCCCACCGAGACAATATTCAGGCGGGCTGGTCCAGACTTCGCCATCGCGAACGATAAAGAAATGAGTGGAGTTACAGGTCGCCACAAATCCATCCGGATCGAGCATTAGCGCCTCATCTGCACCGGCCTTGTCGGCTTGGATACAGGCCAAAATACAATTAAGCTTGGAATGCGAGTTCAGCTTTTGGTCTTGCTCTGCGGGGCCGGTGCGTCGCACATGTGCGGTAAACAGCGAAACGCCATTGGCTTGGATCTCGGGAACCGGCGATTTGTATTCCGGTATAATCACAATGGTCGGCGCCGAGATGGTGAACCGCGGTCCTTGGTATGGGGTTTTCTTGACGCCACGGGTGACCATCAAACGGATATGCACGCCGTCGCGCATATTTTGAGATTTCAGGCAATCAAACACTTGCTGCGTGAGCGCTTCCGGCGTCAGACCGATGTCCATATCGATGGTCTTCGCGCCCGCATAGAGGCGCTTCAGATGCGCTTCCAGAAAGGCAATGCCGCCCTTATGGACCCGAAGGCCTTCCCAAACCCCATCGCCGAGCAAATAGCCGCTCTCAAAGACCGACACTTTGGCGTCGTCGCGGTGCTTTAACTCGCCATTGATTGACACTTGGATATTGGCATTGCGCGCATCGTAAACATAGTCGTGAACGCCATGCGCATCATCCATCATCACTAGCCGCCCACTCGTCTTTCTTGGCCCGCCCAATAAGGTTCGCGCAGGTCCTTGCGCAGAATCTTACCGGACGGATTGCGTGGCAGCGCCTCGATATAGTCAACCGATTTCGGGCACTTATATCCCGCGATTTTCTCACGTGCCCAAGCGATGATGCTCTCTGGCGTTGGCTTTGCCCCCTCCTTCGGCACGATGATCGCTTTGACCGATTCGCCCCATTTTTGGTCTGGCACGCCGATCACAGCCACATCCGCGACCTCTGGGTGTCCAAAGATCGCATTTTCGACTTCGGCCGGATAGACGTTTTCACCGCCTGACACGATCATGTCTTTCACCCGGTCATGAATGAATAAGAATCCGTCTTCATCGAAATACCCAGCATCGCCGGTATGGAAGAACCCGTCGCGGATCGCGTCTTCGTTGGCCTCAGGGCGGTTCCAATAGCCCTTCATGACAAAATCGGATTGGATCACGATTTCTCCGACGTCACCGGTCGGAACAGGATTTCCATCGGCATCCACACAGCGCACAATTGTGCTTGGATACGGAACGCCGCAAGAGCGGAGTTTTCCCCAACTCGGCTCATGCGCCTCCGGCGGCAAATAGGTGCCGCCACCGGTTGTTTCCGTCAGACCATAGACTTGCGTGAACCGCGCGCCCATAACCTCGACCGCAGTGATCAACAAGTCTTCGGTGATCGGGCTCGCGCCATAGAAGATTTGTTTCAAGCTTGAATAATCGCGCTCACGGAAATCAGGCATTTGGCTGAGCATCAAAATCACCGCCGGTACGAAGAAGGCGTGGATGATCTTTTCCTGTTCGATAAGATCTAGGATTTCCACCGGATTGATCTCCGGCAAAACGACGGTTCGCGCCCCTTGAGCGGCTGCCAATATCCCCACATTTACCCCTGCTACGTGAAACAGTGGCATCGCGTTCATGACACTGTCGCCCACATCGTAACTCGCCCATTCGAGCATCCCCGCCTGGGTCATGAAACCGCGATAATTGGCATTGGTCAGCATTACCCCTTTCGGCAAACCCGTGGTGCCGGACGTATAGAGCTGAATAACATCATCATCGTCATGCGTCTTGATGCCAGTTTCGGCGTCGCTCTGGCCATCCCGCCAGGTCGTATAATCAGGCCAACCGTCGCGGTCCCCTTCCAATGTGATGATATGTTCCAAATGCGGGCATTGGTTTTTAATCGCCTCGACCATGTCAAACCATTCGGGCCCAACAAACAAAACCCTGACTTCGGCATCGGAAAGAATGAATTGAACCTCCGGCGCCGCGAGCCGCGTATTCACGGCATTCATAACGGCGCGTGCTTTGGCGCAGCCAAACATCATTTCATAATAAACGGCCGTATTCTTGGCCAGATATCCAACCCGCTGATCTGGTGCAACGCCAAGCTCTACGAGGCCGTTTGCGACCTGATTCGCGCGGCGGTTCATGTCGGCAAATGTCGTGGTCTCGCCTTTGTACCAAAAGGCGGCTTCGCTGGGCCGCGTCTCACTCTGTACGCGGGGGATGTCCGCGACGTGCGGCATTAATTCGGTGTCAAGCATCTGTGACCACCTCCCTGATGTTTTGTCTTTTCCATTACATTAGGCGACAATCTAGACTTGGAAAGCCCCGCCAAACATGGCTAGGCTCAAATTCAAGTCTGGGGAGAGCGCTTCACATGGTAAATGCGCAAAGCATCATCCTTCATCAGTTTGATCGGTCGCCGTATTCTGAAAAAATACGCCTCGCCTTGCGGATGAAGAATTTGGCTTGGACCGCGGTCGAGATCCCGTCAATCTTGCCCAAACCGGATTTAATGCCGCTCACGGGCGGTTATCGCCGCACTCCGGTGCTTCAGATCGGCGCCGATATCTATTGCGATACAGCGATCATGCTGGCGGAACTTGAGAAACGCTACCAAATTCCCGCGCTATTATTGCCGGGGCATGAAGGGATGTCGCGCATGGTGTCGGCTTGGACCGATGGCAAATGGTTTCAGACCAGTGTGGGCGTCATTTTCGGCGAAATCGGCGAACAAATGCCACAAGCGTTCATTGATGACCGAACCAAAATGTCAGAGCGCGCATTCGATTTTGAAGCAATGAAAGTCGCCGCGCCCTTTTTGCGCGATCAATGGCGCAGTCAGCTCTTATGGATTGAGGATCGTTTAGCGGGTGGTCGCACGGCCGGAACCGGGGACTGGCTGATCGGGACCAAGCCTGGCATGGTCGACGTTCACGCGTTCATGAACCCGTGGTTTGTCGAGAAAAATATCCCTGACTTTCTAGAGCGTTGCTTTGAAATCGCGCCGTTGACCAAAGACTGGTATCGCCGCTTGAAAGAGTTCAAGGGTCAAGCGCCGGAAGAGATTAGCGGCGCCGATGCCATCGCTATCGCCCATGATGCGGCGCCGCGGCTAAAAGCAGCATCAACAGAAGGCGACTTACGAGACTTTCAGCCTGGCGACCGCGTCGCTGTGGCCCCTGACGATTATGCCAAAGATTGGGTTGAAGGCGATTTGGTGATCGCCAACGCAGAACGTGTGATCATCGCCCGCAATGATGATCAGGCCGATAATCTACACGTTCACTTTCCGCGCGTTGGTTATGTTCTGCGCAAAGCGTAAGTTGCAGGCTCCGATTGAGGCTCCTCGCCTTCGATCAACGCGTCGGCGAAGTAATGGTTTCGGTCGCGGTGCCCAGCCTCGTCCGCGCGTACAGCGATAACGACATCTCTGAGCCGCGCATTGGCGGGCAGCTCCCAATACTCAATGGCGAGTTTTGGCGCGGGGATATTTTCCAAGCGTCCCGCATCGATCTCTTCGAGATAAGAAGTGTAGCTGGTTACGGCCTCTTCTTCGAAATAAGCGACCACCCGGTGCGCGGTCTTCGGCGCGAAGAGATAGAGGAAGAAGTAGAAATTGTAGAAAATTGCCTGCGCGATGAGGATCAAACCGCGTTCAAATAGGCTCGGCTTCGCGACTTGAATGAAGGTCATCAAATGCATGCGCTCGTTTTCGGCTTCATCGAGCAATTCTTTGATCCAGCCTTGATCATCGCGCATCCGACGGATCGCCCGTAAATGCTGTAACAGCCCGGCCACCATGCCCGGCACGGCGGCGACGGTTTCAAGGACGACCGCACGGTGACCATAACGTTTTCGGAAGAACAAATCGGCAAAAAAACGAAGTACTTTCACAAAGGCAAATGCGATGCGGTCTCTTATGCTTTGTGGTTTGCGGTGGGATTCAATCTCAGTCATGGTTCCGCCCTCTCTCCTACGGTCTAAGTAGGAGTCCATATATTGGGTTCGGGCACCGAGATTCCGTCGCGACAAAGTGTTCCAGACGGCCTTAGCACCCGGCTGTATCGAAGCGGTAAGCCACAAAGTGCACAGGGTCGCCATTTGAGTAATTTAACGCATAGACCGGGTCTGATTGCGTCACGCAAAGCCCTTTGGCATCGGCTTGTGCGATCAAATCATCGCGGATCTCTAGAGCTGGCGGAATACAGTCTTCTCCCAGCGCGGCGCAGCGGCTCGGCGGACTGCCGCGCCCTTCGAGATTGATCAGGTAAACAACCGGAAAGGCGGCCTCTTCTGCTGGGAAGACGAGCGGCGTCTCCGGCGGATGCAAATTCTGCGTACCGAACGTCATCACATAGGATGGCTCCGCATAACCGACCGCCAGGATCCGCTCGGGCGCGTCTAGGGTCCCATCGCATGGCGCGCTCGGAATGCCGCAAATCCCGGCCAAAGCAAGGCGTGCGCTTTCCGTCGGTTGCGCCCACAATTGCGTCGGCAGCACAAAGGTTCGAGCGTGCCAACCGAGAAATAGACTGGTCAGGATCCCAAATCCGACCGCAAGTCCTAAGCGCGCGGCAAAGATACTGATCAGAGACGCCGCAAAGGCGACGGCGCCGATGACCCAAAAGAGGAGCGGAAAGTTCACATACACCGCCCATTGCTCAATCACGGTCTCTGACGCCACGGTTTTGAAATCCCCCGCGGCTTCGGTTTTGATCAGCCGTGCCGCAAGCGGCGAACTCACAAACAATAAAGCCGCGCCGCCAATCGTATAGATCGCGAAGCTCAACCCGTTTGACACCGGAAGCTTGATGGCTTCCATCAGTTTCGAGCCGACCCAACCGCACAACAGCCCCATGGCCGGATAGGCGGGCAAAATGTAATGGCTGAGCCGCGTTGGCATTAACTCGAAAAAGACGGTCGTCAAAAGCGCCCAGGCAACCAGAAAGCGAAGCGCTTTCACCTCGTCTGTGATCGGCGCGGCCTGGTTCATAGACCAGCGCGCGTGCCACTCATCCCGCGTGCTAAGCCACCAAAAACTCACCAAAACCAAGCCCGGATAAGCTGATGGTGCGCCATTGCCGAGTTCGCCGGGTAGGATCCAAGTCGCGAGCGCCGTCAGCGCGCCGAGCGCAAGACAGACCAAAAGGGCATCGGTCCCACGCCTGCGAGCAAGATCATGGCTCCCGCGCAACTTTTTCCAAGCGAGAGTCATGCTTGGAATGAGCAGTAAAACGGCTGGGAAAAACCAAACCGGGATATGGCTCAAATGATAGAGCGGCCATCCCGCATGACCTTCTGAGGCGCCAGCAAACTTATCTTTTAAGTCTTTGCCCACAGCGCCTTGAAGAAAGGTGCCATCGGTCGCGAATTGAATGGCCACCAGCCATGGCAAAAACATCGCCGCCGCAAGCGCTGGGCCCGGCCACCAGATCAGCGGGCGCCACCAGTCCCCGCCTTTCCCCTCGCCTGCTTTGGCCCAGATCCAAGCGCCAAATCCGGCATAAGCCGCGACCATTGGCGTGACCGGGCCTTTGATCAGCAATCCGCAGCCCATAGCGAACCAGAACACCAAAGCGAGCCGACGCGGATGGTCTGCCTGCCCCATATATAAGCGCGCAAGGGCGCCGATCCCCCATGTGGTCAGGAAGACGAGCATTCCGTCCGTTTTTGAGATATGGGCCTCGCTGGTGAGCAATAGCGTCGCGCCGAAGACGGCGGCCCCCAAAAACGCCGCCCGCCGCCCGATCAGGACCATCCCACACCAAAAGGTCGCCAACGTGGCCAAAGCCGCGCCAATCCAACTTGGCACGCGATAGGTCCAAATTTCGAGCTTGTCCTCGTCGCCTAAAAGATGCGTAGCGCCCGCCTGCAACCAATGAATGCCTGCCGGCTTCTTATTTCGAAACTCATCCTGATAGCGAATAATCAAATAGTCGCCCGTTTCGATATATTGCTTGGAGGCTTGTGCGAACCGGCTCTCGTCTCGGTCGAGTGCGGGTAGGTTAAACACGCCAGGAGCCGCCGCCGTCAGAGTGATCGCGAACAACAGGATCCAAGCTTTCCAACCAGATGATAGTCGATCGAGCAGCGTCATAAGTCTGCTCTTATCCTGAGCCTTCAACATTGAATAGCTATCCAATGCGGACTAGCCTCGAAGAAAGACAGATAAATTGGGAGCGGGCATGGCTTGGTGGTTGAAGATTGATCTTTGGAAACGCGTCATCGCGGCGCTTTTGGTCGGATTGGTTGTCGGTCTCGGCTTGCGATATGGCATGGGCGCCGAAGCGGGCGGCGGGTTTGCCGAAACCTGGATCAGTTGGGCTGGCGACCTGTTCCTGCGATTGATCCGAATGCTGATCGTACCGCTGGTCTTTTTCACCCTGGTCTCTGGGATTATCGCCATGGGCGATCCAAAACGCTTAGGCAGTCTTGGCGCCCGGACCATTGCCACTTATTTCTTCACGACCGCCATCGCGGTCACGCTCGGCCTGATTATGGCCACGATTTTTCGCCCTGGCGCGAGCCTGTCACCTGAAACATTTGCCGGCGCAGATACCAGCCGCATGCAAGACGTGTCGGAACGCGCAGGTCAGGCGGGTGGTATCATTGAGCGCTTGCTGAATATCGTCCCAACCAATCCGATCGAGGCCTTAGCCAGCGGAAACATTCTACAGATTATTTTCTTTGCGATCATGTTTGGCGTCGGCATTTTGATGGCCGGTAAAATCGCTGAACCGGTCGCTAAATGGTTTGATGGAGCCTCCGAAGCGATGATGAAAGTCACCATCATCGTCATGGAGACTGCACCGATTGGGGTGTTTGCGCTCATGGCAACCGTGATGGCGACTCAGGGCCTTGGTGTGCTGCAGAGCCTCGGAACGCTTGCCATCGCGCTCTATATCGCTTGCGCGCTGCATATTTTGATCACCTATGGCGGGATCATCATAAAAGGCGTCTTGGGCTTGCCCTTTATCCCATTCATCCGGGGCATCACCGATGCCCAAGCGGTGGCTTATTCAACCGCGAGTTCCTCTGCGACGCTGCCCGTCACAATCACCTGTGCCGAGGAGAATCTCGGGATCGACAAAGCGGTTGCCGGCTCCGTTCTGCCGCTCGGCGCGACCATCAACATGGATGGGACAGCGATTTACATCGGCATGGTCGCGCTATTCGGTGCGCAAGCCATGGGCATTGAAGTGTCGCTCACACAATATCTCCTAGTTGCGGTGATGGCGACGCTGGTTTCAATCGGCGCTGCCGGGATCCCCAGCGCCGGTCTGTTTCTGTCTGGCTTGGCCCTCTCGCAAGTCGGCATTCCTGAGGAGCAGGCCTTCTTGATTATCGGGTTCATCCTACCCTTCGACAGACTGCTCGACATGATGCGGACTCTGACCAATGTCACGGGCGACACAGCGGTCGCGACAGCGGTTGCGAAATGGGAAGGCGAGTTGGACGAAGCGGTGTTTCGATCGGCGGACAATCTGTCGGAACATATTGATGACCGCGAAAAGCCAGTGCCGACTTAAAGCGCGCTTTTCACCACGTCGCCAATCATGCGCGCTTCGCTCTCCCGGGGTGACCCGGACCGCCAAGCAATCCCGATTCGGCGCCCAATGAGAGGGGTCTCAAACGCCCGCAAAGCGACGTCAGCACCGGAGGTTACCCCGGCTTCAATGGCCAGTTTTGGAAGCAAGGACACGCCCAAACCGCCGGCAACCATATGTACCAGGGTCGGTAAGCTGGTCGCGGTTACGTCGGCCCCTCGACGCTTGCTCGGCAATCGACAAATCGACAATGCGTGATCGCGTAAGCAATGGCCGTCCTCAAGCAACAGAACATCCTCATCAACAAGATCCGTCGACTTCAAAGCCGGTCGATCGGTCAGACTGTGGCCGGGCGGGGCGACCAATAGAAACTCATCATCGCCCAGGTCCATCGTCTCAATCCCGGCCGCTTCCCAGGGCAAACCAATCAAGGCCGCATCGAGTTTGCGGGCCCGCAAACCGTCAATCAATCGATCGGTTTGGTCTTCGCGCAAATAGAGTTTCAGAGCTGGATAGGCGAGGCGAAGGGCTTTGAGCGTGCGCGGCAATAGGAACGGCGCGATGGTTGGGATCGCGCCCAGCCGAAAAGACCCGGCCAAAGGCGCCCCCGCTTGCCGTGCCGCGGAGACCAAATCGGCGGCATCGGACAAGATCGCGCGCGCCCGTTCGACGGCAACTTCGCCCGCTGGCGTCAGGGAAGCGCCGCGCGACTCGCGTTCAATGAGCTGAATCCCGAGGACGCCTTCAACTTCCTTGACCGCTGCGCTCAGTGTCGGCTGCGTCACGTGACACGCTTCGGCAGCTTTCGAGAACGAACCATGATCGGCGACGGCGCAGAGGAATTCAAGCTGACGGAGCGTTGGCAAATGCATAGCCTGTATCTATCCAAACAACTTGAATTATCAATTGTACGCCTATCAAAAAAAAATCTATATTCACGCTTAGTTGATCGAAATGGAAGTCTTTCTGTATTGAAAGTGGTCCCTCACACCCCATTTCGAACACTCAAGAGGGCCGAAGAGCCCAACTAATTGCAACGGCGGCAAACCGATCCCTATCCCTCTTGCCGTCGACGTGCATGGTCCTGCCGGGCCCTTTCCTCCCCCTTACCTAGGTCATCCGGCAGGACCTTTCGGTTTAGAACAGATTGAGACAACCAGAAATCGAAATTTGACTTGCTTCAATCGCTCGTCCAGGCAACGTATCAAACATGGAACTGACTGCCCCAGGCCTGCAAAACAGTCTTATTCACTTAGAGCCCCTCAACGAGCGGTTTCGAGAACACTTGCGGGCCAGCGATGCTGTAAATTCGATTTGGATATCGCTGCCAGCCATTCAGCGCGGGGCCGGGTTCGACGCCTATTATGATCATGTCTTGAAACAAGCCGAGCTTGACGAACTGTACGCGTTCGCGCTGCTGGACCCGAATGACAAAGACCGCTTTGTTGGCGTTACCGCGCTGTTACATCCAAACAAAATGCACCGGCGCGTTCGGCTTGGGTTCACTTGGTTGGAACCTCATTTGCGCGGCAAGGGCATTTATGCCGCGATCCAGAAATTACTCATCCAACGGGTTCTCGACTGGGGCGCAAAGCGGATTGAATGGTATGTCGAGGATCGCAATGTTCGCGCGATCAAAGCGATTGAATCGATCGGCGCGCACAAAGAAGGCGTTCTGCGTGAGTTTGAAAAATTTGCCGATGGCGAATGGGTTGATGTCGCCGTTCTATCAATGCTGCGCGACGAAGCGAAGGAAGCAATCGCTCGGCTCGAGTCGATTATGGCAGACTCAAACGCTTGATTTCAGCTCTTAGGCATGCTTTAGGCGCGCAACATTCACCGCACTGACAGTTCGTGCGCGTTGACCAGGACATGCTCTAAACGCGGGAGCCTGGCGATGTCCCCCACTCGGCGAAGGCTCGCTCAGTGGGGCGCGACCGCTTTGTGTTTGTGGATTGGAGCGCTTATCTTTTGAGGTTCAAGAGATCGGCTAGAGGAGCAACGCGATGTTTGACGCGCTAACAGACCGCCTTGGCGGGGTATTTGACGGATTGCTCGGGCGCGGCGCGCTGACCGAAAAAGACGTCACGGCTGCGTTGCGCGAAATTCGGGTTGCCCTGTTAGAAGCCGACGTGGCGCTTCCAGTCGTAAAAGACTTTATTGCCTCGATCAAAGACAAAGCCGTCGGTGAAGACGTCATCCGCTCGGTCAAGCCGGGCCAGCAAGTCGTCAAAATTGTCCATGATGGTCTGGTTGAGCTGCTTGGCGGCGAAGACGCTGAAACCGGTCTGCGCGTCGATAACCCGCCCGCGATCGTGATGATGGCGGGTCTGCAAGGCTCCGGTAAGACCACCACGACGGGTAAACTCGCCAAGCGGCTCTCCGATCGCGATAAGAAAAAAGTCCTCCTCGCCTCGCTTGATACGCGCCGCCCCGCCGCGATGGAGCAGCTTGCCATACTCGCCGATCAGTGCGGCGATGGCGTTTCTTCGCTGCCCATCATTAAAGATCAAAGTCCGGCTGAGATCGCGCGGCGCGCCATTCAGGCGGCGAAGCTTGGCGGCTATGATGTCCTGTTCCTCGACACAGCCGGCCGGACCTCTATCGATGAGCAAATGATGGCTGAGGCGAGTGAAATCGCCAAAATCGCAACGCCGAATGAAACCCTCTTGGTCGCCGACTCCCTGACCGGTCAGGACGCGGTTGAGACCGCCAGCCGGTTCCATGAGCGCTTACCGCTGACGGGCTTGATCCTGACGCGGATGGACGGCGATGGCCGCGGTGGTGCAGCGCTCTCCATGCGCGCGGTGACCGGCCTGCCGATCAAGTTCCTCGGCACCGGCGAAAAGCTCGACGGGCTCGATGCGTTTGATGCCAAACGCCTCGCGGGCCGTATTCTCGGCCAAGGCGACATTGTCTCGCTGGTGGAAAAAGCTGGCGACCAGATGGACGCCGAAAAAGCTGAGAAGATGGCCAAGAAAATGGCCAAAGGTCAGTTCGACTTGGACGACCTCGCCCAGCAACTTCAGCAAATGCAGAAAATGGGCGGCCTTGGCGGGATCATGGGGCTGCTCCCTGGCGCCAAAAAAGCCAAACAAGCGCTGGACGCCTCAGGTATGGATGACAAAGTGATCCTCCGCCAGGCGGCGATCATCTCCTCGATGACCAAGAAAGAGCGCGCCAAGCCTGCACTGCTCAATGCGTCTCGTCGAAAGCGGATTGCCGCGGGTGCGGGCGTCACCGTCCAAGACGTCAATCGCGTCCTCAAAATGCACAAGCAGATGGCGGGCATGATGAAGAAAATGTCGAAAGGCGGCATGAAGGGCATGATGAATATGATGGGCCAAGCGGGCGTCTCACCCGCCGATATCGCCAAAATGGGCGGCGGCGCGGCCATGCCAGGCGCGGGCGGCGTTCCGAACATTCCCGGACTGACGGGGTCGAAGAAATGACCTCCCCAGCCGACCAACTCGCCCAATATCGTGCCAGCATCGATAATCTCGATGCCATCTTACTGCACACGCTCGCGGAGCGGTTCAAAGTCACGCAGGCCGTCGGCAAACTCAAAGCTGAGAATGATATGCCGCCCGCCGACAAAGCGCGCGAGGCCCGTCAAATCGAGCGCCTGCGCAAACTCGCCGAAGAGAGCAATCTCGACCCGGTCTTTGCCGAAAAGTTTTTGACGTTCATCGTAGCGGAAGTCATCCGCCACCACGAAAAATGGCGGGAGACGAAATGATGTCCCGCATTCCCACCCAGATCAGCCTCATCCTGAGCGAAGTCGAAGGACGAGGCGGGTTTCAAAGGACGAACCAGGCGGCACGCCCTCGTCCTTCGACTTCGCTCAGGATGAGGGCTTCGGCTGTCTCACTGAGTTTACTAGAGACGCCCAAAATTCAGGAGTAACCCATGGCCCTCAAAATCAGACTCGCGCGCGGCGGGTCCAAAAAACGCCCTTTCTATAGCGTCGTTGTCGCCGATAGCCGCATGCCCCGCGACGGCCGCTTCATTGAGAAAATCGGCACTTATGATCCGCGCTTACCAAAAGATAGCGAAAGCCGCGTGAAAATAGACGGTGCGAAAGCGGCGGACTGGATCAAAAAAGGCGCCAAGCCGACGGATCGTGTCGCGCGCTTCTTGAGCCATATCACGCTCGAAGGCGAAAAAACCCCGGTCTATGGCTGGACAGCTGGCAACAACCCGCAAAAGGGTGAGCCAGGCGCGAAAGCCAAGGAACGGATCGAAGAAAAGGCTGAAAAAGAAGCCGCCCGCAAAGAAGCTGAAAAAGAAGCCAAAGCGGCTGCTAAAGCCGAGAAGGAAGCTGCGAAAGCCGCAAAAGCTGACGCCGAAGCTGCTGAAGCAGAAGCCCCGGCCGAAGAGGCTACCGAGGACGAGCAAAAGACCGACGAGTAGGGTTCCAGAACCAAGGCGCACATTGGGAAAACCCCGGGCAATGCGCTCGGGGTTTTTGGTCCCTGAAACGGCGAGGGACAACACTCGGTTTCAGTCTATGTCACAGGCGCCCAAGACGGCATTCTGAGAGGTCGAGCGGATCGCCGAAGCGATCCGATTAAGCATATCTGGCGGTATGTGTGTACCAAACCGCCCGCGATACACAGGTTCGCGTGTATCAGCGTCGACAATTCCGATGTCCACCATTCCAAGCATATTGTCCGGATCTTTGGTCCCGCAGCTTGCCGACCATTCCTTTGTGTAAGGTGAGCGTTCAAACGTCAGCGCTTGAACTGTGTCGATCGGCTCTCCGTCAAGTGCCAGTCGGCACTCGAGGTGACGCGCGCTCAAAGACTCAGCCGTCGCCGCTTCAATATCGTCAAAATAGATCGTGACATTGGTCGGGCGGCGCGCGCCGTCCGATGTGATATGCAAAGTGAGTTCCCGTTTTTGACTTTGGGCCAGCCCGCCAACACCAAAGCGTTCCTCTTCGACAGCGAAAGTTATATAGGTGTCGGCCCTTGCGGTTCGGGGCGCGAGGGGATCGATCAGGTATGGCCCATCTGACTCAAGGAGACGTTTTCGGTTCGCGCTGAATGATGTTACGAAGACATCGATGCCATGCTCTGAAAATCGCATTTCACACAGAGATACTGGAATGGCGTCCCGCTGCCCTGCCGCAAACCCAAAACCGCTGACTGAGATGGGTATGAGTGCGAAGACTTTCGTGACGATTTTTAAAAGCCGAACCGCTTCCATAATATTGTCACAGTATTGGTAAATTGACGCTTGGTCAAACGATGCCTTATGCTTTGGCGTGGCCTTTAATGTGTGGAGTCATCGAGAAATTCAGCGAAGGCTTCTATTGCGCTCAGCGCACTGTCTATTTCGCGTTGCTGCGCAGGCGACACAAGATCGGTCAGGATTGGCTGGGTCAAAATCAAATGCCGAACCGCGCGTGAGGCCGTGGGCAAAGCGCGTGACAGGGTGTCAGCGCTCACAAACCAAGCCAGCCCGCGCGGATGCATGAAATTGTTTCGCACCTCAACCAGTCGCTCAAACCCTTGCCGCGCCGCGGATCCAAAGGGCAGCGTGAACGGTGCAGGCAAACGATCCTTTGATGCTGCTCGAAGCAAAAGCTCGGTCGCGCCGGCTTGTGCGGGGATACTGTCCCCAGCAGCGCGCAATGCAATCGCGGCAGCTTGCTGAGCCATCAAGACACCGCCGATAACGATCCAGGGATCGGGCCCGTCCGTCGCCTCGACTTGATCGATCCTTGCGGCTGTCAATCCGACCGTTTGCGTGAGCGCAGCCTCGGGGCTCATCGTGCCGGCGACGGTCTGCAATCTGATTTGGTCCGGCAGCGTGGTGACATGATCAGCCCCTCCCATTTCATTTGAGAGAGGCTAATCCGTTCATAGGATGCGTCTAGCTTTTATCCAGGTTTACGCCGCCAGCGCATCAATCTCGCGCTGCGCCGCGGCGATTTTTTCATCGCCCGTCGCCATCAATTGATCCGCAGCAATGATCGTGACGTCCCGGATCCCCAGGAAGCTGAGAATGTGACGAAGATAAGGAGTGGCGAAATCCATGTCTGAGCCGCTCGGAGTGCCGCCGGTGGCGATAACGATGTAAGCTGTTTTGTCCTCGAGCAGACCCACCGGACCTTGGTCAGTGTATTTGAACGTCTTCCGCGCGCGGGCGATCAGATCGATCCAAGCTTTCAGCGACGCGGGAACGCCAAAATTGTAAACCGGTGCCCCAATCACCAAAACATCGGCGGCCTTCAACTCTTCAATCAGGACGTCCGACAGCGCCAGAGTTTCGCGTTGCGCTTCGGTACGCGCTTCGTCCGGGGTAAAGTTTGCGCCGACCCAGTCTTGGGTGACCACCGGCAAAGGGTTTAAGCCAACATCACGGTGCACGATGTCGCCGCCTGCTTCTTTTAATTTTTCGACCAGTTGCGCCGTCAATGCTCTGGAATACGAGCCGTCGCTGCGCGCTGACGCGTCGATATGTAGAATATTGCGAGCCATTTGGGCCTCCATCTCTTGCAACAAGCGGGAGGTGGGGACCATTGTCACGCGTGCCCAACGCTGATTTCGTCAAACACTTATTCCGATTTGGAATGGTTCGGATTACCGGACCGCGGCCTGGGTCAGACTGGCGGCCATAGCGGGAATCCCCGCCGTCTCCGGTCGGGTTTCGTAACCGTCTTCCTTTTGAACAGCGGCAACGGTGCCATCGGCTGCCATGTAGACAATCGCTGGATGCGGAATACCGTCGAACCGGCTACCGGGCGTCATCTCCGTATTGCGCAGACCGAAGGCATCGATTGTCGCGGAATCTGTGTCGGACAAGGTCGTATAGGTCAGACCCGACTCTTTTGCGAACTTTGCCATCGTGTCTGGCGCGTCATATGTCAGGATGTTCAACGACCATCCAGACGCTTCGAGGTCCGCTTTGATGGTTTCTAATTCGATGGCTTGTGCTTTACAGTACGGGCACCATTCGAGCGACCGGCTTAACACAATGACGGCACCATTGGCGCCTGAGATATCATCGAAACCAACCGTTTCACCGGTAACCGTAACGGCGCTCAGCGCCGGTGCGGCGCCGATTTCAAGGGTCGCATGGCTATGGCCATGGCCGTCCGCATGGGCGGCGCCCGCAAATAAAATGGTCGAGGCGAGGATGAAGGATCGAAGCATGCTGAAAAGTCTCCCAATTCGAACTTTGCTTGTGCTTAGACAGACTGGCTGGCGCTGGATAGATCCCTCACGGGTCTGTGATCGCAAGTGATCAGAACATGCAAAACCGCCGCAGCGCGCGGCTGCGACGGTGGCGCGGTGCAAGTGCGTTTAAGCGAGCGCAGGCTCGAGCTTCTTACAGTCTTCGACGAGGCCTTTAACGGCTTCAACCGAGGCCATGAACATCGCGCGTTCGGTGTCGTTGAAATCAAACTCAATGACTTTTTCAGTGCCGTTTGCGCCGATTAAGGTCGGAACCCCAACATACAAACCGTTCAGCCCATACTGACCGTCACACCAAGCCGCCGATGGCAGAACGCGCTTTTGGTCTTTGAGAAAAGACTTTGCCATCGCAATCGCGGATTCCGCCGGCGCGTAATAAGCCGATCCCGTTTTCAGAAGGGCGACGATTTCGCCGCCGCCTTTGCGTGTTCGATCGACAATTGCATCGAGCTTCTCTTGGCTCATCCAGCCTTGCTTGACGAGCTCTGTCAGCGGCAGGCCGCCAACCGTTGAGTGACGCACCATTGGCACCATGGAGTCGCCATGGCCAGCCAGTGTCCAAGCGTGAATATCGGCAACGGAGACACCGGTTGCCTCGGATAAGAAATAAGCAAACCGGCTAGAATCGAGGACACCGGCCATGCCGACCACTTTATTGGTGGGTAAGCCCGAAAATTGCTGGAGGGCCCAAACCATCGCATCGAGCGGGTTGGTGATACAAATCACAAAGGCATCCGGAGCATGCGCTTTAATGCCCTCTCCAACCGCTTTCATCACTTTCAAATTGATGCCGAGCAGATCGTCACGGCTCATACCCGGTTTGCGCGGCACACCAGCGGTAACGATGCAGACATCGGCCCCAGCAATATCGGCATACTCATTGGCGCCCTTCAGATCGACCGAACTGCCATAGACCGGGGTCGATTCTGCCAAATCGAGCGCTTTGCCCTGCGGGAGACCTTCGGCGATGTCAAATAAGACGACGTCTCCCAACTCTTCGCGTGCGGCGACATGCGCAAGCGTTCCACCAATCATTCCCGACCCAATCAGGGCGATCTTCTTTCGAGCCATTTAAGGCCTCCCATCTCAACAAAACGTTCTGGCGCCTCCCCTAGCCGAGCCAGCGCGCACGCGCAACGTGAGCTTCGGCGAAGATCAAAAATAAGCTGGATTCGTGTCGCAAACTCAGCCAAAGCACCGCTATGATCCCGCGCGCTCAGAAATCCCCTATTCCACTCGAGAGCTGCCACCTCGCTCATGCGATTGAGATTGTCGGCGATCGTTGGACTCTGTTAATCCTGCGCGCAGCTTTGTTTGGTGTGCGGCGGTTTGATGATTTTCAGACTGAGCTTGGAATCCCAAGGACCGTACTTTCGGGTCGTCTCCGCAAGCTGGTGGCGCATGATCTTTTGACCAAACAAGACTATAAAGAGGACGGCAAGCGCGCGCGCCCGGAATACGTGCTCAGCGCGGCTGGCGAAGCCTTGCGTCCCGTTTTGATCGGTCTGATGCAATGGGGTGACGATTGGATCCGCCAGGACTCACCCGCGCCGATGTCCTTCACCGACACGAAGTCGCGCCAGAAAGTGCGGACCGCCTTTGTCGATGAAGATGGAAAAGCGGTTGATCTAGATCAGATTCGCGTGTCTCTGCGCCGCTAACGCGCTTTGCCCCAAACGCGTAACGGGTCGAATGCGCCCGTTTCAGCAGCCTTTTGCAATTGAGCGAGTTGATCACCGACGGGGCTATTGCTGTCGACGACCCCGCGGCCATAAATGGCGAGGTCCAAGCGACAAATGCGTTCGAACAAAGCTTCAGAGCGTTCCACCAAGTCTAAAAAGACATCTGGCAACCCGCGGCCGCGCTGTGCCTTTGCGTCCAGTGCAGGATCTTCGCGGCTTATTCGGTATTTTGGTTTCATCGCGTCTTCGGAATGCATATCGCCGTCACGCACGGCTTTTTGCATAACCAGCCAACTCGCCGCCTGCATCAGTCTTGTGGTCAGTTCCATGCTCCAGGCGGCATAGGTCAAACTCGCCTCGCGCGGCAGTGTGGACGATAGTTTTCGGCCAGGCCCATCCAAATATGAAGCGGTTTCTTCGACCAATGCCATGCCGTCAACGAACACTTTCTCAAACACTTTCCCGTCGGTGAAAGACAAATCAGTGATCTGAGGGGGTGGAGTGTTGGACCGTTCAACCATCTTTATTACTACTTCCAAACTTTATAGCTCTGGGCAAACCTTAACGGAACGCTCCCTTAAAAGACCTTAATTATCGCCGCGGAAGAGCGCATCGGCTGCAGATTTGTGCGATTGCTTTTTCTTTAGCTCCGCCTCGCATGAGTCGATTTCCGCTTTCAGCGCTTCAATCCGCGCCTTCAACTCCTCAACCGAAAGCCGCTCTAGATCCAGTTTCGGAGCGGCTGGCGTTTCCTCTTCAAACATGGTTTGCACTTTCTGGCTGGCTGATCTCACCCTATCGCGGCCAGGAAGACCAAAATCGGGAGGAGAGTCAAATGGCGCAGACAATGTGGGCGGTGATCGCCGAGGACGGGGAAGCGCTGAAACGCGGACCTGCCGAAACACCCGTTTGTGGCCCCGATGAGGTCTTGGTTCAGGTCGAAGCAGCCGGCCTAAACCGTGCCGACTTGATGCAGCGCCAGGGGCTCTATCCACCACCAAAAGGCGCTTCTGACATCATGGGCCTCGAATGCGCCGGGACGATTGTGGAGATTGGCCCGGACGTCACGGAGTGGGCGATCGGAGACCGCGTCTGCGCTTTGCTGGCCGGCGGTGGCTATGCCGAATACACGGCAGTGCATCAGGGCTCCCTGATCGGCATTCCAGATGCGATGAGCTTCGCACACGCAACGGCGCTGCCGGAGGTGATGCTAACCGTCTGGGCAAACATTTTCGATCGTTGCCAGTTCCAACCGGGTGACGCTGTTTTGGTGCATGGCGGCACGAGCGGGATTGGAACCATGGCCATACAAATGCTCAAATATGCGCAGGCCAGTACAATTTTCACCACCGCCGGCAGCGCCGAAAAATGTGAACGCGCAAAAGCCCTCGGGGCCGATATTGCCATCCAATACCGCGAAGAAGACTTTGAGGAGGTTGTCAAAAACGCCGGCGGCGCTGACATCATTCTCGACATGGTCGGCGGCGACTATGTCCAAAAGAACATCTCTGTTGCGAAGACTGGCGGACGGATCGTCAACATCGCTTATATGCAAGGCGCGCAAGTCTCATTGAATTTGCTACCATTGATGCTGAAACGCCTGATATTGACCGGCACGACGCTTCGCGCGCGCCCGAACAGTGAAAAGCAGCGCATTCGGGATGCCGTCCGCGCGGACTTTTGGCCAGCCGTGCTAGAAGGCCATATCAAACCGGTGATCGATACCGTCTATACGTTCGATGAGGCCGAAGCCGCGCACGCGCATTTGGCGAGGGGCGGTCATATCGGCAAAATCTTACTGTCGCGACCGCAATCATAGGCTTCCATTCCGCTTTGGGCCTGCTTATAGATGTCCGGTTAGGTAATTTCAGACCAGAGACCCTGACCGCCCGAGACCGAAGTCTCGGGCGGTTGCGTTTCCAGCGATCTCGCGAAGGAGTATCCGATGGCCGATATTTTAATGCCCAAAGCCACAGCCGTTTGGTTGATCGACAATACCACGCTAACCTTTGACCAAATCGCAGATCTGTGCGGACTACATCATTTAGAAGTAAAGGGCATTGCGGATGGCGACGTGGCCGAAAACATGCGCGGCGTCGATCCGATCTCGGGGGGTGAATTGACCCGAGAAGAGATCCACAAGGGTGAAGCGGATCCAGCCTATCGCCTCAAGACAGCGCCCTCCAAGATTGCTCATATTCCGCAACCAAAGCGCAAAGGGGCACGGTATACCCCTGTGGCACGCCGGGGCGACAAACCAGATGCCATTGCTTGGTTCATCCGCAATCACCCTGAAGTCACTGACCCGCAAATCTCAAAACTGATCGGAACCACGAAGGCGACGATCACCAATGTCCGCGACAAGACACATTGGAACAGCCAGAACATCAAACCCGTGGATCCAGTGACGCTCGGTCTTTGCTCGCAAATCGAGTTGGATGAGGTCATCGCCAAAGCGTCTGCACGGCGGAAGAAACTCGACGCCGAACGCGCAGCGGAAGATGCTGGTCCAGGCCTCAACCCTGCCGAAGCGGTCGAAACGCCAAGCGCGGCAGCAATTGACTTTGACACGCCTCCGCAACCCGGACCGCAGGGATCGGAAGAACCATCCGCCGAGGATGTTTTCAGCGCGTTCAAAGACTAAGGCAGCCCCCAAAATCTTCGCTCGCCTGACGGTCGAGCAAGCTGGAGACGGACATGAGCCGGCATGGCAAGCGTAAAGGAGATCCGGTGCATGGCTGGCTCGCCGTCGACAAGCCGCGTGACATCACTTCCACGCAAATTGTCGGTAAGCTCAAACGCTTGATGCGAGCTCAAAAAGCCGGCCATGGGGGCACGCTTGATCCGCTCGCCGATGGCATTCTCCCGATCGCGTTCGGCGAAGCCACGAAAACCGCTCAGTGGGCGATGGACTGTGACAAAGAGTATGTCTTCACCATTGCCTGGGGTGCATCCACAGCGACGCAAGACGCGGAAGGCGAAATCATTGCGCGGTCCGACACGCGGCCAAGCGCCCGCGCAATCGAACACGCGCTCTGTGAATTTCGCGGTGAGATTGAACAAGTCCCGCCAAAATACTCGGCAATCAAAATCGATGGCGAACGCGCTTACGATCTTGCGCGTGACGGTGCGACATTCGAAATCCCGTCCCGCAAAGTCACAGTCTATACCGCGCAACTGGTCGCCGCGGGCGAGGATTGCGCAACCGTGCGGATTGCCTGCGGAAAAGGATTTTACGTCCGTGCCCTGGCCCGCGATCTTGCGACGATGCTTGGCGCAGAAGGCCATGTCAGCCAATTGCGGCGCACGCGCGTTGGGCGGATGACGGAAAAGCTGGCCATTCCATTCCATGACTTAGAAGCCATGGCGACGGATATTGAAGCGTTGCGGGCGCGGCTCTTACCCCTGCAATCGGTTTTGCACGATATGCCACAAATCGACGTCAGCGCGTCTGATGCAGAGGCGATTCGCCAAGGCCGAGAGGTGATGCTGCTACCGCACACTTTGGAGGTTTGGCGCGACCAAGCCGGCCACGAACAGCCCGAAAGGCTGGCTTTGGCGATGGGATCAGACGACCCAGTCGCACTCGGCGAAGTGCGTGCGGGGCGCTTCCAACCAAAAAGAGTGTTCCAGCTCTAAGTCCATGCCGCTGCGGGCTTGACCGCCCCAGCCAAAAAATGCACCAGACCGGCTGGATTTAGGGACCCTCAAAGTAAAGGATTTCCGATGCGTGTCGCAATGATTGGAACAGGCTATGTCGGCCTCGTGAGCGGAGCTTGTTTCGCAGACTTTGGGCATATTGTGACTTGCGTTGACAAGGATGCCAGCAAGATCGAGCGCCTCCACCAGAACATAATGCCGATCTATGAGCCAGGTTTGGACGCCTTGGTGGAGACCAATGTGCAGCAAGAGCGGCTGTTCTTCACAACCGATGCCAAGGAAGCGATCGCCGATGCAGACGCCGTTTTCATCGCCGTTGGGACGCCGTCGAGGCGCGGCGATGGTCACGCGGATCTCTCCTATGTTTATGCGGCGGCGGAAGAGATCGCAGAGCTGATGTCGGACTTTACCGTCATCATTACCAAGTCGACGGTGCCCGTTGGCACGGGTGATGAAGTCGAAGCGATTGTCCGCAAGAAACGGCCAGATGCGGACTTTGCTGTCGTCTCAAATCCGGAATTTCTGCGCGAAGGGGCGGCGATTAAAGACTTCAAGCTCCCCGATCGTGTGGTGGTCGGGACCGATAGTGAGCGCGCGCGTGACGTGATGCGCGAGCTTTACCGGCCGCTTTTCCTCAATGAGACCCCCATCATATTCACCGAGCGGCGCACCTCCGAACTGATCAAATACGCGGCCAACGCGTTCCTCGCGGTGAAGATCACATTCATCAATGAGATGGCAGACTTATGCGAAAGAGTCGGCGCCAATGTTCAAGAAGTCTCGCGCGGGATCGGCCTAGATGGCCGCATCGGGAGCAAATTCCTGAATGCGGGCCCAGGCTATGGTGGGTCTTGTTTTCCAAAAGACACGCTCGCCCTGACGAAAACCGCCAATGACTATGAGTCGCCCGTGCGCATCGTCGACACGGTGGTTGAAGTCAATGCTGCGAGAAAGCGCGCAATGGCGGGCAAAATTATTGCCGCCATGGGCGGTGATGTGTCCGGTAAAACGATCGGCGTGCTCGGCCTCGCGTTCAAGCAAAACACAGATGACATGCGTGATGCACCGAGCCTCGATATCGTCCCCGCGCTCATCGCCGCGGGCGCAAAGGTCAAAGCGTTCGACCCCGAAGCGATGGACGAAGCCGCAAAACTGCTGGAAGGTCTCGACTATGCAAGCAACGCCTATGACGCGATCGACGGCGCCGACGCAATGGTGATCTTGACCGAATGGGATCAGTTTCGCGCCCTTGACCTTGACCGCGTAAAATCGGCGCTCAACAGCAATATTGTGGTCGACTTGCGCAACATCTATCGCCCTGATGATATGGAGAAACGGGGATTTGCATACACGTCGATTGGCCGACCTTAGACGTCATCTAGCTTAAGGACCCCTCGCATATGAAGTTTTTCATCGACACAGCTGATACGGCTGCCATCAAAGAACTCGCGGCCACAGGCTTGGTCGATGGCGTCACCACGAACCCATCGCTGATTATGAAATCCGGCCGCAATTTTTCTGAAGTGATTGCCGAAATTTGCGACCTCACCGAAGGGCATGTCAGCGCCGAAGTGGTCGCTACGGAATGGCAATCAATGGTTTCAGAGGGCAAGAAACTACAAGCGATCGCATCTAATGTTGCGGTCAAACTGCCTTTGACGATGGATGGCTTGCGCGCTTGCAAAGAGCTGACAAGCCTGGGCACGGCCGTCAATGTCACCCTTTGCTTCTCCGCCAATCAAGCTTTGCTCGCGGCCAAGGCCGGGGCGGCTTATATCTCACCCTTCATCGGACGGCTGGATGATATCAATATTGATGGCATGGAGTTGATTGAAGAGATCCGGACGATCTACGACAATTATGCCTTTGGCACGGAAATTCTGGCGGCATCGATCCGAAATGCCAATCATGTCAAATTCTCCGCGCTGGCCGGCGCCGATGTGGCGACGGTGCCGCCAAATGTTCTGAAAGATCTCGCCAAGCACCCGCTGACAGATAAAGGGCTCGCCGCCTTTCTGGCCGATGCTGAGAAAGGCGGCGTGAGCGTTTAGTCGGCGGCAGAGCGCAGCAATTGATCCATAAAACGCACGCCCCAGCCCGCATGTCCGACAGGGGCGGTTGGCGTTGGCTCATCGCGCCAATCGACCCCGGCAATATCTAGGTGCACCCAGGGAAGGTCTTCAGCGATGAATGTGCCAACCACTGCGGCGCCGATGGAAGCGCCGGGACTGCCGCCGGTATTTTTAATGTCGGCGATCAGCGATTGAATTTGATCATAATGACTGGGATGCAGCGGTAGCGGCCAGACATCTTCGCCAGAAACCTTACCGATTTCCATCATTTCGAGGCTCAGCGACCAGTCGCGCGTGATCACGACAGCATAATCATCGCCTAAGGCGCGCGCCGCTGACCCGGTCAACGTCGCGATGTTTAAGACCAGCTGCGGATCATATTCTGTTTGCGCATAGTGAACGGCGTCGGCGAGCATCAATCGGCCCTCAGCGTCGGTGCTCATGATTTCGATGGTCTTTCCTGACATCGTCGTTAGCACGTCGCCCGGTCGGATGGCGTCTTGAGATGGCATATTCTCGGCCAGCGGCATCAGGCCCACAACATTGATCGATTCGCCCCGCTTGGCCGCCGCCAATACCGTCCCTGCGACCGCCGCCGCACCGGACAGATCTGACTTCATATACCACATGCCGGTATTTTGCTTGAGCGAGATACCGCCGGTATCGAAGGTCACACCCTTACCGACCAAAGCAATCGGATCTTGGTTGCGTGGGCCCCCACGATATTCGACGATCAACAAGCGTGGATCGTGGATCGAGCCCTGACCGACGCCCATTAAGGCGCCCATGCCTGCCGCGCGAATGGCATCCGCATCGAGCACCCGGATCTCCACCTTATCTACGCCGCGAAACGCGGCTTCGACCCGCGCCACAAATTCTGCAGGCCAAAGTGCGTTACCGGGCTCTGTGCCGAAATCGCGAGCCAGCCTCACCCCGTCAATGAGATGGGCAATGTCGGTCTGGAATACCGCGGAGGCATCCGAACCCCCGCCAACAATTTCGACGGTGTACGGTCCGGGCGCGACCGTGTCGGCGTCGAAACTCTTATATTTCGTGAACGTGTAGCCCCCGAGGGCATACCCCTTGGCGAGATGCGCGCCAGCGTCCGCAATGTCGCTTGATAAGCCATCCGCAATCAACGCCATTCCATCCGGGTCATTCGCCATCGCCGCATAGCCGCCCAGATCGGTGAGCAAGCGCGATGTCAACTCAGCGTCGCCCGTGCCGATCACTCTAATCGTATCATACGGTGCCATCGCGCGGAGCGACAGAGTCGAACCAAGCGCACCGTCAAACGCCTCGGCGGCAATGGCGCCGCTGAGGCGTCCATCCACCGCGCGATCAATTCGCGTCGCTTGCGCGCTCAGGGCGCCGTCTGGACCGACAAAAACGGCGACGTCCCCTTCCGAGGGCACATCGGCCTGGGTAAATTCAAAACTCGGCGATGCCGATGCGATTGGGACGGCCAGTCCTGCCAAAAAGACTGCTTTAAGCGCGCGATAGAAAGTCATGTTTAAGCCTCTGCCCAGATTACATTTGGATAGGACATAGGAGGCCGCCAGCTCGAATCCGATAGAACCTTCCTATCAAACCAATAGCCAAAGAAACAGCCGCACCGTCAGCATCGGCGCGGCTGTTTCAGACGGCAGATATGTGTTGCTAACCGGCCAGCACGGTTTGGGGTTTGCGCTTATCGAACATCGCCCAAACACCCTCGTCGCCATGCCAGTCGCCCAGAGTCGCGCCTTTCGAGTATTCTGTCGCGCGGGCCTCAAAGAAATTGGCGTGCTCGACACCGTTCAATATTTCGGTGAGCCATGGAATCGGGTGCTTATCAACGCCGTAAATCGGATCGAGCTTTAACTGCCCCATGCGCCAGTCAGCGATATAACGGATGTATTGCTGAATATCATCCGGCGTCATCCCTTCGACGTCGCCCGCTTCAAACGCTAGTTCGATGAATTTGTCTTCCAGCTGTACGACTGTTTCGCAGGCTTCACGAATGCGGTTTTTGACGCGCGTGTTGAGCGCGCCGGTTTCTGCTGCGAATGTGTGGAACAGTTTCATCATGCCCTCGCAATGCAACGACTCATCGCGCACAGACCAAGACACGATTTGACCCATGCCTTTCATCTTGTTGAAGCGCGGAAAATTCATCAGCATTGCAAACGAGGCGAACAGCTGCAGGCCTTCGGTAAAACCGCCAAACACCGCCATAGAGGTCAGAATATCTTCTTCGGTCTCGGTCCCGAACTGGCCGAGATAATCGTGCTTCGCCGCCATTTCCTCGTACTCCATGAAGGCGGAGAACTCTGAATCCGGCATGCCAATGGTTTCCAAAAGCAGCGCATAAGCGGCGATATGAACTGTCTCCATGTTCGAAAAGGCGGACAACATCATGCGCACTTCAACCGGCTTAAACAGCGGCATATAATGTTCCATATAATTGGCGCCGACTTCGACATCTGATTGCGTGAAGAAGCGGAAGATTTGGGTCAGCAAATTTCGCTCTTTATCATTGAGCTTGTTCACCCAGTCTTTGCAGTCTTCGCCAAGGGGCACTTCTTCCGGCAGCCAATGCACTTGTTGCTGCAATTTCCAAAAATCATAAGCCCACGAATATCGAAACGGTTTGTACGAATTCGATGGTGTGAGTAGTCCTGGAAGGTTCATCATTCCGTCAGCCATTACATGCCCCTGCAAATTTCTCATCAACACAATATATAGTGTCTGAATTGATGAAATAACGCAAGATATATCCAACAGGACTGCGTCACTTCTCCACAGGCTGCCCACAAGAAAGCGATTCTTAACTTCGAATCAGGGCTATTCAGCGCTGCACACGGTTACCGTGCAATTGAGATCGAAACCGCGCCAAAACGTTGTGGACCGCTCTGAGCGACAAACTCTTCGGTGCGGTGGACATAAGTGAAAGCGATTTGCACATCCCTTTGATGGACGGCAAACCCGATTTGTAAATCGCCGCCAAAATCGCGGCGGTCGTCAACCCGCGGGCCGTCGCGCCAGAGATTTCCATCAAGGAACATATCGCGGGCTATGGCGCGCCCTTCAATCCCTGCAAAAAGATAACCGCCGATGGGCTGACCGGGCCGGAACACGCCGGCGCCGGCGAGCGCAGGACGAATGCGCGGCGGGCCAAAGTCGGAGGACAGATCCCAGCCGATACGCGCCAAACCCCCGGCCGCGGCATAGGTCCGAACATTGCCCAGAGTGACACCGCCGTGCAGCGCAAAATCGGTTTCTAAGCCAAATGCTAAATTCGCGCCTTCGAATTGGCGCAAACGCTGCGCTGTGATCTCTAAGCCCAGCTCATCTTTCAACTGCGAGTCCCAGCCCTGCGGCTCAATCGCTTGAATGAAATCGTGCCAGTTTTCCTGCACAAATTGGCCGCCCGCCGAAGGACCAACAATGCCGAGATTGACCTGCAAGACGTCTTGCACCATCTGCCGCGGTCCGAGGCGCGTTGTCGCGACCACGGTGCCAGATCCATATAACCACGCGGCATAGGGGCGGTCGTCGGGATCTGGGATTGCGGCTTCAATGTCTTCGGGCGTGAAGATCGTATGCGATAAGGCGAACCCCTGCCGCAATTCGGTTCGGTCAAGATCCAAAACTGGAATGCGGTCCGCCACCCAAGCCAATCCCGGTGTGACGCGATTGGCGGGCCGAACGCGCTCAACACGCAGACCGTTCGAATAATTGCGATCTGTCCCGCCAAAAAGATCATTCTCCGACGCCAGAGACCAAACCCCAACCGGTTCCGGTGCGGGCGGCAAGGCGGTTTGAGCCTCAGCGTCGAATATAAAAAAAGCCGCCAAACCGGCGGCTCGAACCCAGTTTAGAGCGACCATAGCCTTAACGCTTAATGGTAAAGCTCACCCCTGCGAAGTCTTCATTCGTGCTGGCGCCGAGATTGCGTTCGCGATACTCGACCTCACGGCGAATATAGCTGAGAGACAATTGGCCCATGCCGCGCTGGATCGATACGCCCGCTTGGATATCGCCAACGGTAACTTTATCGCGCAGCGCCATGCTACCGGTCGTAACATCGCCGGTTTCATCGGGTTCCCATACCAAGGCTTCACCATCCGCCCCAGCAAACAAGTACCAGCTTGAATTCGGATCATCCCCGCGCTTGTCAAAGTTTTGACCAATCCGGACCTCACCCCCGAACCGGCGAGACGCGAAGGCGCCATCTCTGGTGATCTGTACGCGCGGCGCAATGCCGACATCAAATCCAAATCCGGTTTGCTCCGATGGTGCAGAGAGCGCCAATTCCGCCGTCAAGCGGCGTTGCTCGCGCGGAACCGGGGAGAGGCTTGCGCGCACCCGATCCGCAGCGACTTCCGTCATAATCGCGCTCGAATAAAGGCGACGACTGGTCAGCGCCTCAGCAGCGTTCACACCTAAACTGAGGTCTGTGTCTTGGGGCACCTGGAGGCCAAAATGGCGGCTTGTTTCGGTTTGCGCGAAGGATCCAGAATAAACCAAATTGATGCGTGTTTTGATGCTCTGGTCGAGCGAGCGGCTCGCGGCAACAATCGTCGCATTGTCGATTTGGGGTCCGACATTTGGTTGCGCGTGGACGCAGGTCTGACAGGCCAAAGCTGCGACGAAGGACGTGCCCGCAACGATCATTGTTCCCACACCTCTCATGGCGTCTACTCCACTCTCTACCGTGAAGCTGACTTATGATCATTACCCTATCATGAACGATTCGCGCATGCGAATCGCAATGGCCCGCCCCTTGTTAACCATTTAGCGATCACGAAACTATGATTTGACTTGTAATCTTTAGAGATTTTTCGCCGAATGGCCCGTGAATCTAAGTTAATATAGCATGGATTTTTTTTCATTTTTTTTGCCACAAGCAGCTTTTTGGGCACACTCGTGCAAAAATGACACAACCCCGATTCTGTGCTTGCGGATATTTCATCTGTGATTCAACTATACTTGAAAAGAAAAAAGCCCCGTCATTAAACGGGGCTTTTTGATTTCTTTAGGTCAGGAGACTCACTGACAGGCGAGGCACTCATCATAGTCCGTATTCGGCACGTCCATACCGGCTATGCCCGCCTCTTTTTCGTCAGCGCCTGCAAAACTTGCACGTTGAACCGACTTTGACCGGCAATAGTAAAGCGACTTCACGCCTTTCTCCCAGGCGGTCCAATGCAACATGTGCAGGTCCCACTTATTAATATCTGCTGGCAGGAACACGTTCAGCGATTGTGCCTGGCAAATATAGGGCGTGCGGTCAGCGGCGTGTTCGATGATCCAACGTTGATCGATCTCAAATGCCGTTTTGAAAGTCATTTTCTCATGCTCATCTAAACAATCGAGATGTTGCACTGAACCTTCATGCTCGAGGATTGAGGTCCACACCTCATCCGTATTCGCGCCATTTTGTTCAAGCACCCGCTCAAGATGCCTATTCTTGACCGTGAACGAACCCGACAGTGTTTTGTGGGTGTAAACATTGGCGGGGATGGGCTCGATGCCGGCGCTTGTTCCGCCGCAAATAATCGAAATCGATGCGGTCGGCGCGACGGCCATTTTGTGGCTGAAGCGCGCCATCATACCCGCTTCGGCAGCGTCTTCGCAGGCGCCGCGTTCTTTTGCAAGCTTCACCGAAGCCGCATCCGCCCCTTGCCGAATATGTTTGAACATTTTCTCGTTCCAAACCTTCGCCATCGCACTCTCCATTGGGAGGTTGAGCGATTGTAAAAAGGAGTGGAAGCCCATGAGACCAAGCCCGACGGAGCGTTCGCGCTTTGCGGAATATACCGCCCGCGCCATTTCTGACGGTGCGCGATCGATGAAATCCTGCAAAACATTGTCCAGGAAGCGATAGACATCTTCTAAGAAAGTCTCGTGCTTGCTCCATTCCATGAACTTTTCGGCGTTCAAAGACGACAGGCAGCATACGGCTGTGCGATCTTCGCCATGATGATCGATTCCTGTCGGCAACGTGATTTCAGAACACAGATTCGATTGCGTCACCTTCAAGCCAAGCTGGCGCTGGTGCGCTGGCATCGCATTGTTGACGGTATCGGTGAACAGGAGATACGGCTCACCGGTTTGGATCCGTAACTCCAAGATTTTCTGCCAAATCTTCCGCGCATTGACCTTGCGTAGCGGCTCACCGGTTTTAGGCGAGATCAAGTCGAACTCATCGTCATTCTTGACCGCTTCCATAAACGCATCGGTGATATTGATGCCGTGGTGCAGATTGAGAGATTTACGGTTAAAATCCCCCGAAGGTTTGCGAACCTCTAAGAACTCTTCGATTTCCGGATGGTGGACATCGAGATAGCAGGCCGCCGAGCCGCGGCGCAGCGAGCCTTGACTGATCGCCAGCGTGAGCGAGTCCATGACGCGGATGAATGGGATAATCCCGCTGGTTTGGCCACTTTTGCCAACCTTTTCGCCGATCGAGCGCACATTGCCCCAATAGGTGCCGATGCCGCCGCCATTCGAAGCGAGCCAAACATTCTCTGTCCAAGTGCCGACAATGTCATCGAGACTGTCACCGACTTGGTTCAAAAAGCACGAAATCGGCAATCCGCGATCAGCGCCGCCATTTGACAGAACAGGCGTCGCTGGCATGAACCAAAGCTTCGACATATAGTCGTAAAGACGTTGCGCATGATCTGCATCATCCGCGAATGCCTCGGAGACGCGCGCGAACATATCTTGATACGACTCGCCCGGCAGCAAGTAGCGATCTTCGAGCGTCACTTTCCCGAACTCCGTGAGATTTTCATCGCGTGAGCGATCAATCTGAACGTTTTTTGGCACGACTCGCAAAGCGGGCGCGCCGGATTGCGCATCCTGTGGTTTTACCGTTTTTGCGACCGTCGCATTGTTGGTGCCTGCCATATCTACTACCCCTTGCATAAGGCCCATCACATATAGGAATGAAACGGGGCCACCGCCATATACGGTGTTTCCAAATCAGCCCTCACACAACATATTGTGCCTCTAAGGTTAATGCGAGGTCAACAGGATTCATCGCTCACGGGATATTTTGGCAGTGGATAAGTGGTTAATGCGAGGTTAAGATATATGGTCCGGCCCCGTCCCAATTGGGGGTTTGAGGGCATTGGTTTTTATCAAAAAAATTTCGTTACCAAATTCCTTGCAAAATTTAACGACTTCGATTTTGGCGATGAGAATCACGATGACGCAACCCGGCGTCGTTTAAATCGCGACACACTACATCTAGTAGGTGTCCGATTTGCCGGAGTCTGCGAGAATCAGCTCTTATGCGCATGGTGATTTTGCGCTGAGTCGCTTAACCTCGCCGCACCGGCTTTCGGAGACATAGATATGATTCGATCGATTTTATGCGCGACTGTCTTGGCCTGCGTCGCTGCTCCAATGACAGCAAGCGAACCGACCAGTCCATTGTTCAGCTGGTTTGCCGGCTGTTGGCAAACGCCGGACGGTACAAGCCGCGAGGTTTGGTCGCCGATCGAAGGCCAGTATTTGTTTGGTTACAATGTTTCTTACGCGCCACCATCTGATCCAGTCGGCATGACGCGCGTCGGCTTTTTCGAGCATATGCGGATCGAACTTGCCGTTTCGGGCGATGTCCCCGGGCGCTTTTCAGCATACCCAGCCGGCGAAGGCCCCTCACATTTCGAGCAAGTTCGTTTTGGCGACCGGACCGTGACGTTCGAAAGTGCCGCGCATGACTTCCCACAGCGCATTCGCTATTGGCGCGATGGCGAAAATTTGAAAGCTGAAATCTCGACACTCGATTATCAGGCGGTCCGCGAGTTCTTATTCATTCCCTGCCAGACCGAATGAGGGCCGACCTCACGCCGTTGAAATTATGCACGTCAGCTTCAGCTTTACGGCACGCCGCGGGAACCTTACAAAGCCCCGGAAATCGTCCTTAGCGGCGGTGAGGAGCGGCGTATGCGCATCATGATCATAACCGACGCCTGGGAGCCGCAGGTCAATGGCGTCGTGCGGACCATGCAGCGCGTCATCGCAGAGCTCGAAGCCGACGGTCATGAGTTTGACGTGATCCATCCCGGCGACGGGTTTAACACCATCCCACTGCCGACCTATCCTGAAATAAAACTCGCTTTGTTCGCGGAACGGAAAATCAAAGAGAGGTTCGAGCTGTTCGAACCCGACGCTGTGCACATCGTGACCGAAGGCACACTTGGCATGGCAGGGCGGAAAATGTGCCTGAAAAGCCATCATCCTTTTTCAACGGCCTACCATACCCGCTTCCCAGAATATGTCTCCGCCCGGCTGCCCGTACCGACCCGCGCGGGTTATAGTTTTGTGCGGTGGTTTCACAAATATTCCGGCAAAGTCATGGTCCCAACCCCGAGCATGGTCGAAGAGTTGGAAGCGAAGGACTTCATCAATCTCGTCGCTTGGACCCGCGGCGTTGATACCGAATTGTTCCATCCACGGCGGCGAATCGAAGCCGGCGACGCAAACGATCCGTTTCACAATTTACCGCGGCCAATTTTCTTGAATGTGGGGCGCGTGGCGGTCGAAAAGAATATTGAGGCCTTTGTTGAGCTCGACTTGCCCGGGTCCAAAATCGTCATCGGCGACGGCCCGGCGCTCGACACCCTGAAAAAGCGTTATCCGCGGGTGCAGTTTCTTGGCGCAAGGTTTGGAGAGGATCTCGCAGCCTGTTATGCCAGCGCCGATGTCTTTGTGTTCCCAAGTCTGACGGACACGTTTGGTTTGGTGGTATTGGAAGCGATGGCATCTGGCACACCGGTGGCAGCCTTTGAAGCAACCGGCCCAAAAGACGTTATACCCGGCTCAAAGGCCGGAACGATCACAGAGATTGGCGGCGATCTCGCAGCCGGCGCTTTGGCGTGCCTCGACCTTGATCGCGCATCCTGTCGCTCATATGCAGAAGGGTATAGCTGGAAGTCGGTCGCGCATGCCTTCATCGAGAACCTGCAACCATTGCCAACCCCAGAACGGCGCCGGTTCTGGCAAAAACTCAGGCGCAAAAAGAAAACCTGGATTGATTGGGAACAATTCACCGACTGGATGAACCAACCGGATGATCCGAAAAAGCCCGATTGAAGGCACACGTTCCCAGCACAAATCCCTGTAAATTCTCTTTTTTTCACGTCTGCGGGCCGGTTGGTTCGCCTCATACGGGCAGGGCATGCGAGCTGACAGCGTAATCAGCTGAGATGTCTCACCGCGCCGCGCTGGACTGGCGCCAATCTTGCGTCTAAAGACCCCACGAAAATCAGCATCTTGGCAAAAGAGGTTCTCTATGGCTCTTCGCGTCGCAATCAATGGCTTTGGCCGTATCGGTCGTTTGGTCCTGCGCTCTATTATCGAACACGATCGTAAGGACATTGAAGTCGTCGCGATTAATGATCTCGGTCCGGTCGAGACGAATGCACACTTGCTTCAGTATGACACGGTGCACGGCAAATTGGATCAAGAGGTGATCGTCGACGGCGATATGATCCGCGTCGGCGATCGCGCCTTTAAGTGTACAGCGATCCGGAACCCCGCTGAGCTTCCACATGGCGACATGGGCGTCGACATCGCGTTTGAATGTACTGGCATCTTCGCCTCGAAAGAAAAAGCCGCTGCGCATCTCGAGGCGGGCGCTAAACGCGTCCTGGTTTCTGCGCCGGCGACGAATGCCGACAAAACCATCGTTTATGGCGTCAATGATGACACGTTGACGGCTGACGATTTGGTCGTCTCCAACGCTTCGTGCACGACAAACTGCTTGTCGCCTGTCGCGAAAGTCCTCAACGACACGGTTGGTATTGAACGCGGCTATATGACGACCGTTCACGCTTATACCGGCGACCAGCCGACGCTCGATCGCATGCACAAAGATCTCTACCGCGCCCGCGCTGCGGCAAGCTCGATGATCCCAACGTCGACCGGCGCTGCGAAAGCTGTTGGCCTGGTGCTGCCAGAGCTTGCCGGCAAGCTGAACGGATCGGCGGTTCGCGTGCCAACGCCAAACGTCTCGATGATCGACCTGGTCTTTGATGCCGGCCACGAGACCACGGTAGAAGAAATCAACGCTGCCATCGAAGCGGCTGCAAATGGTCCAATGAAAGGCGTCCTCGGCTATTCGACAGCACCCTTGGTGAGCGCAGATTTCAATCACGATCCGCATAGCTCGACCTTCGCCGCGGAAGGCACCAATGTCACCGAAGGCACTTTGGTTCGCGTCCTGAGCTGGTATGACAATGAGTGGGGATTTGCGACCCGGATGAGCGATACCGCCCTCGTGATGGCAAAATTGCTCTAATCTGCGGTCCCGATATGGCGAATTTTAAAACCCTCGACGACATGGATCTCGCCGGCAAAGCCGTCTTGACCCGAATTGACGTCAATGTGCCCGTCGAGGGCGGTCGGGTTACGGACACGACCCGGATCGACAAAGTCGCGCCAACCATTCTGAAAATCCTGGAAAAGGGCGGCAAACCCGTTTTGCTCGCCCATTTCGGTCGCCCGAAAGGCCAGCCCAATCCAGACATGTCGCTGCGCATCACAGTGCCGTCGCTGGAAGCGGCTTTGGGCAAACCGGTGACGTTTGTTGAGCGGCCTGACCGCACCATGATTGATGCGGCGCCGGACGATGCCGTGATCCTCGTCGAGAACACGCGGTTCACGTCCATGGAAGAAGACAACGCCCCGCAAATGGCGCAATTCTTAGCTTCGCTCGGCGACGTCTATTGCAATGACGCCTTTTCAGCCGCGCACCGCGCACATGCGTCCACGGAAGGCGTCGCGCGCTTGTTGCCCGCCTGTGCCGGTCTCCTGATGGAAGCCGAACTAAACGCCTTGGAGCGCGCGCTCGGCAGCCCCGAAAAGCCGGTCCTCGCGGTGGTCGGCGGCGCAAAAGTGAGTTCCAAAATCGATTTACTGAAAAACTTGGTCTCGAAAGTCGACGCTTTAGCGATTGGTGGCGGCATGGCCAATACCTTCTTGGCCGCACGGGGCTATAGCGTCGGCAAGTCGCTCTGCGAGCATGACCTCACTGACACCGCGAAACAAATCGAAGCCAATGCCAAAACCGCCGGCTGCGACATTCTTTTGCCGATGGATGTGGTGGTCGCCAAAGACTTTGCCGCCAATGCGCCGCATCGCACCTGCGGGCTCGGCGAAGTCGCAGACACTGAAATGATCTTGGATGCCGGTCCGCAAACGGTCGCGATTTTAGCTTCAGCTCTGGATGTGGCGAAGACGCTGGTTTGGAATGGCCCGCTTGGGGCATTTGAACTGACCCCATTTGATACCGCCACAGTGCAAGCTGCTCAAGCCGCTGGCATCCGCTGCAAATCCGGCGCGCTGACCGCGGTTGCCGGTGGCGGTGACACTGTCGCTGCGTTAAACCATGCGAAGGTCGCACAAGACTTCACGCACATCTCTACCGCTGGTGGCGCATTTCTTGAATGGATGGAAGGCAAACCACTTCCGGGCGTCGAGGCGCTGAAAGGCAATTAAATGACCTGCAAAATTGACTTGCGATGGCGTTTTCAGTCCTCGGAAGCTCATGGCTTTGACACGACAGCGGTGTCAGTTTTTCGACTTCAAACTCACTACCGGGCTGACCGCGAAACGCGTTCAGCCTTTTTTCTATCTTGAGAGGGACCTTTAGATGGTAAACCAACAAATGACGCAGCAAGCCGCTCAGAAAGACGGATTTGTCGCCGCTTTGGATCAGTCAGGGGGATCGACGCCAAAAGCACTCAAACTCTATGGCGTGACAGAAGACGCCTGGTCGAGCGATGACGAAATGTTCGGCCTGATCCACGACATGCGCGCGCGCATCGTCAAATCGCCCGCCTTTACCGGCGACAAAGTCATGGGCGCAATTTTGTTTGAGCGCACCATGGATGGTGAAATCGATGGCACACCGACTGCAAAATATCTCTGGGAAGAGCGCGGCGTTGTGCCCTTCCTGAAAGTCGACAAGGGTCTTGCGCCAGAAGAGAATAGTGTTCAGCTGATGAACCCGATGCCAGAGCTTGACGCGCTGCTCACCCGCGCTGTCGCCAATGGCATTTTCGGCACCAAAATGCGCTCGGTCGTGCATGCGGCCAATGCCGAAGGCATCGCTGCCAATGTCGCCCAGCAATTTGAAGTCGGCCGCCAAATCCTCGGCCACGGCCTGGTGCCGATCATCGAGCCGGAAGTGAACATCACCATCGATGACAAAGCCGAAGCCGAAGACTTACTTCTGGCTGAGATCACCAAACAGCTCGAGACGATCCCAGCCGACCAACAGGTTATGCTGAAACTGTCGCTGCCGGAAAACGCCAACCAGTACAAATCTCTCGTCGAGCATCCGCGCGTAATGCGCGTCGTTGCGCTCTCTGGCGGGTATAGCCGCGAGGAAGCCAATCGCCGTCTGTGTCAGAACACAGGCATGATTGCGAGCTTCTCACGCGCGCTCACCGAAGGCCTTTCGGCCCAGCAAAGCGATGCTGATTTTGACACGATGCTGGCGGGCACGATTGACAGCATCTATGACGCGTCTTGCGCGGGCTAGATCGCGGCGACGCCACCCCAGTTGCCTGAGGAGACGACCCGAACGCCCCGAGAAATCTTGACGACTCGCCCTGCTTCAGCGCAAACCGTCGGATCATGACTGAGCCTCAACGCGAACGCCCGCGCCTATACCTCATCACCCCTCCGCAAATTGATGATGTCGCGGCGTTCGTGGATCTCTTCCGTGCGGCCATCCAGGGCGGCGATGTGGCGAGCTTGCAAATTCGGATCAAGCAAGGGGATGCGATCGATCTCGCAAAAACGCGCGAAGTGACCCAAGCGGTTCGCCGGATCTGCCATGCTGAGCAAATCGCGCTGATCATAAATGACAGCCCACAACTTGCCCGCGCCCTGGAAGCAGATGGTGTTCATCTCGGACTAAACGACATGGACATCGCAGAAGCGCGCGACGTGGTCGGCTCTGATATGATCATCGGCGCAACCTGCAAAGACTCCCGCCATCAGGCGATGATCGCTGGGGAATCCGGTGCTGACTATGTTGCGTTCGGTGCTTTTTACCCGACACAGACTAAAGCTGACACGACCGTCGCTGACCCGGACGTGCTGACCTGGTGCCAGATGTTTTTGACGCTACCCTGCGTCGCGATTGGCGGGATCACCGTCGACAATGCGGCACCCTTGGTCTCAGCCGGTGCCGATTTTCTTGCCGTCTCTGGCGGTGTCTGGGCGCACAATGACGGACCGGCCGCGGCCGTTGCGATGCTCAATCGCGTGATCGATGAGGCTATGGCGACGTCTAAAATTTAGGGATTTGGCGGCGGCGCGGCGCGGCCCGTCACCAGATCATGCAGTGATTTGTCCATACGAAAATGCGCCAAAACATATTCGGCCAGAACGCGCAGGACCAGCAGGCTGATGATTGCGATAATCGGCACTCGAATCATGCCCCATAGCGCGGTGTCCCAATCATTATCGATATAGGTCAGCCAAAACCAAAACCGACTGATCGCGGTCCAAATGATGCCAAGGATGCCGAGATAGTAGAGGAGACGCGTCAGCGTCTCGCTCATCGGTTTTTCAAAGCTCAAAAAACCCGAGAAAATACCCATTATTGCCCCTTCTTTGAAAGTGGTTTGCGGCATTCAAGCTTAAGCATTCGGTCCTGTCCACAAAACTTGACCAAATCGCCCGCCACGGCTACGCCGCGCGCTCTACTGACGAGGACGTGAGATGGCCAAAATCAATGGCAACGAAATCAAGCCCAATATGGTGATCGAGTATAATGGCAGCGTCTGGCGGGCGATGAAATGCAATCATGTCAAACCCGGCAAGGGCGGCGCTTTCAATCAGGTCGAAATGCGTAATTTGTTCAATGGCTCCAAAGCCAATGAGCGGTTTCGGGCGAATGAAACCGTTGAACGCGTTCGACTCGAGCAGAAGGGCTTTCAGTTCCTCTATGATGCGGGCGAAGCGTATGCCTTCATGGATCAAGAAACATTTGAACAGATCGAGCTGCAAAAAGATTTTGTCGGTGACGATGGCGATTTTCTGCAGGACGGAATGATCGTTGAGATCGAGTTCTATGGCGATAAGCCAATCGGCGTCGCGCTCCCGCAACAAGTTACGCTCACCGTCGAAGAAACCGAACCGGTTGTCAAAGGTCAAACCGCAGCCAACAGTTTCAAACCAGCGACCTGCGACAATGGCATCCGCGTCACTGTGCCTCCGTTCATTGGGGTTGGCGAAAGGATAATCGTGCAAACCGAAGATCGAACTTATCTGCGCCGCGCTGACTAAGCCTTATATATAAATGTCAAAACCCTCCGCCCTCGGCAATGTGATGATAGAGGCCGCACGCAAAGCGGGCCGATCACTCGCCCGCGACTTTGGCGAAGTCGAATTTCTGCAAGTCTCTAAGAAAGGGCCCGCAGATTTTGTCTCCAATGCCGACCATCGCGCTGAGGACATCATTTATGACCATTTGACCAAGGCCCGGCCGGGCTATGGCTTCATGATGGAAGAACGGGGCATTGTCGAAGGGACGGATAAAACGAACCGATTCATTGTCGACCCGCTCGATGGCACCCTAAACTTTCTACACGGCCAGCCGCATTATGCTGTCTCAATCGCCCTGGAGCGAGAGGGTGCGCTGTTTGCAGGCATTGTCTATGATGTCTCAAAGAATGAGATTTTCTGGGGCGAAACCGGGCGTGGCGCCTGGTTGGGTCAGCGCAAACTGCGCGTCGCTGGTCGCAAAAAGCTTGAAGAGGCGGTGATCGCGACCGGGACGCCCTGGCTCGGCAAAGCGGAAGAGTACCACTCGCGCTTTGCCGCCGAGATGAACATTATGACCCGGAGTGTCGCCGGCATTCGCCGTTACGGATCCGCCGCGCTTGACCTGGCATGGGTCGCGGCGGGCCGTTTCGACGGCTTCTGGGAAAGCGCCCTGAGCCCTTGGGATATCGCTGCGGGTATGGTGCTCGTCCGCGAAGCCGGAGGCGTGAATAGCGAACTTGATGGCGGCGGAAAACCGCTTGAAACCGGCTCAATTCTCGCCAGCAATGCCGACCTACACCCGCTGCTTGAAAAACAGCTCGGCAAGGCGGGGACATGGACCCCAAATGTCGACTGAGCCGTCTCAAAGAGACGATACGCCGGCCGGCCCATTCGCCCGCTTCCGCCGTGGAATAGAGTGGTTAAACGCGAATAAACAGCGCTTCTTTTGGTGGTGGATCAGCTATCAAGCGATTAAGGGCATGATCACATTGTCACTGATTTGGATCCCGCTTTTACTGATCTGGCTGCGCAGTCGCGGAGAGGGCTAAGCGCCATACGCGCTCGCATACGCATAAGATGCCATAGTGAGGCCAATCGCTGAGCCCGCCGCAACCAAAACCCGCGCCAACAGCTTGTTGACCGATAAGCGCTTAAAAAAGAAGATCACCACTGCAATCAGCGGCAGAAGAACGATCAGGTACAAAACCGAAAGCCCGAACCCGATACCGTTGGCTGCCGGGACCGGCAGCTCACCAGGGGCGGTGTTTGGGTCGGGTCCGAGCAAGAAGTTCAATTGGGCGACCATCTCACCACACGAGCTGCCGTAGAATGTCCCCGGATCGTCGGACCTCGCCCGACAGGCCTCCCCAAAGGTTGATACCTCCACCATCGGCGTCGCGATTTGCACCAGGATCGCAAAAACGATCACGATCAGGGCATACGGGATGAGTAAGAAACGCCAGAAATACTGCGTCGTCATCGCGGTTTTCGTGGCGACCGAAGACGCCACAATCAGAGTGCCAGAGACCGCGATGCTGACCGACATAACGTCCATTCCGTTCACCGTCAGACCGAGATAGTCTTTCAGAAAATTCGCGATGACGGGAAAGATCCCCGCAAACATGCTGGATAAGAACTTGAGCGGGCCGACAATGGTGAAAAACGTCCCGATGAGTTTGACCAATTGCATGATCAAGAACCCGACGCCGAGCGTGTCCGACAGTGACCGCAATATCCGCCACATGATCCGTCCCTCCGGACCGGATCATGACAAAATGAGAAAGCGTTAACAAGCGTTAAGCTTTAACTCTCCAGTTCGATATCCCAATAAAGATAGTCCATCCATGTTTCATGCAGATGGTTTGGTGGGAATTTGCGTCCCATTTCTTGCAGGAAGTAATTGCTTGGCCGGACCGGCTTGCGCCTTGGATGCATACCGCATTCGCTCGGCAATCGTCCGCCTTTTTTCAAATTGCAGGGCGAGCAAGCTGCAACAATATTGTCCCATGTCGTGCGGCCGCCTTTGGACCGCGGAACGACATGATCAAAGGTAAGATCATGCGGTGACCCGCAATAGACGCATTGAAACCCATCGCGCAGGAACACGTTGAACCGTGTAAATGCAGGGACGCGATCTTGTCGCACAAATTCGCGCAGGGCGATCACGGAGGGCAGCTTCATCTCGAAACTTGGGCTGCGGACATAATGATCATACTCGGCGATGATGTCGACGCGATCTAAAAAAACGGCCTTGACCACGTCCTGCCACGGCCAAAGCGATAACGGATAATAAGATAAAGGCCTGTAATCCGCGTTTAAAACGAGGGCGGGCCGACCATTTGGGGGAGTGGAAAGGACCTCAGCCATAACGGATCTGCTCCGCTATGAGGGTCTTGCGATGTCGTACCTTCTGCTTGAAAGCGAACTCTCCTTTCGATTCGCGCGCAGCATTAATGATTCGGTGTGTCGACAGTATGACAAACGATCAACATGTCCAGACCTGAAGACGCGGTCAGTCTGTACACGGAAAGAGGGTGTCATGTTCCGCCATCTCGATCAATGTGGAGCCAGGCATAGAGCAGATGCGTCGCAACAGCACGGTAGGGCCGCCAAGCCTCGGCCATTTCAGACAGCGCCTTTGCCGATGGCCGTTCCGATAGACCGCTCAGCCGCTTATAGCTCTCCATCAACCCGACATCGCCTTTCGGGAAAGCATCAAAATGGCCGATGGCGTTCATTAGAAACGTTTCGGCCGTCCATGGGCCGATCCCCTTTATCGCGAGCAAAGTTTGCCGCGCCGAGTCGATCGGTGCGGTTCGAAGAGCTTCAAAATCCAAAGCGCCCGTGTCTACAGCCGTCGCAATTGCCACAAGATGCTGATATTTGGGGCGAGAGAGGCCGCACGATAGCAACCCATCTGGATCATCGTCCAAGATGGCGCGGGGCGAAACGGTTGGATGCCGGGTCAATACGCGCTGCCAAATTGCATCGGCTGCTTTGGTCGAAATCAATTGATAGACAACAATCCGCGCCAGGGCGGCATAGTTTGGCGCGGTTGTGCGCCAAGTCGGACAGCCGGTATCCTGGTAGGCTTTCGCCAATACCGGGTCTCGGCGCGCTAGATCCTCACATGCGCTTTCGATGGCTTCGGGCTGGGGCGGCGTCATTGCAGGTCGGTACGGGTGCGGTTTTGCGCGGCGAGACCCTCATCAAGCAATCGATCGCACGCCGTTTCCAGTCTGTCTTCAAGCTGCCCGACCATGGCCTTTGGGCTGAGATCCGCTGCCAAAGGGGGCAGAACTTCATAGACGATCTTCCCCGGCCGGCGCACGAACCCTTTGGCGGGCCAGCACAGACCAGCATTTGTTGCCAGTGGCACGAGCGGAACGGCAAGGCCTTTATAGAAAGCGCGAATGCCAGCGGATTTATAATTTGGCGCAGCGCCGGGCGTCACCCGCGTCCCCTCGGGATAAATCAGCAATTGGCGCTGTTCTTCAGTCACGCGCTTATGCGCGAGCTCGAGCATGGCGCGCATCGTTTTCGCGCCCCCCAGACGATCAATGGCCATCATCCGCGTTTTCAACGCATACCATCCAAGCGCGGGATACCAGAGCAATTCGCGCTTCATCACCACGACCGGGTCAGCAAAAATCAGAAATGGCACAAAAATATCCAGCATGGCCTGATGTTTCCCCGCAATCAGGAGGGCGCCACCCGGAATATGCTCTCGCCCGCGTATTTCCGTCGAAATGCCACAAATCCATTTCAGGCCAATCAAAACCAGGCGGGCATAGAGACGGATAAACCATAAAACGACCGCTCGCGGCAGCAGCAATGTTGGCAAAGCGACAATCGCCAAAAGCGCCATCCAGCCATACAGCCAGATCATATAAATTACCGAACGAAAGGCGTTCACAGCGAGTCTTTCAAAGACGCCATCACCGTCGCGCGCGCTGCGATCCGCGCCGCAATACCGGCCATAACCGGCGTGGATAAGAGGATGACGAAATCCCAAAAATCGAGGCTAAGACGCGGTAAGAGTTGCGCCTCTGCGCCTTGTGCGCTGGAGCCCGTAAACACAATCAGCGCAGTGGTCATCAGGGCCGCCAGCGCCCCGCCAGCGCCGGCTTGGATGGCCAAGATCCAAAATCGTCGCTCAAACAAGCCCGAAATGTATCGGTCTTCCGCGCCGGATAGATGCAGCACTTCAACAATATCTCGTCGCGCTAAAAGTGCGGCATGCGTGGCAAACGCGATCACAGCGATCGCCGTCGCTGACAGCAAAGCGACGATCGAAAGTGCAACCATGCGCAAGACGCCAAGCGCGCCACGGACATTGTCTGCATACCCTGCATTGCCGGCAACATCGCCATCAATGCTCAAATCATCTAAGACCCTTTCAATGCCGGCGCTGGGATCTCCACGCGACAGATCCGCCTGAACCACCATGAGCATCGGGATCGGTAACCCTTCGGGCAAGCCGCCTGGCCCGAGACTCGGTTCGAGCAAAGCTTGCACGTCATCGCGCGAGAGCACGCGGGCATCGATCACATTGACCAGTCCGGCGACCCGCTCGGCAGCCGCCTCAGCCGCGCGCCGATCGGTGTCGCGCATGACAACCGTGATGTCGCCTTCGATCTGAGCGCCCCATGCCTGCGCGGCCTTGTATGTGCCGCGGGTGGTGAGGGCGGCCAGCGCCGCCAGGAAGCACAAGGCGCCAATGACAAAGAACAGCGCCGCTTCGCGAGCATCGGTTTTCGGCAATAGGGGCGATTCTCGTCGATTCATCCGCCGCTCCCAAACTCGACATCGCGCACCAATAGACCATTGCTCAGCCGCAGGACTGGCACATCAAACTCTCGGATGAGTGAAAGATCATGCGTCGCGATTAAAATTGTAGTCCCCACCCGCTTATTGAGTTCCGCGAAAAGGCGTAGGATTTTGCGTCCCATTTCGGGATCGACATTGCCCGTCGGTTCATCGGCGATCAACAGATCGGGTTTGTTGATCAGGGCGCGCGCGATCGCAACGCGCTGTTGCTCCCCACCCGATAGCGACGGCGTGAGCGCATCGACGCGCTCGCCGAGTCCAACCCAGCGCAGGAGATCGATCACTTCATTTTGGTATTGTCCGGTTTTTTGACCCGCAACACGCAATGGCAGGGCGACATTTTCAAATGCTGACAAGTGTTCGAGTAAACGAAACTCTTGGAACACAACGCCGATGCGGCGTCGCAAAGCCGCGAGTTGTTTGCGCTTCATCTCATGCGTTTGCCGACCGAACAAGCGAATCGCCCCGCGCGTTGGTTCATGCGCTAAATACATGAGCTTCAACAAAGACGATTTCCCCGCCCCAGACGGACCGGTCAAAAACGTGAAGCTACCTTGCGGTAAATCGAGATCGATTTCGGTCAAGACCTCTCCAGTGCGCTCATAAGCGAGACTGACCCCGTCCAAGCGCACAGCCGGTTCATCACTGAAATCTGGTCGAAGCTGCGACATGTAAATCCTTCAGCAATAGGAGTGCGGGCATATCGACTATTCCTAAAAATTGCGCGAATGTCCAAGCCATGATCCTCACCTGCCCAGAATGCGAGACTCAGTATTTTGCGGAAGACTCGACCATTGGCGAGAGCGGGCGGACTGTGAAATGCGCTGCCTGCGGCCATTCTTGGTTTGTCGGGCCCGAAGGCGATCGTTCCGCCACTAATACAGTCGGCGCGCACGAGGCTTATCGCCTGAAAGTCCGCGAACGGCGCATGCGAAAAAGCCGGGCGGCGGCATTTAGCGCGTGGTCGACCACCGTCGCCGCCTTTATTGTGGTGTTGGCCGGGCTACTGGTCTTTCGCAGCGAAGTGGTCAAGCGTTGGCCGCAATCGGCCAGCACATATGCCGCCATTGGAATGCCGGTGAATCGCTTCGGACTGGAATTCCTCGATACTGAAGCGGAGCGCTTTTTCGATGGGACGACACCGATCCTAGAAGTGCGCGGGGCCGTTCAGAATGTCACCGGGCGGACCAAGGACGCACCGCTCGTGCGCGTGATCCTATTGGATGATGAGGGACAACAGGTTGCGCAGGCGTTTGCGCAAATCACGCCCTCGTCGATCCCTGCCGATGCAACCGCCGTTTTCGCGGCCAGGGTTGAGAACCCACCATTTGAATCATTTGAACTTGAACTCGATTTCGTTCCGGCGGATACCGCTCTTGCTGAAAACGGATACTGACGCTCATGAGCCTACCAAAATTTGACACGGTGCTGTCCGAGCCCGACCTCATGGCGCGGATAGAGGCCCTCGCAGATCGATTGGCGCCCGCCTTAACCGGAGAGTGGACGGCGATAAATATCTTGATTGGCGCGACCCCGTTCACCAGCGATTTAATGAAAGCCCTCGCCCGTCGCGACGTGCACCCAGTTCTAGATGCGCTCTGGCTCGAAAGCTATCGCGACGCGCGCGAGAGTTCGGGCCGTGTGGTCGTGCGCGCCGATATCGCGCGCGAAGTGTCGGGGCGCGGCGTGTTGATCATCGATGATGTTTTTGACACCGGACGCACACTCGCTTTTGCGCGCAAACATTTGCTCGCCAAAGGCGCGCGGGACGTCATCACGTGCGCCCTCGCCCGCAAACCATGGGCGCCCGATGGTGAAGAGAATGTCGACTACCATGCGTTCGATGCACCGCCGCGCTATTTGGTAGGATACGGAATGGATGATGCCGGCCTGTATCGCGGCCTGCCCTATGTCGGCGCGCTCGACTGAGCCGATTGGGGATCAAACCTTCTCGTCAAGCCATTCAAGGATGTCCGCGGTGACTTGCTCGGTTCCTGGTTCATCGACAATCCAATGGGCGTGGCGACCATATTCGATATAATCGCCAGCAACCGACGCCTTGGCATATTTGTCGGCGACTTTGCGGACAGCTTTGATCACCGTAGCCCTGTCTTTCTTGGCGCCGATGGTGAGCGTTGGCACCTGCACTTTCGCCTCATCTATTTCTCCAGGATTGGCGAGATCAAGATAAACACGTCCACTATCATAGAGGGCGCTGGCATAGATCTCCGCGTGGCGGGTCTTCGGCACGCTGTTGAGGACACCCCATGAGAAACCGTTCGGGCCGACTTTGAAGGCTTTGCCGGGCACGTTTTTTTGTCCGACTTTGAGGATGTTCCAAAACGTGCGGAGCACCCGAAGGTCGCTGACGGTGCAGCCCTTTGGCTGGGCCGGCGTCAAAAATATTCCGGCACGCACGGACCCAACTTCGACCAAATGCTGCGCGATCAAACCACCCATAGAATGGCCAATGACCACTGGTTTCACCCCGTCTTTTTTGGTGATGTCATCCGCCCAATCTCGGCTCATATCGAAATAATCGACGAGGGTCAGATCCGCCAACGCCGCTGGCGGTGTCTCCGCCGTCCGCAAATCAGGGAACAGCGTCGGCGCTTGGCAAGCCCATCCCGCCATCTTGAAGTCCCGGATCATCCGGTCCCAAACAGTGCCACTACAGCCAACGCCATGGATCATCAGCAATGATTTTGACATCGTTCCAAGCCTCCCAGCGCGTCTCACTCACGAGCATAAGGCCTTAGAACACCGCTTGAAAAGGGCTGCGCGTTTATGCTTTTACAGGGTCAGTCCAAGCCGCAAAGCGTTTCGCCACTTGTTCATAGACAGGCCGTTTGAACGGAACGATCAAATCGGGGACGTCTGACAGCGACGCCCAACGCCACGCATCAAACTCAGGCGTGTGCTTGTCCAAGCGGACATCACTGTCGGATCCTTTGAAGCGTAATGCGAACCATTTTTGCCGCTGTCCTAAATAGGGTCCGCCCATGCGGCGCAGCAAATCTGGCGGAAAATCATAGTACAGCCAGTCCTCCGTTTCCTCGAGAATGTCGACCAGTTTCGCTGCAACCCCGATTTCTTCATCCATTTCTCGAAGCGCTGCGTCGACCGGATCTTCGTCTTTATCGACACCGCCTTGCGGCATTTGCCATTGAAAGGCCCCGCGACCGTTTACACGGCGACCAATAAAGACATGGCCAGCCTTGGAAAATAAGGCCAATCCCACATTTGCACGGTAACGGGCTGGATCGCGTTTTCTGGCACTCACCCTTGAGAATTTAGGCCAGCGTCCACGGATTGACCAGAGGTCAAAGACTGTTTGGCGAAATGCGAGGCTGGCGCCAATGCGATGCCTTTGCTGTCCAGAGTTGGCAACCACTCTTTGAGGATGTCATAGGTGACCGGGAAAGGTTGGCCCGTGCCCAGCGCCGCGCCTCGTTCGCGCGCGGTTGTCTCAAGCAGCAAGAGTTGCTGGGAAATTTCATCCGCACCGGGCCGGGCGTCGATCAAGGAGGTCGCTTTGCCAAAGGCCAATCCAGCATCGCGCGCGCTGCGCTGAAGATCAGAGCGTATCAACCGTCCGTCTTCAAAGAATGCGACCCCGCGCGCACTCAGCGCCTGTGTGATCGGGTCGATCGCATCGGCATCGGTGGCGAATTTATCGCCCTGATGGTTCATCACACCGACATAACCAGACGTGCGACGCAACAGAGTCGATAGGCGTTTGAGGTTCTGATCCACAGAAACACCGGTTTGCATGACTTGTGGATGCGGGCCGCCGCGACCAAAATCATACGGTTCCATCGGCAGCTCAATCAGAACTTCGTGGCCAGCGCGCCGCGCCTCTTGAACCCAACCTCTGAGATTATCGGCGGTCGGCGCAAAGGCGAGCGTGACCTCTGGGGGAAGTTCGTTAATCGCATCGCGCGTCCGGGTTCGATTGGTGCCAAGGCCACCGACAATAATGGACACAGTCGGCTTGCCTTCTGGATTTTCAAATGGCCGCGAAAAGCGTGCCAATGGCGAGGCCGGATCGATTGCAGACTTGGCGCTCGCGGTGGCTGGCATAAAGGCCGTTGTCGCAGCAGCAGCTGAGCCTTGTTCGGTTTTGCTGATCTGACTGAACGTCTGTCCCGGCATCACCGTTTTGCCATTTATGCGCACGCCTTTGGGGCGGACGGCGCGTAGCGTCGTCGGTGTCGCTGTTACGGATACGCCGCCAGCATATTCAACCCCCAAATCGGGCTCGGATTCAGAGGCTTCAATCGGCCGGGGCAATGGCTCGACTTGGGCGATGCCGATCGCTTGTTCGTAACCCGGCAGGCGTGGGTTGAGCTGTGGGGTGTCACCATCGCGTTCATCGAACAAGGCCATACGGACATTCGGGCTCGCCGCACTTGGGCTCCCCAGAACATGCATGGCACCACCACCGGCAGCAAGCACAAAGGTTAACGTGAACGCTCCCAGCGCGCCATGTGTGAGACCGCTGCGAAATGGAGAAGGATCACGCGCGATGCGAGCAGACATTCAGCCTCCAAACTCCCCAATCAATATTCCAAAGCCCTATTTGCCGGTTCAATGGTTAAAAAGCGGCAAATTCAATCCTCAGCTTGAGGCGATTTGAGGCCCGATTCGAGCCCAAAATTGAGAAAATCACAGCTCTTGCGTTAACTTTTTGGAGTGTACGTAGGCTCGTTCAACCAGACCGCGTATCCGTGCTGGCCAATACGCCGCCCGACTTCAAAAACTCAATCGCTTTTTCGAGCTGATAGTCTTCACCTTCATAGTCTTCCGGCGGCATATCATCTGGAACATGTGGCAGATTGCGGGCCGTGCCGTCTTCATTATCAAGCGCATTTGGCAAGTCGGCTTCAGAATAGCGACGGATTCGCGCGAGGTCTTCTTCACTCACCCGGCGATTGGCGATCTCGATGTCAGGGACAATGCCGGTCGCCTGAATGGACCGGCCCGCCGGCGTATAATAGCGCGCCGTCGTCAAGCGGATGGCCCCGCGTTCGGCGCCCAAGGGCATCACCGTTTGCACGGACCCTTTGCCGAAACTGGTCATTCCGATCACAGTTGCACGGTCCCGGTCCTGCAACGCGCCCGCCACAATCTCTGATGCCGAAGCCGACCCATTATTGATCAAAACGACCATGGGCACACTTTTGAACACTTCGCCTTTTTGCGCATTTGACCGCATCACGTCGCCCGGTCGGCGGCCGATTGTGGAAACGACCTCACCGCCGGATAGAAATTGATCGCTGACCGATACCGCTTCGTCCAGCAGCCCGCCGCCATTGTTTCGCAAATCGACAATAATACCGTTTGGATTGGCGCCAATCTCGTCGCGGATTTGATCGAAGGACTCGATCAGTTTGGTCGTGGTTTTCTTATTGTTGAAGGTCGCGATCCGGATATAGGCGATACCATCACCTTTATCGGCATACTCGACATATTTGGGTTCAATGATTTCACGCACAAGTGTCACGTCGAACGGATCTTGGCCGTCGCGATACACGGTAACGGTCAATTCGCTGCCGGGTGGGCCGCGCATGTCGCTGACCGCGTCATCAAGGCTGAGGCCGACAATCGCACGAGAGTTAATGTGGGTCAGCAAATCACCAGGCTCTAAGCCGGCGCGACTGGCCGGCGTATCATCCATCGGCGTGACGACTTTGACGAAGCCGTCCTCCATCGTCACCTCGATGCCGAGCCCGCCATATTCTCCCGATGTGGTGACCTGTAGCGCCTCAAACTCATCCGGTGACATATAGCCCGAGTGCGGATCGAGCGATCCGAGCATGCCATCAATCGCCGCTTCAAGGGCTGCGACTTCGTCAATCTCCTCAACATAGTCGGCTTTGGCGCGCGCCATCACTTCGGTAAACAAGGAGAGCTGTTCGAAGGCGGCCTCATAGCGCGGTGACGTGTATTCTGAATCGGGCCAGGCAACGGCTGACACACCGACGGCTGTGGCTCCTAAGACAACCCCTAGCGCGGCACCTGTCAGCATAGCTCTCATAATCGCGTCTCCTCTTGCAGCCTTAGCCGCGTTTCATCCAATTTGCCGGGTCCATTGGCTCACCGCCTTTACGGACCTCCATATATAATTCAGGCTCGCCATTCACGCGATCTGCCATTTTCGCCACCGGCTCGCCCTGTTGCACCGACTGGCCAACGGACACGTAGTTCGATGACATTCCCCATAAAAGAACATGGTAACCATCACTTGTCGAGAGGATCAGCAACTGTCCATAACTCCGAAACGGGCCTGCAAACTCAACTTTGCCACTAATTGGGGCAGAAACTTGAGCGCCGCTGCGCGTGGCGAAGGCAACGCTTTCAGATTTCGCCCCGCCGGGCATGCGGTCGCCCCAAGCGCGGACCATGCGTCCCATGGTTGGCATCGCCAAGACCCCAAGCGGCTGCGAGACCGTGGCCTTGGGCAGAGCGGCCCGTTGCGTCGGCCGGGATTGGCGCTGCCGCTCAGCAAATGTGAGGCGCGGCTTCAAACGCGGCGCGCCCGGCACAGAAGCCTCCAAAGCGGCGATGAGTTCGCGAATGGTCCCAGCTTTTTCTCCCAGCGATGCCGCTTGCGCGCGCAGCGCCGCAGCATCGGCGTTGACGTCCTCAAACGCCGCGCGCTTTGCGGCGGTCAATTGCGTGATCTCGGCTTGTTTAACGGCGAGCGCCGCATCCGCCGTCGCTAAGACTTTCTGTTCGCGCAAAACTTGCCGCTCTAAGCGCCTTAGATTTGCGATCTCTTCCGCAAGGTCTGTGGTCTTGCGCTGCACGCCCGGCGCGACTTCACCCATCAGAATTGCGGCGCGAATGGCTTGATTGGCATCTTGCGGCTGCGTGACCAATGCGGGAGGGCGGTGACGCCCCGAGATTGCGAGCGACGCCATTAAGTCTTCCAAGGCGCTTTCGCCTTCAACCAAGTCGCCGCGCGCGCCTTCGAGGCGCGAGCGCAAGGATACCAGTTTCAACTCGGCCGATGTGGCTTGTTCTTCACGGCGCTGGCTCTCCATCGCTGCGGCGATCAAATCGCGCTCAAGCTGTTCGAGATCCTGCGCGACGACGGATCCGGCTTGTTCCAGCGCGTTTAGCTGTTGCAGCAACTCCGCGCGCTCTGTTTCCAGCGCTTCAAGCTCGGCGCGCGACACATCGCTTTGCGCCACAATTGCAGGCGGCGCAAAGCTGACCATTGCTGCCAGGGCCATCAAACGGGCGAGACAAAAGACACGTCCGAGTCGCATTTGTCTAATATGACACGTTCTGGGTGATCAGGACATTAACGAAAAGCGCGCCCCTATGCAGGGCCTCTTTACCGTATTTATGCGCGCTCTTTGGCCGCAATTTGATCGGCGAGATCAACAATCACTTTGGCTTGTTTCCAGGTCGCATCATCTTGCATTTTACCATCGAGCATGGCGACGCCTGCGCCATCGGGGATGGCCTCAAGGACCCGGCGCGCGAATGCAACTTCATCTGGATCCGGGCCAAAGACGCGTTTTGCGATGTCGATTTGGGTCGGGTGCAGCGTCCAAGTCCCAACACAGCCCATTAGGAACGCATTGCGAAATTGCTGCTCGCAGGCTTCTAAGTCGGCGATATCGCCGAACGGGCCGTAAAACGGTTTGAGGCCGGCCATCACGCAGGCATCAACCATTTTTGCCAATGTGTAGTGCCAGGGATCTTGTTGCGCGGCCGCTCGGGGCGAGCCGTCTGGGCTCGGATCTTCGATGACACGATAAAAGGGGTGACCGCCGCCCACGCGGGTGGTTTTCATCTTGCGTGAGGCCGCAAGGTCTGCCGGGCCGAGCGAAACGCCTTGCATCCGTGGCGATGCGAGCACAATTTCTTCCACCCGCGCGACGCCTTCAGCGGTTTCCAAAATCGCGTGGAGCAGGATCGGGCGCGTTAGGTTCGCTTTCGCCTCAAGTTGGGCCACCAATTGGTCGACATAATGAACGTCCCATGGCCCTTCGACTTTTGGGATCATCAAGACATCAATCTGGTGGCCTGCCTTGGCAATTAATTCGGTGACATCGTCTAAGAACCAGGGTGAGTTTAAGCAATTCACGCGGCTCCACAGCCCCGTGCCTTTGGCTTGCCAATCGAGCATATTGGCGATTTCAATCATGCCCGCGCGTGCCGCGTCTTTTGCATCCGCGGGAATCGCATCTTCGAGATTGCCGAGGATAACATCGCAGCTATCCGCCATGCTCGGCACTTTGGCGCGAACTTTATCCAAATGCGGCGGCACGAAGTGGATCATCCGCTCGACCCGAACCGGCAATTCGCGCATCGGCTCAGGCGCACCTGCGGCAAGCGGTTTGAAGAACTGGCGCGGCGCTTTTTGGCTCATCTGTGCTCCTCCGATTCGACCGGCAACCTAGCGATCCATCCGCTGGAAGCAATGGAGAAGCGGTGGTGCGCCTAACGCGTGAAGACGTATTCGTTGCGCCGAAACGCCTCTGTCTCACCGTCATAGGTGACCATTTTTTTGATCCGAAGCTCTGTTGGCGCAAGACGATACGTCATCTCACACATCGCCGCGCGCCCCATATCCTCACACGGGTAACCGGTCTTCACGAGGCGGACATCATCCTCAAGCATTTCATTTGAAACGATCGGTTCACCCATAAAGGACGTCCCATCCGCTCCAATTTCAGCGATGACGGTTGAATTGGCGTTCGGCTCATCTGGGTAGAGATAATCAAGCTTTAGGCCATTATCTGCGGCAGAGGCCTGTAAGGCCGCGCGGATGGTCACGTCATTGAACGGCGCTTGATAATTGAGATAAGTCAATTGCCCGGTCCACTCATCACCGATCACAGCTTCGAGATCACCCCGTGTGAGTTTCGGCACATCTGCGGTCGCTGACAGGCCGATCAAGGCTGAAGCGAGCACTGTTGCGACAGGCAATTTCATCGATTATCTCCATTTCGCACTCACCTCCATTATGAGTGTAGCGTGCAATCAGATCATCTCAATTGAGTTTATCTAAAACGCTAAGGGATGGCTGGTTTCCAAGAGCTCAGCAAGCTCATCGGTTAAGACGTGCGTATAAATCTGCGTCGTGGCGATATCGGCGTGGCCGAGCAAAGTTTGCACGCTGCGCAGATCAGCGCCGCCCTGTAGGAGATGCGTGGCATAGGCATGGCGCAAAGCGTGCGGATGAACGCGCGCAGGGGCAAGCCCAACCTTTCGGGCCAGCTGCTCTAGCATTTGCGCCAAGCGACGGCGGGTCAAATGCCCTGATTTTCCGCGGGACGGAAAAACGAACGCAGCGCTGTCATCGCCATATTTCTCGCTATCGCGCGCCTCCAGCCAATTGCGCAGCGATAGCAGGGCAGGTGCGCCGAGCGGACAGAGACGTTCTTTCCCGCCCTTGCCTTGAATGATCATGTCACGCGTGTCCCAGCGTCCAAATCGGCGCCGCGGGAGGTGACCCAAACGCAAGCTCACCAGCTCGCTGACCCGCAATCCGGCCCCGTAAAGGAGTTCCAGCAAACAGGTGAGGCGCGCATCGTCTGCGCAAGCGCGCAGCAGGTCATCGACCTCTTGCCGGGTCAGAACATCCGGGACGTCGCGTTGCACCTTCGGACCATCAAGTTTTGACGTCGGATCATCTTTGCGGTCACGCTCTTCGAAGAGAAAGCGGAAAAACCGCTTTAGGGATGAGAGTTTGCGCGCTTGCGTCGAGACAGCTAATCCGTCTTTCGCAAGGCTTTGCAGCCATCCTGACAAATCTTCTGCGGAAGCCTCGCACAGCGTTCCCCCGAGATAGCCCGAGGCGTCGAATAAGTCGCGGCCATACGCCTCCAGCGTGTGCACGGAGGCACCGCGTTCCGCAGACATCATTTCAAGAAAGGCTTCGATACGGACTGAATCGGACATGCTGGTAATCTTACCCGCCATACCTTAACGCCACCCAAAACCCTCAGGCGAGCGCTTGTCTTCTTATTCCGCAGGTTGCGCCGCCGTTCCTTTATACGGTTCCCCGTCGGATCCGAGCATGATTGTGTCACCATCTTCCGTATCGGGATCACCGCTTTTGCGATGAATGGCCAAAACCACGCTCGAGAGGGCCAGGATCGCGATCAAGTTGGGGAAGGCCATTGACGCATTGGCGAGATCACCAAACATCCATACCAGCTGCACTTGCGCGACCGCCCCGACAAAAATGACCCCCACCCAAAGGAAGCGGATCGGATGGGTCGCCCACTCGCCTAACATAAACGTGATGGCCTGCTCAGCATAGTAAGACCATCCGATAATCGTTGTGAACGCGAACAGCGCCAAGCAGACAGAGACGAAGATTCCGCCGCCCGGAAAGGCTGTGGCGTAAGCTTCATTGGTGATCGCGCTCGCCTGTAATCCGGCGGCCTCCCAGATATGGTTGGTCACCTCACCCGATTCGGTTGTCCAGGATCCCGTCGTTGTCAAAATCACAAGCGCCGTCATCGTACAAATGATCAGGGTATCAATGAACACGCCAATCATCGCAATTTCGCCTTGTACGCTTGGATTTTTTGTCTGTGCGGCAGCGTGCGCAATCGGGGCGGAGCCTTGACCGGCCTCATTTGAGAACAGGCCGCGGGCGATCCCGGCCCGCATCGCCGCCAAGACGAGATAACCGGTGGCGCCGCCAGCCGCCTCTTGCAAGCCAAAAGCGGATGAGATGATCAACCACAGCGCGCCCGGGATCTCAGGGGCATTCATAACCAAAACGATGAAGGCGACGCCGACATATAAAGCGGCCATGAAAGGGACGACTTTGCCAGCGACGGACCCGATCGATTTGATCCCGCCAATAATCACCGCAAAGGTCAAACCCGCAATCACGATCCCGACGACCCATGCCGGCAAGGCGAAGCCCGCAGTCTCAGCACTGCGCACAACGGTCTGGGTGATCGAGTTGGCCTGGACCATCCCACCGGTCGCCATGGCCGAGAAAATTGTCCCAAAACAGAAAAGAAACCCAAGCCAAATCCACTTTTTGCCAAGGCCGTTCTTGATGTAATACATCGGGCCGCCATTGATGCGCCCATACTCGTCTTTTTCGCGAAACTTGATCGCCAGCGAGCTTTCCGCATAGGCGAGCGCCATGCCGAAAAAGGCGGTAATCCACATCCAGAAGATCGCGCCGGGCCCGCCAAGCGTGATTGCGGTCGCGACCCCCGCCAGATTACCCGTACCGACTTGGCCAGACAGCGCCGTCGAGAGTGCTTGCCAGGGCGTAATCTGGTTCGGATCGCCATTGCCTTTGCGACCTTCCCAGACCTCGCCAATCGCTGGGCCAAGACGGCGCAGGGGACGCGCGCCCAAGCGGACCATAAAGTACAATCCAGACCCGAGCAGAATGATTGCGATGGGTCCCATTGGGAAGAGACGTTGATCCCCCCAATTGCCGCCCCAAATGAGGTCGCTAATCATCACGACCCAATGTTCAAGCGCTTCCATAATGCCTCCCCGGCAGACCTGCTGTTTCGGTTACCCTTGACCCTAAAACAGAAACGGGCGCTGTGAAGCGCCCGGTCAGAAGTTTTTGCAGATATGTGAGCATCTGCGCCGAAACTACCCAGTGAACCCTTCACCGACGCCAAAGTCACGCCGTGCAGACACAATCGTCACGACAACACCTGCCAGAACATCTAAGAGCGCCATCACGGTTAGAATGAAGAAAACTGACGTCGCGAAGTTGGGATGCAGTAGGAACAGCATCAAACAAACGATAAATACAATCATTGAGAAGGCATGGTTCATAATCGTCGCCGTGCCCGTGCTGGTGGATTTTAGGATCTCCATGAACAAGACCGCAATCGATAGCAATAAAAGGGCATCGCCTTTGGTGAGCACCCACTCAATCTCGCCGCCGATCATCCCAACCGCAAAGAATTTCTGCCCCAAGATTGACATTAGTGGCGAAGCGTTCTCGCTTAAGATCGCTGCGCCATGTGTGATGGTTGCTGGGTCGCCGGACGTGGTGAAAGCGATCAAGCAATAGATCCCGACAGGTATGATAAATAGCGGAAATGCGCTCAATAAGATCCGCATTAAAGTTCCCCTTCCACGTGGGCCATCGCCGTTCTGGCGGGCCGCCTTTCTTCGTTTTTCTTCGAGACCGACCGCCGCAGCACCTGGAAAAATCACGGACATGCCTATCTCCTCGCCCGTTCAGTTAACCCCATTGGACCTTAATGCAAAGTGAGCAATTCTGGATTGCTGTTTCAGACCCCGCCTTTCTTTATTCTCACCGGGCCCCCTGGGTCGGGAAAAACGTCGTTGTTAAATGCGCTCTCGTCGCAAATCGGTACGGTTCCGGAATATGCCCGGCGGGTCCTCTCCGCAGAACGCGCCCGCAATGGCACCGCGACGGGAGAGCAAGACCCGGCTGCGTTCATTCGCGCGATGCTGGAAATGGCGACTTCGGACTATCATCGCGCCGAAGGGCTAACGCTTTTCGATCGCGGATTGCCGGACCTATTGGCGTTTTGTGCGTATTATCAATTACCCGAAACGACAATCCTGCCGACAATCGAGGCGCTTCGGTATCGCCCGGTGGTGTTCTTTCTCCCGGCCTGGCAGGACATCTATACACCCGATGCCGAGCGACGTTTGGACTATCGCGGCGCTGAGCAGTTTGGAACGCTGACCCGGGCCGCTTACTTGCGCTCAGGCTACGCCCTTTTAGAGGTGCCGAAGCAGAGCCTTTCCGAACGCGCTGCATTTGTTTTGCGGCACATCAAAGACTAACAAAAAACGGAATAGACTGACCATTGGCGACGCCGAAATCGTTCACAAACAAAGTCGAATGCGCAATCAAGTTTGTCGTCATAATCGGCCCGATCGGTTGTGGCACACACACCATCCCTTTGGGCACATTTAAGGTGCAGTAAGGCAAGGTGGCATACCAAGGCAGCTGCTGCACCGCCTGGCCATTCAGTGGTAAGGGACCGGTTCCGGTCGCGGCTTGCCCAGTCGGCATTGCGAATTGCGGAGATAGGCTCATGACCGGGTTTCCAAACTGATCGGTGACGGTAACCACCACACTTGCCTCGCCATAGGCGCCGGCTGGAATGGATACGGTTCCGGTCAGGCGCATGCCAGGGCCCCATTGCGGATCGAACTGATTGTGCATCGGCTGATTGACAATCAGGACCGCATTTGCGCTTGGCGGCGCGGGCGGAATAAAGCGATCTTCGTCCTCTTCCACAATTACCGGAGGGTCTTCTGGAAGGGTCACTGGACCATCAGCGTTGCGCGCATCCTTTGCGACATAAGCTTCGCGCACAACGCGCGGGAAATGCTGATACGATATCCAGCCATAGCCGTCCGTCCCCCAATTCGTTCCCCATGAATTGATCAATTTGAACGCTTGTTTGCCATCGTCATAGCCGACAATCACCATGGCATGCCCGGATTGCTCACGGCCGATTTGATTGCGCCAAATCTCGTCGCGGCCCAATTGGGCGAACCCATCGTCGACAATCGCGCCGATAATCACCGGATAATTTGCATTCAACTGCGCTTTAAGCTCGCGTGTGTCTTGGGTGTTGACCCGCCGCCATGTGTCAATGCGATAGCGCTTGGCGATGGACCGCGCAGCCTCCGGGATTGGGGCGCGATAGTCGCCATAGGGCATAGCGCTCAACGGTGCTGCGCCTTGTGACGACAGCACATTGAACGCATCGACGAAATGCGACCCAGCATCAGCACCATTATTGATTTGATTATAAATAAAGGATGGACTGAAAATCCGGCGATCATCGGGCTGCCCGCGCGGGTTGAGCGGCCACCCTTCCTCAAGCTGTTCCTGGTACGATTTCAGCGCATAAGCCACCGCCCAGCCGACACATGAATTTTGGCGACCTTGATTGCCCGGCCGAGGCATGTTCGACGATAAGTCGATGCGCGGCGGGAGCTCAGCCGCCCCATAGGGATTGGAGGCAAGCGGAATACCGCGATACCGATTCTCATCGACGAAACTTAAACCGGTCGCGCGTGGCTCATCTTGCGCCTGCGCCAGCTGTGCCAGTGTCACGCCGCCGATCCAAAGCACCGCAGCACATATCGCAGCCTTCGCCGCGTGAACAAAAACCTTCATAAGCAAACCGTCCCCTGTCTTTGGTCAAACCATCCATGATTTCAGCGAACGCTGTCAACCTAACCGGAGGATCATTGGTGAGGCTTAAACCTCATCAGCACCGCCCGGATGGCGGCGTCGGCGGATCAACCACATCACCCCACGCAAGTCAGAAAGCGCATCCATGAGACGCCCGAAATTCGTGTATTTCGATTGTCCGGTACCGCGCTCGCGGTGATTCACATTCATGAACTCGACCACATGGCCCTCGGCATTCATGAGCGCGGGCATGTAGCGGTGCATATGATCGAAATAAGGCAGTGCCATAAAGGCCTCGCGCCGCATCACTTTGATCCCACACCCACTGTCATCACAATCATCGCGCAACAGGCGCTTGCGAATCGAATTGGCAAAGCTCGACCCGAAGCGTTTCCAAGCCGTATCTTTGCGACTGGCCCGGCGCCCCATGACCATGGTGAGGCCTTCAGGCGCATCGGCGCGGGTCAAGCTGCGATACAGAGCGGGCAAATCAGCCGGATCGTTCTGGCCATCGCCATCAAGCGTTCCGACAATCGGCGCCCGCGCATGCTGGATCGCGGTGCGCAGCGCCCGCGACTGACCGGCATTCTGGCGATGAGATAAGACCCGCAATTGCGGATGCCGTGCCTTCAAGCCCGCCAGCACCGCGCGGGTGTCATCCGTCGACGCATCATCAGTAATCACCATTTCAAAGGCCCGGCCCTGCAGCGCACTCGCGATGTCTTCGATCAATTGCTCAGCATTGCCGGATTCATTGTGCATCGGCACACAAACCGAAAATTCAGGGATCTGGGTCACGCTGCGGATACTCCATCAATCGATTGAATTTTGCCTTTATGTGAAATCCTCACTTAACAAAAGCGCTTCAGTGCTGAGGGGCTGACAATTTGGTCGCCATTCGGAGGAGGATCCAAGTGCATTGGTCAATCTCAGGGGGCTTCGTCGTGTTGTTGATGGGCGTGATCATTAGCACAATAACTGTAGAAAGAGCCGGTCGGGACATCGCCGCACCGGACATCATCACACAGACAGATGGGTCTGAAGAAACCAACCTATTCGCTGTGTCGGAACGCACGTCGCAGGCGTCGATCCAGCGAGCCTTGCAAACGCGCCAATCGGCCCGAATGAGGATGAGTCGGAGGAGCGGAGCAATGCCCCATATCGATCTAGGCGACGGCCCGTTGAAACTGGAAATCGACTCTACAATTGGAGCGTTCGATCCCGCCAAGACGTTCAAATCGCCTCCTCATGATCTGGACATCACGATCACGGATCTTGGACGACAATTGAGCGACGCCGAACTCGACAACCTATCTGTCGATTTGACGCGGCCTTTTCGTGAACAGGACGCGATGGCCATGGCGCAATTGCTCGATCGAGTGATCGCCTACCACGAAGCGTCTGGACCCGCGAATAGCTTTCTCGTTGATCCGGTTCAACGCGCCAAACTGAACCGCAAATTCGAAGCCGAAATATTGCGTGTTTTCGAGAATTATTTGGACGGTCAAACGCCTCAATATGAGAATGAACCCCGGCTCGTTCGATAATGCACACCAGCCTTGAGCTGGTCGCATAATGCGAGGATAAAGCGCTTTATGCCTTAACGACGGACCGCGCCGAAAAGCTTTGAACGACCTGCCGATCGAATCCTTATTGCCCGAAATCGCAAGGACACTGCGCACACATGGGCGTTTAATCCTCGGCGCGCCGCCAGGCGCAGGGAAAACCACGCGCGTGCCCTTAGCATTGGCGGGCCTGATCGACGGGTTCGATCCGTTCCCAGGCCAAATCATCATGCTCGAACCGCGCCGCATTGCCGCCCGTATGGCCGCGCGACGCATGGCAGAGAAATTGGGCGAAAAGCTCGGGCAAAGCATTGGTTTGTCCACGCGAGTCGATCGACACGTTAGTGCTGAGACAAAAGTAGAAGTGGTCACGGATGGCCTGTTCACGCGCCGTTTGCTCGCTGATCCAGAACTCAGCGGCATTGCCGTCGTGATCTTCGACGAGATCCATGAACGCAGTTTGAGTGCGGACCTCGGCCTGGCCTTGGCTGTCGATACGCAAACCGGCTTGCGCGAAGATTTGCATCTCTTGGCCATGTCAGCGACGCTCGATACCGCAGAGATCGCAGCAAAGCTAAGCGCGCCGGTGCTGGAAAGCGGAGGCCGACAATATCCAATCGAGACCCGATATCTCGGGCGTCGCCGCGACCGGATCGAAGCGCAAATGGCAGATGCGATTTCGCGCGCAGTGCGAGAAACCGACGGGTCGATCCTCGCCTTTCTGCCCGGGGCGAGAGAGATTCGGCGCACGGCAGAACGCCTTCAACACCTCGAGGGCGTGCGGCTCGCCGCTTTATATGGCGCCTTAAGCCCGGCGGAGCAGGAGGCGGCGATTGCGCCAGCGCCGGATGGCGAACGCAAAGTCGTCCTCGCCACAGATATTGCCGAGAGCGCCCTCACGATTGAAGGCGTCTCGATTGTGATCGATTCCGGTTATGCCCGCGTCCCGCGGTTTGTTCCGGGCGGTCTCACCACCGACCTGCAAACCGTCCGCGCGGCCCGGGCCAATGTTGACCAACGGCGCGGCCGCGCCGGGCGTTTGGGTCCAGGAATCTGTTACCGCTTGTGGGACGAAGCAGAGACACGTGGTCTACAGCACGCGCCGGAGCCGGAAATCCTGAACGCCGACTTATCGGGCCTGGTGCTCACCCTGGCGGACTGGGGGGAACGCGATCCATCACGCCTGACCTGGCTCACACCGCCTCCACCGGGCCGTCTGCAATCTGCCATTCAAGACCTAACCGCGCTCGGCGCGTTGACGCCGGACCAAGGCTTGACCGACAAAGGCAAAGCGATGGCGCGTTTGCCGCTCGCGCCGCGCCTATCGGCTCTAATTGCCGGCGCTGAAACCGCCGGTGAGCGCGCCTTAGGGGCACAAATCGCCGCCTTGATGAGCGAACGCGGTGTAGGGGGATCGAGCGATGATCTCTCCGAGCGATTGCAAAGGTTCGAAACGGACCGCAGCGCTCGCGCCCGAACTTTGCGCGCGCAAGCAAAGCGATGGGCAGGGTCAGACACACCGACGGGCGACCCGGCCACGCTGCTGGCAAAAGCATGGCCGGACCGAATCGCCCGCAAGCGCGAGCCCGGCGCCGAAGACTATTTGCTCGCCGGCGGGCGCGCCGGACGCCTTGATGAAAGGTCCGGACTGAACAAATCTCCGTGGCTCTTGGTTGCAGATCTCATCGGCAGCGCGAAAACGGGACGGATCACGCTCGCCGCGCCCATCTCAGAGCAAGACGCGCTTCGCTTCGGGGCGGTGGAAACGCAGGAAGACGCTGAGTTTGATGCCGACAAAAATACAATCAGAGCGAGCCGAACCCGAACCCTGGGCGCCATTATCCTCTCCGAGCAACCTTTGCCGAAACCCAAGGTGCAAACGGCAAATGCGGCATTTCTCAAGCATATTTCGTCGGTCGGTTTCGAGCCGACGGGTCTCGCCTCCGCCGTGAACACGTTTTTGGCGCGAGCGCGCTGTTTGCATGACGTGTTTGGTGAGCCTTGGCCGACCTGGACACAAAAGAGTCTTCAGGCGTCCGTTGGGACCTGGCTTGCCCCGATCTTGTCCGCAAACCGTTTTGAAGTGCCATCGGACGGAACCATCGCGCATGCGCTGAAAGCGCAATTTGACTGGCAACTCGCGTCTGACTTCGATCAATACGCCCCCATCGCGCTAGAATTGCCCAGCGGACGACGCGCAAAAGTCGACTGGCTGGACGAGCGCGCGCCCTTAATCGAGTGCCGAGCGCAAGACCTCTATGGCGCGTCGCAGCACCTCTCGGTTGCTGCCGGCCGTGTCCCGGTGACCTTGCAAATTTTGTCCCCCGGCGGAAAACCTGTCGCAACGACGCGCGATTTGCCCGCTTTTTGGCGCATGGGGTATCATGACATGGCAAAAGACATGCGGGGGCGTTATCCAAAGCATGATTGGCCTGAAGACCCGGTTCAAGCCCGGCCTCATCCCGGCCTGACCAAAGCGCGCCTAGCGCAAAGCTAAACCTCGCGCCAGGTCCCCGTCGGTAGATCTTGCAGGGACCAGTTGCCGATCGAAACTCTGATCAATCTCAAGGTCGGATGCCCGACCGCGGCTGTCATTCTTCGAACTTGCCGATTGCGCCCCTCCGTGATCGTTAGCGAGAGCCAAGAATCAGGAATAGATTTGCGCACGCGGATCGGCGGATCGCGCGGCCATAAATCTGCGGGCGGCGGTATCGGCGACACAATCGCCGGCGCCGTCAAACCATCTTTCAGATCGAGGCCGGTGCGCAACGCCTCGAGCGCCTCTGCGTCTGGGATGCCCTCGATCTGCGCCCAATACGTTTTTGGCGTTTTGTGCCGCGGGTCCGTGATACGCGCTTGTAAACGACCATTATCGGTTAAGACCAGCAAGCCCTCGCTATCGCGATCCAGACGACCGGCTGGGTAAACTTTGGGAATTGCGATGAAATCAGAAAGGGTCCTTCGGTCTGAACTGGAACTCCCCCGATCCGTGAACTGCGAGAGGACATTATAGGGTTTGTTGAAGAGAATTACGCGCGTCATCACGCCCTCTATGACAGTAATTTCATGCGCCCGATAGAGCGCCGTGCGTCCTGTAATAGTTGCTCCACTCGGCAGAGACGGGGCAACGACTATACAAATTTATTATCCGTGTGGCTGCATATTTTTTGTCCGGTTTCGTTGTATTTTTGGATTGATGGGTTTATGGTTACCAAATTGCAGCAAGTAACCAGCGAAGGGAGCCATACATGAACAAATTCCCGATGCACGACCCGGCAGACCCTCGAGTCGAACGATTTAACGGGCCGATCATAGATCGAGAACACCTGCGTCATGGCACATATGTGGCGATGATGACCGCCATCGGTTCGATTGTTTTGGTGGTCGCAATAAAAGCGCTATACATCATTTTCTGACCTGAAAAACTGATGCAGGTTATGGCTTTTCGGGCGGTTTTCGGTCATAAGCCGCCCGATGACCAATACGACGTCGGAAAAGCCAAACAAAACGGTCTTCATTAAGACCTATGGCTGCCAAATGAATGTCTATGATAGCGAGCGGATGAAAGACGTTCTCGCCCCGATCGGATATACGCCAACCGATCAGCCGGCGGGCGCTGATCTCGTCGTCTTAAACACCTGCCACATTCGCGAAAAAGCGACGGAAAAAGTCTATTCCGAGCTCGGCCAAATCAAAAAACTGAAGCAGGCTCAGGGCGGCAAGATGACCATTGCCGTCGCCGGATGTGTCGCACAAGCCGAAGGCGCTGAGATTATGCGCCGTCAACCTGCCGTCGATTTGGTGCTCGGCCCACAAGCCTATCACAAGCTGCCTGAAATGATTGCTCGCGTACATCGGTCAACAGGGGAGCGGCTCGAGACCGAATTCGAAACGCTTGAGAAATTCGACGCTTTGCCAAAAGCACGCACCGCAGACGGACCAACGGCGTTCCTGTCGGTACAGGAAGGCTGTGACAAATTCTGCACCTTTTGTGTTGTGCCATACACACGCGGCGCAGAGCTGTCGCGTCCGGTCGATGCGATCACCGCAGAAGCACGCGGACTGGCCGCGCAAGGGGTGCGCGAAATCACGCTGCTCGGCCAGAACGTAAACGCCTATCATGGCGCCGCGCCTGCGATTGCGCCGGGCGACGAATGGACCCTCGCTCAATTGCTGCGCCATTTGGCCAAAATCGGCGGTTTTGATCGCTTACGCTACACCACCAGCCATCCGCGCGACATGGACGATGACTTGATTGCCGCCCATGGCGACACGCCAGAATTGATGCCGTTCTTACATTTGCCGGTGCAGTCCGGCTCGAACAATATCCTCAAAGCCATGAATCGCGGCCACACGCGCGAGCACTATCTCGATATCATGCGCCGCGTCAAAGACGCTCGTCCAGACATCGCATTGGCGTCTGATTTTATTGTCGGATTTCCGGGTGAACGCGACAAAGACTTTGAAGCGACGATGGATTTGGTGCGCGAGGTGGGTTACGCCATCGCTTATTCGTTCAAGTATTCCGAACGTCCCGGGACGCCTGCCGCGGAAATGTTTGGTCAGGTGCCGGAAGAGGTCAAGAATGAACGCTTACAGGCCTTACAGTCCCTTCTGCGCCAACAGCAAACGGCGTTTAATGCCTCGAAAATTGGTCAGACCGTTCCGATCCTTGTGACCGGTCGAGGTCGAAAAGACGGGCAATTACACGGGCGCTCGCCCTGGCTTCAAGCCGTACACTTCGATGGCTCACCCGATCTGATCGGTCAGATCACTGACGTCACAATCCAGGGCGCCAGCTTGAACTCACTCGCCGGTGCGTTGCCGAGCCTGGCCTCCAAAGAGGCTGCCGCTTGAGCCAAATCTGGATCCCGAAAGACGCGTCGCTGCTGCCCGTCATCTGCGGCACCAACCATATGAACCTGCTCTTCCTCGAACGCGCGCTCGCTGATGGCGCGCTGAAAGCGGAAAGCCAAGGCGGCGGCATCCGCTTAGACGGGACAGACGAGGCCGTGGCGACCGCCGAGCTGGCGCTCACCGTGTTTGAAACCGTGCTCGCAAAAAATCCGAATGCGGGCGTTCCGGCGCTGGAAGGTGCGATCCAGCAAGCACGCACGCCCGACCAACAATATTTAACGCTGACCGGCCTGAAAGTGCCCATTAAAGCGCAGACCAATACGCAAGCCAAATATCTCGATCTCCTCACCGGCACGCAAAATGATCTCGTTTTTGGCGTCGGGCCTGCGGGCACCGGGAAAACATTTTTGGCTGTCGCCGCTGGCGCTGCCGCATTGAAAAATAAGTCAGTCACGAAACTTATCATCACGCGCCCCGCCGTTGAGGCGGGCGAAAATCTCGGCTTCCTTCCCGGCGACTTGGAGGAAAAAGTCGAACCCTATTTGCGGCCCATTTGGGACGCGCTGGATGAAACGCTCGGCGCCGATCAGGCCGGACGTCTGCGCGAAAAGCGGGTCATTGAAGTGGCGCCGCTCGCCTTTATGCGCGGGCGGACGCTGAAATCCGCATTCGTGATTATGGATGAGGCGCAAAATGCGACCGTCGCGCAGATGAAAATGGTGCTCACCCGCCTCGGCCGCGACAGCCGGATGGTGGTCACGGGCGATCCCGGTCAGGTCGACTTACCGAAAGGCCAGCCCTCGGGACTCGCGCACGCCTTGCGGATTTTGCGCGGGGTCGAGGGTGTCGGGCGGGTCACCTTCTCCGCCAGCGATGTGCGTCGACATGCATTGGTCAGCCGCATCATCCAGGCTTATGATAAGGACGCAAAGCAATCGCATCATGATTGAGCTCGATTTGCGGATCAATACACCTGAATGGCAAGTGCTCGTGCCAGACCTTGAAGCGGTCTGCCAACGCGCCCTGTTGGCCGGCGCGCAGACCGTTTCCACAACCGGCGCGGTAAGCGTCTTATTGACCGATAATGATGAAGTGCAAACGCTGAATCGGGACTGGCGCGGCAAAGATCACCCGACAGATGTGCTCTCGTTTCCAGCTGACCCGATCGATCTTCCATTTCTGGGTGACATCGCGATCGCGCTAAGCGTCGCCAAGGCCGATGCGGAGATCGCCAGCATCAGTCTGACCCAGCATATTTCACATCTTTTAGTTCACAGTCTGCTGCATCTTGTGGGACACGATCACACAGATGACACAGAAGCCACGCAAATGGAGGCGCTGGAGATCGCAGCGCTTGCATCCCTGGGGTGGCCTGATCCATATTCATAGTGTGCGAATGAAACGCAATTATCGGGAACATTGAGGGCAATGTCGGACGGACGCAAAGGCTTATTCGGCCTGTTTAAAAAAAACGATCCAAGTGACCCTGAACCTGCGGCAAGTGACCCGGCGACGCCAACGCTCACTGAAATGCAGCGACGTATCGCGGATTTTGAGCGCGCGCGGGTCGAAGATGTGATGATCCCGCGGTCAGAAATGATCGCGGTAGAGCTCACCACCAGCCTTGACGATTTGATCAAACTCTATGCCGAAGAGGCGCATTCGCGCTTGCCGGTCTATCGCGAGACATTGGATGACCCCGTGGGTGTTGTGCATATTCGTGATGTCATCGCGGAAATCGCACGCGCCAATGGCGCCGCGCCCGAGGCAGACGATGCCCCGCTTGAGCGGTTGCGCCGGGATATTCTCTTCGTACCACCCTCTATGCCGCTGCCTGATCTGCTCGTCAAAATGCAAACCTCGCGGACGCATTTGGCATTGGTGGTCGATGAATATGGCGGCACGGATGGCTTGGTCAGTTTAGAGGACTTGGTCGAAGAAATCGTTGGTGACATTGAAGACGAACATGATGAGGACGTGGCGATGTTGGTGCGCCGAGGACGGCTCGCCTGGGAAGTCGATGCGCGCATGCAAACCAATGATTTTGCCGAAGAAACCGGTCTCAATCTCGAATTAGAGGGACACGATGTTGATACGCTGGGCGGGGTTGCCTTCGCCCTCGCGGGCCGGGTCCCCCTGCGCGGTGAAGTGCTGCCGCATCCAACTGATGTGGACATCGAAATCTTAGATTCCGATGTTCGGCGAATCCACCGCTTAGTGGTCCGCCAACCCGCGACGGAGCTCAAAACATGATGGATCAAGAAGTGACGGGCAGCCATGGCCTAAAAGTCTTGGCCGCCCCGCACGAGGCCATTGCGCGCACGCGGGGGCTCACCGCGAGCTTGTTTGCGATTCTGCTCGGCGCCTTCTGCGCGCTCGGCTTTGCCCCATTCCATTTATCGCCCGCTCTGATTGTTGCTTTTGTCGGATTGATCTGGATGCTCGATGGCGCCCGCAGTCAGCGTCGCTGGGGGCGCGCGATGTTTGCGCGTGCCTGGGCGTTTGGGTTCGGTTATTTCCTCGTCAGCATGTATTGGACCGCAGCGCCATTCTTGGTTGAGCCGGAAAAACACGCAGCCTTCATTTGGATGCCGATTCTCGGTTTGCCTGGCGGGATGGCATTAATCTGGGGCGCGGCGTGCGCGCTTGCAGGGGCGTTTTGGTCTGCTTCGCCGTCACGTGTTTTCATTTTCGCTTTGTTCATGGGCGGCGCCGAACTGATCCGGGGGACGCTATTTGGCGGCTTACCTTGGAATCTGGCCGGCACCACTTGGGCGCCGGGCGGTGCGCTGTCGCAAATGGCCTCCATTGGCGGCGTTTATTGGCTCACTTTGGTGACCCTTTTTATTGCCGCGGCACCGGCCGCGCTGGTCGATACGCGAGACCAGAAAGGCGTTATGGGCCGGGCGCTTCCGGTCCTCATGGCGGTTTCCTTGGTCGGCTTTTCTTGGGCATGGGGTTCACAGCGGCTTGCCAATGATACGGTGATGACGGAGCGGACGGTCCTACTCATGGATGTTGGCGTGCCGCAGTCGGAAAAGTTCGAAGAGCGCGGCGAGCCCGTCATTGCGCGCTATGTCGAGCTGCTGCGGGACGTCCCAAGCGAACCTGGCGATATCATCATTTGGCCGGAATCGGCGCTGCCCTATGGGCTGCTCCAAGACAATGATGCTTTGGATCTGGTATCTGCGTTTTTGGGCCGCCGCGCCCTTATCGCGGGATCCGTGCGATTCGCGCGCGACGGCGATAAAGTGTTGGCATATAACAGCCTTGCTATGTTCACCGCAGGTCTGAACACGGCCACGCTCGCGGCTTTATACGATAAGCATCGCTTGGTTCCGTTTGGCGAACTGCCCGCTGCAAAGATCATCCCGTTTGGCGAAAGCATCGCTGGAATCTTACCCAGCGCGATCCAGCGATTGGCCGAAAATGGCCTCGAGCCGGGCACCGAGCCGACCGTCTTGTTGCCGCAAATCGCGGCGCCGCCATTCATTCCTCTGATCTGTTATGAAGGCTTGTACCCTGAAATCGTGCGCAAAGCAGCCCCGCAGCGAGCGGCGGCCGAGTGGATCGTGATGATTTCAAACGATGCCTGGTTTGGCATCGGCATGGGCCCGGCGCAGCATTACGCTCAGAACCGTTATCGTGCGATCGAAAGCGGCCTGCCCATGGCGCGCGTCGCCACCCGCGGCATGACCGCAATCATTGATGGATATGGCCGAGAAATCGCGCGCGGGAACCCAGCCGCAGGAGATCCACCGGGCTGGCGCTCAGCAATTGTGCGCTCTGCGCTGCCTGAACGGTTGAATTCGACACCTTATCAACGGTTTGGAGAAACCCTGTACTGGTTGACATTAGTTTTATTTGCGGGACTAGCCTTTATTAGTTGGCGGCGTTAAAGAATAGCGTCTGTACTGATAAATGGGTGGTGGATGTCTGAAAATAAAATCCCAAGTGGAATCGATCGAATAGTCGGTCAAAGACTTCGTTGGCGGCGTCGAGAGCTTAAGTTTACTCAAGAACAATTGGGTGAGCGGCTTGGCCTGACCTTTCAGCAGGTGCAAAAGTATGAGAAAGGCGTGAATCGGATTTCGGCCGGACGGTTGTGGGAAATGGCGCAGGTGCTCGGAATATCGATCACGTATTTCTTTGAAGGCGTGGAGGACTTGGTCAGCGCGCCGATGGGTCTGGCGGTCAATGAAGATGACCACCCACCAAGCCTGCCGGTCTTCGACATCGAAGCCATGGAATTGGTCACAGCATTTCAAAAAATCGACGACAAGTTTCTGCGCCGGTCATTTCTCGAAACCATTCGCGCGGCGGCGGCAACCAATAGCTCTGACGCGGCCGCGTAAGCGCCATCTGTGGCTGGGAAGTGACAATTCAGAGTCTTTTTGCAACTGCGAAAGAAATCGAAGGTTGCTTTGCCGCACTGCACAAGCAACCTAGTCTGCTTATGTGATGAAACGTCCCACGGGAGATCAGAGTGGCGGACATAAAAACCATAGGCGTCGTTGGCGCTGGGCAAATGGGAAACGGAATTGCGCATGTTTGTGCGCTGGCAGGCTATGACGTCATTCTCAATGACATCTCGAAAGACGCCCTAGACAAAGGCATCTCTGTCATCGAGAAAAATCTTGGGCGGCAACTCTCGCGGGAATTGATCACTGTCGACGAAATGAAAGCGGCGCAAGGTCGGATCAAAACCTCGGTTGAAATTGGCGCCCTCGAAAGGGCCGACCTGGCGATCGAAGCCGCGACGGAGAATCGCGAAGTTAAAGAAAAAATCTTTGCTGGACTGTGCGATGTTGTCCCCTCGCACGCCTATTTGGCGACCAATACATCATCGATTTCCGTCACCCGGCTGGCATCGACCACGGATCGTCCCGAGCGTTTTATCGGACTGCACTTTATGAACCCGGTGCCGCTGATGAAACTGATGGAGATTATTCGCGGCCTGGCCACCGATGAAGACACCTATGATATGGCGAAGACGTTCGCCGACCGTCTCGGAAAGACCACAACCAATGCTGAGGATTATCCGGCGTTTATCGTCAACCGCATCCTCGTGCCGATGATTAATGAAGCCGTTTATGCTTTGTATGAAGGCGTCGGCACGGTTGAGAGCATCGATACCGCAATGCGGCTCGGCGCGAATCACCCAATGGGCCCGCTGACGCTGGCCGACTTTATTGGCTTGGATACCTGCCTATCGATTATGCAAGTGCTGCATGATGGGCTCGCCGACACGAAATACCGGCCTTGCCCGCTCCTGGTGAAATATGTCGAAGCGGGATGGATTGGGCGCAAAGTCGGACGTGGTTTTTACGACTATTCTGGCGATGCACCGGTGCCGACACGCTAGGTGGCCTTGTGGATCAATGCCGGAGGGAATCGCCTAACTGTCGCCAACCGCACAAGGCTCTGTCATCGCGATGATCTCTCGCGCCGGAGCGGCAGTACCGCTCTCCTGGCGATCGAGAATAATTTCGATTTCATCCATAATCCGATTCATGCGCGCTTCGACGGCACGATAGGGTGCCGGGCTCGCCATATCGAGACCTGCTTTCATTTTCAGGTCATAGGGATGGCCTGAACCGCCCGCTTCCAGCATGTCCAGGTAGAGCGCGATGGTCTCTTCATCCCCGGATTGAATTTTGTCGGCGAAATAGACGGCCGCCGCGAGTGATGTGGAATATTGATAAACGTAAAAGTCGAAGAAGAAGTGCGGAATGTACGCCCATTCTAGATTATACGCTTCCGGGACGATCGTGACGCCCTCCTCCACGCCATAATAGCGATGAAAGATATCTCGATAAATTTCCGTCATTCGCGCCCCGGTCAGACTTTCACCCTGCTCGACCGCCGCGTGGATCGCCGCTTCGAACTCAGCAAACTGAGTTTGCCGGAAATAGGTGCCGCGCATTTGCTCAAGGGCATAGCCAAGATAGAATAAGCGTTCCGCATCGGTCTCGGCGGCCGCCAATAATTTCTCTTGCGCCAGAACTTCTTTTGTAATGGCCGCAGTCTCAGCGATGAAAATGGAATAGCGTGCGGTTTCAAACGGCTGCGCCGCATTGGCGAGCAGCGTGTGCATGGCGTGCCCCCATTCATGCGCGAACGTTGAGGCGCTATCATATGTGTCCTGGTGGTTGAGCAGCACATAAGGTCCCACATCATAGACGCTGCCGGACATATAGGCGCCGCTGCGTTTGCCCTGGCTCGGATAGGCGTGGCTCCATCCGCCACTCATCGCAAGGCAAAGGCTCTGCACATAATCAGATCCGAATGCCTCCGACGCAGACGCGGTTATTTGCGCCGAGCGCTCCAGGTCAAAGACTTGGTCTGTCTCAACCATGTTCGGATAAATGTCATGAAAGGCGAAGTCCTCAACGCCGAGAATGCGGGCGCGCAGCTTAAAGTAGCGGTGCAGCGTCGGCAGCGCGGCGTTCACTTCGCTCAGCAATGTGTCATAGACATCGCGCGGAATATTATCATCGGCGAGCGCGGCCTCGAGCGCCGAGCCATAACTCCGTTGGGCGGCATTAAAGACCTGGCGTTGCACATGGCTGCCAAGCGCTTCGCCGAGCGAGCTTTCAAATTGCTGATAGGTCTCGAAATAGGCCTCGAACACTTTGATACGATCATCACGGTTTTCCGCCGCGCGGCCTTTGACATAGCCAGCCGCATCCAGCCGGACCGTTTCGCCGGTGCTGAGCGTGACGCTTGGCCAAGGGATGTCGGAGTTCTTCAACTGCGTATAAATGCGCTGCGCACCGCCAAGCGCGACACTTGCAGCGGCCATGATCGCTTCCCCTTCCGATGACAGCGTGTGCGGCGTCATTCGGAGCGTTTCGCGCAATCCGAAAGCATGCTTTTCGAGCCGTGGCTCCTCGGCGATCCAAGCCTCGATTTGCGCTTCACCCACCTCTTGTACCATCGGATTGATCCATGCAACGGCCTCTCCGTAGGCGGCAAACATGGCCTGCGCTTGACCGCGCCGGGCAAGCTTTTCACCATTCCTCAAATCAGTGTCCGAATCGAGGAAAGCATAGGTTGAAACCCGAAGCGCTTCGCGGGCAATGTCCGAGGTTTGATCAAACAGATCAGCGAGCGCGATGGCGCTCGGACGAAAGGTGTCACCGGTGGCCTGAACAGGCTCGACCCGGTCTAATATGTCGAGCCGCGCAGCCTCCCAAGCCTCCACATCTGGGTAAAGCCGCGTCAAATCCCACTCAACCGGTTCGCGATCGACCGCCGCACTGGCAGCCACTTGGTCATCCCACATTGGGCCGGGTTCGGGCGCGGCGACGGCGATTGGCGCGACGGCTAAACACATCCATGCGGCGCATGAGAACAACTTTCGCTTCATCTGGGAGACGCTCCTTTTGTGTGATGCCGCTTTAAACCACGACATCGATCCGAGTGGAATGCCATTTCGGCATCGCGCGCGATCGGAAGCCGGTCGGTTTTGCGGCGAAGGGGATTTACGCGCAGGATCGCATCGCGGCGCGTTGATCAGGCACGGCGGCGACGCTCAACTGCGCCAGCGCAGGGTCCGTGGCTTGATCTTATTGACAAACGCTCTTTGCTCGGACCGGGACGCAGCCCACTCTTTTTTGAGCATTTGATACCATTTCGCCTGCACATCGATATCATCGATCCAGATCATGGTCTTCTGATACTTCATGCCCAGGTTTTGCAGATCAACCATTTCGCCGTCTTGGCGCAGAAATTTCTTGGCCATCGGGATCGCCACCGGGATGGCCAGATTGAGCAACGGCATCTTTGTCCACCAAGTGAGCTGCGTGATGCGCGTTTTCTTTGGCCCGATTGGGGTCAAACATGTCAGGGTGAGTAAGCGTGCGGTCTCGTTTGAGATAATCTCCCACCGATAGCCCGGCAATTGAAAGACAATCTCGGTCTCAACATCCCCGCCAAACACCCAGCGATAAAGTTTCGAATTGGAACTAGGGGGATGTCGGTCAATCGCCCACCCTCGATCACGCGGAACGAAGGGCTTTTCCTTGAGCTTCAATCCAACTGAAGGCGGGCGCCACCACCATTGGTTATGGACAAAAGCGACGTGCGCTGGATCCATCAGTCCAACCACGGCATCATCCATATGCGCGTTAAAAATGTCCTCAATGACAAATTTCGGTTTGTCCGCGAGCGGGCCAAAATCTGGAACCGGCACGTCTGGCGCCGCATCGGATCGCGGATCATCGGCGATGAACACAAAAATCGCACCGTTCGCTTCATGCACAGGATAGCGGCGAACCGCGAACCGGCTTGGCTGATACGGATTGTGTTCGAGCACCGATGGCATGTGCCGACACACACCATCCGTGCCGAAACGCCAGCCATGATAGGGACATTCAATGGTCGGCTCGCCATCCGTGTCGATTTGTTTGCCGGCGCTCAGCGGCACCAAACGATGAGGGCAAATATCCCTTAGGGCAAACACCTCGCCGGATTTGGTGCGGGCGATCACAATCGGCTGATCCAAGATGATCCGTCGCAGCATCGCCCCCGGCTTGAGCTCAGCCGATAGACAGCCCAGATACCAGCTATCGGTGAGCCAGCCTTCTGGCGTGATCCCGGCCTGGCGCGGCGCCGGCGTGTTATCGATGAGGGTCTCAGTGTCGGCCATCCCTCTCCTTATACCTATTCTTGGTAGATGCGTGAATAATCGCCGAACACGGACGCATCTAAAGACTCTGCAATGACTTTTTCAGCGCCAGCATAATCCACCACACGGCAGTAGATTTCGTACGTTTCGGCCACCTCACGGCCCTCATCGCAATAACCAAGGCCGGTCCAACCAAGTTTCTCGGTGAGCGCATCTTCGATATCTTCGCGCGTATCACGAACCTCTTCCGGCGATTTATCGCCTTTTGGATAGACAATGATGAGTGTTGAAAACGCGCGCTCGGGCAATTCCTCAAATCCGAGCGCGCGCACCGGCTCGATGAGTGCATTGACCTGCTTTTCCAGGGATCTGAGAATTTTGATGCGATGTGTGAGGGTGTCGCCCGGGTCACCGATATAGCCCCAATGCTCGACAATGCGGCGGTGTTGCGGCTCGATCCATAGTTCGTGATAAGCCACAGGTTTGCCACCATCATCACACTTATACAGTCTGATCATACCAGGTGCCTTCAATGAAACCCGGCCTATATGGCGCGACAAAAGCGTACAAAAAGTGGTTGCCTCGAACACATGGCCGAATCGGTCCGCTTTATTGACGCGATTTATCGCAGTTTTGGGTCGCGGCTTTGCTTTCCTAACCGATCGGGCATGTCTATATCGCGGATATGACACCGCGCGACAAAATTCGTAACTTTTCCATTGTGGCCCATATCGACCACGGCAAATCGACTTTGGCCGACCGCTTGATCCAACAAACGGGCGGCTTGACCGACCGCGAAATGTCGGAACAGGTGCTCGATTCCATGGATATCGAGAAAGAGCGCGGGATTACAATCAAAGCGCAAACCGTCCGGCTCGATTACACCGCGAAGGATGGTGAGACTTATACGCTCAATTTGATGGACACGCCCGGCCATGTCGACTTTTCCTATGAAGTCAGTCGGTGTCTTGCCGCTTGTGAGGGATCGCTCTTGGTCGTCGATGCCAGCCAGGGGGTTGAGGCCCAAACGCTCGCCAATGTCTATCAGGCGATTGACCAAGATCATGAAATTGTACCGGTCCTGAACAAGATTGATCTGCCAGCGGCTGACCCGCAGCGTGTGAAGGATCAGATCGAAGACATTATCGGCCTCGATGCGTCAGAAGCGGTCGAAATCTCAGCCAAGACGGGGCTCGGCATTGAAGACGTGCTCGAAGCCATCGTCGAGCGCTTGCCCGCCCCTGATCAAGGCGACGCCGACAAGCCGCTCAAAGCGGCTTTGGTCGATGCTTATTATGACCCCTACCTCGGTGTCGTTGTCATTGTGCGCATGCATGACGGGATCCTAAAAAAGAAAATGAAGATCCGGATGATGAAAACCGGTGCGACCTATGACATTGATCGGGTTGGCGTTTTCAAACCAAAGCCGACAGATGTCGACGCGCTCGGCCCCGGCGAGGTGGGGTTCCTGGTCGCATCGATCAAAGAGGTCGCAGATTGCGCGATTGGTGACACAATCACCACCGAAAAAGGTGGAACGACGGACGCTTTGCCAGGCTATAAAGACGTCCAGCCCGTGGTCTTTTGCGGCCTGTTCCCGGTCGATGCGGCGGATTTTGACGATTTACGCGCGGCGATGGGAAAACTGCGCTTGAATGATGCGAGCTTCACATGGGAGATGGAGACGTCAGCGGCCCTTGGAATGGGCTTTCGGTGCGGCTTTTTAGGGCTTCTACACCTTGAAATCATTCAAGAACGTCTCAGTCGCGAGTTTGACTTGGATCTCATCGCGACGGCGCCAAGCGTGGTCTATGAGATGACGATGACGGATGGGTCAGACATTGAACTGCACAATCCAGCGGACATGCCGGACGTCGTAAAGATCGCAGAGATCCGCGAGCCATGGATAGAAGCCACCATTTATACGCCGGATGAGTACCTAGGTTCTATTTTGAAACTTTGTCAGGATAGACGGGGTATTCAAAAGGAACTCTCTTATGTTGGCGGCCGGGCATTGGTCAAATACGAGCTTCCCCTCAACGAAGTCGTGTTCGATTTCTATGATCGCTTGAAATCTATGTCGCGGGGGTATGCGAGCTTTGACTATGAGATTATCGGTCACCGGGCGGAAGACCTGGTCAAAATGAACATTCTCGTCAACGATGAGCCCGTTGATGCGCTTGCCATGCTCGTGCACCGTGCCCGCGCAGAAGGCCGCGGCCGGCAAATGTGCGAGCGGCTTAAAGATCTCATTCCCCGCCAAATGTTCAAGATCCCAATCCAAGCTGCAATTGGCGGACGGATCATAGCCCGCGAGACGATCTCAGCTTTGCGAAAGGATGTGACCGCGAAATGCTATGGTGGCGACGCGACGCGCAAACGCAAACTGCTCGAGAAGCAAAAAGCTGGTAAACAGCGGATGCGCCAATTCGGAAAGGTTGAAATCCCCCAAGAAGCCTTTGTCGCCGCGCTTCGCATGGATGGCGATTAGACCAAACGCCAGGCCCGTAAATCGAAATTTAAACGCATGCGCTTAAACCGTGCCAGCACGGCAGGAGGGACGTATGACGAAAATGATGGTTGCCAGCTCAGGGGGTGAAATTGCCGTTGATGTGACCGGCGAAGGGCCCGTCATTCTGTGCGTTCATGGCTGGCCAGAGCATTCCTGGTCATGGCGCCACCAAGTCAGCCATTTTTCAAAACAGGGCTACCGCGTCGCGGCAATGGATGTCCGCGGGTATGGCGACAGCTTCAAGCCGCATGAGATCAGCGCCTATTCGCTGCCAAACCTCGCCTCCGATGTGGCAGCGGTTGCGGCAGCGCTGAGCGATCAACCCGTTATCCTGGTCGGTCATGATTGGGGCGCGCCGATCACTTACACGACGGCGCTGATCTATCCTGAGCGCGTCCGCGCGGTCGCGGGAATGAGTGTACCCTACATGCCATCGGGCGATGTTTCACTGCTCGATATCCTGAAAATGCTCTATGCGGATAAGTTCTTCTACATGCTGTATTTCCAAGCCGAGGGCGTGGCAGAGGCTGAGCTCGAAGCCGATTTGCGCACAAGCCTGCGCAAAATTTATTATTGGATTTCCGGCGATGTCCCCGAAACCGCCCAGATGTCAGACAAGCCCGCCGATGCGGGATTGTTGGACGGCCTCACCGATCCAGATCCGTTTCCGGCGTGGCTCACCGACGCTGACTTGGAGATCTATATCAACGCGTTCACAAAAAGCGGATTTCGCGGCCCGCTCAATCGCTATCGCGCGATTGATCTCGATCACCAGGAAATGGCTGCCTATCGCGGTCAGACCCTCGACCTGCCGACATGCTTCATTGGCGGCGCGCGCGACCCGGTCAGACAGTTTGTCCCGGGCGTCGATGCGTTCGAAACGGCGGGCGCCGCCTGCACAGATTTTCGCGGAACCACGATTGTACCCGATGTCGGGCATTGGGTGCAGCAAGAGGCCCCCGCGGAAACCAATGCCGCGCTCGCCGCGTTTTTCGATAGCTTGTCCTAGCGTCTCATTAGCAAAAACAGTGACATCCGCAGAGCAAGACAAAATCTTGAGATCCATCTCTGGCCGATTGCCGTAAAGAGAGGCTGGTAACTTGTGGAATTCGCCATTATGTTACTGTCATCGCCCTGAGGGTATGAACTCCGGGCGGGCGTTAAGTCCGAATCTGGCAGGGTCCTTGAATGGTTCGCCGCAGATACGGCTCGACCTCCGTCCCTCAGACTAAGGAACTATATTATGGCCATGGATGCCATCACCCCTAGAGATCAAATTACAGGCGACGATCCTGTCGAACGGCCGAGCATGGAAGAGGCAATGGACGCGGTCCGAACCCTTTTGGCTTGGGCGGGCGACGATCCGCGCCGCGAAGGCTTAATCGATACGCCGAAGCGCGTAGCGAAAGCCTATAAAGAGTTTTTTGCCGGCTATGAAATGGACCCGGTGGCCGAGCTCTCGCGGACGTTCGAAGATGTTCAAGGCTATGACGACATTGTCATGCTCAGAGATATTGATGTCGAGAGCCATTGTGAGCACCACATGGTGCCAATTCTTGGCAAAGCGCATGTCGCTTACATGCCCACACACCAAGTGGTGGGCATCTCAAAAATTGCGCGGGTCGTCGAAATCTTCGGCAAACGCCTGCAGACGCAAGAGACGATGACGGCGCAGGTTGCCGATTGCATTACCGAAGCACTGCAGCCGGCAGGCGTGGCCGTTCTCATCGACGCCAAACACCAGTGTATGACGACGCGCGGCGTGCATCACAAAAATGTCGCCACGATCACCACGCAATTTACGGGCGTGTTCAAGACCGACAAAGACTTGCGCAATCGTTTCCTGCGCTTCGCTGGTCAATAGAATAATCCCTTCGGTCGCTGCGATTGCGCTTTAAGCGCGGCAGCGGCCGATGCTTTTTCCAGACATGAAAACCCCGCTTTAAGACGGCGATTGCGCCGCGGCTTTTGCTTTGTTAACCATTCATCCCTTGGTAGAATTTTGATGATTAAACCATTGGGAGGGACGGCCCTATGAAGACCTTTTTGAGCGCTTTGCTCGCGACAACGCTCTTTGTTGCACCCGCATTCGCCGCATCGGTTACAATCTCATTCGCAAATGATGACGGCAATACACAAGTATGGACGTTCGATCATGACACCGGAATGGCGACGTTCGGGGACATATCCGTTCCCTATACTTGGGATGAAGCGGCCAGGACAATTTGTGCGACGTTGCCCGACCAAGGCGAGGTCTGCGTCATATTTGAGTCCTCGGATCCGCCAAGCCTCGGTGCTCGCTCGGCTTACACGCTGTCCTCCGGCGGCGGGGGGACCGCGACCGTTACGGCGATGACGGAACAGCGCTGATCCGCATTGACCGCAAAAGCCCGGCGTGACGTGCCGAACGCATTCATTGACAATCCGATCGAAAAGATTTATTGATTATCAATAAGAGAGAAGGATGCTATGCGCGCAGAAATCGTTCGACTGGGATTACATCATATTGATATCAAAATCGTCGATGACGAACAGATGCACATCCTCCAATGGCGCCGCAATCTGTTTTGGGATGAAGTGCTTCTCAACGGCAACCGCAAAGCGCATTCGGCCGGACTGTTTGGGCGTGAAAAAGTCTATGGCCTCGTGTTCGGCGCGGATGAGGCAGGGCGAGGCGGAACGCAACTTATGCTGTTGCTGGATCCAAGCACCGAGCACAACAATTGGACTCTTCGCCAACGCCTTAGCGGGGTGCGATTAGAATCAAAAGACGGCCCGATCGTCTCATACGGCTCGCTTGATCCGCAAGCACTGCAAAAACCTGCAACCTTCGCCGATTGGATGAAACAGACGATGGGTATGGAATGGGGCCGCTATCCCCATCAGCAAAAGCGGCACCGCGACTAGGCTTCCCCTAGCCGCCGCGCCTGACGCCCACTCGCGCCTAGTTTTGCCCGGCGACCAGAGGCCCTTTCAAGACGTGCGTATCATTGCGCACACCCACCAGAACATCGAGCTCAGCATTGGCCTCGCCCAAACGCGTGAATCGTACGCGAGGGACCGATCCACCGGCCAGCATTTCGCCGGAATCGGTATCCATTAGGCCCCATGCTAAGACCCGCTGATTGCGATGAGCCAGTTTCGCGGACAGCGGTGTTGAGCCATCTGCGGTCACCGGAAGCGCATGCTCTAGGTCCCCTTCCGCTGACGCAAAGACTTGCACGATATAGTATTGGCCCGCTGTTTCGACGACGCCAATTCCGACATCGGTAAACCGGTCTCGCATCATATTGTCGACGTTGAATCTGTCCCACTTAATCGACCGATAGGCGCTCTTGGCGTCGCCTGTCGCGGGGCTGACAGTCACATTCGACCCGGAGGCGCCAACCAGCATGGTGCGATCAAAGGCGCGAATACGGTGCAAATGATCGCGGCCCTCTAAGTCTAAATGGTCGGCATAAATGCGCGTTGACATATCGAGCGCATGGGCTTTCGCCGCCATGTCCAAGGATGGGCGCTGAACAAGCGGCGCAAGTCCCTCACTCCGGCGCTCCGCGTTCATTTCTTCGAGCAAACGCTCCGCGATCGCGCTTTGAAAGGCGTTCGATTGCTCAACGCATACCGTCGCCTCTGAAACGTACGCTGATAGGTTCGTAGCATAGCCATTTTCGAGCTGACATCGGGTCTCCGATGCCATGGCCACACTTGAAAAAGCGATACCTCCAGCGGCCGCAACTGCGAGCCGGGTGGAGATTTTGAATGGCTTAGATTTTTGAAACATGCCGGACGATAGTCTATGTGACACTTATGTGTCAATGTTAATTCATCCGTTTTCGGAGTTTTAATCATCTCTTTTCGGACGATTATAGCAGTAAAAAAGCCGCTCCGAATGGGAGCGGCTTTCCTTTAAAGATCTGAAGAATTTGAGAAAAATACGCTATTCAGCTGGCTCTGGCGCGACTTCTTTTCCCGTTTCTTGATCGATGTTTTTCATCGACAGACGGACCTTCCCGCGATCGTCAAAGCCCATCAGTTTGACATAGACTTGCTGACCTTCAGAGACGACGTCTTTTGGGTGTCCAATGCGCTCATTGGCCATTTGTGACACGTGTACCAGGCCGTCTTTCGGCCCGAAGAAGTTCACAAAGGCACCGAAGTCTTTGATCGAGACGACTTTACCTTCATAAATCTCACCGACTTCTGGCTCCGCAACGATCTCTTTGATCATCTTCAGCGCTTTGTCGATGCTTTCCCGATCGGTGGCAGACACCTGAACGGTGCCATCATCATCGATGTTCACTTTGGCGCCAGACTCATCGACGATGCCACGAATGACTTTACCGCCGGAGCCGATGACTTCACGGATTTTGTCTTCTGGAACTTTGATAATCTCCATTTGTGGCGCATTGTCCGCGAGCTGCTCACGCACCGTGTCGAGACCTTTTGCCATTTCGTCGAGAATATGAGCGCGGCCGCCTTTGGCCTGCTCAAGCGCGGTTTCCATGATCTCTTTGGTGATGCCGGCAATCTTGATGTCCATCTGCAAGCTGGTCAGGCCTTTTTCGGTGCCGGCCACTTTGAAGTCCATGTCACCAAGGTGGTCTTCATCACCAAGAATGTCAGACAAGACAGCAATGCCGTCATCATCCTTGATCAGACCCATCGCGATCCCAGAGACAGGGCGCTTCAGCGGCACACCCGCATCCATCATCGCAAGCGAACAGCCACAAACAGTCGCCATAGAAGACGAGCCGTTTGACTCGGTGATCTCTGAGACCATGCGGATCGTATACGGGAATTCCTCATGCTCCGGCAGAACCGCACGAAGCGCGCGCCAGGCGAGCTTCCCGTGACCGGTCTCACGGCGGCTGGTGCCCCCCATCCGACCGGCTTCACCGACAGAGTATGGCGGGAAGTTATAGTGCAGAAGAAACTTCTCTTTGCGCGTGCCGTCGAGACCGTCGATGAATTGCTCATCATCGCTGGTGCCGAGTGTCGCCACACAAATCGCTTGCGTTTCACCGCGGGTGAAGAGCGATGACCCATGTGTGCGCGGCAAGAATCCCGCTTCGGCCAAGATTGGTCGAACTTGATCGAGCGCGCGTCCATCAATCCGTTTACCGGTCTTGATGATGTCGCCGCGAACAACCTTCGCTTCGGCTTTTTTGAAGGCGGATTTGAACACGTTCGCGTCCATCCCGTCTTCATTCTCTTCAGTCGCCACGAGTTCAGCTGCCGCTTTCTCGCGGGCTTCGCCAACCGCCGCCTGACGCTCAAGCTTTTCCGTGATCTGATACGCTTTGGAAAGATCAGCACCGACCAGATTTTGGATCGCGGCCAGCTCTTCAGAAAGATCCTCAGCTTCGAAGTCAAACGGCTCTTTCGCAGCGGCTTCTGCGAGTTTGATGATCGCGTCGATCACCGGCTGCATCGCTTCGTGCCCGGCCATAACAGCGCCGAGCATAACGTCTTCAGACAGCTCTTTAGCTTCAGATTCCACCATCATCACCGCGTCAGCTGTACCAGCGACAACCAAATCAAGCTCAGACTCTTCGAGCTCTTCGACGGTTGGGTTGATGACATAGTCGCCATCCTTATAGCCAACGCGCGCGGCGCCGATGGGGCCCATGAAAGGCGCGCCGGACAGAACCAGCGCTGCAGAGGCGCCAATCATGCCGAGAATGTCTGGATCATTCTCGAGATCGTAAGAGATCGCGGTCAGAACGACCTGCACTTCGTTTTTAAATCCATCGACAAAGAGCGGACGGATGGGACGGTCGATCAGTCGAGACGTCAGCGTCTCTTTCTCTGTCGGACGGCCTTCGCGTTTAAAGAAGCCACCCGGGATGCGGCCAGACGCGTAGTATTTTTCCATATAGTTGACCGTTAGCGGGAAGAAGTCCTGTCCAGGCTTTGCTTCTTTCGCGTAGACGGCGGTCGCGAGGACCGTTGTGTCCCCGTAAGACACCATGACGGCGCCATCGGCTTGACGAGCCACCTGGCCCGTTTCGATTTTCAATGTCCGGCCGGCCCATTCCAGCGAGACAGATTGCTTATCAAACATACGTTTTGCTTTCTTTCATACATACGAAAAGCCCGCCTCAGCCGAGTGCCGGGCGGGCCAATTTGAGAACCTACCGGCGAATGCCGAGCTCTCCGATGAGCGTATGATAACGCTCGACATTTTTCCTCTTCACATAGTCGAGGAGTTTGCGTCGGGTGGCGACCATCGCCAACAGACCCCGGCGCGAGTGATTGTCTTTTTTATTGTCCTTGAAGTGCTCAGTCAGATTGTTGATCCGTTCGGTCAGGATCGCGACTTGGACTTCTGGGCTGCCTGTATCACCTTCGGTACGGGCAAATTTCTTGATCAGTTCGGCTTTACGCTCAGCTGTGATCGACATCGATAGACTTTCTTTTTTCGCCTTGCGGCGGGTTGAATACGCGGCCTTTTGGCCAGAGTTTTGAGGGAGGGCGGCGCGGGTTCAGCCATGTCCGGGATGTCGTCCAGACAGGCTAGGGTTGCACCTAGCTCGCAACAAGCCGCGCATTTGGCACATTTGGTTGCATTTGGAAAGACCTTGGATACCGCTCATCCCCGCGCAGGCGGGGATCTCCCTCGGAGCTTCCGGACCTGCTGGACGAGATCCCCGCCTGCGCGGGGATGAGCGGGTTTATTGCAACCCAACCGCCGTCAAAGCGTCCGCCTGGGCCGCCGCCAATGCGCCTTCACTAAAGCCCTCTAAACTCTCTTCGAACAGGCGATGATAATTCAGTTCCGCCCCGAGCCTCAAATAAGCGGCGCCGAGACCGATTGCGGCGCGGTCCATAAACACAAACTCGCGTGGAACCGTGACCGGGCCTTTTTCTTTGAGCAATTTGCGAACGGCAAACGCTTCCTTGCGGCCATATTCACCTGGCTTGATGCCATCTGCGACACTGCGCACGCGATCATCCAGCAAGGGGCCATAGATGAAGCTGGCCCAAATGTTCAAAACTTCGACAAGGTCCTTGTTCAAATCTTTAAAGCCCCACTTTTCATATGCGTCATAGGTGGCGTCGAAATCATCCGCCAAAATCGCGCGATACAGTTCGACCACACCAACAACGAAACGCGGCGGGAACACCCGAATACAGCCAAAATCGAGCAAATTAAGCCCATGACCCTCGCGTGTGACCTGGTAATTGCCAAGATGCGGGTCGCCATGAATGACGGCGCGCGAATTGAACGGATGCCACCAGGTCCAGAACAGGTTCTCGGCAATTTGATTACGGATATCTTGCGGCGCGTCTTCATAAGCATTGAGCCGTTCCCCATCGACCCAACTCATGGTCAGCAATCGATCGGTGCATAAATCCGCAATCGGCGCAGGAACCGAGACAAAGTCTTTGTCTGCGAGGATATGCGCATACAGCGCCATATGTTTGGCCTCGCGCGCGTAGTCGAGTTCCTCGCGCAGGCGATCCGAGATTTCTTCAACCACTTCTGTTGGATCAATCGAGCCATCCATGCGTTTAAACATGCCGAGCATCATTTTCAGCTGTCCCACATCGCTTTCAACAGCCGAGGACATATCAGGATATTGCAGCTTGCAGGCGACCTCGCGGCCATCGTGCAGGGTGGCGCGATGCACTTGGCCGAGGCTGGCCGCATGAGCGGCGTCTTTGCCAAACGCGGCAAACTTAGTTTGCCAATCCGGGCCGAGTTCAGCCCGCATACGACGGCGGACAAAGGGCCAGCCCATGGCCGGCGCCTGCGCCTGAAGCTGGCTCAGCTGATCGGCATATTCTTCCGGCAGAAAGTCTGGAATGGTCGAGACCATCTGGGCGACTTTCATCAAAGGGCCTTTGGACTTGCCGAGCGCAGCCGCGAGCGCTTTGGCAATCCGCTCATCGCCTTTTTCGCCGCCAAACATCGCATTGGCGGCGAAGGTCAGTCCCGCGCCTGACAGATTGGTACCAACTTTCACGGTCCGCCCCATTCGGGCTGAAAAGCGGTTGCGTTCTGGATCTTTTTCGATGTCGGTTGTGTCGCTCATGGCCACCCTGATCTGAGGTTTCCACAAACATAGGGCTAAAAGCGCAGCCGCGAAGGGGAGAAGGAGTCGCGGGGGGCGGCGAACGTGTCTATATTCCTCCGATGACGGGACCGAATCGCAAACCGAGCATCTCTGAAATGGCCGCTGCGCGGGCGCCTGTGGCACGGACGGATGCCGATTACTTGGTCGGCCTCAACCCTGAACAGAAAGACGCCGTGCTGACAACCGAAGGGCCGCTCTTGGTCCTGGCGGGCGCAGGCACGGGCAAAACCCGCGTTCTCACAACCCGGCTTGCGCACATCATCGCCTCGGGTCTCGCTTATCCCAGCCAAACGCTCACCGTGACTTTTACCAATAAAGCCGCACGGGAAATGCGGGAGCGCGCCCTGAAACTCACTGGCGAAGCGGGCGAAGGGTTACGCTGGCTTGGCACCTTCCACTCGATCTCGGCCCAAATCCTGCGCCGTCATGCAGAGCTGGTGGGCTTGAAATCCAGCTTCACGATTATTGACACAGATGATCAAATCCGCCTGTGCAAGCAGATCATCGACGCTGAAAACATTGATCCAAAGCGCTGGACGCCGCGCTATCTCGCCAGCCTGATCGATGGCTGGAAGAACCGCGCGCTTCTGCCAAACAAAGTGCCGGGCGATGAGGCTTACCAGTTCGCTGATGGCAAAGGCATTAAATGCTACGAGACGTATCAAGCGCGGCTGAAAGTCTTGAACGCCTGCGACTTTGGCGATCTCCTCATCCACAATATCACGCTCTTCCAAGACAACCCGGACTTGCTCGCCGATTTCCATCGCAAGTTCAAATACATCCTGGTCGACGAGTATCAGGACACGAATGTCGCGCAATATCTGTGGTTGCGCCTGCTCGCCCAAGGCAGTTCCAACATTTGCTGTGTCGGCGATGATGATCAGTCCATCTATGGCTGGCGGGGCGCGGAGGTCGACAATATTCTGCGCTTCGAGAAAGACTTTCCCGGCGCGAAAGTGATCCGCCTCGAACGCAATTACCGCTCGACCGAACCGATCCTGGCCTGCGCCTCGGCGGTCATTTCCAACAATAAAGGACGGCTCGGCAAAACGCTCTTTGTCGGTGGCGATTGGGCCGGGGATCCAGATGCTAAGAAAGTCCAAGTGCGCGGTCTTTGGGATGGCGAAGCCGAAGCGCGCATGGTCTGTGACGAGATCGAAGCCTGGGCGGCGAAAGGCGGCAAAAACCGCTATGAAGACTGCGCCATCTTGGTGCGGGCCTCTTGGCAAATGCGTTTGTTTGAGGAACGTCTGATCATTCTCGGTATTCCATACCGCGTGATTGGCGGCCCGCGCTTCTTCGAACGGGCTGAAATCCGCGATGCGATGGCTTATCTTCGCCTCATTCGCTCGACGGATGATGATTTGGCGTTTGAGCGCGTGGTCAATCAGCCGAAACGCGGGGTTGGCAATACGACCGTGCAGAAGCTGCAACGCTATGCCCGCGATGATGGCCGCAGCTTGTTCACGCTGACGCCCATGGTCTTGCAAACCGATGAGATCAAAGGCCCCGGCAAACGCGGCCTGACCCAATTCATTGACCAGATCAATCTCTGGCGCGACCGCCATAGTAGCGGCATGAGCCACACCGAGCTTGCACAAATTATCCTCGATGAATCCGGCTATACGGACATGCTGCAAAAAGATCGCAGCCCGCAGGCGCAAACACGGCTCGATAATTTGAAAGAGCTGATCAATGCGATGGGCGAGTTTGAAAACCTGACCGGGTTCTTAGAGCATGTGGAACTGGTCATGGATGCGGGCCGCGACGGCAATGGCGACGAAGTTCAGATCCTCACGCTGCACGGTGCCAAGGGCTTAGAATGGCCGCTCGTCTTCTTGCCTGGCTGGGAAGAGGAAGTGTTCCCGTCGCGCCGGTCGCTTGATGAAAGCGGCGCGAAAGGGCTCGAAGAAGAACGCCGCCTCGCCTATGTCGGGATCACCCGCGCGCGCGAGGTTTGCCGCATCAGCTTTGTCGCCAACCGGCAGATCTTTGGCCGCTGGCAAAGCGTTTTGCCGAGCCGGTTTGTCGATGAGCTGCCGCATGACCAAGTCGAGGCCGAAGCAGAGACCGGTTATTCCTCGCTGCCCGGCGGGGAAGACGGGTTTACAGGCACAGTTGAGGATTTGGGCGAACGCTCGAGCTACACCTCCCCGGGTTGGCGGCGCTTGAAAGAGAATGCCGGCAAGTATGAGTCGGGTCCGGTGATCGATGGCAAAGCCACTTTAGTCGCGTCTGAAACCGGCGAGTCCGGCTTCAAGCTCAATCAGCGCGTGTTCCATGAGAAGTTTGGCTATGGCAAAGTCATGGACGCCAATGGCACCAAGCTGACCGTGGCGTTTGAAAAGGCCGGCGTGAAGAAGGTGATCGCGACCTTTGTGAGCGCGGCTTGAGCCTTCCTCCGAATTCCCGGGCTTGACCCGGGACCTCCATTGGCACGAATTCTAATCTCAAGGGACGAGATCCCGGGTCAAGCCCGGGAAAACGGAGTCCTGTGATGTTTTACACTTATACCGTAACCAATCGCCCCCGCGGCGTACTCTATACCGGGCAAACCGATGACCTAAACAAACGGACTTGGGAGCATCGCAGCCACGCTATGAAGGGGTCGTTTTCTGAACGGTACAATTGCGAGATCTTGGTGTGGTTCGAGGCTTATGACTCTCGTGAGGAGGCTAAAGGGCGGGAGCGACAGATTAAGAATTGGAAACGCGCTTGGAAAATCGAGTTGATCGAAGCTCAAAACCCAAACTGGCGGGACTTAGCCGATACGCTGCTTTAGACCGAGGTCCCGGACTTGATCCGGGATCTCGTGTTCCAAGGATTAAAGCGCGCGGCAAGAGACTCCGGGTCAAACCCGGAGACACGGCACTCGCCTAACTCGCCGCCTTCAGCGCCTGATCCAGATCCGCCATCAGGTCTTCGGCATTCTCAATCCCGATCGAGAGTCGGACCGAATCCGGCGCCGCGCCCGCAGCAACCTTTTGCGCATCCGTCAACTGGCGGTGCGTGGTCGAAGCCGGGTGAATGACCAGCGAGCGCGCATCCCCAAGGTTCGCCACATGGCTGAACAGCTCGAGACTGTTCACAAACTTCACACAAGACTCGTAACCACCTTTGAGCTGGACCGTGAACAAAGCCCCGGCCCCTTTCGGGCAAAGTTTCTGCGCCCGGGCTTTGTAAGGTGAACTGTCGAGACCGGCATAGGTGACGCTGGAGACCGCATCATGGCCCTCGAGCCAAGCCGCAATCTTCTCAGCATTCGCGACATGCTTTTCCATGCGCAAAGAAAGCGTCTCAAGCCCCATCAGTGTATAATGCGCCGCTTGGGCATTTAGCGTCAGGCCTAGGTCTCGCATCCCAACGGCGATCATATTAAAGGTCATCGCCGCAGGGCCAAATGTCTCCTGGAATTTGAGACCATGATAGGCTGGCTCGGGCTCCGTCAGCGCAGGGAACTTCCCGCCAGCACTCCAATCAAACGCCCCGGAATCGGTGACTGACCCGCCCATCACTGTGCCATTGCCGGTCATATACTTCGTCATTGAATGGGTAACCAGCGTCGCGCCATACTGGATCGGATTGCAAAGATAGGGCGTCGCCGTCGTGTTATCGACGATGAGTGGGATATGCGCCTCTTGCGCAATGGCGCCGATCGCTTCGAGATCTGTAACATAGCCACCCGGATTGGCGATCGTCTCACAGAATATGGCGCGGGTATCGTCATCGATCGCCGCTTTGACCGCTTCCAGATCATCAAAGTCGACAAAGGTCGCGGACCAGCCAAAGCGTCGGATCGTGTGCGTAAACTGGGTCACCGATCCGCCATAAAGTCGGGTCGAGACAACCACATTTCGGCCAGGCGCCATGAGTGGGAAGAGCGCCAATAGTTGCGCTGCGTGACCCGAACTGCAGCAAACGGTTCCGGCACCGCACTCAAGCTGCGTGATCCGGTCCGCGAGCACGCTCACAGTCGGATTGACGAGACGCGAATAGATGAAGCCAACTTCTTCAAGATTGAACAAAGCGGCGGCATGATCCGCATCGCGGAACACATAGGCTGTGGTCTGATGGATCGGCACTTGGCGCGCGCCGGTGGTCGGGTCTGGTTCTGCACCTGCGTGGATTTGCAGCGTGTCGAAGCCGTGTGGTTTATCGCTCATTGTTGGAACCTCCCATTGGATGTGGGAGGGTCGTAGACCAGCAATGGCGCCGGTTCAACTAAAGCCTCATTTTAGTGTTTCGTGGCTTCGTCTTCGCCGCTAATCTCGTCCCAGAATTTCTTGACGCGGCCCACAAAGCCTTCCGATTCCGGGTTGCAGTCTTTGCCAGAGCATTCGCAAAACTCGCGTAAGATCTCCTTTTGCCGCGCCGATAGGTTGCGCGGTGTCTCGACAAACATCTCAATATAGAGATCACCGGTTTGGTGATTGCCGCGAATGCTGGGCATGCCTTTGCCGCGTAAGCGCAATTTGCGGCCCGTTTGCGCGCCTTCTGGAACGGTGACACGTGCGCGGCCACCATTAATCGTCGGAATTTCAACCTCTCCGCCGAGCGCTGCCGTGACCATCGAAACCGGCGTGCGGCAATAGAGATTTGGGCCATCGCGCTCAAAAATGTCGTGCTCTTCGACGTTCACAAATATGTACAGATCGCCTTTGGGACCGCCCTGCGTGCCCGGTTCGCCTTCACCGGACAACCGGATCCGCATGCCGGACTCAACGCCGGCGGGAATCTTAACCGATAGGTTTCGATCCTCTTGCACCTGTCCGACACCGCGACACGTCTTGCATGGACTGGCGATAATTTGACCGCGGCCGTGACAGCGCGCACAAGTCCGCTCCATGGTGAAAAAACCTTGTTGCGCGCGCACCCGGCCAGAGCCTTGGCAAGTGGGGCAGGTTTCGGGGCTGGTGCCGGGCTCGGCGCCGGTGCCGTTGCAAACCTGACACTCGACGGCGGTTGGCACATTGATTTTGGCTTCTTTGCCGTGGAACGCTTCTTCCAGCGTGATGTCCATATCGTACCGCAAATCGGAGCCACGTTGAGGGCCTCCGCGCCGTCTTCCACCGCCAAACGGATTGCCGCCAAAGACTTGGCTGAAAATATCTTGGAAAATATCGTTCGGATCGCCGTTCCCAAAGGGGTTGCCGCCCGCGCCGCCGCCCATGCCGTTCTCAAACGCAGCGTGTCCAAACCGGTCATAAGCGGCTTTCTTTTCCGGGTCAGATAAGACGGCATAGGCCTCACCGACTTGTTTGAACATGGCTTCTGCTTCAGCATCGTCCGGGTTTTGGTCCGGATGATACTTCATCGCCAATTTGCGATAAGCGCTCTTAAGCGCCTTTTCATCAGCGGTCCGGTCGACACCGAGCACGTCATAATAGTCGCGTTTGCTCATAGGGCGGTTTACCTGCTCACTCTCTCAGAAACCAAAGTGGGGAGGTCTGCTGCGAAGTGCAAGGCTTTACACTGCTGGCTTATCCCGCCTTTTTCAGGTTTGTTTCGCCGAGGACACGGTCTGCAATTTCTTTAGGCACGACCATCAGGGTATCCGCGAGGGTTTGACCCCATTCCTTTAACAGCTCGGTGGCGCGAACCGAACCCGTACGGTCGCGGTGGATCTCTAACATCATCTCGTAAACGTCGATGTGCTTTTGATCCATATCGACGATTGGATACCAATCAATCGCATCCGGATTGGCGACATGCGCAAATCGGTGCTCGGGATCCCAGATATACGCTATTCCGCCCGTCATACCGGCACCGAAATTATCGCCGACCGCCCCGAGGATCGCAACGCGGCCGCCGGTCATATACTCGCAGCCATTTGCGCCGCAGCCCTCAACCACCGCTTCCGCGCCGGAGTTTCGCACAGCAAAGCGCACACCCGCTTGTCCAGCCGCGTAGAGATTCCCGCTCGTCGCGCCATACAGACAAGTATTGCCGATGATTGTATTGTCGCCGCCTTGATACGAGGCGTTCGCCGGCGGTCGCAATTGGATAGTGGCGCCCGAGAGCCCTTTGCCAACATAATCGTTTGCGTCGCCGACAACATCGAGCAACAGACCTTGCACGCTAAACGCGCCGAGCGACTGACCCGCGCTCCCCGTCAGGCGAATGTGGAGGCGGCCTTCTGGGAGCGCACGCTCACCGAATTTGCGAACGATGGCAGAGCTCGACCGAGCGCCAATCGAGCGCTGTACGTTTTGCACCTCATAGGTGAGTTGCATTTTCTCGCCGCGGCCGAAGAAAGGCTCACCATCGCGCAGGATTTGCGCGTCGAGCGTGTTCGGCACCTCTTCGCGACGCTCGGGCTGATAGATGACCGGCGCTGCCGTATCGACTTGCACGAGCAAGGGATTGAGGTCCAAATCATCCAAATGCGGCGCGCCGCGCGACACTTGGGCCAAAAGATCTGTGCGGCCAATCGCTTCGTCCAGGGACTTAAGCCCCAAAGACGCCAAAATCCGTCGCACATCTTCGGCGACGAAGCTCATCAGATTGATCACTTTGTCTGCGGTGCCGGTAAACTTCGCCCGCAGCGATTCATCTTGTGTGCAAACCCCAACCGGACAGGTATTGGAGTGGCATTGCCGCACCATGATACAGCCCATCGCGACCAAGCTGGCGGTGCCAATGCCATACTCTTCGGCGCCCAGCATTGCGGCAATGACAATGTCGCGCCCCGTGCGTAAGCCGCCATCGGTGCGCAACGTGACTTTGTCGCGCAAATTGTTGAGGCTGAGCACCTGGTGAGCTTCAGCGAGCCCCATCTCCCAGGGCAGGCCTGCATATTTGATGCTGGTCTGCGGCGACGCCCCCGTACCGCCGACACCGCCGGCAATCAGGATGATATCGGCCTTCGCCTTTGCAACGCCCGCGGCAACGGTGCCGACCCCGGATTGTGCGACCAGCTTGACGCAGACGCGGCAGTCGGGATTGATTTGTTTCAAATCGTAGATCAGCTGCGCCAAGTCTTCGATCGAATAAATATCATGATGCGGCGGCGGACTGATAAGCGTCACGCCCGGCGTCGAATGCCGGTTTTTCGCAATGAACTCAGTCACTTTGAAGCCCGGTAGTTGCCCACCTTCACCCGGTTTTGCCCCTTGAGCCACTTTAATTTCGACTTCGCGGCAATGGTTGAGATATTCAGCCGTGACACCGAAGCGCCCGGACGCCACTTGCTTCACCGCCGAGTTCATATTGTCGCCATTCGGAAGCGGTCGGTAGCGTTCGCGCACCTCACCGCCTTCCCCGGAAACCGATTTCGCACCGATGCGATTCATCGCTACGTTCAGCGTCCCGTGCGCCTCTGGGCTTAGCGCGCCGAGTGACATGCCGGGAGTGACAAAGCGCTTGCGGATTTCATTGACCGATTGAACGCGCTCTAGGGGTTCCTCTGGACCGGCTGGCTTGAAATCAAGCAAATCGCGCAATTGGATCGGTTGCTCGCGATTGTTTACGGCCGAGGCGTATTTCTCGAACAGATCATAGTCGCCGCGATCGCACGCCGCTTGGAGCATGTGAATCAAATTGCCATCAAGCGCATGCGGCTCAGAGCGAGCGCGCAAACGGTAGAAGCCGCCGACAGGAAGCGAGACAACATCTTCGTCGAATGCGTCTTCATGGCGCGTCAGGGCATTTTCCTCAATACCCGCCAATCCAAGGCCAGAAATTCGGCTAGATAGGCCCGGCAAATAGTCGGCGACTAAGGCGCGCGAGAGACCCAGCGCTTCAAAATTGTATCCACCGCGATAAGAGGAGATCACCGAAATCCCCATCTTCGACATGATTTTGAGCAGCCCAGCTTCAATTGCGGATTTGAAATTGAGCACCGCTTGGTTGAGATCAATATCGCCCAACAAGCCACGCGAATGACGCTCCGCAATCGCGTCTTGTGCCAAATAGGCGTTCACACAGGTGGCGCCGACACCAATGAGCACTGCGAAATAATGCGTATCGATACATTCGGCGGAGCGCACCGTGATCGAACAAAACGTCCGCAACCCTTGGGCGACGAGATGCGAATGCACCGCGCCAGTGGCGAGGATCATCGGAACGGCAACGCGGTCCTCCCCTTGCGCGTCGTCGGTCAAAACAATGTGTTCTCGGCCGGTGCGAACGGCGTCTTCCGCTTCTTGGCGAATGCGCGATAGAGCCTGTTTCAGGGCACGGCCATCGCCTTTTGCGCCAGTCGCGTCGAACGTACAATCGATCACTTGCACACCATCGCCAAGCATCGCGACTAAGCGATCATACATCCCTGTGCTGAGGACAGGACTTTCGAGCACGAACACATCTTGTTGGGTTTTATCGGTCGCCAGCACATTGCCGAGATTTTTGAACCGCGTTTTCAGGCTCATCACACGATCTTCGCGCAACGGATCTACCGGGGGATTGGTGACTTGGCTGAAATTCTGCCGAAAGAAATGCGAAAGCGGACGAAACTGCTGCGACAGGACGGCCACAGGGCTATCATCGCCCATCGAGCCAATCGCTTCTTTGCCATTCTCGGCCATCGGCGCCAGAATCAATTCGAGCGTCTCGAGCGTAAACCCGGCCACTTTTTGACGGCGCATCATCGCTTCGGTGTCAAACAGGCGCGGTTCTGGTCCGGGGCCGATTTCAGGATCGAGATCGCGGACATTTTCGAGCCAATTGTCATAAGGATGTTCATCGGCGAGGACATCGACGATTTCATTGTGCTCGTAGAATTTGCCTGTTGAAAGGTCAGCCGCGATCATCCCACCGGCTTGGACATGTCCCCGGCGAACCACATCATGACCGCTGAGCGGACACATGCCGGTTTCGGACCCCACCGCCAAAATGCCCGACCCGGTCAAAGCGTAGCGCAGCGGCCGCAGGCCATTGCGATCCAAGCCAGCAACGGCCCACCGGCCATCATAAGCGCAAATCGCAGCTGGACCGTCCCATGGCTCCATCACTGAATTGCAATACGCGTAAAGTGCAGCATGCTTTTCGGGCATGATCGACGCGCGCTTCGACCATGCTTCCGGGATCAAAAGCGCTTTTGTCATCGGCGCTGCCCGCCCAGCTTTGCAAAGGATCTCGAACACGGCGTCGAGCGCGCCGGAATCAGAGCTCCCTTGCGGGGCGACCGGTTTGACATCATCAACATAGTCGCCAAACGAACCGGAAACCATTTTGATCTCGTGGCTCTTCATCCAGTTGAGATTGCCCCGCAGCGTATTGATTTCGCCATTGTGCGCTAAGATCCGAAACGGCTGCGCGAGGGACCATTGCGGGAATGTATTTGTTGAATAGCGCTGATGATAAATCGCAATCGCAGATTCAAAGCGTTCATCTTGCAAATCGAGATAGAAATTGTCGATATCTTCCGCAAGGAACATCCCTTTATAGATCAGAGACTTATGACTTAATGAGCAAATATAGAATCCCGGGATGCCCGCCTCTCTGGCCCGTCTTTCGATCCGCCGGCGACAAATATACAGCGCGCGCTCAAGTTCTTCCGGGTCACGCTTTTGATCATCGCGAAACATGATTTGCACGATTTCGGGCCGCGTATCCTGAGCCTTCTGGCCGATAATTGACACATCGACAGGCGGCTGGCGCCAGCCATAAATGTAAAACCCGAAGTGCAGAATCTCGGTCTCGACAATCGCCCGCGCGGCTTCTTGCTCGCCAAGATCTGTGCGCGGCAAAAAGATCTGACCGACACAAATTGGATCGTCCGTCGGATTGTGGCCACAGCGGCTGACCTGATAACGGAAAAACTCCTGTGGCACCTCTACGCGAATGCCAGCGCCGTCGCCGGTTTTCCCGTCTGCATCTACGGCACCGCGATGCCAGACATTTTTCAGCGCCTTAATGCCCATCTCAACGATTTCGCGGCGCGGTTTACCATCTAAAGCTGCGACCAAGCCGACGCCGCAGGCGCTGTGCTCGTGCGCGGGATCATAGGCATGGCCATCGATCAGGCGCTGCTGGTTGCTCAAATAGGATTGGAGAAAATCAGTCATTGGCGTGTTGCTCGGTTCGGCATGTTTGTACCCCGTTGCCGGGTTCACAGAGCGCGGTCGCGCCGGTTAAAAACGGGACTGTAAAAAGGTTTATCATCTCAGCTCATCCTCGTGCCGTTCGGGATCACCGCGTCGGGCCCTATCAGGCGGATTGCGCCGTCTGCGTCAGCGAATCCGAGGGTCAAGGCTTGTGACATGAACTTACCAATTTGGCGCGGCGGGAAATTCACCACCCCCATGACCTGACGTCCGACCAAGGCCTCTGGCGCATAATGTTCGGTGATCTGGGCGGCACTTTTTTTGGTCCCGATCGTGTCGCCGAAATCGATCACCATTTTAATCGAAGGTTTGCGCGCGCCTTCCAGCGGCGCAGCTTCGAGAATGGTCCCGATCCGGATGTCCACGGCGAGGAAATCGTCAAAACTGACCTCCGGCATTGCCGGTGCGTCGGGCGTAAAGCTGATATGCATCTCTCTACTCCGCCGCCACTAAGTCTTGCTTGGCCATCGCGCGCATCGCTTTGTGCATTTGCGCAGCGGCTTCGCGGCCATCCACAATCGCCCACACCACAAGGGACGCGCCGCGCACAATATCGCCCGCCGCATAGACCCCAGGAAGGCTCGTTTCCATAGTTTTGAAATCGACTTGGATCGCGCCCCAACGGTTCACGCGGAGCGCCGATTCATCGAACATCAAAGGCAAGTCTTCCGGGTCAAAGCCAAGCGCTTTGATCACCATATCGGCTTTGACATCGAACGTCTCATCCGTCCGCTCTGGCGATTGACGGCCAGACGCGTCTGGCGCGCCAAGCTTCATCCGGCGCACCTTAACGCCTTTGACCGCATTTGCTTTGGTGTGAAGCACCGCTTCCGGACCCGAAAGCCATTCAAACTTCACCCCTTCTTCTTCCGCATTTGCGACTTCACGCTGCGACCCCGGCATATTCGCCCGATCCCGCCGATACAGACAGGTCACAGATTTTGCGCCCTGTCGAATAGCGGTGCGCACGCAGTCCATAGCCGTATCCCCGCCGCCGATGACGACGACGCGTTTGCCGTCCGCATTGAGCGTGCCGTTGGTAAAGGCCGCGACCTCGTCGCCGAACCCGGCCCGGTTCGATGTGGTCAGGAAATCAAGCGCTGGATAGACGCCGTCGGCGCCGATCCCCGGAACTTTCAAATCGCGCGCTTTGTAAACGCCGGTGGCGATCAGCACAGTGTGATGCAGATCACGGATTTCGGCCAAAGTGATGTCGGATCCGACTTCGCAATTAAACCGAAACGCAACCCCGCTATCGGCCAAACGCTGCAGTCTGCGTTCAACGACGTCTTTCTCAAGCTTGAAGCCCGGAATGCCGTAGACGAGCAATCCACCGCCCCGATCATAGCGATCGTAAACCGTCACTTGATAACCCTTGCGGCGCAATTGCTCGGCCGCTGCTAGGCCGCCCGGCCCGGCGCCGATAATCCCCGCAGACTGGCGGCGTTCACGCGGCGGCTGGATCGGTTTAACCCAACCTTTTTCCCATGCCGTATCGGTGATGTAGCGTTCAATCGAGCCGATGGTGACGGTGCCATGGCCAGACTGCTCAATCGTACAAATGCCTTCGCAAAGCCGGTCTTGTGGACAGATCCGACCACAAATCTCCGGCATATTATTGGTCGCACTCGAGACTTGATAAGCCTCTTCCAACCGATCCTCAGCCGCGAGCTTGAGCCAGTCGGGAATATTGTTCGAGAGGGGGCAGCCTTGCTGGCAAAATGGCACCCCGCATTGCGAGCAGCGTGAAGCTTGGTCACGCGCCGCTTTGGCAGCATAATCCCCGTAGATCTCATCAAAATCGGTCTTACGCGATTTCGCCGATCTTTTTTTCGGCATCGCGCGTTCGACTTTGATGAATTGCAGCATGTTTTCTGCCATACTCGACTCCTGGAGAAACATGATTGCTTATGTGGGCTCTATCCGCTGTCGGCAAGGGCAAATTCAACCACTAGATATAGTTTTGATATATATTTTAACCCTGAAGTCTGGTTTTCTACATCAAAAGAGCCTTTGAGTGATATATAGATATCAATTTAATATATGAAGACGAAGGTGCGCATTTGCGTAAAGTGTGCATAAGGCAGGCGCATACCACTCTGAGAGGCCGGCCATGTCATTGATGCAGCTGATCATTATCGCCTTGATACAAGGGGTCACGGAGTGGCTGCCAATTTCCTCATCTGGTCACGTCCTGTTGGCAGCAAATTACTTCACGCTGGAAGGCCGCGATGAGTTGCTGATCAACGCCGTCTCTAATCTCGGTACCTTGGCAGCCATGTTGATCTATTTTCGCAAAGACGTCGCGGCCGCGACGCTCGGCGGGCTCGAACTGTGCGCAGTCCCTTTTCGATCCAAACCGCTGTCGCGGGGCGGCCGACTTGCGCTCTGCATCATTGCTGCCACGCCAATCGCTGTGATCGCGGCGATCGCGCACGAAGTTCTGGTCCCAGAGAGCGTTCAATCCGCCTTGCGCAGCGTGTGGACCGTAGCGGCCGCAACGATCGGGTTCGGGCTGTTACTCTGGTGGGCGGATGTTGCTGGTGGGCGAGACCGTACAGAAGCAGATATGACCATCGGACATGCTGTTTTCATTGGCGCCACGCAAGCGGTCGCGGCGTTGATCCCCGGCACCAGCCGATCCGGGATCACAATGACCGCCGCCCGCGCCCTCGGTTATGAGCGTACCGAAGCGGCCCGGTTCTCGATGCTTATCGGCGCGCCGATTTTGGCGGCGGCAGGCTTGTATGGCGCTTACGGCCTGCTTGACGCAGATGCGGCGGGTGCTGTCGTCACACTCCAAGACGGCCTGATTGTCGCCGCGCTCGCTTTTGTGTCGGGGATTATCTCCATCCATGCCCTAATGACGCTTCTCAAGCGCATGAGTTTTCTGCCATTTGTTATCTACCGGATATTGCTCGGCATCGGCCTCTTGATGGGCGCGCCGATTTTGGGCCTCACTTAAATTAAATCGCGTGTCCGGACACTTTTTTGGTGGCGTGCGAGCACGTTCATCCTTTTATAGATCGGGGACCTCCTGAAAGCTGCTGGCAGCCGTTCAGCACTAAGAATAAAGGTGACCCATGAAGCGCCGCGAAAAGAAAAGTGAAACCCTTGAGATTCGCTTGCCTTACTCACAGAAACAAGCGTTCATGGCCGCCACGCGAAAGCGCGGCGAGACCGCATCGCAAGCCTTACGCCGCTTGATCAGCACATATATCGAAGAGGCTCGATTGGCCGAAAACCCTGCTGCGGTCCAGGTGGCTTCAATGACCCTAGCACGGCATAGGCTAAAAACCATCGCGACCGCAATCGGCGCGACCTCAATCGCGGCTCTTCCCTCAGCCGCCCACGCCACGGCCTTCGAGCAGCTCGATGCAAACCAGGACGGTGTTCTGACCGAGGGCGACATCGCTCCAGGTCATGACGCGGCCTTGATTTCACGCTTGGACACGGATGGCTCAGGCAGCCTTAGCCCATCGGAACTGCAAGCTGCCGGAAAAATCATCATCGAAACCAGCGCCAACATTCGGACCGGCGATGATCCGTCAAGCGCGCGGAATGTGGTGAGCGGAGGTCACATCGAAACCGATGATGACGGTGTTCTGAGTGGCACAATCCCGATCGGCCAGCACGCCGCTATTGAAGAGACGCTAGAAATTGAGCCGCGATCAGATGGCGCAGAGATTACGGAAAGTGAACTGCAGGCAGCGATTGAGGGCGTCGTCCAGCACACGCATATCATCGAAAACATGAGCGATGTCGGTGTCACAGTTTATTTCGAAAAAGAGGGCGAGCGGGTCATCGTTTATCGCCAAGGGGATGCTGCGGCCGATAACAGGTCTGACTGACCCTTAAAGCCCGCTTATCCCGATTCAGAACCTTGGTGATACTGTCCATAAGGCCGGAAGCGGTAGAGATAGCTTGGCACAATGGCTTCGACCGTCTCGCGCTCCGTGACACCGAGATCTTCGAGCGTCAGGGCGTCTTTTGTCACGACATTATCTGATTTCAGCATTTCGACTTGGTCGCCCGTAATCGGCGGCGGCCCTAGAATACCCGAGGATAAAGGCCAAACATAGCGAAACAAGGTGCCGAAACTCAGCCCCATCAGCTTGGCCGCAAAAAATGGCAAGGGCAGCGCATAGCGCTTCCGGGCAATCGTCTCGCCGATATAGTCATAAACGTCCTTAAACGAGTAAATCCGCGGCCCGCCCAATTCATAAGTATTGCCGGCGGCATCCTGGCGAGTGATCGCGGCGGCGATCGCATCTGCCACATCCCCAGCATAGACCGGCTGAACTTTCGTTGTGCCGCCGCCAATCGCTGGCAGGAAGGGCGCGACCGATGATATCGGATGGGCGGCCATTGCAGCGAAGCGATTGAAGAACTCGTCTTCTGGGCCAAAGACAATGGAGGGCCGTAAAATCACGGCGCTCGGCAAAACACTCCAGATGGCCGTTTCGGCCTCGCCTTTGGTCTTCGCGTAGCTGGCTGTTGCGCCGGGATCGGCGCCGATGGCTGAGAGGTGCACAAAGCGGTCAATGCCCGCATCGCGGCAGGCTTCAGCAACGTTAACAGCACCATCGCGCTGCGCGCCTTGAAAGCTCTGCCGGCCCTTTTCATAAAGGATTCCAACCAAGTTGACCGCGGCATCTGCGTCTTCGAGGGCTTTTGCGACGGACGCTTTGTTGCGGACATTCGCTTGCACAATATCGACCCAACCGGGTGCGCCGGCCAAACGCACATCGCCCGCCAAATGCGGTCGACGAACGGCAACGCGCACGCGATAACCCGCCGCAACGAGCGTGCGCGCCGCATAACGCCCGATAAACCCGGAGCCCCCAAAGAGCGTTACCAATCCTGCTGCCATGCGCCGTCAACTTTCGAGTGTGTGCGGGTTTGATTGGGGTCGCTCACACCATGCGAGCGCATGTTTGTCCATATGAAAGAAAGGCGCAGGTCGGTACAAATCCGGCATGCGAATTGCAGTTTGGTGTGCCTGAATAGCCACAGGTCAAAGATTTAATGTGCCGTAACATTGCGCAAACCTTAATAAATTGTGAAAAACCTACTCGGCTATTTGTTCAACGTTGGATTGTTAGTGCAACAATTCACTTCCATCGGTCGACTGCGTACTAGGAGAGTAGAACAATGTCAGGGCGGGACGCATATCTAGAGATGGGGTTTAGCGATCCGTCGCGCTCTGATTCTGAGCAAGTAAATGTCGAGGCCGATCCACGTGCCAAGCGTGCCGCAGAGGCTGACCGATATGCGCTCGCCGTTAACAAGGCGGCACCGGAGCCATCCTCCTCGGCAGGGCTTCGTGATTATTTTGTTGGGCTGTTAATCCTCGGCGCGGTGCTGGCGGTTGGGCTCGCATGGGGATATTACGCTCGCGGCATGGGGCTGAACGTCAACCCGATCGATACCAGCGTGAAGATCCTCGGCACCCAGCCTGTGCCCGCGATCGAGGCCCTCGGCACCGGCAATAACACCGATGTGGTGTTTATCGGGTCGCCCGCCTCGGACCAAATCCTCGGCATCGAAGCGCTGCCAAGCGGCGACGCTTTGCTTATGATTAAGAGCCATCTCGGACCCAGCGAAGACGGCACGCGCGCGCATTTGGTGAGCTATTCTGCGCCCTTAGAAGTGGGCGAGGGCCACGCACTGGCGAGCACCAATTTGTTCGATGGGCAGGGACTGCATTTGGTTCGGCTCGGCGATGATAGCGTCATCGTTATGTCGGTGCTCGAAGAGCAGCTCACCGTGTCGCGGGTCAATGAGAGCGGCGGCTTCGACTGGTCAAAAAGCTTCGCCACAGGGGCGATTGATCGAAACGAAGTGGCCTTGGCCCCATATGAGGACGGATTTGTTTTCGTTGCGCCAAACGAAACACGCGAACTCTCGCGCGTCGTGTCCATTAAAGCGAGCGGCGCTGTGTCTTGGGAGAAACTCTTTGATCGCCCCCGCTCATGGCAACGTTCGCATGTGAGTGTTGACTCAGCGGGAAATACGTTTGCGATTTTGGGCGGGCAGGAAAGATCGCTCGGCGTCGGCGACCTCAACATTGTCATTATGGATGATAATGGCCGCGTCATGCGGCAACGCATTCTGTCCTTGAGCGGCGAAGATGTTGTTTCGGGAATTGCAGCACGCAAGGATGGCGGCGTCGTCTTCTTGATCTCGGGCGGCACCCCGCGCTTGGTCCAACTCGGTGCTTCTGGGCAACGCGTTGCGACGACGGAATTGCCTTATATGAATTTTTTAAATGACGCCCACCTGCTGGTCACCAGCAGCGGCGACATCGTCGTCGCGAGCACCTATTCACTGATTGGCAATCGCGTCGATATGGTGATCGAACAGCGCAGCCAAAACGGGCTGTTGAAAGAACAACGCACGATTAGCTTGCCAGAGGGCGCGACGCTGGATGAATTGGTTGAGATCGATCAAGGCGAGTACCTGATCAGCGGCAGTCTGCGACGAGATCGCTACATGCCGACCGATTTGTTTGTGCAGAGGATCGCATTCGCCCCCAACGCGATCGCCGTCGCAACGGCGGATTTCGACGACTCTTTCGTCGAGAGCGAGGCGCTCCTAACCGGTTCAGAAGCGGAGAACGATCCGATCAGCGCCGCTGCGGCAATCGCGCCTGAAACACAATCCGGTGAGACCGACGCCGCGCTGGCGACCGACGCGTCCGTCGTGCCTGCGGCGCCAGACGCAACCCCCGTCCTGGCGACCATTACACTCGCCTCCGATGCTAGGAATGACGACGGCGAAGACACGATTGATGAGGCGCTCGAAGCAGACCCACCTGCCGAAAGCGAGCAAGACCCGATCTCTGAGACAGCGCAGCCTGAACCCGTAGATACGGAAATCGAAATCGCAGAGGCGCGAGAAGCCGACCCCGTGACCGAACTTGCGGCGACGGCCGGCGATCAAGGCGACCCGGATGGAAGCCCCTTTGTCGACACCACCGACCTAAATGCTGCTGCGACCTCTCGTATGGCGGACGAGCCAGTCGCTACGACGTGTCGGTTCGAATGCCTAGACCCAGCGAGCGGCTCCTCATTCCCGATGAGCGGCACACTTGCGACGTCGCTGTTAAACTCGGTCGAAGACATTCGCGGCGCCCATGCAAGGGTTTGCCAAGCGGCCATGCTCATGCCGGTGTTCGATACCGGCCCAGAATGCAGCACGCTCTAAGACAAGGCGATCTCTCAATTGCCGCCTTAGCCTATCATCCCAAATTCAAACCACGTTGGTTTTTAGCCACCAAACTGCGACGATACTGGTTCGGATAATGTGATGACTTCACAGGCCGAATTGCTTAGGCTTGGTATAAGACTTGCTCAGATCCGGGTTGAATGCGGCCTTCAATGAAAACGGACCAGTACAGATGCCCACTGTGGTCAAAAAAATTGATAATGACATGACCGTAGATGCGCCCGACCCCCGTCCGCAATCGATACTGGCCGTCATCCCAACGCTGAATGAGGAATTGCACATCGAGGCGTGCATCCGATCACTGATGACGGGCGATGAGGCCTTGAAATCGATTCCACTGATTGTTGCTGATGGTGGCAGTACGGATGCCACTGTCGCCATCGTGCGTACACTGATGATGGAATTTCCGAACCTGAAAGTGATCCCCAATCCGAAACGCTTGCAGTCTGCGGCGCTCAACCTAGCGGTTCGGGAAATGGCCTCTGATGCCTCAAAGTGGCTGGTGAGGTGCGATGCGCATTCCCTGTATCCGGACAATTTCATTCTCGATGTCGCGAGAGCCTTGCAGACGACGCGCGCGGAATCCGTCGTCATTCCGATGGACGCTGTCGGCAATACATGTTTCGAGAAGGCGAATGCTTGGATCGTTGATACGCCCCTTGGCTCCGGCGGTGCTGCCCATCGCGGCGGGCAACGCTCGCAATATGTTGACCACGGTCACCATGCCGGGTTCTCTATTCCCGATTTCCGCCGCTTGGGCGGTTATGATGAGACCTTTTCCCACAATGAAGACGCTGAATATGATACTCGCCTGACAGCGAGTGGCGGGCGCATCTTTCTGGATGCTGATATTCGCATTCGCTACATTCCACGCGGCACAGTCCGGCGTCTGGCCAAGCAATACTATCAGTATGGGAAAGGCCGCTCGCGCAACGCGACGAAGCACAAAACCCCCCTCAAAATTCGGCAATTGCTGCCGGTTATCGCCTTAATTGCCATCCTGGCGGCACTCGCCATTGCCCCTGTAAGCCCGATGGCTTTGATCGTTCCGCTCGGCTATTTTGGCGTTTTAGCCGCCGCGTCTTTCGCCATGCTGCTGAAGCATCGCTCGCTTTGCGGATTGCTCGCTGGCATTGCGCTTGGCGTGATGCATATGAGCTGGGCCCTTGGCTTTTTGAGTCACAAAATCGGTATCATGCTCACGCGCGGTCGCCGGGCCGGACCGCCGGAAAGCGTCATTCGCAAGAACACCAATAGCGCCGTCTCGACCATTGGCCGCAGCGTATTGGGGCTCTTTTCCATCTTTACCGGACGCTCGACAGTTGAAACGCCGGACCGTCCGGCAAATGAGAATTTCCCAGCCCATCATCCGGTAACCCGGGTCACACATGTTCCAGATGGTCAGTGCGTCTACGCCATTGGCGATATTCATGGCCGGCTAGATCTGCTCGAAGCTTTGCTCGAGCGCATTGATGCAGACGCGGCGGACCTCCCGCTGGGCACCAAGACGACCATTGTGTTCCTCGGCGATTACATTGATCGCGGTCTACAATCGCGGCAAATCGTCGACCTGTTCTTGGGTGATCGCTTAGCCAAGCATGAAACCGTCTTCCTAATGGGAAACCATGAAGAAGCGCTGCTGAACTTTATCCAAGATCCGAGCTTCGGCGAGAAATGGGCGATGTATGGTGGATCCGAAACCCTGTTCTCATATGGACTACAACCGCCAACCCGTCATGGCCCTGCGGCGGCAGCTCCATCCGCGCAAGATGCATGGATGGCGGTCTGGCAACAGTTTCGGTCCAGCCTGCCGGAAGCCCATCTGACCTTTTATCAATCGCTCAAGCTCTCGCATACGATCGGGGACTATATTTTTGTCCATGCTGGGCTGAAACCCGGTGTGCCGCTAGCAGAGCAGGTGGGTGAGGATATGCTTTGGATCCGCGAAGAGTTCCTTACCGCTAAAGGCACGTTTGAGAAACTGGTGGTTCATGGGCATACGCCAGTCGACCGCGTTCACCGCGATAATCGCCGGATTGCGCTCGATACTGGGGCTTACATGACCGGTCGGCTTACAGCGGCACGGTTTCTGAAACAAGACATAGAGTACATATCAACATAATGCTTAAACTGACCCGTCGAAACAAATGTAAGAGCTAATTCCAAGGAGTACGGTAAGTAATGACGAATGCTATAAAACTCTCAAGCCTCGCTGCTGGCGCTGCTGCGTTGGCACTGTCGGCTTGCCAGTCCGCCCCAGCGCCAACACCACCGGCATCGACGACGACGCCAGCGAACGGTGCGGCGACCCAAACGGTCAAAGAATACACGCTCTCATCTGGCGACCAGGTCAGAGTGACGGTGTTTGGCCATCCTGATCTATCCGGCCAGTTCGACGTGGACGGGAGCGGCACCTTCTCGATGCCATTGATCGGTCAGGTCAGCGCCGAAGGCTTAACCATTCCGGCGCTTGAGGATGCAATCGCGGCGAGTTACGCGGATGGCTATCTCATCGATCCGCAAGTCAGCGCTGAAGTGGCCAATTATCGCCCGTATTACATTCTCGGTGAAGTGCGCAATCCAGGGGAATATCCGTACACGAATGGTCTCACAGTGATGGAGGCTGTCGCGTCAGCGGGCGGGTTCACCTATCGCGCCCGGAAGAATGTCGTATTTGTTCGCGGCACGGACGATTTGGGCGAGCGGACGGAAGCTTTGACGGCGACCACGCAAGTTAAACCGGGCGATACGCTGCGAATCGGAGAGCGTATTTTTTAGCCCAGGCCCTCTATTTTATCTATGATGTCGGATGACATCACCGCCCTTATCTGTGGCCATGATCAGGACACGGATAAGGGTTTTTTCTTTGACCAGTTCGTCTGATCGAAACAGTCCTCAAAACCGCGAACTTCGCCCGTTTTTTCGCGCCGCCTGTTCAAAAATTGGAATGTCATTGCCCGAATAATGTTCGGTTTTGAGACATTATTGCGAAACTGTTAAAAATCGCTCCCGTCATTGGGGAAAAGGGTGGAATTCTGTGCCAATTCCGGGCGTATATAAGGTGAGGTTTTTGCAAAGACCTGGGGAAGTTATTCAACTGCGTGTCTAAGTTGAAAATCGAGTATTAGTTGAGATCGCCGCAAGAATTGTCGGCGGAGTACATTTGGGGGCGCATAATGCGTGTGAGAGTATCAAGCGACATGGGCGCGAGAGTAACAGACGAGTCGTTACAATTGCGGGCGTTGAACCTAGAAGCCGCGCATCTGCCGGACGACCTGGCTCAGAACGCAGATTTTTTCAAACGCGCTTTTGACATTTTGGCCGCAAGCGTTGCCCTCATTCTCTTCGCACCGCTCATCCTGCTTTTCGCGCTTCTGGTCCGATTGCAAGATGGCGGGAATGCGTTTTTCGCCCACACCCGCTATGGTCTCAACGGCAAGACATTTAAGTGCTACAAGCTGCGGTCAATGGCCGTGGATGCTGGCGCTCAGCTTGAGCGGATTCTCGCGACAGACCCGGCAATGCGCCGGGAATGGCAGACCACTCAAAAACTCCAGAATGATCCCCGCATTACCAAGCTTGGCCAGTTTTTGCGCAAATCATCGATCGATGAGTTGCCGCAATTCTGGAATGTGCTCAAAGGCGAAATGTCAATTGTCGGACCGCGCCCAATTGTGAAGAACGAAATCCAGAAATATGGCGATAAGTATCGCTTTTACATATCCGTGCGCCCGGGGATTACCGGCCTGTGGCAGGTCGAAGGCCGCACCGAAACGACTTATGAAGAGCGGGTCGACATGGATGTGCGCTACGTGACCACGCGGACCTTCTGGAAAGATGTGTGGATCGTCCTGCGCACAGTTCCGGCCGTATTGGCATCGCGCGGCGCGGTCTGACCGGCGAGGTAGATTGCCGCGTCCCCAACGCGGCCTGCATTCGGCATCATATCGGTCTCGTTCTTGCACTTTAGGCTTTGCACTTTTGACCTGACCGGCAATGTTATTCCTATGACCAAAGCGCCTATTCTGATTTCTGGCTGCCCGCGCTCCGGGACAACATTTTGCGGCAATATCATTTCGAAATCTCCCGAGATTTTTGAAGTCTATGAGCCGTTTAATCACGACTTCACATATGACCTAAATCTCCCCACCAAATTCTTCCGATTCACCGAGAGCAATCAAGCCGCCTATCGCGGCCGGTTAGACCGGATGATGCAATTGGCGGATCGCGGTGCACGCCTGAAACTCTTGCCGCAAGGGGGGCTCAGCCTCATCCGGGCGGAGAAAGACATGGTCAGTTCATTGGCGCTTAAGAAACTGGCGCAGGACAGAGACAGCTTTTTCAAAGCCTCGCGTCTCAGCATTAAGGACCCCATTGCGTTCTACTCATCAGAATGGTTGGCCGAGGTGTATGACGCGCGCGTGGTCATGATGTGCCGGCACCCCGGTGGTGTGGTTTCGTCTTATCTCACCCTCGGCTGGGAAGCTGAGACGAAATACATCATTGATCACCCCCTGCCCGGAGAGGAGGGGCAGTTCGACGCAGACATCGACGCATGGCGCCGCAATCCGGAGGATACGATCGGGGCCGTCATCCTGCAGTGGAAACTCTTCACGCAGGCGACCCTCGACTTGCAGGCGCGGTATCCAGATTGGTTCTTTTGCTTGCATGATCAGCTTTGCGATCATCCGGTCGATGTTTTTCGGGCCATGTTCAACGCCGTGGATCTGCCTTTTACCGACGCGATCGAGGCACAGATCATACGCGACACAGGCGCAGCAAATGTCGTCGATCCGCGCCAGCACACACAGCACAATTTGCAACGTCAAAGTTCTGAGCTCAAACAGTCCTGGCGAAAGCGGTTAGATGCGGAAGCAGCCGATCGCATATTGCGAGAAACCGAAGCGCTTTGGACGGAAGCCCGCGCGGCATTTGCCGTGCCTTTAGAGGTGGGTATTAGCCAAACAGCGTGAACAGACCGGCAATGATGACCGCCCACAGGGCCGCACTAAGACCGAGAATGACCACGAGACGAAGCCAAACGGGCCATTTGTCATTCGGTTTGCGAAGAGGATAATTCTTCGCCGCCGCAGAGGTACGAAGTATACCCGGGCCGATCTTTACAGAAGCGTGTTCCCTCATGACTTTTATTAGCAAAATCCAAGTTTCAGATTCATTAATCCAACGTGTAAAATAGTCTTCTTTACATTGGTTTTACGATATAAACCTCGACCGTAGCAAAAAATTCTTGCTTGCCAAGATCTCAACCGGCAGATTCGCGTGTTAGGGGAGGCGCATTACTTCGCGGTATCTTCTATTATCTCACTGATAATATGTAATAAATATTTTTTCGGCTGGACGAACAAAGTCTCTGACTGATCGTGTAACTTTTGCTTGAAGTGATGGATTTCTTGCCGATTACTGTCGAGATGTCTCAGTAAGTTCGGTAAATTTGTCTCAAGCGATTCGCCGACAGAGACGCCGACATCATGTGTCTCCAACCATGCGGCCGTTTGCGTCCCCGCCGGGGCGACGGAAGGAACATTATAGTACCCGCCTTCATAAATTCGATTGGGGAGCAACCAGACCGAGTTTTGCCCCGCTTCCATAAAATCGCCGGCCCAAACCAAATCGAGCGGGGCATAGATACCGGCAAGATCCTCAGGGGACCGATAGCGGCCATGATAGGTCATGTTCTCCCGCGCATCGATGACAGGTTCAAACACCGCAATTTCTGTTCGCGCCGGGATCCCGTGCAGATGGATATGGACTCGCTCACCCAACTGATCGGCGGCCAGCGCCAGCAAATCGAGGGACCGCTTGCAGCGCAACATCCCAACCCAGCCGAGTTGCAATGGTTGCTCCGGTCGAGGGTTTTGCGGCGCTGGGCGCGGCCCATAATCGGCCCCGGACGCCAAACGGTTTTCGACCAAATAAGGTTTGTAAGCGCCGGAATAGTAACGCTCAAAATGGTTCTCGATAAAGCCCGGCGAGCTGACGACCAGAGCTGCGCATCGGCGCAGGAGCTGTCCTTCGATCCATCTCAAGCCTTTGCCAATCAGGTCGCTTCGGCTCAGCATTCGATGGACGTCGAGGCTTTCATATATGGCGGGTGTTTTGAGCTTGAGTTTCCGCTTAGCTAAAAAGGCTAAGGCCAGCATATCGAGATTGCGGGCATATATCAGATCTGCGGCGCGCAGCCGGTCGGCATGTTTGGCGGCAAGACTTGCGCCTGAGAAAATAGACCGGAAACGCTGAACAAAGGCGCCGTCGCGGGTGCGGCCGAGATCGACATTTTCCCAACTCATTTCGCCCGGATCCCGGCGGTGCATCATAAAGCCCGTCACTTGCAATCCATCATTCTGGAACGCTTGGACGCGTCGGCGGATCGCAGCGTCTGCTGCATCATGGCCGAAAAAGGCGATATGGACCGGAGCGTCTGTCATCGCACTTAAGCGGGCTTCACCTGCACATTCCGCTCACGCACAAGCTCGACCGTTTTCGACAACCAACGGCGATGGACAATGAGCAGATAAAGCGCGTAGACCAGAGCCCCGAGCCCCGCCTTTGCTCCGATTTGCAGCATCGGATGTAAGTGGCCGAACAAGGGGGCGGTGGACAGCACGACCACAGCCATGGCCGCCGCAGCGAGATAGGCCGGCGCCACCCGCGCCATCAGCGCCCCCAATCCTGCACCGACTTCTTTGAGGATGATCGGCATGAACAAAACCGTTGAGACAATGTAGACAATGCCCAAGCCTGACACCAAACCGAGCGTGCCGAAGGATTGCAGCCCCCAGCACAATGCCGACAATAAGACCAAGTCGAACAAGGCCAATAGAACCAAAGTTCGCGTCCGTTTCATCGCAATCAATGCGGCATTGCGGAAATAGTAGAAGGGCGCAAGTGAACCGAAGGCCGCCAACAAGCCCAAAATCGGCCCAACGGCTTTGAAGTCCGGATCGACAAATACATCAATAAAGTTCTGAGAAATCAGTGAAATGCCAACGAAAACGGGCACCAAGATGGTTGCGCCGAGCTGGGTTAAGTTCAGGAAAATACGCCGTTTATCGTCGGGCGAGGTGTCTTTGTCCGACAACAGAATAACCCAAAGGGTCGAGATTGGATTCGCAAATGCCCCGAACGCGGCTTGCATAATTCGCTCTGCAATCCGCCATAGTCCCACAGCTGCGGCGCCAAAGAACCCGGCAATCGCAACATCAAGGACGCGCAGGAGTGATTTCACGCACGTTTGCGCCATAAAGATCCGGCCGGCTTCGCTCGCAAACTCGACGGCCCAGCGCCAATCGAATTGCAGGCGCGGATAGACCCGCGTTTGATAAATCAGCAAACTGGCTTCCGCGGTTGTTGCCAGAACGCGCTGCGCCACCAAAGCCCATTCTGGATATGGGCCGAACGCCACAATCAGCGCAACGATCCCGCCGACGAATTTGGCGAAGATTCCGCGCAGCGTCAGGGCTTTAAAATCGTGCGTCGCATTTAGGACCGCGGCCGGTCCGAACATCAACGGGATGAGGATGAGCGTGACCGCAAGCGCCCTTAAGACATCTGTGATGTCAGGGTAACCGAAGAGATCGGCAATCATCGGCGCGAGCAGAACGAAGAGCGCTGCGAAGGCGCCATAAATCGCCGTCGACACCCAATAAACGGTGGCGAGTGATTTTTTGTCAAACCGCTGCTTTTGAACGATCGTGTCAATGATCGAAAAGCGGCCCTCGAGATTGAAGAATTCGATGAACACCAAAGCCAGCGCAAAGATGCCAAACACAGTCGGCGATAAGCGCGTCGTCAGCAGCAAAAAAATCGCCAGCGTCATCACTTGCCCAACGCCGATATTGAGCATGTTCCAACTCAAGGCGGAGCGGAATGAGGAGCCGAAGGTTTTCTTTTCCTGCATCAAGAAGGCCCTGATCTGTACGTTGCAACCTTGGCCGGGGCCGGTCTAAAGGAGGACGATCATCACTTCGACGGCACGGATTCCGGCACTTGTTGTTTTACGGCAGATGCTGCCTCTGGTTGCGGCGTGAAGTCTGGCGTTTCCTCGTTTGCCGGACGCAATGTCGCTGGCCGCGGCACCGGATTCTCCTTCACCGGCGGGAGGTTACTGCTCTTGCCACCGAACAGCTTGTTGCGCGTGCCCATAGAGTAATACTTGCTATAGGCTTTGTTGCTGGCGCTTGGATCTTTGTGGTGACGACGGCTGGTCAAGTTGACCATATTCAGCGCCACGCCAAGCAAATTGGCATTGAAGCTGCGCAGCAAGTTGAGCGATTGACGCGCTGCGCCGCGGCTGGTGTGGCGCCACCGCACAATCAGGATCGTCTTGTCCGCTTTGCCCGCAATCACTCGCGCCTCGGCCATCAAAAGCAAGGGACCTGTATCAATCAGGATATTATCATAATGCTCTTTAAGCTGCGCGAGCAGGTCATCAAAGGCGCGTGTGCCGAATACATCATGCGGGGTATGGCCGGTTTTTGAGAGCGGCAAAATATCCAGCGACGTCTTGGTGTCGCGGTGGATCGCTTCTTCAATTGTACCGGCGCCGAACAGGTGCTCAATGAAGCCGATCTGCGGCGTAATCCCAACCATCCGCGTGAGCTCACGACGGCGGAAGTCACCATCGATCACCAGTGTTCGCGAACCAGACATTGCCGACATCCGGCCAAGGCTGAGTGTGAGGCTTGTCTTCCCTTCGTTCGGCAAGGATGAGGTGATGGCAACGACTTTGGTCTCGCTGTCGAGGTCGGAAAAGGCGATGGCCGCCCGCAAATACCGCACGCTCTCAGCATATGCCGATAGCGGATTTTTGGTCATAAAATCAGGCGGCGTGTTCTTGCCCAGACCGAGTATTCCGCGGCTTGGGATGAACGGGATCGACCCGATCGACTTCGACCGCAGCTTGCGCTCAACATCCTCAGACGAGCTGACATGCATATCGAACATTTCTGCCAACATGGCGAGCCCCATCCCGATCATGCCGCCAAGGATGACACCCAGCACCAGATTGATCATCGTCCTCGGCGAGCTCGGCGAAATGGGCACTGAGGCGCTGGATAGGATCCGCGCGTCGGCCTCAGCGAGATCGTCTTGCTCGCCGGTTTCCATCGCGCGGCTGATAAAGTCCTCATAAAGCACGCGACTGGCTTCCGCGTCGCGTTCAAGCTCGTTCAATCGCACTTGGTTGCGATTGTTTTGGATCAGCTGCCCGCGGGCCCGAGAGATCGCCGCATTCAGCTTGTTCACCTCATCCTGCGCAGCGCGAACCTCGTTCTCGAGCGTCGTGATGATTTTTTGAACTTCGACATTGATCGCGCGGTCAATATCAGCCGCCTCGTTGCGAACGCGGATGACGTCCGGGTGACGGGGACCACGCGTACTTTCAAGGTCGGCCTGACGCCGCAACACATTGGCCTGTTGGCTCTTCAACTCAGAAATCACCTGATTGTTGAGGATCTCCGTGACCGAATCGACGCCGGTGCCGGAGGCTTGCGCGCGGCGGACGTTTTCAAACCGGGCCCGAGCGCGGTTGAGGGCGGCTTCTTGTTGGATCTTCTGCGCCGAAAGGGACGCGATTTCTTGTTCCGTCAGCGAGGTACCGGCCGCCGCAAGCAATCCTGTTTGCGAGCGATATTCTTCGACGCGACGTTCTTTTTGCGACACCTCATCGCGCAAACCTTCCGTTCGCTCGAGCAACCAATTGGTCGCGCGCTGCGTGGTTTCGAGTTTCGCCTCGAGTTGGTCGACGCGGTATTGGTCGGCCACCGCATTGGCGAGATCTGACGCTTTTTGCGCTGAAACGCTGAACACTTCGGCAGTGATCAAATAAGTTGTCCCAACCCGATTGACCGAGACATGGTTCGAGAAATTATTCGTTGTATCTTCGAGGATTTTCTCAGCTTTTGCGTCCTCGCTTAGGCCTTCAAACGGGTCTTTGTTTTCCTCATTCGAACCGCCTGTTACCAAGCGGACCAAGCCTTTGACGCGGGCCCGAAGACTGCCCGTATCGGCCGGGGTCAAATAAGGATTAAACTCCGGATCCTCGGTCAGGTTTTGCGCATTCACAACCCGAGTGAGGAGCGATTTCGATCCCATGATCTCAACTTCGGTATCAATTTCGGCTGTCCCGCCCGCGATGCCGCCGATCACGTTTCCGAGGTCGATCACGTTTCGCTCTTTGGTATCAACGATCACCGTCGCCTTGGCCGTATAGACCGGCGTCGCCGTGAAGGTGAGATAGGCGACAGCTGAAAACACCGCCAAAAACCCAGCCGCGATGACCCAATAGCGGCGGTAAATGACCTCCAAAATTGATTTGATCGTGACCGGCAGGCCCTCTTCGCCAAAACTACTGCTCGGTGCGGCTTGCGGTATTTCTATACTGTACCGTGTGGTCACTTTGTCACCCTTTGAGAATTCTTATCATTTGGGTCCAGCTCGGCCCTTTTCGCGGGCCGAGCTGGGGAGGTTTATTATGGGAAGATCGACAGCTTCACGCCAACTTCATTCGCCGTGAAACTTGGATCAAATGTGTTATTGAACGTTCCGCTGGCATCACGGGTGATACTTTGGACTTGTCCGGTCAGATGCATGCGCTTGTTCAGCTTATAGGTCAGACCTGCGCCGATCGTGGTATAGTCATCATCGCGGTCGATTTCCTGGAATTCGTCCTGCGAGAAATCGCCAAACAAGCTGCCAACGACTTGCCGCGAAAACTCATGATCGATGCTCGCCCCGAAACTGGTGACCAATGTGCTTGGCGACTCAATAATGCCATTGTCCAAAACCCGGCGACCGGCAGTGAACCCAACCGTTGTTAAGCGGCTTGGGAACCATTGCATCGTCCCGTCAATCGAAAGCCCATCGACATCTTCGAAATTATCGTCCTCTTTGTCCTCGGAGAAGAACCCGATTGCGATGTCGCCGCGAATAAGGTTCATGGTTTCGAAATCGACCCCTGCTGCAACGATATAGCCTTCTGAGTCGCGCACCCGCGTCGCGGTCTCAAAGGTTCCGGGCATAGTCGCCGATTCAACTTGGAACGTTTGCACGCTATCATAGTCGGTCTGCGTGGCTGTGCCTTGGCCGAAAACAGCGATGTTTGGCGAAATCGCGTAAGACAAGCGCGTCGTGAAGTTCAGATCTTCATTGTCACGGAAGTCTTGGATAAACGGCTCACTGGTGACCCGGTTGAAGCCATTGTCAAAATCAGATTCCGTTAAGCGCAACGTATTGTTCCAACGAATACGGTCATTTTGATACGTCGCCCCAATCGCATAATCGGTACGGGTGAAGTCGACCGGACTGTCCAGCTGAGAGCCGTTGGCGTAGTTGGCGCGCGGTTGCACGCTGTCGCGATACCGCGTGCTCGCCGTTAGGAAGAAATCACGTGTGACATCCAGGCGCCCATTTGCACCGACATCAAAAGCGGTAAAGGATTCGTCGCCGAAATCAGAATACTCATTGGTCTCGACACGGCCCCGCAAACCGATTTCGTGATTGCTCCAATCGGTGCGAGCATCGGCGTCAATCGCAGCCGTGAAGAACGTATCTGACTCTTCAGGATTATCCGCATCATCGCCGCTCGCAGCAAAGACATTATCGGTGGCTGACACGCCGAGTTCCAACGCGGAGTCGACAAGAAAGGTTCCGACCCGGGCTTGTTCTGGGTCAAAATCAGGCTGCCGGCGATCTTCAACCGATTCATACTTGTCCCGACTGTAAAAGTCAGACTGTTGCGCGTCAGCGCTGGTTGCCGTCAGGCCCATGACTGCGACCGCAATCAATGACTGGTTTTGTAGTTTTATCATGACGCTAGATGTTCCCACTATACTGGATCTGGGTCATTCCCAGAAAGGTTGAACGTGATGATGCAATGCACGTACCAAGCTCATAATCACATTATCAATACAAACTCTAAATACCGTGGCGCGGCCATCTCCCTTTTCCTGGCACCGCTTTCGCTAACCGGGCGCCGCGCTCCCTGCTTACCTATCTATAAACGGTCCCCACCGCTATCGCCGCTTGGCTATGAAACTCTAATCAGAGTTGAATTCCATATGGCATACTTGATTAATCTTGTCAGTGCTCGACCGGTATTTTTTTGCGATTGCGAACCATTTGGCGAAAACCAATCGCCCTGGCCTTCCGCGCCCGCCGCTGTGCCAATTGAAAGCAATTGTGCCACTGTCCACAGTTCGCTACTTGGATTCGAAATTGCACTGCCGCGCTGCAGCACGTTACCCCGTACTCAGAATGGGACAAGCTGAGAATGATCATCGTCGATACCGCGCTGGCGAAGCGCGCTGAAGCACAAAAACCGCTGCAAGTCGGCCTGTTCGGCGCGGGCTTTATGGCCAGCGGCATTGTCAATCAAGTGACCCGCTACACGCCGGGAATGCGGATTGCAGCGATTTGCAATCGCACGCTTTCCGCGGCCCGCGAATGCTATTTGAAAGCCGGCGTCGAGGCTGGAGATATCGTCGAATGCCAAACGCAAGCGCAAGTTGATGAGGCCATCCGGTCAGGCAAGTTTGCCATCACCAGCGCTATCGAGGCTGTGAATGCTGCAGAGGGCGTGGAGATCGTGATCGAATCGACGGGGCACGTCGAATATGGGGCGACGGTCACACTCTCGGCCATCGAGCATGGCAAGGATATGGTTTCGATGAATGTCGAGCTTGATGCCACAGTCGGCCCTATCCTCAAGCACAAAGCTGATCGGGCTGGCGTCATTTTATCAGGCTGTGATGGCGATCAACCCGGGGTTCAAATGAACCTCTATCGTTATGTTCAGACCCTGGGTCTCAAGCCTATTTTATGCGGCAATATCAAAGGTTTGCAGGATCGATACCGCAATCCGACCACACAAGCCGAGTTTGCCAAAACCTGGGGACAGACCCCGCACATGGTGACGTCATTTGCCGATGGCACCAAGATTTCGATGGAACAGGCCATCACCGCCAATGCTACCGGCATGAAAGTCGCACAGCGCGGCATGATCGGGCTCGAATATCGCGGCCATGTTGATGAAATGGTCGACATGTATGATCTCGATCAAATTCGCGCGCTGGGCGGCATTGTCGACTATGTCGTTGGCGCCGCGCCGAGCCCAGGCGTTTATGTTTTCGCGGAAGCGCAAGACACCCAGCAAGCGCACTATCTGAATTATGGCAAACTGGGTCAGGGCCCGGTCTATAGCTTTTATGTCCCTTGGCATTTAACCGCTCTTGAGGTGCATATTTCGGCCGCCCGCGTGGCGCTCTGCCGAGACACTGTGATTGCGCCAACACTGACACCAACCGTCGAATGTGTCGCGACGGCTAAAATTGACTGCAAAGCCGGGGAAACGCTGGACGGACTTGGCTACTATATGACCTATGGCCAATGCGAGAATTATGATCAGGCGGAGCGCGAAAACCTGCTACCGATGGGTTTGGCAGAAGGGTGCGTCCTGAAAAATGACCTCAAGCGCGACCAAGTCTTGACCTGGAATGATGTGATTCCGCCAAACGACAGTCTGGCGCATGATTTACGCCGCCAGCAGGATGCTTTGCTGACATCTGCATAATTAATATCTGAGAGCTTACGGACCTGTAGAATGAAAACCGCTGATCAAATTGTTGCCGAAGATCTTTCGAATATCGGCAAACGGCTCGAGGCCGAATTTTCTAAAATGGCTGGCAAAAAGCTCCTGATCGTCGGGGGCGCGGGTTTTCTCGGCTACTATCTCGTGCAAGCGCCATTGGCATGGAACAAAGTTTCGGGCCAATCGCCGATTGATGTCACGGTCTATGACAATTGGATGCGCGGCAAACCGGACTGGATCGAAGCGCTTCAAGATGACCCCAACCTGACGCTCGAAACGCATGATGTGACAGACCCGATGCCAGATGATGCCGGGCATTTTGATTATATCATTCACGCCGCATCGATCGCCTCGCCGATCTATTATCGCATTCATCCAATCCAGACCATGGATGCCAACGTCAACGGTTTGCGGCATTTGCTCGACTATGCGCTCGCTCAGAAAGACGCAGGCCAGCCGGTTTCAGGCTTTTTGTTTTACTCGACCAGCGAGATCTATGGCGACCCGACACCGGAAAACATTCCCACACCTGAGACTTATCGCGGCAATGTCTCATGCACCGGCCCACGGGCCTGCTATGATGAATCAAAGCGCTATGGTGAAACGCTTTGTGTGAACTTTGCGCAGCAATATGATCTTCCGATCACCATTGCGCGGCCATTCAACAATTATGGGCCGGGCCTCAAAATCAGCGATCGCCGCGTGCTGCCGGATTTCGCGCGAGATGTGTTCGAAGGCCGCGACATTGTTATGCTGTCAGACGGATCGCCGACCCGGACCTTCTGCTATATTGCAGACGCGATTGTCGGTTATTTCAAAGTCCTGGTCATCGGCCAGCCCGGCGAGAGTTATAATGTCGGCACCGATGCCGAAGAAGTTTCAATGGCGAAGCTTGCCGATGAGGTGGTCTCAGTCGCGCGTCGGCATTGGGGATATCAGGGCAAAGTTGTTCGCGAAACATCGAGCGATAAGGAGTATCTCACGGATAATCCTAACCGGCGCTGCCCGATCGTCGACAAAGCCCGCAAGGAACTGGGCTACGATCCACAGATTGATTTCGAAGAAGGCTTAGAGCGCGCCATGTTTTGGTACGCTGATAACCGTGTCGCGGAGGACGCGTAATGAAAGTATCAATTGTTGGCACCGGCTATGTTGGCTTGGTTTCAGGCGCCTGTCTTGCGCATCTTGGGCATCAAGTAACATGCGTCGATATTGACCCGGCAAAAGTCGATATGATCGCCCGCAAGGATCCACCGATCTATGAAAAAGGGTTGCAAGAACTGCTCGACGCAAACGTGCCGGAGCGCCTGACAGCGACGACGGATTTGCGTTCCGCAGTGCTTGCATCTGACCTTTCGCTGATTGCTGTGGGCACGCCTTTTGACGGTCAGATCATTGACCTGAAATATATCAAACAAGTGGCCAAAGAGATCGGCGAAGCGTTGCGTGACAAAGACGGTTGGCACATGGTCGTGGTCAAAAGCACCGTGGTCCCGGGCACCACCACGGAAGTGGTCTTACCGATCCTGGAAGAAGCGTCGGGCAAAACAGCGGGGATCGATTTTGGCGTCGGGATGAATCCGGAATTCCTCCGCGAAGGGGAAGCGATTGAGGACTTTATGGAACCTGATCGCATCGTCTTTGGCGGCATTGATGAACGCTCCATTGATGCCCTGGCCGAGCTTTATGAGGTTTTCGAACACGCCGACAAAGTGCGCACAGATCCGAGCACCGCGGAGATGATCAAATATACCGCGAACTCTTTGCTGGCGACTTTGATCTCATTCTCGAATGAGATCGCCAACCTCTGTGCCGCACAAAACGTAGATGTGGCGGAAGCGATGCAAGGCGTTCATCTCGACCGCCGGTTTTCGCCTATCCTGGACAATGGGGAGCGCGTGCGCCCCGGTTTTGTCTCTTATGTCTGGCCGGGAGCCGGTTTTGGCGGCTCATGCTTCCCAAAAGACGTAAAGGCTCTGGTGGCCCATGGCGAGAATGCAGGCATTCCGATGCAGCTTCTCCGGTCGGTCATCGACGTAAACAATCGCCAGCCGCAAAAGATGATCGATATGCTCGAGGCAGGCCTCGGAGATGTGTCGGGAGCGCCGATCACGGTGCTTGGCGTGGCTTTCAAGCCCGGCACCGACGATATCCGCGAAAGTCCATCCTTGCCGGTCATTAAAACGCTCGCCGATAAGGGCGCTCAAATCACCGCGTTCGATCCGATCGCCAGGCATGAAGCAGAACAAGCGCTGGGCGATGCGGTCGTGTTTAAAGACACACTTGAAGACGCGCTCAAGGGCGCGAAAGCGATTTTGCTGATGACCGCTTGGCCGGAATTCAACGCTTTGCCCGGCAAGCTGAGCGCGGGTGAAGATGCGCCTTTGCTGATTGATGGCCGACGCATGCTGAGCAAAGACAGCGTCGCGCGTTATGCCGGAATTGGCCTCTAAAACACACCTGATTGGGAACAGGAAAAGACAATGAAAACAGTGATCTTCGCAGGCGGTTTTGGGACGCGTTTGTCCGAAGAAACCACCCTTCGGCCAAAACCAATGGTCGAAGTCGGCGGCCGCCCAATTCTACACCATATTATGGAAGTCTATGCCGCACATGGCTTGAAAGAGTTTATCGTGCTCGGCGGCTACAAAGTGGAGTTCATCAAAGACTATTTCCTCAACTATCATCGCCGATCTGGGGATTTTTCGATCGATCTCGCCAGCGGTGCAATCACTTGGTCACGCAGCAAGGCACCCGATTGGAGCGTCACCATTCTGGATACAGGCCTCAATACAATGACTGGCGGACGTTTGAAGCGCGCGCGCGAGGTGATCGGAGATGAACCGTTCTGTCTCACCTACGGGGACGGCGTCTCGGATGTCGATTTGACCGCTCTGATCGACTATCACAACAAAAGCGGCGCGATGGCGACTGTCACCGCTGTGTCGCCGCCCGGACGGTTTGGTGTCCTGGGTCTCGAGAGCGAAAATCCGATCGTTCAGAGCTTTCGTGAAAAGGACTCGGCCGATGTCGGTTTGATCAATGGTGGCTATTTTGTCTGCAATCGCGGCGTATTCGATTTGATCGAGGATGACGACACGGTTTGGGAGCAAGCCCCAATGCAGCGTTTGGTTGAAACTGGACAACTTGCAGCGTTCCGCCATGACGGGTTCTGGCAGGCAATGGATACGGTGCGGGACCGCCAATTCCTAGAAGCCGCTTACGCCAAAGGCGCGCCCTGGCTTAAAAGCTAGGCGCCGGCTCGACGCTCGTACAAGGACTCAAAGTTTTTCGCATCGGGCCAATTGGCGTCTTTTTCGGACACCTCCGTCGGATCAAGCGGCCACTCGATTGCGAACGCTGGATCATCCCAGCGCATGCCGGCTTCGGCCTCGGGCGTGTAAGGATGACTGACCAAATAGCTGACCTCGACATCTGGCGTTAGGGTTTGAAACCCATGCGCGAAGCCCTTGGGCACCAAGACTTGGTGTTTATTGGTGTCATTGAGGACAAAGCCTTGCCACTTAAGAAAGCTGGGCGAGGTCGGCCGAAGATCGAGGATCACATCAAAAATCGCCCCGCTTAGGCAGCGAATAAGCTTGTCCTCGCCATGCGGCGCCTTTTGCCAGTGCATTCCGCGCAGCGTCCCCTGCTGTGCTGAAAACGACATGTTTTGTTGCACAAACTGGACCGGCAGGCCCGCCGCAGCGAACTCTTCGACGCAGAATGTGCGGGCAAAAAAACCGCGTTCGTCACCGCGGCGCTGCAGCTCGATGAGCTTTGCGTCGCGCAAGTCTGTATCATGAATAATCACAGCAGCTCCCTTAGTGCTAAATCGCACCCCATCCGCATGATTGGTCTTAGCCGAGCTCTAATCAGAGTGGAATAAGACTTGCTTTTTGTATTAGGTTAAATTTTCTGATCCCGGACCGATCAGATCCTGATCACACTGCGAACACGGCGAAAAGGCTAGAAGAGCGAATGACGACCAGCGCGATGCTCGATGAACCGATGCGGATCCGTGCGATCATGCGCGATCAAAGCAAGGCCCCGATCTGGATCCAAGTCGTTGGGTTTCTGTGGCTGGTCTCCACTTTTGCGATCTTTCCGGGCGACGAGTTTTTCCTCTACCCGTTAAGCGCGGTGTTCTTTGGTCTGCTCTTTTTTGAACGCGAGCGGATCCTGCCAATGATCGCCCGTTGTTGGTTTCTGTTTCTGATCCCGATTATGGCGGTTCTATCGTTCATATGGAGCGCCTATCCCTCCGATACGCTGCGCATTGGCGCGTTTTTTATCCTCTCGACTTTATCTATGGTCATTCTCGGTTCGCTGCTGACAGAGCGCCAAATCCTGCGTGTCTTTTTTCTGTGCGCGTTGGCCGGTACGGCGCTAGCGATCACAGAAGTGAACGCGATAATTGCCACGCAGCGCAGCGAATATCTGGGCCAGAAAAACTATTATGCCATGAAAATGATGATCGGCATGATTACCGGCTTCGCTGTGGCGATGAACCGACATGAAAACCTGATCCTACGAATGCTTGGGTTCGCCGTCATACCGATCAATTTGGCGCTTATTCTCGCGGCCAGTTCGGCAACATCGATGGTGTTATCGTTTCTGGCCCTATTCTTACTGATTTCAGCGCAGCTCTTTTGGGTCAACTCGCGCAGCGTAAAAGGGTTGCGGACCTTTATTGCGGGCCTGGGGATTGTCTTGGCGATCGCCGGCGCCTTGTTGGCGCTTGGGGCGGTGAACAGTTCGGTGGTCGGCGAAGCCCTCGCCGCCCTTGGCAAGGACTCTACGTTCACCGGACGAACGGCACTATGGGAACAAGCAGGCCGAACCAGCGCCGAGCACCCCGTACTCGGCGTCGCAGTTGGCGGATTCTGGCAGTATGATGTCGGCGCGGCGCAAACGCTGGTGATCAACGATAATCGTGATCCAGGCACAGTTTTGGGATTTCATAATTCCTATTTAGAGGCGCAAGTGCATCTCGGATGGGTTGGCCTCGGACTGTTTGTGTTCATGATCGCGATGTGTCTCTGGAAAGCCGCGCAATCATTTGTCGTCGAGGCGACGTTTGAACGAACCTGCTACTTTGTTGCCGCGATCATCCTGGTCAGCATCACCTTCACCGAGTCGTTCCTGTTCGGGTTTTTGCAGCCGGCCATTTATATGTTCCAACTGGCCGCGATCACTGCGATCGCATCGAACATGCGCAAGCGGACGGTCTATTTGAGGGTTAAGCCGGAAGCCGATGATCAACTCGCACCCGCGCCAGCCTAGTTGATCAAGGCACCGGTCATGATGCGTATCAGATTATTTTTGGAGCCGTGATTTGGCGAGCCGAACCGAAGTAAAACAGACGCCATCGTCGACACGCATGAAAGGCGCCGTGCCCCCGGATGTGATTGTGATTGGCGCTATGCGGGCCGGTACGACGACGATTTATGAGTTGATGCGCGCCACCAATGTCGTCTCAGTCGCTCGGATGAAAGAAACCGACTTCTTTCTGGAAAGCAAATTTGATCGCGGCCTTCCCTGGCTCAATGGGCAGTATGAGGATTTGAGCAAACCGCTCATCGATGTCTCGCCGAACTATTCAAAAGTCTTCGTTTTTCCCGGCGTCGCAGAGCGTATCTACAAGACCTGCCCGAATGCAAAACTTGTTTACATCTTGCGCGACCCGGTCAAACGCGCCCTGTCTGAGTATCGGCACCTCGCCGCGATGGGGTACGATTTGGCAATGCCGGATAAAGTCGAGGCTGGCATCGGCAAAAGCGCGACCGATTGCAGCCTCTATTATGCGCAATTGCAGCCCTATCTTGAGCATTGGTCGATGGATCAAATCGAAATTGTCGAGTTTGAAGACTTGGTTGAAGATCAATGGGGTACGCTCGCGCGCCTCTTCGATCGATTGGACTTGCCAGCATTTTCGGTCGACGCCGAAGCCGTCCACACCAATTCTTCCGATCAATTGCAGAAGGTTCCCGCTTGGTGGGGCCAAATGCGAAATCAGCCCGCAATCGAATGGATCCGGTCCAAGACCCCTCGCGAGACGGTGGCGCAATTGAAGTCACTCTTCTTTCGCGGCAAACCTGGCGCGCAAGCCGAGATCTCGTTCACCGACGAAGCGATCCAAGCTGTCCGTGACGACATTGCTGAAGATGTTGCAAAGCTCCGGGCGCTCACCGGGCGCAGCTTCAGCCGCTGGAGCATTTGATAAGACTCCGGAAACAAAGCAAAAAAACATCGCAGGGCATCATTTTTTTGATGATCTCTTCGCCCGTGGCTTTTATGCTTTGCGGCACGTAGCTTGCTCTACGGAGGGTGTGAGCACGTTAAGACTGGAGCCTGTTTCCAGGTGGGACAATTTGGGAAACGAGTGATGAAAGCCACAGTTATTTTACCATGCTATAATGGTGAAGATACAATCGCACAGCAAATGGACGCCTTAGCCAAACAGAATTGGCAAGACGATTGGGAGTTCATCCTGGCGGATAATGGATCCACAGATCGGTCCGTCGAAATCGTTCAGTCTTATGCGGATCGCATTCCAAACTTGCGCATTCTCAACGTCTATTCTGGCACCGGCCCCCGCAACCCTGTCGCCGTTTCCTATACCCGTGCCTTCGAAGCGGCCAAAAGTGACATATTCCTGACCTGCGAAGCCGATGATGAAGCCGGTGACGGCTGGCTTGAAGCGATGGTCGCGGCAATGCAGGACGCGCATTATGTTGGATCTGCGATCGATGACCACAAACTCAATAGTGACGACCTGATCAAACCCGATGAGGGGATGCAATCTCCCGAAGCGGGCTTTCCGAACTTCATGGGTCCGATGAAATTGCCGTTTTCGGTTGGGTGCACGATTGGCATTTCTCGCCACCTCTGGCAGACGATCGGGGATCCGGACGTCGAGCTCGGGAACACATGGGATGTGGATTATTGTTGGCGCGCCCAATTGGCGGGATTTGAGCTCAAATTCGTGCCCGATGTGGTCATGTATTATCGCCAACGCACAAGCTTTGAAGGCCGCTACAAACAAGGTAAGCAATATGGCGTCAGCGTCGCCAAGCTGACTGCAAAATACGGCGTTAAATCATATTGGCGCTACATTGTTTACAATGCATATCATCTGGCGATGGGCTCGCTCCTCTTGGCGTGGAGCTTTCTGCCAGGCACCCGCCCGCCGCGGCATCGAATCTGGCGCGTCGCGCATGCATGGGGTCAATTGTCGGGATTTAAATATGTTCTGGCGGGACGGCGACCGACCATGCCGCTCCCAGAGCACTTGAAGCCGCTCACTGTTCAGTAAGCGCTCAATCGCAGCGCCTGGCCTCACCATTGCATATTTCCACCGCCCGTCGCCTTCAACCGCAACCCGTTTAACTTTCGCCAAGACCAGAGCCCATGTCGCCCCGCTCAGATAAAAGAATAGACATTCTGGTCCAGCGCCAATTGGACACGATCAGCACCGGCAATGGCGCCTATTTGGAAACCTTCTTACGTGTAATTTCACGCACCGCTATGCGAACGCGCATTGTCTTCGCGCCGCAGCACTCTTTCGGCAACCGCCCATGGGCGAGCATCCATCCAAGGATTGGACAATTAATCGATGAAGTGATTTGGCCGCGGACGGTGAAAATCGGTCAGACGTATTGGTCTTGGTCATTTATCGTTTGGTGGCGGTTTTTCGTTCGCGCCTTGAAAGCTCTGGCCAATAGCCTCGGTTGGTCAATTCTTGTGCCAAGCTATCTCGGTCGCCCGCTCAGTGGATCGGAAGCAAAAGCGGTGGCGGATGTCAGCAATCAAGATCCCGGCGACATTACGATTGCGGAATACAGTTCCATGGGTCCGGTTTTAAAACGGCTCACCAGCAATACCAAAACCGGCGTTCTGATGCACGATCTGCTCTCGGACCGCGGCAAGATATGGCGCGAGAAAGGCGCTCCGCTCGACCTTTACGATATTTCAACGCAAGGCGAAGCGGATTGGTGCCGCGGCGCGGCGTTGATGATTTACGCGTCAGCCAATGAACTCGCGAAGTTTGAAACCGAGCTGCCGGACACGAAATCGGTATGGCTACGCCCCGAACCACCCGTCTATGAAACAACGCATTCAGCCGGAACGCCGCGCGTGCTGTTCCTCGGCACCACTCATGCCGGCAATACCGATGCGTTGCAGCATTTTCTATCTGACATCTGGCCGCTCGTTTTGAAACACCGTCCAGAGCTTGAGTTTTGGATCGCTGGGTCGGTTGGCAAAACTCTGACCGATCAAGAAAGAGCGCTGACGGGCGTCAAAGTCTTGGGCCGGGTCGAGCGATTGGAGGATATTGGCGGCGCAGACTCGATTGGTGTCGCCCCGACGCGGCTCGCGACCGGGATCAGTATTAAAGTCGCCGAATACCTGATGCTGGATATGACATGTGTCGCCTACCCTATGGCGCTACAGGGCTTCAAATCAGCTTTGAATGATGTTGTGACGATCGCAGACACGCCCGAAGCGTTCGCGGCCGCAGTGGTAGCACTGGCCGAAGATCATCCGCGGCGCACCGCACAAGCTGCCGCATCGCGGACCAATACCAGCCGCGTGCTCGACAATCAGGAAGTCGTCGATTTTCTATTGGCCGCTTTGGATGATTGACGCCGAGCGCGGTGTGCGCATCAGCGCGGCGACTTTGTCGGCATAGTCAGACACGTCACAATGGGCGGTCACCCAGGCGCGATTGACAGCGCCCATGTCCGCGCAGAGGCTTGGATCGGCTTGCAACGCTTTGATCGCGCGGGCGAGCGCATTCGGGTCACCCGGCGGAACGACGCGTACGCCAGGCCCGTCCATATATTCTGCCATGCCTGGAGATTGGGTTGCAATCACGGCTTTTCCGGTGGCCATCGCTTCCAAAATGCCGTTCACGCCAGCGGCATAGTCCACCGGATTGAGCGGCACGACTGTAAACAAGCTCTCATGATACAAGGCGCGTAAACGTTCGAACGAAACGCGCTCTTTACGAACTTGGACATTCGCCGGGCGATTACCGCCATCGTCATCCTCGACGAAATAGCCTGTGGCTTGAATGACAAATGGAATGTCCAGTTGCGCCGCGGCTTGCTCAAGCGTTCGATAGTCACGATTTTCGCGGCCGCACGAGAAAACATAACCGCCTGATCCTGCGATCGATGGCACCCGGGAGGGGTCAAAAAACTTGGTATCGACGGGGTTCAATAGCGCATGCGCGCGATCGGGCGAAATGCCGACCTCGTGGACCAAAATGTCTCGCTGGCGCTCACAAAAGGTAATATAGTTCGCGACAGCCGATCCATCGGTGAGGCGAAACATGTGGCGACGGCGAGCACCCTGACCCGCATGCACAATGATGTGCAAATCTCCGGTCCAGCGCGATAGCTTTAAGAGCCCCGCCAAAACGAACCCCATATCCTCGCTCAAAACCAGCATACGATCATAGTCATGCCGCTTGGAATAGGCTTTTAGGGCGGCCGAAAAACGTTGCGGCAGGACGCCATTTGCGTTGCCATCATTTCGCAAAACCATCAGGTCACGTGGGCCTAAACGGCGTCGATATTCATCTAAGTCCGAGCGCCGCGCCGGTTCTGAATTCGACATGCCCGCCTCCCAATTATATCAGCCTTTGGCCGCTGTCTCACTCTGACCATGGTCAGCCTGATAAACGCGTTTCAAGCTTTGTTCCACGGCATTCTGATCGAGACCTTTGCAGATTTGAAACAATAATTGTGCAACGCGATGGGCCGTCTCAGACGTCAGCGTGACAAATTAATGTCACACGATTTCAATGGTGTGCACGATCTCTGGCCCAAAAACAGCTGCATAAAGCCCGAAAAACGTTCTGCATCTGCGAAGATGTCGTGAAATCGCCCATAACTGACTGTTCCTTGCATCATATCTGCAAGACTGTTCCAAACTGAGAAGTCCAACTGCGCTAGACGAAACACCTATGACCGAGCCCTGCGCTCCCTCCCTGAGCGGTCAAACCGCGGCCGATCTCTACTTTGTAGACTTCGACCATACGTTGCTGCGCTCGAACTCGACGCAGGAATTCCTGCGTATGGCGCAGCCATTTGTCTTCATCTGGCCGCTCTTGCAACTGATCGGGGCAGTGATGCGGGCGCTGGGCTTGAGCGACCGGACCCGCTTCATTTGGCAAGATTCGCTCAAAGTCGGCCTGCTGCGCACGCTGAACCCCTGGGCCTTGGCCAGGTTTCGACGCTATGCGCCGCAAATCATAGAGCGCCATCTCAACCAAGATGTCGTCGACCAACTCGCCGACATTCCGTCTGATAAAATCATCATTATCAGTTTTGGCGCGAAACCCGTCATCGAGGCCTTGCTGGCAGAAACCCGGTTTGCAGACTGCAAAATCATCGCGCCGCGTTTCGCTGAAAGCCGTGCGTTCCGCCGTCGCGGGAAAATCAGTATTCTGCAAGAGCTTGGGATCATGCCGACCAAGGCAAGCATTCTGATGACCGACAATCTTGAAGATGATGCCGATCTTGCTGCGACCGTCGGGACGGTGATTGAAGTTCAACCTGATCATGACACGATCGTCTATCGCCAGCCTTACATCCCGTTTTACTATACCGCCAAGATTAAACGCACACCGGGATTCTTGATCAAACAAGTCTTCATGGAAGAATTGCCGGTGATTTTGCTGGCCTATGGGCTGGTTGCGCTGCCGGCGTTGCCAATCGGCACATGGATCGCGCTCAGTCTTCTCTTTTTGGCGCTCATGCTGACCTATGAACTAGGTTATGCAGAGAATGATCATGTCGGCGCGCGCAAGGAAGACGCGCCGAAACTCTCAGAGAATTTTTTCCGCCATCGCGATTATAAACTCTCGCCAGATGCCTGGATCTGGGCGCTCGGACTGTCATTCGCTGGCATGCTGGTCATGGGCATTGATGCACAGACTTTTGCGCTCGAGCGGATGGGCGCTGCGTCGACCGGCAGCCTCTGGCTGAATGCGGGGCTTTTGACCGTCGTTTGGGCGCTGGTTCTAATTGTTTTGAGACTGACATTCACGGCGTTCAATCACGCCCCGCTGATCTGGCGTGTCTATACCTATGCGATCCTGCATATCGTTAAATATTTGGGCTTTGCATTGGTCTTTGCAGCATCAGCGGCCGGGTTGGTCTTTATCTATGCGCACATTGTTCGAACTTGGTCGCTCTATGCGGTGCGGAGATCTGGTGGATCGATTGAGTTTATGCTCAGCCAAACCGTTCGAACGGTCTTTCTCCTCTTCGGCTTTTCAATCTTGGCCATGATCGACGTGAGCCTGGTCTTAACCTGGCAAGCTGGGGTTATTTTGGCGTTCTGCTTAATCCGTGGCGCGCCGGAAATTCTTAGGAAAACTTAACCTCCGAAACCCCTGGTTTCCGCTGTCAGACCCCTTTGTCATCCGATCCGCCTGTGCCACAAGGTGTGCCGGAGAGGGAGTAGATGTCTGCAACAATTGCGGCGATCGCCAACTTAAAGGGGGGAGTTGGCAAATCGACCACCACACTCATGTTGGCGGATGGATTGGCCTATTTCTATGGCGCCAATGTTCTGGTCGTCGATCTCGACCCTCAGGCAAGTATCAGTCAAATGCTCCTCACCGATCGCGGCCTACAAATGGCCTTCGATCAGGGCAAAGGGGTGCACCGCTTGATCGAGCAGTTCATGGACAATGAACGCCCGGTTCTCAGCAATCTGATATTGCCCAATGCCGTAACTCTAGAAGAGCTTCGGCTCGCCGAAGAACGCGATGAACGCGCCGGATGGATTTCAATTCTACCATCGCATTCGCAATTGCGACTGACCGAAATGGAGATGGAAGAGCGGATCTATTCGCGCGGCATGGCGCCGAGCCGTCTCGCCAATTACATCGCCACGCATATCGACAATGCGCTGAACCCGATCAAATCGATGTATGATATCATATTGATCGACACCCCACCCTATATGTCACCGGTTGCGCGCGCCGGGCTGTCGATTGCAACAACTTATGTCACGCCAACCCTCGCGGATGCCGTCTCTATTTGGGGCTCGAAGCAATTTACTGACTGGGTCAGCACGCACATCACACCGCATTTGGCGTCGCGCAATTTCGTCGTGGTGACCCGTTTTCGCAATACGCGTTATGCGCGCAAAGCTGAGCAAGCCTTGAAAAAGGTCCACCTCAAAGATCGCACATTCGGTCCAAACATCCCAGAATCCGTTCAGGCTTTAAATGCGATGGATCGGTATGATTTGGACAGCTATTCGACTTTGCGGGGCAAATACGGACGCTTGCGCAATGATGTGAAGCGGCTGACCGGGAGCTTTGCGGAATTCCTTGCAAAGCGCGTCGACGCGGCGCCGCCAATGATGATCCGGACCTAGACTAAAGCGCTGAAAGCGCTTGGCGCAATGCCGCCAGATCCGCGGGCAAGGGCGCCTCAATAAACACCTTCTCCCCTGTCATCGGGTGGACAAAGCCGAGACTTGCGGCATGCAGGGCTTGCCGTGTGAGGCGGCGCGCGAGATCTGTCGCACGGTCAAACGCATCGCCGCGTCCGGTCGCTTTGATCCCGCGATGGCGGCCATAAACGGGGTCACCGATGAGCGAGCATCCGATATGCGCCAAGTGAACGCGGATCTGATGCGTCCGTCCGGTTTCCAAACGGCATTCGAGGAAGGCTGCGGCCGGGCGCGCTTCGGTCTTGCTGATCTGTCCGTAGGTCTCCAGCGTTTTATAATGGGTGATGGCGTGACGCCCGTCCCCGGAAGCGACCGCGGCCATCTTCTTTCGATCTTTCAAACTGCGCGCAATATCCGTTTCGATGGTGCCTTGGGAGGGCCGCGGGCTGGCGCGGGTGAGCGCGACATAAGTGCGGTCAATGTCATGCTTGGCAAACAGATCCGACAGGCCCTTATGCGCCGGCTCTGTTTTAGCCACGACGAGAATGCCAGTGGTGTCTTTGTCGATCCGATGGACGATTCCCGGACGTTCGACGCCGCCAATCCCGGGCAGCGCGCCCTGGCAGTGATGCAGCAAAGCGTTGACGAGGGTTCCCTGCCACGTCCCTGGCGCAGGATGGACCGCCATTCCGGCAGGTTTGTTGACCACGATCAAATGCTCATCCTCATACGGAATATCCAGCGGAATCGCCTCAGGCTCCGGGATCGCAGGAACCGGGTCCGGCATCTCCACTGTATATGTGACACCGGCCACAACCGGCGTTTTCGGGTCCGACTGAACGCGAACCTGATCGCCCAAGACTGCGCGCGCATGCCCCTCTTTGATCAAAGATTTCGCGCGTGAGCGCGACAGCGCGTCGATGTGTTCGCTTAGGAAGCGATCTAAGCGGGTTCCTGTGTCACTTTCGCCTGCCAAAGCTGATAATTCTGTCATATACGGACTATAGACCAAGCGCGCGGACTAGGTCATGCTGTAATCGCAATTGCAGCTTTGAGCGGAGATGGGAACGGATGAAAAAGCTGACGCGGCGCGGCCTTTTAGGTGCTGGCGGGGGAGCGCTCGGTCTCGCGGCTTGCAATCAAGAACCCATCATCGACCCGGAAATTCGGATTCAGGTGAGCCCCGATGACCGTCCAGCCTATCCTGGGACCGCGAACTTCATTCACGGCGTCGCGTCCGGCGACCCCCTGCCCAATGGCGTGATTATATGGACCCGTGTCACGCCAGATGCCGCATTTCCTGATGATGCTGTGCCGGTCGCGATTGGCGTATTTACCGATGCTGATCTTCAAAAACCGGTGCAATATGGCCAAGACTATGCTCGCCCGGAACGCGACTTTACGGTTAAAGTTGATCTGGACGGGCTCTCGCCAGATACCGAATACTTCTTCCGTTTCATCGCGAAAACCGCCTCCGGCGACATTGCCTCCCCGATTGGACGGACGCGGACGACAGCGGCGAGCGGCGAAGCGCCACTCCGGTTTGCGGTTGTCTCTTGCTCGAACTATCCATTTGGCCGGTTCCATGCGTATCGTGATATTGCCAACACGCCGGACTTGGACGCGGTCATTCACCTCGGGGATTATCTCTACGAATATGGGGTGGATGGTTATGGCGGCAGCACCGGCCAAGAGATCGATCGCAATCACGAGCCCCCTTTAGAAACGATCACGCTCGAAGATTATCGCATCCGTCATGCACAATATAAAACCGACCCAGATCTGCAGGCGGCGCACGCCGCAGCACCCTGGTTGTGCACCTGGGACGATCATGAAAGCACCAATAATTCATATCGGTTAGGCGCTGAAAACCATAATCCAGAGGCTGGCGAGGGCAACTGGTCGGATCGCAAACAGGCGGCTGTACAGGCCTATCTCGAATGGATGCCGGTCCGCGATCCGGAAATCGGTCGGGCCCGCGAGGCGCTGTATCGCCGGTTTGACTTCGGCGATGTCGCCTCCGTGATTTGCCTTGAGACGCGCCTTACGGGCCGGTCAAACGAAATCAGTTGGTTCACAGAATTGGGCGGACTTGAGCCAGCCGCCATTCCGCTTGCTGCCGCTGGCACCATGCTGAAAGTCCAGGACACCGAACGGACTATGCTCGGCGCAGCTCAGGAAGACTGGCTGGATGCGGAACTGAAGGACTCAACCGCGAAGAACAAGGCCTGGCAGGTCCTCGCCAACCAAGTCATCATGGCGCGCGTCCGCGCACCCAATTTTGCGGTGCAATTGAGTGACGCTCAAAAAGCCGCTCAAGATGTCGGCTATGTCCAGCAATTGATTGATTTCAGCCAACTCGGCCTGCCTTGGAACTTGGACGCATGGGACGGGTTTCCCGCCGCACGTGATCGCCTCTATGCCAGCGCAGAGGCGGCAGGCGCCCGCTTAGTGACGCTGACCGGCGACACGCACACGGCATGGGCCAACACCTTGATTGACCGCAACAATCAACAGCGCGGTGTCGAGTTTGGCTGCACATCAATCACGTCGCCCGGTTTCGGCACATATATGAAAGAGGTCGAAAATATCGGCCCGCTTTTTGAAGCTGCCAATCGTGAAGTCGATTTTCACGATCCGTTTGGAAATGGTTGGACCTTGGTCACACTCACCAAAGATCGCGTGCGCGCGGATTTCAAGAAGGTCTCCGACGTCACAGCACCGGAGTATTCCGTCAGCCATGTTGCGACCTATGTCAGCCAGCGTACCTCAAATGGCCTCAGCGCCTTGGAATCGGTCTGATCGATTTGACGCTTCCGGATGTGAAGCGGCGAATTGCATCGTCTCCACGAGTCTTTGTGCCCGCCAGCAGCGCCCGCTGAACTGTACGCGCGAGGGCACCCTTGCTCGCGAAAAAAATCCATGCTGTCTCCGGTCGAAAATGGCAGATCATGGAGGGCGCAATGGGCGTTTTAGACGGTAAAACTATTCTCGTGACCGGTGGCGGGAACGGGATCGGGAAAGAGTGTGCTCTGCTCGCCGCTCGCGAAGGCGCTAAAGTCGTCGTCAATGACCTGGGCGGGGCGCTGACGGACTCGGGCGATGCCTCTGGTGATGCGGGGCTGGCTGAGCAGGTCGCGCAAGAGATCCGCGATGCCGGAGGCGAAGCGGTGTCGAACTCTGAAAGCGTCACGGATATGACCGCCGTAGAGGGCATGGTCGAACAGGCCAAAGACAGTTTTGGCGCTTTGCACGGCGTGATTAACCCGGCCGGGATCCTGCGCGATGGCATGTTTCACAAAATGAGTGAAGCGGACTGGAAAGCCGTCATTGATGTGCATCTTCATGGCTCGTTTAATGTCACCCGGGCTGCGATCGAGCATTTCCGAGACCAAGAAGACGGAAGCTTTGTTTTGTTCACGTCGACGTCTGGGCTGATCGGAAATATCGGCCAGGCCAATTATGCAGCGGCGAAAATGGGCATTGCGGGCCTCTCACGGATCGTGGCCATGGAAGGGGCGCGTAAGAATGTCCGATCAAACATCATTGCGCCGTTTGCATGGACCCGGATGATTGCGTCCATACCGGTCAAGGACGAAGCGGGCGCTGAACGCGTCGAACGGATGCGGACGGGCATGCGCGCCGACCAAGTCGCGCAGTTGGCGGTGACCCTTTGCGCCGACGGTGCGAAACATGTCTCCGGTCAGATCTTTAGTGTGCGCGGCAATGAGGTGGTCTTGTTCAACCAACCGCGCCCGGTGAAATCTGTATCAAGGCTCGAAGGGTGGACGCCCGAAACCCTGATTGAACAAGGTTTCAGCGCCATGCAAGGCAGCTTTACGGATCTTGGCGCGACAACCTCCGTGTTTCCCTATCCGCCTGTCTAAGCTATGCCTTTGGGCGTGGGGGCCACAAGCTTGCGGGCTTGAAGCAAAGGTACACGCGGATGGAAAATGAAGGGGACCTGCAAGTCGAAGGTTGTGTCACAATTGCGACCCAGCGCGTTTGTGGTGACAATCTTTCTGTAATAGATGTCGCGGCCGGACCAGGTGATGCTGAGCTCGCCTCGCCCGCGGCAGTGGATGACCCGGTGGGTATGTTTGATTGGGCAGATCCGATCCGCTCTGATCCATTGGGTTGGGTGCAAGCCAATCTCCTCAACCAAGACGTCTTGATGCCATACATCTGGCAGAGCTTGACGATTCTCGTAGCGCTCGCCCTGGGGATTATGTTCGCCCAAAGAGGGCGCGGCCTGGTCGTTGCGGGGCTCGGCCGCATCCCAACGAACATTCGCAACCTGGTTGAAGACACGGCGCCCGCATTGGTGCGACCGGCCTTATGGGCGTTGCTCTTATATGCGGCGCAAGCCATTTTGGCTGGCGCCGACATGGAAAGCGCGCTGGTCCGTATTGCGTCTTCTTTGTCGCTGGCCTGGTTGCTAATCCGGATCGTCACAGCGTTTTTGCCGGAGGGCTTTCGCAAACCCGCGGGCTGGGTAATTTGGATCTTTGCCGCGTTCTACGCATTCGGCGTGCTCGACGAAGTCATGACATGGCTCAACTCGGTTGGACCGCCCTTTGGTGGCCGCACGATCAGCCCGGTCTTTATTGTCCAAGCCATCGCCACGGTTGCGCTGTTCATGTTCGCGGCGAATTGGCTTGCCAAACAACTCAAAACCCGGGTGGATGAACTGCCGCAAGTCGAGCCATCCTTGCGCATTCTGATGGGCAATGCGGTGCAGATCGGGCTGTTCTTCGGTGCAGCTTTGTTGGCCATGGCCGGGCTCGGGATCCCGCTTTCTGGACTTGCCGTTTTAGGCGGCGCCATCGGGGTCGGGCTGGGCTTCGGCATGCAACAGATCGTCGCCAATTTCATCTCAGGCGTGATTTTGCTGACCGACCGATCGATCAAACCGGATGATGTGATCGAAGTGGATGAGACCTATGGCGTCGTGAAATCGCTCGGGCTGCGCTATGCCTCCGTGATCACACGCGACGGCAAAGAGCATTTGATCCCGAATGAGATGCTGATCACGGACAAGGTGGTGAACTGGTCGTACTCAAACAAAGAAGTGCGGGTGAAACGCCGATTGCGGGTCGAGTATGAGACCGATTTGCGGCTGGCCGTCGATTTGGTTGAAAAAGGCGCCATGCAAACCGATCGCGTGCTAGCGCGGCCAGCGCCGAAATGCCTGGTCATGGAGTTTGGCGATGAGGCCATCGAGATCGAAGTGCGGTTTTGGATCAATGATCCGCAAAACGGCGTGTCGAACGTGTCCTCGGCGGTCATGCTCAACATTTGGGACAAATTTCGCGCCGCTGGGATCGATATCCCCTTGCGCCACGAAGACGTGCTGATCACGCCTGGATCGACCCTTAAAGTTGAGATGGTAACATCCAAAGTCTCAGATGACACGTAACTCTGATCGACGCCGAAAAATAAACAAACTGTCACAAATTCCCTATTGACCACACTTGTAGTCATCGATAATGACCACAAGTGTAGTCGAAAGGTGAATGAATGAGCCTCCAAATCACACCCGCCGAGCTTGAAATCATGAAAGTGCTCTGGAAACAGCCTGGCATTGGTGCGGCGGAAATTGTCGATGCATTGGAGGGCGAGCAAGACTGGAGCCCGCGCACGGTCAAAACACTGCTCTCTCGCTTGGTCGAAAAAGGTGCTCTTAAAACAGAAGCCGACGGACGCCGCTATCTTTACCAGCCGACCGTCGATGAACAGGCCTATCAGAACAAAGAGGCCGGGCGGTTGGTCGACAAACTATTTGGCGGGCGCGCCGCACCGCTGGTTGCACAACTCGCGGATGCGCGCGGACTGAGCGATGAAGATATTGAAGAACTCGAAGCCCTGTTGGGGAGGCTGAAGCAATGAGCTGGACTGATTTTCACCCGATCGTACAAGAAGCGACGCTAACCACATTTGCTGTCGGCGTCCTGGTCTTGTTTGTCCTGATCATCCGCAAACCATTTGCGCGCCGGTTTGGGGCCAAAGCCGCCTATTTGCTCTGGGTGCTCCCCCTCGCGCGCTTTGTGACGCCGCCTTTGCCCGGAAATTGGTCATTGGCGGGCGCCTTGGGTTTCAACCGACCGACCTCCGGAACGCCGGCGTTCGAGCCTGAATTGGCCGCGCCCGCAATCGACCATGCCGCACCAACGCAGAGCCTAGAGATTGGGCCGAACACGCATACGGTCACGGTGCATCAGCCCGACATCATGGTTCATAGCGCGCCGCAGGCCGGCAATAGCTTACTAGAGGCCACTTTGGCGCAAGCACCATTGATCCTGACCAGCGTGTGGATCGTCGGAGTGGTCCTCTGGCTCGCGATTTCGGTCCATCAGCAACGCCAGTTCCTCACTTTAATTCATGCCGATTCAGAACCTGCCGATGCCGACACGGTCGCAGAGACGGAACGGATTGCTCAACAGCTCGGGCTAAAGCGCGTCCCGCAAGTACGCACCAGCCTTTTGTGCAGCGGGCCATTGGTGACCGGTCTTAAAAATCCGATCGTATTGCTGCCAATGTGGTTTAATGAGGATTACGAGGCCGCGGAACGTCGCGATGCGCTTGTGCATGAGTTGATGCATCTCAAACGGCGGGATCTGTGGGCCTTTCAAATGGCTCGGATCATCGCCGCGACGCAATGGTTCAATCCGCTCGCACATATCGCCTTAAAGGCCTTTCGAACCGATCAAGAAGCGGCGTGCGATGCAGATGTCATCAGACGCGCAAAACTATCGCCAGCGGCGTATGGACGAACCCTGGTCAAAGCAGCCCGCTTGGCGCGCACATCTGATCGGCGGATTGCCGCGGCAAGTCTAACGCTGGCCCACCCAATCAAAGAACGACTCCTTATGATGACTCATCCTGCACCGAGCTTTCGCAGCCGATTGATTGGCGGGTCTTTGGCGATCGCGCTCGGCGCAAGCGCGGTCTTTATCACGGCCTCCTGCACCTCTTCGGTCGCGCAAGAATTGGAGGGTGGCCCGAGCGAGGCACCGCCCGCCGAACAAGCCTTGGAATCGCCAGAGGCGCCATCTGAACACCATGTGATGGTCGATAGCCGCCATGATATGAGCGTATCGATCACCGTAGACGGCGAAACCTTCGCTTTTGATATGGCCGACTTACCACCAATGCCGCCCATGCCAGAGATGCCACCAATGGCCGGCTTGGTGGTCCAACAGGATGGCAAACATTTCCATATGGAGGTCGACACCGAGCAGTTAGGCGCCCTTGAGAACAGCCCGGAACTCGCGGACTGGGAAGCTAAAATGGAAGCATGGGGTGAAGAAATGGAAGCCTGGGGTGCGCAGGTTGAAGCCCGCGCCGAAGACTGGGCCGTGCATGTTGAGCCACGGATTGAGTCATGGGCAGAAGCGCAGGCCGAACGGATTGAGCACCAAGTCGAGCTCATGGTTGAACGCTCTGAAGCTCAAGCAGAGCGCGCGCAAGCCCGGGTCGAGGCGGAGACTGCTCGTGGAGTAACCGCGCCAGAAACCCGCGATTTCGGCACTCAGCCTTTCTCCAAAGTCAATGTCGGCAGCGGCATCTCGATGATCTACACACAAGATCCAAACGCCTCTGTGACGGCCCGCCTTGATCGCGGCAGCTGGGACCAAGTCGAAATTAAGGTCAAAGGAAACACGCTGATTGCGCGTAAAAAGCATGGCAGCAATTGGGGGCATCGCAGCCCGCAACTCACGGTCTATGCTGCCTCGCCCACGCTCACATCGATCGATGCTGGATCGGGCGCTCGGTTCCAAGGCGAACTGGTTGCCGAAGACTTGCGGGTGGATGTTTCAAGTGGATCATCGGTCTCGCTCGAAGGCGCCTGCACACGCGTCGATATCGATGCCTCTTCGGGATCGAGCCTGTCCCTCGACAAACTCGAATGCACAGATGTCGTGGTGGATGCTTCAAGTGGCTCATCGGTCCAGGTCTATGCTTCAAACAGCATTGATTTGGACGCCTCTAGCGGGTCTTCCATTGCCGTGAGCGGTGGCCCCAGCGACGTCAAACAGGACACATCCAGCGGTGCATCGGTGCGGATCCGGTAGCACGCTGTCCTAAGCTCTCACCCCTGTGGTCCTCACACGCACGAGGTCCAACCCTCGAGAGCGGGGAGCCCCACCCTTTGGTGGGGTTTCCTGGTTGGTCAGCACTCATTCGAGAATTGCATAATTGAATTCTCTCGCGGTCGCCTAGTGTGGCGACAGCGGCAAACCATCTCTTGCGCAACGCAACGCATAAGGAGGCTCTCATGATTGAGATTAGACGCTTTTCCGACCTTGGAACCTTTGAGAACAATTGGCTGAACGCCCATTATCACTTCTCGTTCTCGCACTATTACGATCCCGATCGCATGGGACATGGAAAGCTGCGGGTTTGGAATGATGACACCATTCGCTCGCAAACCGGCTTCCCGCCCCATGGCCATCGCGACATGGAAATCATTACCTATGTCCGCAACGGCGCCATCACCCATGAAGACAGTTTGGGCAATAAGGGCCGCACCGAAGCCGGCGATGTTCAGGTGATGAGTGCAGGCAGTGGGGTTCAGCATTCTGAATGGAATGCCGAAAATGAAGACACCCAAATCTTCCAGCTTTGGATCGAACCCGCCGCTACGGGCGGTCAGCCCGATTGGGGCGCGAAAGCCTTCCCGAAAGCCGACCGTTCCGGCGAATGGGCTATCCTAGCCAGTGGTCGCGGCGATGCTGAAGCGTTGCCGATCCGGCAAGATGCGGCTGTTTTGGGCGCGACTTTGAAAGCCGGTGAAACCCTCGACTATGCAGTGAAAGCGGGTCGGTTTGGTTATCTTGTGCTCGCACAGGGCTCTATTGAGCTGAATGGCGAGGTCCTGAATGCCCGCGATGGCGCTGCCATAACAGGTGACGCAACGCTCACTTTAAAGGGACTTAAAGACGCTGAAATCGTCTTTGTGGACACAATTTAATACAGTCCTCCCGAGCCTGTGATTGGCGCAAGCGAGACTTCTGCACTATGTCTTGTTTGCGCCAATTCAATTTAGGGAGTTCCTGATGAAGACACTTTTTGCTGCGATCGGGGCACTCGCCGTCCTGCAAACCGCATCTGCAACCGAAGTGGCCGTCACCTTTAGTGAAGATTTTGCTGAAGAGCTGGCAGACAATTATGGTGAGCGCGAAGGCGCCGCCCTGACCGAAGAAATCATCGAAGACCTTGAGCGGGCATTTACAAAAGCCGGTGTCAGCCCCGCCAAAGTAGATGTGACCATCATCGATGCGAAACCGAACCGGCCGACATTTGAGCAACTCTCCCAAACCCCAGGCCTAGATGCCTTTCGATCGATTTCTCTGGGCGGCATGGAGCTAAGCGGGACCGCATATGATGATGCCGGGAATGTGCTTGCGACGCAGGAGTATGATTGGTTCGAAAATGACATTCGAGATGTCTTTCCGGGTGGCGTCTGGGCAGATGCCAATCGCGCGTCACGCCGGTTTGCAACGAAACTCGCGAAACAGCTGAACCCTGAATAGACCCGCTCTGGCTAAACCAAATACAATGCGCGCAAGCGATCCCGCGCGGCCTTGTCGACGCCGAGGGTTTCGGTGAGATACGTCTCAATATCCCCGGAGCGCTCCTGAATGCTCGTAAGGGCCGCGGTCAAAAACGCTGCATCGACCCCAACAAAGGGCTGATACACCGCGTCTGGATAGTCTTTGTCGATGTATTGATTGAACTGCCGCGCCATTTCAGGCAAACGCTCCGCCACATTTGCGGCCTCATTGGTCAGTTCATAGTCGGCGAAAATCGCCTCGCGCTCGACGCCCAAAACATGGTGGGTAAGCGCGCATAGGATGCCCGTGCGATCTTTGCCAGCCGCACAATTTACAACCGCGGCTTGCTTTTCGGCCAGAGTTTCGAGGGCGCGAAACCATGCCGAGAAGGTCTCGACATGTTGTGGTTTGTAAGGCGCCTGTCGGTAATAGTCCGACATCCACCCATGCGCTTGTTCCGCATCGACCGAAACTTCTGACAAGAAACGAACGTGTGGCGCTTGGCTGGCTGTGCCTTTATCGCTGGATAAGACCTCAACGCCTTCAACCGGCCAGCGATGCCCATGGCGTTCGCGTTCATCTGGGCGCCGGAGGTCTGCCTGGACACGGATCCCATACCCTTTAAGCGCCTTGAGATCGGCTTCGCTGGCTTCGCCAAACTGCGCGGACCGAAACAAGACACCGGACCGAACCCGGCGTCCGCCCGCCCCATCATAGCCGCCGAAATCACGAAAATTCCGAATATTGTCGAAGCGTTTTACGCGATCGTGCATGATCATCCCCTTAGCGGAAGGGCGGTTCGTCGAACGCCCGGAGTTTCCGGCTATGTAGCTTGGCATCGCCGCTCGCCAACTTCTCAAGCGTTGCGACACCGATTTGCAAATGTTGACCAATCGACTTTTCGTAGAATTTGTTCGCCGCGCCCGGTAACTTGATCTCACCGTGCAACGGTTTGTCCGACACACAGAGCAGAACCCCATAGGGCACCCGCAACCGAAATCCATTCGCCGCAATCGTCGCGCTTTCCATATCGATAGCAATGGCCCGGGATTGGTTGAATCGGCGGGCGCTTTCGGTGAAGCGCAGTTCCCAGTTTCGGTCATCTGTGGTGACCACGGTGCCCGTCCGAAGCCGTTGTTTCAGTTCATCACCACTCTCGCCGGTGATCTCGCCTGCAGCCTCTTGTAAAGCAACCTGTACCTCTGCGATCGCCGGGATAGGTATGTCCGGCGACATGACGTCATCGAGAACATGATCATCGCGCAAATAGGCATGCGCGAGCACATAGTCGCCAATCGATTGACTGTGACGCAAGCCGCCGCAATGTCCGACCATGATCCAGCACTCCGGGCGCAATACCGCCAAATGGTCGGTAATGTTTTTTGCGTTCGAAGGGCCGACCCCGATATTGACCAGTGTAATGCCAGCGCCGTTTTCGGCCATCAAATGATATGCTGGCATTTGAAACCGCCGCCATGGCGCCGCTTCAATTTCCGCTCTGGCATTTTTGGTCTCGGCATCGACTTTCAGTCCGCCCGCAACGGAGAGCATTTTATAGCGCCCACCATCCCCTAATTGCTCCAAACCCCAATCGACGAAGGCATCGACATAGCGATGATAATTGGTGAATAAGAGATAGCGCTGGAAATCAGTGGTCGGTGTCCCGGTATAATGCTGTAGCCGCTTGAGCGAGAAATCGGTCCGCGGGGCGTCGAACAGCGCCAGGGGGCGTTCGGTGTGCGGCTCGAACAATTGCCCGTCGGCAATCTCGTCGCCGATATCGATCAAGTTTGGCGCCGGAAACCATTTCGCCAGCTCAGCAGGATTGATCTCATCTAGCCCGTCGGCTTGGCCTTGATCCCAAACATAAGCATAGGGGATCTCTGTCTTAGAGGCCCGGACATCGACCTCAACCTCGTAATCTCTCAACAGAGGCACCAATTGCTCGAGCAGATAATGACGGAAGAATTCGGGCTGTGTGATGGTCGAAACATAGGTTCCGGCCTCTGACATTTTTCCGAACGCCCTCGAAATTGGCGGCGGCGGCCCATCGGGATTGTACTTGATCACCAGTTCCGGATAACAAAAACCGCCCGATTGGCGGACCGCTGGATCAGGTGTTTGACCTTTTCGTAAATAGTCTTGGAGCGCCTCACACAGGGCTTCCACAGCGTTCGAATAAAGCTGTTCTAGAGCATCGATAATTTCTTTTGGTTGGGTAAGTTTTGTCATGGCCTCCTTTGGCGCAAACCCGATAGAGGGTCAACGCTGGAGTGGCGGCGCTCAAGGCTCGATTCGGTAAAGTCGCACCACCCCTTGGGTCGCCTCCAGGCCATCCACAGGCGTCAACCAAGCGGGAATCTGCCCCGCATTGAGCTGCGCAGAGAGGCTTTCTGGCGAGGCCTTCGCATACAGATTGGTCTCGCCCAATCCCTGACAGAAGACGAGGTGGGTGGCGCGCAGGTCGAGCAGTCTTTGGTGCGCCAGAGCCTGATCGCCCATTAGAATCAAAATGCTCTGTTCTAGGCCTTCAATGTTGCGATGATATGGACCGGCATAAACAGAATGCTTGGTGCGCACCATAATCGGGATGCTCAAATCGATCGGGGAAAAGAGGCGCCTTTGTTCGCCGGTCACCAGTGTTTGGAAGTTTTCGGGGGCGACACATTCACTGCTGAAAGACAGATCCTTTGCCGCCACCACGCTCGGATAGAGACGCTCTCCCAGTGCCCGCCATGTCGATGCCGAACAGAAGACGGCAATGCTTGCGAAGACTAACAGCTTGGGCGCACCGCCTTCGATCCGCCATCGGAGAAAAAACCGTTCAGCCAGCCAAGCCGTCGCGATCGCGCCAAACAAATGCGAGAACAATTGTCCGCGGACTTGCCAAACGGTGGCGACAATCGACAGACCTAAGAGGAGCGCAAAACCAATCCGCGCAACACGTTGGTGAGGCTCAGCGCCCGCGAGCATCGCCATCGCGGATCCAGTCGCAACGGTTAAGAAGCCAAACACCCAAATGATCCGCCAAGGTTCATCCGCCCAAACGCGCGTCAAAGTTTTGGCTTCATCTACAGCGCTGAGCCAGGCCACGCGGACGGGCTCTGGCACGTCGGCATAAGGATCGGCGAAACATGCTGGATTGACGAGGATAAAAACAGCGAGTGTGCCCGCCCCCAAAAGACTGCCCACCCAGAGACGTTTGCGCCAGGTGTCGAGCAGTCCGCCAAAAATGCCGAGTGCGACAAAGCACACACCGCCGAACAAGATGGCGGCCCAATGCGAGGCGCCGTAGGCGTCGCAGACCAACCGATCGGCGCTAAAGCCAGGCGCGTCAAAGACAAAGAAGAGGCTTGAAAAGACCATCAATCCGGCGCCTAAGGCGGCCAAACGCACGCCTTCTTGATGGCCACGGACAATCCAAAAGACACCCATGATGGCGAGGCTGCCAAGCGCATAAGGTAAGCCTTCAAGAGCAACTGAGACCGCCGCCGTTACACAAAATGCCAAAAGCAAGCCGGATCGCGCCGTCAACTGCGTGGACAAGAGCGCTGTCAGACTGCCGAGGGATAGCACTACAACCAGGCCATGATGATCAATCCGGCCTGGCCAAAAACTATATACGGCGGCGGATGTCGTGAAGAACAGCATGGCAAAGGCCTGACCTGCACGCCCGAGGCCGAGCTGTTGCGAGACCCGGCAGATGAGACCTAAAACGGCGGCAAACAGGATAAGTGGCCAAACCCCCATGGCGATGATTTCGGCATTTTCCGGTCCTAGAATCGGGCTCAGCGCGGCGATGGTCGCGGCCAAGAACACATCCGGCAATCGTGACCAGTGCATCGCACCGCCTTCAGGGGTGAGCATACGCGATTGGTTGACATCGAACCATGCCTGACCCGCGAGCAAGTCCCGCACTTGCTGCAAGCGCATCATATCGTCCAAGCCTGGGAACGTGCCGTCGAATAAGTCAGCGATGCGCGGCGTTAAGCTCAAAAAGAACAGCATGCCGATCGCCCAAAGGATCCAACGCCCTTCGCTGAGCGCCCCGCGCTGCCGATTGTGTGAAGTGCTCATTAACGTTCGTGCCCTCTAAGCCTTACCGGTTATTAAGCAAGCCTGAGCTATCACATAGAGAAGTTACGAAAGGCTTCCGCGATGTGGTCAGAGCTCGATGAACGCCATCCCCAAGGCAAAGCCGCGATTGGCGCCGAACGCATCGCGGTGATCATTCCGTGCTACAATGAAGCGGTTACCATCGCCAAAGTTATTGAGGACTTCAAAATCGCCCTGCCGGGGGCCGACATTTATGTCTTCGACAATAATTCCAAAGACGACACAGCGCAGGTTGCCGCCAATGCCGGTGCCATCGTGCGCTCCGAACGCCAGCAGGGCAAAGGGTATGTGGTGCGCCGCATGTTCTCAGATGTTGAAGCCGACATCTATGTCATGGTCGATGGCGACGATACTTATGACGCCACTATCGCACCAACGCTGGTCGAACTTTTAAAGCGAAATCATGTTGATATGGTCGTCGGCACCCGCGCCGATGTCACGAAAGATGCTGGCCGCGAAGGCCACGCGTTTGGAAACAAACTGTTCAACAAAATCTATGGCCGTTTGTTCGGCAAACACTTCTCGGATATTTTTTCAGGCTACCGCGTCTTTTCGCGACGATTTGTAAAATCTTTCCCGGCGATCTCAAGCGGGTTCGAAATCGAAACAGAAATGTCGGTCCATTGCAGTCAGCTTGGCATCCCGACCTTGGAGCGCCCCACCAAATATGGCGTCCGACCGGAGGACAGCGAATCGAAATTGCGGACCTTCCGGGATGGATTTCGGATCCTGGGCATGTTTGCAATGCTGGCCAAAGAAACCCGCCCGGCGGCGTTTTTTGGGACCATTGGATTGTGTATGGTTGTGGCAGCCTTGATGCTCTTGCTGCCGCTTGCCATTACCTATGCCCAAACGGGCTTAGTGCCGCGGGTTCCGACCGCGGTTCTGGCGACAGGATTATTTATCATGGCAACGATTATGGGCGTTTGCGGTCTGATCCTTGACAGCCTCGCCCGCGCCCGGATTGAGGCCAAACGCGCTGTGTTTCTGAGCTTTAAGGCGCCGGACTGGGGCGCATGACGCGTCAATTGCTCGTCCAATTTGGCCGTTTTGGACTGGTTGGCGGGCTTGGCTTCATAGTCGATGCAGGCATAACCCTGCTTTTGATCGCACTTGGTACCGGGCCGCTCCTCGCCAGGGCTCTAGCAATCGCCGTCGCGATGTTTGTGACATGGCGGCTGAACCGCGCTTTGACGTTTGGTGCGAGTGCGGATTCGCAAATCCAGGAAGGCACCCGATATTTCATCGTCGCCATCGGGGCGGCTCTGTTTAATTTCGGCGTCTATGCTGGTTTGCTACAGTTTTTCCCGAGCCTCGGCGCCTTCTTGGCGATTTGCATCGCGGTCGCGGCCTCAATGCTGATCTCATTCATTGGTTATCGAAAATTCGCTTTTAAGTCAGCCGCTTGACCAGGTGACCCATTTTTCGGCCGGGCTTTGACTCCCTCTTGCCATAGAGCGTCAGCCCACTCGGGTCGGCCTGTTGGCGCGCCGCGACATAGGCTTCATCGCCGAGCAGGTTCAACATCTCGACATCCTGATATCGGGTCACGGCTCCAAGCGGCCAACCCACCACAGCGCGAATATGCTGCTCAAACTGCCCGGTCGCGCAGACCTCTGGTGTCCAGTGCCCGGAATTGTGCACGCGCGGTGCAAATTCATTGGCTAACAGACGACCATCCTCAAGGACAAAGAACTCCAATGCTAGGACACCGATATAGTCCAACGCTTCGACCAATCGATTTGCGGCCTCGCAGGCCCGCGCCTCAATCTCTTCTGCCAACTGGCTCGGGACAACCGAGCGTCTCAAAATACCGTTCGTGTGCTCATTTCGTGGCACGTCATAACACACGGTCGCCCCGTCCGCATCGCGCGCGATAATCACTGAGATTTCGAGCCGAAACGGAACCAGCGCCTCCAAAATGCAAGGCGCATGTTGAAGCGCTTTAAGCGCGGCGCCGAAATCATCACCCGCGGCAAGCCGCGCCTGGCCTTTTCCATCATAGCCGTCGCGACGCGTTTTTAAGATCCCTTGTCCACCAAACGCGGCGATCCGGTCACCGATTTCAGACGGATCCTGCACGGCCGCGAAGGCCGCCGTTTCGATGCCGCACGCCTTTAGGAAAGACTTCTCGACATGCCGATCTTGCGACACTTCCAGCGCTTTTGCGCCGGGACGCACGATACAGCCGGCTTCGATCAGTCCGGTGACCGCTTCGACCGGGACATTTTCGAACTCATAGGTGATAACGTCACACGTTTTGGCCCAGCCGATGAGGGCGCCGCGATCTTCATACGCGCCAATCGTCGCGTGCGCGGCGACGCGCGCGGCCGGACTATCTGCCTCGGGACAATAGATGGAAACATCGAATCCAAGTCGCGCCGCAGCGCTCGCCAGCATCCGGCCAAGTTGCCCGCCGCCTAAAATCCCAATCATTGCGCCCGGGCGGAGTGCGGTCATGCCTCGGGCGTCTCGTCAATCGCTGCGGTTTGCGCCGCTCGGAACATGTCCAAACGCGCAGCCAGGTCAGCATCTTCGAGCGCGACAATTGAGGCTGCCAAAAGGCCCGCATTGGCCGCACCAGCGTCACCAATCGCGAGCGTCGCAACGGGCACGCCTTTCGGCATTTGAACAATCGAAAGCAGACTATCAATGCCATTCAAAGCGCGAGACTGTATGGGCACACCCAGCACCGGTAGAGGTGTCATGGCAGCCGTCATGCCTGGCAAGTGCGCAGCGCCGCCGGCGCCGGCGATGATGACCTTCAGGCCGCGTCCTTTGGCGCTCGATGCATACGCATAAAGGCGGTCTGGCGTACGATGCGCGGATACAATTTTTGCCTCGAATGCAACTCCTAGTTGATCTAAGAGTTCACACGCCTTTTCCATGACGGGCCAATCTGACTGGCTCCCCATGATGACACCGACCTGCGGCGCATCGCTATTCGAGGTTCGGGCCATACACTCCCCCGCTGCAAAGCGCGCAACATAAAAATGTGGAATGCCGCGTCAACCGCCCGCGCTCTGGGCTTCGCAGTGCTGATGCGATAGATTGCGCGCATGGCTGAGTCCGTAAATCATACGACAAGTGATCCGGATCTTCAGGAGCGGCAAGAACGGCGCCGCAACCTGATCTCCGCGCTGGGATTAGACACCGCTGCCTTGCCGCGGCACGTGGAGGCGGCAATTGAAGCGCTCGCGGGCGAAGTGTTGAGTTTGCGGGAAGATCGCGCGCGATTGATGCACGAGCTCGAAACCGCCGCGCGCTTGGCCGATCGCGATACGCTCTGCCCGATCTTCAATCGCCGCGCCTTTGAACGCGAACTGGTTCGTGAAATCGCGCTCGCGGCGCGCTATGGCGCTCCACTCTGCTTGATATTTGTTGATCTTGATCGGTTCAAACTCATCAATGATCGGTTCGGCCACGCGACCGGCGATAAGGTCATTCAACGGGTCGCAGACGCTTTGCTGGACAATGTGCGTCAAACCGACATTGTCGGCCGCCTTGGGGGCGATGAGTTTGGCATAGCGCTAACGCATGCCGACATTGCCGACGCGCAGGCGAAGGCGCGCGCGCTCGAAGCGATTGTCGGAGGATTAACGGTGCGGGACGCCGAGAATGAAGCGCTTGGTACGATCCAGCTTGGAGCGTCGTGCGGAACAGTGGCCTGGCGCGTCGGGCTCAATGCCGCTGCCCTGATCGCGGCAGCGGATGAAATGATGTTCCGGCGAAAAAACGAGAAAAAGCAAGCGCGCTAGGGGAATGCACAGAAAAATCCTGGCCGGTTTGGATTCCGCACGGATCTGCCGTGACTCTATGATCAACCTGTGGTTATCTGTTGCTCTAAAGACACAGCGATCATTTCAGCAAGAAGGAGTGTGCCTATGTCACTGCAAGGTCGGATCGAAGAACTCACCAAGCGCCACGCCAAAATCGATGCCAAAATTCACGAGGAACAAAAACGACCCGCCAGTGACGACATTCTCCTACGAGACCTCAAACGACAGAAACTTCGGCTTAAAGAAGAGATAGGTATGCTGCGCGCGAGCTAGGCAATCGCGGTCCGCATCCGGTCCTGTTTGTGATAGCGACATGGGCAGGAGCGTATCGTGGAAAAACCAGTCACCCTTATTATTGGCCTAGGTCGCACCGCTGGCGATGCAGTTGCGCGGCGTTTGCTGGATTCAGGTCACGCCGTATTGGCCGTCGACCCCAATGCCGGCGCGCTCCAAGAGCTGCAAAAGACGGCCGGTGATAAAATCGCCTATCATCACGGCGCGGTGCATACCAAACTTGGCTTACGCAATGCGATGGCGGCAGCCCTCGAGACCTATCAATTCGTTGATAACGTGGTCTGCATCCCGAAACTTCCCGCGCCGGATCGGCTTTTAGACCTGGAAATGGACGAGTTCGAAAATGTCCTGATGCAAACGGTGCGGGGCGCAGTGCAAACGCTGCGCGTGTTTACGCCGGAGCTCATTGCTGAGCGGCCCGAAACCGAAAATGCGGCAGATCGATCACGGCAAACCGGGACCTTCACATTCGTTCTGTCGCTCGGCGCTGCGATGGCACAACCGGGGCGGTTCAGCGAAAGCGTGACGCAGCATGCGATTATTGGAATTGTAAAATCGGCGGCGGTCGAGCTTGCATCCGAGAATGTGCGGGTCAACGCGATTGTGGCGCTGCGACCGCGGGCTGAAGGCCGCGAACCTTGGCTGCAAGAGCGCACGCCCATGGGCCGCCCCTCTTTGGCCGAAGAGATCGCTGAGACGACGGTGTTTTTGACCAATCCGATGAGTGCCATCATCACCGGAGAAGCCATCACTTTAGATGGCGGTCGTCGTTACTTGTCGGGCGTCATGGACACGCCCGAAGAATAAGCAGCAGACTTATTTGCCGTAACAGATTACGGGCATCCAAGTGTAGCCTTTAACGAACGCACCGGACGTCAGACTTGGCTCATCGAGCACTTCAATATGGCTGAAGCGCTCCATGATCTCTTCCCACAAGATGCGGAGCTGTAACTCGCCAAGACGGTTGCCCACGCAGCGGTGGATGCCAAAGCCAAAGGACAAGTGATTGCGGGCCTGAGCGCGGTCGATGATCAATCTGTTTGGATCTTCCTCCCAGAACCGCTCATCGCGATTTCCGGAGACATACCACATGGCGATTTGATCGCCCTTTTTGATCGTTTTACCATGCATCTCGACATCTTCGAGCGCTGTCCGGCGCATGAAGGCGAGCGGAGTCTGCCAACGGATCACTTCAGATACCATATTTGGGATCAAAGATGGGTCCTGTTTGAGCTTGGCATACTCTTCTGGGAACTTGTTGAGGCCATAGACAGACGCCGTCATTGAGTTGCGCGTCGTATCATTACCGCCAACGATCAAGAGGATCACATTGCCGAGTAATTCCATCGGCGTCATGTCGCGGGTCTTTTCGCCATGCGCCAATAAGCTCAAAAGGTCATTGCGCAGAGGCTCTGCTTTTTTCTTTTCGAACAGCGCCATGAAGGTGCTTAAGCATTCAAGCAGCTCTGCTTTCCACTGCTCTTCGCCGCCAGGGCAAATATCAGGGTTCTCGCGGTTCGTGCTAATATCAGACCAGTGCGTCAGCTTACGACGGTCCTCGAATGGGAAGTCGAAGAGGGTCGCGAGCATCATGGTGGTCAGCTCAATCGAAACCGTGTCAACCCAGTCAAACGGCTCACCGACCGGCACTTGATCAAGGATTTCCTTGGTGCGCGCACGGATCAGGGGCTCAAACTCTTTGAGCATGTTCGGCGCAACGGCCGGCTGAACGGTTTTGCGCTGTTCAGAGTGCTTGGGCTCATCCATAGCGATGAACATTGGCAACTCAAAGTCTTCCATCGGTTCGCCCAAAACGATCCCGCCATGCTCCCAACTGGATGAGAACCGCTTGTGGTCGATGTCGATCTTCATGACGTCTTCATAGCGGGTGACGGACCAGAAGCCGCCGGCGAAACTATCTTCTGTCCAGTGCAGTGGGTCTTGCTCTCGCATCCGGCGGAAGAGTTCCCAATAAGCGCCTTTGCGCCAAATCTCAGGATCCACCAAGTGCATCTCATCGAGCGGGATTGTCGATACGTCTGGCAGCGGCGCATCAAATTCCAAATAGCCGTCAAAAAGCGGTTTTCGCGGCGTGACTTTTGGGCGTTCTAAATTGTGCGCAATTTTCGTCAGCGTGTCTGCCATCTGGGCCTCCGTAAATGCGGTCGTTTACTGCCGCAAAATAACTCTCGCGACAGCGTAACACACTTAAAATGAAAAAACCATGACGCATGCGTCACTTTTTGTGAAAATTATATGGCGTAGCGCTCGTTTCGAGCCGATGAGATGGCAGTTTCTAAAGCCCGCTTCAGGCTTTTTCGCTCTGCAGGCGTCAAAAACCGCCCAATCACCCAGGCCCTATCTGCATGCGAAATTTTGAGCTCGCTCGGGCGCCGCTCCGGAAAATCGAGACTGACGCGGGCGAAGGCTGTCGGGATTTGCGCGGTCCGCGGTGTTTGGCCTGGCGAAGTATGGAGGAGATCAATTTGCTCGGCGGTGACCCGGACGCGCGTTTCTTGTTTGAGCTTGCGGAAGCTATAGCGGAAGGCGAGCCAGATGATCAGCGCGTCCAAGCCGAAAAAGCCAATCACAGGGAACGCCCCCATGGACACAAAGGCAAGGCCAGCAACGAAACTCATGCCGCCAACGATACACATGACAATCGTAAATGCGCGCGGGCTGAGCGACCGGTTGGGCGTCAGCGTCGCGTCGAAATAGATCGTTTCGGTCGTTGGTTCCATAGGAAAGACTATACTCCGTAATGCCTCCGCTGCCAGAGGCGCGACGGTCCGCCGCAAGAAAGCGATTTCCTCGACGCCGCGAGTGCCCTAGGTGTGCGGAATGACAATGACAAAGCGGAAACGAAAACGCGCGCCGCGGACGTTCGGCAAAGACAAAGCTGCCGAGCTATATGCCCGGCTCGCCAAAGATCGGCCTGACCCACGCACGGAGCTGGAATTCGTCAATCCTTATACGCTCGTGGTCGCCGTCGCACTGTCTGCCCAAGCCACGGATGTCGGGGTCAACAAAGCAACCAAAGGCCTGTTCAAGATCGCTGACACGCCCGAAAAAATGCTCGCGCTTGGCCTGAAAAATGTCGAACAGCACATCAAAACGATTGGGCTTTGGCGCAACAAAGCGAAGAACGTGATCGCGCTCAGCCAGATGATCATCGATGACTTTGACGGTGAGGTGCCGCAGACGCGTGACGAGCTCGTCAAACTGCCCGGCGTTGGGCGAAAGACAGCGAATGTCGTGCTCAATGAAGCCTTTGGCCAGCCGACCATCGCTGTCGACACACACATTTTCCGGGTCTCCAATCGCACCGGTTTGGCACCTGGCAAAGATCCGGACCAAGTCGAAGCGAGCCTCGAGCGCACGACGCCGGATGAATACAAGCTCGGCGCGCATCACTGGCTGATCCTGCACGGGCGCTACACATGCGTGGCGCGCAAACCGAAGTGTTGGATTTGCGCAATCGAAGATCTGTGCCGATTCAAAGAGAAAACGCCCGACCCAGCGACCGTGTCCGCGCTGGGTCCGAAGGCGCCCGCCCGCAAAGCCCGGATCAACAATTGACCTTGCGCGCGCCGCTCAGACCAATTTAAACGCGGCCTATGTTGAAAACCCGCATCATACCTTGCCTTGACGTTAAAGACGGCCGCACAGTCAAAGGCGTAAACTTTGTTGACTTGCGCGATGCTGGCGACCCGGTTGCGCTTGCCAAAGCCTATGATGCGCAAGGCGCCGATGAGCTCTGCTTCCTTGATATCACAGCCAGTCATGAAGAGCGCGGCACCCTCTTAGAAATTGTCAGCGCGACTGCTGAGCAGTGCTTTATGCCGCTCACCGTTGGCGGCGGGGTGCGCAGCGCCGAGAATATGGTGCAGCTCTTGCGCGCCGGGGCCGATAAAGTGGGGATCAACTCGGCGGCCGTGGCTGATCCGGAGGTGATTTCGCGCTGCGCCGCAAAAGCCGGTCGGCAATGCGTTGTGGTCGCCATTGATGCCCGCAAATCTGGTGATAGTTGGGAGATCTATACGCATGGTGGCCGCAAACCGACCGGTATCGAGGCCGTCGCATTTGCCAAACTGGCGGAGACCAAAGGCGCCGGCGAAATCCTGCTTACCAGCATGGACAAAGATGGCACTAAAACCGGCTTCGATTTACCGCTCACCAAAGCCGTCAGCCAAGCCGTTACCATCCCCGTCATCGCCAGCGGCGGCGCGGGAAAAGCGGAAGACTTAGCCCCGCCGATTTTAACCGCTGGCGCAAATGCAGTGCTCGCGGCTTCGATTTTTCATTTCGGCGAGGTGAGCTTGGCTGAGGCCCGCGCCGCATTAACCGCTGCCGGAGCTCCGGTTCGCCCGTTTCAGGAGATTTAGCATGACCCAATCCCCGCTCGGAAACAGCCACGCCTTTACCGATATGATTGGCTATTTGGCGATGACCATTGATGCGCGTGCCAGCGGCGATGCAGATCAGTCTTACACCATGTCTTTGCTTCAAAAAGGACCTTTGCATTGCGGCAAAAAGATTGCCGAAGAAGGGGCGGAATTGGCGCTTGCCCTGGCCGCACAAGGCCGCGAGGAAAGCGCCGCAGAGGCGGCCGATTTGATTTACCACATTCTTGTTGGACTGCGCGCCAAAGGCGTTAGCCTCGAAGAGGTCAGCGCTGCTTTGCGCGCCAGGCAAGGCATTTCCGGTCTTGACGAGAAAGCCAGCCGCCCAGACTAGGCCGTTTTGCGGCATCGCCGCCTAGACAAACGCCGTTTGCAGGTCCACCGTCTGGACAACAAGGGAGGACGCCGCAATGGCAAACCAACACGATGTCGCAATCACAGGCTATCAGCCAAATCTGCAAAACTGGTTCGATTATATGACGGATGGTCATGATCGCGCGCGATTGCTCGAAATGTTGGACGAAGATGTCGTGTTTCGCAGCCCAGTGGTCCACACCCCGCAAGAAGGCAAGGCGATCACCTTTGCGTATCTTTCCGCAGCTGGAAACACGCTCGGCAACGGCACATTCAAATATACCCGCGTCTTCGATTGCGGCGACAAAGCCGTGCTCGAGTTCGAAACCGAAATGGACGGCATCTATGTCAATGGCATTGACATGATCGAGTGGGACGCATCCGGAAAGATCATCGATTTCAAAGTTATGGTGCGCCCTTTGAAAGCGATGCAAACAGTGCATGCCGCAATGGGGAAAATGCTGGCCCAAATGAAAGAACAGGCTTGAAGCCGCCGACTCTTCTAACCAATCGGCTAAGCCTCAAACCTTGCGAAAACGCGGATTATCCGGACATGGCGGCGATGTGGGCCGACCCAGCCGTCGTCGCCCATATTGGCGGTCAGACCCGCGACGCGCAGGATGCTTGGTTTGCGCATCTGCGCAATCGCGGGCTCTGGGACATTTTAGGCTATGGCTACTGGATCGTCCGCGACCGGCGCAGCGGCACCTTTGTCGGTGAGGTTGGCTTTGCCGACTTTAAGCGAGGGCTCGACCCAGACATTTCTGGTCGGCCGGAAGCGGGATGGGTGCTGGCGCGATCCGGTTGGGGCCAAGGGTATGCGAGCGAAGCCACGCAAGCCGCACATGATTGGCTCGATGCAACCCTGCCAGGACGCACGACATGCATCATCGATCCTGATAATGGCGCATCCATTCGCGTCGCTATGAAGCTTGGCTATGATGAAATCGGTCCAACCGATTATCGCGGCGAGCCCATTCTTTTATTCGAAAGGTTCAGTCCGGGTACGGGAAAAAGCTAGCGATTCAGGCGAATAAGGGCTATTTGCAGACCATGGTTATGACATATCTCGACTTTGAAAAACCGCTGGCCGAGCTTGAGACGAAGATCGCTGAACTCGAAGCGGTCGCGGCGCAAGAAGGCGGGCCGCAAATCAATGATGAGCTGCAAAAGCTCAAAGACAAAGCCGCCAAGCAGCTCAAAGACACGTATGCCGCGCTGAACCCGTGGCGCAAAACGCAAGTCGCGCGCCATCCCGAGCGGCCACATTTTTCAGACTATATCGAAACCTTGTTCGAAGACTTCCAAGAACTCGCGGGCGATCGTGTCTATGGCAATGATGAAGCCATTATCGGCGGTCTCGCAAGCTTTAACGGGCAATCGGTCGTGATCATGGGTCACGAAAAAGGACGTACGACAGAGGCGCGCCTGAAACATAATTTCGGCATGGCTCATCCAGAAGGCTATCGCAAAGCTGTGCGCCTGATGGATTTGGCGGAGCGGTTTAAGCTGCCGGTTATCACATTCGTGGACACGGCGGGTGCCTTCCCTGGAAAAGCCGGCGAAGAGCGTGGGCAAGCCGAAGCAATCGCGCGCTCCACCGAGCGCTGTTTGACGCTGAGCGTGCCAATGGTCTCACTGATCATTGGCGAAGGCGGTTCCGGCGGCGCGATTGCGATCGCATCCGCCAATCATGTGCTGATGATGGAGCACGCGATCTATTCCGTGATCTCGCCCGAAGGGTGCGCGTCCATCCTTTATCGTGACGCCGCCAAAGCCAAAGACGCTGCGGAAGCGATGCGCATCACGGCCGACGACCTGAAAAAGATGAAAGTCGTCGATGGCATTGTTAAAGAGCCCGTCGGCGGCGCGCATCGGGCGCCAGACAAAGCGATTAAAGCGGCGGGCAAGGCCATCGACAAAGCCTTGCAAAATCTGCTCGACCTGAGCGAGCAAGAGCTGAAAGTTCAGCGCCGCGAGCGCTTCTACGCGATTGGTCGCGAAGGCTTGAACTAGGCCCGCCCATCGGCAAGCTTGCTCTCAACACGACGCGCAACGAAAAAGGGCGACCAAACGGCCGCCCTTTTGATTTTGTCAGATCCAGTGGTTTAGCTGCTGCCACCAAACCGCTTGGTGACGGTGATCTTGAATGTCCGCCCAAACGGGTTGTGGGTGTACGGATCATAGTTCAGGTCAAAGGCCGCGAATGGCGGATCTTCATCGGTCACATTGACGACGGCCAGGCCGACATCAAGATCCCATTCGGACTCCCAGTTATAGAACAAGTCGAAGGTCGTTTGGCTGTCGATGCTCTCACCGACATTGCCGCGCGCCGCTGCGGGACGCTCATCGTCATATTCACCGATATGACGCACAACACCGCGAACATTATGGGCGCCTAAGGCCAGATTTGCGTACGCGCTTCCTTGCAGCTGCGGCAGCGAGCGCGAGAAGTTGGACCGGTTGAACTGGTTCACACGGTCGCCGCCTTCAATGACGACCCCTTCGATGTCGAAATCATCTACAACATACTCAATGATGTAAGACAGTTCCCCGCCAATGGAGAAATCGCCGCCAAAGACGCCTTGGCCAAATTCATTGTCGACCCGAAGATCGATGCCAGACGTTTCAATCCCTGGGCCATTCACAATATTCGTTTGAACCCTAGCGATATCGCCGGGATCAATTCCATCATTGTCACTATCGTCAAAGGCGATCCGGCTGAGAATTGGATTCTCAGTGTCACCTGCTTCTAGGGCCGCGACAGCTGCATTAACAATGGCTGCTTGGTCCTCAACAATAATTGGATCGGTAAAGTCGAAATTGTAATAGTCGATCGACGCGCTGAACCCACCTTGCTCAAATAGTGCACCCAAGTTGAAGCTGAACGCACTTTCCGGGTTCAGATTTGGATTGCCATTCTGATCTACCGCTTTGAAAGCGGAGGTCGGCGCGACGAATTGCAGCGTCGTCCCTGTGCCGTCGAGTTGGTTCAGAGTTGGGCCTTTAAACGAAGTCTGGGCAGACCCACGGAAGGCGAGATTATCCGTGACCTGATACCGCGCCGCAACTTTCGGGTCGAATGTTGAGCCGACCTCGCCGCCATAATCTTCATAGCGGGCTGCAACCTGGATTTCCAAATCATCGTAAAGCGGGATTTGGAGTTCGCCAAACACAGCGTAGATCGTTTGATCAGCGTCCTGCGCATTCGTACCGGCGAGGAACGAGAAGACTCCTGACCCGCCAGGTCCAGGGGTAATTGCGAGATTGGTCAGATCGCTCGGCGCAAGCTCATAGTTTTCTTGACGAACTTGGAAGCCAGCGGCCCAGCCAACTTCGCCGCCCGCTGCTTGCACGCCCGATTGGCCTGACATGATCCCGTCCAAGACGAGCAATTGCGTGGTCCGCGTTTGGTCGGTACCACCATCGGTCAACCAATCTGCCAATGTGGCGGAGTTTTCCAAACCGGGCACATACCCTGGATTGGGTGCTCCAGTGATTGCATTCGCGGGGATCGCGTTTCCGAATGGGTTATAGTATTCACAGCCCCCTTGGCCGGCCACCAATGTGCCAGCATATCCTGGTGCGAAAGGCTGTGACCCCGTAGCCGGGTCATTACCGGTCGCAGGATCTGTACACACACCAAATCCATTCAGCGCGGCCGTGAAGCCAAGAATATACGTATCATTGGTAAGGTTTGACGTTTCTGCTTCGGAATATGACAGGTCAACATCCCAGTTGATTCCGTTTTCGAATGTGCCGTCGAGACCGCCAGAGAGACGGTAGGTTTGGCCTTCACGCGTCCCGACTTGAGCGCCTCCGGTGACGGGATACCCGCCCCAACCGAAACTCCGCCCGATAAACAAAGCCGCCAGCGTGCCGTCTGGGAAATCGCCGGGATTGTCCGCAAGATATTGCTGGAAGCCTGGATTGGTGACCGGCACGACCTGCGTCGCCAATTCTTGCGGTGGATAAGATGGAGACGTTTTCCACTCAGGGACAGATGTGTCTCCGTAGAGGGCTTCGAGATGAAGCGTCATGCCATTGTCGAAGGTCCGGTTATACTCTGTGAAGATTTGGAACCGCTCGGTCTCTTCAACGAGATTGTCGAACTGGGTGAACTGGAACGCACACTGGTCTGTGGTTGGATTGATGATACCGCCGACTTGCTCACAGCCCGCCTCGCGATTCACCGCGCCAATCACACCTGTCGCACCCAAGGCGACGTATCGACCTGGACTAGACAGGGATGAAAAGCCGCCCACCGGGTTTTGCTCAAATGGCAAAATGGCCCAGTCTTTTTCAAGGAGAGACACTTCGTTCTCGAACTGGTATCCGCCCGAAATGATGAAATTCCAATCATCGCCTTGCATGCCATAAGCCGCGGAAAGATCATACTCACCGTCAGTGCCATCAAACTGCTCGAAGCTGCCAGAGATTTCGAAGCCATCGAGATCAGTGCGCGTAATAAAGTTGACGACGCCGGCAATGGCATCAGATCCGTAAAGCGCCGCAGCGCCGTCTTTCAGGACTTCGATCCGACCAATCGCTGCGGACGGGATCATATTGGTGTCGACAAACAATTGCGCCTGCTCACCGATTGGGAAGGGCGAGAAGGTTTGTCGCTGACCGTTCAGCAGGACCAGTGTCCGGCCGGCGCCAAGCCCGCGCAAGTTGACATTGCCTGTGCCTTCGAGACCGTTCGATGCGAACTGGTTTGTACGACCATCGGTCCCTGACGACACGCCAAGGTTCTTGATTAAGTCCGTCACCGACGGCGACCCTTCGAGCCGTAAGTCGCGCGCGGTTAACACGTCGACGGGAAGAGAAGCATCTTCTGGCGTGCCAGCGATGAACGAACCGGTTACCACGATGGTATCTTGGCGCGCTTCATCATCCTCTTGGTCTTGCGCAATCGCTGCGCCGCCCGCTGATAGGGCTGCCAATGAGGCACTAAAAATCAGTTTTCGTCCGAGTGTCATGAATTCCTCCGTAAAATTATGTCTTGAGCCGAATCTCGTGAACCGGTTCAGCTTCACTCGCCACCCTATTTTGAAGCGAGAGGAGTTAAAGAGGCGTTTTACGCTGCAGCGCAGCATGCCGTGATTTTCGGTGCTTGAAATCAAACTGTCATAATGCGTATCGAAGAACGATATTGCGTTTTTCCTCTGTCCAAACCCTTTGAAAAGCGCTTAGAGGCTTGGATGCCCGTACCGATTGAGGACATTTCTGCCTATTTCGCAGATGCAGCAGAGCCAGCCGCTTTTCCCCAGACGGTGTTGCGCTTCCGCAACACTCGTTGGGCAAAACAAATCGGCTTATCGACTTTGACCGATTCCGAGTGGATCGCACACTTCGCCCGCTTTGAGCCCCTGCCCGATAATCTGCAAACCCCTCTGGCGCTGCGATATCATGGACATCAATTCCACGTTTACAATCCAGAGCTGGGCGATGGCCGCGGCTTTCTGTTTGCGCAACTGCAAGACACAACCGGGCGATGGCTTGATCTTGGCACGAAAGGGTCCGGCCAAACCCGCTGGTCGCGACAGGGCGATGGCCGTTTAACCCTCAAAGGCGGCGTTCGCGAAATCCTCGCTGCGAGCTATCTCGAAGCGCTCGGCGTCAACACATCAAAAGCTTTCAGTCTGATCGAGACCGGCGAGGAATTGTATCGCAATGACGAGCCCTCACCGACGCGGTCCGCTGTTCTGGTCCGGCTGAGCCACAGCCACTTGCGGTTCGGGACGTTTCAACGCGTCGCTTACCATGATGACCAAGCCGCGATGGTCGCGCTGATCCGGCATGTGATTGAATATTATTATCCAGACTGCGCGGACGAAGCGATCGAAACCGCAGCGCCTGCTTTATTGGAGCGAATGACAGCACGGACCGCCCGGATGGTAGGACAATGGATGGCGGCCGGGTTTGTTCACGGCGTGATGAACACCGACAATTTTAACATTACGGGAGAAACGTTCGACTTTGGACCTTGGCGCTTTTTGCCGGTGAGCGATCCGAATTTTACAGCAGCCTATTTTGACCAGCAGGGGCTCTACCGGTTCGGTCGTCAGCCCGCGCAAGGCCTTTGGGCCCTGCAACAATTGGGCGGCGCGCTGTCCCTGGTCGCAGACGCCGACGCCCTGAGCCAAGCGCTGCAGGCTTACGAGCCCGCCTATCAGACAGGTTTTGCCCTCCACACGCTCGCATTGCTCGGTGTTCAGCCAAGCGCGGAATTGCGCGACGATCTATTGTTCCTGCAAGACTTTTACGGCTGGATGACAGCAAGCGGCGCCGACTGGCCACAGACTTTTTTTGATTGGTTTGGCGGCGCACCAAGCGAGTCTCGGGCGGCCAATAGCCCGCAAGCCGGCCTCTATGCCGAGGCAGCTTTCACGCCGATCCGCGAGCATCTCTTGTCACGGACGCCCGACCGACCCGCGCGCCTAACCACGCCCTACTTCGAAGCGGAGACCCCAGTCGACCTGCGAATCGATACGGTAGAAGCGCTTTGGGAACCGATTGCCGAGGCCGACGATTGGAGGCCAATGAAGCGACACTTAGATCATATCGAGATGGCGCGCCTTGCTTATGCTTGGGACGCAACGACGTGACTTGGTTGCGACAAAGCTCTACGTTGGCGTGAGAAAGCATAGTGGAGGACGCGCCATGGACGGGATGACCGATATACCCTCCAGCCCCGTATTAAGCGGGCTGACCGATTTGTTGCGCGACGCCGTCACCGCAACGGATCGGTATAAATCTGCACTTCACGCAAAGATCAGCGCAAAACTCGCTCCCGATGGCCAAGTTGATCGGTCAGCTTTTGCCTCTCAACAGCATTTAGCGCACGGATATGCCTGGATCGTTACCTATATAGAGACGCTGCGAGAGACCGCGAATTGGGCGACACGCCTCGAGGCAAGTCAACAATTCGGCGAGGTTGACGCCCTCTTGGTGCAAATTCTGTTCAGCCGTTACCTCGCCGACTTGGTTGGTGGGGTGCCAATGAACCAGGGCGAGGTCATCCGCCCACATGAATTGGATGCTCTGACAGAGGTTGGGGTTCTGTTCGATACGCCCGCAGTTCGAACCCTGATCGAAGCCGGGCTCACACCCGACACAATGGCGGCCGCCGCGGCGCACCTCCCGAATGCGCTCTCGCGTGCGACTGTCGAGACGACGGGAGAAGATGAAACCCTGGCGATGATCCGAGAGCAGTTCCGTCGCTACAGTGACGACAAAATCGCTCCCCACGCCCACACGTGGCATTTGAACAATGAGTACATTCCGATGACGGTTGTGGGTGAAATGGCCGAACTCGGCGTGTTCGGACTGACCATTCCCGAGCGCTATGACGGTCTTGGGATGGGAAAAACCGCGATGTGCGTGGTCTCGGAAGAGCTTTCACGCGGTTATATTGGCGCCGGTTCCTTAGGCACCCGTTCCGAGATCGCCGCCGAGCTGATTTTGATTGGCGGGACCCAAGCGCAAAAAGAGACCTATCTGCCTGGCATTGCCCGCGGTGAGATTCTCCCCACGGCCGTCTTCACAGAGCCAAATACCGGCTCAGATCTTGGTGCCTTGCGGACCCGTGCTGTGAAGTCAGGTCCCGTCTATAAAATCACAGGCAACAAAACCTGGATCACACATCCCGTGCGCGCAGACTTAATGACGCTCTTAGCGCGGACGGATCCGGAAACGACTGACTTTTCCGGCCTCTCAATGTTTCTCGCAGAAAAACCGCGCGGCAGCGATGCCGATCCGTTCCCGATAAGCGGACTGACCGGCGGGGAAATCGAGGTCCTCGGCTATCGCGGTATGAAAGAATACGAACTCGGATTTGACGGTTTTGAAGTGCCGACCAGCCAGCTCTTAGGTGAAACCGAGGGCATGGGCTTTAAACACCTCATGGCCACCTTTGAGTCAGCGCGCATCCAAACTGCGGCACGTGCCATTGGCGTAGCGCAGAACGCGTTTGAGCTCGGGCTGCGTTATGCCCTCGACCGCAGCCAATTCGGTCAAGCCATATTCAGCTTTCCGCGCGTTGCTAATAAACTTGTGATGATGGCGGCAGAACTGGTCGGGATCCGGCAATTGACCTACTATTCCGCGCGCCAGAAAGACCAAGGGAAACGGTGCGACCTCGAGGCGGGCATGGCGAAGTTATTGGCGGCCCGTGCGGCTTGGGCGGCGGCGGACAATGCCGTGCAGATCCATGGCGGCAACGGGTTTGCGCTCGAATATCCGATCAGTCGCGTCTTACAAGACGCGCGCATTCTGAATATTTTCGAAGGCGCCGGCGAGGTTCAAGCGATGGTGATTGCGCGCCGTGCGATTGCCAGCGGGAACTAACCCTGCGAACCAGATCTGACGCGCTCACCACTTATTAAGCTCGGATATGGCATATTGCGCAAAAGCCACGAAAGAGTTTGGTCATGCGTGTTCTGTCCGCCTTGATTGCTGCCGCCCTTATAGCCGCGCCCGCTTATGCGGAAAAACCTGTCCCGCATAGCGATGAAACGCCAGAAGCGCCTGCCCTCGTCTATGAAAAGAACACCTACCGGTTTGCACACCTGTACCGCAGCGAGCCCGGCACCACCGTTGAAGCCTGCGCGCGCGCGTGTGACGCCGACAATAATTGCGCCGCGTGGAGCCTCAGCCCCGCCTCTTACAATCTGGACGCACGCTGCGAGCTGAAACACACGCCAGGTCAAGCGAGCTATCGACCGGGCACCGCCTCCGGAATATCAAACATCTGGCAAATGGATCCGGAGCGCCATAGCCCGATGCGTTATCAGGTCACCGTGCCAGAAGGACATCAACCCGCGCCCGTGCCGCTGGATGAAACGGATTTGATGGGCGGATCCGACCCAAAAGTTACAGCGGTCATGCAGGAAACACCTTCGCCGGCCCCGACAGCACCGCCCGATCTACGCACCGCGATTGCGCCGAGCGCGCCGATGATTGCCGATCCGGAACCCCAAATCGTCAAAACCACAACCGCGACTTCGGTCGCGCCAATGGTTGCCGAAAAAGCATCGGCCGAACCGATGCCAACGCCACAGGCGTTGCGGGGTCAGACGCAAAACGTGGTCCCGCAATATGTCGAACAGCCGCTGCCGCGAGCCGAAGAACCGCATCCGCTCTATCGCAAACCAGAGCCACGTCCTGTTGCTGAACCGGTCAAGCAAGCACCGCCTTCAAAGACCATCTTTAAGGATCCCGCGCTCAAGTCAGAGGCGCCGCCAGTAGACCAGCCGGCAACACATGACGATCCGGATCAACCGATCGTCGTCGGCAGCTAGTCGCGCTTCGGCCGCGAGTGGGGCCCGCGCGGACGCTCGAGATCTTGCGGCTTGTCGCGATTGGGTTTGCGACCGCCGCGCCCGACAAAGCTTCGACCTTTGCGGACCGGCTTACCACGCTCATCGGTCAAACGCTTATGCTTCGGCGGCAAGGACGCCGCGATCAAACCCGCGCGCTCTTTCGCTTTTAAAGACCGCCATTTGCCTTCTGGGAGATCGTCTAACCTTAACGGTCCAATTCGGACACGGCACAAATCTGTAACCCGCAGCCCGACCAAGTCACACATCCGGCGGATCTGACGCTTGCGCCCCTCTTTCAGCACAAAGCGAAGCGTTTGGCCCTGTTCGATTGTCACTTTGGCCGGCTTGAGACGACGCTCATCGAGGCGTAACCCATTTCGCAGGAGGGTCAGTCGACCATGGGTGATCGCGCCCTCCACCGTAACCAGATATTCTTTTTCGAGCGCGTGCTGCGGGCCGATAATCGCTTTTGCCAGGACGCCATCATCGGACAAAAGCAAAAGTCCACGCGAATCCTGATCGAGCCGTCCGAGCGGCGCGAGGCGCGCCTGTTTCGATGGACTGCGGCTGCCATCTGTGGCCTGGGGCGTTTTGAGCAGACGCACCGCGGGCACTTGGTCCCCTTCAGGTTGCGCGGACACATATCCGACAGGCTTGTTCAAAACAGCGGTAAACTTTTGCGCAATCGCCTGTTCCGCCACATCCGCGAGTTTGAGCGTTTGCCCGGGTTCAATTTTGTGCCCCGGCTGCTCAATTCTTTGATCGTCAACAAAAACGCCACCAGCGGCAATCAAGGCCTCCGCTTCGCGCCTTGAGCAGAGGCCAAGCTCTGCCATCCACTTGTTCAAGCGGACCGGTGCATTGCCGCGATAAGGGTGTTCAGACGCCATCAAAGCGATGTGGCGGTCGGCAGCCAGGGCGTCAATCTAGAAATGCCATGATGAGATATTCCCTTTTGTGCCGACTCCCTGCTAAACGCGAGCCGGTACCGAGGAGTGTGTATGAAAACCGCTGTCATCGTCTTTCCTGGATCCAATTGCGACCGCGATGCGCAAGTCGCTTTGCGCCAGGCGACCGGGAAAGCGCCCGCAATGGTCTGGCACAAAGACGGTGAACTGCCCTCGGACACCGATCTGGTTATGGTCCCGGGTGGGTTTTCTTATGGCGACTATTTGCGCTGCGGCGCGATGGCGGCATACAGCCCGGTCATCGCTCAGCTGAAAGCACATGCTGAACGGGGCGGCTATGTTTTAGGGGTTTGCAATGGGTTCCAAATCCTCTGCGAAACCGGTTTGCTGCCAGGGGCATTGATGCGGAACACGGGTCTGAATTTTGTCTGTCGTCCGCAACGTCTGACCATCGAAACAACAAATAGCGCCTTCACCCGCGCCTATCCGAGCGGTGGAGAAGTCTCCTTTCCCATCGCCCATCATGATGGAAATTATGTTGCCGAAGGAACGGTGCTCGACCAACTCGAAGGCAATGGTCGCGTCGCGTTTCGCTATATCGACAATCCTAACGGATCGGCGCGCAATATTGCCGGCATTGTCAGCGACAACGGACGCGTGCTCGGCATGATGCCACATCCAGAACGCGCGATTGGCGGCCATGAAGGTGGCGCAGATGGCCTCGGCCTGTTTGATAGTTTGATGGCGGCCGCATGACCTGCTCAAGCGCTTCGATGCGCCCCCGATCGAGAGGCTGAAAACCGCCCATGATAGACACATCTGCGATCATCGCCGCAATGCAGGCGGAGCAGGACGAAGCGTCCGCAAACGAACACGGGATCAATGCCGAAGAATGGGACCGTTTGATTACGCGTCTCCGTCGAAACCCAAATCTAGTCGAGCTGGGCATCTATTCAGTGATGTGGTCAGAACACTGCTCTTACAAATCGTCCCGTCGGCATTTGTCGAAGTTCCCGACGAAGAACGCGCACGTCATTCAAGGCCCGGGCGAAAATGCGGGCGTGATTGATATTGGCGACGGACAAGCGGCGATCTTCAAAATGGAGAGCCACAACCACCCGTCTTATATTGAACCCTATCAAGGCGCGGCGACCGGCGTTGGCGGGATCCTGCGCGATGTCTTTACAATGGGCGCGCGGCCCATCGCGCTGGTCAATGCGCTTCGCTTCGGCGATCCAAGCCACCCCAAAACGCGCAGCCTGGTGGCCGGCGTTGTGGCCGGGATTGGCGGCTATGGAAACTGCGTCGGTGTCCCGACCGTGGCCGGCGAAACCGAGTTCCACAAAGGGTATAATGGCAACATCCTGGTCAATGCGATGGCGGTCGGGCTCGCCGATCAGGACAAAATCTTCTATGCCCGCGGGGCGACGCCGGGCAATCCGATCTTCTATGTTGGCTCGAAAACCGGCCGCGATGGCATTCATGGCGCGACCATGGCGTCGGCTGAATTCTCGGAAGGCGACGAAGACAATCGCCCCACGGTGCAAGTCGGCGATCCGTTCACCGAGAAGCTATTGATCGAAGCCTGCCTTGAATTGATGGCGACCGATGCGATCCAGGCGATCCAGGATATGGGCGCGGCGGGCCTGACATCGTCTTCGGTTGAGATGGCGGATAAAGGCGGCATTGGCGTCGAAATGGACCTCGACAAAGTCCCGCAGCGCGAAACCGGCATGACAGCGTATGAGATTATGCTGTCAGAAAGCCAAGAGCGCATGTTGATGGTGCTCAAACCGGGCAAAGAGGCGCTCGCCAAGCAGATTTTCGACAAATACGATCTCGACGCCGAAGTGATCGGCATGACGACCGATACCGGCCATATGGTGCTCAAACAATTTGGCGAAGTGGTTTGCGATATCCCTGTCCCGCCGCTCGCCGAAGACGCCCCGAACTATGACCGCCCGTGGGTCGAACCAACACCGCGCGCGCCGCTGGATCTCAGTCAATTTGATGAGCCCGACGACTATGGCGAAGTCTTGCTGAAACTGATGTCCTGCCCGGATATGGCGAGCAAACGTTGGATTTGGGAGCAATATGATCGCCACGTCATGGGGGACACGGTCGATAGCTCGCAAAGCATGGGCAATGCCGCGATTGTCCGCATTCATGGCACCCATAAAGCGCTGGCGATCACCTCGGATTGTACGCCGCGCTATGTCGCGGCCGATCCATATGAAGGCGGCAAGCAAGTTGTGGCTGAAGCGTATCGCAACTTGTCGGCGGTCGGCGCGAGACCGATTGCGATCACGGACAATCTCAATTTCGGCAATCCCGAACGCCCCGAAGTGATGGGCCAAATAGTGAAAGCGATTGAGGGCATGGCCGAAGCCTGTGGGACGTTGGATTTCCCGGTCGTGTCGGGAAATGTCAGCCTTTATAATGAAACCGATGGGGTCGGCATTCCCCCAACCCCGGTGGTTGGCGGCGTTGGCCTAATTGAGGATTTGGACAAAGTCGCAACGCTGAAAGGCGCGCAGCCGGGGGATGCCCTGATCCTGATTGGAGAGACCAAAGGGCATTTGGGCGCGTCGCTCTATGCACGGGAGATTTTGGGGCTTGATGGTGAGGACGCTGGGCCGCCGCCGCCGGTGGATTTGGCGACTGAGAAGCGCAATGCAGATTTTGTTCGTGAGTTGATTGAGCGCGGGCTGGTGAATGCCGTTCATGATGTCAGCGATGGCGGTGTCGCGTGCGCGGCCGCAGAGATGGCGTTGGCGAGTGGGAGGGGTTTGCTGCTAGATCTAGATAGCGCATTCGTAATCCACAAAGAGCACGAATCGATCGGTTATCGCGCGAAAAACGCACTTTTTGGAGAGGACCAACATCGCATTCTTTTGGCTGTTTCTCCACATAAGGCGGAAGAAATCCTAGCATTAGCAAACGCCGCGGGCGTCCAAATCTCAGATGTTCTTGGTACAGGTAACATCACCGTTGAACGCGAATTGTCATTCTTCGACGTTAACAGTGAAATAAGAATCGTAAACGTTCCTCTGTCCCGGCTCCGTAAAGCCCATGAAGGGTGGCTCCCGACCTATATGAGCAAAGTCGACTAAACTGCTCATCCCCGCGCAGGCGGGGATCTCGTGCGGCATGTCCGGGAAGCACCGAAGAAGATCCCGGCTCAAGGCCGGGATGATCGTTGCTCATCCCCGGTGACCGTCGGTAATGCGTCGAACCCGTTTGGTGTCATCCCGGAATTTTCGCGTAGCGGAAATCTCCGGGACCCAGACCTTCAAGTCTTAAATCGTACTGGGTCCCGGATAAATGCTGACGCATTTTCCGGGATGACAAGGTCAATTTGTTCATGTATTGTTCCTTTATGAAAGATCATAATTACTTTGTCTATATCCTCGCCTCAAAGCGTAACGGGACGCTTTATACGGGCCTGACAAACAATCTTTCTCGGCGGATATGGGAACACAAAAACGGCCATGCAAAAGGCTTCACAGACAAGTATAGCGTCAAAACGCTTGTCTGGTTCGAGCACCATACAGACATAAATGCCGCCCTCTCACGCGAAAAGCGGATCAAGAAGTGGCGGCGACACTGGAAGCTTGAAATGATCGAACAGGCGAACCCGAATTGGGCCGATCTGTCAGCCCGCCTCTAGAAACGATAACTCAAACCCACCTGAACCACTGGCCAAAGTTCATAATCTTCGATTTCGTCTTCAATGTCCTGGACTTCTTGCGCCAACTCAGCTTGCAGCAATGGATTGTCAGACAATGTCCCGCCGACCGCGTCCAGAGTGACATCGCCGGAGCCGAATACCGCCGCACCGGCTAAGACATTAAAGCCCCAATTTCCATCGGTTTCAAACGTCGTATCCCAACCAAGGCCTAAAAACGGGACAATATCGTCAAACTCAACGTCCCCTTCTAGACGGCCATATTCGTCTGGTGTGTAAATCATATCGCCAATTTCGATTGCGACATCAGATGTGGCCGTCAGGTCAATCGATTTGCCTCCTGCATAGGCGCCCCCCGTAACAAAGAAACTGCCGCCGAAGGGGTGGACATCAACAAACGCGCCGAACCCCGAGAAATCCAATTCGCCATCATAAGTGATGTCATCGACATCGATGTCCTCATCGAACGCCAGATAGTTCACGCCCGCTCTGATCTGAAACATATCATTGATTTGATACTGGCCTTCCAAAGCGCCGCCCATGCTGCCGATCCCACCAGTGACGGCGAAGTCACCCTCAGCCATGGTGGGCAGCGAGACGCCGATTGCGGCAAGCGCGAGTGCTGAAAGTTTAAGTTGAAAGCGCATGGGACAAGCTCCGAGTTAAATCCAACCCGGAAATTTATCCGACTCTATGAAACAATCGTGAACCAACACAAATATTACATGAAATTCACGCTGTAATTGTCCGACTATATCAGCTCATAGTCTTCAAGTTTCACTTCAGCGACCGCGTTTGCATAATCGCGCGTGTGCGAGGACCAGTTTTGCGTGATCTTTCCGTGCTCATTCTTGTACCAAGAGTTGCAAGCGGGATCCGCCCAAACGGTTTTTTCAAGATCGGCTTGGACTTGCGCATTGAAGCGGTCTTGCGCGTCTTTGGTCGGAACCATGGCCGCTTTCCCGGCACCACTCAAACCGTCCAAAGCTTTGACCGCGTATTCAACTTGCCGCTCCAGCATGAACGTAATCGCATTGTGCCCGAGATTTGTGTTGGGTCCGTAGAGGACGAAGAGGTTTGGGAAATCAGCCACCGTTATGCCGAGATAGGCTTCGGGATAGTCTTTCCAAACCTCATTGAGGTGCTGTCCATTGCGACCCTGAACATCAACCGACCACCGCCACCCTGTAGTCTCGAACCCAGTGGCGTAAGCGATCACATCGAGATCATGATGCCCCCCTGAGGTTTGAATACCGGTCGCATCAATGGTTTCGATACTGGCGGTTTCCAGAGTGACATTGTCCTTCATCAAGGCGGGAAAATAATCGTCAGAGATGAGAATCCGGCGGCATCCGATTGGATAATCGGGCGTCAACTTCGCGCGCAAATCCGGGTCGGGGATCTGCGTTTCCAATTGGTTCATAGCGATTCGATGATAGGCCGCGCGACCCTCGGGCGTCCATTTGAAGGCTTGCCAGAAAAACTCATCGGCTTGCTCATAGATGATCTGACGGTTCATCGCACCGATTTTCATCGCGAGTTCGGGATTGGTGCCCAGCAAAGCGCCCTCCTCTGCACTCAATGCCACATCGCGGCGCGGGATGACCCAATTTGGGCTACGCTGAAAAACGACCAACTCAGCCGCCTGGTCGGCAAGCTCAGGGATGATCTGGACCGCGCTCGCCGCGCACCCAATGATCCCGACGCGCTTGCCGGACATATCGATCGAATGATCCCATTGCGCCGAATGCGTGATGGCGCCCTGGAAACGCTCTTTGCCCGGGATGGTCGGCCAATTCGGCCGGTTCAATTGTCCAAGCGCGCCAATCACAGCGTCGCCTGTATACGACGCGCCACTCGCTGTCGTGATGGTCCACGTTTTGGTGGCTTCATCCCAAACGGCGCTGACCGCTTCATCGTCGAGTTTCACGCTCGGGCGCAATTGATAGCGATCGGTAATTTCCTCGGCATAGGCCTGAATCTCACCGCCTTGCGGATAGGCCCGGCTCCAATTCACACTCTGGGCAAAACTGAACTGGTAGAGCGCCACTGGGACATCACAGGCGACGCCAGGATAGGTGTTCTGCGCCCAGGTTCCGCCGACCCGGTCCATTTTTTCCACGATGATGAATGTGTGGCCTGCTTCTTGTAGCTTGATCGCCGCGCACAGTCCGCCCAACCCTGCCCCGATAATGATGACATGTTTGCCCGCCATGGCACATTTCCTCCGATGAATTTATTTTTCACGCAGGATGACCCAACTTGCCCGCAAGGCAAGGGGGCACGCAGGGACACCGGAAAATTACTTACGCATGGGCGCTCTGCAACGCTTCACGCGCGGGATGGCGTGGATAGACGCCGAGAATTTTCAAGGAATTGGAAAAAAACCCGAGCTCCTCTAATGCAAGTTGCACCGACCGCTCATTCGGATGACCTTCGATCTCGGCGTAAAACTGCGACGCCGCGAAAGAGCCTTCGATCTGATAGCTCTCCAGCTTCGTCATATTCACCCCATTCGTCGCAAACCCGCCCAAGGCTTTGTATAAAGAGGATGGGATATTACGCACTTGAAACAAAAAGGCGGTCATAGCCGGACCGTCTTCCGGGCGAAGGTCCAAAGGCTCTGGCGCCATAATGACAAAACGGGTCGTATTGTGAGAGGCGTCCTCGATATCGCTGGCGAAAATATCCAGCCCGTATTCCTCCGCCGCCAATGCCGGCGCAATCGCGGCGACGCTTGGATCTTTCCGATCCGCCACTTGCCGCGCCGCGCCCGCCGTGTCGGCCGCCGCGCGCGCTTCGATCCCATGCTGTCGCAGAAAATGCCGGCACTGTCCGAGCGCCATGACATGGCTATAAGCGCTTTTGATCTGAGCCATATTCGAGCCCTTCAGCCCCATCAATTGGAACCGAATACGCATCAAATGTTCGCCAATCATATGCAGACTGGTCTCTGGTAGCAGATGATGAATATCCCCGACACGCCCTGCAATGGTGTTTTCAACCGGGATCATAGCGAGCGCCGCATCGCCGCTCTCGACCATCGCGATCACGTCTTCGAATGTCCCGCAGGCAATGGGGGCATGGTCTGGGTACATTTCTCGACAGGCAATGTGCGAGTTTGCGCCGCGTTCGCCTTGATATGCGATTTTGCTCTGCGCCATAGGCGGTGCGATCCTTTTTCGACGCTGTGTCGGATGTCATCGTCCCGATGATCAGCGCATTAACCCTCAACAGATACACTGCGCGCATTCGCCGCTGAAAGAGGTAACGCGCGATCTGCCACATCTGTCTATATTGATCGCGAACGCATAGCGTGTCAGAACGCGCGCGCAAGACTGGAATATGAGGGATCACCCATGGGCGAACTCGGACTAAACAAAATTTTCGGGGCGCTTCTCGCTGTTGGCCTTGTTGTTCTCGGCCTCAAAGAAGTCTCAACAATCGTATTTGGTGGTGGTCATCATCACCATAAAGAGTATGCAACGCTGAACGCGTGGGCAGAATCCAACTTCAAAGGCTATCGTGTCGAAATCGCTGAAATTGGCGGCGTTGGCGAAGTGATTGAAGAAATTTACGATCTCGGCGCTTTAATCCTAGGCGCCGACATGGCCCGCGGCGAACGCAGCTTCAAAGCAAAATGCGCCTCTTGCCATACGATTGAAGACGGCGGCGCCAATGGTACAGGGCCAAACCTCTACGCAACCATGGGCGCGGCGAAGGCGAGCCATGCTGGTTTCAACTATTCGGGTGCGCTGACGGGGACGGACGGCGCTTGGTCTTGGGAGAATATGGACGCTTGGCTCGAAAACCCGTCGGGCTATGCACGCGGCACCAGCATGGCCTTTGCCGGCCTCAAGCGGGATGATGAGCGTGCCGCGGTGCTCGCCTATTTAGCTTCTTACAGCCCAGACGCGCCGCCGCCGCCTGCGCCACTCCCTGAAGCGACAAGCGAGGGCGATGCCGAAGAAACAGCGGGCGATTTGGCTGAAACCGATGCCGCAGTTGTCGAAGGCGATGCCGGTGCGGCAGCAGATGTGGCTATGGAAACCGAAGCGGAAGCGGCGGATGCGATTGAGGAGGCGGCGAGTGACGGGACCGATGCATTGGTGGACGCCACCGTCGCGGCCGAAGAAACGCTCGTTGAATAAACGCCCGTCCTAAACTTCAAGCCAAGCTGGCATTACGCCTTTCAAAGACTGAATATCGACCCGGCGCGCTTCCAAAGGCGGGCCATATTCGCCCGCAATCCGTTCGATGGCAGGCTGAACGGGTTCCTTCATCGTCGTCATGAACGTGCCATTGCAGTGCAATAGAGTCTCGCTGTCCGCCAAAAGCCCGACATGGCCTTTCCAGAACATTAAATCGCCGCGCTTAAGGGCGCCTTCACGCGGCCATCCGTCAATCGGTTCGCCGAACCAGGCTTGTTGCATATCGCTGTCGCGCGGGGCGGCGATCCCACAAGCGCCGAAGGCAATTTGAACGAGCCCCGAGCAATCAAGCCCCAAACAGTCGCGGCCGCCCCAAAGGTACGGAGTGCCGAGGCATTTTTCCGCAACGCAGATTGGATCTGTTTCGAGGCAGTCAATCGGCGCCACCAAATGATCCACCACCCAGCCTGCGCGCTCGAACTCCAAGTAGCGTCCATTCGAGCGGCCCGTCGCGGTCAAATATGTGCCTATGCCAATGACGAAACGCGCTGCCGCCGTGATCGAAGGCTCAGCATATACATGCAATCGCGAGGTCAATACCCGGTGCGTCGGGCTTAGCACCGGCGCCGACAAAGCTGCCATCAAGACCCAACCCACATAGCGATCTGTCTCACACTGAACGAGCCCAAACTCCCCGTCTTCATGATGCAGGATCACCATCTCGCCGAAGAGCACTTGGCTGATTTGGGTGCCATCTGGCGTCGGCGTTTTGCGCATCGCTGCCACGCCTGCGGTGACTTGCATACGCTGCCCTGCGCCGCCCTCCGGCAGGGTTAGCCGCGGGTCATTGAAAGACAGCATGCGAACCTCCGTTCGTCCTTCGCGCACATCTAGCGATCGATCTTAAGGAACGCGAAGGATGAGGCGATATGATGTTGAAACAGAGACTGCGTAGATTTAGGCAACAGCGCGATCGGCAGCGTCAGCGGTCCCGGCGAGAATTTCGCCCGTTTCAGCCGCCTGAATTCGGCTGCCAAAAGCGCGCAACCACTCCATGCCTTTTACCGTACGCTCAATATGCACACTGCGCAGATCATTTTCGTCGGGGATACGCTTAATATAGCCGCAGCGTTCCAAGACATCCAAGGCCCGCGTCACAGCGGGCTTGGCGATGTCGAGATGTGAGGATAAGCCGCGCACAGTATGCGGGCCGGGTGTCAGCGCAACGGTCATTAGAACCGCCTGTTGGCGCGCGGTCATATCCGATCCTTCCGAGCGCACATAAGCTGTCAACGCACACCGCCAAAGATCCAGAGCCTCCCTTTGCGTCATTGCCATTTTCGCTGACCTCATTTCGTTTGATAAGCGAATCAGAATCCGATTTGCAGCGCGCGTAAAGAGTCGCTCGGAATTATTCTGTGCGTCTAAGTCGGCGACGTCGTTTCGCCTCATGTTTGCTGGAACGCCCGGAGACTCTTTGTCGCCAAAGGCGGAAGCTTCTCGGTTTCATCTCCCGGCGCATGATGGCAATCACCTGCGTTTCCGTCAGCCCCGTTTGCGCTTGAATGGCATCGAACGAGGTTTCGTCGTCCCAAGCCAACGCGATGATCGCGCTCATCTCCGCGGTCGATAAATCACGCATCGGTTGGACGTCTGTATCGTGTTGGTAACGGAACCGTCCCCATCAGAATTTCAGAATTTTCGCGTATCGCACATGCGGCAAAGACTTGAGCTGTTTGACCAAATCGACCGACGGATCGCTATCAATTCCAATCAGCGCGATCGCTTCGCCGCCAGCGTCCGTCCGGCCCAGATGGAAGGTGGCAATATTGATCTCTTCCTTACCAAGCAACGCCCCGAGCGATCCGATAAAACCGGGCTTATCGAGATTGTTGACATAAAGCACTGTCGGATTGAAATCGCCTTCAAGCGCCATCCCTTTGACTTCAACGATCCGCGGTTGGCCCGCGATGAGCGTCCCGGCGAGTGAGCGCCAACCCGGCTCGGGATCATTCTCCGTCCGTTTGGTCAGAACCTTGATCCGGATCAAACTGTCATAGACCGGGCTGTCTTCGGTTTTTGTTTCGGCGAGTTTGACCCCGCTTTCAGCCAAGATGGCTGGCGCGGAGACCATGTTTACGTCGCCGCGAGACGCTCGAAGCAAACCCGCAAGCGCCGCTGCGGTAAGCGGTTTGCGATTGAGCTCGGTCACGTCGCCTTCATATTCGATGACGACTTCTTCGAAGCCGTAATCGCTGATTTGTCCGGCAAACAGACCGAGCTTTTCGGCGAGCGCCGCAAACGGCTTCAAGCGTGGCGCCTCATCGGCCGTGATCGATGGCATGTTCAGCGCATTGGTCACCGCGCCGGTTAACAGGTAATCGCTCATCTGTTCTGCAACTTGTAGGGCAACATTCTCTTGTGCTTCGGTCGTTGCTGCGCCGAGGTGCGGTGTCGCGATGAAGTTTGGCGCCCCAAAGAGCACGTTTTCCTTTGCAGGTTCTTCAGCAAACACATCGAACGCCGCAGCCGCGATATGCCCCGAATGTAAGCCCTCAGCGATAGCCGCTTCATCGACGAGACCGCCGCGTGCGCAATTGACAATAATCACACCCTTTTTGGTCTTCGCAAGCGCCTCAGCAGACAGGATGTTGCGCGTTTGGTCTGTCAGCGGCGTGTGCAATGTGATCGCATCCGCGCGGGTTAGCATCGCTTCAAGATCCGCAGCTTTTTCAACGCCCAGCTCAATCGCGCGCTCCTCGGTCAGGAACGGATCGTATGCCAGGACCTTCATCTGCAATCCTTTGGCGCGTTCCGCGACGCGGGCGCCAATATTCCCGCATCCGATCAAGCCGAGCGTTTTGTAAGACAGCTCTGTCCCCATAAAGGCTTTCTTCGGCCACTCGCCAGCTTGTGTTCCAGTGTTCGCCGCAGGGATCTGACGCGCGGCCGCGAACATCATCGCAATGGCGTGCTCGGCTGTTGTGACGGCGTTGCCGAACGGGGTGTTCATGACGACGACCCCTTTGCTGGTCGCGGCTTTGATATCGATATTATCAACGCCGATCCCGGCGCGGCCAATCACTTTCAGATTGTCCGCTGCGGCAATGATATCTGCGTCGGGTTTGCACGCAGACCTTACGACAAGACCGTCAAAGTCGGGAATTTTCGAAATCAACTCATCCTTGCTGAGCCCAATGGCGGTTTCCGTTTCAAGACCACGATTGTGAAAAATCTCAACGGCGGCCGGGGCGAGTTTATCTGCAATCAGAACTTTAGGCATCTGTTTCTCCAAAGCGCCAATTGGCGCGATCTAATCGGTGAACAAGGCAGTCATCGTCATCGAACAGACGTCGACCAATGGGGCGAAAGCCCAAGCGCTGATAGAAGCGGTGGGCGTCCGTATTGGAATTCAAAGGATCGATCAAAATTGCTTCGACCTCAGGGTCAGCGAAGGCGCGATGTATGGCGAGAGTCATCATTTGGGTGCCATACCCTTTGCCGAGACAGTCGGCCTCGCCGATCCAGATATCCATGGCGCGCAAATTGGGCGGACAATCCGCGCCCCAATAGTGCGTGCGTTCTAAGGCTGGATCGATAATTTGCATGGCGCCGATCGGACGCCCGTCAATTTCTGCAATGAAATAGGCGCTTGCGGGATCTTCGTTGCGGATTTCCTCGCGCCAGTCAGCATCTTCAAACGCCACATATGCCTCAGGATCGTCGCTGGTCGCGGCGATCACATGCGGTTCGTGATCCCATCTTTCCAGATGCGGCACGTCCGCTGACATGGCGGGTCGAAGTATGAGCGTCATGGCCGAGGCCTCGTCTGGCTTACAGCGCAGCGAGTTCTTGCGCGAAGGTCCAATCGAGCCACGGCGTTAGCTTAGCGACATCATCAGGTTCGACCGTCGCACCGCACCAAATCCGCAGGCCTGGAGGTGCTTTGGCATAGCCATTTGCATCAAAGCAGGCCTCCTCATCCTCAAGCCGCTTCATCATACGCTTGAGAAAAGCGCGCTGCGCGGCTTCGTCCATCTTCGCAAATGTCGGATGGACGATGGAGAAGGTGACGCCGGAATTCGACCGCACCGCATCATCGGCGCAAAGGAATTCGATCCAGTCTGTCTTTGAAACCCAATCCGTAAGGATCTCTAAGGACCGATCTGAACGGGCTTTGAGGCCTTCATAACCGCCGCACGTTTCGGCCCAATCGAGCGCTTGCAAATAATCCTCTGTGCAGAGCAAAGACGGGGTATTGATGGTGTTGCCCTCAAACAAGGCTTCATTCAGCTTGCCGCCTTTGGTCATACGGAAGATTTTCGGTAAGGGGCGTTCCGGCTTATAGGTTTCGAGACGGCGGACCGCATTTGGCGACAGGATGAGCATGCCGTGAGCGGCTTCTCCGCCAAGCACTTTTTGCCAACTATAGGTCACGACATCGAGCTTATCCCACGCCATGTCTTGAGCGAACACAGCGGAGGTGGCGTCACAAATCACAACCCGGTCTGGATTTGGTTTGATCCAATCGGCATTCGGCACGCGCACGCCCGACGTCGTTCCGTTCCACGTAAAAATAATGTCCGCGTCATCTCGTGCTTCCGAGAAAGGCGGCAAGACGCCATAGTCGCCAACATGGATATTGCAGTCCTCGAGCTGCAGCTCGTTCACCGCATCGGTCACCCAGTCCTTGCCGAAGCTCTCCCAAGCGAAGACATCAACCGGACGATGGCCGAGCATCGACCACATGCACATCTCAACCGCGCCGGTGTCAGAGGCGGGCACGATGGCGACGCGATAATCCTCCGGCAAGCCGAGAATGTCTTTGGTGCGCTCAATCGCTTGTTTGAGCTTGGCTTTCGCTGTGGCGGAGCGGTGTGACCGGCCCAGCGCAGCAGATTGCAGGTTTTCGAGAGAGAATCCGGGACGTTTTGCGGTCGGCCCAGAAGAAAAGAGCGGACATGCGGGACGCACGTCCGGTTTGGCGACATCAGTCATCTGTTTGTAACTCCTATCCTTACAGATAGGCTGGCTCTCGTTGGGGAGAGCTGGCCCACCGCGCATATGGCGCAGGTTCGGTCGCAGGGCAAGGAAAGAATGCGGGTCGGACCTCCGGGCGGTGTATTCGAGACGCTGAGACAAAGCAGATAGCGTCGCCCAACCGCACCGTGTCGCGCCGCTTGCCGCAGGGCGGTGGACCAGCATAGACTAAATGCATGCCGGACCGCCAATACACAGATCCCAGACTGGCAGCGCTGTATGATCTTGGAAACGGCGCTGGGCGCGACCGCGATTTTTACGAGTCTTTGGCCGGACCTCAACCTCAAAACGTGCTTGAGCTTGGCTGCGGCACCGGCTGGCTTTGTCATATCTATGCTCGGAAGGGTCACCGCGTTGTCGGTGTCGATCCCGCCAAAGCCATGCTCAACGTGGCAAGAGAAAAACCGAATGGCGACCAGATTGAATGGGTCCTCGCGAGCGCCGAGAGCTATGTTTCGGACCAGCGTTTTGACCTGATCATCATGACCGGCCATGCGTTCCAATGCCTGCTCAGCGATGCGCAAATCTCAAATGCTTTGGCGACGATGCGCCGGCACTTAAAGCCAACCGGTCGGATTGTTTTTGAAAGTCGGAACCCGGCCATTGAGTGGGACCGTCATTGGGCTCGCGAGGTCCGCCTAGAGACAGAAACAGGGCCCGTTATGTGTCGTCGGCGCATGCTCGAAAACGATGCGCCAGACGAACTGAGCTTTGCTTGGGACTATGAAATCGACGGCGAAACAATCACCTCGCGCAGCACTCTGCGCTTCGCTTCATGCGAAAAAATCATTACTTTGGCAGACGCCGTCGGACTGTCGCTCGTGACGCTTTTTGGGGACTGGTCAGAAGCTGCATTTTGCCGAAATTCATCTCAAGAGATGATATTCACATTCTGCCGAAAGACCGGTTGCTAAGGCCGATCGGGTGGCGCTTCGGAGCTGCTATTTGGGCGCCTCGGAAGAGAGGCCCCAACGATCGGCGCGACCGATTTCGATGCCCCAAACTCAGAAACGTGTTCGACGCCGCGCAAGTGCCAGAGCGAAACAGGGTGCCTGCGATATCAAACGCGCCCGACCGCGCACAATCGGCAATTGCCGCCAATCGATCGGACGCGCTAGAGATACAATATGCTCTACCTCACCCGACACGGTCAAACCGCGCTGAATTGCGCGAGGCGCTTACAAGGTCGACAGGACTCGGAATTGACAGAGCTGGGACGACAGCAAGCGCATCATGTCGGGCAAAAGCTGCAATCAATCCTTGGCAATACCGAGGTGACGGTTTGGGTCAGCCCCCTGGGTCGCGCGCAGCAAACCGGTGGCATCATTGGCGACTATTTGCAGGTGTCTCAGCGGATAACCGATCCACGATTGGCGGAAATAGGCTTGGGAGACTGGGAAGGCATGACGATGGAAGACATCGAATTCACGCATCCGGGCACGCTCGAGGGCAGCGGACGGTATGATTGGGCCTACCGCGCCCCGGGCGGGGAACCCCGAGAAACGTTTTACAGGCGCTTAAAAGACTGGCTTGGTGAAATCGAGACGAGAGCTTCGATTTGTGTCGCGGTATCGCATGGCTGGGCCGGCATGGGCCTGCGATCCATCTATACGGGTCGTCCGTTTGAAAACGTCACCGCAAAAGGCGATTCGCATGAAGCGGTTTTCGAGTTCGCCGGCGGGAGGGTGCGCGAGCGATGAGGGGATTAAGGGTTTGGTGCGAATGAAACAGGCTCGCTTGATTGTCATGTCCGGGCTCCCAGGCGCTGGGAAAAGCACCATTGCGGACGCATTGGCGCGCCAACTAAGCGCGCCGATTTTGTCCGTCGATCCCGCCGAAGCGGCTATGTGGCGGTCTGGACTACAGAAATCAAAGACCGGCATCGCCGCTTATAATGTCATCGAGGCCCTGGCCGATGAAAACCTAAAGCTCGGCGTTTCAGTGATCATAGACGCGGTCAACCCGGTCGAAGCGGCCCGAGATATGTGGCGCCAACTCGCCGACCAAAATGGCGTTCCCCTCTTCTTTATTGAGGTTCGCTGCAGCGATCAGACGATCCACAAAGCGCGTATTGAAGCGCGAACCCGCAACATTCCAGGGATGAGCGAGGTCACCTGGGCGCAGGTTCAGGACCGAGCCCGCGCATTCGAGCCCTGGACAGGGGACCGCTTATTACTCGACACGGCGCACGCAGGGCCGGATGCCCTCGTCGCCAAAGCCCAGAATTATCTCGATGCCGAACCTGGCAGGCGATGAAGTTAAGGCGCGAACCCAAACCAACCGCGCCAAGTGAAGGCTGCGTAGAACAGCGTGATATGTTTCAAGCCAGCCGCCCGCAGGATGTTCTCATCGGTTTCAGGGTCGAGCAGTTCCAGGTTCTCTGACACGGCTTTGCGGGCGTTTTCGGCGTCATCTGGATCCACGCCAGAGGAGATCGCATAGTCGCGATACCGGGTGAGCCAAGCCGATCGGTGTTCCGACGCTTGCGGAAAACTCGTATGCACAACCACGAAGGGCGCCCCCGGTTTTAGCCGTCGGACAATTTCAGAGACCGTTCTCTGTCGCTCAGCAGGGTCTAGAAAATGTAAGGTCAGTAGGCTCGTGGCGGCATCAAATGGCCCGGCAGAGCTGGTATCGATATAGCCATGATGCAGCGTCACCCGATCCATAAGGTCGCCCAATCGCTGACGCGCCGCCTCGAGCATCGGTTTTGCTGGATCAATCCCCGTGAAGGTCCATCCGGCATTGGCTTGGGCAAATGCCTCCAGCTCTAAACCACCCCCGGCACCGTGGATCAAAACGTGCGCATCTTGCGGGGCAGATTCCTGGATCAGAATGTTGGCCATCTGATGCATAGCGGAAAAACCGGGCACAAAGCGCATCGGCCCGTCAGCATAATTTGCCGCCTGGTTGGCATCTTCAAACATATCCAAAAAGGCATTTTGTGGTTCAGTCATGGCGTTCAAATCTCTCAAGCGACCGACGGTCCAAAATGATTAGCTCCGAAGGGCAATCAAAGATACAGTCTATTCGGTTGAGCAGAATGGCGAGAGGGAAGCGGATATGAAGTTTCTGAAATATGGTTTGTTTGGCATTGGTGTGTTGGCCTTGCTTGGCGTTGGCGCTTTTGTCTTTCTTGGCATGCAATCTCGCAATGGCTCAGCACCTGGCCTGATCGAAGGGCGCCTGAGCCCTTGCCCGGCATCTCCAAATTGCGTGTCGAGCGAAACGGGGACCACCGAAGATAAGCGCGTCGACGCTTTCCCCCTCGATGCGTGGTCCGACTTGCCAGGACTGATCACCGAACGCGGCGGCGAGATCACGGCACAAGACGAGACATATGTTTCGGCCGAATTCGCCTCCAGCCTTTTTGGGTTCGTCGACGATGTGGAATTTAGACTGACCGACACCGACATTCAGGTGCGCTCCGCGTCGCGCGTGGGGCATTCGGATGCCGGCGTCAATCGCGCACGCGTCGCTGACCTTCGCACGGATCTTAGCGGCGGTTAAAGATTGGCCTGGCCGATGATTGCTGGGAGCTCAAGACCTTGCGCAAATTCCGCGATACGTGGTTGGCGCAACAGCCGGGTGGCACGCAGGATATCAAACGCTATTATCAACACGCGCCGGCGATCGCTGAGAAACTGAGCCTCGATCCTCGGCGGATGACACGCCTTTACTTTACCGGCCTACTGCCGAGCGCACTCACTGCAAAGCTCGGTATGAACAAAACCGCGCGCTGGAAGACATCCAAACCGCTTGGCAGCTCGCGGATCGGATCCAAACAAGGGTCTCCGCGAGCCGGCGCGCGGGGGAATGCACGCCCGTACCATTGCCTTAACGCCTCTGATTGGCTGTGAGGCGCATCGGCGATGGATTGTTCGAGCCGATACGCTTATTCGCTCACAGGAACGATGTTCGGAGGGCGCCACCCCTCGCGGACAGCATCTGGTTCCGGAAGATAAAGTCGGAAAAAGGCTGCGAACGGCCCATCTGGCGTTGGCATCCAATTGGCCTCAGGGGCGCTCGGTTGGACGGGGCCAATTTCGAGCGTGACGGAACCGTCCGCATTGATCGCAAGCCCATCTGAATCGGAGTGCAGCGAATGGCGACCGGTTGCGGTCTCATAGAAGAAGAAACGGCCTGTTTCATCTGGCGCATAGAGGGCGAGCGACCAAAAGGCTTGCGCCGGGACATTGGCTGGCAACGTCATCCGATAGGGCCGAGTGCCGTCAAGCGCAGCGCCGTCTTCCGTCCGGGTCATACGATAGTAAATCGCATCGGATCGACGAAGGGCGCCAAAGCCAATCAATGCGATGGCCGCCCGCGTCAGGTCATCCTCACCATAAGCACCAATATTGTCAGGCGGTTGGGACCACCCCAGCGTTGCTGACATTTGTTGCTCGACCTGCTCTGAAATGGCTGCTTCCGCACGCCGTGTGACCAGGGCCCAAAGGCGGCGGTTAAGCGGCCCGAGCGTCGCCTGCGGTCCCAGTCCAAGCGATAAAAATTCGGCGGCGCGTGCACTTTGGGGATGGTCTGGATTGCGCGACAGGCTCTCGTTTACAACCGCGATAAAATTCTCCGGATCGCGGATATTTGTCACTTGCTTGGTGAATGGGTTTGGGCGCGCGTCCGGGTCTACGGGGCGCACGATGATCCCCTGCTGCGCCGCGCGTGCCGCCTCCAAATCGCTTCTGCCGGAGACGAAGGTCCTGGCCAAAAACCAGACATCGTTCCCGGTCGCCCGGATCACAGACACACCGTCGGGCGGGATGGTAGAATCATCCGGGCCGATAACCCAATATCGCCCCCCCAACCCGTCCGTTTCACGTGGTCCGATATGTGCAAACTGGTCGGTAAAGATGTCCATCAACGCGATCGACACGTATCGCTCGCCCACCGCTGGAACGATGATTTCGACGGGCGTTTGAGAGAGTTCCAAAACGGCCGATGTGTACAGTGTATCATTGTTTGGTGTCGTGACCGTCCGGAGCGTATAATCCGTAAGGTTCATATTGTGCATGTGCCGGTTGAGAACAGCCCCGCCGGACCAGTCCGGATCCATAGAGCGAATCGCCCCGGCATTGAACAAACCGCCCTCACCTTCTCTTTGGCCAGAAAAGTCCTGAATGGACCGCGTGAATTCATACGGCCCATAAGCGTATAAGAAAGCGGCGCGGTATTTGGGTATTTCCGCGCGCACGAAAAGCACAGCCCCAACGATGAGGAGCAACGAAACGACACCCGCTCCGAACAAAATACGCTTCATCGTAAAACCGTCTCCCATGCGCCGATGACGTCATAGAACACTTCAATAGGCGCGCACAACTCCGATTGGATGGACTTTGGTCGGCGGCGCTTGCGCTGACCGAATCAAACCAGCGGATCAGATCGCAGGGCGAGTCGCGCTCCGAAGACCGCCATAATCGCAAAACCAACCAGTCCGAACGGACCGCCAATTGCGAAATTGTTGAGAAGACCGAAGTGCAACAATAAAAATATTCCGCCTGCAATCGCATTCGCGCCCACACCTAAACCGTAAAGCCAATTCGGCATCAGTCGATCCGATGACCGAAGCTCTAAAAACAGGACCAAACCAAAGCCGGCCATCATCAGGCCTTGGCCGACATAGAAGACGATGAGCGAAATCGCGCGCAGAACCATAAACAGATCAACATTTAAGTCCGGTTGCGCGAACACTTCGCCATAGCCGCCCAGCATGATCGGATACATCGGCATCGTCACCAAAGCGCCGACCGCCGCCAAGGCCCAACCGGCGCGGCTGGGACGGGTCATTAAGATAAAACTTGCCGCCGCTATCAGCGAAATGGCGAGGACTTCGAACGTCCATCCGCGCGCCGCGGCAGCAAAAACGCTCTTTGCGTAACGGGCGCGTTCGACATTTGTGATCTCCGCACCGCCTTCGGCGCCTGACATGATCATCAGATAATCGACAATAATGATTGGCATGGCGATACACGCCAAACATAGGAATCCTCCTCCAAGACGCGCAGACATAGACCGTATTCCTCTTCCCAAATGGCTTCGACTTCATCGCGTCGCCTGGCGCATTGGATCTCTGACCGCAAGGATGACATGCGCTTTTTGGGGGCTGTGACCGGACTTGACCGGACTTGGCCGCAGATAAATCAACGGGCTCCGCTTGGCGGTCCTCAAGACGGGTTGGCGCGACTAAAACCGTGCCGCGACGCTCCTTAAGCCGCTGAGCAGTCTGACCATGGCGCAGAAACGCTATGCAAATCCGATCGCGACGGCCAAGAGCATGACGGCAAAGCTGATGGCAAACATCATTGCGAAAAACCGCCAGATGAACCGGATCCAGACCGTCCAAGAGAGTTTCGCCACGCCGAGGCAGCCGATCAATACCGCATTCAAGGGCGTGACCATATTTGTCAGGCCGTCGCCCAGCTGGAAGGCAAGGACCGCGTTCTGGCGTGATAGACCCGCAAGATCTGCGAGCGGTGTCATGATCGGCATAGTCAGCGCGGCCTGACCGGAGCCGCTGGTGACAAAAACATTGATCACCGCTTGCGACAGCAACATGCTGACCCCGACCAACGCTTCGGGCACGCTCGCGGCGAATGTGCCAATGGCGGCGATAAAAGTGTTGAACACGCTCGGTTCACTCGGATCATCCCCGCCAAGAATAATGATCAATCCCATCGCGATGCCAATCATCAGGACAACCGGCAAAAACTGCGTTGCGCCGTTCTGAAAGGCTCGCGCCGCTTCGTTGAAGTCCATCCCGTTCAATCGCAGGCCGGCGCCAATTATCGCCGAGACCAGGCCGATGGTTAGGAACTGCGCGCTGAGTTCGGGGAAGTAATATCCTTGGGTCGACACACCCCAAATGGCCCAGGCGATCCCAAGAACCATTGTCGCTAAAATCAAAATGTGCCCGAGCCCAAAGCGCATATCATCTGGGACGGATGGGAGGTCGGCAATCAAGGTCTGATCCGTAGATGCAGCGCGCGATTGGATGGTCCGTAACCGGATGCGGCGGGCATATCGCCAGATCCAAACCGCCCCTACGGAAGTGTAAAGCAGCCATAACGCCCCGCGGAACCCGGCGCCTGACAACACCGGCACATCCGCGATTCCTTGCGCCACAATCACCGAAAACGGATTCATCCAAGATGAATAAAAGCCCGTCACCGTGCCGATAAAGGTGATGAAAATCACCGTCAGGCTGTCATATCCCATGCGCAGAAAGGTCGGCATCAGCATGATCGTGAAGACAATCGACTCTTCGGCCATACCGAACGTCGCACCACCGATTGAAAACAGACCAAACAGCAAAGGCGGCAGCCAGTCCGCGGGTTTGTCCCGGTCGGTCAGGATCGCATTGAGACCGGCTTCCATCGCCCCGGTTCGAAGGATCACCCCAAAGGCGCCGCCAATGATGAGTAAAAAGGCACCCAGGCCGACGGCTGATGAATAGGGCCCGCCCGACACCATGCCGTCGAACAACATATTGAGGAAGCCCGCGTCACCGCCGGCGGCGAAGATGGGTTTGGGTTGCACCCCAACCAACTCAAAATTCGCCAATTGAATGCCGTCATCAGCATCGGTGAATTTGCCCGCCGGGACGATAAATGTCGCCAGCCAGGCGATCGCCGCCAACCAAAACAGGATCAGGAACGTGTCCGGCGGGTTGAACGTCCTCTGACGCGCAGTCTCCGTGTCTATCGCAGCCATGCTTTCCTATTTCGCTCCATGTCCGACAGGCATAGATGGAACCCGGCCAGGGCTCAACCTCCCGGTCGCGTCACCGTGCCGACTTGGTCCGGTCCGATAATGTCGATATGATTCCTGCGACCCAGAGTATTAATCCCATCGTTTTCTATTCCTCCGTGTAATGATTGCTGCTAACGTCAACATGGTTGGGGAGAATACGGGGACGAAGAGTGGATTTCAGCGTTGCGGGTGAAGTATGGACACAGGTGATAGATTGGCTGATCGTAAGAAGCCCAGATTGGCTCGACCCCTACATTGAGTTTATTGCCGCAACGATCCTCATTCTGAGCGCACTGGCAACCGTATTTGGTCCGCTGGTCAGTGTCACCCGCCGATCCTTCCGCCTATGGCGTGACTTTAAGTATCAACGCGCGCTGAAATACTTGGCGCAAAAGGTGACAGATCAGGATGCCGCCGCGACGCAGCTGATCGACATCTTTGAAAACGACATCGTCCCGCTGGCGCCCGGACAAGAGGCAGCGAAGTATCACGCATTTATGGAAATCGTGATGACCCACCGCCAGACCAAAGAGGCGGATCGAGATGATACAAGCGTCACAGTCAATCAATGGACAGACCCGTCTGTCATCGAAGACGCACAAAAAGCGTTCACTGAGTTTAGCCAATCCGCTGACAATAAAGAGCGTGAGGCGCTCCACGCGCTAATACGAGGCCGCGCCGACGAAGCAGCCGCCTTGATCACGGAGGCGGCCGAAGCATACCCGTCTGATGCGCCGACGCGACTGAGACGCTTCGCGACGATTGCGCAGCCCGTCGATCCCAACTTAGCCCTCGACGTGTTTGCGGCCGCCGCGAAGCTCGATCCGGATCATGCTGGAACCCATTACATGTTGGCGATTGCCTATCGCTCAAAAGCCAAATTGGTGTCCTCGAAAGCGCAGAGCGATCCGCTGTATGAGCAAGCAGCAGAGCAGTTTCGGGCGGCTGCAGATCTCGCCGATGAGTCGAGCCGGACCCTGCGCGCTGAAGCACTGACGTATCTTGGCCGAACACTTCGCAAGCTTGGCCGGCGCGACGAGGCGATCGCCATTCATGAACAGGCCATTGCCCTCAAAAAAGAGCATGCCATACGGGCAAAATTATCCGTGAATTATCACGATATCGGTGTCATCTTGATGCAGTCAGGACAATTTGAAGCGGCATTGGAGCCCATCACGCTGGCCGCCTCCCATTCGCAAAACCGAATTCACTTTCAGAACAAGTCGATTCTCGGCGTGCTGCATCGGAGGCTGGGCAATTTAAAGCAAGCCCGCACGCATCATGAAGCTGTTTTGCGCAGCGTCTATGGCCGAAAAGGCGGGCCATTGGCCTGTAGTGAACTCAATAATATCGGCATCGTGCACCGCCTTGTGGGTAAGTTTGATGCGAGCCTCGATTGTCACACGCGCGCGCTTTCTATCGCGGCCAAAGACGTTGATAGAATGGTCTCGATGAATTGCTTAGCTGACTTAGCCCTGGAACGGGGCGATCCTGTCGAGGCTGAGCGCCTATTGGAAGAGATACTTGCCCAAGCAGACCCTCAAGACGCGCGCACGATGAAAGGGGCTCAAGACAAACTTGGCATTCTGGCGCGTTTAAATGGCGACCTGGAAAAATCAGAAACAATCCACGAGAACTCGCTGAAGGAGGCGACGGATACAAGGCCAATCGTCTTACTCAACCTGTCTTGGGCCCTCGCGGAGCAAGGAAAGAGCGGTGAAGTCCTCAAATATGTCATGGAAGCGCGCGGCGCCTTCGAAGAGTCGGGTCAAAAACTAGAAATCGCCGAGTGTCGAGAAGTCCAGGCCTTGTCGCTATTTGCGAAAAACCACTCTAAAGGGGCGGTGAAACACCTGCATGCGGCCGCGCGCGGATATCGGTCGTGCGGGGCATGGGCGAGACAGAAACGAGTCTCAAAAAAGCTCAAAGCCCGGTCGGGTATGGAAACACCCAGCGCGGTCGCACGCGCGGCTGGCCCTCTTAAGTCTGAGTCTTCGACAACCTAATTGCAGGGTTCCACCCAGCGGCCGCGCAAGATGAATGTCGATGTGATGGTCATGCCCTCGGCAACGCCATTGAGGTCGAGCGTGCCGGTGCCTGCGCGCCCATCATCTGAGACTTCGAACGTATAGTCGCCAGACATATTCATTCCATCGGCGACGCATGTCATATTCGTGCTCATCGTGTTGCCAGAGAAAATGATGTCGCCGTACTCGCATTCACCGCCGCCATCTTCGCGCATTTCGCGGATCATGCGCTCCGGCGTGATTTCGGTCTCATCCGGTGTAATGCACTCGGTATCGTTCGACGTGGTCGGCGGTAAGTTGAACGGGGGACTCCCGGGCATTGTCGCCGTGCCGGACATCGTGTTCTCATAAGACCATAGTCCAGGTTCAACACGGATCGTGTCTTGCGCGGCGGCGGCACCGATCAGGACGACGCTCGCGGCGCTTGCGGTCAGTGTTCGTGACATGCTCTTTTCCTCTCCATTTTTGCGTCCCGCACCATGCCTGCAAAATGTGACGGAAATCAATTCTCTGTGCGAGATTGTTTCAACATCGCTTAATCCGGCGCGTGGCGCTGAACTCAGGTCATGGTCTCCGACGCGGTCAGGCTCTGATGCCGGACGGTCGGAGGATGCATAAGGACGTGTCTGTCGATCCGCGAACAGCGTCGCGTTTTGTCGCTGGATTGTCCGGATCCGTATCGCCTAGGCAGCGACGGCGACGTGGCCTCCCGCACCGGGCATTTGCTCCAATAAGAAATCATGGAAGGTCTCGGCGCGCTGGATAAAGCGATTGAAGGGCAGCTTGGCTTTGAAAATTGCATCTGGCGCAACGTTGGCGCCGCATTTCAGCGCCGTCTGAACCGCCTGATCACGCTCAGTCTGCGCCGAACACACCGCAATCCGGTGCTTGCCCATATTTGCCACGCGCGCAATCGTCATATCGGCGTCAAAACTATCCGGCAGCATTAAGTCGAGGACGACAAGATCAAAGCGCTCTAGACGCAAGCGGTTTTCCGCCTCCATCAAGGTCGATGCCATCACGAGATCAACTGGCACACGCGCCCGAGCCGCCTTATCTGCCGCCACGAGGAGCAGCTCGCGCACCGGCTCATGATCTTCGACCCAAAGAACTTTCATCTCTCAACCCTTAAGACTCTACAATGTTTCCCCGGCGCTTCTCGCCTCGCCCTCTTCTGCGACTCACATTGCCACTATGGGATTACGGGATGGTAAAGCGAAAGTGACCAAAGTGTTGACAATGCTACAGAATGGACAGCGCTCAGCGTCTCCATCGCCAAGCTGGCACGAACTGTGATAGAGTTTGATGAAACGCCTCCAAACCCCATAGAGACAGGGCTATATGACCAGTAAATCACTGCCAGCACCCACCACGCACTCTGCTTTTTTGGCGGAACTGGAGGCCAGTGATGATCATATTGTGGATCGGCTCATCAAGGAACGCTGCCCGAGTTTTGTCGCGCATTGGTCCTGGCCCGTGATTCGCCCAATTTTGTATAACATTCTGGGGTATGACAAAGCCTGCCGAACGACCGAATACTTACAGACGCTGAATGGCGGTGATAGTTTCGATCATCTCACCGAAGAACTTTCGGTCAATTTAACCCTCAATGCGATCGACCGGATGCCAAAGACGGGACGGCTGGTGGTTGCGGCGAATCACCCAACAGGCCTCGCCGATGGGGTTGCGGTTTGGGACGCTTTGCGGCGTGTACGACGCGACATTGTGTTCTTCGCCAATGCCGATGCCTTACGGGTTAATCCAGGTTTTTCAGATGTGCTGATTCCGGTTGAATGGGTGCTTGAAAAACGCTCGCCGGCGAAAACGCGGGAAACCCTACGGCTCGCCAAAGAGGCGTTTGCCGATGAGAAGTGCGTGGTCATTTTCCCATCTGGAAAACTTGCAAAAAAGGTCGATGGCGCGCTCACCGAACACGAATGGATGCCCACGGTGGTAAGCCTCGCCCGCAAACACAAAGCGCCGGTTCAACCTTTGAACCTTCAAGCAAAAAATTCCTGGCTGTATTATTTTCTATCGCAGCTGAACGGCGAGCTGCGGGACATCACGCTGTTTCATGAATTGCTCAACAAACGCGGCAGCCCATTTGAGATGACCTTTGGCCCACTGATTGAACCAGAGCGATTAGAGGGGGACGTCAATGCCCTGACGACGGCGCTGCGTGCATACGTGTCGACCGAACTCGCCGCCGGACCCGAGACACCGTTTATTGCGGAGGCGATCGGTTAAGCTTTTTTCGCACCCGCGGACAGGGCGCCGTGGCAATGCTTGTACTTTTTCCCAGACCCACACGGGCACGGCGCATTGCGCGGCGTCCCCGCCCAGCTTTCTTCCGCTTGCGCGACCATAGAATGCGGCGCCTGCTCAGCGACGGCTTGCGGCGTACCAGGACGCTGATTGGCGCCTGTATCTGGGTCAAGGCTCGTTTCGAAAGTCGGGCGCGGCGGGGTTGGAACGGCTCGCGGCTGCGGCGGCTGAACCTGCGCCGTCATCAGCCACCGCGTGACTTCCAATCGCATTTCCGACAGCATGTCATAGAAGAGCTTAAACGCCTCTTCCTTAAACTCATTAAGCGGGTTGCGTTGCCCATAAGAGCGCAAGTGAATGACCGAACGTAGCTGATCGATTTGCTGCAAATGCTGGCGCCAGCGCCCGTCTAGGACCTGAAGCAAGATTTGGCGTTCAATCACACGGAACTGGCCGTCTGCCGCAAGCGCAGCCTTCTCATCATAAGCGGTTTTCGCAGCGGTGCGGATGCGTTCCGCGATTTCGACATTGGCGACGCCTTCTTCGCCCGCCCATTCGGCAATCGGCAAATCGAGACCAAGCAATTCAACGCAGCGTTCGCGCAAGCCTTCGGTGTCCCAAAGCTCCGCATGGGCTTTTTCCGGCATGTGATGCCCGACAATGCCTTCGATCACTTGCTCGCGCATGTCTTCGATTTCTTCGAGCACGCTATCGGCGTGCATGAAATCGATCCGTTGTTCGAAAATGACCTTGCGCTGATCATTGATCACATCGTCATATTTCAAAACGTTTTTCCGAATGTCGAAATTCCGCGTTTCGATTTTCTTCTGCGACGTCTCAATGGCCTTATTCATCCAGGGATGGGTGATCCCTTCATCTTCTTTGATGCCAAGGCCCTTCATGATTGAGTTGAGCCGTTCCGCCGCGAAGACGCGCATCAGATCATCATCGACGGCGATGAAGAACTTCGATCGTCCCGGATCGCCTTGGCGCCCGGTTCGACCGCGCAGCTGATTGTCGATCCGCCGGCTTTCGTGACGCTCCGTGCCGAGGACATAGAGTCCGCCCGCTTGCAGCGCCTTTTGCTTCGCCGTTTCGATTTCGGCTTTAATTTCGTCGCGGATGAGCTGCAACTGGCCGTCTGATGGCTCATCGCCATGCTTTTCAATATGGGCTTGGACGGCTTTGGCGACACGCATGTCAAAATTACCGCCGAGCTGAATATCCGTCCCGCGACCGGCCATATTGGTCGCCACCGTGACCGCACCTGGCACCCCGGCATCGGCGACAATTTCTGCCTCTTGCGCGTGGTGGCGAGCGTTCAACACTTTGTGCGGGATCTTTGCCGCGGTCAGATAAGTCGAGACGACCTCGGATTTCTCGATGGAAGCGGTGCCAAGCAAAACCGGCTGGCCTTTTGCCCGCGCTTCGCGAACTTCTTCGACAATCTCTTTATACTTCGCAGACGCGACGCGATAGACCACGTCGTCTTCATCGAGGCGCTGGATTGGCTTGTTGGTGGGCAATTCGAACGTGGCGAGGGAGTAGATGTCCGCAAACTCCGACGCCTCGGTCATTGCCGTACCCGTCATCCCGGCGAGCTTTTCATATAGGCGGAAATAGTTTTGGAACGTGATCGAGGCCAGCGTTTGGTTTTCTGGCTTAATGTCGACATTCTCTTTCGCTTCAATCGCCTGGTGAAGGCCTTCGGAGAGGCGCCGACCTTCCATCATCCGCCCGGTAAATTCATCGATCAACATGACCTGATCGTCTTTGACGATATAGTCTTTGTCTCGGTGGAAGAGCTTATGCGCTTTCAGGGCTTGGTTGGCGTGGTGGACAATTGAGACATTCGCCGGATCCCACAAAGAGCCCTCAAGGATGCCTTCTTTGTTGAGGCGATCCTCCATTTTCTCAAGGCCTTCTTCGGTGAACACGACCGAACGCATTTTCTCATCGAGATCGATGTCTTCGTCATCCAGACCCGGAATGAGTTTATCGATCGTGCGATACAGCTCCGAACGGTCATCGGTTGGACCGGAGATAATCAAAGGTGTACGCGCTTCATCAATCAGAATGGAGTCGACTTCATCGATGATCGCGTAGGCATGACCGCGTTGGACCATTTGATCCAGCGCGTATTTCATATTGTCGCGCAGATAATCAAAGCCGAACTCATTATTGGTGCCATAGGTGATGTCGCAGGCATATGCAGCGCGGCGATCTTCATCATTCATCCGCGCGCCGCCCGGCACTTCGCCGCGGATCACACCCGTGGAAAGCCCAAGGAAACTATACAGCTTGCCCATCCATTCGGCGTCTCGGGCAGCAAGATAATCGTTCACAGTAACGACGTGGACGCCTTCTCCGCGCAGGGCATTGAGATACACTGGGAGCGTCGCGACCAGCGTCTTGCCTTCCCCCGTCCGCATCTCCGCAATGGCGCCATTATGCAGCACCATCCCGCCAAGCAACTGAACATCGAAATGGCGCATGCCAAGTGAGCGTTTAGACGCCTCTCGGACCACCGCAAAAGCTTCGTCTAGAATATCATCAAGCGTGGCGCCATCGGCCAAGCGTTTGCGGAATTCATCGGTTTTGGCTCGCAGCGCCGTGTCCGAAAGGGCTTCGATCATCGGCTCGAGTGTATTGATCTTTTGCACGCGCCGACTCATCGGCTTGAGCTTACGGTCATTTACCGAACCGAAAATCTTCTGAGCTACGGACAACATTGAAGGGGACACCACACTGTTTGAATTAACCCTAGAAAACACAGAATTCTTTCTAGGATGTGGACGCACATGTCGCGTGTGTCCACAACTAGTCTCTCGACCACCGCTTTAAGCGGACTTAAGAACGGCGCCATGACGTGTCAATTAGCCGAATGCGGCAAAGGAATGCTGGACATGCAATTGAAACGAGTTTCTTTCCAGAATGGCGCTTTTCTTGCGCTATTTTTGAGCCTGGTCGTCGCCTGCGAGCAACCCTCGACGGCACCTGAGGGGGCTCCAATGTCGGATAGCTCGGTCGCAGCGATTGTGAATGGTGAAACGATTTACAGCAGCGATGTCGAACTGGTGGCAGTTGCCGAAGGTCGCGTCGAACCTTACTCCGACTTTGATCCCGCACACCCAGCGTTCAGTGAGGTTTTGGACGGTCTGATTGATCAACGCTTGTTGGCACAAGAAGCGGTGCGGCGCGGGCTTGATCAAGACCCGGCCGCAATCCGACGCCTCGCCGCCGCGCGCGAGCGTTTGCTGGTCAACTTTCTGATTGAGAGCCTGTTTGAGGATGAAGTGTTTAGCGCCTCGTTCGACCGCTGGTATGAGGAGCAGGTCAAATTGCAACAGCTCGATGATGAGGTCAGCATTCGTCGGATCATCGCTATGGATGCTCAGCAAGCAGAACAGATTCATGCTGAGCTCATTGCTGGCAAAGACTTTGCCGAGGCTGCTCTGGAATACTCTACGGATGTGCAAACCAAATTGAATGGCGGAACCATCGGATGGGTGCGGCCGAACGATCTCGTCGATCCCTATCCAGCAATTATCGGAAACACGCCAACCGGGACATTTTCAGAAATCTTCGAATCACAAGACGGCTGGACCATTGTCAAAGTCGATGAACGCCGAACGCCGCCACCGAAAACCAAAGACGAAATGCGGCCATTCATTATCAATTACCTCACACTGACCCAATTGGCAGATATTGCTGTCGAAACCCGGAGCGGCGCAGAGATACAGCGCCGGGACGCGGACCAAGCGCCTGCGGTCGAAGACGCCGCGAGTCAGAGCGCGGCTCCACCAGCTGAAAGTGACGCGCCCTAATGTTTGACCCATCCCCGTTTGCGCCCGCCCGGTTTCCAGATGTGCCACTGATCGAAGGCGTGAAGGCGGCAACCGCCTCGCGCGGGTTCTACGCAAACCGCGGGGTGGAGCGAGATGATGTTTTCCTCTTCACATTCCCGACCGGAACCAGTTGCGCCGGGGTGTTTACACGATCCTCAACGGCGTCTGCTGATATATATTGGTGCCGCGAGGCTTTGGCGTCTAGCGGCGGACAAGCGGCGGCATTGGTGGTCAATTCCGGCAATTCGAACGCCTTTACGGGTCCGAAAGGTGCGCTGAAAAACGACGCCACATTGGCGGCCATGATGACCGCGCTTAAATGCCCAAAAGAACACTGCTATTTGGCGGCCACGGGCGTCATCGGCGAGCCGCTCTCGGATCCCAATTATGTCGGTAGCATTGTGCCGGAATTGGTGAACCGGCTGGCGCCGCCCAATTGGGAAGCGTGCGCGCGCGCCTTTATGACAACCGATACCTATCCCAAAGGCGCTGGCCGCACGTATCGGATCGGCGATCGTGACGTCGCTTTTGCGGGTATCGCCAAGGGGTCGGGTATGATCGCGCCGAACATGGCCACGATGCTGGCCTATATCTTTACCGATCTCGCGATTGCTCCGGACGTCTTGCAAACCGCGCTCCGGCAAGCCTGCGATGACAGCTTCAATGTCATCACCGTCGACAGTGACACTTCGACCTCAGACACTTTGATGGCCTTCGCGACGGGTCAATCGGACGCCAAGCCGATCGGCACGACAGCCGATCCTAGATTTAACGATCTCGCCGATGCGTTGAAGGATATCTGCCTCAATCTTGCGATCCAAATTGTCAAAGACGGCGAGGGGGCGAGCAAGTTCATCACGGTTTCGGTGGATGGGGCGACCTCGGATCGCTCGGCCAAGCGGATCGCGGTCGATATCGCCAATAGCCCCCTGGTGAAAACGGCGCTGGCCGCAAATGATGCCAATTGGGGGCGGGTGGTCATGGCGGCCGGCAAATCGGGCGAAACGATCGATTTGAACGCATTGGCAATTTGGTTCGGCGACATAGCCGTTGCGAGCGGCGGCGCTCGCGCCGCAGACTATGACGAGGCGCGCGCGACCGCCGCGGTGTCTGAGCCTGATATCGCCATCCGACTGTCGGTCGGATCAGGGCCTGGCAAAGCGACGGTCTATACGTGTGACCTGACGCACGGATATGTCGACATTAACGGCGCGTACCGGACGTGAAAACGGTCTATGTTGCCGCCGCTGCTTTGATCAATCCAGCAGGCGAGATCCTGCTCGCGCAACGTCCGGAGGGTAAGGCCATGGCCGGATTGTGGGAGTTCCCAGGCGGCAAAATAGAACCGGACGAATCCCCGGAACAAGCCCTCTGCCGAGAATTGTCTGAAGAGCTTGGCATTACGGTTAGCGAAACCGACCTCAATCCGATTACATTTGCCAGTCACGCTTACGATACTTTTCATCTTTTCATGCCTTTATACCTGTTGAAGAATTGGCGGGGGGCGCCCCGTCCAAATGAGGGACAATCACTCGCTTGGGTCGCACCGCAGGACTTGCATCGCTACCCAGCACCGGCGGCGGATATTCCTCTGTTTGAAGTGTTAGCGAGCCAAATAGGGGACAAAAGTCATGGTGTCAGCTCGTGAATGGGCGGTGCAGTTTGGCCGCAATGAGTCCGGCGCGACGGCCATTGAGTATGGTCTGATTTTGTCCCTCATGACGGTGGCGCTGTTGAGTGCGCTGAACTCGACCGGAAGCAGCACCAAGGACAAATGGGACGGTGTTTCCAACAAAGTCGCCACGGCGATGGAGAACGCATAAGCGCCTGTCGCTGCGTCCATCCTTGACCGAAGGATGATCTTCAGCACTCTCGGTGAAAATTCGGGAGACGGAGATGTCAGCGCCAAAACCGTTCAAAATTGACATCGCTCAATCTAAACTGGATGCGCTCCGGCAGCGGGTCTCAGCCTATCAATGGTTTCCCGAACCCGCCGGCCTTCCCGAATGGCAGCTGGGCATGTCGACCCCGGTGATGAAAGACATTCAGGCCTATTGGCTGGAGACTTACGATTGGCGCGCTGAGGAAACGAAACTGAACGCGCATCCGCAATTCATCGCTGAGATTGACGGCTTGCCGATCCATTTCCTGCATATTGTTGGCGAAGCGGACGGGCAGCGGCCGCTGCTCTTGACTCATGGCTGGCCGGGATCGGTTTATGAGTTTTACGATGCCATCGGCCCACTCGCGTTTCCAAGCCAGCATGGCGGTCAGGCGGCGGATGCATTTGACCTGATTATCCCCTCCCTACCAGGCTACGGATTTTCCGGTAAACCCGCCGCGCCGCTCGGTCAGCGGGCCACGGCAAAACTCTGGAACAGTTTGATGCAGGATATCTTGGGCTATGACGCCTATTATGCACAAGGGGGCGACTGGGGCGGCATGGTCACCTCTTGGATCGGCTTCGACCATGCGGCAGCGACTGGGAAAGGCGGCTGCAAGGCGATCCATTTGAACATGATCAGTCTACGGCCAAACCCATCCACACCGCAATCGGACGCCGAAATCGCGTGGATTCAGCGCTCGCAAGCGGCCATGCAGCTGGAAGGCAGCTATTTCATTCAACAGGCGACCAAGCCGCAAACGCTGGCAATGGCGCTGATGGACAGTCCGATGGGAACGGCGGCTTGGATACTCGAAAAATTCAACACATGGACCGATCTGCGCGGCGGCAGCTTGTTTGACATCTACACGCGCGATCAACTGATCACGAATTTGATGCTCTATTTGGTGAATGATGCGATTGCGACATCGGTTTGGTATTATGCCGCGTTTTTTGGGGAAGGCGGCGCAGTTCTGCCAGAAGGTGAGCGTTGCGAGACGCCGACCGGCTTCGCCAATTATCCAGGGGAAAGCGTTTACGCCCCACCCCCACGCTCATGGTGCGAGCGGGCCTATAATATCACATACTGGGCGGACATGACGCACGGAGGCCACTTCGCAGCGATGGAAGCACCACAGCTTTTCGTCGATGATATCCGCGCTTGGGCGCGCACCGTGCCTTAGCGTCCAGGCCGATAGGTGCGCGAAGCATTGGCTTCGACATCGGCCCGCGATAGCAAAGCCGGTCGCCACTGCTCGCCCGCGAAAAGCGGGGCCTGGTCAGCATAGTGGGGCGACGCTTCGTCAAGTGTTGCAGCGCCGAATTGATGGATCAGCGCCGCAGATTGTTGCCCGTCGGCCGTCCACTCCACTAGAGCCATCCAGGTATCTCCAGCATCGGCATGCAGGCGGCCATCTTCGCGGATTTCAGCTGGATAAATCGCACGAAGAATGTCTGGCCCACCGCTGATCGGAACGTTGACGCCGCCGCGCACAAGCCGGTTTACCTCTCCCCAGTTCGGGTCGATGCGGCCGAAATTAGCCTCCAACAATGCCACCGCGTCGCGGAAAGCTTGGTCGGGCGACGGGCCATAATCGCCGGTGAATTGACCCGTAATGTGACGCAGCACCGTCAGCGTACCGAGCGCTGCGTGGACATTTTCCATATCTGTTTTGAAGTCCCAACCCCGCAAATGAGCCAGCGCCCCAGCAAGTTCAGGTTCGGAAGACCAGTCATAGTCCAATACCTGGCCCACAAAAGCAGCCGTTTCGGAGCCTTTGGCATATGCCGTGTCAAACTTGATCGCGAGAAGCGTGTCGCGATCGATGGGGCGGACGCCATCTGTAAGCGCCTGAATGCGCAGCGAACGATTGGTGTCATTGGTCTGTAAACCGAGCCAAACCGGATGATCGGTGGCAGCGATATTATCCGGTCCATCGGTCGCCTGATACGGCGCGTTATTGGCATTGAAAACAAATCCGGATTGCGGGTTTACCAATTTTGGTCCATCCGCATACGGAATATAAGTCTGCCAGATTAGATCGGAGCGATCGCCCGGCAGGTCCTGTTGCCAATCCCAGCGCGCCCCCGATGACCGATCTGGATATTGACCATTATGGATGAAAGCGACGTTTCCGGCTTTGTCCGCATAGATATAATTGATGCTGGGCAGAGCGTTCAGACCCATAGCGGCGTTGAACGCGTCCCAGTCCGTGGCGAGGTTAAGCCGCACATATTGCTCCAATTGGCGGATTTCGCCCATCCCGGCATAGCGCACCGCATAGGTCCCGTGCGCCGCTTCGATCACAGGGCCATGCGGCGTCCGCAAAACAGGTCGGCGCACTTTCAAGGCGAATGGACCGAACAATTTGATCCGCAACAAGGCGCTGTCTTCTTCAAAGCGCTGCCACGCGCCATCCAATTGGTATCGGGTTGGATCGTCTGGATCTGTGGTTAGGCGATAGATATCAGTTAGGTCTGGCTTCGACACCGTATTGGCCCAGCCAAGATGGCGATTAAACCCATGAAGGATGACCGGCGTGCCTGGAAACAACCCACCGCTAATGTCCAACCCTTCTTCAGAGACGATGTGCGCCTCCCACCAGGCCACAGGGCCGGTCATGGGTTGATGGGAATTGATCAACAAACGCGTCGTTCCATCTCCGCTCCGGTCTGGGGAGACTGCAAATGCATTCGAGCCTCGGGCGGTGTTCAGACTGGGGTGCAGTAACCACGTACGCTGGGACGGATCTTTGGCGAGCGGCTGATCGCGCGTTTCCGCGAACAAGCCCTGTAATGTTTCGTCGAAGCCGTAAAAGAATGGCGTTTTGAGGATAAAACCGGCAACGATATCTTCGCCGGTGAACGGCGCGAGACCCGCCCATGTTTTGTCGGGGTTTTCCGCCGCGTATAGGTTCAGCCCCGCGGCATAAGCTTCGGCCATTGCTTTTATGTCGGCGGGCACATCTTGCTCATACCGGGTCCGGATCGTGCCCCAGACATCCAGGAGCGCGACCACATAGTCCGTTGGCGCCGCCGCGGCGCCCTTATAGCGGGCCAGCACGCCGCGCGTTGCCGCCGTCACATCTTGAATGGTTTCGAAATCGTCTTCGGCATGCGCATAGGCCACTCCGAAAGCGGTATCAGCATTGGTCTGACCGTAAATGTGCGGCACGCCCCAAGTGTCGCGAATGATCTCAACCTCATAATCCTTGGCCGCGGCCGACAAGACCTCCGCGCTCGGATTTCTAGGCAATGGGTCCCAGGTATAGACGCCCGCACCGATGAACAGCACCAGGACCAATGCCGTAAAGCCGAACGCAATTTTTCTGATCATCGCCCTCAGACTTTAACCGGTGGTTCGGCATAGGAGGCGGTTTTCCAGATCACCTCATCCGGGGCTTTGAGCATTTGTTGATACATCTCTTTTGGATAGGCTTGGTGTGGCTTGTCCGGATCATAAGGTGGCTGTGCCACCGTTCCGCCGTCGCCATCGTAAGGATCTGGTGCCATATATTGCGCCGCTTCCGCTGCGCTGATGCCGACTTTCTCAAGCACGGCGGGGTCGACCCACGCCTTTTGATCGATTTCCGCCTCAGAGGTCGCAACTTCCAAAACCAAATTATCCGGTCCACCAAAATAGACCGACTGGCAGATGCCATGATTGATCGGTCCGATCACATTGACGCCTTTGGTCCGGATCCGGTCTCTGATCGCGAGCAGCTCTTCGGGCGTGTCCACTTTGAAGGCCAAATGCTGTAAGGTCCCAGCCGCGCTTGGTCCCGCGCCATTGCCAGCATGCGTGACGCCCATTTCGCTTGGAATGTCCTTGACCGCAGGCAATTGAACGATCGAGAAATAGCAATGATCATCCAAGTGCATGAAGGCATGGATGCCACCCGGCACGCCATGCATATCAAAGATCGCGGAGAGCTTGCAGCCCAAGACATCCGAGAAAAATTCAATATGGCTTTTGATATCCGCGGACATGATGGCGAGGTGATGGATGCCGGTGGCTTTGATCATGGCGCCTGCTCCCTTGTCTTTGGGTCATACTGGACTCACCGTCGCAAAAGGCCAAGACTTCACCATGCGGGAGGTGCCCATGGCTGAACTGGTCCGAGAACCATATTTGGTGCTGCACAAAGAAATGTCAGCGTTCAAAGACGTCTATGGCGGCGCTGGGGAAACGGTTGTGGTCGAGTGTATGAAGATCGCGCTAAAGGACACGCGCTCGAAATCGGTCATTGTCTTTTCGCACCCGATCGGATCGGGGGCCTTTTTGCCGCTTGTGTCGGCTTTGGCTTATGCTGGGCACCACATCATCTATTGCAATCCGCGCTATCGCGGCAATGACACAGCACTGATCATGGAGAAGTGTGTGGCGGATCTTGGGGCATGTCTCAAACACGCCCGCGACACGCTCGGTTATGAAACCCTGATCCTCGGTGGCTGGTCCGGCGGTGGATCATTGTCGCTGTTTTACCAAGACCAGGCCGAGACACCAACGCTGACCCATACGCCGGCGGGTGACGCTTATGATTTGACGGCGCTTAACTTACTGCCCGTGGACGGCATCATGCTCCTGGCCGCGCATATCAGTCGCGCGATGACGCTGACGGAATGGATCGATCCTTCGATTCGAGATGAGACCCAACCTTTCATACGCGACCCAGAGCTGAATATTTACGACCCCAAAAATCCCAACCAACCCGCTTACACGGCGGCATATGAAGCGCGGTACCGTTCCGAACAAATCGCCCGCAATCGGCGGATTACAGACTGGGTGCAAGGCACATTAGCGGATCTGCGCAAACGCGGCGAGGATAGCGCCGAGCGCGCCTTTACCGTTCATGGCACCATGGCCGACTTACGTTGGACCGACCCAACGCAAGACCCCTCCGACCGGCGCCCGTATGAATGCTATCTCGGCGAGCCGAAAGTCGCCAATGATGGCCCGGTTGGCTTGGCGCGGTTTTCAACGCTCCGCTCATGGCTCAGCCAATGGGGGTATGACACCACAAATGCGACCGGCCTCGGCAATGCGGCTCGGATCAGTTGCCCGGTTTTGGTGATCAACAATACGGCCGATCTTGCTTGCACCCCGAGCCACGCGCAGCGACTGTTCGACGCGGTCGGCCATGATGATAAAGAACATCACGACATTGTCGGCGCCGATCACTATTACATAGAGCGCCCAGATCTGCTGCCCGAAGCCGTCCGGATATGCACCGACTGGATGGTGCGAAAAGGGTTTTAGTCTGCGATGGCACTTCAATCTAAGGTCGTGGAGCAGGCGGCGCCATGGTTACGCCGCCTGGCTGTTATGCTCGGCTTACTCGCCGCCATAAAGCTCGATTTCAGATATGGCGCACCGATTATGCGTGAGCATCGTCTCCAAGCAGGTTACGCGCACCCGATCAGTCAATACCGGCTTTGTCATCTCGGCGACTGTCCAAATGTCAGAGTTTGGCGCGCTAGATGCGGCAGAGGCACGCTCTGGGTGGTAGGAATATCCTGATCCAAATGGTTGAGAAACGCGCTGTCCGCCGGACCCGATCTCGTCATAAGACACTCTAAAACTGAAGAGTGACGCCAGGCTCGACCCAGTTCCGACGGGACGGACACGCACCCGGTTAATGTATTGCGGGCGGGGCAATTGGACTTCAATCCATTGTTTTGAGGACGACGCCTCGCCATATGAAAGCTCGTCCGAGATCCAGGCACGCTCGCTGAGCAGTCCATCACCATCAAGTGTAAAGAACACATCGCCGTCGATGACCTTATCTGCAGAATTTCCGACCGAAGAGGCTGCAACTGAGACCCCAGGAAGCCGAGCGAGATTCTGATAGCCACCCGGCACGATGCAAGGCGCGACATAGTTTTCGCCGTCATTATCGCGACTGCGACAGTATTTGCGACTAAGAACGCCTGGACCTGCGACGCTAGCGGGATTGCAAACATCACCAACGATCCCAGAAACCTGATCAAGGCACTGATAGGGCAGGCACACCAGATCGGGCTCAGAAGTGGGTCGCGAAAGGGTGGCCTCTCCCGTTGCCTGATAGGGTGTGACCACCCCATAGGGGCAAACCACTGGACGGCTTCGAGGTTGTTCAGATCCGGGTGCGCTTGTCCGACCGAAAAATGCATCGAGACTGTGATCATTTATTGCATCGCTCGTGCCCGGCACCTGGCGATAGTCTAGGGTGGTTAAGAGCGGATAATGGCCCGATAGGTCTGTCCCGCGATCAAGACCATTGTTTTCGCCATCGGCAGTTTGTCGGAAAAATACACTGCCTGAACGGACGGGTTTCGCGCCCACCCAAAACAAATGATCCAAAATCTTGGACTTGTCGCCGGGCGCCTCAGGGGGACCGCATGCGTCGATTTTGTCATTAGTTTCAATCATGATCCGGTTGAGCTGGCAATCATTCGAAAAAGGCATGGAGCTTTCGGTCAAATAAACCCGTCCCGCCGTGACGAGACCCTCGACAGGCGCTGCGATGGCGCGGAGCTTTTGAACCAAGTACTCGGTTTCATTACGGCAAGTGAGCGCTCGACCCTCGAGCTGCCCAGATTGCCGAAAGTGATTGTTCAAAATGGGATCGAAATTGAGGTCGCCGGTAAAGACAATTCTTTCAGAGCTGTCTGACGATAGATTGGTCTGTTCAGCGATGAACGCGGCGACCTCACGCATTTGCGAAAGGCGCGCGGCGCAACGTTGACGCCCCCCTTGCATGTGAGAGCCGAAAACATGGTAGATCTGGCCACCCTTACCGATCCGAACATATTGCACACCCTTGGCTGCGCCTTTATCTGGACCATCCGCGAAATCATAAAGTTCGAAAGCATCGCCAAGGATCGACCCGCTTTGCTTGCGGACGCCAATGAGCACCCCGGAATCAAGGCCAGCTCGCTCGGGGTCACCGCAATAAGTCTGATGGACCATATCCGCGCCAGACTGATCAGGATAGATCTCGGTATCCGGGCTCAGGCGCTCATCTTTTGCATTGTCTGGACACTCTAATAGGCTGGTGATGCTACCGCCCTCGGGAATCCCATTCGGCCGCACAGATTGAAACGTATAAACCTCTTCCAGAGCGGCTTTTAGCTCGCGCCTTGAATCATCGATTGAAACGCGGCTTGAAAGGGCCTGCGAGGCCTCAGTGAACACGACCACATCCGGTTCAACCGCTAAGACGGATTCTGCAGCCTCGCGGAATCGACGATCGCGCCCATTTAGACCGCCGCAATTGCCACCAAATGGCAGGAGTGACCGCAATACGCAGTTAAGCAAATTGGATTGCGTACCATCATCACTTGAATGGAGATTGTAGCTCAGCACGCTTAATACGTTTTCGTCCGCCAAGGCGGCAGCCCGCGTGCCGACGCGGAATTGCAAGGTCTTTAAGCCTTGACCCGTCAGATTGGCATCGCCGCCATCTGGATGTGGCAACTTCGCGTATTTAGTGATCATGTCCGTAGAATAAGTCGCGTTTGGGTCTGGAAACCGCTCACCCGCACCGCGCACATAGCCTGAATCGCATAGCGTGAGCGCATACCGCTCGCCATCCGTCTCAGACGCTCGATCTGGAAAGATGACCACGCCCCCGTTTGGAGAAGATAAATCCGCACCATCTGGCCCTTCTTGCAGCACGGGGTTCACATTTGCGTTTACCGCCGTATGCAGACGGCCATCCCGGAGCGTTCTGTCGTCATCTTCTAATCGGCCTTCCACAACATTTACGCTGTACTCAAACTGTCGGCAGACATCAGAAATCGACCAGGACTCTGGCGCGCCGCGATCCGCAGCAGCGACCACCCGAAAACGGTCGCGTGATCGACTCGTTGATCCGTTGCTGACTTTGACCGATTGCACCATAATCGGAGACGTGACCTCGCTCTGGTTCGGATAGATTTTCAAGAATGAGTTCTGGACATTGACGCGTCCAGGCGAACACCCTTGGCGGAACCGGAAGCGATGCTCGCGCGAGCCTATCGCCGTATACTCAATCGCGGCTGGTGCTGAATACGTCCCATTGGCGTCAACGTTGAGCGAGAACGTACAGTTATCATTTCGCTGAGGCTCACCGCCCCGCCATTCCCACCATTCGATCGTCAGGCCGGTGCCATAAGGTAAGCCGCGCTCAGAGCCGTCCGGTTGATACTGATTATACGTGGCCGACCCTGCATTAAGGTCTTTGGGGTCTTCGAGCGTGAGCTGAATATAGCTTTGAGCGAGGGCTGGCGCTGACGCTGCCACACCCCCAATCATCACGACTCTGAAAAGACGAAGAAGTAATCGCGTGCAAACAAAATTCATAGTACAAGGACCCATCGGTTTTTGTTGTGATGAAAATCGCCCTAGATCCTCAAATACAAATATTCATGTCACCTATTTGAAACTAATGTGAATCCGACTTACCTCTCGTCTCAGCGATTGTTTCAATGCAATTCAAGCGGGAAACTGCCCCTTGATAGTTGCTCATGCCTGTCACAAGCTTGCCGTTGGCTGGATGAAGAGCGCATTTTATGAGCAATGAAGCGACCACGCTTGCGAACCTTATTGACGCTGCAGATCGCGTGGTGATTTTTACCGGGGCCGGCATCTCGACCGAGAGCGGCATTCCGGATTTTCGCTCGCCTGGCGGCGTTTGGTCAAAAATGCAGCCGATTTACTTCCAAGACTATGTTTCCGATCCGGACGCGCGCCGCGAGGGATGGCGGCGGGTGTTTGAACGCACGGCGGGATGGACCGGTGCCCGTCCGAATACGGGTCATTTTGCCATCGCGAAATTGGTCGAAATCGGGAAAGTCACGTGTGTGGTGACCCAGAATGTTGATAATTTGCACCAAGATGGCGGCGTCCCAGATGACAAAGTGATCGAGATCCATGGCAATGCCTCTTATGCAAAATGCCTGAATTGCGGCAAACGTCACGAATATGAAGCGCTCCGCCCCCGCTATGAAGCCGGTGAAGACATCACCTGCGACTTTTGCGGCGGGTTGGTCAAATCGGCGACCATCTCGTTCGGCCAAGCCATGCCGGAGGACAAAATGATGCGGGCTGAAAGCGAGGCCTTGTCTTGCGATTTAATGATTGCGCTTGGCTCTTCGCTGGTCGTCTATCCAGCCGCGAATATCCCGCTCATCGCCAAGCAAAATGGCTCAAAATACGTGATTATCAATCGTGAACCGACCGATCATGACGCCTATGCTGACCTGGTCATTCAAACCGAGATCGGACCGCTCTTGCGCGAGACCTTGTCCGAGCTCGGATCCCCCTTGGCATGAGTGAGGCATGGAAAAAAGCATTGCGGTTCGCAGCCCTGCCGGGCGCTGCGAAAGTTCGATTTGAACGCCGGACCCTGGTTGAGGATGGCACGCCAACGACGCGTTATGCTCTGCGCTCAGAAACGGCGACCGGCACGGTGATTGGGGATGATCGCGACTACGACCTGCTGAAAGCTGCGATGTACCCGCTGGAAAACCTCAGTGAGCGCGAGCCTCAAACAGAACTCGGCGTAGAACTCGACCTGCAAACGAATGCCCTCACGTGGTGCCCTGCGCGATAAAAGCGAAACAAACTCATTTGACAGCTGATGCTGTGGGTGCGCCGTTTTGGGCCGCGCGCGGGGTTTCAGTCTTGCCCATTTCTTGTACTGCAGACAGCCTCTTCACGCGGGGGCAAGCGATGCCCATATATGCATAGCGGATACGGTCTGCCACGTAGATTTTCATGAGGGAGGACGAGCGTTTGCTGGTCAACATGTTAAAAGGGAAGTTACACGCCGCCACGGTGAACCAGTGCGATGTGTACTATGAAGGCTCGGTTTCGATCGACCAGGACTTGCTGGATGCCGCTGGCATTCTCCCGAATGAGCGCGTCGACATTTGGAACATTACCAATGGTGAACGGATTTCGACATATGCGATCGAAGCCCCACGCGGATCAGGGGTGATCGGCATCAATGGTGGGGCAGCGCGCAAGTTCGCCCTCGGCGACCGCGTGGTGATTGCCGCCTTTGTGCAAATGGAGGCCGAACTGGCCCGGCAGCATCAGCCGAACGTGGTGCTGATGGATGAGCACAATCGGGTCAAGCCGCGCCGCACCACCCCTCAATCGAGGCTCGAGCACGCCTAACCCGCCGCTACTCAGCCGGCTGTCTTAACTCGAAGGTGACGTTGACCGTGACCGAATAGTTGACCTCGCCCGTCGCGATCGGCGTCGACGCGGCGGCGCTGCGCGCTTCCATCATCATCGGCTGCGGCCCGGGCTGCAATCCACCCGCTTCTGAGAGGGTCACCACGCGCGCCAGTTCATAGCCAGATGCTGCCGCATAAAGTTCGGCTCGCGCAATCGCGGATTTCATCGCCAGTTCGCGCGCTGCATCCATAGCGGCGCGATCATCCTCCAAGGCAAAGGTCAAACCGCTAAATGTGTTCCCCCCGGCGCCAACCAGAGCGTCCATTGTCTCTCCAAGACTGTCTAAGTCGCGCACTTTAACGGTGACCTGATTGCTCGCGCGATAGCCGGTCAGGCGCGGGCCTTGGCCGGATGACCGGTTGGAATAATCATATTGCGGCTGGACTGAGAAATTAGACGTTTGCATGTCGCTGCGGTCAATATTGGCGGCGGCGAGCGCTTCAAACACCCCGTTCATCGCCTCAGCATTGGCCTGCATCGCCGCTTGCGCGGTCTCGCCTTGAGTCTCAACGCCGGCATTCATGAAGGCGATGTCCGGCGCGCGCTTGACCGCGCCTTCAGCCGAGAGTGTCAGCGTCGTTTCGGGCTGAATGGAATTCGGATGGGTCGACGCCAGCGGCTCCGCATTTGGTGTCACCGTCGGGGTCGGCGCTGCCGCTACGGTCGGCGTTGCGGGCACCGGATCGGTCGCCGCCACCTCGTCTGGCGCGCCGCCACAGGCGGCCAAGAGGAGCAGCCCTCCGCCCAGAGACGCGGATTTCAATCGCAGGTTCATGGATGCCTCCAATCGGTTCAAAAAACTTGCAGTCCCTATTGAATTGCGCCATTGCGGCGAGATCAAGTCTGGCGTTTTATGCCGCCATTCATCTTGGACACAAGGGCCTGTAGCTCAGTTGGTTAGAGCGGACCGCTCATAACGGTCTGGTCGGGGGTTCAAGTCCCTCCGGGCCCACCAGGATTTGCCGTTGTGCTACTCTTCGAGCGTTCGCAGATGCAGGACGATCGACTCGATGTCTTGGTCGGTGAAGATCATTTCCCAAGGCGGCATGGCTTGATCGACGCCGAGGCGGCCGCCGCCGAGCTTGATGATGGTCATCAAATCTTCGTCCGAGCGCGAGGCTTGATAGATCGGGTCGGTAAAGTCCGGCATATTGTGGCCGAGCTCGATATATAGGTCCTTTGCCTCATCGCCATGACAGGTTGTGCAGTTCATGGTGAAGTGTTCGCGGCCGAGATCCGCTGAGGCCATCACCAGTTCGCCGGTCTCGTCGCTGGGTTCCGGCGCCTCAATGACCGAGCCATCATCAACGATGAGTTTCAAGATCTCACCTTCCGGGGTTAGGCCGCCGCCCATCGTGGTCAGTAAGATTTCACCCTCTGGCGAGCGGGCAAACGAAGTGAGTCCGCGCTGCGAATATTGGTCCGCCCGGCCGATGATTTCTGAGGTTTCGACTTTTTCGCCGGTGCCCTCAATGGTGAACAGATTGCCGGAGAAATTGTCGCCGAAAATATATTTGCCATTGAGCTCGCTGAGGCGTGCGTCTTCGATCACGAAGCCGCCGATAATGGCGCGGTCATAAGCGGTGTGGACATAGTTGAAGATCGGCTCTTTTTCGACGCCATAGAGCGGATCCGGGCGCGGCTTGCCGGACTCGACATAGCCCTCAGCAAACGGCCACTGATAATTGCCGCCTTTTTCGATGATATTGATTTCTTCCCACGTCGCCGCGCCCACTTCGCCGGCCCAGATGCGGCCTTGACGATCGAACGTGAAGCGGAATGGATTGCGCAGCCCCCAAGCATAATATTCTTCGAGCGCATTCGGAACATCCACCAACGGATTGTCATATGGGATATAATAGCCCGCAGTGCGCGTGATGTCCGGCGCGCGCTTGGGCGGGAAGCTGACATCTGCGCCCTGCCTATCGACATCAATCCGGAAAATGCCGCCGAGGAAATTCTGGTCGATGGTCTGATGCAGGTCGTTATTTAAACGGTCCCCGACCGAGAAATACAAAAACCCATCCGGCCCGAAGGCGAGATTGCCGCCATTGTGCGATGCGTTCGGTTCCCCGCCGAGCTCGACCAAATTGAACTTCGACTCATAACGCGCTTCTGGCGTTGATTGCGAGAGGTCTAGGCTGACCAGATAATTGGTCTGCGCCGCTTCGGTGTAACTCGTATAATAGACGAACAAATCATTGTGCCCGATCGAGGTCCCATAGTCGAAATCTGGATGGAAGGCGAAGCTCTGCGCGCCGGTTTCCAGATAAACCGTTTTAACGTCCTCAGAGAGGTCGAACAGCATTTCCTTACTGTTGATCGGATCGCGCGTATCGAACGTGTAAAAGCCGCCAGCCCGCTCTAAGACGAAAGCGCGATTAGGATCGTTCGGGTCGAAGCGGACCATCATTGGCTGTAAAAAGGTCAAACCTGGATAGGCATTGGTCGTGGTGTAGCGTGCACCTTCCGCGAGGTTCGGCAGCATCGCCATCCGGAAGGCCGTGACGCTGTCAGCAAACTGTCGATCGGTTTTAAACCAATACGCGAGCAGAATTGGCGTCGTCGTAAACATCACTGCCGCAAGCGCGAATGGAAACGGTTTGATCTGGCCCGCGAGACCAAATCCAGATTTGATGACATTCCAAATCGCCGCCAATCCGGCGCGAAGATCGAAGCGATTTGAGCGCTCCTCGAACACGGCATGGACCAGACAAAATGCCAGCACGCCAAGGACCGCGGCCCCGAGCAGAAGCTCGGGATCGAACACGGTCATTGAGAAAAAGAACAAAGCGACCGATCCGATCGTGATCGCGATCGCAAACGCATAGACTTCGATCGCGGTACGCCGCGCCGTCGACGGTAAAATCGATCCGAAAATCAGGTTCGACACAAGGAAGACGAGGAAGGCAGCGCCCGACATAAACCGCATCGTCGGCAACAAGTCTTCCGGGCGCGCAACCGTCCATACCGGGATCAGCGTGCGCGGAAAGAATTCAAAGTTTTGGCCCAAAACATAAGCCACGGGAATGATCAGTGCGACGCCAATCGCCTGGATCAAAGCAAACGCAACAGATCGTGTAAAACGACCAGCGAAAATGGTCGGCATATTCTATGTCCCTTAGAATCGCTGTTCCTATGTTGGACCAGCCGAAGTCAATTTTCTATAAATTCACATTCAAGAATCGTGCTACAACTTGTCGCGAGTTTCAGAAAAATTAGCGATTTTCGATCAAAGGCTCGGTTACGCGCGCTAATTCGCTGAAAAAGGTCTCCGAAATGCTTGCTCTTAGGCATTTGCCCAAGCTTTTTATGTGCTGTCTCGCGGTGAGCTTTGGTCCCGCTCATGCGCAGCCAGATACCGGCCAAGACAGCGCCGACCCCGATGCCGTTTCGACCGAAGACACAATTGTCGTGATCGGTACGCGGATCGATGACAATGCGAGCGCGCGCGGCGCCGGCTGGAGCCTGATTTCTCGCGATGAGCTCGCATTGCTCCCGGTGACGCAAACGCTCTCGGCCCTGCAAAACCAGGCCGGGGTACAAGTGTCTTCAAAAGGCAGCGTTGCCGGTCGAAATTTCATTTCGCTGCGCGGCGGCGATGAGAACTTCACGCAAGTCTTGGTCGAGCAGGTAAAAGCCAATGACATTTCCACCACCTCTGGCGGGAGCTTTGATTTCGCCAATATCGATCCAAATTTCATCGACCGTTTGGAAGTCCTCACGCGTCCCTCATCGGCGATTTACGGCGCTGATGCGATCAGCGGTGTGATCTCGGCAAGCCTGCAGACCTATGACGCCGTCACACCAGGCGCGCTATGGGGCGAATGGGTGTCAGATGAGGAGCTGCAATTGGGGGGCTATTATGGCGCCCCGGTCGGCGACTTTGGCCTGCTGGGCGGTCTCTCCCATTATGAGGATGAAGGGAATGGCGGCGAGTTTTACGACCGCGACGGCCTCCTCATCTCCCTCGCCAATCGTCGCCCAGACGCCATGCCTTTGCGGCTGGTGGCGCATCTGTCTGAGACACAAGCGGCTTACTTCCCCGAAACCAGCGGCGGGTTCGAAGCCGCGAGCCTGCGCGATTTGGAGACGGAGACCGCGGACCAAGCGCTGGTTTCGCTGCAGCTTACGCCATGGCGAACGGATACGTTTGACTGGGAGGTGACCGCCAGTTGGTTGAATCGTGACGCAGAGACGCAGTCGCCGGGCATCGTCTTGTTCGGTGAGCAGGCCGTGCCAGCATCGTCGAGCAGCACTGAATTTGACCGCATTGATGCCAGCACGTTCATTCGCGGCGCGGCGCGTCCGTTTCAGGCCAAATACATTCTCGGCGCCAATTGGAGCCGCGAGGATGGGATCTCAAATGGCGCGTTCGATTTTGGAGTCCTGGTGCCCGATCGGTTCGAGCTGGATCGCGACACGATTGGCGTTTTCGCCGAAACCGAGCTCATTTTCAGCGATCAGCTCTCGACCACGCTGGGCATCCGACATGATGATTATGAGAGCGAGACGCAGACCACCAGCAAAGCCGACTTGGTCTATCAGTTTAATACCGGTCAGACCGATCTGTCCGCACATTGGAGCCAGGGGTTCAAACTCCCCAGTTTCTTTGCCTTAGGGTCGACTCTGGTTGGCAACCCGGATTTGGTCCCCGAGGAATCCGAACACATCTCCGCCTCGCTCGCCCATGCGATCACACCGCGCCTGACCGTGCGCGCAACCGTATTCCAGAACGTGTTCGAGAACCTGATCGAATTCGACCCCGATCTGTTTACAAATATCAACTTGAGCGAAGTCGAAGTTGAGGGCGTTGAGATCGAGGCCGAGCTGACGCCCAGCGATACGCTGACCCTGACAGCGTTTGGGATATTGAGCGACTATGAAGTCGATGGTGAGGCAGCGGAATTACGCCTGCGGCCTGAGTCACAATGGGGTTTAGACGCGTTTTGGACCCTTAATAGAGGTTTGGCGCTCAGCGCGCGCGCCGCTTATATTGGCGAGCGCCAGGATAATTTTCTAGCCGTCGGCAATATCGAGCTCGATGACTATGTCACAGTCGACGTGAACTCGGTTTGGTCGCTCTCGAAGCGCGCGCGCCTTAAGCTCGGCCTGCTCAACCTGTTTGACGAAGACTATGAAGAAACCTTCGGCAATCCGGCGAAGGGCGCGCGGGTCTTTATCGCGCTTGAGGGCGACTTCTAAACACCGCTCATATTGGGGTCGAGAAATGCTTTGAGAGCTTCAAACCTTGACCCTGATAATTGCTCGCCTGACCCCCATACAGCGCATGCGGGCGCGACGTCATCGGCTCATAGACCAGTTTCGCGACCGGCTGACCATGCTCCAGAATGAAAGGCACATCGCGAGAGCGGACTTCTAGGACAGCGCGGCTCCCTCCCGTATTGGTGCCAAATCCAGGATCAAAGAAACCGGCATAATGCGCCCGGAACTCGCCAAGCTCCGGGGCGATCGGCGCCATTTCTGCCGCCTTGCCTGCCGCCACTTTCACCGCCTCTCGACTGGCGAGGATGTAAAACTCTTCTGGATCGAGGATTAAGCGGTTGCCATGCGCGTATAGCGGTTCCCAAAATTCGTGGACATGATGTTGTCCGATGGCACGCAAATCAATCAGGCCTCCGTGTCGCTTGGCGCGCCACCCGACAGGCCGCCCTTTTGGTTGATCCAGGTCAATCGATACGGTTTTTTCGGACGTATCAGCACTCCGCCCGCGCCTGAGCCGCAATTGCGCGAGTCGATCTCCGGGACGCACCAAGATCGGGAAGGTCCGCGGACTGATCTCTAGCCATAACGGACCTGAATACCCCATGGGCACGTCATCGAACGCTTTCGACCGATTGGTCACAACCCGCGTGAAAACGTCAATTCGCCCCGTCGAGCTTTTTGGATTGGCGCGTCCTGATATGCCCGCGGGCAAGCGCAACGTCTCTTGCAACGGCACGAGATAAACGCAGCCCGTCTCGAGCACCGCGCCGCGCGAGGTTAGTTCAATCCGGTGCAGTTCCGTGCCGGGTTCTTGCAGCACATCTGCGACGCTGCGGGCTTTGCCGGGGAGGAAGCTGGCGCGGATACGATAGGCATCGAATGCCAGCCGCAAGTCGAGGCTGGCGGGTTGGATTTGGGTCTCATCCAGGTCGTCTTGGGACTTTATCGCGCCATGTTCGAACAGCTTGAACAGCTCGTGATCCGGTAAAACGCCCCGTTTTTCATCCGCCATGGCTTGATCCTCTTACAGGCTAAGGCTTATGACGATGCGCTTCGAATGCAAAGGATTTCGCCATGACCAAGCACAGAGAGAATTGGGCCCTCGCCACCAAATTGGTGCGCGAAGGAACCATGCGCTCGGCGTTTGGCGAGACATCTGAAGCGATGTTTCTGACCTCCGGCTATGCCTATGCCAGCGCCGAGCAGGCGGCGGCGCGGATGGCGGGCGATGAGGATGGTTATGTTTACTCTCGCTACGGTAACCCTACCAACCAGATGCTGGCGGAGCGGCTGGCGGCGCTCGAAGGCGCCCAAACCTGCCGCGTAACCGCGTCTGGAATGGGGGCAATTTCTTCCGCGATGATCGCACCTTGCCGTGCCGGGGACCGCGTGGTCGCCGCCAGCGCCCTGTTTGGATCGTGCCGGCACATTTGCTCGACCATTTTGCCGCGTTATGGCGTTGAAACGGAGTTTGTTCTCGGCAGTGACCTTGACGCCTGGGCGCGCGCTTTGTCAAAGCCGACACGCTTAGTGCTGATTGAAAGTCCCTCCAATCCACTGTTAGAAGCGGTCGATATCGAAGCAGTCGCAAAGCTTGCGCATGCGGCAGGCGCGCTTTTGGTGGTGGACAATGTCTTTGCCTCACCTGTGCTGCAAAAGCCGTTAGAGTTGGGCGCTGATATCGCCGTCTATTCGGCGACAAAACACATGGATGGCCAAGGGCGGGTTCTCCTCGGCGCGATTCTTGGCGAGAGCGCTTTTGTCGAAGAGTTTATCGATCCGTGGCTGCGCCATACCGGACCGGCCGCCTCACCCTTTAATGCTTGGGTGGTCTTAAAAGGGCTAGAAACGCTCGATTTGCGCGTTCGCCAAGCCTGCTCGAATGCGGCTGAACTGGCAGACGCGATCGCCAATCATCCCAATGTCCGCGCGGTCCACTATCCTGGTCGCAACGACCATCCACAATATCAGGTTCACCACCGCCAAATGTCGCTTGGTGGGACACTCGTCGCCTTCTCAGTCAAAGGCTTGCGGCCAGAAGCGTTCACGTTTCTCAATCGCCTCGAGTTGATCGATATTTCAAACAATCTCGGGGACACAAAGTCGCTCGCCTGCCATCCAAGCTCAACCACCCACCGCGCTTTAAGCGAGGAAGAGCAAACCGAGATGGGCCTAGATGAGAGCTGGATCCGTTTGTCCGTCGGTCTGGAAGACGTCGAAGACCTTAAACGCGACCTTGTGCAAGCGCTTAATGGGCTTTGAACGTGTTTGCGTCCTCGCAAGACGAACACGTTTCAATCGCAGGGTTTTCGTCTAAGCGCTCAAGGCTGATATCCGCGCCGCAGCAGACACAAACGCCATATGTTCCGTAGGACAAACGCAGGAGCGCACGCTCGATCAGGGCGAGCGTTTCTGTCCCACTGTACGCGGCATGAGTGTGTGACGGGCCAGGCATAGGCGGGCTCGCTGGTTGGATCGAGTCGTCACGCTTTTGACGTGAATCTATCCCCCTTGCGTCCACCATATCCCCATTAGCTGGAGGTTGCGGTGTCTTCATACTGATATCCTGTGGACTCTTTAAGAGCTTGGCAAGCCTAGTAGGTCAAAAGAGTCGCGCTACATATCGATAAACGGAACGAACAGGGCAGGAGATGGGTGTATGACTCCCGAACGACCCTTGAAACTAACGGGCGTCAGCAAATGGTTTGGCAACTTCCAAGCGGTTCGCGATCTTGATTTCGACGTCCCAAAGGGCTCCATCGTTGGGTTCCTAGGCCCCAACGGCGCCGGCAAGTCGACCAGTCTGCGGATGGCGCTTGGCGTTTTGTCGCCCGATCGCGGCTCTGTCAGCCTGTTCGGTGCACCGCCCAATCTGCATGCGCTTAAGCGTGTCGGGTTCCTTCCTGAAGAGCGCGGGCTGTATAAGAAAATGAGCCCACGCCAAATCATCACCTATTTCGCGAGGCTAAAAGGCCTGTCGCATAGCGATGCCAGGGCCCGTGCCGATGAATTGCTCGAAATGATGGACCTTGGAGCGTTTGCGCGCAGCCGAGTCACGCGGCTCTCGAAAGGTATGGCGCAAAAGGTTCAGATTCTCTCCGCGCTGGCGCATCGGCCCGACTTTTTGATCCTGGACGAACCGTTTTCTGGGCTCGATCCGGTCAACCAGCAAACCCTTGAGAACCTCATCGTGGAAGAACACAAACGCGGCGCAACGATTGTGTTTTCGACCCATGTCATGGAACACGCCGAGCGCTTGTGCGAAAAAATTGTCATGATGGCGCGCGGGCGGAAAGTCTTTGACGGCACCCTCGAAGAAGGCTTTGCCGCGCTTGGTCGCGCGGTCTATATCGGCGTCGAAGATGGATACGATCTTAGTGCGACCTTGGCGCCAGCTGGGTTCGATGCCGTCCACGAAGCAGATCATTGGCGGATCAGTCTAGACCCGTCGCAAAGCCCACAAGATGCCTTGCGCGCGGCGATCAATCTCGGCGCACCGATCACCAGTTTCACCCCCCAAGAGGCGCGTTTGCGGGATGTTTTTGTGTCCCTAGTCAGCGAAGCCGAAGCGCAAGACCTCACCGATACGCTTGCTGCGGATGCTGCAGAAGGAAGAGAAGCCGCATGATCCGTTCGACTTATCTTGTCGCGCGCCGCGATTATCTCGGCTATGTAACCGCTTGGGGGTTTTGGTTGGGTCTCTTATTTACCCCGGTCATTATCGGCATTTTCATTCTCGCCCCCACCTTCGCTCAAAACGCGCAACCAACCCGATATTTCACAGTCATTGAGACAGGCTCCGTGTTCAAAGACGCGCTGCGCCGAGAAATGGCAGAAAGCGAAGCGCGGGCGGCGAGAGGTTTGCTGGATCCCTTAGCGATTGCCGAAGAGCGCGAGAGCGAGACTTTAGACCTGTTCGATGCGGCGCGCGAAGATGGCGCTTCCGTGGAAGCGGCTTTTGTCGCGGCGGGCGGCAACCCAATGATGCTCCCAAGGCGCGACTTTGTAGAAGTCGCTCCGCCTGTCTCGACGAGTGCTGCGCTGGCACCCTATATGATGGCGCAAGCCTTGGTCGACACACCGGAGGGGCCTCAACCCTTGTTCGCCGCATTTGTCGTCAATGAGGATACAGGGGAAATCGAGTATTGGTCGGAAAATCTACAAGCCCGCACGCTGATCAATTTTGCGCGCAGTGCGGAGCGCGAATTGCAACTGGATCGAGCGCTGGCCGCCGTGAATGTCAGCCGCGACGTCCTCACCCAAGCGCGTGAAGCCCGCCGCGATGTCAAACAACAGCGCGTGCGCACCGGCGAAGATGACACCGTCGAAACAGAAGTGACGCGGACGGACCGAGCGCCATTCGTAGTGTCTATTATGATGGCATTTTCGCTCTGGTTTTTGATCTTTTCGGTGATCAATTATCTGCTCATGGGCACGATCGAAGAACGGTCGAATAAAATTTTCGACAGTCTTCTGACGTCGGTCAAACTTCCGCATTTGCTGGCCGGGAAGCTGATCGCGGTCTTGCTGCTGGCCCTAACTCTGATGGGGTTTTGGAGCATCGGCTCCGGGATCATCACTTGGTTTGCGATTGACAACCTTCCTGCAGATCTCGCTGAGGGCCTCGGCTCGCTGGTGACCGCAGCCGCAAATCCGGTTCTGTTCGTGCCCGCGATTATCAGTTTCGTCCTCGGATATTTGATGTATGGCTCCTTGTTTCTGGCGCTTGGATCGCTGTGCGATACGATCCAAGAAGCGCAAACCCTAATGACACCGCTCTTTGTGACACTGATGGCGCCGCTGGCGATGCTCGCCTTTGCCATACAAGACGCAGAGTCCGCGCTGATCGAAATTATGGCTTGGGTCCCGGTCTTCACGCCCTTCCTTTTGATCTTACGGATGCCGACAGAACCCCCGATTTGGGAAGTTCTCGCGCAGCTCAGCTTAATGGCGTTGACCACGCTGCTGATCCTCCACCTTGCGACGCGCGTCTATCGCGCCGGGGCGGTTCATGGCGCTGGCGTGAACGATGTCTGGGCCTTCTTTGGCAAACTCGTCCCCGGCCAGAAGAGCGCGGCCTAAACCGCTTGTTCTTCGACCGTTTCGAACGAATCCGCGCGGGCGAGCTCGGGAAACAACCGGGTCCAGAGCAGCGCGATCCCAACCGCCACGACACCGCCAAATAGGACCGCGCCGACCGGTCCGAGCAAGCGCGCAGCGACGCCGCTTTGAAAGTCGCCCAGCTCATTCGACGCTGAGATGCAAATGAAGGACACAGATGTGACGCGGCCTTTCATTTCATCCGGGGTCGCAAGCTGGATCAATGACGCACGGACATAGACAGAGATTTCGTCTGCAGCGCCCGTTACCACCAAGGCGAGCAAGCTCAGCCAGAACAGGCTCGAGAGGCCAAACACCAAGGTCGCCACACCAAACAGACCAACGCACCAAAACATCCATGCGCCAACATGCCGGGACAGCGGCCGACGTGCGAGCAGGAACGCCACCGTTAAAGCGCCTAGAGCGGGTGCGGCGGCGAGGAATCCCAAGCCGGCTTCGCCAACTTCAAGAATGTCGCGTGCGAAGACCGGTAGAAGCGCGACGACACCGCCGAAAAACACCACGAACAAATCGAGCGAAATCGCCCCGAGTACGATTTTGTTGCGGCCTATATAGCGCAACCCTTCAAACACCATATCAAGGCCGCGGGCATTTTCGAGTTTCTCATGTTGCGGCGTCTGCGCTGTGGCGATTGCAAGAATGGCAAAGGCGATCAGGCCAAACGCGACCGAGTAGACGAGGGACAGTCCACCGGCGGCCAACAGCAGACCGCCAAGTGCGGGGCCGACAATTTTCGCGGTTTGGAACCCTAAAGAGTTAAACGCAATTGCGACCGGCAATTCATCCCGTGGCACCAATTGGGGATACAGCGCGCTCGCCGCCGCAGGCGTAAATGCATTGACCACACCCAATAGCACCGCCACAGAAAAAATGATCGGCAGCGCCTCGCTGGCTGGCAAAGCGATTGTGGTGAGAAGCGCGGCGGTTGCCACCAATCGAAAGAGATTGCTGACCACCAGGATCATTTTGCGATTGAGGCGGTCGGCGGCTTGTCCGCCAATCAAGGACAAAAACAAAACCGGCAAAAACATTGCGAGACCGACCAAACCGAGCATAAACGCCGACTCATTGATGCTGAAACCCAGTCCGCCATCCTCGATCGGATCGCGCGCCAGATCATAGACCTGCCAGCCAATCGCGACCGCCTCCATCTGCCGCGCCGAGGCCACAGACACACGCATCAGCCAAAACTGCAAATACGCGCGGTGGCGGAAAATCTGGAGAGAAGGAGCAAGCGCCATGGCCGCGTCCTAATCAGCTTTGCGGCGAGTGCAATTGGATAAATTGCATTTCCGCAAAAACCAGAAGGGGCGCGGGCCTTTCAGCTCGCGCCCCAATTGGTTTTAGTCGTGTCGCGGGTGCAGTTTCCGTTAAGTCGCTGCGGTCGCGTCTCGATTAAGACCTGAAACTTCCCGTTCTGCTTGCGCAGTTTTGTTAAGTCCCACCATCCAGTTCCCCGTTGCCGGTGTTCTTTCTGGCCTGCGTTGCGGATCGTGCCCCGTTCGCAGATATGGCCCTGCTTCCCCTGTCTAGTTCAGGTTCCGCAGACGCCGCGTTGCCTTTCCCTTCGTCTCGGCCTGGCCCTTTTGCGCCCCCCATTTCTGAGGTTTGCTCCTGAGCCCGCTTCGTCCGGGCGCGACGTTCTTTTCGCTGAGCTTGCGGTGGCTTCCCGCGCCGCCCTGCGACCGAGAACAGAATGCCTCAGCAGCTCTGAGAGTCGATAGTCGAAGGGCGGGATTCGATCGTATACAGGCAACTTATCCACAAAAAGCCAAGTTCTGTGGACAAATGAACTATTTCGTTCCGGATTCGAACCAAACTTGTTTTCAGAGCGGCAGACGAGTTAGTCGTGATATACGGCGTTCGTTTTCATCGTCTAGCGAAAACCACCTAAGGCGCGATTAATCTGCCTCGTCGATGAATTCTACGCCAACATCCGTGCGCGTGCGCCAACACATGCGCGCGCGACGCTTAATTCCGTACCGCGCGATGTTAACCGTCATTCCATCCAGGAGGCTGTCGCCGTTTTCAAAGCGTAAGCGTGTGCCATCTGAGGACAAATCCAAAGCGATGCCCTTTTTCAGAAAGCGTCCACTGTTTGAAATTGCAACAGCATCGGCATATACGTCGCGGCGGTTTGACCGCCGACGTTCAGCCATTTCTGGCGCTTCAACTGGTGTATCTGAAGCGCGATTGCCCCGCTTAAGCCACCTCAACACGTTTTAACTCCTATCGGTTTAACCTTCGAGTTCTGCAAAACATGGGCCAGTTCACTTGGACTCAAGATCAAACGTCGTCGGATCGATCTTTCGATAGAAACATGCGGGGCGTCCGGTATGGCAAGCGCCGCCGGTTTGATTAACCCTCAGCAAAACCGCGTCTTGGTCGCAATCTATGTAAACATCCACGATATGCTGGGTGTTCCCGGACGTTTCGCCTTTGACCCATAATTCTTGGCGAGACCGGCTCCAATACGTTGCTCGACCCGTTTTTATCGTCGCTTCAAGCGCATCTGCATTCATCCAAGCCATCATCAGCACCTGATGTGTCTCAGCGTCCTGCGCGATCGCAGCAATCAATCCGTCGGAATTGAATTTCGGTCGCAGTTCGGACGTTTCGTCTTGTTCCGCGCCGGACAAAGGGGGTTTAAATGACATTTTCGTCCCTTAAAACAGACTGATCGCTTGGGCCATAACCCAAAACATCGAGAATTTCATCCGTATGGGCTCCAAGTTTCGGGCCAGCCGACACCACACCGCCCGGCGTCAGATCGAGTTTTGGGACTGGACCCTGCATCGGTACGTCTTTTCCCACCAAAGGCGAAAAAATGTTTAAAATCGCGGCGCGCGCTTTAATGTGAGCATCTTCTAAAATCTCCTTCGCGGTGTTGACGGGCCCACACGGTATGGCATTCGCCTCGCACAGTCGCAGCACCTCTTGCATGGTCAGATTGCGGGTCCAGACTGAGATCATGTCGTCGAGCTCGGCTTGATTCGCACCGCGCGCATCATGCGTGGCATATCGCGGATCGCTCGCCCAATCGGTACCGACCATATTGGCCAAGCGCTCAAACAGCGTGTCCTGATTGGCGCCAATAATCACCATGCCATCCTGACACGGATAAGCACCAGACGGCGCAATGCGCGGAAGAATGCCGCCAGTGCGCTGTCGCACATGCCCGGCCAATGCATATTCCGGGATCAAGCTCTCCATGAATGCCATCACACTTTCATAAATCGCGGCATCGACAATCTGGCCGCGACCTGACTTTTCCCGATGATAGAGCGCCATCATTGTGCCAAGCGCAGCGAATGTGCCGGTCATCGTATCACCCAGACTTACGCCTGCCCGGGCAGGTGGGCGATCCGGCTCGCCGATCAAATGCCGCAACCCGCCTTTTGCCTCGCCAACGCTGGCATAGCCGGGTTTGTGGCTCTCTGGCCCTGTCTGGCCATAGCCCGACACCCGGGTAATCACGAGACGCGGATTGATCTGATGCAAGACAGCCGGGCTCAGTCCCCACTTTTCGAGCGTGCCGGGACGAAAATTCTCGACCAGCACATCCGCTGTCCCGACCAATCGTTTCATAATGTCTTGGCCTTTTGAGAGGCGTAGATTGAGCGTCAGAGACTTCTTATTGCGCGCAATGATCGCCCAAAACACGCTTTCGTCATTTACCTTCACGGCGCCCCAATGCCGGGCGGGATCGGGCCGATCAGGCGCTTCCACTTTGATCACTTCGGCGCCAAAGTCCCCCAGAAGCTGACCGCAAAACGGACCCGCAATGAGCTGTCCGAGCTCAATGACGCGCAAGCCGGAAAGCGGAGGCTGTACAATCGGTTCTGTCATTCCTTCTCAATGCCCGCTAAACCCCGGGCATGACAAGACGTATTGATATTGTTGAAGTCGGTCCGCGCGACGGTTTACAGAATGATCCCAGCACGTTGAGCACCGCGCAAAAACTGGAATTTATCTCCAGGCTGGAGGCGTGCGGCGTCAAGCGGATGGAATCGGGATCCTTTGTCTCACCAAGAGCGGTGCCTAAAATGGTCGATAGCGGGGATGTCTTTCGCGGCCTTGATCGCAGCAAAAGCACCCGACATATCGCGCTGGCACTGAACGAAAAAGGCGTGCGCCGCGCGATCGATGCGGGCGCCGATGAAATCAATTTTGTGCTTGTGGCCGGCGAAGGATTTGGGAAACGCAATCAAGGTATGACCCCACAGGAAAGCGCAGACATGCTCGCGGTTTGCGCGCCGCTCGTGCATGAGACCAGCACCCCCCTCTCGGCAACGATATCGGTGGCTTTTGGCGATCCGTATTCTGGCGAAGTGGATCCTGGTCTGGTTGCAAATCTGGCCGCACAGGCACAGCGTGCGGGCGCCAGCGAGATTGGTTTGGGCGATACAATAGGTGTGGCCACCCCATGGGATGTCCGGGCCGTGGTCGATCGCGTTCGGCTCGAGGCGCCCGATGTTTATCTTCGACTGCACTTTCACGACACACGCGGCGCTGGCCTGGCGAACGTGGCGGCCGCAATTGAGGCCGGCATCGATGTCATTGATGCGAGCTGCGGTGGCATTGGCGGCTGTCCGTTTGCGCCGGCGGCCACGGGCAATGTCGCGACAGAAGACGTGGTCTATATGCTCGAGCGGGCAGGCTTTGAGACCGGCTTGGACCTTGGAAAGCTGATTGAAACCGCGAACTGGCTCGAAACCGTATTGCAGCACCCGGTCAGCTCGAGCCTGAGCAAAGCGGGCGGGTTTCCGCCCCGGCCTAGTCAGTAAAGCCAGAGACAAACCAGTAGATGAGCGCCAGGATCAGCAACGCTGTCAGACCGCGGCGGAGCCAATTTGGCAAAGCCGCCCAAGCGCTGATCAAACGCGCCCCGAACAAAAAGAGCAGCCCGCCCGGGATCGCAAATCGGACAAAGCGGCTCGCTGAAAAGATGCCGAGAAACTCACCATATGGGTAGCCGGTGGCGCCGGCGATCAAATTGATCAGATAAGATGGCGCGGGCGTGGTTCCGCCCAGAAAAATAAATGACGCCCCACGTTCTGCAAACCGCTCGGTATATGTCGCTGCGAGCGATTCAACGCCCAAACGCGCCACAATCGGATCAAAATAAGCCGCACCCAAAGCGTAAATGATCGACCCACCAATCGCGCTGCCAAGCACTGTAATGACAATGAACACCCAGATCCGATCACGCGCGGCCAAGCATAGGGCGATAAACGCGGCCTCGTAAGGCAATGGTAGGATTGTGGTTTCGGCGATTTCAACCAGCAATAGGACCGGCCATAAATATCGCGAATGCGCCAGCGTGACTAAGCGATCAGAGAGTGTCAGGCGCGGCGCAGCGTCTACCATTTTGGATCCCCTCGCGCCGCGTGCCTCTCAGTCTCCGATGCGCGTCAATGGCTAAAACGGGCGGTCGCCATTGACGGTCGCCCGGCGCATGTGCCGCCGCTGGCCCGGATAATCGTTCAATGCATAATGCCAACAACAACGATTGTCCCAAAACGCAACAGCGTCTTTGCTCCAGCGAAACCGGCACGTGAAGCGCTCATCCCGCGAATGCTCAAACAGGAAATTCAATAGCGGTTTGCTTTCGCGTTTGGTCATGCCGACAAATCGGAGCGTAAAGGCGGGATTAATATAAAGGCCTTTGCGACCGGTTTCCGGATGCTTGCGCACGACCGGGTGCTGATATTCCGGAGCATCCTTTGCGGTTTCCGATTGCATTGATTGACGGGCCTGCGCCGATTGTCCTTTTGCGCTATATTCGCGGCTGGCCGAATGAATGGCCTTCAAGCCGCTAAGCATCTCCTTCATCCCCTCAGAGAGCGCCTCATAGGCCGCGATTTGGTTAGCAAAGAGCGTGTCTCCGCCAAAGGTTGGAATCTCTACACCGTAGAGGATTGAGCCTAAGGCCGGTGTTTCCAGGAAGGACATATCAGAATGCCAACCGCCGCCGAAATTGAGCTTATCTCCAGGCTCCTTGATAATCTCTAAGAGCTCCGGATGACCGTCCATTCCTTTCACATATGGATGAACATTCAGGGTCCCAAAGCGCCGCGCGAAGCGCTTTTGCGCGTCTGGCGTAAAACCCATCTGATCGCGGAAGAAGACCACGTGATGGTCTAAAAACGCTTGATGGATTTCATCAAACGCCGCGTTTGATAGGTCATCGGCTAAAGAAACACCTGAAATTTCAGCCCCTAAAGCACCAGCCACAGGCGTGATATCGAGCGAGGAAGCCATCTTAACAGTCTACGCCTGAAATCCGGCATGTCTATCTATTCCGCCGCGTCTCCTGGGAACAGCCGGTCGTAAAGATAGGTGAACTCGAGGGCGGTCCGCTTGGCTTGTTCCTTTTGGTTCGCCGCAGCTGAATGGCCACCATCGATATTCTCGTAGTATAGAAATTCCATACCCGCGGTCTCGAACCGCTTGGCCAGTTTGCGCGCATGTCCGGGGTGCACACGATCGTCTTTGGTTGAGGTCACAAAGAAGGGCGTTGGATAGTCCGCGCCGGCATCGAAATTGTGATAGGGTGAGATGGTTTCCAGAAAAGCGCGCTCTTCCGGAACATCCGGATCGCCATACTCGTCAATCCATGAGGCGCCCGCCAGGAGCAGGTGATAGCGCAGCATATCGAGCAGCGGCACTTGAATCACCACTGCGTTCCAAAGGTCTGGCCGCTGAGTCATCATGACGCCCATTAACAGGCCGCCATTAGAGCCGCCCATGATGCCGAGATGCGCTGGGCTGGTTATGCCCGTAGCAATGAGGTCTTCGCCAACCGCAATGAAATCATCATAAATCCGCTGCCGGTCGGTCTTGAGCCCCGCTTGGTGCCAAGCCGGCCCAAACTCGCCGCCGCCGCGAATGTTCGCCAGCACATAAGCGCCGCCGCGCTCGAGCCACATCCTCCCGATTCCGCCACTATAGCTTGGTCGCATCGAGACCTCGAACCCGCCATAAGCATAAAGCAATGTCGGGGTCGCGCCATCGAGGACGATATCATCCCGGTGCACAACGAAATATGGGATTTTCGTCCCATCTTTAGAGGTCGCTTCTCTCTGGTGCACCACCAAACCATCCGCTTCAAACTTTTCAGGCAGGGCTTTTAACGGCGTGGTCGCATTGGTGTCTGGATCGAAGGTGAGCAGGGTGTCTGGGCTGAGAAAGCCTTCATAATTGATGAACACGGTCGCCTCGGCATCATCTGCAAAGGCGATGCTGGCTTGCCCCGTGCCCGGCAAAGCGACGTCCGTCACCGTCCATCCATCCGCCTCGCTGCGTTCAAGGCGCAGGACTTTGCCCGCCACATTTTCATTGATCGACAATAAAGCCGCTGATTTTGAGACGGCGACGCCGTTCACCGCTTGGCGCGGACTGGCTCGAAAAACGAGCTCCAGCGGCGGCAGCGTTTTTGTCTCTAAAAACGACTTCAACTCAAACGCTAGAAGATCGCCGGCACGATAATCCTCGCCGCCAACCGTCCAATTCTCTTGCAGGGTGAGGAATTGCCAGCCTTGATAGCGCCCGCCGAGACTGGATTTTTTTGGGATTGGAAACGGCGTCGCGGCGCCATTCTCGATCAAAAAGTATGTACGCGTGTAGAATGTATCGGCCTCGACAACCGTCGAGACCATGGTCCCATCTTCAAGTTCAAACGTCCAAGGCGAAACCGCGACATCGCTTTTCTGCCCGGCAAAGACTTCGACCGCCGTTTCGAGGGGTTCTCCCCGTTTCCAGAGGCGGATTGAGCTCGGATACCCCGACTCTGTGAGTGTGTGCCCATCACCGCCCCAATCGGTGCCGACCAGCAATGTGTCATGGTCGACCCATGCCACACGCTGTTTTGCCTCAGGGATTTCAAAGCCACCATCGACAAACGTCTTGGTGTCTAAGTCAAACTCCCGAACCGTAACGGCATCTTTTCCGCCATCAGACAGCGAGACCAAGCAAAGCGTTTTGTCAGCGCCGAGCGGTTTGTGACAATTGGCGCCTTTAAACACCCAGTTTTTATCTTCGTCTTGGGCGAGGCGATCAAAATCGAGCACAATGTCCCAGTCAGGGTCCTCATTGCCATAATCCTCAAGCGTCGTGCGTCGCCAAAGACCGCGAACATTGGTTTCATCTTGCCAAAAATTATAGACCAATCCGTCTCTGACACGGCCATAGGGGATGCGATCAGTGGAGGTGACGAGATCCAAGACTTTGTCATAATTGTCTTGATAAACAGGATGATCTTGGATCGCGCCAAGTGTGCGTTCGTTTTGCGCACTCACCCAAGCCAGCGCCGCTTTGCCCTCGACCTCTTCCAGCCAAAGATAAGGATCCGTTTCGGATCGTTCGAGCGTTTGAAGTTCGGTTTCCAAATTGAGTTCAGCCTTTTCGTTTTGCGGCGGGGCGGTGTCTATCATAGACGTCGAACACGCCGAAAGCACCACGCAGGCCGCTGACATTAAAACCGCAATCCGCATCTGCGCGCTCCTTATCCTTGACCATTTCTGCTGGAACACATCCCCTCAAAACAAAAATCGTCAACCGTGCCCTGGCGGCTCGGAAGACGCGCCCGTTGATTGTCGTACAATCAACTCAAAGTCGAAGACTTCTTCGAGATGATCTGCATCATCTGAACTCATCAAACGTTCGGCCGCCCGGCGCCCCATTTCGGCGACCGGTTGCCGGATCGTTGTCAGGGCCGGCCAGACGGCGGAGGCGAGGCGGGTGTCATCAAAGCCTGCCACTGAAAGATCGGTTGGAATCTGCAAGCCAGCAGCCATGATCGCGGTCATCGCGCCGACCGCCATATCATCATTCGCAGCAAAAATCGCGCTCGGCCTCGGATTGGTGGCAATCAATCGCCGCGCCGCTTCAAGCCCGGAGCGGAGCGAATAGTCACCCTCGGCAATCATGTCAGGCGTGACCGACAGACCTGCCTCATCCATGGCATCGAGAAAGCCCTCAAGCCGACCGGTTGAAGCATTGTGCCCTGGCGGGCCAGCAATGAAGGCAATGCGGCGATGACCGAACGCATTCAAGTGGCGCACAATCTCTTTCGCTGCTTGCCGGTCATCCAGTCTCATCACCGGCGTATTCTCAGGCTGACGCGCGGGTGACAGGCTCGCATAGTTCGTTTCATTGTCCTTGAGCAGGGCAAGCACCTGCGGGTCGTCGCAGAGCGGTGGCGTCAGGACCACACCATCGGCGCGGGAGGTCATCAAAAAGCTCTGCAATCGGTCGAGAAAGTCGGGCGCGTTGCGGTCCACTGGCTCCGGCAGTAGAAAATAACCATGCGCGCGGCAGGCTTGATAAATTCCGCTATTCACCGCCGTAATGTATTCCGGCACTGGATTGTCGTGCAAATGAGCAATCAGAAAAGACCGGGCGCCGGCGAGGCTGCGCGCCGCCGGATTGGGTCGATAGCCCAAATCGCGCGCCGCTTTCATCACCAATTCCCGCTTCGCTGGACGAACGTTTGGTTCATTGTTCAAAACGCGCGAAACCGTTTTGGCCGATACACCCGCCTTCTCAGCGACATCGTCTATTGTAATAGCGCGAGGGGGGCGGCTCAGGCCCATATGGACTCTCCAAATGTTACCCTTTTTTGACGCATTCCTCCGGGGAACGCAATCGGTCGGTGTGTAACTTATGATGACCCCGCGCTATCCGCCATCGCGCGCATCATGAAGATCGGAATAGAGCCGCGCTCCGTCATCACCCAATCTAGCGGCACGTCATGTGGCTCAGCGGGTACGGCGTCCACCTCTTGACCCCAAAAAGCGAGGCCGCAGACAAATACGCGGCCTTGTTCCCGAAGCTTGGCCAGGGCACGATCATAGTGACCTTTGCCATAGCCAATCCGATTGCCGCTGCGATCAAATCCAAGCAAAGGCGTTAAGACCAATGTGGGCGAGACTTCTGGCACCTCTGGATTGGGTTCCAATAAGCCGAACGGGCGCTGTTCGAGCATGTCACCGCGCCGATACGCACGATACACCATGCTACCATCATCTTGCACACACGGCAGCGCGAGTTTTGCGTTTGCAGCGGCGAGCTTCATCATCAGAGGCCGCGGATCAATCTCGCTTCCAATCGGCAAATATGCCGCCACAACGGGTCCATACCGATCAAGCAACTTCATTGGGAACTTCGCGGCCAGCGTTTCACCCGCATCAGGATCACGCGCGGCGAGTTCGTCGCGGCGCGTTTTCAACCCCGCCCGCAGAGCTGCCTTCGCATCGTTCACGCAGGCTCCGGTTCTTCAACCGGCCGATCGGCAAGCCCGACCAAGGCGCGGGCATAGGCCCGGGCTGAGAAGGGTTGCAAATCCTCAGCTTTCTCGCCAACGCCAACAAAGTGGATCGGCAAGGCATGCGCCTCTGCAATCGCGACCAGGACGCCGCCTTTCGCGGTCCCGTCGAGCTTGGTCATGACAATGCCGGAAACATCAGCGGTATGGCGAAACGCCTCGACCTGGCTGAGCGCATTCTGCCCGACCGTCGCATCAAGCACGAGGATCACGTCATGCGGCGCGTCTGGATCGAGTTTGCGGGTCACGCGGACGATTTTCGCCAACTCGGCCATCAGTTCCGATTTGTTTTGTAAGCGCCCGGCCGTGTCGACCAAGACGAGGTCCAAATCCTCAGCTTTTGCTTTCTCGACGGCCTCATAAACAAGTCCGGCGGCGTCGGCCCCAGGTTGTTTGGCGAGGACGGGAATCCCGGCACGCTCCCCCCAGACGGTCAATTGTTCGATTGCCGCAGCCCGAAATGTGTCGCCAGCAACCAACAGCGCTTTGGCGCCTTGTTCCTGCAGCTTAGAGGCGATCTTGCCAATCGTCGTGGTTTTGCCGGATCCATTGACGCCGACGAACAGCACCACGCGCGGGCGAGCGCCCTCCGAAAAATCCACGATTTGCTCGCGCGGTGACATAATCGCTTCGATCTCATCCGCCAGCGCCCGTTTGATCTCTGCGTCGGTGACGTCCTTATCCATCCGAGACTTGGCGAGGTTCTGAACGATTTGAGCGGACACTCTGCCGCCCATATCAGAGGTCAAAAGAATGTCTTCCAAATCCTCAAGGGCATCGTCATCAAGCTTGCGCTGTGTAAACAGACTGGTGATTGAGCCCCCCATTTTGGAGGAGGATTTGGCCAACCCGGATGAGAGCTTTGAGAAGAAGCCCGGTTCCGCAATCTCAGCATAAGGATCCGGCTCACCGCGTGCAATTGCGGCTTGGCGTTCGGCCTCGCGGCGGGCGCGCTCCTCGGCGAGCTTCTGGCGGAGCGCTTCATCGGCCCGTCTTTGTTCAAGAAGGGCGAGTTCCGCTTTGGCTTTTTCTTCTTGGGCGCGGCGCGCGGTTTCGGCTTGACGCGCGGCTTCCGCTTCGGCGGCCAAGCGCTCTGCTTCGGCTTCGGCGCGGGCGGCCTCATCAGCAGCGGCGGCATCGGCTTCGGCGCGGCGCCGCGCTTCCTCAGCCGCCCGTTCAGCTTCAAGGCGCGCAGCTTCCCGCGCTGCGGCTTCCTCGGCCAAGCGCGCAGCTTCGGCTTCAGCCTCAGCGGCTTCGCGTTTCTGGCGGTCTTCCCAGGCGCGATTGGCCTCGGCGACTTTGCGCTCAATCTCCGCTTGCTCTTCTGCTTTACGCGCGGCTTCTTCCTCAGCGAGGCGCACCTTTTCGGCATCTGCGGCTTGCTTTTCCGCAAGCTCTTCGGCGGAAAGCTCCGGGGCCTCCATTTCGGCGCCTGCTTTGAGCGCCTCTTCTTTTTTCTTTTTCTTCCCGAACCACAGAATCATATGGCGACTGCTTTCAATCTCGTATCATCATGACCGATTATCCGGGCCTGAATCGGGCGTCCAGACTCGGCATCCGGCAGATCGAGTTGAACCGGTGTGAAATCAGGTAAACGTCCAGCCTGGCCTTTCTCCATCAAGACCGTGGTTTCCCTGCCAATATGGGCATTAAGATGCTTAATCAGAGCACGTGTCCCGGCCTCTCTTAAACGCGCTGCGCGGGCTTTGATGACGGATTTTTCGAGCTGCGGCATGCGCGCTGCAGGCGTCCCGGGTCGCGGGCTATACGGAAACGCGTGTAAGAATGAGATTTGGCAGTCCTCAATCAGGCGGAGCGAGTTTTCAAACGCAGCTTCAGATTCCGTTGGGAAGCCTGCAATCAGGTCCGCGCCGAGCGCAATATCAGGCCGAATGGACCTTAACCGTTCGCTCAGTTCAATCGCGTCTTCCCGCGAATGTCGCCGCTTCATGCGCTTCAAAATGAGATTGTCACCATGCTGGAGGCTCAGATGCATGAAGGGCGCGACGACCCGGTCTGATATGGCTTCAAATAGGGCTTCATCCATCTCGATGGCGTCGATCGATGAGATCCTCAATTGCCGTAAGTCCGGGATCAGTTTGAGAAGTCTCTGCACCAGGTTCCCAAGCTGAGGCATCCCTGGAAGATCCGCGCCCCAAGAGGTCAGATCAACGCCGGTTAAGACAACCTCGTAATGACCGGTCTCGACTAAGCGTTGCACCATTCGCACGACATCTCCGGCCGGAACCGAGCGCGAATTGCCGCGGCCATAGGGGATAATACAAAACGTACAGCGATGGTCGCAGCCATTCTGAACCTGAACATAGGCCCGCGCGCGGCCGCCCATGCCATCAATCAGGTGACCCGCTGTTTCCTTGACGGACATAATGTCATCAACGCGGACTTTCTCGACCGTCCCGAGCAGGTCCTTAGGGCGCCAGGTTTCGGCTTGCATTTTTTCATGATTGCCAATGACCCGCGTGACTTCCGGCATATCAGCGAACATCTCTGCGTCAATTTGGGCAGCGCAGCCGGTGACGATGACCGGCGCATCTGGATGCGCCTTTGCCGCCCGTCTTATGGTTTGGCGCGCTGAGCGCATCGCTTCCGCGGTCACGGCGCAGGTATTGACGATGATCGCGCCCTCAAGGCCTGCGCGTTCCGCGTGACCGCGCATGACCTCGCTCTCATAGCTGTTTAGTCGACAGCCAAGCGTGATGACCTGCGAGGGTCGCGAAGCGGGTTTGACATCCGTCATGATTGATACCCCCGCATATCGCGCCGGATACAGGTCCCGGCAAGGGGGCGCGTGCGTTACACGTCCATTGTTTGTTCAAGCTCTACCGGACCGGTCATGATCACATGGTCGGTGGCCTCATCCCAATGGATGAGCAAATCGCCACCGTCCAGGATGAGCTTGGCTTGGCGATCGGTTTTACCAGCCCGGGCGGCGCAAACCAAGGCCGCGCAAGCGCCCGTGCCGCAGGCTTTGGTCAAACCGGCGCCGCGTTCCCAAACCCGCAACCGGATGGTCGTGCGGTCCAAGATTTGCGCAAAGCCGACATTTGTCCCTTCTGGGAAGGTAGGATGCCATTCGACCAGCGGTCCAATCGCCGGGATATCATAGGCGTCGACATCATCGACAAAGAACACCGCATGCGGGTTGCCCATGTTCACCACAGCCGGCTTGTAAAGATAAGGATCATCCATCGGCCCGATTTTGACATCGACGCCCCTGACATCCATTTTCTCAGATAGCGGAATGTCCTCCCACCCCATCAGTGGGGATCCCATATCGACGCTGACCAGACCATTTTCCGCGCGGGCGCCTTTCAAAACATCGGCTTCGGTTTGAATGCGGACTTCATCTTTCCCGGATTCTTCGAGCAGCAAATGCGCAACGGCCCGCGTGCCATTTCCGCAGGCTTTGACTTCACCGCCATCGGCATTCCAAATTCGCAAAAAGGCATCTGCGCGCAAATCGGTCTCGATCGCCATGACCTGGTCGGCTTTCATCGTCGCGGCAATTTCCTGGATTTGCGTTTGCGACGGCGCAAAGGCGCTTTCGCGTGCATCAAACACGGCGAATGCATTGCCAGCTCCGTTCATTTTCCAAATCCGCATGAGGGCCTCAGAGAGTGCGTGAGCGGGAGACATAGTCACGATGCCTCAGATGTGGAAGCCTTATTTTGGCAGTTGGGTCGCGCTCAACCACGCGCCGGTTTGGATCATGGCTGCGATCAAAAGCAAGATCTGGACGGACCAATGGCCGATGATGAAGGCGCCAAAACCGACGACAATTGAGAACCAATGCAAACGTGGGTCGCTCATTAATCGGCCTGCCAAGCGCTGTTTGGCTTCGATGCTGGCGAGGGTCACATTCGACCAGATCCGGTTCATACCGGGGGGTCCAAAAACATCCTGTAGGTCCTGCGGATCGGTCACGCCAGAGAGCTCCGCCAGCTCGCGTACGCCCGTCTGACCAAAGGCAACGCGCTGACGCAGCTGCATCGTCTGCACCAAACGAATAAAGGCCGAAATCATCGTCGCCAGTGCGATCGATACAAGGGGCAGGCCGGACAGCAAGGTCATGCGCGGCATATAAGGCCTTATCGGGCAAACTGTAAGGTCGAGCTTATTTTGGGATCGCCGCCCAATAGTCGAAGTCGAGACACACCGCATCGGCATACGTCCCGGTTTCCGCGCGCAACGGAAACTTTGACGCGGTTTGGTTCTTGACCGCCACCAAACGCAAACGCAGGGCGCCGACCGTCGCATTCAACTCGGCTTTGTCGAGCACTTCGCTCCATGCATAGACCGTGTCCCCCGCAAATAGCGGAGCGGTATGTGTGCCTGCATTGATGGCAATGATTTCAGCCGCATTGGCGAGGCCATTGAAACTCAAAGCGCGGGCAATCGAAATCACCACACCGCCATAAATTAGACGTTTGCCAAACCGGCTTTCGGCCTGGGCATTCGCATCGAAATGAACTTTGGCGGTGTTTTGATACAGCCGCGTCGCGATTTGGTGTTCAGCCTCTTCGACCGTCATCCCGTCTACATGATCAATGCGTTCCCCGACTTGATAGTCTGCAAAGCGCTGCCTCGCGCCCGCTTGATCATCTTCCCAAGCCGCATAAGACCGATCATAGTTCAAACCGGCGACGTCGACGCTCTGCGGCAGGCCCGGAACGTCCGGCACCGGCGCGGGGGAGGCCTCCGAGCGTTTATTGACCATGACCCAGCGCACATAAGACAGCACTTCTTCCTGACGCTGATTAAAGCCACGCGTCCGGACATATACGACCCCGGTCTTCCGATTTGAGTTTTCTTTGACCCCGATCACCTCCGAAACCGCGACCAAGGTATCGCCTGGGTAAACCGGGACCGGGAAGCGACCGTCAGCATAGCCCAGATTTGCAACTGCGTTTAGCGAGATGTCCGGCACGGACTTTCCAAACACGATATGAAACGCTAGCAATGGATCGATCGGCAAGCCGTCAAATCCGTTCGCGATTGCAAACGGCGCCGCGCTAAACAAAGCATGCCGAGATCCGGTCAGGGCGCGGTAAAGACTGATATCGCCGGTGGTCACCGTTAGCGGGGTGGCATGACGCAACACGTTTCCCACCGAAAAGTCTTCGAAGTGATGGCCAAGATTTGATTTCGTCATGCTGCCTTAAAGGGCGGTCATCGCGCTACGGTCAAGCGCCCGCAGCGGCAGCTTGAATCAAACGGTTCCGAAATTCATGGTGAACAGATCGATGATCACCAAGCTCACCGCATTGCCGCCAGAGGCAAAGGCATAACTCAAATGCGGTGCCGTGAAGACCAACATCATGACAGAGATCAAACATCCGCCGATGAACTGCGCCTGACCGTCTCGGGCCATGTCGCGGATCGCTTGTGTTCCATAGACGGCAATTCTCGGCCCAAACAAAAAGGCCGCCGATAGCGCCAAAAACGCCAGTGCGATCAGTTGTGATATGAGCATTGCCGACACCAATACAAAATCCCAGCGGCGTTTATGCCCGATCAGGGTTGAATTGTGGTGTCAGCAATTGTTGAAATTTTATCGATTAGGCGATGTCCAGAAGCTTGCCGTTTGGACGACCTAAGACCGCTTTATCGCCATTTATGCCGATCGGGCGCTGGATCAGTTTTGGCTCCGCCGCCATCGCTGCATAGACCTCTTCATCGCTCGCGGTTTCAGAAAGCCCAAACTTCTCGGCGTCTTTTTCGCGTAAAAAGACCCGCGGCGAGACCCCGCCCATTTTCGTGGCAATGTCTTTGAGCTCCTCAACGCTCAGGCGCTCTGCGGCATTCATATATTTGCGGATTTCCGGCGTCACGCCATTCTCTTGCAAAAGAGTCAGTCCCTTTTTTGACGAGCCACATCCCGTATGGTGAACCAATATATAAGCCATGATTATCGCCTCTAAACTGCCTGCTCGACAGACATAGGCGCAGATCGAGGTTCGGCAATCTGATCATATTGATATTGGCAGACGGAAAAAGATCAGGCAGGCTAGGGTTATGACAATTGAAGCCAATCACCCGACCCTTGATGCCGCGCGGGCGTTACAGTCCGAGCTGGCGACCCGAGCCGCTGAGATGGATGAGGTGAGACGCTTACCGCGCGATCTCGCCGAAAAGCTCGCGCGCGGCGGTCTGTTTCGCATGGTCACGCCCGCGGCCTATGGCGGTCTGGAATGTTCTCCGCGTCAAATTGTCGATGCGGTAGAAGCCGTTGCGGAAGCGAATGCCAGCGCCGGATGGTGCGTTATGATTGGTGCCACGACGGCGCTGAATGCGGCCTATATGGCGCCGGACATGGCACAGGATGTTTACAGCGATCCAATGATCATCACGGGCGGCGTCTTTGCCCCAATGGGCAAAGCCCTTGTCGATGGCGATGATTATGTTGTTAGCGGCCGTTGGCAATGGGGCTCCGGATCGGCAAATTGTTCCTGGCTCTGTGGCGGATCGATGGTGTTTGAAGACGGCGCGCTGCGCACCTTGCCGGGCGGACGTCCGGATGCGCGCATGATGGTCTTCCCCGCGGCAGAGGCCGAGCTGATCGATACGTGGCATGTCATGGGCCTGAAAGGCACAGGGTCCGGCGACATCGCCGTCAACCAGATCCGTGTGCCAAAAGCGCGATCCGTCAGTCTCGTTGCGGACAAACCGTATATTGACAGCCCGCTTTACAAGTTTCCGGCTTTCGGATTGCTCAGCCTTGGGGTCGCGAGCGCCGCCATGGGCAATGCCAAAGGCGCGCTCCAGGCCTTTACTGATTTGGCTGGGGCGAAGAAAAACCAAGGCTCGAAAAAGACGCTAAGTGAACGATCGACGATCCAGTCTGAAACGGCAAGGATCACGGCCATGTTCCGGGCCGCCCGGGCCTATTTACATGATGAAATTGATTTGACTTGGGAGGTCGCCGAAACCAGCGGCGACATTCCAGTGGAGCGCCGCGCCGCATTACGTATGGCGTGCACGCATATGGTGCGCACGAGCGCTGAAGTTTGCCGCATCTGCTATGATTTGGGAGGCGGCGCCGCATTGTTCGAAGCGAGCGAGCTACAACGCCGGTTTCGCGATGGACACGCAATGACCCAGCACATTGTCACCGCGCCCGCGACATGGGAGCTCACGGGTCGATTGCTTTTCGGTCTGCCGACCGATGACAGTACAGTCTAAGCTTTACTCGGCCTCTGCGACGATTTCATCAGAACCGCGGGCCAGAGTTTTCATCACCCCGTCTGCCTCTTCGGGGGCATCTTTCTTACGTGCATATGAGCGTCGCTTTTTAGGCGCATCTGCTTTTTCAGCATCGTCGCCAGCATCCGCGGCGATCGGGGCTTCGCCGGGATCCTCCTCAACAGCTTTCGTGCCGTCGCTATCCTCATCGGTTTTTGCGTCACGCGGCTTGCGCCCGCGCCGATTTGACGTGCTTGCCGGTTGCGCACTGCCATCACTGTCGGATGTGTCGCTGGTTTCAGAGCGTTGAGATGCCTCAATCTCACCGGCATCGTCCTGTTCGGCACGCTCGGCCTCGCGTTGAGCCCGCTCTTCGGCCCGCGCCGCGTCACGCGCTTCTCGCTCCAAACGGGCTTCTTCTTTTTGTTTTTCAAACTCGGCCACGATCCGCGCATAGTGTTCAGCATGCTGAAACAAGGCCTCGGCTTTGACCCGGTCGCCAGAGGTTTGCGCGTCGCGCGCGTATTGCAGATATTTGTCTAGGATTTGCTGCGCAGATCCGCGAATGCGCACGTCCGGCCCATTGCTCTCATAATGACGATTTGGATTGGGATTGTTATTGTTTCCACCCGAGCGGCGACGGCGCTTGCGCTGCATGGCCATTGGCAATTCCTGATCTCTAATGGTCCGATAGTCGGACGGTTACGCGCGCGGGACGACCCGTTTTGCTAACTGTCACGCGAGCTTTGAGTCGGACAGGTGGCCCCCGTGTCCCTGACTCTGATTGCTACGTAGCGCGGCATTTCGGATTCGCCAAGGGGGTTTCTGCTAAGTTTTTATCGCCGCGATCGCACGGTTGTGCCCACCAAGGTCTTGGCGGACCTGTAGGTGGCCAAATCCCGATTGGCGCAAAAGCGCGCGCACCGCCTGTTCCTGATCATAGCCAATCTCGAAAACGAGATAGGCGCCTTGCGACATCTGCGCCGAAGCCAGGGAAATGATCTCGCGATAGGCGGCGAGCCCGTCTGGTCCGCCATCAAGCGCCTCTAACGGATCATACTCGCGAACCTCTGGGGCAAGCGAGGCGATTTGGTCGCTGCAAATGTATGGCGGATTGGACAGAATGAGATCACAATCTGACCAGCCGCGCCAGGTGGCCCAGGACCCAGAATGGAAGTCCACCCGGGCAGTGAGATTGTGGTCGGCAAAATTCTCTTGCGCCAGCGCCATGGCCTGCACGCTGCGCTCCACCGCGACACCGGTGGCCTGCGGAAAACGCTGCAAACACTCCGCGAGCAGGACACCACCGCCAGTGCCGAGATCAGCAATCTTTATTCGAGCATTTTGGCGCTGATGGAGGCAGGTTTCGGCCAAAAGAACGACTGCGGCGCTGTCCTGTCGCGGGATCAATGCGCGCGCATCGGTTTTCACTTCCAAGTCGAGAATGACCGTTCGCGCGACAATGTGTTGGAGCGGCTCTCGCCGCAAACGCCGCGCGACAAGTGTTTGGAACCGCGCCTGATCGTCCGCTGCAATCTCGAAACGTTCCAGCGTTAGGCAAGAGGCATCACGGGGTGCCAGGACCGCCGCAAGCAGCTGTTTCGCGTCATAATTTGCGTCTGAGATTCCGGCGGCGGCAAGCGTTTTTGTCGCCTGTGCGATGAGATCCGCAGCAGCGGGCTTGCTCATGCCTCTTCCATCGCCGCGAGGCGGCGGGCTTGATCTTCTGTCATCAGCGCGTCGACAACATCTTCCAACTTGTCGCCAGCGATGATTTTCTCGAGCGCATAAAGGGTCAATCCAATGCGATGATCGGTGACGCGGTTTTCCGGATAATTGTACGTACGAATCTTTTCAGAGCGGTCGCCCGATCCGACTTGCGAGGCCCGCGCTTCAGCGCGCTCGGCGTCGCGTTCTTGCTTTTCTTTTTCATACAATCGAATTTTCAATTGTTGCATTGCTTTATCGCGGTTTACGTGCTGCGACTTTTCTGAGCTCGTCGCGACAATGCCGGTCGGTAGGTGCGTGATCCGGACCGCAGAATCCGTTGTGTTAACGTGCTGGCCGCCGGCGCCGGAGGAGCGCATCGTGTCAATCCGGATATCCTCGGTGCGGATCTCAATGCTGACATCTTCGGGGGCCGGCAATACCGCAACCGATGCCGCCGATGTATGAATTCGGCCCTGGGTCTCGGTCGCTGGCACGCGCTGGACGCGGTGGACGCCTGATTCCCATTTCAGGCGCCCGTAGACACCATCGCCTTCGACATTTGCGATGATCTCTTTAAAGCCACCGACGTCGCCGGAGGAGGCACTCTGCAGGTCCACTTTCCACCCTTGCAGCTGCGCATAGCGCGAATACATCCGAAACAGGTCACCCGCAAACAAAGCGGCTTCGTCGCCGCCTGTGCCGGCGCGCACTTCCAGCACGATATTGGCTTTGTCATCGGCATCTTTAGGCAGCAAGAGAAGCTGCATTTCACTCTCTGCATCCGGAATACGGGCGCGTAAGTCGCTCAGCTCTTCTTGCGCCAGCTCCGCCATTTCGGGATCATCGCCCTTGACCATGGCCTCCGCTTCTTGGAGGCCCGCACGCATGCCAATCAGTTCACGTGCGGCGTCGACCACAGGCTTAAGCTCAGCATGTTCGCGCGACAGCGCGACGATTTCAGTACTATCGGTCGTTGCGCCCATCCGCGCCTCGACTTCTTCAAACCGCTCAATCACTTGCTCGAGGCGCGCCTCAGGTATCGTAGCCATGCCCCGCCTCTAAACTGGATTGGCCCCTACAGGAAGACCCGAATGATCTCCTTGCCGGCCATCACAAACAGAACAATAGTCCCGAGCGAAAAGACCAGAAAACGCAACACGACTTTCGGCGACAAAACCTGGACCAAAGAATGCAAAACGCGCAATCCCACATAAGCGTAGCCGAGGTACATCATCAACGGGTCGGCACCACCTGTGAGCGCCGCAAACAGTATCAGCGCATAGAAAATGGTCGGCTGTTCGTGCAAGTGATTGTAATTGTCGGCGACGGCGCGCACGTTTGCTGGGAGCCGGTCCGCATACGTCCCAGGATGGCGCGCATTGTCGGGATCAATCTGCGCTTTTTGCATCGCCGGAATGCGCGTCGCATACATCCATAACCAGACAATCAGGGTCCAAACCACGAGGATTAAGACCGGTGTCAAGAACGCCTTCATATCTGCCGCGCGGTCCGTCAGCAGCATATCCATCATGGCGCTGAAATCTGGCGCTTCCATTTCCATAATTCGCCTCCCTCTCGTATACCTCGATCCAGAGGCTAAGCTTCATTGCTGGGAAAGCAAACCCGTTCCGGCGGGAGAGGTGGAACCAAAATGGGCGCTCATAAACGCTATGAACGCATCGATATCTTCCGACACGACGCTGTGTCCGCCAACGCGCAGCCAATAGCTGATCTCGGCTGCCGGGTCGAAGTCCAACATTCCGGTCTGGTCGATCAGGCCCTCGACCCCCTCCGCTTCATAAATCAAATCGGCGGCCTGCGCCAAAATGAATGAGGAGTTGGGGTCCGACCAAACATCGCGGCGGCCATTGCCTAAAAAAATCGGTTTCGGCGCGGACAGCGCGAGGAGAAAATGCTGATCGAGCGTCAGATCCAATCCGTTCTCAAGGTCCGCACCGAGGCCCGGACGGAGCCAATGCGGATAAGCGTTCGCCATGCGCTGAAGGGTTTCTCCGGTGTTAGAGCGCGAGGAAGACCCACCCCCAAACCCGGATTGGTGGGCGATCGCAGCAGCGACCCTGTCTGACCAACCAGATGCTATTAAGGCCGATTTGCCATAGCGCGAATGCCCCATTGCAGCGATCGCATCATTGCGAATACGCGGATCATCGCTGAGCACACGCGCCGCCGCATGAAATGCAAACGCCCAGGCCATCAAAGCGCTCGTGGGCTGCGGATCCGGTGCCAAAGACGCCATAATCGCCGGTCCAGCCTCGCGACTGTCCGGCACAAAGCTTGACCCCGCAAAGCTCGCATAGGCCAAGCCAGCATCAAAATAACGGTCGATAGGCGCGTAAGCGATATAGGTGCCGAAAATATTCGTCGCGATAAAACCAACCGCTCCGGTCATGTTCGATCCATCGCACAGCAGGTCGCCTTGCGCGGTGACCGGATCTTCCGGGAACACCGAGCAATTATCGGCAAACGTTTGGCTAATCAGCAGCGGAACGGGGCGTTCACTGGCTTGATTGGGGATGGCGAGAACGATGGGGAACGTGCGCGCGCTCGGTCCGCTTCCAAGCGTCAAAAACACTTCCTCTAATCGCCCACGCCCGCCGAGATAGGCGTCGTCAACGACCCGCCGCTGCGCCACCGTAATCGGCAGATTCCCGGGCCAGGGGCCGTATAGTTCCGCTTCGAGCGTCTCATGCGTCGCCTCGATATCAAAGGGCAAAGTCAAATCCGGGCGCGCTGGCGGCTTATTCTCGGTCTCCAAACTTGCATAGTTCAGCCCCAGCATGGTGCACGAAGAGGCGACCAGTAGCACGGTCCCCGCGAGCATCAGGCGCCCGATCCATTTCAAGCCCAGCAGCACCATTTACGTCTCCTGTCAGATTCGGCTTGGTTTGGATGGAGTGCGGCGGACAGGATGGCAAGCGAACAAAATAAGCGCGCTGATCACGACTGCGCGAGCGGTTACTCCGCAGCGACCCTGTCAGTATCGCGCTCGTTCCTCAAGCGTTCGGCTTTGGCTTCGACTTGCTCGACGATGTGATCAATCATCTCGGCATTCGAAAGCTTATGGTCCGGTCGGCCCGAAACGTACATCATACCGCTTTCTTTGCCGCCCCCCGTAAAGCCGAGATCCGTCATCGCGGCCTCGCCCGGCCCGTTCACGACACAGCCAATGATTGACAAAGTAATCGGCTCTGCGATGTGCGCCAAACGGTCTTCTAGGGTTTTGACAGTTGAAATCACATCAAACCCTTGGCGCGAACAGCTCGGGCAAGAAATGATGTTTACTCCGCGGGTGCGCAGACCCAGCGACTTGAGCATATCAAAGCCGACTTTCACTTCTTCCACGGGATCATCTGAAAGCGATACACGGATCGTATCTCCAATCCCCATCCAGAGGAGATTGCCCATGCCGATGGACGATTTTACGGTGCCAACACGACGGCCCCCGGCTTCGGTGATGCCGAGATGGAGCGGTGCGTCCGTCGCCTCGGCAAGCTGCTGGTATGCGGCGACGGCGAGGAACATATCGGACGCTTTGACACTGATCTTGTACTCATGAAAGCCGAGATCATCGAGGATGCGGGCATGATCGAGCGCGCTTTCAACCATCGCGTCTGGACACGGCTCGCCATATTTCTCGAGCAAGTGCTTTTCGAGCGAGCCGCCATTGACGCCGATCCGGATCGCGCAGCCATTATTACGCGCCGCGTTCACCACCTCTTTGACGCGGTCGGGGGACCCGATATTGCCGGGATTGATCCGCAGGCAGGCCGCGCCCGCTTCGGCCGCTTCAATGCCGCGTTTGTAATGGAAATGGATATCCGCCACCAAGGGAACGGGAGAGGCTTTCGCGATTGCCGAAAAGGCCTGCGTTGACTCCCGATCAGGGCAGGACACGCGGACAATGTCGGCGCCCGCATCAGCGGCGCGCTGTATCTGATCCACCGTGGCATTGACATCCGGGGTCAGTGTATTGGTCATCGTTTGCACGGAAATAGGCGCATCTCCGCCAACCAGAACCGATCCAACGCGGATCTGGCGCGAGGCTCGACGTTCGATATTCCGCCAAGGGCGAATCGGATTGTGCACCATTCATAAGCCTCCTATCGCAGGCCTTCTCGGTTCATTTGGCCTCACAATGCGTCGAGGTAAAGCCCCGGATTGCCGCACAATTTGCATAAAACTTGCCAGGTCACATCAACCTTCTGGAAAATAACTTTTGGTACCGCCCGAATGGAAATCCACTTTCCATGGAGCGGAAGATGCGAAATTTGCCTGTCCCTGGCGTCTTTGCCCCGCGCTGGCAGAAGAAGTTGCAAGCCTTTGCCGACGATCATCGCGGCATCGCTGCGGTCGAATTCGCAATGATTGCGATACCCTTCTTCCTGCTCATTTTTGGCCTCTTGGAAGTCAGCGTTTTGTTCATCATGTCATCCGTGCTTGAGCATGCGGCGAATGAAGCGTCGCGCCAAATCCGCACCGGACAATTCCAGCAAGCTGGACACACCGATCCCAGCGCGCAGTTTAGAGCGAACATAGAATCCGAATTGTTCGGTCTCCTTGACGGTAGCAAAGTCAAGATTGACGTCCGTACGTTTGATAGCTTTGGCAACACAACCGGCAATGATAGCCAGGGCGATAGTTCGGCACTGGCCTTTGACACGACCAACGGCGCCCTCGACGATAGTGGCTTTAAAATGAATGCTGGCGCGCAAAATCAGATCGTCGTCATCCGCGTTTTCTATGAATGGGAACTCATGATCCCAGGGCTGAGTGCGCCGCTTCAGAATATGACAGGTACGGCCAAACCAACGCGCCTCATTCAATCAACCGTTGCCTTCCGCAATGAGCCGTTCGGATCTTAGCCCGGTTGGGGACAAAGGATGACTACAATGATCAAAGCCATTTCCGCTTTCCGCCGGTTCAAACGCGACGAGGGGGCTGTCTCTGCGGTCGAGTTTGCACTGATCGCGCCGCTGATGGCGATTATCTATTTTGGCTGCGTCGAGCTCTCGCTTATGATGACCGTGGACCGAAAAGTCACCGCATCGACCGCGACGCTTGGCGACCTGACAGCGCGAGCCTCCGCCGTTACAGACGATGATTTGAGCGACATTTTCGAGGCCACGCGCATGGTCATGCAACCGTATCCGATCCAGACCGCCAAAATGCGGATTTCGAGCCTGCGCGAGGATAGCGGGAATATCTTGGTCAGTTGGAGCGAAGGTTGCGGCGAGACGCCCTATACCGTGGATCAGGATCTGACAGCGACCGTCCCGAACAATATCATTCCGACCGCAGGCACGATCATCATGGCCGAAATGAGCTATGAGTTTGAGTCCAATATTGGCTTCTTCTTCTCGCAACCGAAAACGCTTGGCGATATATTTTATCTTCGTCCGCGCCGGGTCGATGCGATCACCCGTACAGATGATCCGGGCAAGAATTTTACCTGCGGATACGTTCCGGGGCCCTAAGTCGCTTCTGGCACGTGCGTTTTTTGGTGTTCTGGCGTTTTGTCGGCGTCGACGAAAAACGCTATTCCAATCAGACCGAGTAAAAACAGAAGCGCGATCCCGGAGAAGCCGATCCGCTGATCGTTGAAGGCGGCAGTCATGACGCCGACAACCAAGGGACCAATCCAGACGGTGACGCTGCCCGCCATGGCGTAAAAGCCGAAAAACTCGCCAATTCGCTCAGGGGGCGATATGTGCACGAGCATATAGCGGCTCGATGATATACAAGCGACAATCGAAATCGCTGCCGGTATGATCAGCAGAAAATAAACGATATCGGCGAGGCTGGTAAAGAGGCCCGTGCCCATGCCGGTCCAAACGTCATGACCGGCCGGGATCAGGCCAAACAGCAGAGACTCTTGGGTGATCGAGAGCTGCAAGACCAGAATGACGAGAATGGCAGACAGCTCGACAATCAAGGCGCGTTTGGGGCCTAGGCCGCCATCGAGCCAGCCACCGACGATGCCACCTAAGGCGCCGATCAGTGATCCGACGACGCCATAGACCATGACTTCTGTGAACCCCCAACCCAAAACGCCCGCGACATAGACGCCGCCCAAAGTCAGCAACACGGCGAGCCCATCGGCATAGATCATGCGTGCCAGTAGAAACTTCATCACATTCGGCGACTCGCGGAATTTCTGAACCACGAATTGCCACGAATTGATCGGCCCGGACCAAAGATAATTGAGGCCCGCCGGACCCCCCCAAAGCTTGAAATTTGGCGGCGTGAAGGTCTCGATTGCGCCTTTTCGCCAGCTGCCGAGGCTGCCCAATCGATCGGGCATAAAGAGAAAGAAGGGAATGATGAACAGGCCCAACCAGACCGCGACGATGGGGCCGGAGAGCGGTCCAATTTGTCCTGGCTGCGCTTGCACCCATTCGCTTAAATTCGAGGCGGCGATCAATCCAACCAGCATCAGAACGCCGGCAATATTCCCCATGGCAAGCCCCATTCCGGAGATCATAGGGAGCGCGCTCGGGGCACCGGCGGCAGGCAGCAATGCATTGTGAAGCAGCTCGGAAATGGTGTAACAGCAATAAGCTGTTGCCAATAAGGCCATGCCGATGATCACGCCTCCAGGCGCACCAGGCGTGACATAACCCAGCCCCATTGCGCACACGCCAATCATCAGTAAGACAAAAAACAGAAAGAGCTTTTTGCGCCCGCCTTTATCGACAACCACGCCCAATATTGGCGCAATGACAGCCATGATCAGTCCCGCGACAGCAATCGTGTTCGCCACAACCGTTTGTCCAGCCGCGCCGCCGCCCACCACGTCGCGCGCGAAGTAAGGCGTGAAGACGTATATAACGATGATGTTGTAATAAGGATTTCGAGCCCACTCGAATATCGCCCAGGCGAGCCCTTTGATTCCGAAAGCTGCGCCCGTCGCCGCTTCTGATTGCGGGCTCGTCGCCGCCGACGCGTAACTCATACGTGTTTCTCCCTCGCGGCGCCTAAGCGATGCTTGGACTAACCCTGAAGCAATCCCAGCCGATTGAAAAGAGCGAGATCTACAACCTGCCGCTGCGACACAGTCTGCGCTTGACGCAGGATTTTGCATAGATAAGAGGGAGCGTCGGTGTTTGGAGGCCAAAATGGCAACGAGCGATTACACACGCGGTGAGATGGATATTGAGGCTCAGAAGAGCATGTTTGAAGGCACGATGAAGGCCGGTGCCTGGGGTGCAATCATTACACTTTTGATGATCGGATACGCGACATTCACACTCTCCTTGGGCATGCCTTGGCTGGTCGCGCTCGTCATCTGTGCTGGCGCTGGCGTGGTCATTGGCCTTGGTATGGGATTTGGCGGCGCATGGATCGCGACAATGGTTGTCCTATCCGGTCTCGCGATTTTCGTACAAATCCTGATCGCGCTGTTCAGCCTCGCACTTTAGACACGTAAACAATCTCGCGCGTTCACGACCAGACATTTGTCTTGGCGCCGCCGCTGGCGCGAATCATTCAACCCTTTTAGACTGCGCTTATGCCCGACAGCGCTTCGCATCCTTCGCGTCCCATTATTCGCCAATTGCCGCCCGATGCGATCAATCGCATTGCCGCTGGCGAGGTCATTGAACGCCCCGCAGCCGTTGTGAAAGAGCTGGTTGAGAATGCGCTCGATGCCGGGGCACATTCCATTCGCGTGCGCATCGAAGCTGGCGGTCTGGCCCGACTGATCGTTGAAGATGATGGCTGCGGCATGTCTGCTGACGATATGAGGCTCGCGCTTGAGCGGCATGCCACATCGAAGCTCCATCCCGGTGCGGACGGGCGCATCGACTTGCTCAATATCGACACGATGGGCTTCCGTGGCGAAGCGCTTCCGTCCATCGCGTCGGTGAGCCGGATGACGCTCATCTCGCGCGCGCAAGACTTGGATGCCGCCGAATTAGTGATCGAAGCGGGGCGTCTTGAAGGACCAAAGCCCGCCGCGTTTTCCGGGATCGGATCAACCGGAACGCGGATCGAAGTCCGCGATCTGTTTTATGCGACCCCGGCGCGACTGAAATTCATGAAATCAGAGCGGGCCGAAACAATGGCCGTGACCGATGCGCTAAAGCGCCTCGCAATGGCGCGCGCTGACATTGCTTTTGCGCTTGAAAGCAATGGGCGCAGCGTTTTCCGCTACGCGGCGTGTCCTGACTCTGAAGCGGGGCGCCTCACCCGCTTGGGCGCGATTATGGGCACGGCGTTCCGTGACAATGCAATCGCGATAGATGCCGAGCGCGACGGCGTGCGATTGACGGGGTTTGCGGGGTTACCGACTTTGAACCGCGGCAATGCGCAGCGCCAATACCTGTTTGTGAATGGCCGACCCGTGAAAGACCGGATGCTGAACGGCGTCATTCGCGCTGCATATCAGGACTTTCTCGCGCGCGATCGCCATCCTATGGCAGCTCTGTTTCTGCGGCTCGATCCGGAATATGTGGATGTGAATGTCCATCCCGCCAAAACCGAAGTTCGGTTCCGGGATGCTGGCAATGTCCGCGGCTTGATGATTGGCGCCTTGCGTCACGCCTTGGCCAGCGCCGGTCATCGGGCGAGCACAACCGTCGCAGCCGCGGCCCTGGGCAAGGCGCGCGTGGAACCGGTCCAAGCCGATGTCTTCCGTCCATCATCGCTTTGGGCAGAACCGCGCGCATCGCAATCCCACGCTGTTTCGGACGTACCGCCATCGACCACCGCGCCTGCGGCAACAGCGCCAGCCATGGCGGCGGCGCGCCCTGAAGGACCGTCTGCACGCGTTGAACCGGTGCCGACCGCGATCGCAGATGATTTTCCATTAGGCGTTGCCCGCGCGCAGGTCCACGAGACGTACATCGTCGCGCAAACCGAAGACGGTATGGTGATTGTCGATCAACATGCTGCACATGAGCGTTTGGTTTATGAAGAAATGAAGCGACAAATGGAAGTCGGCGGGGTCAAACGGCAAGCCTTGCTGATCCCGGACATTGTCGAACTGAGCGAAGAGGATGCGACCCGCGTGCTCGCCCGCGCCGATGAGCTCCAAGCCTTAGGACTCGAAATCGAACCCTTTGGTAGCGGTACAATTTGCGTTCGCGCGACCCCGGCTTTGTTTGGCGAGATGAATGTCGCTGGTTTGATTCAAGACCTCGCAGACGATTTTGCGGAATATGACAATGGGCTCGCCTTGAAAGAGCGGTTTGAGGAGATCATGGGCAATATGGCCTGTCGCGGCTCTGTGCGCGCTGGGCGCCGTTTGAACGGCGATGAGATGAATGCTCTGCTTCGACAGATGGAAGCGACGCCGCATTCCGGACAGTGCAATCATGGTCGCCCGACTTATGTCGAGCTGAAATTAACCGATATTGAGAGGCTGTTTGGACGCCGCTAAGCATCGATCCTGGCCTTGTAAAATAACCAAAAATCAACCTGCACGTGCATAGATAAGCCATGCTCAGCCAGCTTGCGTCTCTTGGTCAAAACCGCCGCGCCGGTTACTCGATCGCCTTGATCGCGCTTTTATCGTTTGGCGGTTTTCAGATTATTTTTCTGACCCTTGATGCCTATTTCCAGTTCAGTCACCAGGTCATGATTCTCGAGGCTTTGATTGCATTGGTGGTGACCATTGGCTGCGTTGTGTTGATCGCAAGAGAGGACCGGCGGTCAGAAAACGCCGATGCGATTGCAGAGCGGCAACTTTCGCATCTCGCCGATTTTGCAACGGATTTGTATTGGGAGACGGATCTCGAAGGGAAAATTATAACCACGGGCGGGCGGCTGATGAACACGATTACGCCGGACACCAATCGGATCCTCGGGCGGCATTATCTCGACGTCATCAAACTCGACGAGAGCGAGTCCGAGAAAATGGTCGCGGCGCTGCGCGAAATCAAACCTTACTCAGATATCCTCTCCGTGATGCATGATCCGAGTGGGCAACGCTATTATATCTCTCTGTCGGCAACGCCGCGCTACAATCGCAAAGGCGATATTGTCGGTTATCTCGGCGTCGGAACCAATGTCACCCGGCGGATTGAGGCGCAATCAAAGCTCAGGCGCATGGCCGAGCAAGACATGCTGACGGGCCTTGCCAATCGATATGCCTTCCAGAACCGCATCGATCAGGATCTGATGGAAACGGAGGAGGAGCAAAACGTCGCCCTCCTCGCCATTGATCTCGACAATTTCAAAGCGATCAATGACACGTATGGGCACCAAGTCGGTGATGCCCTCCTCGCCTTGGCGGCCAAAAGATTGCTCGGCGCCACGCGCAAAGGGGATTGGGCGGCGCGCTTAGGCGGCGACGAGTTTGTCATTGTTTGTCCGCAAGTGACCAATCCAATGGATGCCTGCCTGATGGCGGCGCGTGTGATTACGGCGCTTGCTCGACCCTATCAAATCGGCGGACTTGAGCTGACGATCAGCGCGTCAATCGGCGTCGCATGTGCGCCGCAGCACGCGCAAAACTCGCGCGCTCTGATGAAATGCGCCGACCTCGCTTTGTATGAGGCGAAAGGCAATGGTCGCGATTGCTATCATCTCTTCGAAGGACCGCCAGCGGAGGCCTTTGCGCCTCACTGAGTTAAGTCAAACTGGCGCAGAACCTCTGTATCCGGACCATGGCCTCTTCTAAGGCCGCTGTTGACGTCGCGTACGAAATCCGAAACGCAGGGGAGAGACCAAATGCTTCTCCCATGACCACGGCAACTTTTTCCTGCTCCAGCAATTCAGAGGCGAAATCGGTATCGGTCTCGAGCACTTTGCCGGATGGCGCGGTCTTGCCAATGGCACCGGCGCATGAAGGATAAACGTAAAATGCGCCTTCCGGCGTCCCGCAGGTCAAACCATCGGCTTCGTTAAGCCCCGCCACCACCAAGTCGCGACGTTGTTTGAACACCTGATTGCGCTCCGCGAGGAACCCATGATCGCCATTTAAAGCGGCAATCGCTGCATATTGAGAAATCGAGCACGGATTGGACGTGGTCTGGCTGATCACCTTGCGCATCGTTTTGATCAACGCTTCCGGACCCGCGGCATAGCCGATGCGCCAGCCCGTCATGGCGTACGCTTTCGACACGCCGTTCATGGTGAGCGTCCGGTCATACAATTGCGGCTCGACCTGCGCGATCGTCGAATACGCAAAATCGTCATAGACCAAATGCTCATACATATCATCGGTGAGCACCCAAACCTGAGGATGTCGCAGCAAAACGTTTGCAAGAGCCTTTAACTCATCCCGCGTATAGGCCGCACCGGTAGGATTGGACGGCGAGTTCAGCACGAGCCAGCGGGTGCGCGGCGTAATCGCCGCCTCGAGCGCTTCTGGCGTCAACTTATACTTTGCGTTTGGACCACACGATACGATCGTTGGCGTCCCGCCGCAGAGCTTGACCATTTCGGGATAACTCACCCAATAAGGTGCCGGAACAACCACCTCGTCGCCAGGGTTGAGAGTCGACACGAAAGCATTGTAGATCACCGGCTTTCCGCCCGGCGCCACATGCACCTGCGCGGGCGTGTAGCTGAGGTCATTGTCGCGTTCAAATTTCGCACAAATGGCCTGTTTCAAGTCGGGTAAGCCATCTGCGGGCGTATACTTTGTTTTGCCTTCATCGATCGCTTTGCGCGCCGCCGCTTTGATATGGTCGGGTGTATCAAAGTCCGGTTCACCCGCGCCAAGCCCAATGACATCTTCCCCCGCGCTTCGCAATTCTGCCGCCTTTGTGGTTACCGCTATAGTTGCGGATGGGGCGACACGATTCACCGCGTCGCTCAAAAACAGCTGGCTGGACATGATGGCGATCTCCTTTCGCGCCGTTCGTGTAGGCTGCAAACGCCGTGGCGGCAAGACAATTGCATGTTTCTCGAAAGCGAAAATTTTTACGGTTCTCTTTAGGGTTGCTGTGACCAGTTTAGGTTAAATTGATCATACCTGGGGGCCAAGGATGAAGGCCATGTTGTTTGGGCAATTTGCCAGTTCGAGCTTGTACGAGCGCGCGATCGATCAGTTTCTGATTGATGCGCGCTTATATGCGTCTGAGATAACCCACTTTCTCGTGAATCTGACCCTGGAAGAGCGTCTATTGGCGCTTTGCGGATTTATATTCTTCTTGATTTACATCATCGTCATGAGAGCGCGGCGGAAATACAATCCGGGCAGCCTTAGCCGACAGTTTGGCGCTGCGATTATCCTGGTCGGGATTGTTCTCATTGGCAGCGGCATTCTGTTTCAGAGCGGCGCCGGCCAATATCGCGGGATATTTCAACTCTAGGCTTTCGGTCTTAAGGCCCCTAAATTGAGGTCATGGCTGACTCGTCCGTTTCCGTAACGCGCAAGCGTGGTGTGGATATCATCAAGGATAATCTCGCGCGCCTGCCGTCCAAACCGGGCGTCTACCGGATGTTTGGCGACGATGAGACGGTACTCTATGTCGGCAAAGCCAAAAACCTCAAAGCCCGGGTCTCCTCGTACACGCGGATCGGCGGCCAAACACAGCGAATTGCGGCAATGATCCTCGCCACAGCGCGCATGGAGTTCGTTGTCACAGAAAGCGAAACCGAAGCTTTGCTGCTCGAAGCAAGCTTGATCAAATCGCTCAAGCCACGCTTCAACATTTTGCTGCGCGATGACAAATCGTTTCCCTATATTCTCATCCGGCGCGACCACGATGCGCCGCAAGTGCTCAAGTATCGCGGGTCAAAACAAGACCGCGGTGACTATTTCGGACCGTTCGCGAGCGCCAATGCGGTGACCCGAACGATTGATACGCTGCAAAAGGCATTTCTATTGCGCACCTGCGAGGATAGCGTCTTCTCGACCCGGCAGCGGCCCTGCATGCTTCACCAAATTAAGCGCTGTGCGGCCCCTTGCGTGGACCTCATTAGCGCAAAAGACTATCAAGATCTCGCCGACCAGGCCGCCGACTTTTTGCGCGGAAAAGCCACCGATCTGCAGAGCCAACTTGCCCATCAAATGGAAGCCGCCGCCGAGGCCATGGAGTTTGAGCGCGCGGCGGCACTGCGCGACCGCATTCGGGCGCTCGCACATGTTCGTGCGCAACAGGACATCAATCCCGACGGGATCGAAGAAGCCGATATCTTCTCGATCGCCATGGAGGCCGGACTTTCCGCCGTGCAGGTCTTCTTTGTGCGCGCCGGTCAAAATTGGGGCGCGAGCGTCCACTTTCCACGTCATGAAAAAGGCGAGAGCGACGCTGATATTCTGGCCGCTTTCTTAGTCCAATTCTACGACAAACGCCCACCGCCGCGTTTGATCCTGACCAATCACGATCCGGCCGATAGCGACCTGATTGCAGAGGCGTTGAGCTTGAAAGCGGATCGGAGAGTCGAGATCCGGATGCCGCAGCGCGGTGAAAAGCGGTCGCTGGTTGAGCAAGCCAGCCGCAATGCCGCCGAAGCTCTAAGCCGCAAACTCGCCGAAAGCGCCAGCCAAGCCCGCTTGCTCGGGGAGGTTGCGAAAGCCTTCGACCTGGAGGATCCACCAAACCGTATCGAGGTCTACGATAACTCGCACATCCAAGGGTCAAACATGGTCGGCGGGATGATTGTCGCCGGACCAGACGGGTTTGAAAAAGGTCAGTATCGGAAATTCAACATCAAGGATACGAGCCTCGAACCTGGCGACGATTATGGGATGATGCGCGAAGTGATGCGGCGCCGCTTCGCGCGGGCGCTCAAAGAGCGCGAACACGGGCAAGGCGCGACCTGGCCAGATTTGGTTCTGATCGATGGCGGCCTCGGGCAGTTGACCAGCGTCATTGATGCGATTGGCGACCTTGGCATCAGCCCATCAGATGTGAATCTCGTCTCTATCGCAAAAGGCGTTGAGCGAAATGCGGGGCGCGAGCAGTTCTTTCAGCCGGGGCGTGCGCCGTTTCGACTGCCCGAAAATGCGCCGGTTTTATACTATCTCCAACGCTTACGTGATGAAGCCCACCGCTGGGCGATCGGCGCACATCGGACGAAGCGCAGTGCGGATCTGAAGAAAAATCCGCTCGACGAAATCGACGGCATTGGTCCGTCGCGTAAAAAGGCCCTCCTGCTATATTTCGGCTCGGCCAGAGGCGTAGCACAGGCCAAACTTGCCGATTTAAAGGAAGTTGAGGGGGTCTCCGCCGCCTTAGCCGAACGCATTCATGGACATTTTCATAGCGGCTAGCGGTTCGCGCCTGGCACCCATTTAATATCATCCGCACCGTTCGAATTGGCGATGCGCCCAGCGACAAACAACCAGTCCGATAAGCGATTGGCATAGGCCAAGGCCTCGGCACTGATGTTTTCCTCGGGTTGGGCTGCGAGTTCGGCGATGAGACGTTCCGCCCGGCGGCAGAAAGTTCGTGCAAGATGCAAATGGGCGGCAAGCGGATGACCGCCGGGTAGAATAAAGCTGTCGAGGGGTGCCAGGACCAGATTCATATCGTCGATCTCTGATTCGAGCCGTTCGACTTGTTTCATTACGATCCGGAGCGGCTGCCACCCCAGGTCTTTGCCGCGATCTGGCGTCGCGAGATCGGCGCCGAGATCGAACAGATCGTTTTGCACCCGACGGATCCCGGCGAGGAGATCGCCGTCAGCATGCAGCGCCGCAAGGCCCAGTGACGCATTGGTCTCATCGACACTGCCATAGGAGGCCACCCGCGGATGCCACTTGTCCACCGGTTCGCCCGTGGACAGACGGGTTTTTCCGGAATCCCCGGCTTTTGTGTAGATTTTGTCGAGTTTCACCATTTTCGAATTAGAAGATGTTGATTGATCCGAGCACAATGCCGAGCAAAACAAGGAGTCCGATGACCACGGCTTGCACCATGATCCGCATCCGCATCAGCTGATTAGAACGGCTGCGCTGACCTTCATCCGTCCGTGTTAAGTTGATGAGACCCATAATCAGCACGACGACCAATGCGCCGATTGCGATGTAGAGACCTATGGTGAGCACATTGGCCATGCCGCGGCTCCTTTCGAATTGGTTTGCGCCTGTCCCTAAGCGTTTATGCGCCTTTCGCCTATGAGGCAGCCAGCCGCGGGCGCCTTAATACTCGTAAACCTCGACTTTATCGACTTCAATTGTATAAGCGGCATCCGCCAGTGCGGACTCCTGAGTTTGCGTATAGAGCGTGCCTTCGATCCAAACCGCTTGCGCGAGATCTCGCAATCGGATGGGGTCGTCCGTGCGGGCAAAAAGGGTTTGATTGGGCGGTGGCGGCGGGGCGTGCAGGCAGGCCCCAAAATAAGGGACCAATAAGAACTCGCGAATCTCGGCATTGACGCCATACTCAAACGGGACCGTATAGCCCGGAATGCGCACGCGCGTCTGGTTTAGCTCGGCAACCGTATTGAAGGTCCCGATTTGGATCATCCGATCGGCTGGCGAGCCTTCGGCGATGGGCCCTGCTGCATAGAGCAGTGCCATTTGTTGTTGATACAGCTCAAACAATCGCTCTTCCTCGCCCTCGGGAAGAAGTTCTTCCCAGCCGATTTCGCGCAGTTCGAGCGATTTTGGATCTATCGCATTCGTCGCTTCGCGTTTCGGCTCCGGGATCCGGTCGCCGATTTGCGGGCTGGTTGAGCTTGCTACGACGACATCTTCCGACTGCTCTGGGGCGACAGTCTCTGGGGCGACAGTCTCTGGTTCTGGAGCGGGGGGCGCCGGTGCTTCAACGCTGCCGGGAAGCGCCAAAACCTGCCCGGGATAGATCAAGTCTGGATCTGAGATCACCTCGCGGTTCAACGCGAACAATTCAGGATAACGCTCACCATCTTGCAGCACATTTTGAGCAATGGCGCTCAAGGACTCACCGCGCACAACGACATGCGTCGCGGACGGTTCCGCAAGTGCGACACAGGGGCAAGCCAGGGCGCCGGCTGCCAAGAAGATGATGTGTGACCGGTCCATACGCGTCTCTTTATAGTTCGAATTCCCAACCGGCTCCAGAGACCTGTCATGATTGTGACTATACGCGCACTGTCAGACCATCGGCCAAGGATCGACGAAGCGCCGTGATCGCTGGCCAGACCCCTAAAACCGTCGCCGCAAGTGTGACAGCGATAATCGTGTAGAGATCGACCAAACCCGGCCCGGTTCCCATCAGGGCGATGCCATATTGCAACGATAGAAACGGAGCTGCGATCGCGAGAATGAGCTGAATCAGCAAAGCCCCCAAAACCGCCCCAACAAAGCCGAGCACCGCAGCCTCCACAATCAACAGAGCGAAGACATGCCCGGGCCGCGCACCGACAGCGCGCAAAATTGACATTTCGCGTCTGCGTTCATTGAGACTGGTCAAAATACTGGTCAAGATCGACACCAAACCGACCGCGATGACAAACGCGGACACCGCCAATAGGACGCGCTCAGCTGTCCCCATGACTTGCCACAACTCCGCCAAAGCCTGCCCGGGAATGATCGCCAGCATGGGTTCGGACATGTTTGTATTGATGTCCCGCCGCGTGCGCAAAATGGTTGCGCGGTTCTTTAGACCAACGAAAACGGCGGTGATGGTTCGTGGGGTCAGCGATGGCAGGGACCGGATCATTTCTTCTGTGATGGAATCAGCAAACCGGCTTCTGGTGCCTGTCTCCCAGCCCACATGGATCGCCGTGATGGCCTCCAGAGAGACGTGGATCGTCTGATCCACCGGGGTGCCGGTCGGCCGCAAAATCCCGACCACGCGAAACGGTCGATTGTCATGGTCGTTCAGTCCTGGGGCGCCTATACCATGGGTCAGGATCAAGGGCGTGCCAATGCCATAGCCCAGCTGTTTGGCAATCTCGGCGCCAATGACCGCATCAAATAGGTCATCGAACACCATGCCCTCAGCTATCGCCAAGGATTGGCGCTGCCCGTATTTATAGTGTTCGAAATAGTCCAGATTGGTGCCAAGCACGCGGTATCCACGATGGCTGTCGCCAAGCGAAATCGGCACCGTCCAAGCGACATCTTCGCGATTGGCGATTTCTTCATAAGCTGGCCAGGAAATCTCCGCCGTGGCATTGCCGAGCCGAAACACCGAATACAGCAAGAGATTAATCTGACCGGACGGGGCACCGACGATCAGTTCGGTCCCCGAAATCGTATTGTCAAAACCATCTTTCGCTGCGGTTCGGGCTTTCTCGACCCCCAAAAACAAAGCCACCGACAGGGCGATCGCGATGACAGTCAAAACCGCGGACACGCGACGGTTCATTAGGCTCTGCCAGGCGAGGCTGAAAATCGACACGCTCATGACAGCGCCCCTTCGACCTGATCGGCGCGGTTGAGATCCTCCAGGTCGATGGCACGGTCAAACAATCGCGCCAAGCCGCCATCATGGCTCACAAATAGCAAAGCCGCTCCGGTTTTTGTGGCTTCATCGCTGAGCAGTTCGATGAAACGGTCACGGGCGTCCGCGTCCAGGGCGGATGTGGGTTCATCGGCGATGATCAAGGCCGGATTACCGATCAAAGCACGGGCCGCAGCAACCCGCTGTTGTTGCCCGACCGACAACTCCGTCACCCGGCGCGATCGCAAACCCTCATCTTCGAGACCCAAGCGCGCGAGCAGGCGTTTCGCCTCCGCTTCAATCCCGCCTTGACGGATCGCCTCGGCCCGCCGCCGTTTCGAGAACCGACATGTTAGTGCCACGTTTTGCACAACGGACAGATACGGGACCAAATTAAACATCTGAAAAATCACCCCGAGATGGTCGGCGCGGATGCGGTCGCGGCGGCTGCCAGGCAAACCGATCAGGTTTTGTCCCATCACCTCGACCGTGCCGTCGACGCTCTCCAGAACACCAGCAATCAAGCCGAGAAAGGTTGATTTGCCTGACCCGCTCGGGCCGCGCAAAAACAGTCTTTCTCCCGCAGCCAATTGAAACTGGTCAATATCGAGCAGAACCGGCTGTCCGGGCCATGCGAAGCGCAAGTCGGACACGCGAACGATCGGTTCCGTCATTTAACCAAGGTCGAGGCGCGATTGACTTGCGGTCAAAGTTTCAGCCATCTGATCAGAGTCCGTCAGCACAACCGCGTCGACTTCCTCAAATCCCGGAAAATTTGAAAAGGCCACAACATCAATGGCCTCCAGCGTGTCGATCTCCGCACAGGTATAGGTCAGATCAATCGCCATATTCCCGTGATCGCCGCGATTGCGGATCTCAAGATCGCTTTGGTCGAGACCACAATCGCCCCCCACCAAGGCGATAACCCCATTCAGGTAGGTGGCTTCATCCTCAACCGATGTCAGAGATTCTGGCAGACCAAAATTATCCAGCGGCGAAATCAGACTGACGCTGAGCGCGCTGCCATCGAGGCTGATCGCAAGATCCGCCTTGCCGTGGACATGCGCTTCGCCGCCCGGAGACGAGTGATCATGGTCGTGATTGTGGTCATGATCGTGGCTGTGGTCATGGTCATGGTCATGGTCATGGTCATGGTCATGGTCATGGTCATGGTCATGGTCATGGTCATGGTGCGCCTCCTCGGCGACCGTTTCAACCTCATCATGCGCGTGATCCTCGGCGTCCGCCGCAACCATTACTGTGTCTGCAGAAGCCGTTTCGGCCATTTCTGCGTTCACCGTATCCACCTCTTCCACGGCTTCCGCGGCTTCAACCGGCGGCGCTTCCGCAATCACATCTTCGGTGGCCTCGGTCGCGGGTTGGCAGGCGCTTAGGGCCAAAAGACTGGTCGCAACGAATAGGGAAGAACGAGACATTTGAAACTCCAGCTTCTAAGAGAGGGGGTAACAGCATTGGTTCGATGGTATGCTGCGGATACTATCGTGTTCCTGCAACAAAAAAAGGCTCTTCTGGCCTTCGCGCAAAAATACTTTTTCGTCATGGTTGACGCGCGTAGAAACGCCGCTGGCAAATCGATCGAGCCACCGCCGCGCCGACCGCCCCAGTGGGCCTCAGCCTCGGCGAGCCTATTCCGGCACCTGACTTGCAGTTATGACGCTCATGGAGCGGAAGAAACCTTTACTCTCGAAACGCGCGCGCCGCTATCTCGGCGCCGCCATCGCGACCGCTGTAACAACCTTTATCGCCATGAGCACAATATACTCGGCAAAAGCCGATACCTGCAATTTGCACGACGCAATGTCCTGGCAGCAGGCTTTAAGCGATCCGGAAATCGAGCAAACGCCCGAATATATCCGCTTTATCACAGAGGCCTTTCTCAACGCTTGCCCGGCGCGTCCGGAAGTCTTCGAGGCGCGCCGGATCGCTGGCATGGCGGCGGCGGATATGGGTGACCCGAAGGCGGCGGCGCAGCACTTTGCCGACGCTGGCCCAATGTCAGACAAGACCGCAAATTTCTATGCGATCTCGGCGCTTTTAGCGATCGGTCAGGATCGCCAAGCTTGGCAGCTACGCGATCAGATGATTGCGGCTTGGCACCGTCGGCTTGACCGCCACCCAGATGTTTTCATCGCGAAGAACATCTCCGCCCGCGGGACAATTTACGAAGTTTACTTTTCCAGATTGGATCGCAACAGCAACACAAGCCGCGTTTGGGTGGCTGTGCCGAACGGCCCAGGTTGGCCCGCCTCCCTTGCCATCTCGAAAGAGCGGCTCAGCCTTGCCATGCATCGCATTCGCGCCGGCACCCTTGATGCGCAAACACGGTTCGTCGACCTTAATCGCTGTGGCGGGCGCCACGCGCTCGGTCAGATCTCGGGCGCCACGTTAAGTGAAGCGCTCGATCCCGCGACTGAAACCCAGTTGCGGAAATATCTCCAACAGCCCGACAAGCAGGTACCGCGCGACGGCGCTCGTATCCGTCCATGCCTTTGGCCAGCGCGACTCTTGCCAGGTGTTCCGAAAGGCTAAAGGCGCTTGGTGACTTCTGCGATGACCGCATCCGCGGTGATGTTGAAATGGGTATAGAGGTCTTTGTATGGCGCTGACGCGCCGAACGAGGACATCCCAACAAAGCCACCATCGTGCCCAATCCAGCGATCCCAGCCAAACCGCACGCCGGCCTCAACCGCGATCCGCGGCAGGTCACGGCCAAGCACTTCACTTTGATACGCTGCGCTTTGTTGTTCGAACAGATCCATGCACGGCATCGACACGACCCGAACCGCAATATCCTTGGCGGCCAGCTTGGCCTGCGCATCGAGCGCAATTTCAACCTCGGACCCGGTGGCAATGATCACCGCTTGCGGAGCGTCTGCATCGGAGAGGATGTAAGCCCCTGTTTCCGAGAGATTACCGTCGCTCGGCTGGGTGCGCGATGATTTAAGTTTTTGGCGGGTCAGGGCCAGCGTGCTGGGACCCGTTTGATGGCGCAGCGCAAGCTCCCAACATTCCGCCGTTTCAATGCCATCGCATGGGCGAAAGACACGCATATTCGGCATTGCGCGCAGCGAAGCCACGTGTTCGACCGGCTGGTGTGTCGGTCCATCTTCCCCGAGCCCGATGGAATCATGTGTCATGACATGAATGACCCGAATGCCCATCAGCGCGCCCAATCGGATGGCGGCGCGTGAATAGTCCGCAAACACCAAAAATGTCCCTGAATAGGGGATCACGCCGCCATGCAAGGCCATGCCGTTCATCGCTGCGGCCATGGCGTGTTCGCGAATGCCATAATGAATATAGCGGCCAGACCAATTTGCGGGCGACAAGACTTCGGTATGGCTCGTTTTAGTATTGTTTGACCCTGTCAAATCGGCCGAGCCGCCGATCATTTCGGGGATCGCGGCGGTGAGCGGCTCGAGCACAGCGCCCGACCATTGCCGCGTCGCCTTGTCCTCGCCTGCTTTCAATATCGCGGCTTTGTGGGTCTCAATCAGGTCGGCAAGATCATTAGGTAATGCGCCGGCCATCGCGGCTTCAAACGCGGCCTTTTGGGCCGATGCTGAAAGCCTTGCGTGCCAGTCCTGATAGTCTTGTTCAGCCCGCCGGCCGGCAGTTTGCCACGCCGCTTCGATCTCCGCGGGGACCTCGAAAGGGGGATGCGGCCAGCCGATATTTTGACGGATCGTCTCGATCTCGTCCGGCCCATATGGCCCCCCATGCGCAGGCCCTGTTCCAGCGCGTTTCGCACCATAGCCAATAATGGTTTTCACCGCCAACATTACCGGTTTGGACTGCCCCTGCGCCCAAGCCAGCGCCGCTTCGACATCGTCCATATCGTGTCCATCAACCGCACGCGTCACCCAGCCAGAGGCTTCAAACCGCGCGCGCTGATCGGTGGAATCGGCTATATCCGTGCCGCCATCAATGGTCACGGCATTGTCATCGAATAAGACAATCAGATTGGCGAGCTGCAAATGACCCGCCAGCGTAATCGCTTCTTGGCTGATACCCTCCATCAGGCATCCGTCGCCAGCGATGACATAGGTTTTGTGATTGACCAGGTCATCGCCGAAGCGGGCATTCAAGTGACGTTCCGCGATGGCCATGCCGACAGCCGTGCTGATCCCTTGGCCCAGTGGCCCGGTCGTGGTCTCGACCCCTTCGGCGAGGAAGTTCTCCGGATGGCCGGCGGTTGGCCGACCAAGCTGGCGAAAGTGACGGATATCGTCCCGGTGAATGCTGTTATATCCGGTGAGGTGCAGCAGCGCATAGACCAACATGGAGCCATGCCCTGCGGACAGAACAAAGCGGTCACGGTCAGCCCAATCCGGATCGGCAGGATTGTGCTTCATAAACTTGGTGAAGAGGATGGTTGCCGCATCCGCCATTCCGAGCGGCAAGCCAACATGGCCTGACTTCGCTGCTTCGACCGCATCCATCGATAAAGCCCGGATGGCATTGGCCATATCGCGCGCTGACACCGTCATGCCTCAACCCCTGTTTTTGGTTGGACCGGGAATGAACAGCGTGGCTTAGGCTGTCAAGAGTCCGCATCCGCAACTATTGAGTTTTCAGAACAATGACTGCAAACGTTTGACGATGAGCGTGATTGAATCTGCGGCCGCCCGATTAGACAAAGCCGTGCAACGCCTTGAAGGCGCTGTCGAAGGCTTGTTTGAGCGTACCGGCAATCCTGGCCTGCTCCGGCAAGAACTCAACGCAATGATGGAGGATCGCACCAAACTGGCAGAGCAATTGGACGAGTCACTGGCCCGCGAGAAAGAGCTCCAAGCCTTGGCGGACGAAGCCTCTGAAGCGCTTGGCGCAGCGATCGAAGAAGTGCGCGCAGCGCTTGGTCGCGAAGGGCGGCGTTAATGGCGAAGGCCGATATCCGAATCAGAGGGCGGACCTATTCCGTCGCCTGCGCCCCCGGCCAAGAGTCGCGTTTGGTCGAACTGTCTCGGCAACTCGATGCGCGGGTGGAAGATATTGCAAAAGCGGTTGGGAATATCGGCGATGATCGACTGTTACTGATTGCCTCTTTGGCGCTCTTGGATGAGCTTGATGCCTCCCACCGCACGCAAGCTTCTGCTGCAGGACCTGATATTGCGCGCGCGGCCCAGGCGCTTGGCGACACCGCCGCCCGGATCGAGGCCTTGGCAGCACGGATTGAGGCCGAGAAATGACACCACCCTCTTTGAGTGTGCTCATTCCTTTTTACAATGAACAAGGGAATGTGCTGCCGCTCTTGGAAGAAGTGCATTCGGCTTTGGACGGCATCGCGTTTGAAGTGGTCTGCGTCAATGATTGCTCTGACGACGCAACCGGCGACGAACTCGCCGCAGCGGCGCAGCGTTGGCCGCAAACCGTGACGGTGTTCTCGCACATCCGTCGCGCCGGAAAATCAGCCGCCTTGTTCACGGGCTTGAAAGCGGTCCGCGGCACGTGGACACAATTGATCGATGGCGACGGTCAGAATGATATCCATGACACCGCGCGGCTTTGGCCCATATTGATCGACGGCCAAGACACCGGCGCGCTCGGCATCGTCGCGGGGAAACGCAACAGCCGCAATGATAGTGGCTTCAAGTGGCTGCAATCGCGCATCGCAAACGGCATACGGCGCTTTGTCCTGCGTGATGACGCAACCGATACTGGCTGCGGCTGGAAGCTGATCCGGACCGAGGCATTCCGCGAGCTGCCTTACTTTGCCTCAATGCATCGGTTCTTACCGGCACTGGTCAAACGCGCCGGGTGGACGGTGCGAGAAGAACGCGTGAATGACCGGCCGCGTTGGCATGGCCGATCCAAATACGGGTTTCTCGGGCGGCTGGGCGCTGGCCTGTTCGATTTGATCGGGATGTTTTGGCTCACCCGCCGCGGCGGACAGGGTGTGGCGCGGGAATGGAACGATCCGAGAGCTTAATCTAACAAAAATCAATCCCCGATTGATTCGATCGGCTTTCCTCGCGCGCGGAAGATACAGATTGATAAAAAATCCCCTCTATACCAGTAATTACACGGACATATTTGGTTTTGATCCGAATATTTATTTACTCTAGAGCGTATTTATTCTACATTTTAATCAGATAAGATTGGATTTTAACTTTTTGTTATAAATTCACGCTTAAGTAGAAATTGTCGCAGGCGGTTTCTCCATGACCGTACCGGACAAGCTCAAGGCTTGGGTTCATCCGCCCCTCTAACCCAGCCACCCACTTGGGATGCACCTTTCTAGGTGCATCCCATTTTTCTTTCAGGTCGCTGCGCTCGATTAATCGTCCAGATGCGCCCGTTCTTCGCACGCAAATGGGTCACCATAGGCGCACCCCTGGTCGAAAAACGCTTTGGCCAAGGCCCGGTCCTGAACACCAACATGGCCCGAGGCGTAGTGCAGGCCTGCAAGCGCACAGTTTTGCGCATGTGTTTCTGCACAAGATGCCTGGAACGCATGTTTAGCTGCGGACGGATCCCGAGCGACATGCCATCCATCTGCCAGGAAACCCGCATAGCGAAGACAGGCATCTCGGTGACCCAGAGCGCATGCGCGCGCAAAGTCTTGTGCGCCGCCTGCCGGGTCGTTCCCGATCCCTTTACCCAGCACGCGAGATGTTCCAGCTTTAACGCAAGCGACAGCATCACCTGCGACACATGCCGCGTCGGCGCGCGCAACAAAGGCTTTCAGCGCCTGACACGCCACGTCGCGTCCATAAAGACATGCCTTGTGATAGAGAATGATCTGCAAATCTGGAGAGAAACTGATCTCGGATTCCGCATCGATAATGCTTTGTGCACGATCACAATATCTGAGCGAGGTCTTCAAGCAGGCGCCTATAAAAAGGGATGCCGCACGTTGATACTCTTCGCGTAACAGCGCTTCATCAGCTTGGCCTGCTAAGACATCGACATTTTTCGTTTCGACCACGGCATCATCTGTGTTGATGGTTGCGACGCCTGAAATTCCTGGCGGGTCAGATTGCGCTTGCGCCGCCCCCGCAACTGGAACCAAGCTGAGAAAAAACAAGCAAAAGACTATGCGTCTCATAAGGTGAGCCCTTAATTTGAGGCCCCGAATACTTAAATCTTAAGCGCACTCACGTTTAACCAATACAATAAAAATAAAGCGTGATCCAAGGGATCACGCTTTATTCCAATTAATTCTTCGTCAGAATTACTTGCGCCAGACCGCCGCCATGGCTGGATCTTCTTCCTCGCCAGAATATTTGCGGGTTTCGGCGCGGCCGACGACCATGTGATGGACTTCATCCGGTCCGTCCGCGAGGCGTAGTGTGCGCTGATTGGCATAGAGGCGCGCCAGCGGCGTCCACTGCGAGACACCTGCCGCGCCGTGCATTTGGATCGCCTCATCGATGATCCGGCAGACTTTCTCCGGCACCATGGCTTTGACCATTGAGATCCAGACGCGGGCTTCTTTGTTGCCGAGCACGTCCATGGCTTTTGCGGCTTTTAGAACCATCATGCGCATCGACTCAATGTCGATCCGGGCGCGTGAGACTTTTTCGATGTTGCCGCCAAGCTTGATCAGGTCACGCCCGAACGCCTGGCGGGTCATGCCGCGCACAACCATCATATCGAGGGCGCGCTCTGCGGCTCCGATGGAGCGCATGCAGTGGTGGATGCGGCCAGGCCCGAGGCGGAGCTGAGAAATCTCAAACCCGCGGCCTTCCCCGAGCAGCATATTCTCTTTCGGGACCCGAACATTGTCGAAGACGATGTGCATATGGCCATGCGGGGCGTCATAGTCGCCAAACACTTGCATGCCGTCCAAAATCTTCACGCCGGGTGTATCGATCGGCACCAGAATTTGAGATTGCTGTTTGTGCGGCTCGGCGTCTGGATTGGTTTTGACCATGGTGATCATGATCTTACAGCGCGGGTCACCGGCCCCTGAAATGTAGAATTTCTCGCCATTGATCACCCATTCGTCGCCTTCGAGGACGGCGCGGGTGGAGATGTTCTTCGCGTCAGACGATGGCAAAGCTGGCTCGGTCATCGCAAAGGCTGAGCGAATTTTGCCGTCGAGGAGCGGCTTCAGCCATTGCTCTTTTTGCTCCGGCGTGCCGACGCGTTCCAGCACTTCCATATTGCCTGTGTCCGGGGCTGAGCAATTCATCGATTCCGAGGCCAGGGAGTTTTTCCCAAGCTCCGCGGCGATGTAAGCATAGTCCAGGTTTTTGAGGCCCTCACCGGTTTCAGCATCCGGCAAGAAGAAGTTCCACAGGCCTTGTTTCTTGGCTTCGTCTTTCGCCTCTTCGAGCGCTTCTAACTGCCCGGGCGCATAAGACCAGATGTCTTTCTTGTCCTTACCGAGCTCATGGAACTTAATCGACATCGGATCGACGACGTCGGCGATGAATTTTTTCACGTGATCATAAAGCGGCCGTGCTTCGTCGGACATCCGCAAATCAAATAAGTCGTCGTTCAGCTCACCGGCGCCAGTATCGGTATAGGGCATTGGGCTCTTCCTTGTTTCTCATTTCGTCATCTAACCTGTCCACAGGGTATGACGCGCGCGTAAACTTGTAAAATGGTATCGCGGGGTAAGGTGCCCTCAACTGAGACGAACCGTCACTCCGGAAACATCCTAGGGTGGTTTGCGCTCGGCTGGGACTCAGCTCACGAGAGCGCCGATGAGTGTTTTTGTGGCCGCCGTGATCTTAATCACCACGCTGGTGACGTCTTTCATTTCTGGCATTTTCGGGATGGCCGGTGGCATCATTCTCATGGCTATGCTCGTCGCCGTCGTCAGCGTCGCGATGGCGATGATTATCCATGGGGGCATACAAATGTTTGCCAATGGCTATCGCGCGTTTTTGCTCAAAGAGGCGATCGATTGGCGGGTCTTCGGATTCTATTGCATCGGGGCAACGGCTGGGATTGCCGCGTTGTTCTTTGTCAGCTGGACCCCGGACAAACGGACACTTTACCTCCTGCTCGGATTGACCCCGATGTTGATCTGGTTGCCGCGCGAGCGCCTCTTGCTGGATATCAAAAAGCCGCAGCACGCCATCGTGGCCGGCTTTGGTGTTCAAGGTCTCAACACGCTGGCGGGCGTGGCTGGACCACTGCTTGATCTGTTCTTTGTCCGTGCCGAGATGACGCGCCAAGAAATTGTTGCGACAAAATCCGTGACCCAGGCGCTCAGTCACTTTGTCAAAATGGCGTTTTGGAGCGTTCCCGTCGTCACTGCAGCGGGCTGGAGTGCCCTTCCTCCCTGGTGGCTGTTCGCGGCGGCCATACCGCTCTCCATGTTCGGAACGCAGCTCGGCAAGCGCGTTCTTGAGCGGATGAATGATGTCGGCTTCCGCAAATGGATGAAAGGCTTGGTGACGGCGATTGGTGCGGTGCTCTTGCTGCGCGCCGCGGGTCTGTATTAGTCCGGCAAGGAGGCGGCGATCGTCGCCAGCGTTTCTTGGCGCAAAAGACGCTTATTCCCGGTGAGCGAGGCGCCGCTTAGCGGCTTGATTGCTTCTGCTTGCGCTTTCGCGGTCGCCAGCAAATCGCCTGCCTCGACCACTTGGTCGAGATAGCCCGCTTTGACCGCAGTTTCCGGGTCGAACAATTCGCCGAACACCATGGAGCGCGTTTTGTAATCGTCCGCAATACGCGCTTTGACGAGCTCTGAGGCGAAGGTCGGCAAGACCATATTGATCTGCGTTTCGTTCGCGCCGATTTTGTACGGTCCCGCGGTGCCGATCCGCGTATCGCATGACAGCAAAATGAAACAGCCCATGGCGACGCCATGCCCGGTACAAGCAGCAATCACAGGCATTGGAAAACTGTATAAACGATGCGCGAGCTGGCCGCCGCCATCGACCAGGGCTTTGACCTCGTCGCCGGGCAGGCTCATCATTAGTTTTAAATCAAAACCACCCGAGAACCGTCCTTCGCGCCCCGCAATAATCACAACTTTGGCGTCTTTCTCCGCTTGATCAAGGCACGCGTGAAGCGCCTCTAACATTGGCGGATTGATCGCGTTTGCTTTGCCATCATCCATTGTGATGATAGCAATTTCATCCTGGATTTCCATCGTTGCGGGCGCCGTCATATCGATCCCTCCTGTCGGTTATGGTCCTCGCCTAGGACGCATTTCCTTGCGAGAGGCAAGGGCTCTCTTTGCGTCACCAGGAACGACGGGGGATTGTGTCTTTCGGCGCGAGCGCCGATAGTTCAGGGCATTGGGAGGCCCGCAAATGTATAATGTTGAACTCACAGAGTCGTATTTTCCCGCCCAAGGCGGCGAGGCGCCTGAGCCGATGACGATTGGCGAGATGCTGCGCCAGTCCGTCTCACACGCCGCCGATACACTGGCGCTCAAAGAGCTTGGCTATGATGGCGCGATTGGCCGAACCTGGACCTATGCTGAACTGCTCGCGGAGTCTGAGCGTCTGGCGCGCGCCCTGGCGAGCCGTCACGAAGAAGGCTCGCGGATCGCGGTTTACGCGAACAATGTTCCGGAATGGGTGCTGTTAGAACTGGCCTGCGGTCTCGCCGGCGTGATCCTGGTGACAGTCAATCCGGCCTATCAAAAGCGCGAGCTGAAATATGTGCTCGAGCAATCGCGCTCTGAGGCAATTTATTACGTCGCGGATTTTCGCGGCAACCCAATGCAAGAGATCGCAGATTCCGTTTGTGATGAAATCCCAGCGATTAAGCATCGCATCCTGCTCACCGATCATGATGCCTTGTTTGCAGGGGAAGATCAGGGCGCGTTGCGCGACCCGAAACCAGATGATCCGGTGCAGATCCAATACACCTCAGGGACCACGGGCTTCCCAAAAGGCGCTCTGCTTCACCATAATGGCTTGGTCCGCAACGGCGTCGACGCGATGACCCGGGCCGGGGTCCGGGCGGGCGACACGTTCGTGCACAACATGCCGCTTTTCCATACGACAGGCTGCGCCATCCTCGTCTTGGGCGGCTTTGGGACGCAAAGCACGATGTTGCTCGCGCCAATGTTTGACCCAGCCATGATTGTGAACGTCATTGCACGTGAAAAAACCCGCTTCATTCTCGGCGTGCCGACCATGTTGGTCGCGATCATCCATGACGTGCGCCAAACCGGAGCTGATGTCTCATCGGTGGAGTGCATTATGTCCGGCGGCTCGATGGTGCCGCCCCAGCTTTGCCGCGACGCCCTCGAAGTGCTCGGCGCGCCGATCCAGATCGTTTATGGCCAGACCGAAACCTCGCCGGTGTTGACCCAAGCCTGGCACACCGACACAGAAGCGGATCTCACCCAAACCATTGGCCAACCCGTCGCCTATACGGAAATCTCGATCCGCGATCCGCAGACCAATGCGGTTCTCCCGATTGACGCGCAAGGCGAGATTTGCGCGCGCGCGTATAGCGTCATGCTCGGCTATAATGACAATCCTGACGCGACCGCCGCGACGATCGACACAGAGGGCTGGCTGCACACGGGTGATCTCGGGCGGATGGATGCGCGCGGCTATGTGAAGATTACGGGCCGCGTCAAAGAGATGATCATTCGCGGCGGCGAAAACCTGTTCCCGGCGGAAATCGAAAACGCCATGCTCGAGCATGATGCGATTGATGAAGTCGCTGTGGTCGGTGTGCCAGACGAGAAATGGGGCGAGCAAGTCGCCTGTTTCATTCGCAGTGAAAGCGATCACGCGTTTAGTCCAGATGAACTCAAAACCTTTGTCCGCGAGCGGCTTTCGCCGCAAAAGACCCCAGCCTATTGGATCCAAGTCACCGACTGGCCCCTGACGGGCTCAGGTAAGATCCGGAAGTTCAAGCTGTCAGAAGAGTTTGTTGCAGGAGAGCATACGCCTATGGGGTGAGGAAAAGCCGAGTCCCCTTTTCACACGAATCCGCAGCCCCCTATCAAAGCACAAATATTCACAAAGTACAGCGCAGGCGAATTCAGCGCTTCTGCACCGGCAGGACGGGCCGATCATTTGAGCGTGTCTTTGACCCGCTGGAAGACGTTCATCTTTTTAAGCCTATTCGCCCGCACCGTCGTCCGAAATCCTCCCCCTAAAACGCGCCTTGTAGAGGGTAAAATCGCGGAACGCGCATCCGCGTGCAATGGTCTTCGCTCACGCGGCCCCATCAGACCGTGCGATTGAGTCGCACGTTGGGCTGATGCGACGTGTTGTCAGCCTACAAACAAGGTGCTAGGTGCCCGCACAAGTTTCGGGACTAGGGTGTTACGACGCTCTGATTCTTATTGGTTCAGACCCTGGGCCTTGTGCCCTCACAACTTACGGACGACGCCTTGGCCGCAGCATCCGCGACAACTGCCAGTGAAGCCGCTCGGCGCTATGCCGGCGCCTTATTCGATCTGGCCAAAGACAAAGGTGAACTTGCAACGATTGCAAGCGACTTAAAACACGTTGAGGCGCTCGCGGGCGACAGTGAAGATCTCACACGATTGCTCGAGAGCCCTGCTTTCGCGCGTGAAGATAAGGTGAAAGCGCTCGTCGCGGTCGCGGAGAAGGCCGGTCTGTCCAAAATGTCGATCGGCTTTATCGGCACGATGGCCCAAAACGGGCGGGCCCGCGACCTGGTCGGCGCGGCCAAGCATTTTGACGAGCTGTACGCCAAAGAACGCGGTGTGAAGCGCGCGATTGCGCGGACCGCTTCTGACATGAACGCAGACCAGCGCGGCCGGCTTGAGCAAGTGCTCGCTAAGGCTGTTGGCAGCGACGTTGAATTAGAGACGGAGGTCGATCCGGCCCTCGTCGGTGGCATCCAGCTGCGCATTGGATCAACTCTGATCGATGCCAGCGTGGCTGCTAAATTGGATCGTATGAACACCGCCATGAAGGGAGCGTAAGACGCACATGTCTATTAGCGCAGCAGAAATCTCCGGCATTCTTAAGTCGCAGATCGAGAATTTTGGCGTCGAGGCAGAAGTCTCTGACGTTGGTCAAGTCCTCTCCGTCGGCGATGGTATTGCCCGTGTCTATGGCCTCGACAGTGTTCAGGCTGGCGAAATGGTCGAGTTTGATGGCGGCATTAAAGGCATGGCGCTGAACCTGGAAAGCGACAATGTCGGGGTCGTTATCTTCGGTGATGACCGCGGCATTAAGGAAGGCGACACGGTTAAGCGCCTCGACGAGATTGTGGCGGCGCCGGTGGGCAAAGGCCTGCTCGGCCGCGTGGTAGATCCGCTTGGCAACCCAATCGATGGCAAAGGCCCGATTGAAGATGTTGCCGCTCGGAACCGTGTGGACGTGAAAGCGCCCGGCATCATCCCGCGCAAATCTGTACACGAGCCGATGATGACCGGTATTAAAGCGATTGACGGGATGATCCCTGTTGGTCGTGGTCAGCGCGAGCTGGTGATTGGTGACCGCCAGACCGGCAAAACCGCTGTCTGTGTCGACACGATCCTGAACCAAAAAGAAACCAACGCCGCCGCAAAAGACGACAGCGAGAAGCTGTTCTGTATCTACGTGGCGGTGGGTCAGAAACGCTCGACGGTGGCGCAAGTTGTGAAAACGCTCGAAGAGCGCGGCGCGCTGGATTATACAGTCGTTGTTTCAGCGACCGCCTCTGAGCCAGCCCCGCTTCAGTATCTTGCACCGTTTACCGGCTGTACGATTGGTGAATTTTTCCGCGACAATGGCATGCACGCGCTGATCATTTATGATGATTTGTCGAAGCAAGCGGTTGCGTATCGTCAGATGTCTCTGCTTCTGCGTCGCCCACCCGGCCGCGAAGCGTACCCTGGTGACGTATTCTATCTCCACTCCCGCCTCCTTGAGCGCGCAGCGAAGATGAACGAAGACAATGGCGCCGGCTCTTTGACCGCTCTGCCGATCATTGAAACCCAAGCGAACGACGTTTCGGCCTATATTCCGACCAATGTGATTTCAATCACGGACGGTCAGATCTTCCTCGAAACCGACTTGTTTTACCAGGGCATCCGTCCTGCGGTGAATGTCGGTCTGTCCGTGTCTCGTGTGGGCTCTGCGGCGCAAACCAAGGCGATGAAAAAGGTCGCGGGTTCGATGAAGGGTGAGCTTGCGCAGTACCGCGAAATGGCGGCCTTTGCGAAGTTTGGCTCTGACTTGGATGCGGCCACGCAAAAGCTGCTCAACCGCGGTGAGCGCCTGACTGAACTGCTGAAACAGCCTCAGTACAGCCCGCTCCTCATGGAAGAGCAGGTGTGTGTGATCTATGCTGGTACACGTGGTTATCTCGATGACGTTCCAACCAAAGACGTCACACGCTACGAAGCTGAGCTTCTGTCTTTCCTCCGCAACGATAAGAAAGACCTGCTCAAGCAAATCCGCGACGAGAAAGCCCTGTCTGAAAGTGTCGAGACTGGCATCAAAGACGCGCTGGAAGCCTTCGGAAAGACCTTCGGGTAAGTTGAACCTCACGACTGGGAGCGTCTGACCGGATGTCTGGCCTCAAGGAACTCAAAAACCGGATCGGAAGTGTGAAATCCACACAGAAGATCACTAAGGCGAAGCAAATGGTCGCTGCTGCGAAACTGCGCCGGGCGCAAGAAGCTGCCGAAGCGTCCAAGCCGTATGCGAGCCGGATGGCAAATGTTGTGGCCAATCTCACTGCCTCGATGGGCGATGGATCTGGCGGTCCAAAGCTGCTTGCCGGCTCTGGCGACGATAAAGTCCACTTGCTGGTCGTCATGACAGCGGAGCGTGGCCTGTGCGGCGGGTTCAATGCGAACACGGCGAAAGCGGCGCGTTTGAAGATTGAAGAGCTCAAAGCCGCAGGCAAAGAGGTCAAAATCATCACCGTCGGCAAGAAAGGCCGGGAAGTTCTGAAATCTTTCTATGCGGATCTTTTCATCGACCATGTCGACCTCTCCGACGCCAAAGACAAGTTCACACCATTTGCGATTGGCCTCGGTGTTGATTTGACGAACCGGTTTGAGAATGGCGAGTTCGACATCGCCACGCTCGTGTTCTCAGAGTTCAAGAACGTTCTGACGCAAACACCGGTAACAAAGCAGCTGATCCCAGCTGAAGCGCCGGACGATGCTGAAACGATTGATCTTAGCGGCGCGATCTATGCGTATGAGCCATCCGAGCCAGAGATCCTAGAAGCGCTGCTGCCGCGCTACCTCAACACGCAGATCCTCTCTGCCATGTTGGAAAACGCAGCCGGCGAGCAAGCGGCCTCTATGACCGCTATGGACAATGCGACACGCAATGCGGGCGAGCTGATCGACAGCCTTACCCTGCAATATAACCGTGCGCGTCAGGCCCAAATTACCAAAGAACTCATCGAGATTATCTCAGGCGCGGAGGCGCTCTAAGATATGTCGTTCTGGATCTACGAACATTTCAGCAAGAAGCGCGCGCGCCTGCATCATAGCAGCTGCCGCTATTGCAATGATGGTCAAGGCGTAGGTGGTGACCAGACGAGTGATGATGACAAATGGCACGGCCCATTTGAGACTTTTGCTGAAGCTGAAACAGCTATGAATGCCCTCGGGCATAAGGACGCGCGCGCTTGTGGCGTCTGTAAGCCTGCTGAAGTGGACGCTAAACCGATTGCCGCACCCGCGGCGGCTGCCCCAAAGAAGACAAGCACTGCCTCTAAACAGGCGACACCGAAACCTAAACCCGCTCCTAAGGAGACGCCTCTCATGGACCTATCAAAAGCGACTGGCCGCGTAAGCCAGGTTATCGGCGCTGTTGTCGACGTTGAGTTCGATGGCGCCCTTCCCGACATTCTAAACGCTCTTGAGTGTGAGAATAATGGCAACCGCCTCGTGCTTGAAGTGGCCCAACACCTCGGTGAGAACGCTGTTCGCACGATTGCGATGGACTCAACCGAGGGTCTCGTCCGCGGCCAAGCCGTTGCTGATATGGGCGGCCCCATCTTGGTCCCTGTCGGTCCCGGCACCCTTGGCCGCATCATGAACGTGGTCGGTGAGCCCATCGACGAACGCGGGCCGGTTGACTCCGACATCCTCGCGCCAATCCACGCTCCGGCACCTGACTTTGTTGACCAGTCGACCGAAGCTGAAGTGCTGGTCACAGGGATCAAAGTGATCGACTTGCTCTGCCCCTATACCAAAGGTGGTAAGATTGGCCTGTTTGGCGGTGCCGGCGTTGGTAAGACTGTTCTCATTCAAGAGCTGATCAACAATATCGCGAAACTGTTTGGCGGATATTCTGTATTCGCTGGCGTTGGCGAGCGGACGCGCGAAGGCAACGACCTTTACTATGAGATGCAAGACGCCAACGTGATCGATCTCGAAGGCGAGAGCCGTGCGACCTTGGTCTATGGCCAGATGAACGAGCCTCCAGGCGCGCGCGCGCGTGTTGCCCTGACCGGTCTTGCACAAGCGGAATATTTCCGAGACCAGGAAGGCAAAGACGTTCTGTTCTTCGTCGATAATATCTTCCGCTTTACTCAAGCCGGGTCTGAGGTGTCAGCGCTTCTTGGCCGGATCCCCTCTGCGGTGGGCTATCAGCCAACGCTCGCAACGGACATGGGCGGCCTACAAGAGCGGATTACGACCACGACCAAAGGGTCAATTACTTCTGTGCAAGCGGTTTACGTCCCTGCGGATGACTTGACCGACCCGGCGCCAGCCACCTCTTTCGCCCACTTGGACGCGACGACGGTTCTCAACCGTGCGATCTCTGAAAAAGGCATCTATCCTGCGGTGGACCCACTCGATTCGACCAGCCGTATTCTCGATCCATTGATCGTTGGTCAGGACCATTACGAAGTGGCCCGCGGCGTTCAAGAGATCCTGCAACGGTATAAAGAGCTGCAAGACATTATCGCGATCCTCGGCATGGACGAACTGTCTGAAGAAGACAAACTCGTCGTGGCCCGGGCGCGTAAAGTTGAGCGCTTCCTGTCACAGCCATTTGACGTCGCCGAAGTCTTCACCGGTTCGCCAGGCGTTCAGGTGAAGCTCGAAGACACTGTGGCGGGCTTTAAAGGCCTGATCGAAGGTGAGTATGACCACCTGCCAGAGCAAGCCTTCTACATGGTTGGCTCGATCGATGAAGCGAAAGCCAAAGCCGAGAAAATGCTGGCTGACGCGGCATAAGCAAACTGAATTTGGCCCGCTTCGGCGGGCCGATCTTAGCAGACGAAAGCGTGCCCCATGGCTGACAAATTGCATTTCTCTCTCGTTTCTCCGGCACGGGAATTGTTTTCTGGTGAAGTCGATCACGTGATCGCGCCGGGCACGGATGGAGAGTTTGGCGTTCTGGTCAATCACGCGCCGTTCATGACGACACTGAAAAACGGAGTCGTGCGCGTCGAAGACAATGGTGAAACCACAATGCGCCTGTTCGTGCGCGGCGGCTTTGCCGACGTCACTCCAGCCGGTCTGACCATTCTGGCCGAAGAAGCCGTCAATCTCGACAGCGTTTCGGTTGAAAGCGTCCAGAAAGACTATGACGAAGCGCATCGCGCGCTGCTCGCTGAAGGCAAAGATGGCAGCCACGTGCATGCGCTTGAAGAGCAAGTGGCCTATCTCGAAAGCTTGAAAGCCGCACTCGTCAGCTAAGCTGGTTCAGCGCAACCAAAGCACCGCCAATCACACCGCTTCTAAGGCCCAGGCGCGCCGGGACAATGAGCGTGCGTCCGGACACTGGCAAATAGTTGCTCACCAATTGATCAAACTGCACCGCGACACGTGGTAATAGATGCGCGGCCTGCAGCAGACCGCCGCCGATGACAATGCGGTCGAGACGCGTGGCCAAATAGAGGTTCAGACAGGCCTGCGCGAGATAGTAGGCTTCAATCTCCCACGCCAAATGATCGGCAGGAAGCGCCGCTGGATCGCCCCAGCGAGCCCAAACCGCCTCCGCCGACGCTAAGCCTTCCAGACAATCTCCATGCAGCGCGCAGACGCCTGGAAAGTCCAAATCCTGGTCATGGCGGGCGACCCGAATATGCCCAAATTCCGGATGGCCCGGATGCCCCACCAACCCGCCATTCAGGTAAAGTCCGACACCAATACCCGTTCCCACTGTCATATACGCCGCCGAAGCCGCGTCCCGCGCCGCGCCCCAGCGCATCTCAGCGATCAGAGCGGCGTTGACATCCGTTTCCAAGTGAAAGGGCAAATCTAGGGCCTGGCTTAAGCGGGGGCCGAGTGCGGTGTCTTGCCAGCCGGGTTTGGCGGTGCCGGTAATTGTCCCATACGTGTCTGAGCGGGGATCAATGTCGACCGGTCCAAAGCTCGCAATTCCGAGCGCGGCTGGCTGAACGCTGTGATACGCAAAGGCATCAAGAAACGCGTCGGCGACAGCGGTCAGCGTTTCATCGGGCGAGGATGTTGCGACGCGCCAGGTCGCAAATACATCGCCATCTGCGTCCACGAGACCACAATTGAAACTGGTGCCACCAGCATCAATCGCGGCAATTACAGGGTGTGTGGGCACAATGATAACCTCCCGAAGACTCGGGATAGGCGATTATCCGAAAACCGCAATTGTTTGGCGGCCGACCAGAATGGGCTCACCTTGCCGGTTCCACAGCCGCATGGACTGACTGGAATAGCCATCTTTGGCGAGCTGCGCCGTGTGTTGCGCGAAATACCATCCGTCCGGGTCGGTCGTGATTGTGTCCGTCATGAATTCAGCCATCCAGGTCATCGAGCTGATCCGCAGGGGCCCATGGAACATGGACATGACAGCAGGGGGCGGCGCATCTCCGATTGCCAGAACAGCGGTCGCATCTTGCGGTGTGTGGGGATCGAGGTGGCGCATCCAAAGGCCAATCGACTTTTCAGTCGAACCAGAAATCGGTCGATCGCCGAGCGCGATCAGCATATCAAAGTTTTGAGTGAAGCCCGGGGCTGGCCCACGCCGGTCGAAAAACGGCTCAATCTCGTCAGGCGCCGAAACGTCTGGCATGGGCATATCATCGAAATGAATCGCGCTCTCTTTGGCTTTGCCAAAAGCAAAAATCGACTGTGCGGTGACACCAGACTCAGCTGTAATATCGACGCTGACAAAGGCAGTATTCTTACCCCGCCTGAGCAGAGTCGGTTTAATCGTGACATCTCCGCCGACAGGCCCAACGAAAGCCACTTGAGCCGAACGAATGGGAATGTCATCCACCAGACCGAGCGCTGCTTGCAGCGATAACGCGGCGGTCAATCCTCCATAGGTGGTGCGCCCCTGCATCCAGGTCTCTGGAATGTGGGCATCCAGGCTGTGATCCGAATTGCGATGCAAGCCAGCAAGCAACTGAGTATAGCTGGTCATGAGTGGCTCCTGAGAGGATTATTCTGATTGCCAGATAGTCGGCTCTGTTCCGGAACCAATGGATAACGCCACGTCAGCTCAAACGAACGCGCCCCTGCCAGATTGGCACGGGCGTTTCGGACCGGTTGAAGAACAGGCTAGTGTTGGCTCTCGGGCGTGGCGACCTTGAGGCCATCTAAGTCGTCGCTGACCATGATTTGGCACGATAAGCGCGAATTGGTTTGCACGTTCTCGGCAAAATCGAGCATGGATTGCTCCATATCTTCCGGCGACCCGACCTTCTCCATGAACCCTTCATCGACATAAACGTGACACGTGGCGCATGCGCAGGCGCCGCCACAATCGGCATCAATGCCAGGAATCGAGTTTTTGATCGCTGCTTCCATCACGCTCTCGCCATTCGCAGCGTCGACAGTGCGTTCGGTGCCTTCGTGATCAACATAGATAATTTTGGCCATTATGGGACAGTCTCCTTATACGGCTTGAGCCGCAATCTCTTTCATGGATTGTGATGTATCGCTGAGCGTTTCGGGTGCAAGTCGCGCGCCGGTCATGATCAGCTTCTTAGATGCCAAGAATTCAGGCGGACTGTTGACGGCGTCTACCGCAATCAGTTTGCCATTCTGCAGATAAAACACGGCAAACTTGCGCGCCTCGGGGTCTCCGCGCACCACCGCTTCATCATAGCCGTCACTCAGTCCAGCAATCTGTAGCTTTAAATCGTACTGATCAGACCAAAACCAAGGACAATCAATCGCTGGCCGGGGCTTACCGGTAATCGCCGCGGCTGCGAGCTTTCCCTGTTCAATCGCATTGTGCACGCTCTCCAACCGTCCACGACGGCCATAATGTACCAGCGGCCGGGCGGCACAATCGCCCGCCGCGAAAATCCTTGGGTCATTGGTGCGGGCATCCTCATCCGTGAGGATGCCGTTTGAGCAGGCAATGCCGGTCGCCTCAGCAATCTCAACATTTGGCAAAATACCGATCCCCACCAGAACCAAATCGGCGTCAATTTCGGTCCCGTCCGCCAAAACCGCTTTATCCACTTTGCCCGCGGGACCTTTAAGCGCAGCGAGTTGCGCGCCAGTGCGGATCTCCGCCCCTTGCCGCTTATGTTCGGCGTCAAAAAACGCACTCATAATTGGGCTGGTGACCCGGGCTAAGACACGTTCGGCCATTTCCAGAACGGTGACATCAAGCCCAAGCTGACGCGCGACGGCAGCGGCTTCCAGCCCGATATAGCCCGCCCCGACAATGACCAGTTTTTGCCCCGCGATCATATGCGGTCGCAAACGGTCCACATCGGCAAGATCGCGCAAATCGTACACGCCCTCTAACTCGGCGCCATCTACTGGCAACCGCCGTGGCCGCGATCCGGTGGCAAGGATCAAGGCGTCATAAGGCAGCGTGGCACCGGTTTCCAGGATCACTGTCTGGGCGCTTCGATCGATCTCGGTCACGCAGGTCGACAAGACCGTTTCTATGTTTTGATCCTCGTACCAGGCACCGGGTTTGAAATAGAGCCGCTCTTCTGCCAGCTCACCCTTCATATAGGCCTTGGACAATGGCGGGCGCTGATACGGCAGGGCTGGCTCTTCTCCGACCAGCGTGATTGATCCGGAGAAACCGAACTGGCGCAGGGACGCACAGGCTTGTGCAGCGGCTTGGCCGCCGCCAACAATCACCACGTGCTCTGAAGCTGAGAGATCCACGCCCTCATTCCTCCCATTTTTGCGTTTTCATGACGCATGCGTCACTTTTTTGCAAGTCGCAACGCTGCGGCAAGATTTCACGTTCTTTTCCATTATTGCAGTCTATGCCACAAGCCCGGAATGAAGGACGAAAACGCAAATCGCTTAATGGCCATGCTGCACGCGCGGTCAGGCCAGCTCGAGAATGGCGCGCCAATTAGCCCACCGATTGTGACGACGGCGAAATATGCTTTAGCGGGCACGCCAAACACACCGTACACTTATGGGCGCGACATTAATCCGACCGTGGAGGCCACCGAAGCGGCCATCGCGGCTTTGGAGGATGCGCCGGTGATTGCATTTCCGTCCGGTATGGCGGCGATCACGGCCGCGCTCATAGCGACCACAAAGGCGGGCGACCGTGTGCTCGTCCCCTCAGACGGCTATTATGTCACCCGGGTTTTGCTGGAAGAGGTCTTTGCCGCTCACGGCATTCAAATCGACGCCATTCCAACGCGGGATTATGCCAGTTTGGATCCGACGCCCTACGCGGTTATCTGGGTCGAGACGCCGTCAAATCCGGGGCTCGATCTGTGCAGCATCCGCTCCGTCGTCGCCGCTACCGAAGCGAGCAACACCCGCGTGATCGTTGACAACACCACCCTGACGGCGCTTTTGCAGCGGCCGCTCGATCTCGGTGCCGATCTGGTCGTAAGCTCAGATACCAAAGCCATGTCGGGCCATTCCGATTGTCTGTACGGACATGTCGCCACCCGCGACTCGGCCCTATTTGAAACCATCGCCAAATGGCGCAAAGTCTCGGGATCGATCCCCGACCCGTTTCCATCTTTTTTGGTTCATCGCGGCCTAATGACATTGGAGCTCCGGCTTGATCGCATGTGCGCAAACGCAAATGCGCTGATGTCCGTTTTCGAGGATCATCCAGCAATCGAGTGGGTGAAGTATCCAGGGATCGGCTTCCTCATCGGATTGACCTTTGCCAGCGCCGATCGCGCCGAGGCCTTCATCAATACTTGCCCAGCGATCTTCGCATCGACCAGCTTTGGCGGCGTCCATACCAGTGCAGAGCGGCGGGCGCGCTGGGGCGACGAAGTGGCTGACGGTTTCGTCCGATTGTCGGTTGGATGCGAGCCGACCGATGCGCTGGTGTCAGCGATTGAGGGCACCCTTGCAAAGCTTTGATCTGCCTGACCTCGCCGCGACGAAATCCCTGGCGGAGCGCCTCGTGCCCTACTTACGCGCGGGTGATGTCATTGCGCTGCATGGCGGATTGGGGGTCGGGAAAACCACCTTTTCAAGGGCTTTGATTTGCGCCTTGCGCGGAACCGAAACCGACGTGCCCAGCCCGACATTTACGCTGGTCCAAGTCTATGACGGCCCAAACTTCCCAATTTTCCACTTCGACCTCTATCGCTTAGAAGATCCGCGCGAGGTGTTTGAGCTCGGCTGGGATGACACGCATGATGGCCTCAGTCTGATTGAATGGCCAGATCGCGCCGGCCCGCATCTTCCAGCGTGGCGACTCGATCTGACGCTCGAAATCATGGGCGATGCGCGCAGGTTACATCTGGCCGCGCAAGGCGAAGACTGGCAGACACGATTGCATGACTTCTGACGCGAATCGCCAAGCGCAGATCGCAGACTTTTTGCGGGGCGCAGGCTGGGACCAGGCCACTGTCGTTTGGTTCGATCAAGACGCTTCCACCCGGCGCTATGCCCGGCTTACGCACGCCAGCGGCGAAACCGCACTCCTGATGGATGCGCCGCGCATTGAAGATGACCCCGGCCAACCCGGGATGAGCCTAGAACAGCGCCAGCGCCTCGGATGGAATGCGATGACCCGCCTCGCCGCCAGCCGTGTGGATGCGTTTGTGCTTATCGCGGAGCATTTGAAAACGTCCGGCCTGCGCCCGCCAGAGGTCTTTGCTTATGACACCGATCAAGGCTTCGCCTTAATAGAAGACTTCGGCGTGGATCGCGAGTTTGCGCGCTTGATCGAGAAAGGCATGGCGGAGCGTCCGCTTTATCAACGCGCTGCCGAAGATTTAGCGCACCTCCACAAACAGCCGAAACCCGGCACTTTGCGCCACGGCGCCGATTATTGGCCGATCCTCGAATTTGACGAGATCGCGCTGCACGCCAATGCCGATTTGTTTGCCGATTGGTATTCGGCCTATGACGATACGGCGCGTATGGAACACACCGATCGCAAAATGTGGGATGGTGCCGTAAACCAGCTGATCGCGCACGCAATGTCTTTTCCGCGTGAGTTCACGCTGCGCGATTATCATGCTGAGAACCTGCTTTGGTTGCCAGAGGGGCGTATCGGTCTTTTGGATTTCCAAGATGCCGTGATCGGATGGGATGCTTGGGATATGGCCATGCTCACCCAAGATGCGCGGCGCGCCGTTTCCTCTGAGGCCACGCAAACAGCCATCCGAGCTTATCTTGACGCGACCGGCAAGACTGCAGAGGCGTTCGAAGAACGATTAGCGATAATCGGAACGCTCAATGCTTTGCGGATCGCTGGCGTGTTTGCCCGCTTGATCAAGCGCGACAAAAAACGCCGCTATGCCCAATTTATGCCGCGGCAAATTCAAATATTAGCGCGCAATCTTAGCCATCCAGCAGCGGCCGAAATGCGGTCCTTTATCGCCGCGACGAGCCCAGCGATTTTGGAGACACGCGAATGATAGAGATGCCCCATACGGCGATGGTTTTGTCGGCAGGCCTGGGCACCCGCATGCGCCCTTTAACAGAGACCACAGCAAAGCCTTTGATCCAAGTTGCTGGTCGCAGCATGATCGACCGGTTGTTGGACAATTTGGCATCCGCGGGGGTGAAGCGGGTGGTTGTGAATGTCCATTGGTGTGCAGATTTGGTCGAAACGCATGTGGGCAACCGGGACGATTTTGAAACTGTTATCTCGGACGAGCGCACGGCCTTGCTTGAGACCGGCGGTGGATTGGCAAAAGCCCGTCCACTCTTGGGCGATGAACCTGTTTTTGTCGTCAACACGGATGCGTTTTGGGCGCCCAGCGGACCTGAACCCTTGCACGCGCTGGCGCAAAACTTCGATACAGATACGATGGACGAGCTGCTGCTGCTGGCCGACACGCATCGCTGTCTCGGCTATCTCGGCCCAGGTGACTTCTTTCAAGATCAAGCCGGATGTTTATCCCGCCGCGGCGATGCAGCAACGGCACCTTGGGCGTATGCGGGCGTGCGTCTGTTGAAGCCGCAACTCTATGATGGTGCGCCCATCGAGCCATTTTCGGCCAATCGGATTTGGAATGAATTGATCCCAAAAGGGCGCGTTTTCGGACAGCGCCTCGATCGCTTTTGGTTGCATGTCGGGGATCCAAAAACCCTCGATGATGCCGAATTCTGGCTGCGTTGCCATGGCGGATAAGTCAGCGGCACAGAGCAAAATCTTTACCATGCCGGCGGGCGCAAACTTTTTGGCGGAGCTGGCACGCGGATTGGCTGTAGAGTCAGGCCTTAAGGACAATCCGGAAGCCCTTGCCGACGCCCTTATCTATGTCCCCAATCGCCGCTCAGAGCGGGCGCTCGCTTTTGCGATTCATCAAGCAGCTGGCGGCAAAGCGTGCCTGCTCCCAAGCATTCGCGCCTTAGGCGATCTGGACTCTGACGACCCGCCGCCGAGCGCTGAAGCGGCGTTTGCCCGGCTTCCGCCAGCGCTGGAGGCGACAGAACGCTTGGGCGCGCTGACCCGAATGGTGAAACACTATTTCGATGCCATCAGCCCGGGTATGCCCGCAGTGGCCTGTCTGTCCGCCGCCCGAGAGCTGGCCCGTTTGCTTGACCAAGCGGCGCTCTCTGGAGAGGTTGACTGGTCTGACCTTCAGCACCTCGCACCGAACGCGCAATTGGCCGAACACTGGCAACAAGCGGTCAAATTTCTGCAGATCATCACCACGCACTGGCCAGCGCATCTGGAGCAGGCGACCAGAATGGATCCATTTGTCCGGCGCGCGGCTGCGGCAAAAGCCATGGCCGAGCATTGGCAGGATCAGCCACCGCAGACGCCGGTCATCATTGCTGGCTCCACGGGGGCGACCCCGGCCAGCCGGATTTTGATGCAAGCCGCGATGCAATTGCCCACAGGCCGCGTCATTTTACCGGGATTGGATACAGAGGTCGATCCGGCGACGCTGGCGCAAATCGTTGAAACGCCATCGCATCCGCAATTTGCCTTGCTGCGGACGCTGAAAGCGCTCGGACGGACCCCAGGTTCGGTCGCGCTTTGGCCAGGTTTGTTGGCGCGTCCGGAACAGGACGCCCGGCGCCGTTTGCTGCATCAAGCGCTTACTCCAGCGCAACGCACGTCTGATTGGACACTCAAACTGGCGGCGCTCGCGCCTCACGGCGATGCGCCAACTTTTGTCAGGCAGGCGCTGGATGGGCTGTCACTGATCGAAGCCTCTGACGATGTCGAAGAAGCGCAAATCGCAGCGCTATTGATGCGCGAAACCCTTGAGCACGAGACCCAAACAGCTGCGCTTGTCACACCAGATGCGAGCCTCGCGCGACAAGTCAGCGCCCTGCTCAAGCGATGGCAGGTCGACGTCCCCCCATCGGCGGGCCGACCTTTGTCGCAAACAGATGCCGGGAGTTTCGTTTTATTGGTCGCCGCCTGGATGGCCGATCCGGCGCATCCCGTTCACCTCATGGCAGTGCTGAATCACGCAATTTGCAAAATCGACCAAGACCTCGCGCGATATCTCGACCAACACGTCTTACGCGGCCCGCGGACTTGGACCGATTTGGCCGCACTGGCTAAATTGGCCGGTGCACAAAAGCGCCCCGCACATCAAGAGGAACCACCCCACCTTTCCGATCTGAAGCGCGAGGCCGTGACGTTTCTAGAAACCCTCGATCTGACCTTGGATAAGATGGATCTTCACGAAACCGCGATCGTGAGTGGCCAATCATGGCTGCAAGCCGTGGTCGACTTGGCCCAAGGCATGGGTCGCGCGCCGCGCCCCTGGAGCGGAGACGATGGCGCCGCCATGTCTGCCTTGATGAGAGATCTTGCCAATCTTGCGGGTCCGATGGGCGATCAACCGGGGCAGGTTTGGTTCGATCTGCTCGAAGCCGAAGCCCAGCAAATCAGCGTCGCGGCGGGACTGCCACATCCAAGATTAGCGATTTGGGGACCGCTTGAGGCGCGCTTACAGTCGGCAGACCGGGTGATCCTGGCGGGGCTGAACGAAGACGTCTGGCCAGCGCAACCGCCCGCCGACGCCTTTGTACCGCGTGTGTTCCGAGAGCGAATTGGTCTGTCCGACCCGGACGAGAGGATTGGTTTGGCGGCGCATGACTTTGCGCAATTGGCGGCGGTCCCGAATGTCACCTTATTGACCAGCAAACGCCGCAGCGACAAACCAGCGATCGCGTCACGCTGGCTTTGGCGACTCAAAACACTCGCTCGCGGTGCGCTCGGAGAGGCCGCGAAAGAGGCGCTTGCGCCGCCCAGAGATCTCGACCCCGTGGCATGGCTGCGAGCGCTTGAGACGGCGCCGACTTTGCCGGATGGGTTCACCTCAGAACCCCGTCCAACCCCCCCTGTCGCAGCGCGGCCGACGCGATTGTCGGTGACGCGGATCGAACGACTGATCCGTGACCCCTATTCGATTTATTGCGAATCCATCCTCAAGTTGCGGCCTCTCGATCCGCTTGATGCGCCCACCGATGCGCGGTTGAGAGGGGTCGCGATACACAAAGCCCTGGAACAGTTTGAAAATACCTCCACTCTTAGGCGTGTCGAGGATCTATTGGATCTGGTCGAAGCGGAGCTCCGCAAGGGCGGCGAAAGTGAGGCGGATCTGATCGCCCTGCGGGAGCGGCGGCGGGACGTTTGCGCAGAATATCTCTCCTGGCGCGACCGCGTGGCGACTGAAATCGAGGGCGACCCAATGACGGAAATTGTCGGTCAGTACCGATTCAGCGTCCAGGGAACACCGTTCACACTCACCAGCACAGCCGATCGGTTAGAGCGGCGCGCGAATGGCCATCTGGCGATCCTAGACTTTAAAACCGGGCGACCGCCATCGGAAAAACAGGTCCGAGCTGGACTGAACCCGCAAATGCCATTGCAAGGGCTGATTGCCCGAGAAGGGGGGTATGCGGCGCTTGGGCGTCGCCAGGTTGACGCGCTCACGTATGTCCGGTTCGGAACGCAATTCGATGTTCGTTCGCTTGGGGCGGCTGTCCCGCGCAGCAAAATCGACGCCCGCTCTGTACCCGACCTCATTGCCGACGCTGAAGCCGGACTAGAGCGCCTTTTGCTTGCGTTTGCCTCTCCGGATCACCCCTATTTGAGTGCGCCGCGGCCCGAGCGCGTCGCGCATGAGAGCGATTATTCGCGGCTCGCAAGACGCGCGGAATGGACCGGACTGGAAACGTATGACTGAGGCCGTGTATTCGCCGGATACAGACGCGTTCGCGGCGGCAAAAGATGCGCAAGCGCGCGCCGCCGACCCGATTCAATCGGCGTGGGTGGAGGCGAACGCTGGCTCTGGAAAGACCAAAGTGCTCATTGACCGTGTCGCCCGCCTCCTCTTGCGTCGGCCCGATCGCCGACCAGGCGCGAAACCGGACTCCATTCTATGCATCACCTATACGAAAGCCGCGGCGAACGAAATGATGGCACGGCTTTACGACAGGCTTGGCGCCTGGGCGGTCGCCGATGATGAGACATTACGAGCGTCGCTGTCAGATCTCGAACATCGCGCGCCGGCAGACTATACCGAGGAAGACTTCCAGGAAGCGAGGCGCTTATTCGCCCGCGCCCTGGAAACCCCTGGCGGCCTTCGGATTGAGACCATCCACGCCTTTTGCGCGCGGGTCCTGAGACGCTTTCCGCTCGAGGCCGGGATTTCTCCTGGCTTCTTGGCCATCGAAGAAGACGAGGCGAATGCCATATGGCAGGCCGTGCTCGCTAAGCGCCTGGAGCACGCCGCGATCGGCCATCCGAACGCGATGAAAGCCCTTGCGGACGCAACCGGTGGTCGCGGTATCACAGCAGCGCTCGACGCGTTGAAATTTCAGCGCCAAGCGCTGATTGCATTTCGCCAAACCATCCAAACCGAAAAAGACATGATTTCGTCAATCCAATCGGCGAGTGAAGCCAGCGCCCGTTCGCCGACGGAAATCCTTGACGCAGCAATGGGTAGCGACTTGCCCGTCGCGATCTTGGAGCGCGCCCGGCAAGACCTGATGGCGCTTACTAACCCCGGCAAAGCAGACGCCAAACTGCTCGCGGCGCTGCGTACGGTTTTATCATCGGAGGTGTCCGCCAACGAGCGTTACCAGAGCTATATGAGCGCGCTTGCAGGCGCCCGGTATGACTTTCCCGAGCGGAGCAATCCATACACGGCAAAAGCGAGCGAATTGATCGTGGACCTCTTCTCGCGCAACCTCGCCTCCGGCGCACCTGAAGGATCCGAGATCGCACGGATGAAAGCGGTTCAAGCCGCGCTCAAGGCGGCCGCATTGGCGGAACGCAGCATCGCTTTGATGCAGATTGGATTGCCGTTGATCGATGCGTATCAAGACGAAAAACGGCGGCGCGGCGCCCTCGATTTTGACGACCTGATTGCGCGCACGCGCGTGCTGCTGACACAATCCAACGCCGCTGAATGGGTGCTCTACAAATTGGATGGCGGGCTCTCCCATCTATTATTGGATGAAGCGCAAGACACCAGCCCAGCGCAATGGGCTCTGATCAATGCTCTGGTCGAAGAGTTTCAATCGGGCCTCGGTCGCGACCGGCTGGCGGAGCCGCGCACCCTCTTTGTGGTCGGAGATTCCAAACAATCGATTTATTCCTTCCAAGGCGCCGATCAGCAGCAGTTCGAAGCGGAGCGCCAAGGCTTTCTAAGGCGCGACGAGATTATCGCAAACGCCGAAGGGCGCGCGCCCAACTTGCCCGAAATGGCGATGTCCTTTCGCTCCGCGCCGGAGGTGTTGCGGTTTGTTGACGAAGTCCGAGCGCGCGTCCCGCTGGCCGGTGATGCAACCGATCCTCTCCCACCGCCGGATGCGAATGTCACCCCGCATGCACCGCGACGCGCCAACCAATCCGGACGCGTAGAGCTTTGGCCCTTGGAACTGTCGACCGGTGAAGAAGGCGAAGACAGCGCTTGGACGACGCCGACAGATCATGTTCCCGCCGATGCACCGCGCCGTCGCCTCGCCCGCAAAATTGCGCGGTCAATTCGCGGCATGCTGGATCGCGGCGAGACCATTTGGCGGGAACAGACCGATGGCCGCTGGGCGCGCGCGCCGATCCAAGAACAGGATATTTTGATCCTCGTGCGCAGCCGAAACGATCTCTTCGAGGCCCTCATCGAGAGCCTGAAGCAAGAGCAGATCTCGGTCGCCGGGGCCGACCGCCTTCGCCTGCTGGACAATTTGGGCGTTCAAGACTGCCTCAACCTCATCCGCTTTGCCTTGCAGCCTGGCGATGATCTAGCCTTGGCTGAGATTCTGCGCGGGCCGTTTTGCGGGCTGGTCGATGATGACCATCATTTATTTGCGCTCGCCCATAACCGACCCCGCGGATGCTCGCTATGGATGCGGCTCCAAGCCGCCGACCCCGCCACCTTCGGCGCGGCGCGAGAGTTTTGTCAAAGCCTCATCGATCAACGAGATAAACCCGCTTATGAGTTTTTGCTCAGCGTGCTGACCGACCGTGATCCACACGGCATCAGTGGATGGGATAAGCTGATCCAGCGCTTAGGCGAGCCCGTGCGCGACCCGGTTCAAGCCTTGCTGTCTGGGGCGCTCCGTTTTGACATGACGAAAGCCAAGAGCTTGCAAGTCTATCTCGCCACCATCGAGGGCCGGGATACCATTCTCAAACGAGAACTGGGCGAACCGGAAGGCGCTGTTCGCGTGATGACAGTGCATGGCGCTAAGGGGCTGCAATCGCCAATTGTGATCCTGCCGGATACAACGGGCGCCACAAAAACCGTCGCAGATGATGTTTTTTTCACCGCAAACGGGGTTCCCTTATACAGCCCGTCCTCGCCGCAGGATGGCCGCGCCAGTCGGCACTTGCGGGAAGCGGCAAACCGCGCCGCCGAACGTGAGTCGCGCCGATTGCTATATGTAGCCCTGACCCGCGCAGCGGATCGATTGATTATCGCCGGCGCCGCGACCGGTAACACCGCAACGGGCTATGCCAAATCGTCTTGGTATCGCTGGTGCCTGACAGCTATGCAGGCGCTTCAAGAGACAGCGGGATCGGAAGACCCGCCCGACACGATCTTGTCGTTTGGCCCTGAACCACAGCAAAGCGCGACCACCCAGACAGCAACACGAGGTGGCCCGCCTGAGCCGCCATCATGGCTGAAGCAAACCCTCGCTTCCGCCGATCCGCCCTTGCGTCTCGCGGCGCCATCGCGCTTGGCGCAAGACCGCTCCCAGGCACTGGCGCCATTTGGGCCCCAGCGAAGTGCGGCCTTGCGGCGTGGACGCTTGATCCACAGCTTGCTTCAAATCCTACCGGAAAAACCGCCCGAGACGTGGGCGCAGACGGCGGAGACCTTTCTTGCAGCCGAGCCCGAGCTGACATCCGAAGCCAAGAACGAAATGATTGGCGTGACATTGAAAACACTGCGTGACCCCGCATTTCACGACGTGTTCGCACCAGGCGGGCGGAGTGAAGCGGCCATTGTCGGAACCCTGCCAGACGGCCAAATCGTAAATGGCCGCGTCGACCGGCTGATCCTCGGCCCCGACAAAGTGCTGATCATCGATTACAAAACGGATCGACCTGCGCCGGCCGCGGCATCAGCGATTAGCGATGCTTATCGTATTCAAATGGCGGCTTACCGCGTCGTGCTTGCGTCGCTCTATCCAGATCGCCCCGTGCACTGTGCACTCCTCTATACCGATGGGCCTGCCCTGTTTGTCTTAGATCCAGATGAGATGTCAGAATCCCTAAACCGTATTGAAAGCAGGGTTTGACCTTGGCAAAGAGTCCCTATGTTATGTCGGGTGAGCGTTTCTAAAGGAGGTCAAAATGGCCGCTGAGCATATTACAGACGAAACTTTCGACGACGCGGTGGTCGGTGATCGGCCGGTCGTCGTTGACTTTTGGGCGGAATGGTGTGGCCCGTGTAAGGCCATGGCCCCGCATCTTGATGCCGTTGCCGAAGAGCTAAGCAGCGATATCAAAGTTGCCAAGATCAATGTCGATGACAATCCCATGGCGGCCTCCAAATATGGCATTCGCGGCTTGCCGACTTTGATGATTTTCAAAGACGGCAAAGTCACCGCGACCCATCCGGGCGCCATGTCCAAGCAAAAAATTACCGAGTGGATCAAAGAAAACACCTAACGGATCCACATCGATCGACGCATAGAGCCTCGCCCTACGGCGGGGCTTTTTTTGTGCGTAAGATCCGATAGCGTGGGCTCAAAATGGAGGTGCGCGATGAAGCCTTATCAAGAACTCGATCGGTCGATCACGGGTAAAACGCTGCTGATCACCGGCGCTGCCAGCGGCATGGGGCGCGCCACGGCCCATCTGTTTGCACGCGAAGGGGCAAATGTCATGGTCACGGATATTGACGAAGGCGGCGCCGAAGCTGTTGCGGAAGAAATACGATTGGCGGGATATGACGAAGCCCAATCCGCGACCCTCGATGTTGCCGATCACACGATGATCCGGGCTGTCGTCGCAGAGACCGTCGAGGCGTTTGGCGGGCTTGATATTCTCATCAACAATGCCGGTTTCGCGCGTCTCGCGCATCCGTCTGAAGACCAGTATGAGGAGATTTGGCATGACAGCCTAAACGCGATGCTGACGGCGCATCAGCGACTCATCCGGGCGGCTTTGCCGTATCTTTCGAAAACGGTGACAGGCGGGCGGATCGTCAATATCGCCTCGACAGAGGGGCTCGGCGCGACGCCTGGCAATGGCCCTTACGTCGCTGCGAAACACGGCGTCATCGGCCTAACGCGGGCGATGGCAAATGATCTCGGCCGCGACGGAATCACCTGCAATTGCATTTGCCCGGGTCCGATTGAAACCAATATCAACGCATCGATCCCGGATGATCACAAAGTGATTTTTGCCAAGCGCCGGGTGCCTTTGCGGCGGTATGGCATTCCCGAAGAAGTTGCGCACATGACGCTCTCATGTTGTTTGCCGGCCGCGTCTTATCTGAATGGCGCCGTCATACCTGTCGATGGCGGTCTGACGATTAAGAATGCCTGAGCTGTGATCGCGAGACCGGATCAAGTTGGCAATTGCAGGTTCTTTTCTAAAACCTCTCCAGCGATATAGAGCGACCCGCCGATCAGAATCCGATCAGCGGCAGACTTTGCCGCCGCCGCCATTGCCGCCTCGAGGGATGTATGCGCTTCGGTCTGCGGCAAGAACATGCGCGCGGTTTCAGCCAGGTCTCCCGGCTCTGCGCCGGCATGACCCGGCGCGTTGGGAATGGTAAAAACCGCTTCGACCGCGCCTTTGAAGGCGTGAAAGAAGCCGCCATGATCCTTGCTGGCCATCATCGCCGTCACCAAGACAGTGCGCCCCCCCATCTCGCGCAGCAATTCCGCAATCGCGGTGGCCGCGTGCGGATTGTGGCCCCCATCGAGCCAAACCTCCGCGCCGCCGGCAAGCGCGGTCACCGGGCCATCCGCCAAACGCTGCATGCGCGCGGGCCAGTCGGCCGCTTGCGCCCCGGTCCAGATTGCCGTCTCATCAATATGAGGATGGTCGAGGGTTCGCATGGCAAGCCCAGCAAGGGCGGCATTATAGCGTTGATGCGTCCCGGGCAGAGCAACGTTTTCAGGCACGCGTTCAATGTCCTCTATGGTGAGCGTGGTCAATGGCGCGTTGAGATCCTTTGCCGTCGCCTTAATCACATCGCCGCAAACCCTCGCCTGAATGGCCGAAACGACTGGAATGTTGGGCTTGATGATCCCAGCTTTCTCTCCCGCAATGCCGGCGAGATCTGATCCGAGAAATTGCTTATGATCGAAATCAACCGGGGTGATGACACTCAGCGCAGGTGCGTCGACAACGTTGGTGGCATCAAAACGACCGCCCAATCCGACTTCGAACACCAGAAGATCTGCTGGCACTTCGCTGAAGGCGAGCAAGGCTGTGGCCGTCGTCGCCTCGAAGCGGGTGATCGGGCGGCCCTGCAACTGCGCGAACACGCGATCTAACCAATCGACCAGGTCCTCATCGCGGACCAAATCGCCTGCCAATCGGATGCGTTCGTTAAACCGGACCAAGTGAGGGGAAGTATAGACATGGACGCGCAGGCCAGCCTGTTCGGCCATGGCCCGCAAATAAGCGCAGGTCGACCCTTTACCATTGGTTCCGGCCACATGAATGGTCGGCGGCAGCGTGTCTTGAGGGCGGCCGAGCGTCTCTAAGAGCGCTTCGATGCGCCCCAGTGAAAGTTCAATGGTTTCAGGATAAAGGCCTTCAAACTGTTGAAGCGCTGCCTCGAGCGCTGACATCATCGCACTTTAGGCCTTATCGGTCGACGGCACGGGTGCGTCGGCCGATGGTGCCTCGACGGGCAATGCCGACACGTCTTTATCAGCGGCTTTGCGTTCTGGCATTAAGTGACCAACGACGCGCGCCAGCGTGGCTTTCAAGTCGCGGCGATCAACGACGATATCGACCGCGCCTTTTTCGCGCAGGAACTCAGATCTTTGAAAGCCTTCTGGCAGCTTCTCGCGGATGGTTTGTTCAATCACGCGAGGGCCGGAAAATGCGATCATTGCGCCAGGCTCGGCCAGATGCACGTCGCCGAGCATCGCATACGACGCCGAAACGCCGCCGGAGGTCGGATCGCACAAGACAACGATATAAGGCAGCCCGGCATCTTTGACTTCTTGAATGGCCAAAGTTGCGCGCGGCATTTGCATCAGAGAGAGCGTGCCTTCTTGCATGCGCGCACCGCCCGAGGCAGTGCAAATGACAAAGGCGGCCTTCCGCGCCACGGCCATTTGCGCTGCAGAAATAAAAGCTTCGCCCGCCGCCATGCCGAGCGATCCGCCCATAAACGCAAAATCCTGAACCAGGATCACCGTAGGAATACCGTTCACTTTGCCGAACGCTGCGGCCATGCAATCGTCTTGCGCGATCGGCGAGACCGCGCCGGTATCGGGCGCTTCTTCTTTATCGCGTTTGGCGAGCTTCGATTTTGCGCCTTTCAAACGAGACGGATAAGTTTTGTCATCTTTGAACTTTAGCGGATCCTGTGGCACGGGCGGTAAGGGGATCGGCTCCCAACGCTCGTGATCGAAGAAAAGGCGAAACCGGCGCCGCGGCGAGATCCGCAAGTGCGCACCCGCAGGGGTCACATACCAGCTCTCTTCTAAGTCAGATCGGTAAACCAATTCGCCGGAGCTTGGACACTTCACCCAGAGATTATCAGGCGTATCTTTCTTGTTGCCTGAAAGAAACCCTTTCAAGCCGGGCGTGCGGAAATTGGTGAGCCAGTTCATCGCATCGGATCCCTTTATCCGGTTCAGACTTGGTTAGGCGAGCGCTTTCCCCTTCAGGGCCGTGCTCAACTCAAGTGCCAGTTGACCCATCCCATCTACCACCATTTGTGGCGCTTTGGCCACACTTGCAAGCCTTGCATGTTCCACAAATGCAGATCCGACAACGACCCCATCAGCGATATCCGCCATCGCGGCGGCTTGTTCGCCGGTCTTAATGCCGAAGCCAACACAGACCGGCAGTCCTGACACACGCCGCGCCATTTCAACGCCAACGCGAATGTCTTCGGGGTCTGCGGAGCCCGCTCCAGTGACGCCCGCGACGGCCACATAATACAAAAATCCGCTCGCCCCTTCGGCAACGTTTGCCATTCGGGCTTCATTCGTTGTCGGCGTTGCCAGACGGATCACGGACAAATTGTGCGCCGCATATGCATCCCGGATCGGTTGATCTTCTTCTGGGGGCAGATCGACTAAAATCGTACCATCTATGCCAGCGTCCGCTGCCATTGCGGCAAAATTTTCATAGCCCATCATATGCACCGGGTTTGCATATCCCATAAGGATGAGCGGCGTATCTTGATCGTCTTGTCGGAACCGTTTGGCCAGGGCCAGGACATCGGTGAGTTGGGTGTGATTGGCAAGCGCCCTCAGAGCGGCCTTTTGGATGGCGGGACCGTCGGCCATTGGATCCGTAAACGGCGCACCGAGCTCGATCACATCGGCGCCATTATCGCGCACCGCGCACAGGGCCTGATAAGACGTTTCAAGGTCTGGATCGCCCGCCATAAGATATGCGACCAATGCCGCGCGGCCCTCGGCCTTAACCTTCTGGAAGCGTGAAACAATGCGGGAGGTCGGCATTTATGACGGGTCCGTATTCTCTTCGACCCAAGTCGCATAAGGCGCGTTCACTTGCTGACAGTCCAAGGCGACAATAGCGGGCACATCATAGGGGTGGTGCGATGATACGATCGCCTCAATCTTCGCGAAATTCGCCGCTGGGGCCTTGAGCCAAAGAATGAATTCAAAAGCTTGCTCAACCACCCCCTTCCAACGATAGGTCGACGCCATCGGCCCTTCAATATTGGCACAGGCGGCGGCGCGCGATTCAACCGCTTCATCGGCAATCGCGCGCGCAATACGCTGACGCGGACAGGTGATACGGTAGAGCTTTAGGTCGGTCACATTTCAACTCCCAAGGCCTCAGCCACAGAAAACACATCCTTATCGCCGCGACCGCACATGTTGAGAATCAACAAGCCGTCTTTGTCCAGCGCTTCGATGACATCACCGACGCGGGCCAGGGCATGGCTCGGTTCCAGCGCCGGAATGATGCCTTCAAGCCGGGTGCACAGCTGGAACGCCTCGAGTGCCTCATCGTCTGTGCAGGTCAAATATTCGGCGCGGCCGGTGTCACGCAAAAAACTGTGTTCCGGGCCGATGCCAGGATAGTCCAGTCCGGCAGAAATTGAGTGCGCATCGATGATTTGCCCATCCTCGGTTTGCAAAAGATAGGTTTTATTACCATGCAAAATGCCAGGGGCGCCGCCATTCAGCGCCGCTGCGTGCTGTCCGGTTTCTATGCCGTGGCCGGAGGCCTCCACGCCGACAAGGCGGACATTTTCATCCGCGATAAACGGGTGGAATAGCCCAATCGCATTCGACCCGCCGCCAATGCAGGCCATGACCGCGTCTGGCAGGCGGCCTTCGCGCTCTAAGATCTGCGCGCGCGCTTCTTTGCCAATGACGCTTTGAAAATCGCGCACCAGTTCCGGATATGGGTGTGGGCCTGCCGCAGTGCCGATGCAATAGAAAGTGTTTTCGACATGGGTCACCCAATCACGAAGCGCTTCGTTCATGGCGTCTTTAAGGGTACCGGTGCCAGACGATACGGGAACGATCTCTGCCCCCAGAAGCTTCATCCGAAAGACATTGGGCTTCTGTCGCTCGACATCGGTTTCACCCATAAACACAACGCATTTCAGCCCAAAACGCGCGCACACCGTCGCCGTGGCGACGCCATGCTGACCGGCGCCGGTTTCAGCAATAATACGGGTTTTTCCCATCCGCATCGCCAGCAGAACTTGGCCGAGGCAATTGTTGATTTTGTGAGCGCCTGTATGATTGAGCTCGTCGCGCTTAAGATAAATTTTCGCCCCACCAAAATGTGTCGTCAGACGCTCGGCGAAATAGAGCGGGCTCGGTCGGCCGACATAGTGGGTCCATAGATCATCCATTTGGGCCGCAAAGGCGGGGTCTTGTTTGGCGGCGCGGTATTCGGCCTCTAAATCTAAAATCAACGGCATCAGGGTTTCGGCAACATAACGGCCGCCGAATTCCCCAAATCGGCCATTCTCATCAGGCCATTGGTCCCAAGTGTTTCGCAAATCCATAATGTCGCTTTCTAGACCGATTTTGCCGCGTCGATAAACAAGCGGATCCGAGCTTCGTCCTTTACGCCGCGGACAATTTCAACACCAGAGGACACATCGACCGCAGGCGCGCCGGTAATGGTGATCGCCGCTTCGACATTTTCCGGCGTCAACCCACCCGCCAAAAGCCAAGGCAGCCCGGGTTCAAAATCCTCCAATAAAGACCAATTGATCGTTTCGCCATTGCCGCCCGGGGCGACAGCGCCTGCCGGTGGTTTCGCATCAATCAACAACCGGTCGACGCGCCATTGGTCAAGCGTTTCTAAGTCCGCTTCATGCGACACACTTACAGCACGCCATAACTCACAAATCCCGGCGCAATCACGCCACCAGCGTAAGACCTGGTCGGGGCTTTCCTGGCCATGAAGCTGGATCGCGTCGGGCTCTATATCGTTGAGCACATCCTCAAAAAACGCCTCGTCCGGATCGACCAGCAAAATCACCGACAGGATGCCGAGTTCCTGCGCAAAGTCGGATAAGCCTGCGACCTCCTCCAAAGCATCTTCGCCAGCGCCCAACACATTGCGCGGGCTGTCGGGATACAAAACAAACCCAACCCAGTCCGCACCGGCCTCAGCGGCTGTGCGAATGTGAGCGGTGTCTTGAAGTCCACAGATCTTTACACGCGTCATGGCGCGTCAGGTGCGCGCCCCTGTCCGGGGTGTCAAGCGAAGACTCTTCTGACCGTCTATCGGCGCGGTTTTTTAGTCTCGCGCGAGCACGGCTCAGGCGCCATTTAAGCCAAGTTTACCGATCAAGGATTTGACGCTGGATTGATCAAATTTCGCCCTGAGTTTGATGTAAGGACCCTGTGCCTTATTTCGCGCGGCTTCGAAATCATCATCCTCAAACCCTGAAACATTCCAACCCAAAGTGAGCCAAAGATTGCTTTGCGGGCTAAATCCAACACTTGGACCGAACGACCATGTCCCGGTTTCACTGGCATCGCTCGCGGACCATGTCGCTTGTATGCCAAGATCGATTTGAGGATGAATATCATGGCGCATTTCGGTGCCGATGAGATGGGTGATACCGGTCTGACGCGTGCCTTCAAAGTCGATTTCGACGCGCTTTACGCCATGATAAAGCGCGAGCTGCGTCTGCGGCGTAAGCATCGCATTCACGGCAAGATTATTGACGATTTTACCCCGATCTTGGACGCCTGCCTCATTTAGGTGCCCAAGGTCCAATCGATTGAATACGACCACGCCTTCACCGCGCGGGCGCCAAGCCGCCCCGAGGCGTAAATCCGCCTGTTCGCGGTTTGATTGCGCTTCTAAGTCCTCATCTTGTAACCGGCCAGCGGCGGAAAAAGACAGTGTCTGCGAAACCTCACGGGCGCCGCCAAGGGTCATAACTCTGCGGGTTCCGGTTGTGCTTTCGCGCGCCTCTGCGCGCCCGGAAACCGCCGTACGGTCCGTTTGGTAGCCGACCCCGAAATAAGCGGATGTGTATTGTTCAGACCCTGTCAAAACACTCCGGACGCCGTCTTCGAGCGGGCTAATCGCAGCGTCCGGTATCACAGCCAGTGGCGCGTCATTGCCATTAACATTGGCGCGCCGCGCGGCCCCTGCACTGAGCGCCCAAGCGGAATTGATCTGCCAGGTTTGATCGATGCCAACAGTGGCCCCAAGTCGGCGGCCGCTCTCGTTTGTGATCATGTCGGTAGACGCCCGCAGCTCCGTTCCACCTCTTGGGGTCCATGAGATGCCAGCAATCGTGTTTTGACCCGACGCATTGCTGCCATTGGTCACTTCGTGGCGGAGGCTTGCGGTGGCCCGACGCCCGAGCGATTGGTCTAGTCCCAAAATCGTTCGACCCGGAAACAGCGTGGCCTCATCATCATTGTCGCCCCCCGACTGGACCGGTTGCTCCACGGTCGCACTGAGGGTCAAACCGCGTTGAATAAAGGTCCGGCGTAGACCCGCTAAAGCCAATACGCTTTGACGCGGCGCGGCATCCGTTTCAAAGTCTTCAGCAACCGCGCGCAGACCAAGGCTCGCACCAAAAGCTTGGCTGTCTTGCTCGAGCACGATGTCCGCAACACTGCGTCTTGCATTCACACTTAGGTTGGTTTCTTGGTAAGCCTGCGCATTCAGCCGGCGAACCTGTTGAGCGTCGCTGGATCGGCCATGTCTGCGATTGATTTCCGAACTCAGCTGCGCACCATAGCGCCGAATGGCGGCTGTCGACGACGCTTGTTGGCCAAGCCCAAAGCCCGCACCCTCTTCGCGAAAGTACCCGGTGATATTGGTCTTCTCGGTGCGCCGGGTCGCTTCGACCAGCACCGCGTCTCCATGGCTTTCTCCAGCCTCCGTATCTGCATCGGTTGATGCATACTCGGCCCGCAGTTCGGTGCTTTGATCGACAGCGATGTGCAGATCCGCCGCGATCAGATTTGATCCTTCGCGCCCCTGCGAGGCGCCGTCTTCCTCATGCAGAAGCGTGACACCTGTCTGCACAGCACCGCCAGCAAACCGCGTTTCGGTTCGCAGTCCCGCCGTCACGCCGCGCTCACCGGCTTCAGAGGTTTCGTAATCGATCACAATCACATTGGGATTGAGCCCGGCATCAGCCGCCGAAACCGGCTGACGGAAAAACACTTCACCCGTCGTGTAATCGATCTCATAGTCGATATAGCGATTGAGAAACCGCGTGTTGAGAATTTGATCCGATCGAAAGCGATCACGGGTCTCGACCACAATCACCTCCGATGAACGCACGAGCGGCGCTACGGTCAGACGAAACGGGCCAGACGTCCCATCTGCGGCCAGCTCATCTTTGACAAATCTCTGCTGCGTTTCCGACGCGAATGCCGTAATCGACACATCCTCGCTTTCATAGTCGGTCTTCAGTCCCGACAAGCGGCGCGCATAGCGTCCGAGATCCGTCTCATTGAAGCCCGTTTGATAATCCCCAAACACCGCTTGGAAGGTTTTCTTTTCGAGTTTCACGTAAACCGGATAGCGGCTTTCCGCATTATTGTTCTGCCAGGTTCGATCTCCGTACAGGGTGTAATAAGCGTTCGGGTCGATTTCGTCGAAAATCTCGCCATCCTGCCGGCCACGCCGCTTGGCAGTATCAAGCGCCAAGGTGAGCAGCCAATCGCCTTTCACAACGCCCTTCGCGAAGAAGGCAATCCGTCCATCGCCGTCCAGCACATCCGCCCCATATTCTGGGCCTTTTTCCAAATGCGTCGCGGTGCCTTCGGCTTCTGCCAAACCGACAAAGATCCAATCGCGCTTCTCGGGTTCGAGCCAAGCCTCTACGATTTCAACGGTCCCATCGCTGCGCTTTACTTGAATTTGCACGCGGCCAGATTCGAGCGTCGGTTCGAGCTCGATCATCGCCATACCAGCGCCGCCGACACGAACCCCAGAAACCGCCGAGAAGCCCGTATCTATGGGCGATTCAAATTCTTCTTCTGCTTCTCGGGCGAGGCGATAAGGATCGGCCACACTGACATCGATGACGCGGCCCTGATGGACCGGATGACCGTCGCCGTCTTCCACACGCACCGCGATTCGGGGCCGGGTTCGGCCGTCGGCGACGCGCGCGGATTGGTCATCGACCAAGCGCACGCGAGCGACTTCATCGACAAACCAAATTTCGCGCTCAATACGTGTTAGCGTCACACCCTCGGCATCGACGGCGCGGGCCGTCAAAACATTGCGGCCAGGCAAAATATCGACGCCACTCCAACGCGAGAGTGCGGCTACGCGCGACGCCGAGAACCCAATCCCAGCATAATTGAGGCCGGCCACCAGACGCCCGTTCAAGCGGAGCTCGATATGTTGATCGGTCGGGTGCAACAGACCAATATCGATCGACCGGCCATCGGGCGTTTCGTCGGTTTCGGGGTAGGCCCATTGCAGCACTGACGGCGCTTGGCGGTCGAGCCATTGCTGGTCGAAGCGGTCTGGCGTCCCGGACATCGCTTCAGGCGCCTCGGTTGTCGCATCAGCGTTCAATGTGCGGCGCAAATAGAAGTTGGCGCGCCAAACGCTGCCGCCTTGGACATCAACAAATTTAGAAATCGCACTGCCCGCATACCGCGTATTTTCTTCGCAAAGCACAGGCTCGTATCCGGCCGGCAGCGTGGCTTCATCGACTTGCACTATATGAGACCCGGGCGCCACCGCTTCGAAGTGAAACAAGCCATGCGCATCGGTGACGACATAGCGCCCGGTTTCCATGTACAATCGAACGCCCGCCACGCCCTCACCGTCTTGAAGAGATCGCGCCCAATCCTCCTCTGGCTGGCACGCTGCTTCCACGACCCGCCCAATCAAGGTGGCTTTCGAAGATAAGAGGTCTTCCTCAATGTAAACGCCGGCCTCCGCCGCATTGGACAAGGGCGCCCCGGCCGCGTTCACAGCAACAATGCGATTGACGGCTTCGCCAAGCGGTGCGCCCGGCCCAACCGCTGTGAGATAGGACAATTGCGCCTGCGAGCCCGGCAAAATCGCGCCCGCACCGAAGCTTAGTCGGCGGCCATCGCTTTGAATCGTTGGATCCTCCACGGCCACGTCATCCAAGCGCGCCGAGCCCGAGACATAGCGAAAGCCTTCTGGCAGCGTGTCTTGCAATTGCAGCGGCGCCGGAACGTTGCCTGCATTCTCGATCTCAATCGTATAACCGACAAAATCGCCAATCGCCGCTTGAACATCACTGGCGCGCTTTTGGATATTAAGTTCACCATTTGGATCGAGCGGAATATCGACATTTAGCGGGCCGGATTGCGTGTGTTCGAACACCCGCCCAAAGGATGCCTCAGTCCAAATATCAAATGGTGCGTTAGGCAGGGTCTCAAAGTCTGCAGCGGATCGCGCCGATGGGTAAAGATAGCCCTCTGGAGCGGCAACCTCGATCGTGTATCGACCCGGCGGCAATATTGGAAAGAAGAAGACCCCAGGCCCTTCAGGATAGGTGACACCATTGGAATCTGTGACCGCTTCACCCGTTTGTACGGTGGCCGGAAACTGGCCGCTGCCATCAATGCCAAGGATCTCGGCCGGCTGTCCGGTCTCTGCATCCAATATTGTGACGGAGACTTGATCGAGCGGGGCACCGGTGAAGCTGTCAAAGACCTGACCAAACGGATCGACCAAAGCGGTGTCCGTCGACACCTCATTGGCGTCGAAGACGTCCGTATAGGTTGCCGTCAGCACTGTGTCTTGGGGGGCTGTAATGGTTCGATCATTGGGCGATGTCGGCGCCGACGTACTTGGGAAAAACCCATAGAAATGGCCCGAATTCGGCTGATCTTCATACAGACGCAGAGTGATCCTATCGCCCGTGTCGGCGTTGATTTGCAGCGCGACTGTTTCAATTCGGTCGGCATTCCCGTTTTGGCCCAAGTCGACGACCCGAACCACCACCAGCTCGCCCGCGAGATAGGTCTGCGCCGGAACCAAATCGACCGGGCGCGAGCGATCCAGCGTTTTCTGACCGAGCAGCGACACATCTTCAAAAGCCGAAAAAGGCCCGTCCATTTCGCCAGACGGACTGTAGTCGGATCCATTCAATTGAACCCGAACCGCATCCGGCGCATTTTCGATGATGCGAAGGAATTCGACGTCCGACGGCGTGGCGCGCGCTTCGATTGTGAACGCGGCCTCATTGGTCGGCAAAACCAGCGTACTCGATTCCGTGGTCTGTGTGACAAAGGCGGTATTGCTCACGCGTTCGCCGAGATCGGCGTGCGCGATCCACCCTGCGGTCATGGGAAACAAACCGGCGCACACCAGCGCCCGCAGCCCAGCCGTGATGTGCTTCCGCCCGAAGCGCATCCCCAAAACTCCATCATCACCGGCAGGCCTCTACGGGCCTATCCGTAAGCTCTTAATTCGGGCAGATCTGACGCTACCCCTATGGCGTAAGAACGTATCGGAGTATGGTTACTTTATCGTTCAAATAGGGATGGAAAATGCGCCTAAAACTGCGAAAAAATGCAATTTTTCTAGTGTTTTACAGGCATCTGAAATTCAAAAAGCCCCAGCGCGTTTCCGCGCCGGAGCTTTTGCCTAGATACATTTGAGCCTGGCCGACTATTTTACGATCGCGCGGATCACGATCTGCCCGATCTCATTCGCTGCAAGCACCGCATCTGAGAGCTGAATGATACACGTCGTGGAGCCATCGCAATTGCTATCTGCCGGATCGGCCGGCACGGTCAAAATCGGTCCGGTCCCAGCAATATCAGGATCGTTCGCGAAGCCGGTAGACGTCGTGGTTGCGAGACTGGCCGAAACAAAAGACACTTGCACGGGCAGAATATCGTCAATCACGAGGTTCGTTGCAGTTGCGGTGGCGCCCGTGTTTTCGACTTGAATGACATATTCGACGCATGCGCCTGGTACCGCTTTTGACCCCGCCACCGCGCTGGCGCTCGCACAATCTGTCAGCGCCACGAATGGATCTGCCAGTCCCGGTTCTTTGATGACGGTCACCGTTTTGCTCGCGGTTAAATCCGGCGACTCGACTTGGAACACGCCAGTCGCGGCATATAATCCATCCGCATCGCCAGCGGCTTCCGCGGCCGCCACTCCAGTGCCGTCCGCAAGCACATTTTGGGCCGCGCCGGTCAGCAGGTTTGCACCGCCAGTCGCAGTCGTTACCGCTGCAGGGGTCCCGGAGGATTCGTTGAGATAGGCGGTTGGGTCCCGCACTTCTGCGACGAGCGTGACATCATCTGTGGAGGCATCGCCGAGGCCCGCGGCGATCGCTCCTTGAACTTGCACGAAGACGCGAACCCCTTTTGGGACATCACCGGTTACGAAGGCCGAGCCCGCCGCAGATCCAATCGGGGTCTGTGTGATCGTTGTATAGGCGCCATCGTCATCGGCGCCATTATCATTGGCATCAATCAGGTACCTCACCACGATCGCGTTTGCATCGAATGTGGTGCCCCCTGAGTCCAAATCATCGACTGAGAATGCATAAGCGGCTGTATCATTGCCCTCATTTTCAAGTTCGAAGGTTAAGGTCGCCGTCGCACCGGGCGGCGTAGACAGGGCGCTATTGGTCGCCGTCACGATCAAGTCGACTTTTCGGTCGACGGTAAAAAGCGTCGGCGTCCCTTGCACATCCGCGCCCGCGGGCGGTGTGTCACTATTATTGGTGATGACCGGCTGGACCGCGCCGGACACGCTATAGCTCAGTTCAAATGTGTTCGAGACTGATCGCCCGGCTTCGGTGAGTGTGTTGTCTGCTTGTGCAGCGCCTGCCATGATCAGAGTTGCTGCCATAGCCAAGCTTATCCGGGAGGCACGCTCCCGCATCCGTGAATAGCTCATTGTCGCCCGCTCCATTTATTTTTTGTAAGCTTGCGATGGCGTATGCCAGAAACTTGTTAACAGGCTCCAAAGCGCGGGGCAGATCCGCAGCCCCTCACCGACAAATTGCGGCCGCGCGATCGATCGCTGAGGACGATCCCGCCAATGAAAAATGGTACGTCACACGGGTGTTCCGCGCCGACGTCGCTTCAACGCGCAGCTCATTGCCGCGCTTCAATTGCCGGACCAAAGGCGCATCATCGGCATCTTCTGCGTAAGCCTCACGGCCAATACCAAATAGGCTCCAATCGGCACGCCCAATTTGGGCTTTGCCGGGCAAATCGCTGCGCAGCTCGTAGCCAACTTTCAGGCTGGGTTGATTGCGCGCTTTCCCAGAGCGCCAACTGGTGACGTAGAACCAGACATCGCCATGATCCGCAGACATTGGCGCTTTATCCGTCGCCTGGGTCGCCGCGTAACAGAGCTGTTCGCCGCCAATATCCTCCGTGAAAACAACCCAATCGGAATACTGCCGCACAACGCTCGGCGCTGCCATAGCGGTCCAAGCTTCGGACATAAACCCAAGACTGACAAAGGCCATCGTGAGCGCTCTCATATAAATTCTCCGATATACAATATTTTATATAGCCATCCGGCAAAAAATTCTGTAATAGGGTTAGGGCTGAATTAAGACAGAGTTCCTGAACGGTTGATTATGAGTTTGTTGTCTCGCAAAGGTTGCAATTCCCCTCATTTAAGCGCTTTATACGTGTGTGAAGCGACTCAGGGGAATGATGTGTCCCTCGAAACCACTGGAAGTGACCCGACCGAGCGGGAAAGACTGGCGCTCTGCGTTGAGCAGATTGCGGCTGTTCAATCACGTCCAGCATTTGCGGAATTGTTCGAATATTTCGCACCGCGTCTGAAGAGTTACCTGGTTCGCCTTGGCAGTGACGCGTCCGCGGCCGAGGAAATTATGCAAGAGGTGATGCTCAATGTCTGGCGCAAAGCCAAGCAGTATGACCGTAGACAAGCCTCTGTTTCAACTTGGATTTTTAGAATTGCGCGCAATCGCAGGATTGACACGCTACGACGCAATAACAAGCCGGAACTGGATGCCGAAGATCCGATGCTTCAGCCCGCTCCAGCCGAAACGCCGGACATCACGGTCAACCGCGTACAACTCGAAGAGAAGGTTCGTGACGTGATCGAAACCCTGCCGGAAGAGCAATTGGTGCTCCTCAAGGCGGCGTTTTATGAAGGCTTGTCGCACTCTGAAATTGCAAAAGCATTTGGCTTGCCGCTCGGCACAGTGAAATCAAGAATTCGTCTCGCTTTCATGCGACTTCGGGGGTCGTTAGAACGCGACCATTAACCTGATTGCTGCAATCTGGAGCTGCATTTGCTTGACGATAACCCGGATCCGACAATATCGCGAAACGAACGTGTTAAGTACGAGGAGTCGGTGAACCCCATGGGCAAGGCGACAATCAGTGATTTTGGCGAAGTCTACAGCAATTATGCGGCAGGCTGTTTAGACCCAGCATTCTGCTTGCTGGTCGAAACGCAGGCGGCCCTCCGGCCGGATGTGGAACGCGCCGTTGCGCGCGCAGAGACCATTGCTGGCGTGTTTTTGGAAACAGAGGCCATCGCCCCGCTCAGCGATGGCGCCATTGATAAAGCAATGGCGATGATCGAGGCCTATGAAGCTGGCGCCGAGACCCGTGCCGCTGCGGTCCATGCCGCAAATGACGGGCTGGACGAGTTGTTACGCCTTCCTGAGCCCTTGCGTGAAACCGCGTTGCAGTCTTTCCAAACACAAAAATGGCAGGGCCTGACACCCGGTGTCAGCCGGCTGAAATTAGACGCCGACAGCGCCGCCGAAGTCGAGCTTTATCGCATTGAACGTGGCCAGACTGTGCCCAAGCACAGCCATGCGGGCAGTGAGTTTACGCTTGTAGTTGCCGGCGCGTTCAGCGACGAAACCGGCCGCTATCAGGCGGGCGATATTAGTCTGAAAGGGCCAGAGCACACGCATCAGCCAACCGCCGACACAGACGGCGTCTGTTACGCCCTAGCGATCCGTGATGGTGGCTTAAAATTCACTGGAATGATGGGCTTGGTCCAGCGCCTGATCGGGCAGTGATCAGCGAACGATTTCAAATCGGCGCGTTTCGAACACTGACAGCACTTGTTTAAGGTCGCGGCCGCGCTTGAGGACTTGGCCTTGCGCTCCATGGACCGAGTAGGCGCCCTGCATACGTGCCAACGCTGGGGTTTTGGTAATCGTCCAAGTTGGGGTTTCCGCATGCCGCCGGAAAATCGCAAAAACCGCCTGGTCTTTATGCGCCCCGATGGCATAGTCTTTGGCCTGACCAGAAATCACGAGCCGTCCGTAAACGTCTAAAATCAAATTCATTTCTGGGCGCTGGAACGCGATTTTGGGTTTCGATCGGGTTTTCTTTAGCGGCGTAACAGGTCTCATAGGCGGCGTATTCGTTACAGAACTCCATAGCGTGACGCATTTTTAATACAGAATGGGGCAGATTTGCCCTATTCATGCCTTGCAGACGTCACCGATTAAGATCAGTTTGCAATTGTCGGGCGGCGAAGTCTAGCAGTCATTCCGGACCCATCAGCCCCCCCAGCCCCCCGGGGCGACTGTTTTTAGCCGCTCGACGCTTCCCTTCAATTTGCCCGCTCGCCACCAAGGTGCGCAGCATGTGTGCGTTAAGCGTCACCTGCCCGCAAGGCGCGCTGCAACGCGCACGAGCCAAAACACCCGCACCGATCCAAAACCGTCCAGTCCCAGCTCAAAGATCGCTCACACCGACTCGGTCGCGCAAGCCCGCGTCCGCATAGGCTTGTAGATGAAGAGAAATTTAGCTGCGTCCTTTTTGTGTTCCCGTTACTGGCCTGCGCTAACGAATACCCCTAATGGGTGACCCGACTTTAGCTGCGATCAAGACATGCTCGATCTTCAAAACCTCCGCAAAGCTTTTGATGACCATGTCGCAGTGGCCGATCTCAGTTTCCGCTTGGACAAAGGCGAGGTGCTTGGCTTTTTGGGCCAAAACGGCGCCGGGAAATCGACCACAATGCGGATGGTGTCCGGCGTGCTTGAACCCGACTCCGGAGACGCAAAGATCAATGGCAGCTCCATTGTTTCCGCGCGGCGCGAGGCCCAAAGCCAAATCGGATATCTGCCCGAGGGGGCGCCGCTTTATCGGGATATGACGCCGATACGCTTTTTGCGGTTTATCGCCGAAACGCATAACATACAGGGGCCGAAGCGCACCCGAGCCATCGAGCGCGTGGTGGCCGATGCCCGCATTGCCAATGTCGTCAGCAAACCGATTTCGTCTCTCTCAAAGGGCTATCGTCGGCGCGTCGGTTTGGCGGCGGCCTTGATCCATGACCCGCCTGTCCTGCTTTTAGATGAGCCGACCGATGGCCTCGACCCGATCCAGAAACGCGCGGTCAGGGCCTTGGTCGCGCGTATGGCGCCGACAAAAGCGATTGTCATTTCAACGCACACTCTGGAAGAGGTGCCCGCAATGTGCTCCCGCGTCGTGGTGATCGATCGGGGTCACGTGGTGGCAGACGAAACGCCTGACTCGCTGGCAAACAGACCGCCTGGCGGACTTGAGGCGGTGTTTATCTCGCTTGCCGGTCAGCCCGATACGGAGCGCACATAATTGTGGACAGGCAAAGTGTCGTGACCAGTTTACGAGCGGCGTGGCGCCGAGAAATCTCAGCCTATTTCGCAACCCCGCTCGCCTATGTTTTTATCGCGATTTTCCTGCTTGTCCTCGGCGTTTTCACCTGGGACCTTTCTGACTTTTTCGATACCGGAACGGCTGATCTAGCGCCCTTCTTTTACTGGCACCCTTGGTTGTTTATGCTGTTTATGCCCGCGCTGGCGATGCGATTATGGGCGGACGAAGCGAGCCACGGCACGGCCGAGTTGCTTTTGTCGCTGCCGGTAAATCTACCAGGCCTGGTTTTAGGAAAGCTCTTCGCAGCCTGGACCGTGGCCGGATTGGCGCTGGTTTTGACGCTGCCTTGGTGGATTACGGTGAATATTTTAGGGCCCGCAGACAATGCCGCGATCGCCCTCACCTATGTCATGAGTTTCATCATGGCCGGGGCTTACCTATCGATCGGGGCCGCCGTTTCTGCCCTGACACGCAGCGCGGTATTGGCCTTCGTCATCGGTGTGCTCGTTGCATTCTTACTGACGGCGGCGGGATGGCCGCTTGTTTCTGCCGCAGTGTCCGGTTTCATCGGGCCCGCGGCCGGAGATGCGATTGCCCAATTTTCATTTCTCACCCATTTCGAAACGGCGCAACGCGGTGTTTTAGAGCTGCGCGGGGTCGCTTTCTATTTTGGCTTTATCGGGCTTTGCGTCGCCTTGAACACGCTGTTTGTCAGCCATCGCCGCGGAGGGGGCCAATGAGTCCGCGGCGCTTTTTGCTGGCGGCGAGTGTATTGCTCATCGCGATTTTCGCGGCGGCCAATTTGCTCGCCCAAATGTGGCTGTCTGGCGCCCGAGTCGATTTCACAGAAAACCAGCTCTACACGCTCTCAAAAGGCACACGTACCACCATCTCTGATCTCAATGAACCGATCGATTTGACCTTTGTCTATACGCGCAGGATCGGGCAGATCGATCCCGCTATACGCGCATATGCCGTTCGCATTCGCGAATTACTTCAGGCCTATGAGACCATGAGCGGCAACCGCATTCGCTTGCGTGAGATTGATCCGGCGCCGTTTTCGGAAGCCGAAGATGAAGCTCTGGCCTCCGGCCTCGTGGCGGTCGATACAAATGGCGACGACCCACTTTATCTCGGACTTATCGGACGCAATGCCGTTGATGATGTGCGAGTTATTCCGTTTCTCGCGCCGGAGCAAGAGCCAAGGCTGGAATACGATATCACTCGAATGGTCGCGCGCTTGGATCGGCCAGAGCCAGCCCGCATCGGCTTGCTGTCAACGCTGCCCCAAATGCGCGGCATGACCGACGAAGCGGGCTACGCGATCCGACGCGAAATTGCTAAGACATTTGAGATTGTCCAGATTGACGAAGACTTCACTGAACTGCCTGGCGAGATGGATGTGCTGATGCTCGTCCATCCACCTGACCTCACCGATTGGCAGCTCTGGCAGATTGATCAGTTCATTCTGCGCACCGGGCGGGCGTTGATTTTGTTAGACCCGGCCGCCAAGACCGCACAAGGAATCGGACCGTTCAGTCTATCAGACCGACAAATCCGCTCAGACCTCGATTTTTTTGCATCGGTTTGGGGGGTGCGGCTGGATCGTCCGGCGATCGCCGATGCGGAAACCGCCTTACCGATTGAAACCGACGCCGGCGATGGGCGTATCACCGTCTTGCAACATCCGCTCTTTTTGGCCGTGCCACCATCCCTCATGTCGCGCGACAGCCTGATCACAGCTGATATTGGACGCACCGTAAATTTCGGGGCACCGGGGCGACTTTTGCTCAGTGATGGCGCGCCCGGTGCGCGTGAGATTCTGCTGCAAACCGGTCCCGCCCCAAGCGACATACCTGCAGATCAGGCCGCAATAGACCTACCGTTGCGCGATGTCATTGCCATCTATGAAGCCAGCGATATTGGACCGGCGCCGCTTGCGGTTCGCGTGTCTGGACCTTTGATCACCGCCTTCCCGGACGGCGCGCCGCCGATTGATGTGCCAGATGATCCCATCGATGCTGAACTTGCCCGCGCATCCGCGCAAGAAGCGCCGCCACACACATCCACCAGCACGGTCGATGCCGACATTGTTATTGTCGCCGATGCCGATATGCTCGATGACGGCTTACACATTAATCTACAAACGGGCGTCGCGTATGCCGATAATGCAGCATTCATTTTGAATGCATTGGACAGTCTCTCCGGTGGGTCTGAGTTGATAGGATTGCGGGCGCGGGCGCCCGGTCAACGCCCCATGACCACCGTCGATGACATGCGTGCGAGCGCTCAGGATCGCTTTTTTACCGAACAGGCGCGCTTGGAGGCGCGGTTGATCAGCTCGCAACAACGCTTGCAGGAGTTGCAATCCATCGGCGCGACGGGTGGGTTTTTCGATGGCGACGTGAGCGCAGAGTTGAGCCCCGCTGAGCGGGAAGAATTGGCGCGTCTGCGCGAAGATATTGTCGTAACACGCAGTCGCCTGCGCGAAATTCTGCGAAACTTGCGCGCCGATATTGATCAGCTCGAATTAAGGCTGCGTCTATTTACAATACTAAGCGGACCGATCTTGATGATCCTCATTGGCGTCGGACTGTTCTATCGCAACCGCCGGGAACAAGCCTCATGAGCGCGACAAATCATAAGATCCGCCGCGCACGGGTTGTATCGCTTGCCTGGGTTGCGGGCGCACTTTGGGTCATTCTGGCGGCAGCTGGTCTAACCCGGCCCTCGGCAAGTCTGACCCATGCAAATATGGGCAAGCCAGTCTTGGCAGACTTTTCTGAAACCCGGATAGACACGCATCGGATTCGCTTCGTCTTAGCCGATGAAACCTACACACTGGAGCGTACCAGTGCGGGCTGGACGATGCAGGAAACCGGAGGTTATCCCGTCCGACAAGACCGGCTGGCCGCACTCGCCGGCGGGCTTGAAACACTCGCCTTCGACGAGAAACGCACCGACGATCCATATAAACACGACCGGATTGGATTGGGCGATCCGACCGAAGACGGCAATGGCGCCCTCGTTGAAATCTTCGATCAGGATGACCGACTGATGCACAGTCTCATTATTGGACGCAAAGATGACCGGATCTATATGCGCGCACCATCCGACGATCAGACCTATCGCACAGTGGGAGATTTGCCTCCGTTTTACAATCGGCGCGCCTGGCTCGATTTAAACATAATCGAGATCGAACCGTCCGCGATCCAGTCGGTTCGCTTGGAAGATCGGAATGGCCGTGGTCTCTATTTGCGGCGGGGCGCCGGGGAAGGCGCGCGCAGTTTCGCCGCAGCGCCGCCCTATCAAGATGATACCATCGTCTCGCGGCTCGCGGCCTCGACCACAGCGCTGGCGATTACGCGATTGACGCCATTCGATGTTCGCCCCGCATCCAGGCTGAGTGGCAATCCAATTGCGCGGCACATCAGCGAGACCTTTGACGGGTTAGAGATTGAAATTTTAGCTTATGATGACGGGATCGACGGTCAATGGGTGACCCTCCGCGCGGTGGAAGCCGGTGAGGGCGCGCGGCGCGCAAAGGCGATTAATGACCAAGCTGAAGGCTGGGCGTTTCGCATCAATGATTATGATTTTCAAGACTTTACACCGGATGTCTTGACAATTGTTGAGCGCTAGCGCGCCTTTTTGCGCTGCGCCAGCCGCATGACCGGAATCGCGATCGCGACACAGGCCCGCTCAAACGGTGTGCGGGCAAACTTTCTAAAATAGTGTTCAAGACTGTCCGTTTTATAGGCCGAGATGGCGGCCGCCGGCGCGTTGGATGTGGCCCCATAATGCAGAGCGGCAGCGCGTGGGTCATAATAGACGCGGCCACCAAGCGCGCGGCATGTTCGGCACAAATCGACATCTTCGACATGCATGAAATAGGTCTCATCGAACCCGCCCAGCAAATCCCAACTGGCGCGATTGGTCAGGAAAAACGCCCCTGAAATGACGGGCATTTCGACGGGTTCGGTTTCGCCCGCAGTCGATTCTAGCGTCCAAGTGTTCCAGCCCAAAACGCTGGTCGCCGCGCGCCATAGCGTCAGATCTTTGCGCCGGGCGCCGCGTTCCTCGCGTCCGTATAGGTCGAAGATTTTCCCTCCGACAATCCATGGTTCAGGGCCGCTGGCACCGACCGCGTGCATGCCCATCAGCGACGATCGTCGCAGCACCGCATCCGGATTGATCACCAACAAGCCCGGCCCAGCCGCATGCCCAGCGCCTAAATTTACCGCCGAACCGAAGCCAATATTCCCTTGTCCTGAGAGCAGCTTTACGCCTGACCTATCCTGCGCAAACGCACGCAGCCAGGCGCTCATTTCCGGCGGATTGCCATTATCGACGATGACAATCTCCGCCACCTCCTCGTCCGAGCTTAAGGCGTATAAACACTCTTTTAGGCGCGGACCCGTTTGATATGTCACGACGATTGCCGAAATGCGCGGCAAACTCATGCGCTCGCCTCACCATCGTGCCGGGCTTGAAGCGCGATCAGGCCCGCGGCGAGGATCGCGCTCGCCCAAAATGCCTCGTTCCACATGCTGTAGGCAAAATTGCAAACGGCGAAGCAAACGCCGACCAGGCCGGCTGCCGCGTATCGAGAGATCGGCGGCCACTGATCGCTGGGCGGTAAGCGCCAGCCTAGAAACAGGAAGAAGGCCGCCGCGAGGATCGCACCGATCAGCCCGGTCTCGGCCCAAACCTGAAGCGGCATATTATGCGGATGCACGGGGACAATCGGATAGTACTGCCAGGCGTCTGCGGCGTTATACCGAACCGCAATATCCGCGAGCCAGTCCGGGTGATCGCTATAGGTGTCGCGCCAAGTGTGGCAGGCCTCCAACCCATGACCAAAGATCGGCGCTTCGGAGACTTTGGAGCGGACCAATTGCCAGCTGTAGGTCCGCGATAAAAAGGATTCCGGCAAAGGCAAAGCGAAATGCCGGATCAATCCTATGCCCCAGCCGATAAAGAGCGGCGCCGTAACGATGTATCCGGCCAAGGTCACAAGCAAAGCGCGAAAGCCTTGGCGCGGAAACAGTTTCACCAAGAGCATACAGATCAGCATCAATGCCATCCCCACCATGGAGGTCTGAGATCCGATTTGTAGCGCTGCGGCAAAGGTGAGGATGGCGAGGCTCACCGCCCAAACGGGCGCGTACTCTCGTCCTGGGCGATGCCATATCCAAGCCAATAGGAAGGGCAGCAAAAGCGTAAACGCGGTCGCATTTCGCAATAGGTTTTGCGGCATTTCGTATACCGGATCGCTGAATGGAGACAGCGCTGCGAGAATCTGGGACTCGAACAAAGCCGTGATCAGGACGCCGATAAACTGCACCAACGCCACCGCCACAATCACGCCCAAGCTGATGCGGCTTGTCCCCTCAGGAATGGCGAAGATGGCAAGCACGACCCCCATTCCCGCAATCGCAGTGAGCGCGAAACGGATCCCGGGCATGTCCAATGAAAACGAGCCGGCCAGGAGGTCCCCGGTGAGCAAGTCATTATGCTCTGGCGACCAGAATCCGGCGGCGACAACCCAAACACTGAAGATGAGCAAAGCAATCGCATAAGGCTGGATAGACCGAAGGCGGAGATAGGCTAAGCCGAGAAGCGCCGATAAGCCAATCGCGGCGGAATAGCCTTGCGCGCCCATATAAGCGATGATGGGCCAGAGAACAAAGATCGCCGTAAAAAGCGGTGCATACGTCCTCGGGCCCAAGGTCATCAATTAACTCACTCGACGTTTTAGATCCGGCGCTAGCGCCTCATACGTGAGCATAGACATGCCCTCTTCGAGGGTCACGATCTCTTGTGCTTTCGATCCAAACCGACGCAAGGCTAGTTTTCGCTCTTCCGCCTCCCGCGCGCCGACCACCGCGATGACCGGGACCTTTTGAAGCGAGTGCTCACGGACTTTGTAATTGATCTTCTCAGACCGAAGGTCGGTCTCAACCCGCAGACCACAGGCCCGCAACTCGGCCGCGACCTCCTCGGCATAGGCGTCGGAGCTTTCCGAAATGGTCGCAACCACGACTTGCACAGGCGCGAGCCAGAGCGGGAAAGCGCCCGCATAATGCTCGATCAAAATCCCGGTAAAGCGCTCAAGCGACCCAAACAAAGCGCGATGCAGCATGACCGGGCGATGACGCACGCCATCTTCGCCGACATATGTTGCATCAAATCGCTCCGGCAGGTTGAAATCGACTTGCAACGTTCCGCACTGCCAATCGCGACCGATGGCATCGCGCAACACAAATTCGAGTTTTGGCCCATAGAATGCGCCCTCACCTGGGTTGACGCCATAAGGCAGGCCCGTGGCTTTGAGAGCATGCATCAACGCCGCTTCAGATTTGTCCCAAACCTCATCATCGCCGATCCGCGCCTCTGGACGATCGGAAAACTTGATACGGACATCCTCAAACCCGAAGTCCTTGTAGATATCGAGGATAAGATCGACGACTTTCAGACACTCCTCTTGCAACTGGTCTGGGGTACAGAAAATGTGCGCGTCATCTTGCGTGAAGTGACGCACGCGCATCATTCCGTGCAATGCACCAGAAGGCTCATAGCGGTGAACCTTCCCAAACTCCGCCATCCGCAAGGGTAGCTCGCGGTAGGATCTTTGGCCATAATTATAAACCTGGACACCGCCTGGACAATTCATCGGCTTCAGCGCGTATTTGCGTTCGTCTGGCATCACCGTCGAATACATGTTCTCGCCAAACTTCTCGGCGTGCCCGGAGGTCTCCCAAAGCGAATAGTCGAGTAAATCGGGCGTATTGATCTCAACATACCCCGCTGCCTCTTGGCGGCGACGCATATATGAAATGAGCATCTGGAAGAGCGTCCAGCCTTTCGCGTGCCAAAAGATCGAGCCCGGCCCTTCTTCTTGCATATGGAAGAGATCCATCTGCCGCGCGAGTTTACGATGATCGCGTTTTTCCGCCTCCTCAAGCCGGTGCAGATAGGCTTTGAGCTCTTTCTCATTATGCCAAGCCGTGCCGTAAATCCGTTGCAGCATTTCATTATTGCTGTCACCGCGCCAATACGCGCCCGCCAGTTTCATCAGCTTGAAGGCTTTGGGTATCTTTCCCGTACTCGGCAGGTGCGGCCCCCGGCAAAGATCGAACCAGTCGCCCTGTTTGTAAACCGTGATGGGTTCACCCGGCGGGATGATATCATCGATGATCTCAGCCTTATATTTTTCCCCAATCGACTTAAACGTTTCGATGGCGTGATCTTTGTCCCAAACCTCGCGAATAAGGGGGTAGTCGGCATCTATGATCTCCGCCATTTTTTGCTCAATCCGCTCGAAATCGTCTGTCGAAAACGGCGTTTCGCGCGCAAAGTCGTAATAGAAGCCGTCCTCGATGACGGGCCCGATCGTCACTTGCGTGTCTGGGTAAAGCGCTTGAACCGCCTGCGCCAAAACGTGCGCAGAATCATGACGGATAAGCTCGAGGACTTCAGGATCTTTTGCGGTGAGCAAAGCAAGTTCGACATCGCCTTCGAGCGGCCGCATCAAATCATAAACTTGACCATCGACTTTTGCCGCCAGGGCCTTTTTGGCGAGCGAGTTGGAAATGCTCACCGCAACATCGTAAGGGCTGGCACCGTCCTGGTATTCTCGAACCGCGCCATCGGGCAGCGTGACTTTAATCATCTTCTTTATCTTTTCATTTCTTGTTTGGCCCATGATCAGGAAACGGGCGCTCTGTCAAAGCCCAATCCCCATATCTCCATGGTGCCCAAAAGGGTGCAGATTTCGTTTCCGAAGGCACAGGATCATATCCACTCGAGCCGCCAGGGCGACAGCGTCAGCTTGTAGGCTTTGAGCACTCCATACGCGATGGTTCGGCGAAGACTGGACATAAGGTTGGTCCCAAGACGGTATCGGAAACAGATTGAAACGCTTTAAGCTCAGGCGATCGTGGCACTGAGTTAGGCCGCGGGCAGCGCGTCAGCTGCCGCAGCCCGGCGGGTTCGTGCGGTTTCGATCGCTTCCAAAATCGCCTCATAGGCGAGCATTGTTGACGCATGCCGGGGCGGATAATCGCGAACACCCTCGAGGTGGCGCAGTTCCCAAAACCGTCCTTTTGGCGGGTCACCCTTATCTTTCAGCATGGCGCGGAGCGCATCGCGAACCTGAATGAGTTCAGCATACGTTGCACCGACGGCGTGTTCAGACAGGATTGCCGTCGCCGCCTGGCCGAGCGCGCAAGCTTTTGGGTCAACCGCGATCTCTGAGACCGTGACGCCATCTTCGGCAAGTTTAACATCCACGCGAACCGTCGATCCGCAGATGCGGGACACTTTCGTCGCCGACCCGTGCGCGTCATCAAGCGCGCCAACATTTGGAATGTCAGCGGCGAGTTCGAGCACGCGATTATGATACAAGTCGACCATAAGGTTCATGTCGCGTTGAAAAAGGTTAAAATCAAGCCCTATAAGAAGGGCAAAGCGGTCCAGACACGCGTTAAAACATAACCCGCGCCGACTAAGCTTGCCACGGCCAAAACCAAAACAACGCCGTCCCGCGCCGTAATTGCGAGCCCAAACAGCAGGACAGCGAAGCTCGGAATCACCGGCCCGAGCGGCACAAAAGAGAGCGGAAGCGTCACCAACGCCGCGCCAACGCAAGCGAGCGCGACGATTTGAACAAAGGGCGAGCGCGTTAAAAAGGTCAAACGTGGTTTCAAAAATCGGTCCACCTGAACCACATATTTATCCGCCAACGCCACACCGTCGACCATATGTTTGCGAGGAAAGCTAAACGCCAGTGCCTTTCTCGGTAGCCATGGATAAGGCCGCCCGAGCGCCATTTGGATGGCAAAGATCAGCGTGATAATGGCCACCAAAGAGTTGGCGCCCGGGATCAAGGTCAAGGGACTGATTGCAATGAAACCGAGCAATAAAAGCACCGGTCCGTAGGCGCGTCGTCCAACCGCATCAAGCAGGTCGCTAATCGTCACGGTCTCGCCCTGTGTCTCGCTGCACAGCGATTGCAAAAGCGTGCTAAGATTGCGGACTTGAGCCATCTCGCTGTGTAAGCCAAAAGCGACGGGCCTGACAATTTCTTTGCGCGCAGGGGGTTCAACGCATTGGCACACAGACGAAAACTTGTCGCCGAGTTTCTGGGATCGCTCTTTTTGGCGGGGGTCGTCATCGGATCAGGCATCCTCGCGCTGGACTTTAGCGGTGGCAATGTCGCGGTCGCTTTGATCGGAAACACCGCTGCCACCGCGGCTATCCTGTGGGTTCTGGTCGCGACTCTTGGCCCAATCTCAGGCGCGCATTTCAATCCAGCGGTGACGCTCGCTTTCTATTTGCGCGGCGATATCTCGATCTCGCTTTCGCTGATCTATGTCGGCTTGCAAGTGCTTGGATGTATCGCCGGTGCTTGGTTGGCGCATGCCATGTTCGACCTGCCGATTTTTCAAATCGCTGAGACCGATCGTTCAGGTCTCGCCAAGATACTGTCCGAAGGCGTTGCAACGTTTGCGTTGGTTTTTGCGATTTTTGGTGCGATTAAACATGCGCCGAACGCCGTTCCCGCCGCTGTCGCTCTGGTTATTGCCGCGGGCTATTGGTGGACCGCGTCGACCAGTTTCGCCAATCCAGCGATTTCAATTGCGCGCGCGCTCTCAGATACATTTGCCGGCGTTCGGCCAGCTGATCTACCCGGGTTTTTCGTCGGGCAGTTTCTCGGGGCGGCGCTCGCCACTGGGTGCGCTGCGTTTTTGTTCCCGAAACAAGGAGGAGGTCCAGATGACTGAGTTTTCTGTCATCATTCATCACAACCCGGCCTGTGGCACCTCGCGCAATGTCGTCGCGATCAGCAAAGCGGCTGGATACGAGCCGGTCCTCATAAATTATCTCGAGACAGGCTGGACTCGGCCGCAATTACTGGCGCTGTTCGCATCTGCGGGTCTGACAGCGCGCCAGGCTTTGCGTGAAACCAAGTCGCCAGCGGCCGAACTTGGTCTTTTGGACGCCGGTGTTTCGCAGGACGCTTTGCTAGAAGCGATGCTTGAGCACCCCGTCCTGGTCAATCGTCCCATCGTGGCAACTCCAATAGGCGTAAAACTGTGTCGCCCGAGCGCGTCCGTTTTAGCTTTACTAGAACGCGAACCGTCCGAGCCGATTTACAATGAAGACGGCGAACAAATCTGGCCAGTATAGGCCATACCGCGCGCAGACGAGGTGAACGGAATCGCCGAGGCGCATCGCGAGTTGGAGGGGCATTTCGCGCGCCTAGAACCCGCCGAGAAAAGTGCTGCAATAGAGCGACACGCGCCTTCTGGTTCGCCTTTTCCGGCGCGTTAATCGTGTGAACCGCCCTCATCGATCAGCATGCCGACAGTGGTGAAACCGGCTTTTGCGAGCTCTGTTCTATACACCCCTTGGCCAAGTGATGCGGACGTCTTGTGCGTGAGCCGATCTTCCCAGCGTCCCGTCTCAAGTGGGGTAGAGAACAGGAATGATCCGCCGATAATGGGCATCGTAACCGTTTGAGGGATCATGTCCTGACATCGCTCAATACGATGCAGGATGCGCGAACAAGCTGTCACTTCTGACACTATCGGGCTGTGGAACTCTGCTCAAAACTGTCTGTCGAAACTGAACGAGTTGGAGGTGTTAAAATGAATTTGAGGCTGATCAAAACCGCGTTTAGCGGTGCAATCATTATGGGTCTAAGCGCTGGTGTCTTCGCGGCGAACGCAGATCGAGAGATCCGCGCCGATTTTTGTTCAAATGAGACAGAGTGCTTCTATGCATTCGTTGACAACGAAGCGTCTGTCACAGTGACATCCGTCAACATTACGCAACAAGACGGAAAGCAGTCTTGCGCCAAAGTCGAAAAGACCGTCAAACAGAATCTCGCTGGCGGCACCGGCATGGACCCTGGGCAGAACGCGAAATGGGCGGCCAATCCCGTCTGTCGCTACAAAGTCGTGTTTAAAACGACCAAAGGCTGCACGGGAGACAAAGTCGCGCACCTGAAGCCAAGCCACATGGCTGATGACCGAAACGTCGTAAAGCTGCAAGGCGCCTGCGGCACCCTAAGAGCGGGTGTCGCGAAGCGCGGTAAAGACACATCCGAAAACGTGTCTTAGGCGAATTGCAGCGCCCGCTTCGGTCGCCACGGATCGGGTTTGCCAATCGCCATGACAAAGCCGAGTAAGGCCAGCACCGGTCCATAAGACCGGCGCCCAACGGCAGAGAGCAAGTCCGAGACCGTCACTGTGTCACCGCCGGTTTGTTCCGCCAGGGATGTCAGCGAGGACTGAAGATTGTTCACCTTAGTCCTTGGGCTCTCTGCTCCGAAAACGAGGGCATCGACAATGCGCCTGCATGTCAAAGCTGACAGTAGGCGGCCCGGGTTGAAATGCTATCAGCTCAGCCTGCGGCGAAATTCACCCTGTCGGAAGGAGAGTCCAAATGAACCATCGCACGAGACCTGCCCTCGCAGCGCTATTCATCGGTAGCGCGCATGTCTTTGTCGGCCCGGTCGCACAGGCGAGCGAGGTGAATTTTTGCGACTCCGACGATAATGGCTGCCTCAAAGCGTGGGTCGAGAATCGAAGTTCGGCGCTCGTGACTGCGGTCAACATCACCGAACAGCATGGCGATGATAGCTGCGAAGGTGGTCTTAAGAAAACGCAAGACAAAAACATGGTCGGCGGCGCGGGCGCTGCCGAGGGTGCGGAGTTTTCCTTCCGCGCCAAAAAGATCTGCAAATACAAAGTGAAGTTCAAGACCACGAGCGGCTGCACTGGCGACAAAGTTCAACATCTTACGCCGTCTGATTTTAAAGACGGATACTACGTCGTCAAACTCGACAATGCCTGTGGGACCCTGAACGCGAAGAAGTCCAAAAACCGCTCTGTCTACGATTAACCGAGCAATCGACGCACTGAAGGACTTGTCGCAAAAAGACGATTGGGGTGCGAAGCTCACCGGCGCGTGCGGCACATTGAAGACAAAAACCAGTTCACTGTGACGGTGCGGCCGGCCTAAACCCGCCGCCACGTCGCACCGCCGGCACCGTCCATAACCTCGATGCCTTCAGCTGCGAGTTCGTCGCGAATGCGATCTGCCGCGGCCCAGTCTTTGTCCGCCCGGGCTTGGATCCGAGCTGCGACCAGCGCATCGATGCGCGCATTATCGTTTGAATCGCCGCCTTGCTCCCACTCCGCCGGGGTTTTGGTCAGCAAGCCGAGCAAGTGACCAGCGGCCAGCAACTCCGCACGCGCTTCAGCCATCGCCGCGCTGTCTTTACGGTCCGCCGCCCCATTCGCTGCACCTGCCAAACGCGACAGTTCGGCCAAGGCAATCGGTGTGTTCAAATCATCGCTCAGCGCGTCTCGGACGCCCGCATCTTGCGCGACCCCGCCATCCGCGTCCCACACCCGGCGCAACGCGCCGTAGATCCGGTTCAGCGTGGTTTTGGCTTGCTCGAGCAACTCATTCGTCCAATCCAGGGGCGCCCGATAGTGGCCGCTCAGCATGGCAAACCGGATCACTTCTCCGTCCCATGTTTTGAGCAGATCATTCAGCAAGACGACATTGCCGAGCGATTTCGACATTTTCTCGCCCGCCATATCGAGGAAGCCATTGTGCATCCAATAATTCGCCATGGTCTGGCCATGCGCACATTCTGATTGCGCGATTTCGTTTTCATGATGCGGGAATTGAAGATCAATCCCGCCGCCATGAATGTCGATCGTCGTGCCAAGATGCTTGCCCGCCATGGCGGAACACTCAATGTGCCAACCCGGTCGCCCAGGGCCCCATTTGCTGTCCCAAATGGCATCTTCAGGCTCATCCGGTTTGGCGAACTTCCAAAGGGCGAAATCGGCTGGATCCCGTTTGCCAAGATCGACATCGACGCGGGCGCCGGCTTGATTGTCTTCGAGGCTGCGCTTCGACAGACGACCATAATCCGTCATTTGCGGCACATTGAAAAACACACCTGCTTCGGTCGCATAGGCATAGCCTTTGCGCTCCAGCGTTTCGATTAGGTCGAGCATGTCACCAACATGGTCGGTCGCCCACGGAACGATGTTTGGGGGGAGCGCATTCACCGCGGCCGCATCTTGATCATAGATTTCAGCAAACTTTTTTGTCAGCGCCTCAATGCTTTCGCCCGATTCAGAGACGGCCTCGATGATTTTGTCATCAATGTCAGTGAAGTTGCGCGCGTAGATGACGGATTCCTGCCCATAGGTCGCGCGCAGCAAGCGAAACAGCGTGTCGAAAACGATAACCGGCCGGAAATTGCCAATATGAGCGCGATTGTAAACGGTTGGCCCACAAACATAGAGCGTGACGCGGTGGGGATCTTGTGGCTCGAAGACCCGCTTTTCACGGGTCATTGTATCATAGAGACGGATGGTCATTTGAAGCTCATCTTAAGGTCAGAGGGGTCATAGCGATGGCTGGCTAAGGCGGGTGACCTTAGCCGCTGGTACAAACGCAAGAGACCGCATATCGGCGCATCGCCAACTCCTCTAGACGACGGCGTCATAAGCGTGCCAGCGATGTTTGGCAATCAGCCAATATCTCTATTGAACACTCTTTGCACTGGATCGGCCACCACCCGGAACGGTGTAAGCTGGCCCATATTTAGCGATAAGTTTATTTTCATCGCGCATGACGTGCATTCTGGTTTCCGTCCACGGACCCCTGATTCCTGAATGAGGCGCGCAATGCATCAGACCATTCAACAAGCCAATTGGCTCAACGAAGCCCGCATCCGGCGAATTTGTCTGATCTTGCTCGGACTGTCCTTGCTCGCCACGCTGGCTTTGATTGCCACCGCTTCTGGAAACTTAGACCTTTATGGACGACCGCTCGGGACGGATTTCTCGAATGTTTGGTCGGCGGGGCAAATGGCGCTGGATGGCCGCGCGGCCGAGGCCTATGTGCCGGTGCTACAAGAGCAAGAACAGCAAGCGATTTTCAATGATCCGAATGTGCCCTTTTACGGATGGCATTATCCGCCGTTTTTCTTGCTCGCCGCAGCACTCTTAGCGCTTTTACCTTATGCGCTCGGATGGTTTGCTTGGATGGGTATCACACTCCCCGCCTATGCCTATGTCATGAACCGGATCGCGACGGGACGCACCGCGCTCTTGATCGCCCTCGCCTTCCCGCCGGTGACGATTAATTTCCTACATGGGCAGAATGGATTTCTAACCGCCGCTTTGATTGGCGGCGCGATGCTAATGCTGCGGCCAAGACCGTGGCTCGCGGGTGTCTTAATCGGGCTGCTCGCCTATAAGCCGCAATATGGCGTCTTGATCCCGCTCGTGCTCTTGATCGGCGGACATTATCGCACCTTTGCCAGCGCCGCGCTGACGGTTATAGCCCTATGCGCGGTCAGCACGCTTGCTTTCGGTCCTGAGATTTGGCTCGCTTTTTATGAAAGCCGCCATTTCACACAGCACCATATCCTCGAAGCAGGATCGACAGGCTGGCATCGCATTCAGAGCATGTTTTCAGCCGCCCGAATGTGGGGCGCTTCCGTACCTGTGGCCTATTTCGCGCAAGGCATTGTGGTCGTACTCGCGGCCGGCGGCACGCTTTGGCTATGGACGCGCAACATTGATTTCACATGGAAAGCGGCGGCTTTGATTGCAGGATCACTGCTGCTGACCCCGTATATTATGGATTACGACTTGGTCGCGATGGCCCCGGCCTTCGCGCTGATCGCTATGTATGGGCTAAAGCATGGCTTCCTGCCGTATGAAAAAGCGGGCCTAGCCTTCGTCTGGGCCGCTCCCTTCTTCGCCCGTCCCGCGGCGGAATATTTATTCATTCCGCTCGGATTGCTTTCCATGCTCGTTCTGTTCGGCCTGATTATGCGACGCGGCTGGTTGGCCATGCCGGTTAAAGCGCTCCAAGTTGGATAAGAGAGTTTGTGCTGGCGAGGATCGCCTCCTCGGCGGGTATATAGTTGATCCCGAGCATGGATTTTGATTTCTCGTTCGAGAACGCACGTTCTTTTTCAAGCTCTGGGACAATCTGCTTCAGAGTCGGATTGACGAGGGTCAGCATTCGCACCAGCCAGCTCGGCAGGTCTCCTTTCGGGAGCTTGCGGCCTGGATAGGCGTCACGAAGCACGTCACCAATCTGCGTGAAGCTCAACACCCGCTCACCGACAATAAAGCGTTCGCCGACGGCTTTGGGCTTTTCCATCGCCGCAACATGCGCCAGGGCAACATCGCGCACATCTACAATGCCAAATGAGAGTTTCGGAAAGGCCGGAACTTTGTTCAGCATGGGTTGCGTGACAAGCTCAAGCGAGGCGGAGACGTCGCCGCTCATCGCGGGCCCTAAGACGGCGACCGGGTTGATGGTGGCGAGCTCCATCCCCGCGCCATCTCCGGCAACGTAATCCCAGGCTGCTTTTTCTGCGATCGTTTTCGAGCGTGTGTATGACGTGTTGTCTTTGAGATTGTCGGGGTTCGACCAATGGCTCTCGTTCAAGAGGGCTGGACGCGCATCACCCCAACCATAAGCAATTGCCGCCACGGATGACGTCATCACCGTGCGTTTTACGCCTGCCGCCTTCGCGGCTTTTAACACTCGGAGCGCGCCGTCTTTCGCTGGGAGGATCAGCTCGTTCGGGTCTTTGGGGACATTGGTTGGGAAGGGCGATGCCAAATGCTGAAGATAGGTGACCCCGTCCATCGCCTCTGCCCAGCCCTCATCTCGCGTCAGATCGGCGGTGACCAGTTCAACCTCAATGGGTTTGCCTGCATACGTGCTTAAAGTGGCGTTTAACGGCTCTGCTTTGCTGGCTGACCGCGCCGTGCCGCGCACCTCATAGCCTTTCTCGATCAGAGCCAAGATGGTGTGTGAAGCGATAAAACCGGTCGCACCGGTCACGAGTACCTTCGTCATATTAAGCCCTTCCGACGCAAAATCTGACCGAAAGAGAGACGTCTTACAAGGGGAAAGGCGTGATCAGCGTCCGTTCGCGTTCCGCCGTTCGCGCCAACCGATATAGAGCGTTGAGACGACGATAATGGTCGCCCCAATCCAAACACTGACCCCAGGAACCAAGCGAAACACCCAAAAATCCGCGACCGCCGCCATAGGAAGGCGCAAATAATCTATCGGCGATAGAAAAGAGGCATCTCCAATGCTCATTGCGTAGATGAAGCAAAATTGCGAGACGAACCCAAATCCGCTCATCGCCAAAATCAAGCCCCAGTCTCGGAGGCTGGCATCGGTCCAGAAGAGATACAAAAATGGGGCGAGCAATATCGACGACATGATATTGGCATATAAAAGCAGAACCATCGCTGGCAGTTCGGCGCTTAAGAATTTGACCATAACAATCGCCGCCGCCAAGCTGAATGCGCTGATTAAGGCGACGAGACTGCCAAGATTAAAGCCTTCAAACCCCACCGCGCCGGGCTGCCAGAACAGAAACAAACCTGGCATCACCATGACCAACACACCTAAGAATCCGACAATCAGCGCGGTCCACCGATGCACTCCAACAAATTCGCGCAGGGCGAGCGCCGCCAGCAGCGTTACGAAAAGGGGGCGTGTGAAGCTGATGGCATTGAATTGCGCCAAAGTCAGCGTGAAGATGTCCGAAACCGCGACAATCGCCAATGTGAAGCCAAGCGTTCCAAACAGGCTGCGCAAGATGAGCAAACCCGGTCGACGTGTGCGCATCTGATGAAAGCCCAGCATGGCGACAAACGGCACGGCCATCCAGAACCCGAAAAAGGCTCGCCAAAACGCCAAAAAGACCGGGTGCACATCCGCCGATAGCAATTTATTCAGAAGCAGATAGAAGGTGAATCCCACGCCTGAGAGCACCATCAATAGAGCGCCTTTGATATTCCCGGATAAACCGGCATGTTGCGCCGCGCCCGAACCGGATCCATCTCCTTCGTCTGCCATGTCCCGATTCTCCGCTTCCGATCTTGACGCTATAGACCGCCTTTGGCGATCTGTACCAGAGGATCATGTCTGGACCGGCTGGTCAGCCTGTGGGGAGGCCCCGGTTGAGATCATCCTTTATCGCACCCGAGCGCACTGGCGCCGATTTCCATTGCGCAAATCAAAGGGTGCATTTGTCTTGTTCGATGATCACGGCGTCGAAGTCGCGCGATCTCAATCGCTGGATGAGCTGCTCGCACAAGTCGAAGCCATCCCAGGCCTCGCATCTGACGCGCCAGCATAGGGGCTAGCCGGTGCGCATCGCCGCCGCCATTTGTTCGGCTTGTTCGGTCGTGATCCCGAGCGCGTCAAGAATCGGTCCTGCGAGTGTATCATTCCAGCTATGCGGCGGCCCGACCGTAATTCCGCCATCGACTAAGAATTCCCCGCCAGTGATAAACCCGGCAGCATCAGAACTGAGAAACGCCGCCATCTCAGCAATATCGCGCGCTTGGCCAGTGCGTCCGATCGGCTGCATCGCGGCGCCGCCCTGCGCCACCATTTCTGCCATTTGGTCGGCTTGCTCTCGCGGCAAACCTAAAGACGCGCCGAAAATCGATGTGGCGATGAAACCGGGAACAATCGCATTTACGCGGATTTTGTGCTTGGCGAGTTCGGCTGCAGCGAGCTTGGAAAAATGCGCCACCGCTTTCTTGGCCACGGAATAGGTGATCGGCGCATAACCGGCTAATCGGGCTGATATCGAGGACGTATTGATGACGCTGCCGCCGCCCCGAGCTTGCAGATGCGGGAGGGCATGATGCGTCCCGACAAAGACCGACTTCAAGAGCAGATCCATGGTCATGTCATAGCCATCAAGATCCAGGTCTTCGATGGTCGAAGGGGTGCCCCCGCTGCCGGCATTGTTCCATAAGATATCGAGGCCCCCAAATCTGTCGGTCGCGGTTTGCATCAGCGCTTTTAAAGCGTCCGGGTCGGTGACGTCACAGGTCTGATACGCGACTTTTTCAGCCCCGAAGCGCGCCACCAATGCAGCCCCTTTATCGTCTTGCAGGTCCCCGGCGACGACCTGCGCTCCGGCGTCAACAAAGACTTCGACCCCCGCCGCGCCAATACCGCTCGCCGCCCCGGTGATCACCGCAACTTTCCCAGACAAGTCCGCCATTTATTCCTCCTGGTTTGTGTTTTCCACACTGGGGGGCGATGGAGCGGGCGTCGTCAAGGCGCTCCGCCGCGTTAATCATCGCAAAGCAACGCTGTTCCTGCTGACGCGGTTTGTCATCAGCGCGTCGTATTCTGACCCCTAACCCTAATGCGAGAGTCACGATGCCTTACACCCCACGTCATTTTGCTTGTTGGTTTGAAATCCCTGTAACCGATCTCGAAGCATCGAAAGCCTTCTATGCAACCGTGTTCGACATGGAGTTGACCACGGATTTTTCCGGACCAAACCCAGTGGTTACGTTCCCTGTCGGCGATGAAGCTGAGGGCGTGTCGGGTCATCTTTATCCCGGAACGCCCTCGGTTGATGGCGCCACCATTCATCTCGTCGTCCCAGGTCGTCTTGAGACGGCCCGCGCCCGCGTCGAAAGCGCTGGCGGTCGGATCGAGTCGGACAATATCGAAATCCCAGCCGGACACTTTTGCTATGCGCGCGATCTCGATGGGAACTCGATTGGACTGTTTACGTTCAAGTCATAGCGGACCGCAGACACCGAAAAAGCGGCGACAAGCATCTGTTGGCTGCGCTTGACACATTGCCCGTCTTCCTGTTTTAGACGCGGCTTCAAGACGGGTCGGTATGGTGCTGCCGTTGCAATCGCTCCTCTCAATTGGTTTGGAGCCAGCCCATGTCAAAAATTGAGGTTTAATATGTCACGTCGTCACTCGGCGAAGTACAAAATCGATCGCCGTGTCGGCGAGAATATTTGGGGCCGCCCCAAATCCCCCGTCAACAAGCGCCCAAATAAGCCAGGCCAACACGGCCCGAACCGCCGCGGTAAAGTCTCCGACTTTGGTATGCAGCTAATGGCCAAGCAGAAACTTAAGTTTCATTATGGCGACATCACTGAGAAACAGTTCCGCGCCACCTTTGTGGAAGCCGCGCGTCGCAAAGGCAACACCGCTGAGAATCTTATCGGCCTGTTGGAATCGCGTCTTGATGCGTTCGTCTATCGGTCGAAATTCGTCCCGACCATTTTTGCCGCCCGCCAATTTGTGAACCATGGCCACGTCACCGTGAACGGCACCAAGACCAATATTGGGTCTTACCGCCTGAAGCCAGGCGATGTCGTGCAAGTGCGCGAAAAGTCTCGCAATATGGCTTTGGTCCTGGAAGCGCTTGGATCGCCTGAGCGCGATATCCCGGAATATATCGATGTCGAGCCGAAAACAATGACCGCAACATTTGTGCGGCTGCCGGAATTGTCAGACGTGCCATACCCGGTTCAGATGGAACCGGCGCAAGTGGTCGAATACTATTCGTCTTAAGCAGCTGTCTGCTTGCTAACCGGAAACAGCCGCGCTGTCTTGGCGCGGCTTTTCTATTTAAAAATCAGGACCAACAGATTTGAACCAACCGGACATAGCAGACGTTCAGAACGCGCTGGTGGCAGCGCCGGGCGCCCCTTTCGAACTCGCATTGCGCGATAGCGCCGATCGCAGCCTGTTCCCCGAGAAGAAAGATGCACGCGCCAGTCTGAAAGCCGATGCTGAAGCGATCAATGAGCTGCAGGACAAGCTCTACGCGAATCGCGACCGCGCCCTTTTGGTCGTCCTCCAGGGCATGGATACGGCCGGCAAAAGCGGTGTCATTCGGAATGTGTTTTCGGATACCAGCCCGCTCGGGTTGCAAGTTGAGGCCTTTAAAGCGCCCAGCAAAACCGAGCTCGCACATGATTATTTGTGGCGCATTCATGAAGCCGTCCCACGCAAGGGTCGGATCGGGATATTCGATCGCTCGCACTATGAAGATGTCTTGGTCGTCAAAGTCCGCGCCTTTGCCCCAGCCGAAAAAATCGAGCAGCGCTATGAGCAAATCAATGCGTTCGAAAAACACTTGTCTGAGAATGGCGTCACAGTTCTCAAATTCATGCTCAATGTTGGCTATGAGGAGCAAGGGATCCGCTTACGAGAGCGCCTGACAGAGGCCCACAAGCTGTGGAAGTTCAATCCAGGCGATATCGAGGATCGCAAGCTTTGGCCGGACTTCATGGACGCCTATGACATCGCGATCCAGCGCTGTTCGACGGAGCACGCTCCGTGGTATGTCATCCCTGCGGACAGCCGAACCCGACGCAACGCTATGATTGCTCGGATCGTCCGCGGAGCGCTCGAGGATATGCAGCTGGAGTGGCCGGATCCCGGAAATCGCGTCGATGATTTCGATTTCGAATAAGCAGCGCTAATTGCGCACGGTGACCGACCCACCGCTGGATTTATCCGACGTAACGTCACTCGGTCCGCCATAAACCGTCACATCGGCACCGCTTGAGGCGTCGGCATTCACGCTGATTGCAGCGTGCATTGTAATGTCCGATCCGCTCGACGCGTCGACAATGCCCTTCTGGCAGACCAAGTCACGGGCGGTAATGTCTGAGCCAGACGAGGAATCAGCGCGCACCGTGTCGCATGTGCCAGAGACCGTCGCATCCGAGCCGCTCGAGGTCTCGACCGACACGGTGCCACCATCAATTTCGGTCACGGTGACATCTGCGCCGGAGTAGACATCAATATTGATCGCCTCGCCGCTCATTTTTCGTCCTGTGACATCCGCCCCAGACGAGGCTTCTAGACCGCTAATTTGCGCTGCGGTGACCGCGATCTCATAACGGGCTCGCCGGCTCCCCCAGCTCCAATTGTTTGTTTTGCGCTTCAAAACCAGCGTGTCGCCGCGAACCAAAACCTCGATATCGCTGAAATCGCCAGCCCTGTTCTCAACCGCTACAGATTGTGCGGTTCCGCCTTCGAAACTGAGATCGAGACCGCCCGACACGTCGATTTTTGTAAACGCGCCCACATCATAAGTTCGAGTCTCAGCGCTGGCTGCCCCGGCAAGACTGAGGGCAAAAAGACTTAAGCAAGACAGACTACGGATCATGGAATGCTCCCATCAAAAAAGACTAACACTGTGATCCTGAACGCCCCGCCTCCCTACATATCGAAAAACAATAAGTCAATAGGGTTTGACTACAATTGTGATCTTTGCTCACGCGCAGTCGGTTTACCGGGGGTCGTCAGGCTCAATCTAAACCAAAGGCACGGCTAACGGCGTCCACCAAATCAAGCATTTCCCCGATCTGCTGGATGGCCAGCCGCACTGCGGCGTCGCCATCAAGTCCGGTGTCTTTGCTGGTCAAATCGAACCGATTCGGCCCTTCAAAGGCGACCACTAAATGATTGTCCTGGGCGGTGGCGCGAAGCGGCGCGCCGTGCGCCAGCGCGCTCACCCGCAGCATGATATCCGGAGTGAAGACGAACCGCGCCTCGACTTGGTCGTTCGAGCGGACACGATACATCTCGTCGAACTCGATCGATTCCAGTTTGACAGACTCTAAGCGTTCGGCATCGCCCGGCTTATGCCAGCCGATTTTGCGCGATCTGAGCTGCGTTGTGCTTTGCAGCGGGCGCGGCAGCTGTAAGACCAGGATCAATGCATGCTCAGCGGGGTATGTCGTGCCGTCATCGGTTCGGCGCGGCGAACGTTCCACTTCGAAGGCATCAAACGTGAGGCCCGCATGCGCCCCCGAAAACCCATCTTCGAGGCGGGTCAGCCCAGTCTCGCGCGCCTTTTTTGTGGCATCCTCAGCGCCGCCAATATGGATCACCGTCGCCAGCTCGACCAGGCCTGAGGCCCGCGCCGCTGCCACGGCTTCATCTTGTCCTGAATATTGCTCCAGCGCCTCAAACAGCCGACCAAAACTCGCTTGGAAGAGACCCTCTTTGCTTTGTTGCGCAACGATGCCTTGGCCACCCCCAGGCGCCGCGACATAGCGCAAGCCAAGATGCTGCGCGAGCGGGGCAAAAACGGCCTGGCGAAACTCCAAATCGGCAATCATTCGATTGATATGCGTTTTTGCGATCCGCACAATCATTGGACGCGCCACGAAAAATCCGATCCCTGCAGCGATGATAAATCCAATCACCCCGAAGGCTGAGGTCAGCACCAAAAACACGATCCCAAAAAACATCGCTGTGAAACAGCCACCGCCATAAAGCGCATTGATCGGGTTCTTTTCAGTAATCCGTGGTTTTGCCTTAGCCAGTAAGGGCAAGACATGTCGGTCGGTGATGTCTTGCAAACCGGCAAAACCGGTGCGGCGCTCGAGCGCGTCCCACGCCAAGGGTGGGTCAATCATTGTTTTTCGGCTCAACGCGCCCCTCCACACGATGCAACCGAGATCCTAGCGCGCGCCCCTAAAATAAAAAAGCCCGCATCCGAAGAGGCGAGCTTTTTGATCTTTGTCGCGATATCGCTTCGGCCTTACACAAAGCCTTTGAATTTGTCTTTGAAGCGCGAGACCCGTCCGCCTCGGTCGAGGTTCGAATTCCGGTCGCCCGTCCAAGCCGGATGCGAGCTGGAATCAATATCTAGAACAAGCTTATCACCCTCTTTGCCCCAGGTTGAGCGGGTTTGGTACTCGGTCCCATCGGTCATGACGACGGTGATGAAGTGATAATCTGGGTGGCCTTCGGCTTTCATCGCGGGTTGCCTCTTTGATCTGGTTAGGGACGATGACTGCTCGGCCCTCTAAAATCTGGAAAGCGCGGGCATACAGGATGGAGCTCGGAAGCGCAAGGCAATTGAGTCAGGCGGCCCTGACGGATCCGACAGTTGGCCGAGCGCCCCAATCCGCTTGAATAGAGAAAGACCTTAGACTTGGAGATCCCCCATGCGCGCCCTGCCTGTCCTCATTGCTCCCATAGCATTGGCCTTGTTTGCGACACCGACCGTTGCGGCGGACAGCGCAGCTAAAAAGAATGTTGGCTATTTATCGCTGTCGAATTTCGGGTCTTACAATATCGATCCGATCGTTCTTCATTGGAAGACCCCCGAAGGCGTGAAGAAGTCCAAGAAATTAGGCGCCAAGATCGGTTGGGATGAAGCCCTTTGCTATGACATCGAAAAAGCGAACGATGTGCCGGATGGATCTGAGGTCTGGTTGGTCGGAAAGATCGAGGCTGGCGAGAATGAAAACTGCCGCAAAGACAGCAAACACTACTATGAAAAAGGAAGCAACAAAGTCTGGTTCCAATACATGGCAGGCACGACGTTTAACAGTAATAGCTGCAAAAACGATTCAAAAGGCCCAGGCAGTTATGATGCGAGCACGACCGTGAAAGGAAACTCGGATATGTGTCAGTGGCTCGAGTCCTATTGAGACACGCAGGTTGAGCATTGCCCCTTAAGCGAGCGTGCGCTAACGCCTGGCCGACGCGTGCTCGTCTGCGACATCGGCATCGATTTCAGGATCGAGATAATCTGACGTGATCCGATTGTCGGACAGCTCAAGCTGGCGCGTATAAATCGCAAACACAATCCACGTGATGTGAAAGCCAATTCCGGCCAGCAAGCAAAGCCACCCTGGAACCGGGCCAATATGGGCGCGATACAGAAACTCCTCCCAACTGCTCACATCGGTTGGATGCATGCCGATTTTGGCAAAATAGGCGACCCCTTGAATCGCGAACAACCAGCCATAATTGCGCCGCAAGCGTCGACCGACGGCGCGCATCATCGAAATCCGATGCCGCGGGTGCATGTAATCGTCCGACAAAGCGGTGCCTTTATCCAGTGGGATCTGTGCCCCTTTGCCGAGCAGGATCGGCACATAATTGGTGATTTCAATCATTCGCGCGCGAAACTTCCAGACAAAGAAGTAGCGATAGCGCCGCGCCTCTAAGATCAGGAACAAAGCTGATAACAAGCCGACCAAAACGATTGGGAGCGGCGAGGCTTGCTCGTTTGCGAAACTCACTGAGAACGCAATCCCGGTCGAGACGACCGCCCAATTGGTCGTCATATCGAGACGTTGGCGCCAAATGGTCGAACGATAGACCTCGGCACGATATAGGTGCGCCAATGCGCCAACTTCGGCGCTCCCACAAATCGCTTCGGGGGGATCTTGGTCTGCGTCTAACATCTAGCGCGTTATAGACCGAATCGCGGCGTCGCCAATGCAATCATTGGAATGTCGACCGTATCCGGACGCTGCGACTGCTCGTGCGCATGCGGCCACCTAACCGCGCCCGCGATACGGCGCCACTCCGGTGTCTGGAACATATAAGCCCTCCGGAACCGGTCCGGTTTGCCAAAACACATCAATCGGAATTCCGCCCCTGGGATACCAATATCCACTGATCCGCAACCAGCGCGGCGAGAGCAGGTCAACGATCTGCTTGCCGACCTGCAAGGTACAATCCTCATGAAAAGCGCCATGATTGCGAAAGCTCGTCAGAAACAGCTTTAAGCTTTTGCTCTCAACCAACCATTCCGCCGGCGCATAATCGATGACCAGATGGGCAAAATCTGGCTGGCCGGTAACCGGACAGAGGGATGTGAACTCTGGCGCCACAAACCGGGCGAGATAAAGCGTATCAGGATGTGGATTGGGCACGCGTTCGAGCACGGCGTCTTCTGGCATCGCTGGTATTTCGGCCGCTTGCCCAAGAGACTGCAGCCCCTGATAAATATCTTTTTCTGACATCTCAGCCTCCAAGCGTCGGGACCAGATCAAAGCGCATACCGATATAGAGGAAGTAGGCCGTCAATAAGATGCCGCCTTCCCAGCGCGCCAGTTTTCGGCCTGTAAAAGCGAAAACAAATAATAGGAAAACAGATAAGAAAAGTGCACCCATATCCGTCCAGGTCACAATGCTCGCGGCTTGCCCGAATTGCATCGCAGCCACTTCGAGTGGCACGCCGATCGGGGCTGTCTCGATCAATGAGAACGGGAAGACGATGGCCGATACGCCAAGGATGCCCAAAATATTGAACACATTAGACCCTAGAACATTCCCCAAAGCGACATCTGCTTTGCCTTTGCGGGCGGCCATAATCGAGGTCACGAGCTCTGGTAGGCTGGTGCCGATTGCGACAATCGAAATACCGATCACTGTTTCAGAAACACCCAGCAAGCGCGCCGCGTCTGAGCCACCCTCAACTAAGAATCGCGCTCCGAAAATGACCCCGATAATCCCGCCTATGGTCAGCACGATTGAGAGCCAGGTCGCATCATTATACTCAAACTCTTCGGCTTCTTGGCCATGCATTTCGGCCGCCGCCCCATTTGACCGCCGATCGAGGATCACCGACCCCACCAGGTAAACAAACAGCAAAACCGTAAAGGCGATGCCAGTGGTGCGATTGAACCCGTCAATCCAAACGATAAACGCGAATACGATCGTGACCCCGACCATGAAAATGCCATCCCGCGCCAAGGCTTTCGGATCGGTTGTGATCGCGCGGACAAAGGCCGCTGCCCCAATGACAAGCAAAATGTTCGCAACATTCGATCCGATCACATTGCCGATTGAGAGCCCAACGGCGCCCTCGCTGAGCGCCTGTAAACTGGTGACAAGTTCCGGCAAACTGGTGCCGAAACCAACCAAGGTGAGGCCGATTACGAGTTCGGATAAGCCGACTTTGCGTGCTATGCCGACAGATCCACGAACCAAAGCTTCGCCGCCCGCAAACAGCAAAACAAAGCCGCCCAGGATCAAGAGTGTCATCGTCATTTGCGAGTGTTCCTTCGAGATCCGCGCTCATATGGGAGCGCTGGCCGCCAAGTCCATGCGCGTAGATGAATTCTCCGCAGTCGAACAGTCTTTTGCGCGGTCGGAGTGCAGCTGCGGCGGAAAATCGCTTTGCTGCCAACAGATCAATGTCTGGCGATTGATCCTGGTCTAGAGCACGCTACAACCCAATGTTGAGGCGCTGGATTGGGGACAAAAAGGTTCGTTGATGAAACAAGGCACACTCGACTTAGAGACCAGCAACTCGCGGTTGGAAAGCGCGATTGAAGGCAAACTCTTCCGGAACTTCATCACAACGTTGATCATCGTCAACGCGATCATTCTCGGAATTCTTACCTATGAGCGCGTCATGCCCAGCACCTGGGTGGGCATGCTGAGCTGGTTTGATCGCGCCGTAACGATCGTATTCGCGATTGAGATCCTCGCTAAACTGATAGTGTATCGCATCAGTTTCTTCCGATCCGGGTGGAATTGGTTTGACTTCCTGGTCGTTGGCGTTTCGCTCATCCCCGGCGGTGCAGCTTTCTCAGTATTGCGGGCCATGCGCGTCCTCCGAATCTTGCGCCTCTTGCACATCGTTCCAATGATGCGGCGGATCACAGAGGCTTTGCTCAATGCGCTGCCCGGCATGGGCGCCATCCTCGCGGTCTTGGCCTTGCTGACATATGTCGGCGCCGTCATGGCCACGAATCTGTTTGGAAACACCGACGATCCGGAGGTCCTACAACTCTTTGGCGACCTCCCAAGCTCAGCCTACTCCTTGTTTCAAGTTATGACGATGGATGGCTGGCGCTTTGAAGTCGTCCAGAAAGTGGTCGATGACGGTAATCCATATGCCCCGTTCTTCTTTTTGATTTTCATCTTCGTCGCGAGCTTTGCGGTGCTCAACCTCTTTATCGCCCTGATCGTCGATGCGCTCGCCGCTGAACAACGCGCCGCGACAGAGGAGCATTTGGGCGATATCGAAGAGGAAATCGAGGAAGAGTTCAGCTTCGCCGACAAAGAACGCGATGACATCCTTGACCTGCTGGTAGAACTTAAAAAAGAGGTGGCTGCGCTCAGGGCCCAGCAGTCTGACAAATCCCCTTAAAATGCAAAGTCCCGCCAGCAGGGGCTGACGGGACCGCACGGGAATGGACAAAAGTGGGGGGAGAAGCGTCCTTCCCTGAGCGCTTTAGCCGGCGGGCAGCAGCACTGTATCAATAACGTGGATCACACCGTTCGAGGCGGACACATCGGCCGTGACGACGGTCGCGCTTGAGCCAGGGGCCGTCAGCACAACACCTTCGGTACCGTCGACGGCAAGGTCACCATTGAGCGTGCTCGCCGTGATTTGCTGTCCGGCCAAGTCTTCCGCTTTGATGGCTGAGCCAGCAATCACGTGCAGTTTCAAAACGCCTGCAAGAGCTTCTTTGTTCTCTGGCATCAAAAGGGTCTCAACTGTGCCCTCTGGCAGCGCTGCAAAAGCCTCATCCGTTGGCGCAAATACGGTCAAAGGACCTTCGCCTTTCAACGCATCGACCAAGCCAGCGGCCTCGGCTGCAGCTAGCAAGGTTGAGAACGACCCGGCTGCGGCTGCGGTGTCGACAATGTCGGTTTTGGTTTTGGTATAGCCTTCGCCAGCGATCATCGTGGTGTAGCTAGCATTGGTGTATTGCGCCTTGCTGCTCGAGCTGCACGTCTCGGCGATCGCGGGTGCGGCGAGAAGGCTTGTAGAAATCAAGAGGGTAGCGAGTTTCACGAAGAAATCTCCATCTATGGTTGTGACCCGACCAATTTCGGTATCGTTAAACATACGATGTAGAATATAAAATAGATTTCGAAATGACTCGATTTTAATGAATCCGGCGCGAGCGCTTAACAGCCGTGTCAGTATCGCTCACTGCCCATCTCTGAAAATACGCGCTATAGGTGTGCGCATGACACTTTGGCAGCGTTTGATTGAAAGCGGAAAGCGCCTGTTTGATGTGGATGTGGTCGATGAACCGCTTCCACCCGATCTCGAATGTGCGCCCGATCCGAACGATGTCGGTTTCACCGCCGCGGTGGTCGGTCTCGGCGCGAAAATGGCCAAAGCAGATGGCCGCGTGAGCGATGATGAAATTATGGTATTCTCGCGTGTCTTCCAAACCGCTCCAAAAGATGCGGCCGCCGTTCGCCGGGTGTTCAATTTGGCGCAGCAGACCGTCAAAGGGTACGAGTCCTATGCCCGCAAAATCGGCCGCAAATACGCTGCGCGCCCGTGCCTGCTAGAAGGGGTCTTGGACGGCTTGTTCATGATCGCCACCGCAGACGGTGTGGTGACGAAGGATGAGCTGACCTATTTGCAAACTGTTTCGGATGCATTCGGCTTTACCGAAGCTACGTTCCGACGGATCAAAGCCAGCCATATGGGCCCCGACCAAGACGACCCGTATCATATTCTTGGCGTCGCCCATGATGCCGAATTCGACGAAATCCGCCGCGTCTATCGTCGCCTCATGGCCGATAATCATCCCGACCGAGTGATCCAAAATGGAGCGCCGCGAGAGTTTGAGGGCGCCGCGCATGAAAAAACTGCTTCGATCACGAGCGCTTATGCCCGTATCCGTGCAGAACGCGGCTTGATCGCAGCAAATTGATCATCCGTCACAATCTAAACATTGACGGCACCCCTCTTGCACGCCATCTAGTGTCAAAGCGAGGACATGATGACTGCCACTGGCACCGCCCCTGTTGGATTTCCCCACAATTTGATTCTGTTTGTGCGTCGATTCGGACAGTGGATGGCGAAGGGCTTGCTGGCAATGGCGATTGTTTTGATGGCAGGATTGATCGCCGTTGCGACGGCGATCGCAGGTATCGCGCTCGCCACCGTCGCAGTCATTTTGCGCCTTTCGGGGAGTCCATCCGAGGAGCGCCGGACGCGGTACGAAGAGACCGCGGAAAATGGCACGATTACGCTTGAGGCGAAAAAGACGCCGCGCGGCTGGACAGTCGAGTAACGGGTCTAAGCTACCTTTGCAGGCATGCCTTCAACAAACAGTGTTTGGGTTGGATACGCAAACTCTAATCCTTCGGCTTGTAAACCGCGGAAGAGTGCCAATAAAACACGCGACCGCGCCGCCATGGATCGATTGAAATCCGGTTGCAGCGAGAAGAAGACCAACTCATAATCGAGGGAACTCGGGCCGAAAGCCGACATCCCACATCGGTCGAACTCGACCGCCGGCACATCTTTCAAAATCTTTGCAACGATATCGGGCACCCGATCTGCTAAGTCGGGGTCGGTTTGATAAATCACACCGAAACCCGTTTCGATCCGGCGGCGGACCATACGTTCCATATTGTGGATTTCGAAATCGAGAAGATGGGTGTTCGAGATGATCATCTGCTCCCCTGACCGCGCCCGCACCCGGGTCGTTTTCAGCCCGATATCTTCAATGATCCCCCAACTTTCGCCATACCGGACCGTGTCACCGACCTGAAACGGCTTGTCGATCACAATTGAGAGCGACGAGAACAGATCGCGGAAGACGCCTTGCGCGGCAATACCGATCGCGATCCCGCCAATGCCCAAACCGGCAAGCAGCGCCGTGACGTCCGCGCCGACATTGTCCAAAATGAGGAGCAGTGCCACCGACCAAACAGCGACGCTGATAAACCACTTGATGATGTTAAATGCCGACGCCAAGGCGCGGGCATCGCCGCCCGAGCGCGCAACGTTGCGTCGGATAAAGCCGACCGCGAATTCCTGCACCCATTCGGCAACCTGCAAAATCGCTGCGCCGACAAAGAAGATTTTGACAAACACTGAAACGGCATTCGGCAACCCCATCATGGCATCGGTCAATGCGAATGCAATCATCACCATGAAATAGGTGTGGAACCGCTTGACGATCCGGTAGAAAAGGTCGGCGAAAGAATAGTCCTCGTCCCGCGGCAGTCGCACGATCCCCCTCAAGACCGCCCAGCGCGCCAGCCATTGCGCGAAAGTGAGAGAGATCACCAGCGCAAGCGCAATCAGCGCTTCGAGCTCACCGGAGCCAATCCAGCCGAGAAACTCGCTTGCAGCTTCGGTCGCTTGCGCTGTCGTCTCCGTGATCGCCTCAATCGGATCGGCCGAGTCCGGCGTGTCCGGATCGATTGGCGGGCTTTGCACCCAGCCCGATCGGGCAAAATCAAGCCACTCGCCCAGTTTCATGTTGCACCCTCCAAATCCATCCGCGCATAGGCCATTTCCAGAACCCGCGCGGTCTCTGACCAAATCTCGAGCGCGGCGACTTCGGAGCGCGAAAAGAAACGCGCCTCTGCAGCATCATCGCCTGCCACGGGCACGCCAGAGACCCAATGCGCGAGATAATCGATGAGAACAAAGTGGCGTGTGACCAGCGTTCCATCACGGTTTTCGATGATGGCATCGACCACATCCAACAAACCGACGAGATCGGCGGTGACGCCCGTTTCTTCGCGCAACTCTCGCAGCGCCGCCGCAGTCGCGGCCTCACCTGGTTCGATCCGTCCGCCCGGCAGCGACCACTCGCCTTTTTTCGGCGGCGTCCCCCGCCGAATGAGCAACACCTCAGATCCGCGCAAGCACACAACCCCCACCGCTGGGACGGGCTGCAAGCCTTCAATCGGATAAGCAACGCGAGACATGCCGGTGAGATTGCGCAGAATGTTTTGAAGACCTCGTAAACACTTTGTGCCAAAGCTCAGATTGGAAACGGAAAAAACCGTCATGGCGAGATCTTCAGATCGAGAAATTAGTTTGGCGTTGCAAGGCGGCGGCGCGCACGGCGCGTTTACCTGGGGCGTGCTTGACCGTTTGGTCGAAGAACCTGGTTTGGTCGTCAAAGCGATCACGGCAACCTCAGCCGGGGCCACCAATGCCGTCGCCTTTGCTGCTGGTCTGGCCGAAGACGGTAGCGACGGTGCGAAGGCGAGCCTTGAACGCTATTGGCGAACGATTTCGCAAAAGGGCGCACCCTTCGCAGCCTTCTCTTGGGCGAACTCGCCATTCACAGCCTTACCGTTTGGTCCGTTTCAGGCGGCGATGGCCTTTACCAGCATTGCCAGCCCGTACGAGTTTAATCCGTTTGATATTAATCCTTTGCGGGATGCACTCGATGAAGCGGTTGATTTTGAAGCCGTCCACGCGGCGCCGCTCGACCTGTTTTTGTCGGCAACCAATGTGGAAACCGGACGTGTCAAAGTCTTCCAAGACGGCGAGATTTCTCGCGACGCCGTGCTCGCTTCGGCGTGCTTGCCGCAAACCTTCCGGGCGGTTGAGATCGATGGCAAAGCCTATTGGGATGGCGGCTATATGGGCAATCCCAGCCTGTTTCCGCTGATCTACGCCAAAGCCCCGCGTGATGTGTTGCTCGTATTGCTCAATCCGATTTCGCGGCTCGGCGTTCCAAAACGGGTGCCGGAGATTACCGATCGGCTGAATGAAATCAGCTTTAACGCATCCCTCATCGGCGAGCTACGCGCCATCGCCTTCGTCCAAAAACTGATTGACGATGGGATGCTCAAAGAAACGGTGATGCGGAAATATCGCCGATTAACCATTCACGCCTTGCGCGGCGGGCAAGTTTTGCGGGACCTATCCCTGCAGACCAAATACGATACCAGCTGGACCTTCCTCACCAATCTGCGCGACAAAGGTCGGGCAGAGGCGGAGCGGTGGTTGGGCTCATGCTCGAAATATCTTGGCAGCGGCGAATCCAGCGTCGATTTGCAAAAGGAATTTCTGCAAGACTAAGCGGCGGTCACGAACCAAATGGTCGCTGCGCCGATTTGCCGGTCGGACTGCACGGCCCAGCCTGGCAAATCCAATGTCTCTTCGGCGGCCGTTTCAATCACGATCAAAGCCTCGTCTGTTAGCCAAGCCCCGGTCCGCAAGGCGCGCAAGCACGGTTCGACGCACCCTTTTCGATAAGGCGGGTCTAAAAACGCAAGATCAAAAGGCGGACCCAAGCCCGCAGGTTTTTCACCAAGCTCGAGCGCGCTGCGCCGATGCAACCGAGTGGCACCAAATAGCCCGAGCGCTTCAATATTCTGCCGGATCGCACCACGTGCCGAATGCGCGGTTTCGACGAACAGGCAAAAGCCGGCGCCGCGCGACATGGCTTCCAAGCCCAGTGCCCCTGAACCCGCGAACAAGTCAATCACCCGCGCCTGATCGAGATCGGGCGCCCAGGGGGCGTGACTGAGAATATTAAACACCGTTTCGCGCGCCCGGTCTGATGTTGGCCGTGTCGAAAGCGCCTTCGGCGCTTGCAAAGACCGACCCCGAAACTGTCCTGCTACGATCCGCATGGCTTGCCTTTACGCGCTTGCGGGGCGATGGGGAAGCTATGGTTACGACGTCCGATCCGATGCAGCGCGCTTTGGCCCTGGCACAGCAGGCCGCCGATCTCGGTGAGGTTCCGGTGGGCGCCGTGATTGTCGATCCCGTTTCGGCCGCGATAATCGGCGAAGGCCACAATCAGCCGATCCGCGATCATGACCCAACCGGCCATGCCGAAATCAGGGCCCTCCGCGCTGCCGCGAGCGCCCGGCGCAATTACCGCCTGCCCGGTTTGCACCTTTATGTGACGCTCGAGCCCTGTGTGATGTGTGCCGGTGCGATCAGTTTCGCGCGGATCGAAAAGCTTGTCTTCGCCGCGCGCGATCCGAAAGGCGGTGCGATCCTGCATGGCCCAAAATTCTTTGACCAACCGACCTGCCACTGGCGTCCACAGGTGGAAGAGGATGCGGCAAATGCGCCGCGCGCGGGTGAGCTCTTGAAAACCTTTTTTCGAGCCAGGCGGGGATAGTTTTCGCCCGCGCGCGCAGTGCTTATGACCGCGAGACGCTAAGTCCTGCGACTTGTGCAACCCAAAAATGGAATGGTGGAGCCAGACGGAATCGAACCGACGACCTCTTGCATGCCATGCAAGCGCTCTCCCAACTGAGCTATGGCCCCAAGGGGAAGGGAAACGCGGGCATAGAATTTCCGCGCCCGCCAATCAAGTCTTATTTGTCATCCGTTTCAGGATCGATATCGTCGGCATCCGGTTCGCCGAGTTCATTATCGTCATCCAAGTCGATATCGTCACCGAGATCAAACTCATCGTCTAGATCGATATCCTCTTCATCGTCATCGTCGTCATCATCAACGCCATCTTCGCTGAAGCCGGATGGCATTTTACCTGGCGCAGCATCATCGTCTTCCTCACCGCCCGACATTTCGAGCACGACCTCATCCTCATCGCCGCCAAGCTCGCGAGCTTGGTCGTCGCTCGATTCCTCTTCATCATCGCTAGAGGTCTGAGCTGCGATGACGTTTTCTTCTTCATCATCATCGTCTTCTTCATCTTCCGGCATCGCCTCTTTGGCGGCGGCCGTGCGGACTTTGGTCTTTGTCGCTTGCGCTGACTCATCATCCGGATCGAAGGAGTATTGACACTTGGGACACACAGCGGGGCGTTTGTTCAAATCGTAGAATTTTGCCTCGCATGTCGGACAAACCTGTTTGGTGCCAAGTTCCGGATCAGCCATATTTTGTTCCCGTTGATGAAAAAATCATTGCTGGCGCGCTTGCCAGAAACGCTCCCACCTGTCAAAGCGCTTTTCGCTTGGTACTGTAACTAAAGGAAACCCCCGAAACATGGTGTGGACCTCCCGTCCGGTAACGCAGATTACCGGAACGATGCGTGCGCCCGGCGACAAGTCATGCAGCCACCGCGCACTGATCCTAAGCGGCCTGGCAACAGGCAAATCTGAAATTTCTGGCCTGCTCGAAGGCGACGATGTGTTGAATACCGCTCGTGCAATGGCGGCCCTCGGTGCCAAAGTCGAACCGCTCGGCCATGGCCAGTGGCATGTCGAAGGGGTCGGCTCAAACGGCTTGAGACCACCAAGCCAGGCGCTTGATTTTGGCAATTCTGGAACTGGGGCGCGCCTAATGCTCGGCGTCGTTGCCGGCTATCCCATTGAAGCGCGATTTGTCGGCGACCAAAGCCTATCGCGGCGACCGATGGGACGCGTCCTCGACCCGCTTCAAGACATGGGCGCGACCTATTCTGCAAATGCCGGCCAGACCTTCCCCCTCACCCTCTTCGGGCGCGACGACCTCAAGGCGATCACCTATGCGCCGCCACATGCCTCGGCGCAGATCAAATCATGCATTCTATTGGCCGGCTTGAACGCGCATGGCACGACAAAGGTGCACGAAGCGCGCCTAACGCGTGATCATTCTGAACGCATGCTGCGAGGATTCGGCGTCCACGTTTCGAGCGAGGTGGAGGGCCCCGCAAACCTCGTTTCGATTGAAGGCGGTCAAGCCCTGCACGCGCAAGAGGTCATCGTGCCGGGGGACCCCAGCTCTGCGGCGTTCCTGGCTGCCGCGGCAATGATCTCACCGCGCGGCGGTGTCCTGATTGAAGGTCTCATGTCAAATCAAACGCGCGATGGGTTTTATCGCGCCGCGGCATTAATGGGCGCTCCGGTGGGCGCAGAAGATGTCGGCACTGCGGCTGGCGAACGCTTGATCGATATGAGCTTTGAAAGCGCCAATCTGAGCGGCACCAAGATCCCTGAAGAGATTGTCCCGAGCATGATTGACGAGTTCCCTATCCTGGCCGTGCTCGCCGCTTTTGCGTCGGGCACAACGGTGGTGAACGGCGCCGCGGAGCTGCGGATAAAAGAGAGCGATCGCATTCGCGCCATTGTCAATATGCTCCGCGTGAATGGCGTCGAGGTGGAAGAGTTTGACGACGGATTCGCGGTGCAAGGCTGCGCCGGACCGGTTCCGGGCGGGGGGCTCGTCGAAACCCATCATGATCATCGCATCGCGATGAGCGCGCTGATTATGGGCACCGCCGCGAAGCGTCCCGTCTCTATTGACGATGCCAGCATGATCGCAACCAGTTATCCTGAATTTATGGACCATATGCGCAGCCTTGGCGCTGATATTTCTGAAACCCGTCCATAAAAAAGGCCGCCCAAGGGGACGGCGGCCTTTTTCAAACGCGCGAAACGCGCCTCCCTTATTTGGGAAAGGGGTAATCTACGCGTAGCTTTGTCCGCGGTAAAACATCGGAACGCTGCGAGCCTCCGTTGATTCAATGGCGCGCTCGCCATCATGCTCAACGCCGCGATAGACCAAGCTTGGTCGCTTCATTTGCTCAGCCAAGCTTTGCCGTGGCTTCGCACCGGTTTCATGCGCCACGCCGCGATACATCAGTTTTGTCATACGTGCCTCCTGGGGCTTTGCGGGGCCAGACCTCTGGTCTCGCTATGTGTCATGAGCTGTACATATGCAAAGTGTGTAACTTTGTCAATATCAGTAAATTTGTTTTTTTGCGCAAGCTGTGTTGATACGGTTTACGCCCGCTATTATGACGCTCGTGGGACGGAAAGGATCCACGCCTGATGGACAAACTCGACCAACGTATTCAGCTTGTGGCCTCTGCAAGTTTCTCAAAAACCGTCGACCAGTGGCGCCGGACACAGTCTGATTTGCCATCGCGGTCAGAGGCGATTCGCCGACTGGTCCATCTCGGGCTAACGTTTGATGAGGAGAATCCGATGCGCATGATCACAGCCATCATCCGGCCGCATAAATATGAAGAGGTCCGCGAAGCGCTGATCGGGCTCGGCATTGAGGGGATAACAGTCACCCAAGTCAAAGGGTTTGGGCGCCAGCGCGGCAAAACAGAAATCTATCGCGGGGCCGAATATGAAACCGTGGAAATCCCCAAGCTCCGGCTCGAGATCGCTGTCCAAAGCACGATGATCGGTGAAGTATTGAGCACGCTGCAAAAAATTGCGCATACCGGCAAAGTCGGCGACGGAAAGCTGTTTGTGCATGCGTTAAGTGACGTCGTTCGCGTCCGAACGGGCGAGCGCGACGAACAAGCGCTTGGTTAGATCGCAGCATATGCGCGGTCGGCCGCGATCGGGCCGATTCCGACAGATGAATGACGGGATGCGCGTATGATCATAGCGATAGATGGCACACTCGCCTCCGGCAAAGGCACGATCGCCAGGCGTTTATCGCATTTTTATGGTCTGCCTTACATGGACACCGGTCAGCTCTATCGCGCGACCGGCGTCGCGGCCTTGCGCCAAGGCACAGATTTCGCAGACCCAGCCGCGCTCGCGGAAATCGCCCGCACGCTTCGTCTCGATGCCTTTCCAGAAGCCGATTTGCGCACCGCCGAAGCGGGGCAAGCCGCCTCGAAAGTCGCGGCACTTCCGCAAGTGCGGGCCGCCTTACTCGAACTACAACGCAGCTTTGCCAACCAACCCGGTGGCGCCGTCCTCGATGGCCGCGATATCGGCACGGTCGTTTGTCCCGATGCAGATGTAAAACTATGGATCGATGCGACCGTAGAGGTGCGCGCGGAACGACGTTGGAAAGAGCTCACCGCAAAAGGCGAGACGCTATCGCGAGCAGATATGATTGCCCATATCAAAGAGCGCGACGACCGCGACCGAAACCGCGCCGACGCGCCCATGGTCGCTGCCGCAGATTCCATCTTGATCGACACCACTCAGCTGACTATAGACGCGGCTGTGGATAAAGCGCGGGCCACCGTTGACGCTGTCTTGGCTCGAAATTCCGAGAGTTCTGGGTCCTAATGCCCAAATCTAAAGGCTCTCACTTTTATCCCTGACATCGCAGCGACGTCGGACCAGTGGCATGGTGCACCTGGCCGTAAACCCCGTCATGACTGCGCATCTGGAGACTCTATGACTGATTCAATGAATCCCTCGACTGAGGATTTTGCCTCTATGTTCGAGGATAGCGCTGGCGCCGCCACTCTTGTTGAGGGCAAAGTTGTGCCAGCCACCGTCATTTCAAATAATGGCGATTACCTTGTGCTCGACGTTGGCCTGAAAACCGAAGGCCGCGTCGCATCTAAAGAATTCCTGCTTGAGGAAAAACAACCTGAATCCGGCGATATTGTCGAAGTTTATCTCGACAGGATCGAAAACCTGATGGGTGAAGCCGTTCTTTCGCGCGACAAAGCGCGCCGCGAAGAAAGCTGGATCCGTCTGGAAGACAATTACAATAAAGAAGAGCCTGTTAAGGGCGCGATTGTTGGCCGCGTTAAAGGCGGCTTCACCGTCGACCTTGGCGGCGTCAATGCGTTCTTGCCTGGCTCACAAGTCGACATTCGCCCTGTCCGCGATGTTGGCCCGCTGATGAATGAAGTTCAGCCTTTCGCCATTCTGAAGATGGACCGCGCCCGTGGCAACGTTGTTGTCTCTCGCCGCGCCATTCTGGAAGAGAGCCGCGCCGAACAGCGCGCTGAAATCGTTGGCGATATGCAAGAAGGCGATACCCGCGAGGGCGTCGTCAAGAACATCACCGATTACGGTGCGTTCGTTGACCTGGGGGGCATTGATGGCCTCCTGCACGTCACAGATATGAGCTGGAAGCGGGTCAATCACCCAAGCCAAGTCGTCAATGTTGGCGATACGGTCAAAGTCCAGATCATCAAAATCAACCCAGAGACCCAGCGCATCAGCCTCGGCATGAAACAGCTGGAAAGCGATCCTTGGGACGATATCGAAGCCAAGTACACGGTCGGCACCCGCATGACCGGTCAGGTCACAAATATCACCGATTATGGGGCTTTTGTTGAGCTGGAAGACGGCGTTGAAGGCTTGATCCACGTTTCAGAAATGAGCTGGACCAAGAAAAACGTCCACCCCGGTAAAATCGTGTCGACGTCGCAAGAAGTTCTTGTCGAAGTTCTCGATGTGGATAGCGAGAAGCGCCGCATTTCACTTGGCCTCAAGCAAACGCAAGACAATCCATGGTCGGCCTTTATGGCGGAGCATCCGGTCGGCACCGACATTGAAGGTGAAGTCCGCGGGATCACGGAGTTTGGTCTGTTCGTTGGCCTCGGCCCGAACTTGGACGGTATGGTCCACATCAATGATATCTCTTGGGATCAGTCCGGCGAAGAAGCGATCCAAAACTTCCAAAAAGGTGACACGGTCACAGCTCGCGTTCTCGACGTCGACACTGAAAAAGAGCGGATCTCGCTCGGCATCAAGCAAGTTGGCGGCGACCCAATCGCCGACAATACCAGCGTTAAGCGCGGCGCGATTGTCACCTGTACCGTCATTGAAGTCGCCTCTGGTGGCATCGAAGTTGAGTTCGGCGATCCAGCTGTGAAGGCTTTCATCCGTCGCTCAGATCTCTCTCGCGACCGCAGCGAACAGCGTCCGGAGCGCTTCGCGGTTGGCGATAAAGTCGATGCCAAAGTCACGCAGGTCGATAAATCGTCCCGCCGCATTGGCGTCTCGATCAAAGCGCTTGAGATTTCCGAAGAACAGGAAGCCGTTGCTCAATACGGATCGGCAGATAGTGGCGCATCGCTTGGCGATATTCTCGGCGCAGCGCTGGCCAGCGGCGGGGACGATGAACCCGTCGAAGCCGCAGCTGAAGTGGAGGCTGAGGCCGAAGTTGAGGCAAAGCCAAAAAAGAAGAAAACCACAAAGAAAAAGACCGCCAAAAGCGATGACGCTTAAGACGGTCTCGGTCCAAACCTAACATTCAGGTAATGGACAAGTATTTTGCGACGGGGGCCTGGTCTCCGTCGCATTTTTCGTTTAGGTTCAATGACATGCTGAGATCCGAACTGATCGCAAAACTTGCAGATGAGAATCCAGAGCTCCGCCCGGAGGATTTGGAAAAAGTTGTGTCGGTGATCTTAGATGAGATTGCCGACGCCTTAGCGCGGGGCGACCGCGTAGAATTGCGCGGCTTTGGGGCCTTCTCAGTCCGGCACCGCAAGGCCCGTAAAGGACGAAACCCGCGCACCGGCGAAGCGGTTAGTGTTGAAGCCAAATCTGTCCCGTTTTTCCGACCCGGCAAAGAATTGCGCGCGCGCGTCAATGACGGCATCGACCCTGAGTCCCGTTAAATCGCTATAATCAGAGCTGTCTGAGCGAATTGACCTCACCGAAAAAATCAAACACTCTTAACGCAGACCGGGAGGGTCTAGCGTTTCAAAGAAAGGGGTTTGATATGTTCAATGAATTCAAAGAGTTTGCCATGAAAGGTAATCTCGTTGACATGGCGGTGGGCTTTGTTATGGGCGGCGCCTTCGCGACCGTGGTCACGGCCTTTATCCAAGGGGTGTTCCTGCCAGCGCTCAGCCCCGTGCTCGGAGGATTGGATTTCGGCAGTTGGGCCTATGAAATGTCGCCCGCTGTGCTCGCCGATGATGGCACGGTCGTCACCGAAGCGGTCAGCATTAAGATCGGCGAATTCGTCTCGGCGACAATTTCATTTATCATCGTCGCCTTCGTTATGTTCTTGATCATTAAGGGCATGAACAACATCATGAAAAAAGAGGAAGAAGCCCCAGCAGAACCCCCTGCCCCGCCGCGGCAGGAGGTGTTGCTTGAGGAAATTCGCAATCTCTTGGCAAAGCAGTCGTAAATCATTAACACTAGAAGAGTATTTATCGGGACAAGTAGAGTGTGTGACGTGTTGAGGGGCGGCTAAAAGCTGCCCCTTTTCCGTTGGGTTTACGGTCGGCGCAAGAACACATACCAAGCGCCGCCGCCGCCATGCTTTACGTGTGCTGGCGCATAGCCACTGATCAACGCGCGCGCTTCGCGCGTGTCGAGCCACTCTTGGAATGCGCGTCGTAACACCCCTTCCCCAGCTTTGCCTTTCCCCGTGATCACGATCACACAGCGCGCGCCTTTGGCTTGTTCACGCGCCAAAAAAGCCGGCAAAACCTGAAGCGCGCTGGCCCGCGTATGCCCGTGCAGGTCAAAACTGGCCGAGACGGGCTGGCGGCCGCGGCGCACCCGTCTATCATTCTGCCGGTTCTGAGGCGGCGCATACCGCTTTTCGCTCGCGGGCGGCGCGGTTGAATAGCGCTCGGTGGTTTTGGCGCGGACCGTTCCGGCGGGTGCGCCTTTGCGGCCCGACAATGGCGTCACGTCCCGCGCCGCTGCCGACCAAGCGCGCTTTTCTTGTTCCGTCAAATCACGACCACTCATAAGGTCTATTCTAGGGCGCAAGGACGATCGGGCCAGACAGAGATGCCTGCACGTTCAAGCGCGCCGCGACAGCGCGCGGCAGTAAGACCCACATTTGACCAGGCGCGTTCACGGTGTCGGCTGACGCACCGGCTTGCGGGCCCGTGCCAAAATAAATGTCGCCGCGGACGGCCCCTTTGATCGCGCCGCCCGTGTCTTGAGAGACGAGCATCCCAGACCAGTTGCCGCCCAAGCCTGGCGCGCGCGTTTGCACAAACATCGGCACCCCGCCGGCATGATAATCGAGATCAACCGCCAGTGACCCCAGCGGCGTTAATGGCACCCCAAAGGATCCACTTGGGCCGAGGGATGGATCACCCTCCGGCGCGAGATCGAAGAAAACGAAACGCGGATTGGCATTCATGGCCTGACGGACGCGCCGCGGATCGGCGCGGTCCATCCAGGCCCGGATCCCGCTCATGTTCGCCTCACCTCTCGATATCCAGCCTTTTTCGAGCAACCAATTAGCCGTCGATCGGAATGGGCGGCCATTATGGGCGGCGTAAACAGCCCGAAGTGTTCGCCCGTCTGGGAGCATCAGCCGTCCGGATCCTTGGATCTGCAGGAAAAAGACGTCGCCAGGATGCGCATATGCAAGTGGGCGAACGCCACGCGCCGTGATCTCTGCGCGGGTGGGATAGGGCCGCCGACTGCCATTTGATCGAACCTGGAAGACTTGCCCAGCCTCAGCGACCAGGTCTGTTGGCCGCGCAGGCACGGGTTCAGTATAGGGCGGTTGCGGTGATAAGCGCGCCGGATAAGTCGGTTCAAAATAACCGGTAAAGCGCGACCCGCCATCTGCCGCTCGGATTTGAACCGGTGTGAACAGCGCTTGCAATACGGCCCGCGCACTTTGGGCGTCGGCGATGACGTCCAAAGCGGCGCAAGCTGGCAGCCAATCATCGTTCCGCCCAGCCCAAGGGGCTTTGCCGGAGAGCATCGCGCGCGGCGGCCGCGCCTCGAAGACCTCGCAACTGCGGCGCAGAGCCGCCAATCCCGGGCCAAGATCCGCTTGTTGCCAGCCTGGCAAACTTTCAAACGCGACCGGCTTTGGCGGGATAGACCAATATGTCGGATCCGGCTCGGTCTGCGTTTGTGGGACACGATCGGGCGGCGCCGGGGGGGGCGGCGTCGACACACATCCGGTTAAACCGAGAAGCATGACACTCAAAAGGCTGGTGATTCGCATGGCCGAAGATTATGCGGGATCGGCGCAGTGGCTCAAGTTACCAATTCGAGGATGATCAGGCCTTACTCTGCCGTATCGACGTCATCGAGGACCCAATTCGGGTCGGAGGAACTGGTTTGGCGCTTAAAGGTCCAGAGCTCTGACGCTTTGGTCGTGGTTTCTCCATCGCCAAGCTCAGACTCATACGACACCGTAACTCGGGCCATGCCATCATCGCCGAGCGAAGCGTCGGAAATCTCGGCCTTGCGGATCCTGAGAAGCTGCATCCCGTCTGCACCGGTTTCTTCGCGTTCCGAAATCGCCTGCTCCCATGCCTCATAGACATCTGTGTCGAGCAAGGGTTTCAACGCATCGCGATCACCGCGCGCAAACGCTGCGACGATCAGCTCATAAGCCGAGCGGGCCCCTTGAAGAAAGGCGCGCGGCTCAAAGCTTTGGTCGGCATTATAAATTGACTCCAAACCGGCTGCGGCCGGACCGGTGAAGTTCGGACGCATCTCAACGACTTCGCCGCCTTGAGGCGCCGTGGTTCCAGGCGTTGGTGCCGGGGTTGGGCTCGGCATCCGATTCCGGCTATCCGGAGGGCCATCATCTTGCCCGAGCGTGACATAGAGCCGCCAGCCAATGAACAGGGCGATGCCAGCGAGCAACAAAAATTCGATCATCGATGAAGACATGTCAGGTCTCTTATCAGGGTTTCTGCATCACATATAGGGGCTTTCCGGGAAGTGCCACCCACCGTTGCACCACTTAGTCGCGCATGTTACGCGCGTGTCATGATTATCGTAAGAGTGAGTTTATGACCGATACACCAGATATGGCGACGCTGCCGAAAGACGACGCGCCCGCACAAGGCCCCGCCATCCGCGTCTTGAACCAGTATATCAAAGACCTCTCTTTCGAAAACCCGGGCGCGACTGTCCAGGACCAGCCAAACATTGAGCTTTCAATCGATGTCGGCGCCGCGCCGCGTCAAGGCACTGAAAATGCTTTCGAGGTCACGCTCAAATTGAAAGCTCGCGCTGGCACGCAAGACACGGCTCTGTTTTTGATTGAAATGGATTATGCTGGCCTCTTCCAATTGCAGGGGTTTGGCGCAGGCGATGTCGAACCGATTTTGCTCATCGAGTGTCCACGCATCTTGTTTCCGTTCGCACGGCGGATCATTGCCGATATTTCCTCTGAGGGCGGCTTTCCACCCTTAAGGATTGATCCGGTCGACTTTGGCGCGCTCTACAATTCCCAAAAGCAGCGGGCAAATGCCGCCGCCGCATCGAACAGTTCGGACTCCAATACCCAGAACGCTTAGCCGTAACGCTTCCAAAGCGCATCCTCTCCGAGAGAGGCGATAAACTCGGCATGCGTTTTTTGCTCGCACTCAGACGGCTGGAACTGTCTGGGCTTTGATCGTTGTTGTGCGCTGCTGCGCGCTTCGCCGCGCGCCTTTTGATCCGTTCCGAAATCGAAGCGCCGCGCCCGACCGCCAAGCAGCTCAAGATAGACTTCCGCGAGCAATTGGCTGTCCAGCAAAGCTCCATGAAACGTCCGGGCCTCGGCATTGATATCGAAACGTTTACATAGCGCGTCGAGGTTCGCAGGCGCCCCTGGGAACTTCTTGCGCGCGATCGCAACTGTGTCGACCCAGCGCGGTTCTGGGATCGGATCGCGGCCGCAGCGCTCCAGTTCCATATTCAAAAAACCGCGGTCAAATTTGGCATTATGCGCCACCAGAGTGGCGTCCCCGACAAAGTCTAAAAATGCATCGACGACGCGCGCATCCTCAAAACTCGGTTGGTCGAGCAAATCCTCGTCCCGGATACCGGTAATGCGTACCGTCGCTTCCGATACCGAGCGTCCTGGATTAACGTAGGTTTGGAACGTGTTTCCCGTCGGGACATGATTGATCAGTTCAACCGCGCCAAGTTCTATGATCCGATCATTCTGATCCCATTCCAAACCCGTTGTTTCGGTATCAAAGGCGATTTCACGAACGGCGCTATCCATGCTCGGGCTCGGCTTCCAATTGGTTTAAGACATCGATGATGGCGTGCACGTGTGCGCGGGTGAAGTCAAAGCCAAATGCGGTGCTAACCACAAAATCTGCACGCGCCCGCTTTTCGGCATCGGGCATTTGTTTGGCGCGGATCCGATCGAACTCTTGTTCCGTCATCTCCCCGCGCAATAATACTCTGGCTCTCTGTACAGGCTCGGGTGCTGTCACCACCGCGACGAAATCACAGCGCGCATCACCGCCGGTCTCATACAAGAGCGGTATGTCCAGGACAGCAAATTTAGCTCCGCTTTCAAGCGCTTGCTGACGAAAGGTCATCTGGCTCGCGCCGACAAGCGGATGCACAATGGCTTCGAGGTCTTTCATCGCGTCTGGATTGTTCACGACTTTTGCACGAAGGGCGGCGCGATCTATCGCACCCTCTTTCGTGATCTCGCCAAACCGGTCGGACAAAGGTCCGACGGCAGCACCGCCCGCTTCGTACAAAGCATGGACCGCGGCATCTGCATCATAAACAGGGATCCCCTCCGCGGCGAACATGTCAGCGGTCGTCGATTTTCCCATCCCTATGGACCCGGTCAGTCCGAGTGTTTTCATAGCGCCGCCCTCACCGCCATTTCACATCTGCGCAGCGCCGATTCCGTATCCGGCCATTCCCCAAACCAGGACTGGAAGCTATGCGCCGCTTGCCCGACCAGCATGCCAAGCCCATCCTGTGCGCGCCATCCCATTTCGCTCGCATGATCTAGCTGCGGCGCAGCGACGCTGCCATAAGACAAGTCGAAAAACCGGCGCTGTCTACCCCCGGGCAATTCAAACAGGAACCCACTGTGCCCAGCACTCGTTGTGTTGATCACAATCGTTGCGCCTTCGATATAATCTTTATACTGATCTATAGCGCCAGCATGGGTTTGCTCCGCTCCCAGATCGTTTGCGAGTGCCGTCGCTTTAGCCCTTGTTCGGTTGAGGATTACCGTATCAATATCGGCCTGGACCAAAGCGAACACGACTGCTCTTGCCGAGCCCCCTGCCCCAAAGATAACAGCTTTATCCGTATCCGGATCAAGGTTCCCGATCGCGGAGACAAAACCAGGCGCGTCGGTATTATCGGCGTGCCATTTTCCGTTCTCAGCGAAGGTCAGTGTATTGGCGGCGCCGATCCCGGCCGCGCGTTGACTGACTGTGTGAGAGGCTTCGAGCGCGGCTTGCTTGTGCGGGAGGGTTACGTTCACGCCAAGGATGTTCCGGGATTCGAGGGTCCTTAGCGCAGTGCCAAAGGTGCCGTCCGCGACTTGCATGGCTTCATAAGAGGCATCAAATCCCAAATCGCGAAACCAACCATTATGGATGAGTGGCGACAGAGAATGCGCAATAGGATCGCCAATTACGCCAAGCAATTTAGTCATGTCGTGAGCACTCCGCGGACGCGCAAATAGTCCAGCAAAGGCAACAAGGGTAAGCCGAGGATTGAGAAGTAATCACCATCAATTCGGTTAAAAATCTGCGCCCCGGGCCCCTCTAATTGATAAGCACCGACCGTGCTTAAAAGCGCATCTCCACAGGTTTCGACATATTGGGTTATGAAAGTCTCACTCAGTGTACGGACGGAGAGTTTGGGTTGTGCGAGATGGCGCCACACCGGCGTTCCATTCTCGGCGATTACAATTGCGGTTTCCAAAATGTGCGTTTTCCCTGACAGCTTCCGCAGATGACCGCTTGCGGCAGCAAGATCAGCAGGCTTATCAAATCCAACACCGTTAAGATTTAGCATCTGATCGCCGCCAATCACCAAGCCTGGTTCCTGCATTGACACTTTGATCGCTTTCATCTCAGCGAGGCGCATCGCTTGGTCACGAACGGGTACACCATCGGCGCGCATGCCTTGCCGCGCCATACCTTCATCGACGTTCGGCGTCACGGAAACCGCTTTGACCCCCGCCCCTGCCAGGAGGGCCCGGCGGCTTGCGCTGCCAGAAGCAAGCACCACATTTAGCATTAAATGAAGCCTCTGCGTTCGTTTAGTTTGTTGAGAATCGCCGCCGCGGTCTCTTCAACGCTGCGGCGTGACACATCGATCACAGGCCACTTATTGCGCTGAAAGAGGCGGCTCGCATCGGTTACTTCTGCGCGCACAGCCTCTTCGTCGACATAGTCTGTTTTGCTAACTTCGTTGAGCGATTTAAGCCGCTGACTTCTAATTTGAAGCAATCGTTCAACACCGATTTTCAGGCCAACCACCATCGGATGTTCGAGCTCTTGAACCATTGGCGGTAAAGGGATGCCCGGCACAAGTGGAATGTTGCCGGCTTTCACGCCGCGATTGGCCAAGTATACGCACGTTGGGGTTTTCGACGTACGGCTGACCCCCAACAACACCACATCCGCATCGATAAGTCCGGCAATATTTTGACCGTCATCATGGGTCAGGGCGAAATCAATCGCCGAAATCCGATTGAAATAATCTTCGTTAAGCGCGTGCTGGCTGGCAATTTTCTCACTCGCCGCAATCCCTAAGTGGCGGGATAACATATGGATCGATGCATCCAGAACAGGCAGAGTTTGGATACCGCGTTGACGACAAAATTGCTCGAGTTTGCGACGTAAATTTTCTTCCGAAATCGTATACCAAACGACACCTGGAGCAGCTTCGATCTCTGCCATAACCCGGTCCAATTGGCGTTCAGATCGTACGAGGTAATAATTATGCTCAAGCGGGATGGTACGATCAAATTGGGCGGCCGCGGCGCGCATCACGGCGTTTAGCGTTTCACCCGTCGAATCGGAGACAAGATGAACATTGAAGTAAATCGAGAGCCGCATTTGGTTCCTAACTCATTTTCTCTCCTGTGCCGGAGCAGTGCGAATTCGACAAGCCCTGTGGACGGATTGTGAAATTCGCGGAAATGCCTCGAATCCGACTCTGAATTGCACAATCCAACGAAATTGACTCTGTGTGTTTTTGCCTTGTTCCGTTCCTCTGTCCAATTCGTCGATTAAGAAAATATTTACTCTTTTTCAACTGGTTAATATAAGGTAAATCGTGGATGGAGGGGAGGATTTCCTGTGCTTTTCAGCGGGACAAATGTACCTAAGTCGCCTTTTCCACGAGACTCCCACGCTAATAATGATAAAGCCTCGAAGTTGAGTTTTTGGGGTAGAAGGTTCTTATGGCTGACAGCAATACGTCACGATTTCTTTCCGTCCTAAATGGCAAACCTGAAAAGCCTGTGCCCATCTGGATGATGCGGCAAGCTGGCCGACACTTGCCGGAATATCTGGAGCTTCGCAGCCGCGCAAAGGACTTCCTGGATTTTTGCTATTCGCCCGCCATGGCGCTGGAGGCCACGCTTCAGCCAATCCGGCGATACGATATGGATGCGGCTATCCTATTTGCGGACATTCTATTGGTATTGGATGCGATGGGCCTCAATGTTCGCTTCGAAAAAGGTGTTGGGCCAATTGTTGAAACGGTGACAAATGAGGCCGATTTGGCGCGCGTCAGCTTGGAAACTGCGGTTCAGAGACTGTCCCCGGTATATGAGACCGTTGACCGGGTTCGCGAAGATCTTGCCGATGACAAAGCTTTGATTGGCTTTTGTGGGGCACCGTGGACGGTCGCGCTTTACGCCATCGAAGGGCGGGGTGGGACAGATAAGAGCACGGCGCGCAGTTGGGCATATACCAATCTCAGTTTGCTACAAAAACTGCTCGATAGTTTGGTGGAGCTCAGTGCGCACTATTTGAAAGCGCAAGTGGATGCTGGCGCAAATGCATTGATGATTTTCGAGTCGTGGGCTGAAGGTTTGCCGTCGGATCTATTTGAGTCGCTTGTCATCGAACCGAATGCGGCGCTTGTGCGTCGCTTACGCGCCCTTGGCGTCGAGGTGCCGATTATTGGCTTTCCGCGCGGGGCAGCGACTATGATTGGTCCGTATACAGATAAAGTAGAGATTAATGGGGTCGGGCTCGATACAGCGATAGAGCCAAGTCATGTCTTAAACGCGGTATCTGATAAAATCGCCGTTCAGGGGCATTTAGATCCGCTTTTGCTGATTGCGGGAGGTTCGGCCATGGACCGCCGGGTGAAACAGTTGCTTGCGGCTTATGCAGATCGGCCGCATATTTTTAATCTTGGTCATGGGGTTCGGCCAGAAACACCAATTGCACATGTGGAGCGGGTCGTCGCACTGGTCCGGGAAGGCATATAGTTCATGTCGCTCTATCTCTGGGTCAAAGCCACGCACTTGATTTTCGTTGTTGCTTTGATGGCGGGCTTATTGATTTTTCCACGTTACAAATTGCACCAGATCAAGTCGGCGCCGGGCGAGCCTTTGTTTGAGACGATGAGAGAGGCCTCCGACCGCTTGCGGCGCATTATTTTGAATCCATCGCTGATCTTGGTTTGGGTTTTGGGGATTTGGATGATCGTCTTGAACCAGAGTCTATTATCGGCCGGGTGGATGCATACGAAGCTTCTCCTGGTTGTGATATTGAGCGGTTTGTACGGTTACTTTATCTCGATCGGAAAAAAGATTGACAAAGGCGCGCTCGGTCCTTCTACGCGCACGCTTAAAATGCTCAATGAAGTCCCGTTTGTGATTATGATTGCGGTTATCCTTTTGGCCGTTTTGAAACCGTTTTAGAGGCGACGAGGCGAGCCTCTTGACCAAGACGTTGGTTTTCCGCATATGGAGGTCAAGACGCCGTCCGGCGCATGCCCCACGCGGCCTTTTGATTTTCCCAACTTAAATTTGGACACTGGCACCTTATGCCCGATACTGCCCCTGAAATTGATCTTCCCTCCCAGGTTTACCTTCGCGAGCTCAAAGAAAAATCGCCAACGGATTTGCTCGCTTATGCTGAGATGCTTGAAGTTGAAAACGCCTCATCTTTGCGGACGCAGGATATGCTGTTCGCGATTCTCAAAGAGCTTGCGGAACAGGAAGTCGAGATTATCGGGCGCGGCGTGGTCGAAGTCCTGCAGGATGGATTCGGTTTCTTACGCTCGCCAGAATCAAATTATCTAGCGGGCCCCGATGATATTTATGTCAGCCCGAAGGTTCTGAAGAAAGCCGGGCTTAAAACCGGTGACACGGTCGAAGGGCCGATTGCTGAGCCGGGTGAAAATGAACGCTATTTTGCGCTGACCGATGTCAGCTCAATCAATTTTGAGGAGCCCGAAAAAGCGCGGCAAAAGGTTCACTTCGACAATTTGACGCCGCTCTATCCGGAACAGCGCCTGTTGATGGAGAGCCCCGATCCCACGAAAAAAGACCGCTCCGGCCGCGTCATTGATATCGTGTCACCCATCGGGAAAGGCCAGCGCGCTCTAATCGTTGCGCCGCCGCGGACGGGTAAAACGGTCTTGCTGCAAAACATTGCCGCCTCAATCGAGGAGAACCATCCGGAGTGTTATCTCCTTGTCCTCCTGATTGATGAACGCCCCGAAGAAGTAACTGATATGAAACGCTCGGTCAAAGGCGAGGTGATTTCATCTACATTTGACGAGCCCGCATCGCGCCACGTAGCAGTTGCAGAAATGGTTATCGAAAAGGCCAAACGGCTCGTCGAACATGGTCGTGACGTGGTAATTTTGCTCGATTCGATTACCCGTTTGGGGCGCGCTTATAACACCACGGTGCCAAGCTCTGGGAAGGTCTTGACGGGGGGTGTCGACGCCAATGCGTTGCAACGGCCGAAACGCTTTTTCGGCGCCGCGCGCAATGTTGAGGGTGGCGGATCTCTGACCATCGTGGCAACAGCGCTGATCGATACTGGTTCGCGAATGGATGAAGTGATCTTCGAAGAATTCAAAGGCACCGGTAATTCCGAGATCGTGCTTGATCGCAAAGTTGCCGATAAGCGAACCTTCCCCGCCATCGACATTATGAAATCGGGCACCCGGAAAGAGGAGCTCATCACTGAGAAAGTGCAGCTGCAGAAGATTTACGTGTTGCGCCGGATCCTCAATCCGATGGGAACGTCCGATGCGATCGATTTCTTGCTCGACAAATTGAAGCAAACCAAAACCAATGATGAGTTCTTCGAAGCCATGAAGAACTAAAAATGGCCGTGAGGCGGGACACGATTTGCGCGCTCGCAAGTGGACCGCCGCCCGCCGCAATTTGTGTTTTGCGAGTCTCAGGCCCAGCTGTGCCCGAGATTATTTCAACGTGCTTGTCCGTAAAAACTTTGGAAGACCGAAGGGCGACACGGGTCGACGTAAATGCCCCGAATAGTCTGTTGATTGATTCCGGGCTCGCCATTTTCATGGCTGGGCCGCGAAGTTACACGGGGGAAGATACGCTCGAGCTCTTCTTGCATGGCGGTCGGGTGATCACGGAAACCGCACTACAAGCTTTGATCGCCGCAGGCGCGCGGCTCGCCGAGCCCGGCGAGTTTACGCGCCGAGCTTTTGAATCCGGCAAGCTCGACCTGACGCGCGCGGAAGCTGTGGCAGATCTCATCGATGCAGAAAGCGAGGCCCAGCTCCGCCAAGCTTTGACGCAAATGGGCGGCGCTCTTGAAAAGCTTTATTCAGATTGGCGCGTGCAGCTCACCAGCATATTGGCGTTGTTGGAAGCAAGCATTGATTTTCCGGATGAAGAAGATGCCCCGGATCGGGTCGATGGGCCAGTCCTGGCTCAATTGGCGGGGCTGGAGATGGCTCTAAGAGACGCGCTCAAAGATGGGAATATTACAGAACGCATTCGCGATGGTTTCAAAATTGCGATCCTCGGCGAACCAAATGCGGGGAAGTCGACGCTCCTAAACCAACTTGCAAAACGCGAGGCGGCCATCGTCACGGACATACCGGGTACGACCCGCGATATTGTCGAGGTGAGACGGGTCCTCGGCGGTCAGCTTGTTTGGATCGCGGATACCGCAGGATTACGGACCACCACGGACCCAATTGAAGCCGAAGGTGTCCGGCGAGCGCGGCAAGCGGGAGCGCAGGCGGATTTGCGACTCTGGGTGTATGACCCCCATGCGGGCGATGCTCCGACCGAGGTGCGACCCGGGGATATCGTCGTGGCCAATAAGGCAGACCTCGCGCCGACCGGAAATGTTTCACGTGAAACACGTATCGTCTCCGCGAAAACCGGGGCGGGCATCGCAGAGCTTGAGACGTTTATATCCGATCGCCTCGCAAAAAAGGCAGAGCGCGTCTCAGCGCCGATGATCACACGCGCCCGCCACCGCCAAGGAATTGAAAAAGCGCTCCATCATCTGGGCGCGGCGCAGGCTCAAATTGAAAACGGGCGCGGCGCTGAATTTGCGGCTGAAGACGTGCGCCTTGCCGCTCGTGCGCTTGGAACGCTCACCGGGCATATAGATGCCGAGAGCGTCCTCGGCGCTGTGTTTTCTTCCTTTTGTATCGGCAAATAGTCTGTTTTCACCTCGGCGCTTATTGTATGAAGCGTCGCAGAGCGGGCGAGAAAGACGCAAATGCAGACGGATTTTGATGTGATTGTGGTTGGCGGCGGTCATGCTGGGTGCGAGGCGGCGTCTGCATCCGCGCGGATGGGCGCCCGGACAGCGCTCATCACGCACAAAATTGAAACCATTGGCGAGATGTCGTGCAATCCTGCGATTGGCGGATTGGGCAAAGGTCATCTTGTACGAGAGATCGACGCGCTCGATGGCCTGATGGGCCGTGTCGCGGACCAAGCCGGAATTCAGTTCCGGATGCTTAATCGCTCCAAGGGTCCGGCTGTTTGGGGCCCGCGGGCGCAGATTGATCGAAAACTGTATCGCCAGGCTATGCAGGCCGAAATCCTCAACCATGACCATTTGACGGTGATCGCCGATGGTGTCGATGATGTGCTCACTGATGGCGGGAGAGTTGCCGGTGTGCTTGGCGAATCGAGAACGGCTTATACGGCCGATGCTGTGATCGTCACGACAGGAACGTTTCTCAAGGGCATAATCCATCGCGGCGCCGAGCGGATCCCAGCGGGTCGCATGGGTGAGAAGCCGGCCATCGGTCTGGCCGATCGGCTCTATGCTCTAAAATTGCCGATGGGGCGTTTGAAAACAGGAACACCGGCGCGGCTGAACGGCGACACGATTGATTGGCATCGTTTGGAACAGCAACCCGCGGATGCGGCGCCAATTCCCTTCTCCTATCTCACAGACGAAATCCGCGTGCCGCAAGTGACTTGCGGCATCACATACACAACGCCCCGCGTGCACGAGATCATCGCCGAGAATATTGTCCAATCGGCGGTCTATTCTGGCGCGATTGCTGGTCGCGGACCGCGTTACTGCCCGTCCATCGAAGACAAGGTTCACCGCTTCGCCGAGAAAACGCGTCACCAAATTTTTCTGGAACCGGAGGGGCTCGACGATTCGACGGTCTATCCGAATGGAATTTCGACGTCTTTGCCGCGCGAGATCCAAGATCAATTTGTCCGCGAGATCCCCGGCCTCGAGGCCGTGGAAATTCTCGAGTACGGATATGCCATCGAGTATGACTATGTCGATCCACGCGCGCTTGGCGCAGGTCTGGAGGTGAAAGCAATGCCCGGCCTGTTTCTGGCGGGACAAATCAATGGCACGACAGGCTACGAAGAAGCGGGGGCGCAAGGGCTCGTTGCTGGACTGAATGCCGTGTGCCTCACTCGCGGTCAGTCTGTTGAATCGTTCGACCGCGCCGAAGCCTATATCGGGGTCATGATAGATGACTTGATTACGCGTGGCGTGACGGAGCCGTATCGTATGTTTACCTCGCGCGCGGAGTATCGCCTGTCGCTCAGGTCAGACAATGCCGACCAGAGACTGACGCCGAGAGGCGTAGAACTGGGCTTGGTTGGCGCCGCGCGTGGGGATGTGTTTCACGTGAAACAGCAGGCGATCTACGACGCCCGATCCGCGCTTCAGTCCGCGACGATGACACCTTCCGAAGCGCAAACGCTCGGATGGAAGGTGAACCAGGACGGTCAACGCCGGAGCGCGTGGGATTATTTGGCTTATCCCGACATCGATATGGCGATCATTGAAAAAGGCTTCCCGATCGCGTGCACGCTTGCCCCCCGCATCCGCGATCAAGTCGAAATTGAAGCCATGTATGCAGGCTATATAGAGCGACAAAAAGAGGACGTTGCAGCATTGCGCCGAGAAGACTCCTTATTGCTGCCAAGCGATCTTGATTATGGCGCCATCGGTGGGTTGTCGAATGAGGTTCGGAGCAAGCTCGAGCAGGTCAGGCCGGCAACTTTAGGTCAGGCCGCCCGGATTGAGGGGGTCACACCGGGCGCGTTGACAGCTTTACTGGCATTTGTGCGTCGCCGCCCCGATCGGAAGCGGAAAGGCCATGGCTGACGCAGATGGATTCGGTCCAACCGACTTGTTGGACCAAACGGATGTTTCACGTGAAACACTGGCGCGCATTTCGCAGGTGGTTGCTGAGCTTGAGAAATGGCGGAGTAAGGTCAATTTGATGGGTCCGTCTGAGTTCGCCCGCGTCTGGCGGCGTCATGTGCTCGATTCTTGGCAACTGTTTCGGTTCATTCCGTCCGATGGGCGAACCGTGGATTTGGGGTCCGGATCTGGGTTCCCAGCCCTCGTACTCGCAGCCGGATACGATCACCCTCAGGCGCATATGACGATGATCGAAAGCGTTGGCAAAAAGTGCGCATTCCTTCAGGCCGTCACCGATTTAGCTGGGTTGCAGGCGACGGTTGTTCAATCACGCGTTGAATCCGTTAATCATGTCGAAGCCCATTGCGTCACGGCGCGTGCTTTGGCACCACTGCCCAAACTTTTGGATTATGCCGCGCCATGGCTCATCAATGGCGCTTATGGGGTTTTCCCCAAGGGCCGGCGCTGGCAAGAAGAATTGACGCAGGCGAGGGAATCTTGGAGTTTCGCTTGCGAAGCGAGTCCTAGCCTAAGCGGGGATGGGGCGATCTTGAAGATTTCGGAGGTTTCACGTGTCGAAAACTAACACACGCATCCTGGCCATCGCCAACCAAAAGGGCGGGGTCGGAAAAACCACGACCTCGATCAATCTCGGCACGGCTTTGGCCGCGGTTGGACGGAGAGTCCTGGTTATCGACTTCGATGCACAGGGAAATGCCTCAACGGGACTGGGGATTACCCGGCCCGAACGGCAGGTGACGACGTATGACGTGGTTGTCCATGGCGAGTTTCTCGGCGATGCGATTTTAAACACGCTGGTGCCGCGACTGGATATTGTTCCGGGCGATGAAAACTTAGCTGGCGTTGAAACCGAACTCTCAAACGACCCGCATCGCTCTTACCGCCTGCGAAATGCTCTGCGATCTTATGTTCAAATGGCAGCAGAACGCGGGCTCACAGAGTATGATTATATTTTGATCGATTGCCCGCCATCTCTATCTTCGTTGACGATCAATGCGATGACGGCATCAGATTCGCTCTTGGTGCCCTTGCAATGTGAGTTCTTGGCGTTGGAGGGATTGAGCCAGTTGCTCAAGACGATCGAGCTGGTGCGCAGCGGCCTTAATCCAGACCTCGATATTCAAGGCGTTGTTTTGACCATGTATGATCGCCGCAACAATCTCTCTGACCAAGTCGCCGATGAGGTGCGATCCGTCCTCGGCGCAAAAGTCTACAACACCGTGATCCCGCGCAATGTGCGCTTGTCCGAAGCGCCGAGTTTTGGCAAGCCGGCTTTGCTCTACGATTATCGTTGCCCTGGAAGCGAAGCCTATATTCGGCTAGCGTCTGAAATGCTCCAACGCGAGCGGGCGCTGCGAGGCTAGAGATGTCGCCAGATCCATCGCGAGGCAAACAAAGTCGTTTGGGCAAAGGTCTCTCCGCGCTGATTGGCGAAGTTGAGGGGGTCGGTCTTGCGCCCACGCCCGGGCCAGGCAGCACGCCGTCTGAGAGCCATGCTGTGGCAGAGTTCGCCTTATCAGACATTCGTCCAAATCCGGCCCAGCCACGGCGGACATTTTCTGAAACTGAGCTTGAAGAACTTGCCATCTCTATTCGTCAACGGGGGGTGCTCCAGCCGATTTTGTTGCGCCCAGATCCTGATGCGCCAAACCAGTATCAAATCGTGGCAGGTGAGCGGCGGTGGCGCGCGGCGCAGCGCGCTGGACTAACAACGATCGCTGCGGTGGTCCGCGACATGGACGAGCTGCAGCTCCTCGAAGTTGGGATCATTGAGAATGTTCAACGTGAAGATTTGAACCCGATCGAAGAGGCAGAAGCCTATGGTGCGCTGATCAAACGGTTTGGACGCACCCAAGAAGATCTCGCCGACAGTGTTGGCAAGTCGCGGGCGTATGTTGCGAATACGCTGCGGCTGCTCAATCTCGGTGAAGCAGCGCGCGAGCACTTGCGCCAAGGCCGCGTTTCCGCGGGTCATGCCCGCGCCGCTTTGGGCGCACCGGATCCAGATCCTGTGGTCGACATGGCGGTGGCGAAGCGTATGTCGGTTCGTGATGTCGAGGCTTTGGTGAAGCGCTTAAAGGATGGCGGGACCTTGGATGTGGTTGCCAAGAAAGTCCAACAAGCCGGAAAAGATGTCGATACAGAAGCACTCGAAAATGACTTATCACGGGTCCTCGGCTTGGGCGTCGATATTCGCCAAGGTCCGAATGGCGGCGAGTTGCGAATCAAGTATTCCGATCTCGAACAATTGGACGAATTGTGCCGGCGTTTGACGGCAAAACGCACGTAAGCGCCGGATTTTTAAAAGTTAACGCAGCTTCGCTTGGCCGCGGCGGGGTGCGAGTGATGGCGCGCCATCTTGTGCCCGAGAGATTTCCATTTCCCTTCGATTGAAAAATCCATAGTCTAGCGCTCAACTCTTAAAGATAGGCTGGAGACATGGCGGAAACCGACTTTGCGATACCAACCGCTCTTAACCGACCGGTGCTGAGCGATCGTGAACCCGCCTTTCCGGGATATCTCAGACGCGGTGATCCGGTCCCTTCCACCGAATCACTTCAGCTGGAGACGCTCGACCTCGCCGATGTTGAAGTGTGGCGGCAGGATAAAATGTGGGACCGGTTTGAGCGATTGCGTCGCGAAGACCCCGTCCATTTCACGCCAGACAGCGTGTTCGGCCCATATTGGTCGATTACGCGGTACAAAGACATCATGGCGGTTGATACCGATCATAAGAGGTTTTCCTCAGACGCTTCGAATGGCGGGATTACGCTCGCCAATATGATCGACTCCTTTGTGGCGCAGAGTTTTATCTCCGCCGATGAACCCGTTCATTCGCGGCAAAGAAAGATCGCGCAGCCAGCGGTCGCGCCCAATGCCCTTCGCACATACGCACCACTGATTCGACAGCGCACAAAGGCAGTGCTTGATCGCTTGCCTGTTGGCGAGCCGTTCGATTGGGTCAATGCGGTGTCGATCGAGCTCACCGCTATGATGCTGGCGACACTGTTTGATTATCCGCAAGAGCGGCGCCGAGAACTTACGCGCTGGTCGGACGTCACCACCAACCCGAGAGATCCTGACATCTGTCCAGGTGGCATCGAACAGTGGCGCAGTGAATTAACAGAATGCGCGCATGTTTTCTGGGAGATATATCAGAGCCGCAAAAGCCGTCCGCCGAGCGGCGATCTCATGAGCTTATTGGCGCATGGGGATGCCACGCGAAACATGGATCCGCGCGAATTGCTCGGGAATGTCATTCTCCTGATAGTCGGGGGCAATGATACGACGCGCAATTCGATGTCTGGAGGCGTGTATGCGCTGAACAAGTTTCCAGAAGAATATGCAAAACTAAAAGCCGATCGCGCTCTTATTCCGAATATGGTGTCGGAGATCATTCGCTGGCAAACGCCGCTTGCTTATATGCGCCGGACCGCGCTCGAAGATGTCGAAATGCATGGTAAAGTGATCAAAAAAGGCAGCAAAGTCGCGATGTGGTATGTTTCCGGCAATCGCGATGAGACGTTCTGGGACGAAGATCCCAATCGTTTGATCATTGATCGAAAACAAGCGCGCAATCATTTATCGTTTGGCTTCGGGATCCATCGGTGTGTCGGAAATCGACTGGCCGAGTTACAATTGCGGATCCTGTGGGAAGAGATTTTGGATCGCTTTGACCATATTGAAGTCCTTGACGAACCAAGCCGAGTCTCAAGTGTATTCGTCAAAGGGTACTCTTGGTTGCCGGTGATCTGTCACGCCAAGGATTGAGCTGAACCTGGTGCATCAGGCATCAAAGTCCGAATGTTATCCGTCAGCAAAGCCGCGGCTTGGTGGATGAGCGTGCGCTCATCTAAATCCGGTTCATCGAAGACCATCTCAATCAAAGCATAGCCCCATTCGACGCCGAGCCGAATGCGTTGATAGGCTTGCGCTTCGTCTAGATTTGGCCGCGCCCGAACCAGGCGACCCGTCATCTGGCGGGCAACGCTCTGGTGCGATTTCACACGGACATCGGATAAAGAGGGTGTCGCGTGCAGCGCCCGCATAATCCAAACGCCGCCGCGCGTTGCACGCGTCACGCGAATCGTCTCGGTGAGCAGGTGGACGATTTCGAGTTCAATCTGGCGGAGATCGTCCACCGCGCTCGGCCAGTCTTGGAGCAATGCATTTTGATCCGTCATCAAACGCTCGCCGAGCTCTTTCAAAACCGCATACTTATTCGGAAAATAGCGATAAAGCGCAGGCGGTGTGACACCCGCTTGTTTGCAAATTGCATTGGTTGAAAGCTGCTCAAACCCAACCTGTTCAAGCAGCTCCCCCGCCGCGTTTAAGATTCGGTCGAGGGTTTTGTGGCTGCGATCTTGGTGCGGTGCGCCGCGCCGCGAGATGTTGGGTTTTACGACCATGGGCATGGATTGACAGATCGCCTTTTCAAACATAACGGTAGTGATCACTATCATTGCTGAAGGAGGGAAGCAATGGGTGTTTCGAGGCGCAGACTCCTGCAAGCAAGCGCCGGTCTCGGCTTGGCGGCAGCGATCCCCGTTGGGCAGCATCTGGCATGGGGTCAAAAAGACTATGTCCGGGAAGGATATTCGCCCGATTATCCAGATCCGCCCGCGGGTAAAGACAGTTGGATGAATTGGTCAGGGGCGCAGCGCGCGACGCCAAACCAACTCGCCTCGCCGCAGACGCGTGGCGCTGTGGCCGAACTCGTGCGATCGACGGAGGACCGCATCCGTCCGCGTGGCAGTGGGCATTCCTTTTCGGGCCTCGTCCCGAGTGAGGGCGTGATCTTGGATGTCAGCTATTTGTCAGGTCTTCGCGCATATGATGAGGCGACCGGAATTGCCACCTTTGGCGCCGGTACGACATTGATGCAAACTGCTGCGAGTTTGGACCAGCGCGGACGCGCCTTTCCCAATCTTCCCGATATTGTCGATCAGACCCTTGCAGGCTCCTTCTCCACAGGCACCCATGGCACCGGGGCAACGCTCACGGCCTTACATGATTACATTCGAGGCTTTCGCATGGTTTTGGCCAATGGCGAGGAAATCAGCGTTTCACGCGAAACCAATTCAGAATTATTTGCTGCGGGTAAAGTCGCCCTTGGCGCGCTGGGCATCATTACCGAATATGATCTACAGACCATCCCGGCGTTTAATCTCAGACGGATCGTCACGGCGGAGCCGATCGAACAGGTCCTTGACGAGGCCGAAGCGCGCGCCGATGCGCATCGAAATTTCGAGCTGTTTTACTTGCCGGGAACAGGGATGGCTGCAGCTTTAACCCACGACCTGCACGATGGTGAGACGACCGGGGTTGAACCATCAGAAGACGATGAAATCTTGGCCGGCCTCAAACAATTGCGCGATGAGTTTGGATGGTGGCCGTGGCTGCGCCGACGCATTGCGCAGTCGGTGCTGCCAAATGGTGTGCTCGAAGACGTCAGCGATGCCTCGCTTGAGCTCTTGGCCACAACCCGGCCGATCAAATTTAATGAGATGGAGTATCACCTGCCGCGCGAACAGGGGATCGCCGCCTTACGCAAAGTCATCGCCAAAATGGATCGGCGCAAAGATGCGTTCTTCCCGATGGAGGTCCGCTTTATCGCGCCGGATGATGCCTGGCTCAGTCCGTTCAATGACGGGCCACGCATATCGATTGCCATTCACGCCGCGGTCGATGAGCGTTTCGATTATTTCTTCACCGATTTCGAACCCATTTTTCTCGCCCATGGCGGTCGCCCCCATTGGGGCAAGTGGCACAGTTTAAAGCGGATCGATTTCGAGATGCTGTATCCGGACTTCCAGCGCTTTGTCGCCATGCGCCGCGACTTGGATCCGACGGGCAAATTCCTGAACCCGCACTTGGCTGACCTGTTCGGAGAGTCATTCAATGCTCAAACCTAGCCGTCGACATCTCATTCTTGGCGGCACCGCAATCCTAGGAGTGGCCGCGCTCATGTCTAAACCAAGCGATCAAAGTGGCCCTCGCGCGCCGTACTTCCTCGCCCTTCAACAAGCCCTTTTCGACGCCCGTATTGCAACCCCGACCCTGGTCATTGACCGCGCCCGCTTGAATGCGAACATCGACACGCTGATCGGCCATTTGCCGTCTGGTATGGGATACCGGATTGTCGCCAAGTCCCTGCCCTCACTCGGCTTGATTGAGCATATCGCGGCGCGCGCAAAAACCGATCGCTTAATGACGTTCAACTTGCCAATGCTGTCGGAACTGAGCGTCAGAATGCCGGCCGCCAGTCAATTGCTGGGAAAACCGCTGCCGGTGCGCGCGGCGAAAACCTATTTTGAGACGTTGCCCGCCGATGCGGCGGAAGCGGCGCAAAACGTTCAATGGTTGATCGATACGCCGACGCGACTGGAGCAGTACCGCGCGCTTGCAACGGCGCTGCAGCGCGATTTGCAGATCAATCTGGAACTCGATGTCGGCTTGCATCGCGGGGGCTTCGAACCGGGCACTGACCTGCAGGCGGCTCTGGAAACGATAGCGGCGGCGCCGAATCTCCAATTTGCTGGCTTTATGGGGTACGAGCCTCACATCCCGGCTTTGCCCACCACGCTGGGGTGGCGTGACCGCGCCTTGCAAGGAGCGTGGACCAAATATCGCGCTGCGCTGGCGCAGGCCGCAGCCGTTTTTGGCAGTGAGACGATGGCAAAGATCACCCGCAATGCCGCGGGCAGCCCCACCTATCGCTATTATGAAGACACCGCGATCGCCAATGAAATTTCGGCGGGTTCCTGCCTGGTCAAGCCGACGCATTTTGACAGTGACCTGCTCGAGCCGCATTTGCCCGCCAGCTTCATCGCCACGCCGGTGATCAAATCGCTACCCACCACCCGCATGCCGGGCTTAGAATTTGCCGACGGTGCAAAGCGCGCCTGGGATCCGAACTATAACAAAACCGTCTTTATCTATGGCGGTCATTGGCTCGCCGACCCGGTCGACCCGCCGGGCCTCGCCTATAATTCGACCTTCGGCCGGTCATCGAACCAAGAAATGCTCAATGGCGGCCCAGACCTCGACATCGCCGCCGACGAATTCGTCTTCTTCCGCCCGCATCAAAGCGAAGCCGTCTTCCTCCAATTCGGCGACATCGCCGTCTATGATGACGGCAAGATCGTGGAGTCCTGGCCGGTTTTTGAGGCATCGGCTTAGTGGGTTGTTTGCAAAAAAAGTTGGAGCGGGTACACGGAATCGAACCGAGCTACACAGCTTGGAAGGCTGGTGCATTACCACTATGCTATACCCGCTCAGGGTCCACGGCCCTTATAGCATGGTTTGTGTAAGTGGTGGAGGGGACTGGATTCGAACCAGTGTACGCAAAGCGGGCAGATTTACAGTCTGCTGGATTTAACCACTCTCCCACCCCTCCGGGGCAACTTACACAACGCCATTTGACGCCGCGGTTTCCGACCGCCAGAAGGGGGATTTGACACCTCCGTCCTTAAACCGGAACCGGCCTTATAATGAGCAAGCCCCGCACGCGCAACCGTCCTAATTCATCGCGGCGCAAATCTTCGAACCCGCCGCCACGGGCGAGCGAATCTTGGCTCTGGGGCGTGCATGCTGTGGCGGCGGCACTGGCCAATCCGGCGCGCCATTTGAGACGATTGGTCGGCACAAAGAATGGGCTGGCGCGGCTACCGTCGGCCCCGTCACGGGCCGAGCTTTTGGCGCCGGGTGAGATTGATGCGCTGCTGCCGCGCGATGCGGTGCATCAAGGGCTTGCCGCGCAATTCGACGCCCTGCCCGCTCTTGCTCTGGAGGATGTGATCGGGCGCGGTACGGACCGAGTTGTGATCTTGGACCAGGTCAGTGACCCCCACAATCTTGGCGCGATTTATCGCTCTGCGGCGGCGTTTGGATTTGGCGCGATCGTCTTGCAGACGCGGCATGCGCCGCCGATTACCGGCATCGTCGCCAAAGCCGCCGTTGGCGCGGTGGAGCGCGTCTCTGAATGCCGGGTTGTGAACATTGCCCGGACGCTGGAAACGCTCGGGGCGGCGGGATATCACACGATTGGCCTCGCCGCCGATGGTGGCCAATCGATAGATGGCGCGGTCCGCGGTGCCGGAAAACTGGCCATCGTGCTCGGCGCGGAAGGGAGCGGTCTGCGGCCGGCGGTGGCGAAAGCCTGCGCGGAACGGGCCAGTATCCCAATCACCGCAGCGATGGAGAGCCTGAATGTGTCGACGGCCGCTGCGATTGCTTTTTATGAGGCCAACCGCGCGCGCTCAGCGTCCTAGTCTTTTAGCGACCGCCGCTGCCATCCGCGCGCCCAGCTCTGCGCCCTGTAAGGGATAGAGGTAAGGTTCAATCAATTCGAGTTCCATCAGCTGCATTTGCCCATCTTCGCCGCGCAACATGTCGACCCGGGCGTAAAGCGGCGTTTCGTCGAGAAAGGTCAGGATCGTGGCGGCAGCGCCTAAGTCGTCCGGGCATGGCGCGATTTTGCGCTCTGTTCCGCCATAGGTCGATTGGATCCGATAGTCCCCGGATTTCGCTGTCTTAAGCAGGGCATGCGAAAACGCGCCATCGATAAAGACGAAACTATACTCCCCTTCTTGCTGGATCGCGGATTGAAAGGGTTGGACCATCATCGGGTGCGGCATGTCGGGGCACCGGTCGGATGGAGACAGGCGGAACTGACCATCCGCGCCGGCGCCGATTTGTCGTTTGAAGACCAAATCCTCGTGCGCCAATTGCGCAAAGGCATTGTGAAAGGCTTCGTCATCAACCCGGTCAAGCCAAAGCGTTGGGATGGTTTTCGCGCCGCGTGCTTCAAGGCTTTGCAAATAGCGCTTATCGCTGTTCCAGCGGACCAGATGTGCCGCGTTAAAAAGCTGCGTTTTCGCTTCGATGTGCTCAAGGGTTTGCAGAAAATGATCTGTCTGATCCCAATAATCCCAGGTTGTTCCGATGATCACAGCAGCGAAATCTGACCAATCGGTCTCAACCGCCGCCCAATCAATATCTTCAACCTCCATATCGAGGGCTGCGAAAGGGCCCCGCAGAGCCTCCATCATCCGATCATGTTCGAAGGCGTCGCTGCGTCGGGTCGGCGAATCGGGGAGCGTCACTTTGGAAGCGAGATAGGCAATTTTGATCATCGGCGCCCCTTAACTGGCTTGTTTGGTTGCGTCCAGCAGGGGCATCTGGCACATCCGCCCGAGCACAGTTTAGGGATAAGTGAATGGCGGCAATGGGGTATGACGTGGTTGGTCTTGGCAATGCGATTGTCGACGTGATTTCCGCGCAAGATGACGCTTTTCTGGCGAAATGGGGCATCAACAAAGATGCGATGAACCTGATTGAAGAAGACCGCGCAGATCTTTTGACGGAGGCGTCGATCAATGCGGTCGAAACATCGGGTGGCTCAGGCGCCAATACCATTGCTGGGATTGCGAGCTTTGGCGGGCAGGCCGCCTATATCGGAAAAGTTGCCGATGACCGATTGGGCAAAGTATTCAAAGCCGATATGGAAAAAGTTGGCGTTCCGTTTGACACCGCGCCTTTGCTCGGCGGCCCTGCGACGGCGCGCTCGATCATTTTTGTCACGCCAGACGGTAAGCGTAGCATGAACACGTTCCTTGGCGCGTCGGTAGAGTTCTCCCCTGGCGACGTCAATAGAGCGACGGTGGAAGCATCACAGATATTGTACATGGAAGGCTATCTTTTCGACAAAGAAGTGGCGAAAGCCGCTTTTGTACATGCGGCCGAGATTGCGCACGCGGCGGGTCGGAAAGTGTCCTTGACCCTGTCCGATAGCTTTTGTGTGGACCGCCATCGTGAGAGTTTTCGGCAATTGATCCGCTCGCAGGTCGATATTTTGTTCGCCAATGAAGAGGAATTGTTGAGTCTCTATGAAACGCGCGATTTCGATGCTGCGATCGCGCAACTGCGCACCGAAACGGGATTGGCGGCGATCACGCGCAGCGAAAAAGGGTCGGTGGTGATCGGTGACGGTGACCCGGTCGCGGTGTCAGCAGAGCCGGTCAGCAATGTGGTGGATACGACGGGCGCTGGTGACCAATATGCCGCGGGGTTCTTATTTGGGATCGCGCGTGGTTTGCCGCTCGCAACCTGTGCGCATTTGGGTCATATCGCAGCCGCTGAGGTGATCTCGCACTACGGCCCACGCCCAGAAGTGTCCTTGGCCGCGCTCGCCGCTAAGGCTGGGATTGCGGCTTAAGCGATGCTGAGGGGCTGAGCGCATATGGGTCACCGTGCGCTCAGCAAACGGCATCTCACCTCTAGCTAGGCGCTCAATTCTTCTTCGACATAATCAAGCCGATCATGCCCGAAGAACATTTCGTCGCCGACAAAAAAAGTCGGCGAACCGAAGGCACCGCGCTCGACGGCTTCGTCTGTATTGGCGCGCAGCATCGCTTTCGATTCAGGATCATTGCCGAGCGCCCAGAGGTGATCTGCGTCAAACCCTTCTGCGGCGAATGCGGCTTTGAATTGCGCTTCATCACCGGTATCGATGCCGCCCTCAGGATTGCCCCAAACGTGTTTCCAGGCCGCTTCGAACAGCCGCATCTGTTCATCCGGGGTTTCCTCCAGGCGGATGGTTGCGCAGGTGAGCGGGCGCGTGTTCATCATTGGAAAATGCTTGTTAAAGTGAAGCTCGATCCCATACCGCTTGCAGATACGTGCCATATCTGCGGCCATATATTTGCCTTTGGCAGGGACCATGCCCGGCGGCGAATTCCCGGTCGCCTTCATCACCCCGCCTTGGAACAGTGGACGAAGCTTGAGCTCGGCGCCGGTGCGTTCCAACACCCCACGCAATGGCACACGCGCAATGAAAGATGTCGGACTGATATAATCAAAAAAGAATTCGAGTGTCTTCGCCACGGGGCCCTCCTAGCGTGATCTTACGCGCTCGGATCCAATGATAATCCGCGCTCGATAGTTCTTATTTGGAACTTAGGTCAAATCAAGCTATGCTGGCAAGCATGAAGTGGACAGATTTAGATGATAATTGGTGTCCCGTTGCCCGGACCCTGTCTTTGGTGGGGGATCGTTGGACGTTGCTGATTTTGCGCGACTGCTTTCTCGGTCTGTCGCGGTTTGAGCAATTTGTGGAGAGCACGGGCGCGACGCGGCATCTCATATCAGATCGGTTGAAGCGCCTGGTCGAAGCCGGCATTCTCGCAAAACAGGCTTATTCAGAGCGGCCCAAACGGTACGAATATGTGCTCACTGAAAAGGGCCAAGAGTTTGCACCGGCTTTGGTTTCGTTCAGGGATTGGGGCAAAAAGCACCTGCCCGTGCGACGTCAAACGAAAACTTAGTCGGGATCGTCGTCAAGGTCGCGGGCAATATCGGCGCGCCGGAAAACGGCGTTCATTTCGGCGGCCTCATCGTAAGAAAAGTCCGGGATGAAATGCAGTTGCGGCGTAAACTTCATTGAGATCTCGCGCCCCAGGCGGCCGCGCAAAAAAGCTGCGGCGCGGTTTAACGCCTTGGCGATCTCTTCCATTTCCGCCCGCCCCGATTTGCCGAGCGCCGAGCAGAACACATTGGCATGACGCAAGTCAGGTGACGTGCGCACCTCGCCGATTGTGATCGCAACGCCTTGCAAGGCCGCGTCGCGAAATTCCTCTCGGGCAAGAATGTCGACCAAAGCATGGCGCACCAGCTCACCCGCTCGCAATTGGCGTTGCGACGGTGCGTGTGCAGCATGAGTTTGTTTGCGGTTGCGGCTCATGCCGCTTTCATGCCCTGTCCGAGACGGCGTATAAAGATCTCGCACGCAGTTTTTTCGCCAAACCAGTCATGCGGCAGCATCAACGGTTCCGCGCCATCAAAGCGAATGAGCGTATAGCTTCTGGTGCTTTTGATTTCATCGATCGCGTCCCAATCGACGCGCGTTTCGATCAAGCCTCGGCGAATAATGAGCACATCGTCTTGCAGTTCGACCTCCGTCGTCTGGTCGATTTCGCTCGTCCGACCATGCTGATGTCGATACGCCCAGCGCATGAAAATCAAATACCAGGTGATACCGGCCAAGGCGGCAACGCTTGCCGACAAAAAATTGGTCCAAAAAGCCGGGAACTCAATCACTTCGAGCGCGGCTTTGGTCAGCAGCGCCATACTGGCGCCGATGACGGGTGCGGTCACGCCCGCATAGTACAGCGTGGTCGGGCCAATGGTGCTGCCGCGTATCGCATTTGTCAGCCGTTTGGCATCTCGCTTAGACAGCGCGCCGGAAACGTAGAGTGAGTGGCCCATCCGCCGTTTAAATCGCAAACACTTTTGAAAAGTGAAAACCTATTCGATAAAAATGCAAAGACCGCACGATTCCGCGCGACCTTTTCATCCATGTGTTTGGCGCCTAATCGAGCGTACGAGCAATCATTTCAACTTCGAAACACTCAATTTTATCGCCTTCGCGAATGTCTTCGTACTTCTCAAACGCCATGCCGCATTCCATGCCATTGCTGACCTCGGGCACTTCATCCTTGAAGCGTTTCAGGGTTTTCAACATGCCTTCATGGATCACAACATCATCACGCAACAAGCGGACGCCGCAGCCGCGTTTGACGACACCTTCGGTCACTTTACAGCCCGCAACTTTGCCGACTTTGGTGATGTTGAACACTTCGAGGATATCGGCATAGCCAATAAAGGTCTCTTTCTTTTCGGGCTCCAACATGCCCGATAGCGACGCCTTCACATCATCGATCAGCTCATAAATGATCGAATAGTATCGGATCTCGACGCCTTCTTTCTCTGCCAGGTCCCGCGCCTGTTTGTTGGCCCGGACATTAAAGGCAAAAACCGGTGCGCCCGATGATTGTGCCAACAGGATGTCACTTTCAGAGATCCCCCCTGCCGCACCATAAACGACATTTGCCCGCACCTCATCGGTCGAAAGCTTTTCGAGCGATTGCGTAATCGCTTCAACGGAGCCTTGAACATCGCCCTTCAGAACAATCGGTAGATCTTTGACATCAGCAGAGCCGTCTTTGAGGCTTGTCATAAACTGCTCAAGCGATGCACGTTGCGTGGCGACGCCTTGCTTTTGGCGTTTCATGCGCTGACGATATTCGGTGATTTCTCGCGCGCGCGCCTCACTTTCTACGACATTGAACATGTCGCCGGGTTCTGGAGTTCCGTCGAGCCCAAGGATTTCCGCCGGCATAGACGGCAACGCCTCTTTCATTTGCTGACCGCGCTCATTCACGAGCGCGCGGACTTTCCCCCATTGCGCTCCGGCAACAACAATGTCTCCGCGCTTCAAGCTTCCACGTTTAACGAGGACCGTGGCCACTGGGCCGCGGCCCTTATCGAGCTGTGATTCGACCACAATGCCGTCGGCCACCCGTTTCGGGTTAGCCTTCAGCTCAAGCAGCTCGGCCTGCAAAGAAATGGCTTCGGTCAGTCCGTCCAAGCCTTTTTTCTTCAGGGCAGAGACTTCGATTGATTGCACCTCGCCGCCCATGGCTTCGACTTGGATGTCATGCTGCAAAAGATCGGTCAGCACGCGGTTCGGATCGGCCTCGGCCAAATCGACTTTGTTCACCGCGACAATGATCGGAACCTCAGCAGCTTTTGCATGACGGATGGCCTCAATGGTTTGCGGCATCACCGAGTCGTTTGCCGCGACCACCAATATGACGATATCCGTGACATCCGCGCCACGCGCGCGCATGGCCGAAAACGCGGCATGGCCTGGCGTATCCAAAAAGCTAATCTTATCGCCAGATTTGAGCTGGACTTGATAGGCGCCAATATGTTGCGTGATGCCGCCTGCTTCTCCGGCCACCACGTCGGTTGAGCGAAGCGCATCGAGCAAGGACGTTTTGCCGTGGTCGACATGACCCATGATCGTGACGATCGGCGGACGACCGACAAGATCTTTCGGATTGTCTTCGTCTCCCTCCAGGCCGATTTCCACATCCGCTTCTGAGACTCGCTTCACCGTGTGCCCGAATTCTTCAGCAATCAGTTCCGCCGTATCGGCATCCACGATATCATTGGCGCGCATCATCTCGCCTTGTTGCATCATGAATTTCACGACGTCCCCGACGCGCTCTTTCATGCGACCGGACAGGTCTTGCAGCGTGATGGTTTCGGGCAATGTGACTTCGACAGACACTTTTTCGGCTTGCTCGCCGCCCATGCGGCGCTCGCGCTCGCGCTCGCGCGCCCGTTTGACAGATGCCAGGGAGCGTTGGCGATCGCCATCATCCCCGAGCGCGGACGCGATGGTCAGTTTACCGCGGCGCCGTTTGGCATCAGCGCCGCCGCGTCCGCCGCGGCCACCGCTTTGATCTCGGCGATCCCGCTCATCGCGATCATTGCGCCCGCCTTTGCGGCGTCCACCGCCTGAGCTTGCCGCGGCTTCGAGATCGGCTTGGCTTGGTTGTGCGCTTCGGCTTTGGCCTTTTCCACCGCGTTCGCCGCGTCCGGATTTCGCTGCGTCGCCAGATTTCTTTTTCGCTTCGGCTTCGGCTTTTTTGCGTTCGACCTCTTCCGACTTACGGCGCGCTTCGGCCTCTTCGCGCTCTTTGTCTTGCTGTTTCTTAGCTTCTTGTTTCTCTTGCAGCGCTTTGGTTCGCGCTTGCTGTTTCTCTTGCTCGGCTTTGCGCGCTTCTTCCGCCTTTTTGCGCTGCATCAGCACTTTTTGGCGTTGGACCAGCTCCTCGACGGTAATGCCGAGCTTGGCTGCGGCGGCTTCGAGCTTGGACGGTTCTTTACCCTTCGCAGCTGTGCTGCCGGCGGCCGATTTTGGCGCCGCTTTGCCCGCGCCGCTCGGCTTCGTTTGCGCGCCGATGGTTCGTTTCTTTTTGGTCTGGACCACCACCTGTTTCGAGCGGCCATGGCTGAAGGTTTGCTTCACCGTTCCCGAACCCGAACCGCGCGAAGCAGAGAGCGGCTTGCGCCCTGTGGTCTTACCTTTGTCTTTCGTATCGCTCATGCGTACCTGGTGTCTAACCTTTCATTCGAAGCGCGTGCCAAACGCTTCTTATATCATAACTCTGTGTGTCTGCCGGAGAACCAGCCTGTCTCGGGCGCGTTTCGGAAACCGATCAATCGCCGATACGCGATCGAAAAGGTCTCTGAAAGAGAGCCGTGTTCAAGCAGCGCATGTATCACATGCTGCCGCCCAAAGGCCATGCCCAATTCAGCAGACGACAGCGCGCCCGCGACGTTGACGTCTTCATATATCGCCTTGGCAAGAAAATGAACCTTATTGCGGCCATCTTCTGCACCATCACTGGCTTCGAGCAGCCAGCCCGGCGCCTGTTTGCGGATATAATCGCGGACTTGATTGAATCCAAGCACCGCAACGCCGCTCTTTTTTGCCATTCCAAGCAAGCCGATGCAGCGCTGCAAGAGTTGGCGTTCGACTTCGTCGCAGAGCCCGACCATCGGGGTCGATGGCGTTTTAAAGGCGCGCGAGAAGACATTGGTTTTGAGCCCTGTGCTCAGGTGCTCTCGGTCGGCAGTGATCCAAACCCCGCGTCCCGGCAGCTTTCCAAACACGTCCGGAGCCACGGTGCCCTCTGGACCGCGGACAAATCGAATCAAAGCCTCAGGCGCCAAGCGCGCGCGCGTGACCGCACACTGGCGGACCTGCCCACCAGCGCGCTTGACCCGATGCGCCTCTAGGCGCTGGTCCGGCTCATTCGGTTTTTGCGGCATCATCGCCGCTCTCCATCAGCAGGTCTTCGTCCAGATCGAGACCCTCAAGCTCCGCTAGGATGTCTTCATCGCTGACATCTAGCGTTTCTTCGATCCCATCATCACTGTCCGCGGACTTGCCAAGCTCGCCAAGCGCAAGCAGGGCGCGTTCCTCTTCGGTGAGATCCTCTGGTGCATCCTCGCCTGCGGCTTCGGCCGCCATCTCCGCTTCCAGCTGCTCCAGTGCCTCCGGCTCAATCCAGCCAGAAATGACCCGCGCTTTCATGATGAACAATTGCGCATCGTCTTTGCGCATCTCGCCTTTCTTCAAGATGCCATCCTGCCAAACGGGCTTGCCCTCTTTGTTATTCTCGCGCCAGCCGGTAAGATCATCTGGGACCAGTCCGGCGACGTCTTCGACGGTTTTGACGTCGTTTTCACCGAGCTTCACAGCAAAGCCTGGGGACATGCCGTCAAGGTCCATCACGTCGTCCGCAACGCCGAGTTCGATCCGGCGCGCATTTTGCTCTGCCGCCAGCTTTTCGAGGTATTCACGGGCCCGTTCTTGGATTTCCGCGGCCACTTCTTCGTCGAAGCCTTCAATCTGCATGAAGTCTTCAGCGCCGATATAAGCGATATCTTCGACGGTCTCGAACCCTTCTGATGCGAGCAACTGGGCCAGCGTTTCATCCGCATCCAGCGCTTGCATGAACAGTTCGGTCCGGCGTTGGAAGTCTTGCTGATAGCGTTCGGAATCATCGCTTTCTGTAACCAAATCGATTTGCCATCCGGTGAGCTGCGAGGCGAGCCTGACATTCTGTCCGCGGCGGCCAATGGCCAGAGGGAATTGCTCATCGGCGACCACCACTTCGACGCGGTGTTCGTCTTCGTCGAGCACCACTTTCGACACTTCCGCGGGCTGTAATGCGTTCACGATGAAAGTCGCATCATCATAGTTCCATGGAATGATATCGATTTTCTCGCCGGAAAGTTCGCCGACCACAGCCTGCACGCGCGCACCACGCATACCGACACAGGCGCCGACCGGGTCGATTGAGCTATCATTTGAAATCACGCCGATTTTCGCGCGCGAGCCTGGGTCGCGGGCACAAGAGCGAATTTCGATCACGCCTTCATAAACTTCTGGCACTTCTGCAGCGAACAGTTTCACCATGAAATCTGGATGGGCGCGCGACAAGAAAATCTGTGGTCCTTTAATTTCGCGGCTGACCTTATAGAGATAGGCCCGCACCCGGTCATTCGGTTGGAAGTTCTCCCGTGGGATCCCGTCATTGCGGCGGATGATGCCTTCGGCGCGGCCGAGATCAACGATGACGTGACCATATTCAACCCGCTTCACGATGCCATTGATAATCTCGCCTTCGCGATCTTTGTATTCGTCGAATTGGCGCTGGCGCTCGGCGTCGCGCACTTTCTGCATGATCACTTGCTTGGCTGTCTGGGCTGCGACCCGGCCAAAATCGAAGGGCGGTAATTCCTCTTTGATCTCCGTGCCAAGATCGTATGCGGCGTCCAGTTTCTTCGCATCTGAGAGCGAAATCTGTTGAGCAGGATCTTCGATTTCTTCGTCAGCGACGACCGTTTGAACGCGCCACAGGCTTTGCTCGCCCGTATCGTGATCGATGACCGCGCGAATGTCATGCTCTTGTCCATAGCGGGACTTCGCGGCTTTCTCGATCGCTTCTTGCATCGCTTCGATGACGATGGCGCGATCGATTGCTTTTTCTTCGGCAACCGCTTTTGCGATCTGCATGATCTCAAGCCGGTTTGCGGAAACGCCAACAGTGCTCATGGGCCTCAAGCTCCACTTTCTTGGTTATCTTCTACTCTATCTTGTTCGGTTTCATCCGTCTCGAAGCCGACAAATGCGTCATCCCCCGGCTGCGGTGGCAGCGAGCCATCGCGCGCCGCGGCATCGATTAGGGCATCTGTTAGCAGCAGGCTCGCTTTGCTCATTTCATGAACTTTCGCGACCAGTTCGGTTTCGTCTTCGAGTTCGATCGCAACGCCATTCTCATCTTCGCGCAGGATAATGCCCTGGAAGCGCCGACGCCCCTCTAATGGGAGGGTCAATTCAACTTTGGCGAGATGTCCAATCCAGCGCCCGAAATCGCCGACCCGTGTGAGCGGCCGGTCAATGCCGGGGGTTGAGACCTCCAACCGATAGGCTTCGCTGATTGGGTCTTCGGCTTCCAAAACCGGTGACAGATTGCGGGAGAAGGTCGCGCAGTCTTCGACATCGGTGGGGGCGCCGCCGGCGCGTTCAATCATAATCTGCAGCAAAGGCCGTTTGCCGCCCATCACGCGAACGCGCACGATTTCCATTCCGAGCCCTGCTGCGAGCGGTTCGGCCATAGACAAGATACGTTCTTCCTGTGGGCTGGTGGTGATCAAACGAACAATTTCCGGACAAATAAAAGCGGCGGCCCCGTTTCCGGAACCGCCGCCGATATGTTTCGACTTAACACTAAACTAAGCGCAATCGGCTCAATTGTCTAGAGCAGTTTCAGGTCGACCGCAGATGTCTTGCCGCGCCGCTCATCATGATACAGCTCATATTCAATCGGTTGGTCATCTTTAAGCTCTTGTAGACCAGAGCGTTCGACCGCTGAAATATGGACGAACACGTCCTTGCCGCCTTCATCCGGGAGGATGAAACCGAAGCCTTTTGTGGCGTTAAACCACTTCACTTTTCCCGTGGGCATTGTGGCCCCTTTCCGCTGTTCCGCGCCGTCCCTGCCCCGCGCAGGCGGTCGCGGCGTCGACTACGGAGAGGTTAGGACATTCATGAACCGCCGGTCCGGCGGGGTCTTCTTATTTCAGACCGGCCGCATTCGATACAAAAAGCTCGTTCACAGTCTTACGATAAGGTCAAGAAAAACCGATTATCGGAGCTGAAAAACAAGAGGTTGCACAACATTAGACGCCTGAATGCGGCAAGTCGCGCCAACCGCTTCTGGGTCATCTGGCTTGAACCGCCATTTCTCCACGGTGCTGAGGGATCGATCGTCGAAGACCCCATTTGGCACGGATGCGAGGACGCGTGGATTAACGACATTGCCATTCTCATCAAACTGCAATTGCAGAATGACCGCGCCAAACATTCCGCGCCGCGCTTTTCCGGCAGGATAGCGCAGGCCTGGTCTTTGGATCATCCGGCCACTGCACTGGGGCAGATCGGTGTCTATATTTGAGTCAATCTCCAACGCGTTGAGAAGGTGCTCATCCACCGGATAGGTGGCTAAGATCTCTTGGATTTCAGATGGCGCCGGATGGCTTTCCCCAGTGCTTTCGAAATAGGCTTGCATTGCCATCCGCCAGGCTTCGGCTTTCCATTTCAAGTCCTCTGTCCATTCCGGCTTTTCGCCGGCGTCGTCAAAATGGGCCCGGGCGAACCCTTCGACATGGGTCATTTCTAAGATCGCATCGCGATCCTGTCGGTCATTAAACAGCGCCACGGCCGCGATATATTTCGCCTCAACATAATGTTTCGGCAAAACCGACCGCACGGGCATGAGGTGCGTTTCCGTGGCGCGCGCACTCTGGCGAATATGCTGATAATTGTCGCCGGTCGCATCGCGATTCATCAAGGTCAAATAAGCATTGACGGATTGAACCGCGGGCGGACCATTATAAGCGGACAGGGCCGCTAGCAATTGGCCGCGCGCATCGTCCGAACCATCTTCAATGAACGTGTTGTGCGCAGCGATGACATCCGCCAAGCCATCCTCTTGTGCAGTGGCGAGCGTGTGATGCGCAATGGCAACGACACTGATAATGACCAACCAAAGCGCACGCATTCGCATCTCCTCGATAATGTCGCCTACAAAACTGTATTTCTGGCCATGGATCAATTCGATTCGTTTATGTCGAAGTCGTAAAAGACCGGTCTGATATCGCCCAATTCTTTGGCTTCGTACCGGGTTTGAATATGATCGGAGGGCGGCGATTGCCAGTCATCGGCGCGCTTGGCCGTCCAGTGATAAGCCGGATGGGCCAGAAATCGCTCCAGCGCCTGATCTGCATATGAGCGCACATCGGTCGCGAACCGGACACGGCCGCCGGGTTTCATAACCCGTGCCAAGGCGTTCAAAAACTGTGGTTGAATCAATCGCCGTTTATGATGTTTAGATTTTGGCCAAGGATCCGGAAACAGAATGAAAGCGCGATCGATGCTGTGTCTTTGCAATCCGGCCACGAGATCACGCCCGTCCTTCGGCCAGATGCGGATGTTTTGCAGATCGTCTGCCTCAATCTGACCGAGCAGCTTGGCGATGCCCTCGACGAACACCTCGCTCGCAAGGAGGCCAATGTCGGGATTTTTGCAGGCTTGGCCACTCACATGCTCACCGCCGCCAAACCCGATTTCAAGCCACATCTCAGAGCGCGGGGTAAACAGGTGCAGGGGATCAAACGGCCGGGATGGATCCAGCTTGATCTCAACCTTGGGCAGAAGCGTTTCGATAAGCCTTAGCTGCCGTGACGAGAGCTTGCGTCCGTTCCGGCCACCATACGTTTTCAGGGCGCGTCTTTGGTTTTGCATGCCGCTCCTGCAAGGAGAATAAAGGTGATGCGCAAATCGCCTTGGTGCGTCGGGACGTCAAGGGTTACCCGCCAGACGCGGTTTGCGCATTGGAAATCTGCGCACTCGGCAGAAAAGGCTTGCGAAGACAACATGCCGGGTTCAAAACCCGCGCCTTGGTTTATTGCGAGCAATCCTGTGCAACAGACTTCCTCTGCCGCTGCTGTGTCAGCGCCTGCTAAGGCGCTGCCCTTGCCGCAGTGGGAGCTGGTCCTAATGGTGGCGGCCTTGATGTCGCTAAATGCGCTGGCGATTGATATCATGTTGCCCGCTTTGAGCGAGATTTCACAGCATTATGACCTCGCTCGAGACAATGATCAGCAGCTGGTCATATTTGCGTACATTGCCGGCTTCGGCGCACCGCAGCTTGTGTTCGGGCCGATATCCGACCGGTTTGGTCGCAAAGGGCTGCTCAGCCTGTGTTTGGTGAGTTACGCCATTGCCGGGCTTGCCTGCATTGCAACAAACTCTTTCACCACGCTGCTCATTGCCCGATTTGTTCAGGGCATTTTTGCCAGTGGCGTTAGGGTGATCGCAGTCTCCATTGTGCGTGATCTGCTGGCCGGCCGCGCTATGGCTCGGATTATGTCACTGGTCATGACCGTTTTTATGATCGTGCCGATTTTGGCGCCAACCATCGGCGCGGGCGTCATGCTGTTTGCACCATGGCAGTGGACGTTTGGTGTGCTCAGCGTGGCCGCTCTCATTAACTTGTTTTGGATCCAGTTGCGCTTGCCGGAGACCCTGCCAGCGGCTGACCGGCAACCGCTCAATCCGCGGCAAACCGGCCGGGCGTATTGGCAGGTCATCACGACGCGGATGACGGTTGGCTATATGTGCGCCAGCGGGGTGATCTTTGGCGCGCTGTTCGCCTTTGTCGCGGCGTCTGAGCAGATCTTCACTGACGTTTTTCAGCAGCATCAGACTTTTGCGCTATGGTTTGCAGGCGTCGCAGGCGCGCTCGCAGCGGCTAATTTCTTAAACTCCCGCATCGTCGAAAGATTCGGGATGCGCCGGATCAGTCATGCTGTGCTAATCCTGTTTATTGCGCTCTCCTTGCTCAATGTTGTGACCCTCAACCTGGTCGGTGAGCGGCTCTGGTTATTCTATCCCTTATTCTGTTTGACGTTTGGCTGCTTTGGCATGCTCGGGGCCAATTTCACCGCACTGGCGATGGAGCCCCAAGGCAAAATTGCTGGCACCGCCAGCGCGGCCTATGGCTTTTCATCGACAACGGTATCGAGCTTTATCGGCTATTTGGTGGCAGGCCAGTTCAATGGCACGATTGCGCCTTTCATGTGGGGGTTCGTGATGCTTGGGGTGAGTTCCTTGATGATCATTCTGATCACTGAGCGCGGCCGACTTTTCCAAACGCGTTAGCCGCTCTTGCGCTTCCGCCGCGACAGCGCCGCTATCACAAGGCAGACAGCTCAAGGACGACACATCATGGCGCTTAAGACCCGCATCACAGAAATGCTCGAGATCGAAAAACCGATCATTCAAGCGGCGATGGGATGGATTGCGCGCGCCCAATTATCCTCAGCGTTTTCAAACGCCGGCGGGATGGGCATTATCGAAACCAGTTCCGGTGAACTTGATGCGGTGCGGGCTGAAATCCTGAAAATGCGTGACCTGACTGACAAACCGTTCGGGGTGAATGTGGCGCAAGCGTTCGTTCGCGATCCTGACATTGTTCAATTCGTGATCGATCAAGGGATTAAGTTTGTCACCACATCGGCGGGCAATCCTAAGAAATATACCAGCCAATTGAAGGATGCGGGTCTGACCGTGTTTCACGTTGTGCCAAGCTTGAAGGCGGCGCTCGGGGCGATTGATGCAGGCGTGGACGGGTTGATCGTTGAAGGCGGCGAAGGCGGCGGCTTCAAAAATCCGAAAGATGTCGCATCGATGGTTTTGATTCCGCAAGTCTGCGAGGCCGTTCAGGTGCCGGTGGTCGCCGCTGGCGGAATTATGGATGGGGCGACCATGGCGGCGGCGTTTTCGCTCGGCGCGGAAGGCGTGTTGATGGGCACACGCATTCTCTCAAGTGCCGAAAGTCCGGTCCACAACAATTGGAAGCAAGCCATTGTCGACGCCGATGCAACCGACACGGTTTTTCTCAATCGCGATGGTCCCGGGCCCGCCTTGCGCGCGCTCAGAACCAATCGCACGACCAAAATCGAACAAGATGGCGTTGACAATATTTTCGGTGAGTTTGCGGGCACGCAGCAGGTCTATTTCGGCGGTGACTTAGAGGCCGGGATTGCTTTGACGGGTCAAGTTGCCGGGCGGATTAAAGCGGTGCGACCTGTTGCCGATATTTTGAACGAAACGATGGATCAATACCAAGCGACGGTGGCCCGGTTAAACCAGATACAAGCGTGATCACAGACTTCTAAGCGAACCCAGGGTCGCGCTATCGCGGTGACCGCGAGGCTTGCGGCAAACCATTTAGACCAGTGCCAGCCGATAGTTTCGCCGCGTCAGGCGCGGCTCGATGCGCAGTGATTTGAAGCTTTCCGCATCAATTGCGGCCAGGAATGCGTCGGCCCGCTTTTTGTCGGATGGCATCATCATTTGGTAGGCATCGAGCGCGTCCTGCAACCGCAGCAACGGAAATGTACGCGCCGCGATCATACCCGCATGTCCGCCAATGCTAAACGGGATCATACCTAATCCGCGGGGCAGTTCAGATTGCGGCTCGGCATCCTCCGCCCAGTCTTCGAAGCGCGCTATGGTAGCGCCGAGCACTGGGATTTGCTCACCCAAAGCAACCTTGAGGATCGGTAACAGGGTCTGTGGCAGATCATCATCCGGGATCAAGTCGCCCGATTGACCTTCTCCTGCGATGACCCGTTCAACATAATCTGCAACGCTTGGCGCCGTGCGTTTCATATGCGCGCCGGTCCATTGGTCCCGATATTGATGGGCGTAAAGCGGACCGATGAAAGCAAAATCAGCATAGCTGGCGCGCGTCCCGAACAAGTATGGCAGCTTTTCAAGATGCGTTGAAAGATCCGCCAAGAATGTTTCATACGCGGCTTCAACACCTGGGATCGTCTCCGAGGTGACGCCGAGCATAGGGACAAAGCTGCGAAACTGTTTCCCGACTCTTTTCCCGGCCTCATATTGCGCTTCGGGCGAGCCATCAGGCGCGGCATTTTTGCCAAACTGGCCATAAATCCACTCTTCGTTCTTGTTCCAACGATAATGCATGGCCGGCAGGACCATCCATTCATCCGCAAACAATTGTAGCAAATAGGTGGAAAAGCGCTGCAAAGGTGTTTCAGGGATCGCGCTCGGGGCGCCGTTGGACCCTTCAAAATAAGCGATGATGTCGGCGGTATCTTGGACATAAAGACCGCTTGGCGTTTTCAAGACGGGAATAACAGGCCAACCAATATTGGCGATGATTTCAGACTTCATAAGCGCGGGGGTTGGCGCGATTTCTTTGAAGGCGACCCCCTTCCATCGCAGATAGGCGCGCGCCTTGCCCGAAAAGTAACTCATTTCGCTTCCGAACAGCGTATACTCACCCATCGTCCATCGTCTCCATCATCATCGATCGACCGGCATATGGACCCAAAATTTTCGGCCAAGCAACCAACAAGTTCACGCGGATCGAGAATTCCTTAACCCAATCGCTGCAATCCCGTGAACATTGCAGATAAGACAGCGGCGCGTCACGTTTCCGCCAGATTCTCCGCAGATAGAAACGCAAGCTATTTTGGGCGGCAAAGTCCGTTATTCAGAAGGATTGGGAAACGCTTATGGAATCACAAGCGCTCGATGAGGTTCATTCCCAAGGAGCCTTTTCTTTGTTTGAGCTGATTATGGCCGCGGACCCGGTCGTGAAGGCCGTGCTCGTCGTGTTGATTATTGCCAGCATTTGGTCCTGGGCCGTTGTCGTTGAGAAAGCGTTTGCCATCGGAAATGCGCGTAAGCGCGCAAGAGACTTTGAAGATGCGTTCTGGAACGGGCGCGCCGGGGATTATGATGGCCGCCCGGGGGAAAGCCCGAACAATGGTGCGGCGCGTTTGTTTGCGGCCATTTCACGAGAATGGCGCGACGCCAAAAGTGTTTCACCAAACGAGCATGGCGCTCTGGTTGCCCGCGCTGAGCGGTCTTTGCGCGCCACTGTGGACCGCGAAGTCGGCGCGATTTCGAATGGCATCGGCGCCCTCGCGACCATCGGCTCGTCCTCGGTCTATATCGGCTTGTTTGGCACCGTTTGGGGCATCATGAATGCGTTTTTGAATATCAGCGCGCAGGATGATACGAGCCTGGCTGTGGTCGGGGGACCGATCGCTGAGGCTTTGTTCGCGACCGGGCTCGGTTTGATCGCAGCGATCCCAGCGGTGATCTTTTACAATAAATACTCAGGCGATTTGAACCGCTATGCCGACAGTCTCGATTCCTTCAGTCAGGATTTGCTGGTTCGTTTATCTCGCCGCGTCAGCGATGGGCCGGTCTGATGGCGGCGCCGAGCAGATCGTCTGGCGGTAGCCGCGGACGCCGCACGCTGAACGCCGAAATCAATGTCACACCGATGGTGGATGTGATGTTGGTGCTGCTGATCATCTTCATGATCACCGCAACGGCCCTCCAGCGCGGTGTTGAGGTCAACTTGCCAAAAGCGGCGACCAGCAATCTCACGGTGCCAAAGACCACACCTTTGCTCGTCACGGTGACGCAGGATGCCAAAGTCTATATTTCCGAAACCGAAATCGAGCTTAGCGAACTGACGACGAAACTGCTCGCGATCGCTAGTGAAGGCTATGAAGAGCGGATTTTTCTGCGCGGTGACACCAATGCCGCCTATGGCGAAGTTTTGGCTGTGATGACCCAGATGAAAAATGCGGGCTTCACCAATATCGCACTGGTCACCGATCCGAAAGCGCGGGTCGAGCGAGGTCAGTAAATATGCTGCGCGGCCTGCCTGCATCTGTGATGATACACGCAGCCGTGTTTGGCGCGAGCTACCTAACGGTGCCGTTTTGGGCGGTGCAGCCGCAAGACTATTCGGTGATTGAAGCCGTCGATGTGAACTTTGCCGAGATTGGGGAGATCACCAATATCGCCCCGATCATCGAGCGCGAAGGGGAACCACCGGAAGAGGTGGCACCGGAACCGCCGGAAGAGGACCCTCCTGAAGATCCGGTCGAGGACGACTTGCCAGAAGCCGAAATGGATGTCGCCAGCATCGAAGAGACGGCTCCGGTTGAGCCAGACCCGGAAGACGTCATGCCAAATCTGGAGCCCGAAGAGCCGGAAGAGACCCCAGAACCGGAGCCTGAGCCAGAACCCGAACCAAAGACAGAGCGCCAACGCTCCCAAACCGATTTGATGGATTTTCTCAACCAAAGCGAGTCCACGTTCCAAAGCGAAATCGAAACGCGGCGTGAGCGACCTGAGCCACCACCGCCTGTCGAACAACCGCAAACCGCACTTGAGAATGTTCCGATCCCAGCCGAAACTCGAAATCGCGCTGGTGCTGGAGAGCGCAATGCCAATACCGCACGACTCGAGGCCCTCGTGCAGTCCCGCATTCGCAATGAATGTTGGTCCGGCGTCGATGATCTGCCCAATCCGGAACTCTATAATGTCCAAATGAATGTGCGTTTGAACGAGAACGGAACGATTGCCGAGCTGACCGTGGTTGAGCCGAAAGGGCGCCCGCGATCTTATATGGCAACCGCGGTCGAGCGCGCGCGCCGTGCGGTCGGCAAGTGCGAGCCTTTTCGGCTGCCGAAAGATGATTATGAGCTATGGAAAGAAATAAATGTCTATCTTGGACTGGGCTATGCCAGTAACTGATTCTGCGACCAGGAGTTTTGCGATGATGAGAAAACTGATTTTAGCGACGCTCGTCGCGCTTCTGGGCACATGGTCGGCCGCCTTGGCGCAATTAGAGGTGGTCGTCGATCGCGCAGATCTAAAACCGACTCCGATTGCGATCCCAACCTTTGAAGCCATTGGCGTTGACCCAGACATCGCGCAACAAATCAGCGATGTGATCCGGGCCGACTTGGAATCCACGGGTCTGTTTACGGTGACCCCAGAAGAAGCGCATATCCAAAAAGACCTAAACATTGAAGTTGCCCCGCGTTTCGCCGATTGGAAGATCATCCAGGCGGATGCGTTGGTCGTTGGAACGGTCGAGCAAATCAGCCGAGACGGCAATCAGTTGATCCGTGGATCCGTCCGCATGTGGGACGTCTATGGTGAAGAATTGATGCGGTTCGAAGATTCCGCCGGCCGGCAGGTCTCAGGCCGCCGCTTTACCACGACGCCGGCTGATATTCGCCGCATCGCGCACAAAATCGCGGATGCGATTTACAGCCGTCTGACCGGCGAAGACGGCTATTTTGATACCCGCATTGTCTATATCGCTGAAAGCGGTGCGCCTGGAAATCGCATTAAGAAACTCGCCATCATGGACTCTGACGGTGCCAATGCGCAGGAATTAACGGATGGGACATCCCTGACCTTGACGCCGCGCTTTTCGCCGGAAGCCCAGCAAATCACATATGTCTCTTACGAAGGGGATCCGACCCAATTCGGGCCGTTTGGAAGCCCTCGCGTCTACCTCTTTGATTTACGTCGCGGGCGACAGGAAGTCATTGGTCGGCAAGGCGTCATGTCGGTTGCTGGGCGGTTTTCCCCCGATGGAGATACGCTGCTCTATGCCGAACTGCGCAATGGCAATTCCGATCTTTACACGATGGACCTGCAAACCCGCCAGACCCGGCGTCTGACGGATCATCCAGCGATTGATATTTCGCCCTCCATGTCACCGGATGGCCGTTCGATTGTATTTACCTCTGATCGCGGCGGGTCGCAGCAATTGTACATTATGAACATTGATGGCACACCGCGCAGCTGCCCGTCGGGTGGTCGTGACATTGCCTGTCGGATCACGTTCGGATCTGGAGGGTACTCGGCGCCGGTTTGGAGCCCCCGCGGTGACTTGATCGCGTTCACCAAGCAAGCCAGCCGGAAATTCCATATCGGCGTGATCGGGATCGATGGTCGCGGCGAGCGCTTATTGACTGAGTCCAGCCTGGTCGATGAAGGTCCCGATTGGTCGCCAAATGGCCGCGTGATTGTATTCTCGCGTCAGCGCGGTCCGGAGCGGCGCACCTCGCTTTGGTCGGTGGACCTGACCGGACGCAATTTGCGGCAATTGCCGACCCCAACCGATGCATCTGACCCGGCTTGGTCGCCATTATTGGATTAGGGCTATCGAGAAAGCTGAAATCTCGGTAATCTTCCCAAAACATAAAAAAATCAGCTATAGGGTGAGTCGGAATTGACATTTTCCCCGCCTGAATGCACGCAACGGGCGCGAAAGCAAGGAGAGAACCAAAATGCGCAAGCTTATGATGACATCAGCGACGGCCGCTATTTTTGTCGGTATCGCGGGTTGTGCTTCAGCCCCAGAACCGGAGCCGGTTGTCGTGGCTGAGCCTGAACCAGAACCCATTGTGGTTGTGGAAGAAGAACCAGAAGTGGTGATCGTCGAAGAAGTTATCCCAGATGGACCGGTCGAAGGATCTCTGGAGGATTTCCAGGTGAATGTTGGCGATCGCGTCTATTTCGATCTGGACCAGTATCGACTGACCGCAGACGCCCAAGGCATTCTGAAGCGTCAGGCCGCTTGGTTGTCGTCTTATCCGGATGTGAATATTCTTGTCGCGGGCAACTGCGATGAGCGGGGCACCCGGGAATACAACCTTGCGCTCGGCGAACGCCGCGCATCTATCGTCAAAGATTATTTGGTCGACCTTGGCGTCGACCCTGCGCGCATTCAAACCGTATCGTACGGAAAAGAGCGTCCGATTGCGCTCGGTTCGAACGAGCAAGCTTGGGCGCAAAACCGGAATGGCTTCACACAGCTGATCTCTGGCGTTGTCGGCTAAGCCCAAACGACATAGATCCAAACTGAATTGGCCGGGCGTCACATTTTGGCCCCGGCCTTTTTGTATCTGATCTTGATTGCGAACCACGCAACCGGCGGAGCCAGACAGAAATGATGCGGAATACATTTGTGCTTTTGATTTGGGTCTTTGGGCTCATCGCCTTATCCCAGGCGCATGCGCAGAACCGACAAGCGCAAATCGTGCAAGGCATGACCAGCGGTGAACTGGCGGCCACAGTCGAAGAACTCCGGGTCAGCAATGCGGAGCTTAGAGCCCGGATGACTGGACTAGAGTCGGACAAAGCGCGCCTAAATGGTAAAGTTGAAACGCTCGAGTTTCTGCTCTCAGAGAGCCGTGACGAGATCAATCGAATCCAGTCTGACAATGCGCAGTTTGACGTTGTAATTGGGCAATTGGAAACGCGGTTGGCCGATCAGCAAGACACCATTCAGGACCTCACGGCGCAGATTCAAGCCCTGCAACCGGAGCCTGCCTTCTTATCGAGCGGATTGGGCGCGGCGCCAGCGACCCCTAATCCCGCGATAACGGCGCCGTCGGAGCGCCCGCAAGACACGCCTGCCGCTGCGAGCCCAGGCAGCGCAGCACCAGCGACGGCAGGGCCGACACGCATCGTCCGCCAGACCGATACCGCGGCGCCGGGGACCGATATTGTACAACTCGGGCCAGACGGCCAGCCCTTGCCACAGGGCTCCCTTGGCACGGTGCCCGCGAGCGCGCTGCCAGGGGATGCCGGGCCGCTCTTCGCGGAAGCCAAATCACGTTTATTGCGGTTCGATTATAGCGGCGCCGAGCAAGCCTTCCGGTCTTTCCTGACGCAATTTGGCGACGATCCCCAAGCGGGCGAGGCGCAATATTGGCTTGCCGAAGTCTTGTATCAGCAAGAGGCCTATCCGGAGTCCGGGGCGGCTTATACCGATATGATCCGGAACTATCCCGACGATCCTCGCGCGCCTGTCGCTTTGGCCAAACTCGCCCGCTCTATGCGTCTAGTCGGTGACACAGAACAAGCCTGCAATGCGCTTGATCTTTTGCCGCAGCGCTATCCGAACGCATCCGGCGTGACGCAGAATTTGGCCGCAGGCGAGCGCGTTCGGTCTGGCTGCGATAGCTAATCGCGGTGAAATTTGGCGCCGACTTCGATGCGCTGATCGGGCGCTTCAGCGCGCCATCGGACATTCCGATCGCGCTCGCGGTATCAGGCGGTGGTGATTCGCTTGCCTTGCTGCATTTGACCGCGGACTGGGCGGCGCAGAACCAGCGGTCCTTACTCGTTTTGACCGTCGATCATGGTTTGCGGGCCGGCGCGCGCGCTGAGGCCGACCTGGTCAAGCAGATTGCGGTAAAGCGCGGTCTGGAGCATCGGATCCTGAAATGGTCGCATCCGCGCAAAAGCCAAAATGTTGCCCGCAAGGCGCGCTATCAGCTCTTGGGGCAAGCCTGCCAAGCCGCGGGCGCACGCAGTTTGCTCACCGGTCATACGCTGGACGATGTTGTTGAGACCGCTTTCATCCGGCGGCGGCGCAACGTGCGCGGCGGGGCTGAAATTGGGCCAGTCCTGGCGGCGCCGCTGCCAGCTTGGCCCGCGGGGAGAGGGATTGCTCTTGTGCGGCCGTTGCTGCAGGCGACGCGCGCCGATTTGCGCGGTCTTTTGAGCGCGCGCGCATGCGTCTGGGCCGAGGATCCGTCTAATCTTCAGGCAGAGTATGAACGGGTGCGGGTACGACAGTTTTTGTTACGGCATCCCACTTTATCGCGCACCGCATCGCAATATGTGCAAGCCGCGCAAATCCGCCGCGCTGGGCTGGATCGTGAATTGGCGGCTCAGTTAAAGCAAGTGCAAGTCGTGCCAGACGGGCTGATCCATGTGCCAGATCGTATCTGCTCAGCAAAGCTGCTGCGCCTCTTAGCGAGCTGCGCCAGCGGCTCGGACCAAGCCCCGCGCGCGGATGCGGTGCGCCGCATGATCGCGCATCTCGATACACCTGGACGGCGGCAAACCCTCGGCGGCGCTTGGTTTCAGCGTGTGCGATCAGGATACAAAATTGGCCGTGACCCCGGCACCAAGATGCTCACAGAAGCGGAGGGTCTGTTCGACGGACGGTTTGCGGTTGCGGAATCGCGCGCCGAACCAGTGGCGGCGGGCGCGGGCTTTCTCGTTCGCCATGCGACCCCGCCAGCGGGCGCTTGGACAGAAATCATCTCTGATCGCATCGCCCACATGACCCTCTGCTTTGAGACACCGTGGTATTGCCCGATTGAGGCAAATTGAGCCATTTGTGACCTTAGAGTTAGACGATCGGACGCTTATGACACGCACGGATTGGGTTTACCTAAATGGCGATTTCCTAAAGGCGGAGGACGCGTCTGTTTCACCTTTCGATCGCGGATTCCTGTTTGCGCATGCCGCATATGAGGTGACCGCGGTTTTCGATGGACGTTTTGTCGATCTGGATGCGCATCTCGACCGTTTGGCGGAGACTCTGACCGGGATTGAAATTCCACCCCTTGATCTCGATCTCGCCGCCCTGCACGAAGCGCTGCGTCAGCGCAACGATCTTCACGAAGGACTGATCTACCTACACGTGACAGCGGGTCATCCCGGGCCGCGTGATTTCTATGGGCCAGAGGTGTTTGAGCCAACCGTGTTTATGTGCGCTACGCACCGGACTTTGATCGGAGATGCGGCACGAACCGGCTTGACCGCGATCACTGCGCCCGACACACGCTGGGCCCGCCGCAATCTCAAAACCACTCAATTGCTAAGCCAGTCCTTGGCCTATCGTGCCGCGCGCCGCGCCGGGGCTGATACCGCGATCATGCACGAAAATGGCTTAGTGACCGAAGCGGCATCAGCGAATCTGTGGATGATGACCGCGGATGGGGCTCTGGTCACTCGCGATCTCTCCGCGGCCTTACTGCCCGGGATCACGCGGCAAAGACTGCTTTCGATTTTGGTCCAAGATGTCGGTGCCATTGAAGAGCGGGCTTTCACACTGGCGGAGCTTCGCGGCGCGGCCGAAGCGTTCACGAGCTCTACGGGCATGGTCATCGCACCTGTGCTTCGTCTAGATGGAGAGGTGATTGGGACGGGCGCGCCGGGCCCGATCACGCGGCGCGTCCAGGCGGCGTATTACGCCTTCTTGGGCGCAGATATTCGCGCTTATGATTGGCTATGATCGATCGTCGGGTGGGTCGATGACTTCACCTTCGACCGTGAACGCATCGTCTTCATGGGTCGACGCTGGGCCCTGCTGGGCGCGAAATTGCCCCGCCACGACTTGCATCTGTGCCATCACACCTTCGATCTGCGTGTAGCCTAACCGAGCTGAAAAATACGCGCCGATCAGCGCCAAACCGGCCGGCACGCCGAGAAACCAAAGATCATCGGTCGTCAGCTGACGCTCAAACTCCGTCGTCTGGAAAAGGGCGGCTAGCAAAGCTGCGAGGCCAAATAGAAATGCATAACCAACGACGCCGATGACAAACCGACGCCCCATACCGCTCAATGGATGCGGTGGGTTTGACAGTGATTCAGGCGAGATTGCGGCTTTCAGATCGGTCACAGGTGAGGGGATCCACCATCGAATGAGGATCGTCGTCGCCGTTGCGGCGGCGGCGAGGGCGATGACCAGGATCACACTCCGGTTCATGACCCCTGCAATTAGGGTCGAAACAACAAAGCTGAGCGGGCCTGCGAGCCGGAGGAAAATGGGCACAAATATCGCAGTGGGCATATCTTCGCCTATTAGAACTTGGGCTCTCGCCCTACCCTACTCTAACGCGCTCTGGCAATGCTGCACGCTGAGATGTAAGGCCCCCGCGGTTGACCCGGTGCACCAGCGCTATTGCCATTGGCCCAAGCGTCTGAACCGGATTTCGCGCAACTCTATGCCGCGTATTTTCTCCGGCACAACCGGTCGCACGGAGATATAATCAAGCGAGGCCACATCCTGTAGAAGCTTGCGTGGAACGTCGATTTCCGCCGTATAAGTGTCCCATTCAGGTTTCAAATCGAACCGGACCCAGCCGGTATTTCCGGCTTTGCCGGTTGAATAATTGAACTCGAAGGCTTCGGCCCCCGCGCCGTTTGTCGGTTTCACCGTCAGCGATATGCGCAATTTGTGACCCGAAAACACGCTTTCCAGGTCCGGCCCGAGCCGGAAGTGAGCGTTTTGCTCGACATCCGAAACGGCAGCATCGGCCTCGGCGCGGATGGTCAAGACATCTTCGACCAAATCCAGTTCATAACCGAAGGCTGCTTCCATCCGGCACAAATCGCCACCTTGCAGGATGATCAGGCTGTAGTCTTCTGGTCCTTGGGCGCCGCCAAACGGGCCGCATTGCGGGCGCTGCCACCCCAAAAACAAGGCGCTTAAGACCATCACGGCGATCACTGCTGCGATCAATGGATAAAAGAAGATATCTCTCAAGGGCATGTTCCTTGCAGCGGGAATGTCTTACGAGCTGGGTAGCAATCCCAGATCGGTTTTGATAGCAACGCTGCCATTGAAACGCGACTCCCTGTGCTGCTCCGATGGCAGCTTTTTACACACGTCATGGAACCCATTTGATGCCCAAGCTCATTCTGACACGTCATGGCCAAAGCCAGTGGAATTTAGAGAATCGGTTCACCGGCTGGTGGGATGCGGATCTGACCGCAAAAGGCGAGGCCGAGGCAACCAAAGGGGGGCAGCTTATGAAAACCGAAGGGCTCGCCCCGGTGCATGCATTTACCAGCGTGCAAACCCGTGCCATTCGGACCCTGTGGCTCAGCTTGGCGGCTATGGACCGGGCCTGGATTCCGGTCGAAAAACACTGGCGATTGAATGAGCGCCATTATGGCGGCCTGACAGGACTTGATAAAGCCGAAACCGCCGCAAAACATGGCAAAGACCAGGTGCACATATGGCGCCGATCTTACGATATCCCACCGCCGCCATTGCCAGCCGATAGTCCCTACGCGCTACACGGCGATGCGCGCTATCACGATGTGCCGGTGCCCGAGGCTGAAAGCCTGAAACTGACTTTGGAACGGGTTCTGCCGTACTGGCAGGCGACCATCCGGCCGGTGCTCGACTCTGGAAAGGACACGATTATCTCAGCGCACGGCAATTCCTTGCGCGCTTTGGTCAAGCATTTGTTTCAAGTCGCCGATGACACGATCACAGGGGTCGAAATCCCAACCGGCAATCCATTATTGATTGAGCTCAATGATGGGTTGGTGCCGATCTCGGCTCGATACTTGGACACAGAGCGAGCGAAAGGCTTGCCGGAGCTGCCATAATGTGGCGAAGTCCCTTTAAAGCGAGCCCCGACACGAGATGAGTGACCATTTTTTCTATATGAAGCGTGCCCTGGACCTGGCCCAGCAGCAGGCAGGACGAACGGCGCAGAATCCGAGTGTGGGCTGCGTAATTCTTGATCGCGAGGGCCGCAAAATCAGCGAAGCGGCGACAGGCGATGGTGGCCGGCCGCATGCAGAACAATTGGCCTTGGCAGATCTGCCCGCTGGGTCCGCCGCGGGGGGAACGGTTTATGTGACCTTGGAGCCTTGCCGCGAACGTTCAACCGGCGAGGACTCGTGCTCGACGCAACTCTTATCGGCGGGCATCGCGAAAGTGATCATTGCGACCCGCGATCCGCACCCGCTCGGCCAAGGGGGCATTGACCGTCTGCGCGATGCCGGCGTGCAGGTCGAACTTGGTTTGCTGCGCGATGAAGCCGACGCGCTTTATGCGGATTTCTTTGCGCTTCAGGTTCAAACCACGCCGTGACCGAAGTATCACAGCGTGCCTTGAAGCGCGCGAACCCCTGAAAAACTGACTTGACCTTAACCTTTCTGGTGTCAGCTTCGTAGGTCGCACGGGTTTTTGGGAACGGTCCCATGATCGGAATCGTCGTTGTCAGCCACGGAAAGCTTGCGCACGAATTGGTGCGCGCCGCCGAACATGTGGTCGGTCCGCAAGACGCGTTCGAAGCTTTGTCGATCGAAGTCGAAGACGATATCGACCAGCGCCGTGACCAAATCCGCGACACAGTGAAAGCCTGCAATACCGGCAAAGGCGTGATCATTCTGACCGATATGTTCGGCGGCACGCCGTCAAATCTCGCGCTGTCGAATCTTGCACCCGCCAAAGTCGATGTCATTGGCGGGGTGAACCTGCCCATGCTGATTCACTTGGCGCAAATCCGAATGGACCTAACTTTGCAAGAGGCGGTGCAAGCCGCCAGCGATGCGGGCAAGCGCTATATTAGAATTGGATCACAAGTCATGAGCCGCACCAAATGAGCACACAAACCCGTACCATAGAGATCATAAACATTAAGGGCCTACACGCGCGCGCCTCTGCGAAACTCGCGCAGCTGGCGCTGAAGCTTCCAGCGATTGTGACGGTCAATTTTGAAGGCGAGAGTGCCGATGCACGATCGATTATGGATCTGTTATGTTTGGGTGCGGGCCAAGGCAATCGGGTTGCTCTGAGCGCTGAGGGGCAAGGCGCCGAGGAGGCCTTGGACGCCGTCGCGACGCTGTTCGCGGAAGGGTTTGGCGAGCTCGCCGATGACGCCGCCGCCTGCGCGTGCAAATAAGCCTTACAAGACCAGCGGCGCGAGCCACATACCGATCGCTGTGATCACCACGACCCCGATCAGATTGATCCGCAAGCCGCGTTGAATCATCAGGCTGATCGGAATTTTATCGGTGGCATAGACGATCGCATTTGGCGCCGTCGCAACCGGCAGCATGAAGGCGCAACTGGCGGCGACAGCCGCCGGCGCAAGCAAGCTCATCGGAGCCGCGCCGATGGCGGTTGCGAGGGCGCCGAGGATCGGCGCGAGCGTCGTCATGGTTGCGACATTGCTGGTCAGCTCGGTCAGGAAAATCACCAAGGCGACAACAGCCGCAATGAAGAAGATCGGCGGCAAAACCGATAAAGCCGTGAGTTGGTCACCGACAAAGGCCGAGAGGCCTGTCCGTGTGACCGCTTGGCCAAGGCTAATCCCACCGCCAAACAGGATCAGAACGCCCCAAGGCAGCTTGACCGCCTCGTTCCACTGCAAGATGGCGCGATTGGCGGTTTTGCTGGCCGGAACGAGAAACATGGCAATCGCGCCGGCAATCGCGATTCCCATATCGCCAACCGCCATCAACCAAGGGGCATTCCAATTATTGTTCTCTGCAATCAGCTGGATCGGCACGCGGCCAACCCAGCACGCGGCAACGATGCCAAAAACGATTGCGGCGCGGGCTTCGGGCGCGGTGATGTGTCCGAGTGAACGGCGTTGATCGATGACCTCACGCATGGCGGCCTTGCCGTCGCCGAGCTGAGGGAGCCCGCGGGTCACCGACCACCATGCAATCGGGACCATGAGGGCCAAAGCCGGTACGCCAAATCCCATCCATTGAACGAAGCTGATCGAGGTCCCGGTGTTTTCATTCAGCCAGTCTATGGCGATCAGATTTGTGGGAGTCCCGATCGGCGTTGCCACGCCGCCGATTGAAGCGGCGTAGCAAATGCCCAGAAGCAATGCCGTCACGAATTTGCCTGAGCTATCTTTCAACGCGGCTGCAGCGGAGATGGCAATTGGCACCATCATCAGAGTGGTTGCCGTATTCGAGATCCACATGGATAAGAGCGCGGTGGCGAGCATAAAGCCAAAGATCAAGGCCGCCGGGTGAGACCCGACCAAAGAGACGATGCCCAGCGCGATGCGCTTATGCAGGCCCCATCGCTCGATTCCGAGTGCGATGATGAAGCCGCCGAGCAGCAGCATTACAATTGGGCTCGAATACCCAGCTGCCGCATCGCGCGCTGAACCCGCGCCGATCAATGGGATGACAGCCAATGGCAGCAGTGATGTGACGGGAATGGGGATCGGTTCTGTGGCCCACCACACCGCCATCCAGACCAATAGGGCGCCCGTCGCCCAGGCTGAGAAACTCAAGCCCTCTGGGACACCTAGCAGCAAAATCACGCCCGCCGCGATGGGTCCAAGATACAGCCCGATACGCTTGGCGAGATTAGCCGACCCTTCCATACGCCTACTGGGCCGGGCTCAGCCCTAGAAGTCAAGCGCTATGCTGATCCGTTATGCATCCAAGACCAAATCATTGCGGTGCACGAGCGCTGGACGGCCGCGATAGCCCAATTCGCTTTCAATTTGATCGGAATGCGAGCCCGCGATTTTCGCTGCATCGTCGGAGCTGTAAGCGGTCACCCCTTTGGCGATCTTCGCGCCCGTTGGGTCAAGGATGGCAATCGCGGCACCGCGCGCAAACTGACCCTCCACCGCGATCACACCGACGGGTAAGAGGCTGGCGCCATTTTTAAGCGCTTTTGCGGCACCGGCATCGACCTGGACCGCGCCTTCAGGTGTCAAATGGCCTTTCAGCCAGATCTCGCGGGCCTTGTCGGGGCTGAGGCGCGATTTGATCCATGTCGCGCGGGCGCCATCAAGCAAAGCGGTCAGCGGGCGCTCGCGATCGCCGCGTGTGATGATCGTGGCACACCCAGCTGCTTGGGCGATCCGCGCCGCAGCGAGTTTGGTTGCCATACCGCCGCTGCCAAGATCGACGCTCTGATTGATCGGACCCGCCATGGCGTCGTGTGCCGCGGTCAGGGTATTCAATTCGGCGATATGCTGCGCCCGCTCATCTTTGTTCGGGTCGGCGGTATAAAGCCCATCAACATCTGAGAGCAAAACCAGCATATCTGCACCAATCATCTGCGCGACGCGGGCGGCCAAGCGGTCATTATCGCCATACCGGATTTCATCTGTGGCGACGGTATCGTTCTCATTGATCACGGGCAAAGCCCCGATCGAGAGCAGCGTGTCGAGCGTGGCGCGGGCATTTAGCCACCGGCGCCGGTTCTCAGTATCTTCAAGTGTGAGCAGCGACTGCGCCACGGCAATATGAAACGGCGCAAAGGCCTCTGCGAGCGCTGCCATTAAGAGCGGTTGCCCAAGGGCCGCTGCGGCCTGTTTTTCTTCGAGTTTGCGCGGCCGGGTCGGCCCGAGCGCGTTGCGGCCAAGGGCAATGGCGCCGGACGAGACGAGGATCACATCTTGGCCAGCCCCGCGGCGCGCGGCAATATCCTCGGCGAGGCTTTTGAGCCACAGGCTGCGGGTCTTGCCGTGCTCTGCGATCAAGGCGGAGCCCACTTTCACAACAATCCGACGCGCCGACTCAAACGCTTGTGGCAACGACCCCGCCATCATTTGAGAGGGCTCCAGTCGGTGTCTGTCTGCGCCGGATCGCGCGCCGTCTCATCCGATGTTCTGAGCGCCCGAAACATTTGCCAAAGCGCTTCGGTGACGCCGGTGCCTGTCACCGAGGAAATGCGCAAAGGCGTTTGCCCGCACGCCGTCGCCAAGAGCGCGGCTTGCGTGTCGACCAATTCATCGTCGAGCACATCAATTTTGGACAAGGCGACGATTTCAGGCTTCGCGGCAAGATCCGGATCATAAGCCTCGAGCTCGTCTCGGATGGTTCGATACGCCTTGTCGGGATCATCTTGCGAACAATCGACCAAATGGAGCAAGACCCGGCAGCGCTCGACATGACCCAAAAAACGATGGCCCAACCCAACGCCATCCGCCGCGCCTTCGACCAGGCCCGGTATATCGGCAAGGACAAATCGGCTATCCGCGGCGAGATCGACAATGCCCAAGCCGGGATGCAGGGTGGTGAAGGGATAGTCGGCGATTTTCGGCTTAGCGGCCGTCGCGCGGCTCAAAAAGGTCGACTTGCCAGCATTCGGAAGACCGAGCAGGCCTGCATCAGCGATGAGCTTTAAACGTAGCCAGAGGACAAATTCTTCACCGGGTTCACCGGGATTGGCCCGCCGCGGCGCCTGATTGGTTGATGACTTGAATCTAAGATTGCCCCAACCGCCATTCCCGCCACGTGCGACCATGACCCGTTGACCAATCTCGACGAGGTCGGCGATCAAAGTGGTTTGATCCTCTTCATAGACCTGCGTGCCGACCGGAACTTTGATGGTCTTATCGGCGCCGCCGCGACCATGGCGCTGTTTGCCCATACCGTGACCGCCGCGTTCGGCTTTATGATGCTGCTGATAGCGATAATCGATCAGGGTGTTGAGCCCCTCTACGGCCTCGATATAGACGTGTCCGCCGCGACCGCCATCGCCGCCATCCGGTCCGCCAAACTCGACATAAGCTTCCCGCCGGAATGAGGCGCACCCATTCCCGCCATGGCCAGCTTTGACATAGATTTTGGTCTGATCGAGGAATTTCATCGCGCCCTATTAGGCGATTAAGGCGGCAAAAGCGAGCCATGCCGACATCCGAGCGCATGGCCCGGCTTACTCTCCCGGGACGACTTGGCCTGAGAGGGGCGGTTTCTCGCCTTCTGACGCTGTGTCATCAGAACGGCCAAAGAGATGACGATAGGCTCTGGGCTCGAAAGGATAGGCGAGCTGTCCAACCAAATTTGGTTTGATTTCATCGCCAATCCCAAGCGGCGCATTGCACGGACCCGGGACATAATAGGTGCCAAACATCTGATCCCAAATTGAAAAAATACCGGCAAAATTGGAGTTATAGGCGTCTGGATCTTCGGCATGGTGCCAGCGGTGCATTGCCGGCGACACAAATACGCGTCCGAGCGGACCATAGGTCCACGGCAAATTCGCATGGATGAATTCAGTATAATACTGACGAACAAGGTAAAACACCACCAAAGCATAATCTGGGGCGCCGATTAGGATGAGCGCCGCACCATCGATTAAGTAACTTGTGACCCGGTTGATCGGGTGCGAGCGGTAAGTACTGATCCACGTCAAGTCGGTGTCTGAGTGATGGATCGCATGCGACGGCCATAGCAAGTCAGAATGCTGCCATCTATGACGCCAATAAACGACGAAATCTCCAAACAGCAATGTGATAAGAACCGCCAACCAAATCGGTAAACTGTCCCAATACGCCTTTGGTACCAACCCAATACCCAGACTCTCTGCGATGTTTGCCAATCCGAGACCAGCGAAGACCAGAACCGGCATAATAAACACCACATTGAACACCGCGATCTCGAGGTTCAATTTCATCTGCGGCGCTGTTTTGCGAAAGTATTTGAGCGCATTCTTGCGGTGCAGGATGATGCCCAGCGCAGAGAAAAACACTGCCGTAATCAGAAATCCTTGAAGGGTCCAAAAAACATCCAGAGAGGCGCGGACAATCGCCGACTCGATAAAGTCAAACATTCGTTTCACTCAGCAAAATGAAACGCAGCAAATATTGATTAGTAGAGACTGCTTAATGGCGTCTCTATCGAATGCATAAAATTCCACCGGTGAAGACGAATGGTGTCGGGCCCACCGCGCAACCTTGCGGTTTAGTGTGCATCGCCCATGGCCGCTTCGGTCTCCGCGCGCAGGCTATAGCGCCATGCTGGATCCTTCCCGCCACGCGCAGCGCTGTAGAGGCGCTTTTCACCGACGCGAACAAATCCCAGTTTTTCGAGAACCCGGCCCGATGAAGGATTGTCTTGGAAGTGGCCGGCGACGAACTTCGTGACACCGAACTGGGAGCCCCCCCATGCGAGCAAAGCGCCCGCGGCTTCGGTTGCAACGCCTTTGCCGCGAACGGCCCGATCGACCCAGTAACCAATCTCCCACACGTCGCCTTTAGCGCGATTGAAGCCAACCGATCCGATGACACCGGCTTCCTCATGGGTGATCACGAAGGCGTATTCGGTGCCCTGTGCCCGCGCTTTGTCGGCATAGGCAATCCAATCCAGCGCATCTTGGGGCGCATAGGGGTGGAGGAGGCGCGCCAGATTGCGCGCCGTCTCGAGGTCATTCACACAGCAGGCAATTTGCCGTGCATCTTCGGCGCGCGGGGGGCGCATCAAAAACCGTTCAGATCGAAACTCAAAAGGGTCACTCATTTGAGGGCTCCACTGGGAGGCAAAGAAAAAGGGAGGCAGATGGCCTGCCTCCCTTTGGAACTCTTTGGCCACCTCCTCGGCGGCCGGACGTGACCGCGTCTATTCTGCCGCGTCCGCGAGCGGTGTCACTGACACGTACTGGCGGTTGCCGCGCTTGCGCGTGAATTCGACTTTGCCTTCCACGAGCGCATATAGCGTGTGGTCCTTGCCCATGCCGACGCCGCGACCAGGATAGGTCTTGGTGCCGCGCTGGCGAATGATGATGTTGCCAGGAATCACGTGCTCGCCACCATATTTCTTGGTGCCAAGGTACTTAGGATTTGAATCGCGTCCGTTCTTCGACGAACCGCCTGATTTCTTATGAGCCATATCTGGTCTCCAATCTCTTGCCTCAGCCTATAGCAGAGGTCTTAACCTTTCGCGAGCTCTTTGGCCTGGGCGACCCAGTCATTGCTCTCAAACTTACCGGCTGCGCCGATTTTTTCCTCAAGCGCGTCAATGTCCGCTTTCTTCATTTTCGCGATTTGAGCGAACGTTGTGATGCCTTCCGCTTCGAGCTTGCCGGCAAACACTTTGCCGAGCCCCTTCATTTTGGTCAGGTCATCAGCTTTTGCAGGTGCGGCGTCTGTCTTCGGTGCCGCTTTCTTTGCAGCGGGCTTCTTCTCAGCGGTTTCTGTCTTGGCCGCTGGGGCTTTTGCTTCCGCCATTGGTGCGGCCTCTGCTTTAGGAGCGGCTTCTTTCTTCGGCGCGGCCTTCTTCTTGGCGGGCGCTTTCTTGCCATCCGCAAGGATCGACTCGATGGTCACGACGGTCTCGAGCTGGCGATGGCCTTTTTTGCGACGGTAGGTGTTACGCTGACGTTTCTTCATGATCAGCACTTTGGCGCCCTTGCGTTGCTCAGCGACGGTGCCAACGACACTTGCGCCTGCAACCATAGGCTCGCCAATGGTTACTTTTTTCTCGTCGCCCAGCATCAGAACGTCTTCGAATGTGACGCTCTCGCCTTCATCTATAGCGAGTTTCTCAATGACGATTTCATCGCCTTCGGCAACTTTATACTGTTTGCCACCTGTCTTAATGACTGCGAACATGGCGCGCGTCCTTCTCAGAACTCTAAAAAATGAAGTTTTGGCCGCTGCCTGTTCCGGCGCGGACATGAAGGCGCGGATAAACACGAAACAGTCACTGAAGTCAAACCCATTTGCGCATGCGAGGCAGGGCTTGATGCAAACCCGCGCCGGCAGTAGGCGTTATCCGCGCGGAGAGGTGCCGGAGTGGCTGAACGGGACGGTCTCGAAAACCGTTGAGCGCGCAAGCGTTCCGAGGGTTCGAATCCCTCTCTCTCCGCCATATAATATGTCAAGTCATTGATAATTAAATTAATAATGTGATCTAACGGAATTTATCCCCCAAATTAGCCCCCTACAGCATCCGAGTTAGATCATGACCTGAGTCTTTCGGCGTTTCAAGCCGATGCAACCAGACAACTCGTAAGCGTCATATTTAGGGTGTTTTATGCCTCACATTGGTGCTCGAATACAATACTCCATTTTGCGTTTACAATTCCCTTTGATTGATTGCCGAAGCCAAGTTACAATGTGTAGTTGGTAGTTGCTCTCAAATTTGTCGATGGATCCAGATAAAATAGAATACTTAGCGCTTGAAGGCGGCGGAGGGAAAGGCGCCGCCTACCTCGGTGCAATCGAGGCTTTGGAAAAAGATCTCGGGTCGGCGAATCGTCGGGTTTTACCTGCATGGAAGCGAGATGAGCGCACTAATAAAAAAGTGAACCGAATCAAAGGAATTAGCGGCGCGTCTGCAGGCGCGCTGACCGCGTTGCTGCTCGCCCTTGGTTTAAGTGCCCAAGACATTCGGAAACTGCTGAGTGATACCAAGGCCTTGAGAGCACTTTACGACCCAATGTCGCCAGGGATGGTTCGAGCCGTAGCCAAAAACCGATTTAAGCTAATGCCTCACCCGAATTTGCTGCCATATGTGCGAAAGCCTTCCTCAGTTGCGGACCAACTATTGGGGTCTCATTTCACAAGGTCGGCTGAACGCGAACTAATTGCCAAAGCCATCAAGCAACGTCCTGCAAAGAGTAAAACTCGCTTCATGCTCCTAACGGCTCTGTTCGACGCATATCGAGTTTATCTTCGCTATCAAAGCAAAAAAGATAGCCTCGGGATCTACATGCAGAAACAACGGTCCACGCCCACGTTGTATTCATTATTCTACGATGGTGGGCTTTTTACAGGTGCAGCGATGCGAGCCTATATCGTCGATCGCATCTTCGACTTTCTCAAAACGGACCTTTACAGTAAAGGCTTCTCGGCGAAGGTCATTCGAGATTATGCGTCGCGTATTTCCTTCAAGGAACTAAAAGGGCGCACCGGCGTAGACTTAGTCGTAACGGCCTGCAACATATCCACACGGAGACCAGCCTATTTCAGCGCCGCAACAACCGAGGACTTCCCAGTTGCGGATGGCGTTGCGATCTCGATGAGCTTTCCTGGTGCCTTTAAACCAGTGTGGATCCAAGGCACAGATAAGGTTTCCGACGGATTTTGGGCCGATGGAGGAATACTAAACAACTTGCCTATTCACGCATTTGATTCAAGCCCGACGGGTACACTTAATCCCCTAGTTTTGGCGCTGCGCTTAGATGAAACTGGTAAAAAGCCAAAGTACCTTACAGATCCTGTCGGGGTATATGGCAGAAGCGTCGGAGCCATGGATTTATTTGATGAAATTGGACGAACGGTTGGCGCAGTATTCGAGACACTGATGTACCCGGGTGAAGAGGGGCAACTCCGCACCTCCGATGAGAAGAAACAAACTGTAGAACTTCCTACTCGAGGTGTCTTTCGACGAACAGATAATTGGGCTCTGAGCACTCTGGACTTCGTAGCGCCGCAGGATGTGGTAAATGAATCGATCATTGCGTCTCGAAAGAAAGTCAATGAATTCTTTATCGCTAAGCAAAGACCATGACGGAGATCTTCCGTGCGGCCCAAAAAAACAGCTTCGTAGCAGCCTTGGCGGAGCGTCACTCCTGATACGACAAGGTGACAGCGCTTTCTGGTCGCCACACCGAAATCGTCGTCACCTCGCTCACCAGATAATCAATGAAGCTGCTTGATAAGCTCTATAAATCACTGACCTGGCGTCGAAGACATGACTTGGCGGATCACACGCGCTTTGCGCAGTAGACAAATATCGACCTCTATAGCTGTGACCCGCAAGGTCCTTGGCAACGCGGCGCCAGCGAAAATCCCAATCGGCTGTTACGTCAATTTCTTTATAAGCGAACTAATTTGTCGAAGTGGGCTTAGAGGCAGACCAGAAAGGCCGTCCGTTAGTTAAATGAGGGAACTGGAAAAACACTTGGCTTTGAGACTACCGATGAGCGATCAAACACTCGTGTTGCGATGGCCGGTTGACTCGGCAGGTGGTTTAATTCCTTCCAAGTTTTGTCTCTTCTAAATCAAACATCCTGAAAGCTGACAAAACTCGACTTTGTATCAAAGCACAATTATTTGATTCGAATTCGGAACTTAGCCAAAGAATGGATTGCGAGAGGCGTATGGAAAAGAAAGATATTCTGGTTCTTTATGAACACGGTAAGCAACGCCGGTACAATTTGCTGTTCGCGGTGAACGGAGGAGCTTTCGCAGTTGGTAAACTGTTGGGCGAGCCAAATCAGGATGTCGGTGGTTTGACGCTGCAACACCTCGCGATCGGGATGATCTCAATAACCGTTGTTTTGGCGACAGATATATTTTTTTTCGGATTGGCGAGAAAACGCGAATGCCCCGACTTGTTCAACCTAATTGGGCAGCTTGTTTTGATTTTACTGAGCCTGTTGGTTTCATTTGGATGGCTCTTAGTCGGGTTCGGATAAGAGTTAACTCTCTTCACGTTCAATAAATCATGAGAATCACTCCGCTCTGTTCAGCCAATTCAAGGCTGAGATAGTATTTCGGTCAATGTAAACGCGGGCGGCGCAGCATTTTTGGGCATTCAGACGTAATGATCCTACTGGCCTTCAAAAAAGTCGAACAAAAATTGCAAATATGTAATCTGATTTATCTTTCACCTTGCGCGACACTTCACGGCTTTTTTGTTATTTAACAACTCTGATAAGAAATAGCGTTTTCATTCGCTGCCGGCGAAGGGCCGAAAGGAGCTATTGCATCACGTGTTACTGAGCGCAGATGAAAAGAAAGCCCTGGAGCTGCTCGTCGAAGCATTGGAAGCTACGCGCGATAGTCTTAAAGCTACGAATTTCATCGATTGTTCGAAACTGCGCGATCAATACATTCTCATCTGTGATGACACGGCAAAAGAAGCAGCAGCTGAACTTAAAACCAGTCGCAACACGTATTTAGAAAGTCTGCTGCAGACAGGCTTTGAACTTCAAGAAGTGATTACAAACCGAGGGTTTGATGCAGACGATACGTTCGCGGAAACTTTGGCGCTAGCGATTGATGATCTGTCGAAGGTGCGCGCTAACTGGTTGATGTCTGCTGTTCATGTCTCGCAACCGGCCAAGTGGGTGGCGGATCATGATCAACGAGCCACTGGGATCCAATCCGATCGTTGCCATAGCGCCGATCGGACGGAAACAGAAAGGCCCAATGTCGATAGAACCAGCTCAAGTTAATTTCCCAATATCAGTCATAGGAGATCTTAAAATGATAACGAATGTGACCGAAGAACTCTTTCGCTTCGTTGTTATACGCGCTCCGCAACCGACGGCAGACGATGGCGTGATCTTCATCAAAATAGACGAAGAGCGAAAACAAGAGTTGCGCAGAGGTATGGACCCTCTACCCGTGGATGCGACCGCGTCCAAAGCTCTAAAGACGCTGAGGGCGAAGCTGTCTGAAACACTTCAAAACAGTACGCTCCCCGAGAGCAATTTTGCAGAGCCGAAATCTCAGTTTGAAGCGATCAGCGAACAGATTTTCGTCGCATTACAAAACCCTAAAGCAGACATGGGACTGGCCGAGCATTGTGAGGACCTCAGAACGCTGGCGTTTTTGCAGCTAGATGAAAAACAACAAGCGTCAGTCCTTTCCGACCAAGAAAGTTTACTGCGGTTCTTTAGAACCCCCATCCAATGCGATTTCAGTGAGCACAAAGAACATAGCGCTTCAGCAGACCAAAAGTTCATAAAAGATCAGCGCAAAAAGAAGAAGGACGCGTACGAGGCTCAAAAAAAGGACTTCATCGCTTCAGCTCAAAGTGTCTCTTCGATGCGCGAGGTCGCTGGCGAACTCTCCGCGGTCCCGGGCTCGGCGTTAAAAACAAGCCAGCAAGAAACAAAGCGCAAGTCCATAAAAACGAGTTCCGGCTTAATAGCGCGGCTTGGAAACTGGCTTGGAACTTCTGGCGGCGATGGCTTTGTCGCGCCGCAAACTGAAGACCAATCTTTTGTCGAAGGGCCATTTCTGTCTGAAAGAGGCGCGAAGTCGCTAAGTTCAAACACGCAAAAAGTGCTCAAAGAACTCAAACTCGACCCAGTCAGTACATCTTTGCCAAACCTACAAAAAACGATTACGCGAGCTGAAGTCCAGTCGGTAAAATCGGCAATTGGCGCGGCGGAGGAAAATCGTCGAACCGTTATGGTCAATGCAATGGGAAACATGAACTCAAGAACAAAGACGTTGCGAGGTTGGCCAAGTTCGGGTGTTTCCAGTTTTGATCATGTTGTTTGGGATATTCATGATTGGGAAGTGATTTTTCCGTGGGAAGATAGCGGTCCAACCGAACCGTCGCCCCTCCCATTTCCATCACCTCTCAAAGAGTCCGGCTTGGGACAACTCTTAGTCACGCGCCAAACCCTGATAGGTTATGCCAAAGGAGAGGTCGGTCACATCGAAAACGCTCTGGAAGGTGAGTTTCGCGAGAAGGTACATCGACATAAGCATGTTTCAGAAGAATTTGAGTTCTTTGAGTCCGAATCAGAAACGAGCGAAGCCCACAGTTTAGAGACAACCGACCGATATGAGCTGTCCACCGAAACATCTTCTGTTCTTGATGAAAAGAAAAAGGTGGATGGCAGTTTAGAACTTACCGGTAGCTACGGAATGAGCGTCAAGTTCAAGGCTAATACGAGCGCAGAATGGTCCCAATCCAAACAAGAGTCCCAAAAAACCGCATCTAGCTTTGCGCATGACGTGGTCGAGCGCGCCGAAAAGAAAGTTTCGGAAAAGGTTCGTATTCAAAGGTCACGAAAGATCATTGATGAGATAGAAGTCACTAATACGCATCGCATCGACAATTCCGAAGGCGAGACGGACAACGTGAGTGGGATCTATCAATGGGTTGATAAGATCTATGAAGCGCAAATCTGGGACTATGGCCTCAGAACGCTTTACGACTTGATAGTACCAGAACCGGCCGCTTTCATGATCGCTGCCGGACAAGAAGCCGAGCAATCATCTTCAGAACTCCCAGATGAGCCGGCGCCATTCACACTAGAGCCACAACAGCTCACGCGCGGAAACTATGATCATTATGTTGCCAAGTACAACGCGATCGATGTCGACGCACCGCCAAGTGAATGGGAGTGGGGAAGCGCTGCGTTCGGGTATGGGCAGAAAAAGGATTGGAAAGAGCTTCGCAAGGTGGAAACCAAGGATGTGCAAGTCCCGACAGGATACGAAGCCGTTCATTACTGGATGAGAAGCAATGCGACAGGGGATGAGGAAACATCCTTGGTGGTTATTGTCGGCAGCAAAGCAAATTGGACTGATTGGGGAACAAGTCAGCGGCTCGAGCAGGCACTTCCTGAAATAACCGGTGCTGTGCCCGTAGCGATCAGAGTTTTTCGTGCATCCGCATATGCTGTAAATGTCGTGATTTCGTGTCGCTGCCGCCAGGAGAACTTTGAAAACTGGCAACTTGATACGCATGAAAAGATCGAAGCGGCGTATCAAACTCAGCTTGCGGAGTTTAGGGAGGCACAAGCGCGACAAATTTTGCAAGATGACAGTGCCTTCATTGGAATCAACGGACGCAACCCTGCTACCAATAAGCGAATGATGCATGACGAAGTCAAACGTGCCGCGATCACCATGATCGCGAACCGAAATGTCGATTTCGGCGCCGTGTTGGAAATGAATAATGGTCTTTCACTGATAGATGTCGCGGCATCCAGAATTGGTGAGCCAGAAATTCGGTTCTTGGAACAGGCATTCGAATGGGAGCAAATGAACTATCTCATGTATCCCTACGTTTGGGGTAGGCGGCTGCCGCATTGGAAGCGCAGTGTCTTGTACGAAGATACAGACCCTGATTTTGCTCAATTTGTTCGCGCCGGGGCCGCGCGCGTGCAATTAGCTGTGCGCCCAGGCTTTGAAAGTGCGGTGAGTTATTACCTGAAAACCGGGGTGCCGTGGGAAGGAGGTCCGATGCCAAATATTGGTGACAACACCTATGTTACGTTTGCGCAAGAACATGCGGGTCAGCTTGGTCGGCCAGGCGAAGAAGTGCCTTTCGGCGAACCATGGGAGGTACGTGTTCCGACCTCATTGGTTAAGTTGCGCAAAGATAACGAGTTGCCTGAATGGGAAAGTCTAAATGGATCCTGGGTTCTGAAGCCTGATTTGGTGAATGATTCATAGACGACCTTGGTCTGAAAGAGTTATTGGTCTGTATGATTTGAGATACCTCCCCTTAAATGGGTGACCATGGAATTCTTCCAACCTAGAAGTCCGTTTTAGCGCGATTTCCGCCTCTTAGCTTAAGTCTGGTTTTGCGCCTGTTGTTGCCGTTTGGCCCAACGCTAGCGGCCGACAAAATTCGCCGATGTCAGACATAGGTGAGAGTGTTTGCGAACGGCAGCAATGCTTGCAAAGGTGGTCATAAGACAATATTTTCTCCCACCCCAAATTTCACAACATCGAAATTCCCACTATCGTCGATGCCCGAACAATTGACTCCGTTGAGCCTTTAGAGCTTATGCAAAAACTTAAGGCGCTCTGGATTGCGGGAACGAAAACTAAAATCACCGATCGCGACCTGACACCGCTTACGCGCTTAGCGCCGCTCGCGATGATTTCTATCGGTGCAAACCGACATTACGGCCATCGTAAATGTGAGAACTGGAATTGAGCTCTGAGGTGCCAAAGTCAATCTTCCAAATTGACCCGTATCAAATCGCGAATAACCTTCGACGCATCCACTCGGAGCAGATCGCAGAGCTCAATAAATTCTATTACATCCACTCGACGCTCGCCACTCTCCAGCCTGGAAACAAATGACTGGTGTTCTCCCAGCATTTTAGCAACCTCGGCTTGAGTATGCCCCGCGTTTTTTCGCGCTGCGATCAACATCGAGATCAATGCGTTTTGCCGGGTAGAGCCTAACGTTTTGGTCAAATGATTTCCCACTTGCAATCGTGGGGACCTCAGGTATATCTGAAATCAACATATCTTAAATTCAGATAATTGGGGCTGGCTTTGCAGAGGTGTTTTTTTTCGCTTTTAATCTTCGTAATTGTACTCTCCGGTTGCGCCACATCAGGAGGAGGGGATCCAGGCCCTCCTCCGACGTCGTATCGACAAGTCGTCGCAGACAACCTCCGCGTCAGGCTGTTTGATCCCTATACCGTGAGAGACGCGATGATATCCTCGCCACTGCTAAGTAACACGCTTTCGGGGCCGAAATGGAACGTTTGTTTCCGGGGGAACGCGAAGAACCGGCTGGGCGGATATACTGGAATATCGGAGATACAGTTCGTGTTCCAGGGGGAGAAAATTATTGCTTCGGATAGTGACTATGCAGAGATAACGTGCGGCGTTGCAATCTATTCAGAATTCACAGAACTGGTTCAATGACAGTGGCCCGGTCGGTGCCTATTTCAAAAAATACTTGGCTATCGCAGCATCTTCCTCAAACGCATCAACTACACGCATGTTATCGGTCGCCGGACTGATACCAAATTTTCCAGACAGCTCTAAGACTTGTTTTCTGAGATCTTGGTTCACATCAACTAAGGGGTGTTTCCTTTTGAGACCGGACATATGCTTGCTAGATGTATTGTAGCAGACCCCTTCGGCGCGAAGAACACGCCGGGTCTCTTTATACTGAATGAAAGCATCACAAAGCATTTCAAATTGCAGCCGATGATACGGTTGAATATTGTCGGCGCTCACAATGAGTTTTGCAAGTTCGGTCCATACTGCACTCTGGGCTGCATCGAAGTCGGCCGGCGGTCCTCCAATGAGATCGGCATGTTCCGCACTCTCCTCCTGAGGTGCTGTGCGGCCGTAGTTCAAACTTGATTGATCATTCGCTTCGAGGGCTTTCATGACTTTCTCCAAAAAAAGTTCTTAAAAAATGCAAAAAATGTGTGTCGAGGTTCCACCGCCGGTCCCTGGCGCATTGAGAATAAGGTTTTACCCTACCCCTCCCTCTTAGCACATAACCCGCGACACCGATCTGCTCCGGTCCTTCTCGACAAGGCACGGCTATCAATTCCCAAAAATCCCACTTATCCCAATTTTTTGTCTTTGAGCAGCGCAACTGATGCGGCTTGATTTCGTATGAGGTAATCACAGTATTCGAACTCCGTGCGCAAACTAAGACTACATCACAGAAAGTGGGAAAAGTGGGAAGTTGGATCACGATGATATCGAAATAACACGACTTAATCCTTATTGTTGATCTGAAAACGTCATACTTTGAGAATTCATCCGGCATCAAGGATTTTGGAGGATATTGCATAGACCCGGCTGTTTTTCGATAGCCCATGCTTGCTCAGATCCATTTTGATCTGCCACCTATCGCCATCGCCTCGTTCAAGATAATTTCTTCTGCCAAGCAACTTTGCCGCAGTGCGCGCATTTAATCCGGCGGACTGAAAAAGTTGGTTCCACGATGGAGAGAGAAAGTAGTAAGTAGTTGAGCCATCTGCTTTGCGTTCGTAAAAGCCTGCGCGGTCGCGAACTTTATCGGCTTCGTTCAATCCATCAGAAATTGATTGAAACACGTTGTTACCGCGTGTTTCGATCTGATGTTTTATTACTTCGATGCAACGTTGTTCCTCCACCGAACCGTTGTGGCCTCGATTTTTGATCCAATCTTCAAAGCATCTGGAAACGCCCCAAATCGCATCACCCCTTTTCCACGGTAGAATTCCCAGTCTGATGGCGACCTCTCCGGCAGCGGCAATTGCTGCAAACCTCTTCTGCCCTCGTCGGACCTGTCCGTCATCAGTTTCATCCCCAATACCAATTGAGAATTCCCGTTTTGCTTCGGTAAAACAAGCCAATGATGCATCCCGATTTTCGATAAGTTTCGTAATAAAACTGTTACCGGCAGTCCCATACGCCTGAAGCGCCGCCTCAGAAAGCGCTTCTGCAAAAGCCGATGCGCTTTTGTGTTGATGGATCGTATCAAACAACCCAAAACCTGAATCCGTATCTGCTGGAATATCCAGCACCCTCACTTGCTGACCTGCGGTTGCATACTTACCTACTTCTCCGAGTTTGTCCGAAAGTGAGACTTCACCCGATGAGATAAAGGTTATGCGCCAATGTTTCGCCGGCCTACTTGAGCCGTCTCGATTCGCTCTATCCTTGCCGCGGCCATTGGCCAGCATGTAAGCAACCCTGTCGGCTGTGGCAGGTGTGGCTTCGGATAGTTCATCTAGAAGTAAGCACGTGTCCGATCGACTTTCAGCGATACCTTCTAATCCATTGTCTGTGGCCCGCCAGGTTTTCACGAAATCGCGACTACCGAAGACTGAAGCGCTTACACGAAGCGCCGTACTTTTTCCGATGGATGATGAGCCGTTTATGTGAAGGCCACCGCTTTCGATTCCGACGGGCTTCATTAAGGGACCGAGGAAGGCTGCGCAAAGAGTGAGTATCAGGCGAGAGTTACCTATGCAGGTTTTAGCTACTGTTTCTTGCCAGTCTTCAAGCGTTCCGAATGTGCCGAAGCCATCGGCCGGTGCTATTTGCTCTATTATCGTCGGACCCTCTTTGGGGTTGATGACGCGTCCTGGTAAAGCGAACGCGCTTTCATCGACCCACCCCGACCGGGTCACCAATTTAGCCAACGCCGGACGCCCGCCGTTGACCCATGATCTTAAGTCGGACCGCGCTGACTGATAGGTCGCATGAAATAATCCTTCTTTAGTTAGGATCTCTATAAAATCATCGCGGCGGCCGCTCCAAGCCTTGCAAGGAACTATGACGTTTTTGAATGTCCCAGTCCTCGTTCCAATCTCGAAGCAGCGCGCATGTTCGCCGGTTTCATCCACCAATTCGTGAATTGGCTGGACATAGCTGCTCAGCTTCACGTATGTTTGCTCTTTACCTTCCGATTTTTGAATGAATAAAGCATTCTTATCCCGATCCGCTACGAATATCGGCAATCTCGAGCTTGACGTTTTCTCCCAACATCGATCCCAAGCGCGTTGTCGATCGTCATCCGCCCTCTCATCGCTCCCGTTTTCGCCAAAGCCAAACCCCTCTTCACTCCAAGCTCGCAGAGCGATCTCGAATTCGGGACGATTCAAACCAGCGAGGCGAGCAACTTTTGAGAAAGCAAATTCTTGAGCGCTTCGACTCGCGTCGTTTCCCTCTTTGACCGCACCGATTGTGAGCAATCGATATGCCTCACGAAACGGCAGTATGTCCTCAGACAAAGCCCAATCTCGCATTTGATCGAGGGGGTCGGAAGCTAAGGCGCCCTCAGTGTGATTGTCGCAAACTGACGGCTGCTGTTTGGCCTCATTCCGAACCTGCTTTCTCTCCGAAGCTTTCGGTCGTCGGTTGGGCTTGCCAGCTAGCTTTGGCCCAAAATCGTTGATTACACGATCAAGTTGCGTTCGCGACAAAATCGGAACTGATTGGTTTGCTTCCTTGAGCAGACGCCCGGTCACTGTAAAATAGCGCGCGCCTGAATAGAGATCTATGCAAGGAGGATGTTCGCCTTTGGCGCCAGCCTGCTTCCAAGTCTTGCAATAGTTATTGTTGAGCACATCTGAAAACGCATCCAGATCAACCTGGCGCACCAATGCGAACCCCTTCAACCCAGTTCCACTGGGACTTACCTCCCAGTACATTGGCGTAGATTCTACCAGTTCGGCGGCCCAAGAAACCATATGCTCTGTTTTTTCGTTAATGCAGGTGTCTACGTCGATACCAATGAGAAACTCGGTTGGGGCCTCGAGCCTGGGACCAAGAAAAACACCAAGGCCCGCTATTCCAGACCGTTTTGACAATTGGAATGCGGCCTCAAACCCCATCCAGGTACACGGATCATTAGGTTTAGCAGCTCCGGTCCGGCAAACCGGCATTTTTGTTGGTTTGCCATTTCGATCGGCTGATCGCCAAGCACACCATCTATTTTCATTTAAGAGCGATTTAAAGGCAGTTCGGATGATCTGCTCAGTCATTGTTTCGCTCCCGATCTTTGACGCAACGATCAATCCAGTCGTTGATGTCCTGCTCGAGCCAACCAACCGAACGAACGCCAAGTTTGATTGGTCTGGGAAACCGATCCTTTTTCATGAAGTAATAGAGCGTCGACACCGACAACCCTGTCCTATCGAGAACATCGCCACGCCTCAGGATTTTGGCACTCATTATTCGTTCCTTTCATCATTGAAAGGACTAGCCATAAGCAATCTAACCACGAAGGCAGATATGCTCTATGAATCCTCGGAAATTTCAAATTGTTACAGCGCGTTGCGACTAGACCAAATAGAATCAAATCGTCTTATTCTACGACGAGAAAACGTTGCCAATCCTGCATGACCTGTCTACGCTTTTCGATCATATCTGATCTAAGATACGCGCGCTCCACCTCGGAGCCGACTTTGTGCGCCAAACAGATCTCTGCTAAGTCTCGGTCGACACCGACTTCCGCTGTCCAATCTCGAAAACTAGACCTTAGACCATGTGGTACGGCTGGCCGACCTGAACGGCGGTCGATGAACCCTTTTCTACCCGCACGCATATCCGCTTCATGGAGCCGCTTCATAACCGCAGAAATCGACATATCAGAAAGCGCCCCACCGCGCGGTGCGAAGAACACGATTTGAGAGTCAGATAGCCGCGGAAGGGAGATCAAAAACTCCACAAGCTGTTTGGACAATGGAACGCGATGTTCCCGTCCGACCTTCATGCGTTCCGGCGGAACACTCCAAATAGCTTTGTCAAAATCAACTTCCTGCCAAACCATCCCTCGAACTTCGCCAGACCTTGCAGCCGTCATTGCGAGGAATTGTAGCGCTTTAGCTGCCATCCCATCGCGAACACTAAGTGCGCGCCACCAGCGTCCCAAATCATGATGCTGAAGAGCTGGGTGATTAGACCTTTTGGCGACTTTAGAGGGGCTCGCCAAAAGCTCTGACAAATTTCCTTTCCATCGCGCGGGGTTATCGCCGCTACGATGGCCTGAAACGGTTGCCCAATTCAAAACGGATTCAATGCGGGAGCGAACGCGCTTAGCGGTTTCGGTCTTCTCTTCCCAGACCGGAGCGAGCACTCTAAGAACATCTTGGGTGGTAATGTCTGAAACTGGCATCTCCCCTAGAACGGGAAATGCGTAACGTTTCAGCGTAGATTGCCACTGTTTCTTATGCTTCTCGTTCTTCAATTCCTTAAAACGCTTGAGCAATGCTTTTGTAGTGGCATCGGCGAAGCTCACGCGGTCCTTGCGCGATTGTTTTTCTGCTAGCGGATCGTTTCCCGCAATGACCGAACGCTTATTTTCCCATGCCTTCTCTCTTGCCTCGGCAAGTGAGACAAAGTTCGCGTTACCAATACCAAGCTCCCTTCTTCGGCCGTTTATGACGATACGTTGTTTCCAGTACTTGCGACTGTTGCCGTCGACCTGCAGAATCAAGCCAGTATTCTGACCGTCATGGTACTTGCCGGGCTGAGAGATAGTTTTGACGAAGGCGGCGCTCAACATTCTACCAGATATGCGCTTTGTGGAATTCGAATTCTGATCCCCCATTTTATCCCCCTTCTCTTACTGGAATAAGGTAGCACGCACTGAAGCTTCTCAACACTAAAACGTCAACAATTATAATGCATTACTGAACGCACTGGGCTTCACTGAAACTTAATGAACGGCGTAGCGGCTGCCTCTCTCTCCGCCACTCAGATCCGCTGAGACACGGCGCTTATAAGCTTTCTAGAAAGTGGCGTGCGGTTGCGGCCCGATCCTGGACGGGGCCGCGCACTTCGATCCACGGGACGCCGCGGCCTTCCGGTCCGGCCAAAGCGTCGCGAAAGCGGTCCTGCATGGCATGGCGAATGTGTTCGCCATCGCGCTGACCATCTTCTTCGAAAGGGATCTCATCGCCCGCAAGGATCCGCGCGAAGGGTGTGACCTGAGCATCGGCGACCGCGCGTACGGCTCTGGTTGACCGGCCCATATACCGCTCCTGCCAAATCACCGTCGCCATGGCGTCGGTATCGCAGATCAGCCAGCCTGTCAGGCTTTGTGCCGCCGCTTCATTCTCTAATCTATTCTGACGCCGCGCAATCAATACAAATTCCTCGTCACGCCATGGCGCGGTCGGACCGCCTTCCCGGGTCGCGGTGTATGCCCGTCCATATTCGGGCACCCAGGCGCACCCGAACTGCCGCGCAAGAGTCTGCGCAAGCGTGGTGCTTCCAGTCGACTCTGCGCCGGTCACTATGACGCGTCTGATCGATCTTGGTGAGGTCATTCGGCGACGCTCGCACGCGCGGCGCGCTGCCATTCTCTCAAGCCGATAATGCACATGACGAGGAACACGCCATATAACCCCGCCGTCAGCCACAAATCCTTATGGATGTATAACGGGATATAGATCAGATCGGCGGTGATCCATAACCACCAATTGGCAATCCATTTGCGCGACAGCATGAATTGCGCAACGAGGCTCAACGCTGTGGTGATGGCGTCCCAACCTGCAACGGTGGAATCGGTCCACCGCGTCAGGCCGAAATGAATCGCGACAGCAATCACTGCGACGGCCAATAGACACAAGGCGAGCTGAACGGGGCGGAGCTTCGCAATCTGAACCCCGTCATGATCGGCGCCGCCTCGCAACCACCAATAGAGGCCCAGCGCGTTCAATGCGATGAACACCACCTGCAAACCTGCGTCAGCATAGAGGCCGGACTGCGCGAACAGAACCAGGAACATCGCGCAGCTGAGAATGCCCGCCGGAAAATTCCAAAGATTGCGTTGGATCAACAGCCAGACACAGAGGGCGCCGCTCACTGTTCCGATGATTTCGATCCAATTCATAGTACCATTCTCAGACCCGTTTCCCCTCGCCTCGCAAGCCCCGAACGCTGACGCGCCGTGTCGGAGAGACGAGGACCGTACTTACAACCCACTTCCTCTTTGCGATACGTGCCCGCCACGACAAGGTAATTCTACTTCGGGACGATCAGCGATCGATCAGACACCCGGACATCGGCGCGCTATTCACCGCCACGGTCGCGGCGCCAAATGGTTTCCTCGGTCCAGCCGAGCTCAGCAAATTCACGGGCCCGAAGATCCGCCTCGTCTTCAGAGAAAAACTCATCCAACTGCGGCGGCGCGACGGACGTGCTGCTCATCATCGCATGGACCTGACCGCGATGATGGATCTGATGCTGGAATAAATGAAGCAAAAGTCGGCTGAGACGTTCGCGTTGAACACCCTGCGTTCTGTGCACTTCAACGATGCGATCGACATCGGAGGCGGTCAAATGATCGCAGAGGATCAGCAAGCGGTGATCGATTTTTTGCTGTTCGATCCGCAGGCGTTCGACGGTCGCGCAAGGCTCCGGGTCTGCCCATGCGGCGGGTCCGAGGTCACCGCCTTCCATGGCATCTATGTAAAAGCGATCAATGCACAAAGTGTGATTCAAAGTGGCTTTGATGCTCCCGAAAAACCCTGACCGCGGTTTTGAAAACGCGGTCTGGGAGAGCTGTGCACAGGCGCTGAGTAAGCGGTGATTGGCCCAAGCATTATTGTACGCCATCGCCCGAAAGGGAAGAACTGGATCGATCGTTTCCTCCACTGAGATTGCTCGCATCGACCACGCCCAATATCTTAGAAGCGTCAGGAGATTGCAATCCGGCGCGTCACAAACTCCGCTCGAGCCGGGCGATGCGCGGGTGATCCTTAGGCCGGTTGAGCATCCGGAGGAGGGCCAATTGCTCGTGAACGCCCGGCACGATCAGCCCCGTCCCATCAAGCGAGACCTCGCGGCGGGTCTGCGGCCAGATAGGCTGCCATTTCGCCCCTTTTTTGATGCGATAGTCGGCCATGATTTCAATATCGACGGCGCCTAGATCAGGGCGTAAGAAGACTGCGGACCGATATCGATCGGTGCCGCCATCGGCTTCATTCCGCCATCCATAACGCGTCATGATCGCCGCTGCGTCGCGCTTTGAGACAAGAATATCAACGTCACGAACACCGCCTGGATCGATCCCGATCAAGGCCATTGCCGCACTCCCCAGGACCCACCAATCGTCCTGCGCCGCCCCCAAAAAAGCCGCCACCTTTACCAGCGTAGACCGAAGCTCAGGGTCGATGTCCATGCGTTTGGATAAAACCAATAAGAGCGTACGTTAAGTGTAAATCAGTGGCTCGCGCACTGCCGCGTCTATGGTGTCGAAGACGGTTGTTTCGGGGTGCCTGATTTTTATCTTGACGCACAGATCATCATTGCGGAGCTGGTGGAGGTTAAAGGGCGGACTTTTCCATCCGCCCAGTGACCAAATAGTATTGCCAGCGCCGCTTAGAAGCGTTTTTGGATGGTAACAAATGCTCGCCGCCCAAGCGCATCATGGCTGGTTGCGTTAAGCGGAAAGTTACCGAGATCAGTCGTTACAACCGCTGGAGACACAACCGGTGGCGCTTCATCGAAAATGTTACGGATACCGCCCGAAAACGTCCAGGTATCCCCCTCCCATTGAACGGAGGCCCCATGATAAGTCGTCGCTTCCGTGAAACCCTTGTAGAGGGCTGGGCTCGTGCCAAAATAGTTTAGTGGTCCATCGAGGTCGTTAACAAAGGTGCTGTTATTATCCTGTCGCCCGATATAGTCCGAAAAGACCGCAAATGTCCAATCCCCACGCTCGAGTTGCACATTCAAGTCCCCGGTCACATAAGGGAAGCCTACCGTTCCGTTAAAGTCATTGTTCTCAACGCCTGCGATAAATCCTTCGCCAAACAGATTAATGACACGTTCGAACGACCAAGCCATGCTGCTTTCGATGGTCAGTTCTCCGATATCTAAGCCTTGGACATAGCGCAATTCAAGGTCTAGCCCCCGCTGAGTTTGCGAATCAATATTCAAATATGTCGCCCGGATATCGTTGACGCGAAATGGCTCCAATGAATCGGCGGCAGCACGCGTAAAGCGCGTACAAAACTCATTTGGAAACTGGGCCTGCCCATAACATCCGCCGACGATGGTGTCGCCGCCTAAACGAGCTACCTGATCATCGATGTCGACTTCATAGTAATCGAGCGCGATGTTGAGGCCGACATTCGCTGGCGTGATAACGATGCCGCCCGAGAAGGTCTGGCCTTCCTCCGCTTCCAATTCCCCTGCGCCACCCGTCGTTGTTATGCGTGAGCTTGGATAGTTCGGGTTGAAGGTTTCTGGAATTCCCTCCGCGGCACAGTTTGCGCGCAGATTGGGATTGTTTGAAAGCCCCCAATTGACGCAAGGGTCGACATTCGAATAGCTTGAAAATCCAACCTGTTCATTCAGGAAGAGCTCAAACAGGGCCGGCGCACGATACGATGTGTTGAAACTGCTTCGGAACCGAATGACTGGATTGACCTGCCAGTTTAAACCGGCACGGTAGATTGATCCCTCTCCGCCAATATCATACCGGAAAGCCCGCGCGGACGCGGAGAGTTCGACATCCTCGGCGAATGGTTGTCCCCGTAGGACTGGAATTGCGAGCTCGCCAAAGACCTCACTCACGCGGTTCTCTCCGGCCGTAACTCCAGCACGGGATACCCCCCAAACATCGCCCTTCTGAGTCAATGCCCCGGGCACATCTTTTATTCTATACTCACGATACTCTGCGCCCAATGCGGCGCTGACTTCGCCAGCGGGGAGGCTGATCAAGTCGCCGGTAGTGACCGCTGTAATTGTGGTCTGTTCATACTCTGTTCGACCGGTCTCGACGCCGCCAACCGCTGCGACGAGGGAAGCCATATCGGCCCCAGACAATAGATCGGGACTAAACACGTCCCAACCTGGTGCCGACACCAGGTCGGGGGTGCCATCCCCATCCGTATCTTGAATGCCATCTATCCCCCAATCCGCAGATAGCGATGCCCGGATTTGGTTGCCCGTATATTCAGCATCGCTAAACGTCCAAGTGCCATCGAGTTTCCAGCTCCAGTCTGACAGAAAATCGACAGTGTACCCACCGGTCAGCGAATTGCTGACAGAATAGTATTCAACTTCGACCGTCGTATCGTTTGGATAGGGATAGATCGGTATGACCAGCGAATTTAACCCATTATCATATGCAAAACCGAGATATCCAAAACGCGGATTGTTCCCTGAGGCATTTACGCTCGATCCAATACTGGGCGCGAACTGTCGGTGACCATCAACGGTCGTCGTGCGTTTGTTGTAGAGGACATCGGCATCCCAGCTTAGACCCGCGAACTGAATGTCGGAGGACCCATAGAGGGCGATGTTTTCTTGCTCCGGACGAAAATCATCCTCTGCCAAGAAGGGCGCATCGAGGATATCGGTGTAAAACAGTTCGCCCGCTTCCGTGACGCCCGTACCCCTGCGGGGTCCACCGCTTGCGCGTAAGACATATCCAGGGATTGCCCCGCCGAGCACCGTCGGTTCCGTCGTTCCGTCGCCCGACGGCACCAAGCGCTGGTCCTGATCAAGGAGACCTTCGACCAAACTATCGATGACCGCGTTGTGATATAAGTTACCACAATTGCGGTTCGGATCGGTCGCTGTTGCGGAGAAGTTCAACCGATCAATCGGCGCCAGCGTCTCGAAATTGCGCACATAGTCGCGCTGACAGTCTAGCCAAGGACGATCGCCGCGGTTTAGCTCCGATTGCAAACGAAATTCAGCGCCGAGGATGAAATCCGCATTGTCACCAATTTCGAACCCATATGCGCCACTGATGCGCATTTCTTCGCCGCCGGATTCGAAGGGTTGGCTATAGGTGAAGTTCAGCTCTGGGTCATCGACAGCTGTGCGGGTTATGATATTCGCCACCCCACAGACAGCATCCGACCCGTAAATCGTCGAAGCCCCGTCCTTCAAGATTTCGACTCGCGAAATGACGGATTGCGGAATATTGTTCAGGTCAACCGCGGAGACACCACCGCGCACCCCTGACGGGCCCCAGCGCTTACCATTTACCAGCACGAGGGTCCGGGTGTCGCCGCAACCTCTCAAATCGATGGTTTGGGTCCCAACGCCGCCATTGGTGACAAACGATTGGAACGTATTGTTTAATTGCGTTGCGCCCGTTGCAAGCGAGGAGCTTTGCAAAAGCGATGCAGTGTCGACCAATCCTTCGAGCGTTGCGGTATCGGCCGTGATCACTTGCAGTGGCGACGCAGACGTGAATTCCCTTCGGCCAAGCAAGGACCCCGTAACAACCACTTTGTCTTGGACGGACTCTTCCTCGGTTTCTTCAGTTTCTTCGATGCTACGCACCGCTTCGGCACTTGGATCTTCCGTTTGAGCCGATACACTTGCCATTGAAAAAATAAGCGCGCCAGTTGCGGCTGTAGAAAATAAACGTCCCACAAGAAAAAATCTGTTCCTACTCACCTTGATTACCCTCTTCGTTGACAGATTACTTTGTCCCCGAATTGAAATCAGATGATTTCGATCTTGTGAGTGTTATGTTGTGGCTGAATTGATGTATATTAGAAAATATAAAAAATTAGTAAGTGTTGTACAATAGACACAAATTTATCAATAGTATTACTATCTTAAAAGATTGAGGCAATTTATATTGCTTAGTGGGAATATAATTCTATTCAATGATTAAAATTGATCAATAAAATTCGGATGGAAGAATGATGCATATCACTCGATTATTGTTAATATTAATAATCTATCCAATATTTACGTACTTTGCTTTCGCGAACGAAGATGTGTCCGAAGACGATAGATTGCCGACCGTTGAAGATTTTGCGCGCCATCCCGCAGTAACGAGTTTGTCTATGTCCCCCGAAGGCGACATGATGGTCGGTTTGGTCGCAGACCCATCCAAAAACGGGGAGGCGCTGGCGGCGGCTTACTGGGATCTGTCGGGCGAAATCGACCCAAGCCAACCGCTGCTGCCGAGCCATGTCACCCCGTCCGGAAAGCGGACCGACTTCTTCGCCGCGCGGGCGCTGAAGCAGCGCAAATCACTTTGGTTTACAACGCAAGCCTATCAGGGCGAGCTCCGCGGATGCGGCGAAGGCAATGTCACTGGGCTGACCAAGAAGTACCTTGAGAAAGCCTATATCGGCAATGAACGCATCACAAAAATAGACGAACTCCCGGATGGCCGTGCCGAAGTTGGAGCAGGAAAGGATATGCTCCGATGCTTTGAACTCGTAGGCCAAACGCGTATTGCGACCACTTTACCGCTTCACCCAACGGATATTATTCTCAATCGCGCGACAGACAAGGATGGCGAAAAATACTTCCGACATGATCTGTCAACGGGCAAAGAAACCTTTCTATACAAAGGCAGTCCGTTCGAGCAATTCCAAATTAGCGCCAGGACTGGACGTCCTTATGCAAAATTCAAACTCGACTTTCAGGATGGCGCGTGGCGATCCCTTGCCAGTTTAGCCGACAAAAATGGCGATATCACGCTCGAACCAGTTTTAACCACAAAAATCGAGGATCGCTACACAGTGGGCATTCTCGGCGAGTATGAGCCGGGGATATACCTTATCGCAACCGACAAATTCTCAGACAAAGTGGCCGTTTACCTGTTTGATACTGAAACCGATACATTTAGCGATGAGCCGCTCTTCGCGCATCCTGATTTCAATATTCTAGAGATACAGCGCTCATCTCGCGAGGAAGACTTCGGACGTATTCTCGGATTCAGTTATGGCGCTGACGTTCCGAGAGTGTTTTGGATCGATGAAGAACTCAAGTCGATCCAAGACGGTCTCGAAGTCGCTTTTCCGGCCGCGAATGTCAACATCTCAGACTATACTGATGACCGCGCGCGGGTGCTTTTCACTGTCACCAGTGCGTCGCGTCCGCCAGAATACTATTTGCTGCTCAATAAATCTGAAATCGCAGTAATTGGTTCGGAGCGCCCATGGCTACGCGACAAACCTTTGGGGGATACTGAATTCATCTATTATGATGCGCGCGATGGCATGCAGATCCCCGCATTGGTGACTTACCCGCCGAACTTTAGCAAGACCACGGACAAAGCAAGAGGTGCCATCATACATCCCCACGGTGGGCCTTGGGCACGGGACTACGCGCTCTTCGATAATGCGGGTTGGGTCTCCTATTTCGCTGCGCGGGGTTACATCGTTCTGCGTCCTCAGTATCGCGGATCGGTTGGCCTGGGGCGCGAACTTTGGCTCGCTGGCGATGCCGAGTGGGGTCAGAAGATGCAAGACGACAAAGATGACGCAGCCGCTTGGTTGGTTGAGCAAGGTTTTGTTCCTGCAGATAAAATCGCCATCCACGGATACTCATACGGTGGGTTTGCGGCCATCGCGGCTTCGGTTCGGCCTGACAGTCCCTATCAGTGTGCGATCGCAGGTGCAGGCGTCGCGAACCTGACCCGACTCGGGAATGAGTGGGGTGACAATCGCATCCAGCGCGTTGTGCAAGGTCAAACCGTCAAGGGGATGGACCCGATGGACAATACAGAGAAGATCAACATACCGATCCAGCTCTATCACGGGGATTATGATGTGCGCGTACCGCTATGGCATAGTACGGACTTTTTTAACAGAATTGACGAACGCCAACCCGATAGTGAAATGATCACGCTTGAACTGATGGGGCACCAAAGCAATAAGTGGCGCACGGAACACAAAGGCCAGGTGCTTGAAAACATGGAGCGGTTTTTGACAACGACGTGCGGAATGTAATCGTGCGTCCATACGCAGTGTTGGAGAGCTAATGAGAACAAGGAAAAGCGCTGAAGCGCCCCAGCCCACCCACGCTCACAAAAAAAGCCCCCGGCGTGACGCGCGGGGGCTTTTGTGTCGATGTCTAGTGACCGCCTAGATCAGGCCTTCGCGTTGGGCGCGTTTGCGGGCCAGTTTGCGGGCACGGCGGACGGCCTCGGCTTTCTGACGGGCTTTCTTTTCCGAAGGTTTTTCGAAATAGGTGCGAGATTTCATTTCACGAAACAGGCCCTCGCGCTGCATCTTTTTCTTCAGCGCGCGTAGGGCTTGTTCGACATTATTGTCGCGAACGGTAATTTGAATAATGGTCAACTCTCCATTGAGAAACGGGAAAATGTGCGGTTGTGCCCTATTGGGCAAGAACTTAGGCGGGCCTATAACATGCTCAATGAAACTTGCCTATACCCGGACTCAGATATGAAAACGCCCTCTCAAAAGCTGCGTGAGCGCTGGCTTACCGCGCTTCTTCCAATTGTGCCGACGCTCGGCTGGACGCGGCTCGCAATGTGGCGGGCGGCCCGGAAAGCAGACCTTTCAAAAGGCGAGCAGGCGCTCGCAGCGCCGAATGGTGTGCACGATTTGCTGGACCAATTTTTCGACAACGCGCTGTCTGAAATGCGCGATCGGCTTGCGGCTGAGGATCTCTCCGACCGGCGGACACATGAGCGCGTGTCCTATGGCTTAATTGCCTGGCTAGACGCTCTGTCTCCATATCGCAAAGCGGTGCGCCGCGCGGCCGGGCAAGGCCTCGCCCCCTGGGGGGCGCAGGGTGCTGTCCGACGCATTTGGCGGATTGCAGATGCCGTCTGGGACGCGGCGGGCGACACCGCAACGGACTATAACCGGCAGACCAAGCGCGCCTTGCTGAGCGCCGTCATCCCTTCCGTGATCCTGTTTTGGCTCGACCATGACGATTCAGATAAACTGCAGGCATTTATTGATCGCAGGCTTCAACAAGCGATGACCGTCGGGCGCACCGGAGGGCGCTTTGTCGGGCCCTTACTCGATTTTGCCGAACGCGTTCGGGCACGTCGTCAGCCCGTTCAGGACCCTTAAAAACAGCCTTTGCTCCGCATACGGTTGCAAATCCTTCCTAGGTCACGTTAGAACTGCAGCCTAAGCAGAGACAGTAGACTAGGAGGGGAAATGCCGCGGCCTGCAGGCGTTCGAAATCATGACTTCGAAGTTAAAAAGACAGCGCTGTTAGACACGCTTTCTGAATTTGCTTTGAATGATGATTTGCGTCGACCCTCTCTGCGGCAATTTGCGATCGCTGCGAAAGCGTCTGAGCCGACTTTGCGGCACTATTTCAAAGACCGCCAGGGCCTGGTGATCGCCATTCTCAAGCATATCCATGACCGCGCGGTGCCCTTATGGAACGTGATCGCAACCGGCGCGCCGGACACTGCTACCGCGGTCGCGGAGTATTTTCGCGTCACCGAAGCTGGCCTGACCCATGGCGGGTTTGCCCGCGCGCATGCGTTTGGGATCATTGAAGGCATGGCCGATGAAAAAGTCGGGCAGGCTTATTTGGAAATGCTGCTTGATCCGGCTTTGAATGCGGTTGCGCTGAAAATGGATGCGACGCCCGGTAAACCGGAAACGGAGAATGAGCGACGGGCCTCCGCCTTTATGATGCTCTCACCCATCTTAGTGATGACGCTGCACCAGCAGCTTTTGGGCGGCCGAGATGCCTCGCCTGTGGATACCGGCCGGTTTTTAAAACTTATGCAGAACTGGCTTGCCAAAGCCCTAGGGGAATAAGGCGCGCACCGCCTCGATCTCGGTCGGCAATGTCGACCAATTGCAGACAAAGCGGTGCGAGCCACCTGGCCACGGATAGAATTTCACATCGGCTTTGCGAAGCCTTGCTTCCACGCTGGCTGGAAGGGCGACGAAGACTTCATTGCCATCGGTGGGGTAGGCGAGCGTGACGCCCGTTTGTGAACACAGCGCATTCGCCAAAGCGCGCGCGCTTTGATTGGCGCTCTGCGCCAAGCTGAGCCACAAACCATCGGTCAACATCGCCTCCGCTTGTGCCGCCAGAAAGCGCATTTTTGGCGGCATATGACCCGAGCGTTTGGCCCGTGCGCGCAAGTCGCTCATTCGCTGTTTCAGCGCGCCGAAGAGAATAATCAGTTCGCACCCGATTGCGCCGGTTTTTGTCAGGCCGAGCGTGAGCACATCAATGCCCGCACGCCAGCTCATATCCGCCGGCGTTTCGCCGGTGCTCTGCAAAGCATTCGCAAACCGTGCGCCGTCAAGATGAACGAACAGGTTTTTGGCATGTGCGAGCGCGGCGAAGTGCTGGATTTCATCGGAGGTATAAGCCGTGCCGCATTCGGTCAAATTGGTTAAAGATAGAACTTCCAGCGGTGTTTCATGGACAAAGTCTGGAGTCGACGCGGTCAAAGCGGCGCGGAGCGCGGTCTCGTCGATTTTTGCGCCGACACCCGGGAGAAGGTGGAGCTTTCCGCCGCCGGTAAAAAATTCTGGAGCGCCGCGCTCATCGCGCTCGATATGGGCTTCTTCATGGCAGGCAATGGCCCCAGTGGGTGAGCAAATCAGCGAGAGGGCAAGCGCATTTGATGCCGTCCCACTGGCGCAGATCCAGTAGTCGAAATCGTCCGTTTCAAACACCTCTTTTAGGGTCGCGCGCACCCGCTCGGAAACGGCGTCGGCGCCATAACTTGCGGCTGTACCGACATTCACTGCAGCGATGGCTTCGATCACTTTTGGATGCGCTGGCGCTGCCGTATCAGATAAAAAATCCATTGCTCAGAGCATTACGTCGGGCGTTTGCCACATCAGGTGCTGGCCGCCATCGCTCGCAATCAATTGACCGGTTATGCTATCGGCCTCAATGAGATAGCGCATGGCTTTGACAATTTCGGCTGGGTTGGACCCTTTTTGCGTCAGCGTTGCTTGCGCTTCAGCGTCGAACTCGCCGGGTTTCTGATGGATATTTTCAAGCGTCGGCCCCGGGCCGATCGCATTGACGCGAATGTTTGGCGCCAATGCCTGCGCGAGCGTTCGGGTCGCCGTCCAGAGCGCGGATTTGGAGAGCGTATAGGTGAAGAAAAGCGGGTTGAGTTTCAACACTCTCATATCAATCATATTGATGATCAACCCGGCGTCTTCTTCCGGCAAAGCGCGTGCGAAATGCTGTGCGAGCAGCACCGGGGCGCGCAAGTTCGGACCCATATGGAGGTCCCAGTTTTCGCGCGAATGACCAATCGCGGTATCGTCGTCAAATGTCGACGCCGAATTGATCAGCAAGGTCAGAGGCCCGCCGAGCGCCTCCTGTGCGGCGCGCTCAAGCGTTGCAGTTTGTTCTTCATTGGCGAGGTCGGCCTGCACCAATTCGGCGCGGCCACCCGCGCTGCGAACGCTTTCCGCTGTGTCTTCGGCGCCGCGTTTTGAGCCTCGATAGTGGATGGCAACGGACCAGTGATCTCGCCCAAGCGCCTCCGCCATCGCTTTGCCTAAACGCGCGCCAGCCCCGGTCACCAAAGCCCGTTTTGGGCCAGCGGAAACCCGGTCACTCATATCCGTCTCCTAATCCGAGCCCCGCCGGGTTAAACTCGACGATGGATGATTGCTCAAAATCACGGGATTTGTCGGAGATACCTAATCGATGCGACGAAAGTCGATTAGATTTAATATCGCGAACACCGCAACGGTCGCAAGTATGGCCCAAACAGAGGCGTGGATCATGATGACAGCCCTTTAACAATCTTCAGCCTAAATAGGGCGTCTTATCGGATTTGGCGAGCCCTGATTACCAGAAAGGACGTTTGTTTGATCTCGGATCTTCGCACACAATTGTTCCGCATCTGGTTTCGTATCGCGAGACCGATGACCCTTGGCGTGCGGGCGATCGTCGAAAATGCCGAGGGTCAGGTCTTATTGGTCCGTCACACTTATACGCCAGGGCTTTATTTGCCCGGTGGCGGCGTCGAGCGCGGTGAGACGGTTCGCGTCTCTCTGCATCGAGAATTGGAAGAAGAAGGCGGCATCCTGATTACCGGCGCGACGGCGCTGATCGGGATTTTTTCCAACCATCGGGTGATGCGCAATGATCATGTAGTTCTCTATAAAATCGATGCCTCTGCGTGGCGCAGTATCCGAGATCCTCGGGGCCTCGAAATTTCGGACATTCTTTGGTGCGACCCGTTCAGTCCACCCGAAGACGCGACACCTGCCACGCAGCGCCGCCTGAAAGAACATTATGGTGGCGCCGAGCTGTCGGACGATTGGTGAGCCCTACCCTTCCGCAAACGCCAAAAACGCCGGGAACGCCATAAAGGCGAGGGCGCCAATCAGAAGAATGAGCGGCGCGAATCGATCCCAAATCCGTTTCATGGATTTGGTTAAAATGACCAATCAAGGCGCGATTGTGGATCATACCTTGGCGCAATTGCGGCGGTTTGGATTTAAACTTCTGCGCGATTTTTAAATCGGCATTAAAGCCTTTGTGCAAAAGGAAACGAACTGCTGATGATCCTTTTCCTCAGCAGGTCATGCAGGATACTGACGCAACTCATATCCCCCACAGATGTTGCGTTGGGCTCGAGAGAAACGGCCGCGCCTTCCCTATTCGCGCGGCCGTTTTACGTCGGCGAGTGCGGCCCCGACATAGAGCCCGAGCGTATAGACCGATAGCGCCGCCGCCGCCCAAATCACCATCACTCCAGCCCCCCAAATCGACGCCAAATTGGTTGGTAAAGCCAAGAGCATGACCGCGATCCCGCCCATTTCGAATGCCGTCTTCCATTTCGCGAGACGCGATACCGGCATGTCGATCGAGGGGACCAGCCGAAGCGCGGTCGCAATCAAATCTCGTGCGATCACGGCCACGGTCGGGATGACCAAAAAGGCGGCGCCGTTTTGAAGCGCCGATAAGGCGATTAGGGCAAACGCCACAAGCAGCTTATCCGCGACCGGATCCAGAAAGGTTCCAAACGGTGTGATCGCGCCGATCCGTCGCGCGGCCCACCCGTCAAGGAAATCGGTGAGCGCGAGCAGGACAAATGCCGCGAAGGGCCAGAGTGACACCGGCGCCGACATCCAGATCCAGACTCCAACCGCCGCAGCCAAAATACAACGCGATAGGGTGATCGCATTTGGCACCCAAGCCCAAGCGGTTTGCGAGCGCTGATCCATGCGTGTGTGATACGAATGGGGCGCGTCCGGGTCTAGCCCTTGGTTCAAAGCTTTGACCAAAGCGTAAACACCCACACTTCAATTCATGCACGGTCGCGCACGTGATTTAAAGCGACCTCGGATATCCGATTGCGCGATCCAGCTTTGAGAAGGCAGAAGATGGCATCGCATTTTTTGGCGCACTTTAATGTTGCCCGCCCGCTCGGAAAATTCTCGGTCCATATGGATGAGAGCAAATACTTTTTCGATCAACTCGGAAAGCTGTTTAAGCGTGATCAGTTACATCAAGGCTTGCTCTGGCATCGCCACGGCATGCGCGGATCCGATGGCCGCGAGTTGAGCTTTTTCGAAATCGCTGCGCTCGATACGGAGGGTGCGGGTAATCCGCATATTTATACGCTTGCGGGATGGAAAAGCGCATCCGCCGTGCATGGGTTCACCTATCGCGACGCGCAGCATGTTGAAAGCATGCGTCGGCTTCGCCATTGGGTCGACCGATCCGAAGGCGCCAATATGGTTATGTGGTGGGTTGAACAGGATACGCGGATTTCGCTCGAAATGGCCTGGGATCGTCTCGCACGCTTGCGCGAGGATGGGCCCACACCGCAAGCGTTTAATCTGCAAAGCCGGTTTCAAGGGCCAACGCTCTCGCGCGTTGCCTAAGCCAAACACGGTGCGTTTCGCGCTGTAAATTATATATCAACTTCAATGCGCTATCGCATTTCCCGACGACCAACTGCGAGGTCGGCGGACCGGCACCTAAGGGTGCTCAAGGGGACGAAAAGTGAAAGTAGCTGCGACGCTAAAAGCGTATTGCGTGGTCATCGCACTGGTGATCGCAATCGGATATCCGACCTATTTGTATTTGGCCGACGGACTCATTGACCCGGCAGGTGGCGAGATGATCGGCCGTGATTTCGTCAATTACTATTCGGCGAGCCAATTGTGGATGTCTGGGTCGCTGCCAACACTGTTCTGGATCTTCGATTATCGCGACTATCTCGCCAGCCTGTATGGTATGGAATTTACGCTGAATTGGTCCTATCCGCCGAGTTATCTCTTCTTTGTCGCGCCGATTGCTCTGTTGCCGTATGTGTTGGCGTATGTGGTTTGGATGGGCACAGGCCTTGCCATCTATGCGACGACCGCCGCAAAATCGATTGCTCAAACCGCTTTGTCGATGAAAACGAAGCTCATGCTTTTGCTGCTGGCCCCGGCCACGGTGGTCAATGTGTTCTTCGGCCAAAACGGATTTGTCACTGGCACGCTGCTTTATCTCGGCGTGCGTTATACCTCGCAGCGCCCCGTTGTCGCGGGCATTTGCTTTGGGCTTTTGACGATTAAGCCGCAGCTCGGCTTTCTGATCCCGATCATGTTATTGCTCACGCGGCAATGGAAAACGATTTTTGTCGCCAGCGGCGTCGCGCTTTCTTTGTTTGTGATGTCCGGCCTCGTGTTTGGATGGCAGAGTTGGGTGGACTATTTCGACAAGGCCGTACCGTTCCAGCGGCATGTGATCGAGCATGGCGGCGGTCTATTTCTACATATGATGCCAACCGCTTATGCGGGCGGGCGTTTGCTTGATTTGCCCATCTATCTCTGTCTGCTGATGCAGTTGCCGATGACCCTGATGGCGTTCGCTCTGACCGTTTGGCTGTTCCACAAACCGCGCGGCGATCGAGCCGCCACAGATCTGCTCTTTTTGATCTGCGTTTTCATGTTTACGCCGTACGCGTTCAATTACGACCTGACAGCCCTGACCCCGGCCATTCTCGGTTATTGGGCGACCCGGCAGGCCCCAGGCGAGTTGACGCAAGTCCAAAGAATTACCGTGATCAGCTTGTTTCTTTTGCCAGGCCTGGTCTTCGCGGCGCCGGTCGGACCGCTTATCCTGATCGCCAGCGCCGTGTTCCTTTATCGCGAGATCCGCGGTTCCCGCCCGAGCCTGGCCCATTCCGCAACCAGGACCGCCACGGCGTAAAGCCGCACACGCGATTTGCCCAAGATCCTGGCAGAAAGGGCGTTCACAACCCAAAGTGAACGCCCATGCCTTGATGGTGACACCCTGGCTCCCTAGATTCAGATGGTCACAAGCCCGAAAGCAGCGGGGCAGCCATAATGGGGTCCTGCGGGAATGTGTGCTGGTCCTGTCTGAATACGGAAGGAGTAGATCATGAACGACCTTGAAAAGCCGACCACTGGCGCGCTTGATTTCAGCCAGTTTGTCTATTTCCGCAATATCAACGAACGCGAGCTTGCGGAATTGCCCGAAGATGCCCTTCGCGGGGTGGAAGACCTCCAAGCCCTCGTCGTTGTGACCAATGGCGACGGCCAAAAGCTCGCTATCATCGAGGGCCGGGCTGCCGCCGAAGCGGCCGCTGAAGCGTACAAGCTGCAGACGGTCAGCGTGCACTAGGACCCGCGCGCGATTGCGCGATCAAAGAATCGCCGGGATCACACGGTCGGGCGGGCGATGGCCATCCGCGAAGGTCTTGATATTAATAATCACCTTCTCGCCCATTTCATTTCGTCCCTCGACCGTCGCAGATCCCATATGCGGCAGCAGAATCACATTTGGCAGTCCGACCAAATCTGGATTCACGGCGGGCTCGCGCTCAAAGACGTCAAGGCCCGCTCCGGCGAGTTTGTGGGTCCTTAAAGCGTCGGCGAGCGCCGCTTCATCAATCACCTCACCGCGCGCAGTGTTGACGATAAACGCATCAGGTTTCATCAGCCCCAGTCGCCGCGCATTCAGCAAGTGATAGGTCGCAGGCGTATGCGGGCAGTTGATCGAAACAATATCCATGCGCGCGAGCATTTGGTCCAAACTGTCCCAGAACGTGGCGTCGAGATCCTGTTCGATGACGCGCGACACCTTTTTGCGATTATGATAATGGATCTGCAGTCCGAAAGCTCTGGCGCGGCGCGCGACGGCTTGACCAATCCGGCCCATGCCAATGATCCCGAGCCGTTTGCCGGCGAGACGCCGCCCCATCATCCATGTCGGGGCCCAACCATCAAATTTACCGGCTTGCAGCAATTCTATGCCTTCATGCATGCGGCGCGGTACGGCCAAAATTAAAGCCATGGCAACATCAGCCGTATCATCGGTCAACACGCCGGGTGTGTTGGTCACCGTGATGCCGCGTTTGAGCGCAGACTGGACGTCAATATTGTCAACGCCTGCGCCGAACTGGGCGATCATTTTCAACTGCGCTCCGGCGGCATTTACGACATCTGTATTGATCGGATCGGTGACCGTCGGCACTAAGACATCAGCGCGTTGCATCGCATCTATCAATTGGTCTGTCGAGAACGCCGCATCGGATGGATTTAGCTCAGTGTCGAAAAGTTCCTTCAGGCGCAATTCCACCGCATCCGGCAATCGCCGGGTGACAACGACCTTTAGGCGCTTATCTGACATGCTTCCTCGCTTTCCGTACCGCGCTTAGCAGAGCAAAAGCAGATCGCCAATGTGCTGTTTTACGGACGATTCACCACAATCAGCAAAATAGCATTTATGATGTCTGTGTTTGTGCGCACCGTGCTGATCATTGCTGTCCTGAGCGGATTGCGTTTCGCCGTCGTTGAAGCGCGCGAACCGGCTGAGACGATCAAAATCAGTCGGTTCTCCGGCAAGCCGTTGCCTCGGTTTGAGTCGCTGCGCTATTCGGCTGTGCACGGTCGCCAAGGGCCCAATCTCGACCATCCTATCGTATGGCGGTACGAGCGTGCCGGATTGCCGGTTCTGGTGGTTCGCGAAACCCATGGATGGCGTCGCATCCGAGACCCGGACGGAGACGAGGTTTGGATGCAAGCCCGCATGCTATCTGAAAGCCGCACCGTCATGATCACGCGCGATAGCCAGCTCAAGCGCGCCCCGGACGCGGCGGCGCGTCCCAAAGCCCATCTTAAAGAAGGTCTCGTGGCAGAGCTGATCGCTTGCAGCGATGGCTGGTGCGAAATCGAGGTCGACCGCCGTTCAGGCTGGCTGCCCAAAGCGCGGCTTTGGGGCACCGAGGTCGACACAGCCGGGCTGTAAAGCGGCAAAGCTTGCGGCGCGGCCAGCAAGCGTTTATGGCCGGGCAACGCTGTTCGCGCGAAATACGAGAAAACAACAAAGCGAGGCCAGTTCCATGAAGGGACCTCACGAGTACCACACCCCCCAATCCTCTTACAGCAAAGATGACTTACTAAAGTCGGGCGCTGGGGAATTGTTTGGGCCTGGCAATGCGCAACTGCCGATCCCGCCAATGCTGATGATGGACCGGATCACGGAAATTTCAGAAGACGGCGGCGCTTTCGGCAAGGGTCATGTTATGGGCGAGTTTGATATCGACCCCAGCCTTTGGTTCTTCGAGTGTCACTTCCCGGGAGATCCTGTCATGCCCGGCTGTCTTGGGCTCGATGCCATGTGGCAGGCGGTTGGTTATTGGCTTGGCTGGTCTGGATCATACGGCAAAGGCCGCGCCCTCGGCGTCGGCGAAGTGCGGTTCACCGGTGAAATCACGCAGACGACCAAACTGGTGCGTTACGAAATCGATATGAAACGGGTGCGCCGCGGACGCTTGATTCTCGGGATTGCCGATGGCCGCGTTTACGCAGATGGCGATCAAATCTACACGGCCAAGGATATGCGCGTCGGTCTGGTTGATAAATCCGGCGCTTAGAAAGACCGCCTAAGGCACGTAAACGGTGTAAACCACCTCAACCTGAAAATCGAAGGTGCCGAGCGATAGGTCATAGCCGGTCAAATTGGCTGCGGAAATCGCGTACTCTGCATCAAATCGAACCGATTGATCGGCGATCGAGCCAGGTTCCGCAGCGGTCCGCCGGTTGCCGGTAAAAACGTTTTGCGCAAAACGAAGATCCCAAAGGCGCAGGCTCGGCGCGATCCCAGCAAGCGCTCCGCCTGAGTGCGGCGCTTGCGCGCTTGACCCGAAAGCGATGCCGTCGTCGCCAGAAACGGTGACCGAAAGTTGCAAACGCGTAATTAAGAGCAGCACAAATTCGGTAAAGCTGCTCGGCGTAAAGGCCTGTGCATCAATCGCAAAAGGAACGTTCGAAGCGACATAAAAACTCGAAGACTGGCGCACGGCGTCGACGCGCGCATTGGACAGGCTTTGTATGCCAAACGCTGTGAACGCATCCGCGCCGCTGACCAAACCATCGCCATTGGTGTCAGTATTGATGTCGCCGCGATCGGTGTCTGTGAGGACGAAAGGCATGCCACCGGTAGCGCTAGCAAGGCCCTCTTGTGTTGCCACCAAAGTTCCCGTGACGACGGTGTGGACATCGCTTGCAATGAGATCTGTATCGCCGGACGCTGCAGCCGACGTGCCGGTGCCGGTGTCAAGGATAATGTCGGAAACGATAGGCGCATTGCCATCCGGCGCGGCGGCCCAAACAATCACCAAACCTTCGCGCTCGAAATGCGGCCGGTCGACCATGTCAGCTTGCGCTGGATGGGTCGCAAGCACTAGGCCTGCCACCATCCCCGCCGGGATGGCTGTTGATTTGAACGTCCGCCTCACAGAACAGCGCCATAAGGGCTTGGAGCTAAAATCTCATTAAACAGAGGATGGATGTGACGCTGGCCCGTGCCTCAGGATGGCACGGTTCGCAGCCACAGCGCGCGCGGGCCCACACCCGACCAAGTCAGCGCGATGGAGATGGCTTGGGATTGGACCGGGCCGGGGCGCACTGCTGTTTTCTCCGTCTGCTCAAAGACCACGGTCGAGCGGATGGGCGTGGCCGCTCGGCGCACAGATGCATTTGCGCCCTGGCCTAAAACCGCGACCTGGACTTGCTGGGCCTCTGCCGGATTGGCTGCCTCCAACACAAATCCGCAATTGCTGGCAATTTGCAGGGTCAGCGTCTGGACGCCGCCTGGCGTCAAAGATCGAACCGGCAGGAGCGCACCGCCACCAGCAATCATCTCGGGCGCGCCGATCAACTGACTCTCATCGCCCTCTCCCAACAGGATCCCATTTTGCCAAACGAGGATTTTTGGGGCTTGAACAAAGTGAACGGTCTGGCGCGGGCCGGCGATGGCTGGCATTTGAAGGAAAGCCAGCCCCGTCGCGGCGAGCCCCCATCGAACCGTGCGCACAGATTGCCTCCCAATCTTCCATTCTCAAATCCAACTCACGAGTCGCGCTGCACAATCCATACCGAAATCATCACCGCTCAGATTTAGCTCTTGCTTGACGCGCCCGCCGCGCCCGAATAGCCCTCTGCTGAAAAGACAGGATAAGCAGGGAGCCCAAATCATGGCCGATTCTGGAGACATGCCCGCGGGCAATTTGATGGCGGGCAAGCGCGGCATCATCATGGGGGTGGCAAACAAAAACTCCATCGCTTGGGGCATTGCCCAACAACTCGCTGCGCAGGGCGCGGAAATTGGCTTCACCTATCAAGGCGAGGCGCTCGAACGGCGCGTACGGCCACTCGTCGAAAGCATCGACATGGATTTTATGGTGCCCGCCGACGTGACCGATGATACCAGTATGGATGCCGCATTTGCCGCGGTGAAAGACAAATGGGGCAGCATCGATTTCCTCGTGCACTCGATTGCATTTGCCGGCAAAGAAGAGCTTCAAGGCTCGATGGTTGCGAACACAACCCGCGAAGGGTTTCGCCGCGCCATGGACATCTCGGTTTACAGTTTCATCGATGCCGCGCGGCGCGGATCTGAACTGATGCCAAATGGCGGCGCGATGATCTGTTTGACATACCTGGGCTCCGAGCGAACGGTGCCCAGCTATAATGTCATGGGGGTTGCAAAAGCAGCTTTGGAAGCGTCCACCCGATATGCGGCGCGCGACCTCGGCAAGCAGGGCATTCGCGTCAACGCGATTTCTGCAGGCGCCATGCGGACGCTGTCACTGGCTGGCATTCGCGGCGGCAAATCTCTGATGGGCACTGGCAAAGACTGGTCCTTGCTGAAAGAAGATACCCGGATGGAAGGGGTTGCAGGGTGCGCGCTCTACCTGCTCTCTCCGCTCGGACATTCGATTGCGGGCGAGGTGTTACATGTCGATGCTGGCTTCCACGCGGTGGGGGTTCCGGAGCTGCCAGAAGGGGATTAAATGGCAACCAAACTCTTTATCTGGGTCGGTCATCCTGGAGAGACATCGCTGAGTCACGCGCTCGCGGATGCCTATCAGCGCGGCGCTGAGGCCCAGGGCGCTGAGATTCGGCGAATGAATTTAAATGATATGCACTTCGATCCGGACCTCACGCATGGCTATCGCGAACGCAAAGATCATGAGCCCTGTTTGACGGAGTTTCTCGAGCATACCAAATGGGCGGAGCACTTGGCCTGGTTCCATCCGCTTTGGTGGGGCGGCATGCCGGGCAAGATGCAAGGTGCAATCGACCGCGCCTTTCTGCCGGGGATCACGTTCCAATATCGCGAGAACAGCTCGCTTTGGGACAAGCTCTTAGAGGGGCGCACCGCAGATGTCGTGGTCACCGCCGATACACCAGGCTGGTTCTTGAAATTCATGTATGGCAACGCGCACAAGCATCGCATCACCAAGCAAGTGCTTGGTTTCACCGGGGTCAAAGTCACCCATTACGCCTATTTCGCGACGGCCAAGACCGCGTCCGAGGCCAAGATCAAAACCTGGGTCGATCGGGTCTATAATATCGGCGCAGATTCGGGCCGGCGATGAAAACCTCACCCGAGACACATGTCCCGCTTGCCTCTGATTTCCCGCACTATACGGAAGACGATATGCGGGCGAGAGCGATTGCTCTGCATCGCCAAATGACCTCGCGGCGATCGGTTCGGGCATTTTCCAGCCGCCCGGTGCCGCAAGACATTATCGAACACTGCGTTCTGACGGCCGGCACCGCGCCAAGCGGTGCCAATCATCAACCTTGGTATTTTGCCTGCGTCGGGTCGATCGCGAAAAAGGCAGAGATCCGGGCGGCGGCCGAGGCAGAAGAGCGGGCCTTCTATGCCGGCCGTGCCGGTCAGGAATGGATCGATGCCCTTGCCCCGATCGGTACCGATGCCGACAAGCCCTATATGGAAATCGCCCCCTGGTTGATCTGCATCTTTGCGCAGCGCCGCGGCGGCGTGCGCGATGGCGACGACAAGAAGAATTACTATATCCATGAAAGCGTCGGCATTGCGACTGGATTGCTGATTGCGGCCTGCCATAATGCGGGTCTTGCGACGCTGGTGCACACGCCCAATCCGATGAAATTTCTGAACGCGCTGTGCGGACGGCCAGACACCGAGAAACCCTTTTTGATCCTCGTGGCGGGCTATCCGGCGCAAGACGCGCTGGTGCCAAAGCACGCTTTGGTCAAAAAGCCGCTGGCTGAGATCGCAAGCTTTTTATGAGTTTTCAAAGCCCCAGACGATCAAATCACACGCTCGGAACGCAGGCGGTTCAAAATCGGTGAAATCATTCGTCCGATCGCTTCATCGCTGGGTCTAACCTGCCCATAGGCTGGCAGGCCTTCATCGGCGATCACCAAATCGGCCTCAAACATCGCCGGGAAAGTGTGACGGTAATGCGCTGCGCGGACATTTGCGAGATATTGGCTGAGCACGCTCTCGACGCTGCGCCCGCGTTCGATGACATCCCGCCTTAACCGCCGGGCGAGACGTAAATCATCTGGTGTGTCAACATAGATCGAAAGGTCGAGCAGAGGCTGCAGGGACGGCACAGACAGCGCGTGGATGCCTTCCAATATAATGATTGGCGCAGGAAAAATCGTCAGCGTTTCCACCATCCGGTCGTGGCGATCATAATCATAGACCGGCTGCTCAATCGTTTCGCCGTTTCTAAGGGCGGCCAACTGACGGGTGAGCATTTCCGTGTCTTTGCTGCCCGGATCGTCATAATTGACTTGTTCGATAATCGCTTGCCGATCGGCATCGGTATCGGCCGGTCCGTAATGCGACATTGGCCAGTAATAACCGTCCTCTCGAAAGATCACCACGCCGGTGTCAGACAATTGCTCGGCTAAAGCCTCGGCGACCGTTGACTTCCCTGAGCCCGAGCCACCCGTCATCGCAATGAGATAAGATCGCGCGGACGCCACCTTTGACTAGGTTTCGCCGTCTTTCAGCGGCACAGCATAAAGCTCGAGCCGGTGATCGACGAGCTTATATCCATGCGCGCGGGCGATTTCGACTTGCAGGCGCTCGATTTCTTCATTGTGGAACTCGATCACCTTACCCGATTTCACATCAATCAAATGATCATGGTGCTCATCTGGAACCTCTTCGTAACGCGCGCGCCCGTCGCCAAAATCATGGCTTTCAATAATGCCATACTCTTCGAAGAGTTTGACGGTCCGGTAGACCGTCGCGAGCGAGATATTTTTGTCGACAGCGTTGGCACGGCGATGCAGCTCTTCGGCATCTGGATGATCATCGGCGAGAGACAAAACCCGGGCGATAACGCGTCTTTGTTCGGTCATCCGCAGGCCTTTTTCGGCGCAGAGCTTTTCTAATCGATCCATGAGGCACCTCTAGCCTTTTAATTCACAGTCTGTCCAGCGCGAGCTTTCGACATTAAAATGGCGTCGACGCGGCGTCCTTCAAGCCGTGCATAGTATTTCGGTCGTCGTCCGTCGATCTGAAATCCCATCGCTTGGTAAAAGGCGATCGCCTCAGGATTGTCCGCGGCGACGTCGAGCCACCAATTTAAGAGACCCGACGCCTCGGGTTGGTGCTCGAAATCGAGGATCAAGGCGCGCCCCAAACCTTGACGGCGATGGTCAGGATGGGTCGCCAAAGTCAGGATTTCCGCTGTACGGTCGGCGCATTGGACTAAAATAAAAGCGACGAGCCGCGCTCCGTCCCAAACCCCGCGTCCGCGAATTTCGGAGCGCTCCAGCATCGCGCCGATGGCGGCTGCCGTCCAAGGCGTACCGTTCGCAAAAGCGGCGGCGTGCATGTGCGCCATTTGCGGGGCATCTGAGGGCATGAGCGCGGCGAGCTTCATTTCGGCGGTGGCGGCTTTGTCGGTAGCGCCGCATCCGGAGCGCGTGCATAAACCGGTTCCGCAGGATGCAGCTCTGGGTCGAGCTGCGCACCATAAATCGCGGCCCGGACCGCACTCGGCGCTGCGGCTTGGATCAGAACGCTCGGAAAATGCGGCTGCAGCGCCTCACGCGCCCCAAACATGATGTGCGGGCGCTCATGCAGGAAGGCTTGCAATGCTTCCAAAGACTGCTCCAGGGGCGGTCCGGTCGGCACGCCGGTCCGAAAGGTTTGCGTCCAATAGGTGATGTCGGGTGGGCGCCTTTGGGCGGGTAGGGCGACAATCGCTGAGCCTTGTTGGCCGGCGGGTAGCGCCGCTTCCAAGCTGGACACGCCGACACAGGGCCGTTGCAATGCCAGCGCAAGACCGCGCGCAAATGCGACGCCGATACGGATCCCCGTAAAGCTGCCCGGCCCGGTGACGACCGCAAACCGATCGACTTGTGATAGCGTCAACGGAGCATCGGCCAAAAGCGCATCGACCAAGCCTGGCAAGCTGGCATCTTGCCCGCGGGCCATTGCCGCGCTCTGTGACGCAATAACCTCCTGGCCTTGGATCAAAGCAAGCACGCATGCCGGTCCGGCGGTGTGAAGGCCGAGAACGATCATCGCCGCGAGTTATAGAATGAGACAGGCATCCTCAAAGCTCAATCGCGGACTACGGTCGAATATGGTAGAGTCATCCCCATGGCCGATACTGCAGAGCCAATTTGATCGCCAGGTCTTTGTGGCCTCTTGCTTGAGGAAAAATTCCTCGTCGACCCCGGCATTGTCGAACCCAGACATCGGACCACAATCGAGCCCCAGCGCGCGCGCTGCAAGCATCAAATAGGCGCCTTGCAGCGTGCCATTGCGAAACGCCGTTGTCTGCCGATTTTGCTCATCGGCGAACCAGTCTTTTGCGCCCGGATTATGCGGGAAGAGTTCTGGAATCTTTTCCGGAAAATCGAGATCGTGCGCGATGATGACCACCCATGGCGCAGACATGGTTTTATCGACATTGCCCGGCATCAAAAAGGGCTTTAGGCGCGCTTTCGCCTCATCGCTGTGTATAAAGACAAATCGCGCTGGCGAGCAATTGGCGCTCGTCATGCCCATTTTGGTCAAATCATACGTCGCGCGGATAAGCGTCTCCGGCACGGTTTGCGGCGTCCAGCCATTATAAGACCGCCCGTGGCGCCAGATCAGATCCAGCGCGTAATCATTGACTGGGTTATTCGACATCAACCGCTCCCGCATATTGTCTCAGCTTGAGACATAGTCGGGTTCGATTAGAAATACAGTCTGAAAGTCAAATCAAGACTAGGCCGCATGCGCGGTCGTGATGGTCGACTTGATCCGCCAGGTCACATCCATGCTTGCCACTTCGCGGCCTTCAGCATCCGTCAACGAAACATCGACGCCATACGTGACCAAGCCGAGATTCGAAAACTCCGACAGGATCTCTTTGCCATCGCGGCGTAGACGTCCTTCGGCTCGGATCGCGCCGCGCGCAGACCGCACATAGGAGATTGTCGCCTCGGTAATTGACGCGCGGACCACTGCAATTTTGTCTGCAAAGAGAGACACACATGCCGCGCCTGAGGCGGCCTCCGCTAAGGTAAACAAAGCGCCCGCATGCTGGGTGCCGATATGGTTCTTCGTTTCTGGCCGATCCGGCAATTGTGCTGCGCCGTGTCCATCCGCGATCACCAAGAGCTCGATGCCCGTCAGCTTTGCGTATGGCACGTTTTCTTCAAAGAATGCCTTCATCAATTCGTACATTTCGGTGGTTTGGTCCGCCATAGCTGCCGTCTCTCTTTGTTTTGGATTTTATTTCACTTTATATCGGCACACGTCATTCTATTCATCAATAATATTTTATCTATCCGTTTCTCTAATACCGGAGTCCGGGCCTATGAATTGACCAAGAGTCCCCGTATGGATCGACGATACTGCCGCGCTTTGACTTGCTTACCCAATAATTACTACCAGAAAGCGAATTGACGCTATTTACAAAGCTGAAACCTTGATTGACGCTTTCTCAACAAATTAAAAACAGATTACCGAGACCCGGGACCAGTTTTTCAAGACATCTATGGCATGAACGCCGTATGCGCCTGTCGACGTCGTCTGTCCTGAAAAGCATTGTGCACGGCAAACTGGAACTGCCAGACGGCCGGTTGCGCCAAGCCGTGCTGCGCGAACTGTTCGACCAATTGGCAGCGGTGATGAAACCCTTGGCGCTGATCACGGCGATTAACGGGACGGTCGTCACATTGATTTTCGCGCAATTCACCGAGTGGTGGCTGGCGCTCATGTGGCTGGGACCGATCCTCTATTTCTCTTACTACCAATATGTCGGCGCTAAGGCGATGGCGGCGGTTCCCAAGGATGCAAAACTGTCCGGCGGATTTCTGAAAAAGGGCGCGCGGAACAATTTCCTGTTCGGCGCCTGGTGGGCGTCGTCTTGTTTGATTTTTGTTGGGCCTGACCCGGCTGCAAATATTACCCTAGCCGCTTTGTCGATGGGAATGTGCGCTGCTGCTGCCGCGTGTCTTGGCTCAAACGCAGCGATGGCGGCCCGGTTCTTGGCGGGGGCCGTGCCGGTCACGGTATTTTCACTGTTTTTCATCGACGGGGCTGCGGCCGTGATCACGTCTGCGATGGGCGGCACGCTCGCGGTGACCATGCTCTATATGGCGCACCTGAAATATCATGATACGGTCGAGATGCTGAAGGTTCGGCTTGGGCTTGAGCTTTCGAAAGCCCGCTTGGAGTCCGCTGTCCGCACGCTCGGCATTGGCCTGGAGATCACTGATAATTCAGGCGAGGTGGTGTTCTCCAATGCCAATATGGCCGTGAACCGGGAAGCGATTGCGCTGGGGGGGCGCACCCGCGAGGGCTTCTCCTTCTGGCACGGCAAGTATTACCGCCAAACCGAATTTAACGGCGTCGAGGGCGATAAGATTGAGTTGGTCGAGGATGTCAGCTCATTGGTCGAGAGCCAGCAAGCGATCTTACAGTCGCGCCAGCAAGCCGAGCAGGCCTTGCAAACCAAGTCCGCTTTCTTCGAGTCGATCTCGCGAGAAGTGATTTATCCGATCAAGACGATCATGAAATATGCACGCTTATTGCAGCCGGACTCGCGCATACGTTTTGATGATGAAGAGCTTGGCAATCTTGCCGATTTGATCATGAACGCGTCGAAAGACCTCGAACAGCTGATGTCTTCGATGACGCGGCATTCGCTCGACGAGAATGCGCATATGGTCGATGCCGAAATGGTCAAACTGCGTGAAATCTTCCGCGATGAGCTGATAGAAATGGCGCGTGCGGATCTCGATGAGTTGACCTTGCACCAAATCATTCAGGCGGTGCCGGAAGACTTGCTCGTCAAATCATCGGCCAGTGGATCGCTCACGCGCGCCTTGGGACAAATGTGCTTGAAAGCGCACCGGACCGTCGGCGCCGATGGCACGCTATCGCTCTATGTGCGCGCCATGCCGGATGAGTCCGACGCGATCTGTTTCATCGTTCGGGGCGTTTATGGCGCACTCGGGCCGAGACCTTATGATAAAATCGTCATCGACTCGCCAGATGAGGCGGATGATGAGATCACGCTGGATGCTTATGCGACCTATATGTCTGCGACCCATATTGAGAATCTTGGCGGCCAATACCGCGAAAACTTAGGCGGCGAAAAGTCGGTCAATCTCGTCGCAGTCGTGCCCTCAGACCATGTCCAAAGCGGCGCCCAAGCGCTTAAGACACTGCCTTTGAAATCAGCTGCGCATTAAACGCGGAAATCGTCGAGACGGCCTCATGCGAAAAGGTCGAACCAGAGTGGAAGGTCCGCTTTTCGCCCTGCATCGTCTGCATTTGCTGCAATAAGCCGTCGCGGATGGCGTCGGCAGAGTAGCTTGGCATGTATTCCCAGACGATTTGTTGGACGATTCTGGGATCCACTGCGCCGCGCTCGCTGGCGCTAAACAGCGCGAGTTCCATTAATTCATCTTCACCATAAGCCGCGGAGGACTGCCCCACCGTGAACAATTGGCGCCCGCCTTCGTCCGGACACTCATACCTCGAAAATAGCAGCTCGCCGTCTTTGGCATTGTTGGCGCAGGTATCGCTCCAAGCATTCACTGGGGCGCTATGCGGCCAGTCCTCGACGGAGACCAGGGTGGTCGTATAGCCCGACCATTTCACCGCCTTGGCAATGTCGGCTTCGGATGTGGTCGGCCGAGTCAGTCGATTGAACCGATCGAGCGGGATCGTATTCACCAGAAAGTCGGCGCGATGAAGCGCGCCGGTTTCAGTTTCCACTTCAATCCCCGTCTCGGAGCGCCGGATGGCGGTGACGGGTTGATCCAGATGCACGTCCAGCGTTTCTGAAAAGCGGTTCCAAAAGTTTTGCCAGCCCCGATCTGGCATCACGGTGAACTTTAGCAGTCCGGTGATCAGCATATCCACATCCACCCAGCGAAAGGCGTGGATCAGCGGCAAGTGATCCAAATAGCCATAGCCGATGGACGTTACCACGCGATGCATCATCCGCTCGATTTTGCCCAATTGGTGCTCTTGCAGCCAGGCGCTGGTGGTCTTCGCCAAAATCGGGTTCACGGTTTCGTCTTGCTGACGCAACCGCCGCATTAGGCGCGCCCGTAGCCGCGCATATTTGATCACTTGTAGCAAAAAGGGCGGGCCGCTTCCGTCGCGGATATAGTCGAGGAGTTCGCGATCATCGATCCGCTGCGCCTTTAAATAATTGCGCCGAATGCCAAGCGCCTTCATCTGTTTGAGAATGTATTTGTGAGACCAAATTGCATAGCAGGTGCCGAACTCGACGACATGACCGCCGATCTCATTGGTCAAACACTTACCGCCAAGTTTCGCCTTCGCTTCGAGCACTGTGACACGCTCGAGGCCGCGATCGCGCAGCATTCGCGCCATCGTTAGTCCAGCCGGTCCCCCACCTAAAATAATATATGACGCCTTGCTCATAATTTGCCGCCGATCTCTCCACTTCACCGACTTGCAACGAATTCGTTTACGATCAGTATGCTAATTTCCTTTAAAAGGAAGAATTAAGTAAACCGCTGAATAGGCGGGTATTGAGTATTATGGATTTATTCTTAACGCTTTTGGCGACCGTCTTTCGGTCGCTATTTACCGCGAGAAACGCATCGGTTTGGGACGGCACACGCTATAAGTTCAAAATCAGAGGGTCAGACACCGATGGCGACGGCGCGTTGTTGCCGTCTCGCATTCCCTCCTACATCGATATTTCACTGGTCAAATTTTTTGTTGCGACGCGGATGTCTGCGGTTGTGCGGCGGCGCGGCTGGGTGCCGATTGTCTTGAGTTCTTATCAGGTGCGCGCGCAACCCCGGATCACACGGGGTCGGGTTCAAATCCACACACGCGTCGTCGGCTGGCAGGATCAATATGTCGAGATCTGGCATACATGGGAGGATCTCGAGGGGCGCGAATTGCTGCGGTCCGTTTACTTGACGCGGGTCACACATCGCGGCCGCGAAAAAGTCACGGGCGCGGATATGTTGCAGGAACTCGGTGAAAAGGTGGTCGAAAAGCCGCTATCGGCCATCGCCGCACGCCAGCTCAATGACTATCTCGAAATCCGGGAAACCAATCGCAAAACGGCGCAGTCGGATATCGGTTATTCCAACTATTTCAAATTCACAGAACAACCGTAACGAGATCCAAATTAACCTAGAATATTCGAGTGTCTCATCTTGATGAGGCACCCATGGCTAATCCGAATTTTGCGACGTCGACGGCTCAACCCGTATCAGATCTGGTTCTCAATCCCGGCCGTCTGCATGAGAAGATTCAAACCGCGTTCGACGCGTTTGCAGACCATCCCTTCTTAACCACCGCTTTGCCCACCGGACATAGCGAGACCACCGATTTTAAAACGGCGATCCAATCAGCGATGGCGCTTGCGCATTATCTGCGCGAGGAGCGCGGCTATCGACCAGGTGATGTCGTGGCGATTCAATCGCCAAACTGTACCTCGTACATCGTTTCTATGCTCGGCGTGTTTTTAGCCGGCCTGACGGTGACCAATATTAACCCGCTCTACACGGCGGCAGAAACCCGGCGACAGTTAAAAGACAGCCAGGCCCGCTGCCTGATTGGTTCGACGATTTTCTCTGAAATGATTGAAGATGCGATTGATGGCACGCGCGTGGATCATGTGATCTCTATCTCAGTGACAGATTTCTTTCCCGTAATGTCCCGAACCGCGCTCAACTTTTTATTGCGCAACGTAAAGAAGCTAGATCGAGCCTATGTCGGGCCGCATGCGCGCCTGACATCCATTATTGCCGACTCGCGCCAAGAGGTGAGCTTGGCCTATGTCGAAGACACGGCGCCCGATCGCGATACCATCTACCAATATTCAGGTGGCACGACCGGCGTCTCGAAGGGCGTGCGCCTGACCGAGCAAGGGTTGATGAGCAATATCGCACAATTCGCGATCGCCTCGCCGGAGCTGTTAAACACACAGCATCAGACCATGCTTTTGGCGTTGCCCGTGTATCATGTGTTCGGCATGCTCGCATCGGTCATTGCCATCACCAATGGGGGTCACCTCGTGCTGATCCCAAATCCGCGGCCTTTGACCAATATGAAGCCCGCCTTTGAGAAATTTAAGCCGGATGTTTTCCCAGGCGTGAACACATTGTTCGAAAAGTTGCTCCAAGAGGATTGGTTTAACGAGCTTGGTCAAAGCGTTAAAATCACGATTTCAGGCGCCGCCGCTTTACATGAACATGTTGCCCAAGGCTGGATGCAAGCGACCGGATCAAACATTATCGAAGGCTATGGCATGACCGAAGCGACGACTCTGATCGCGGTGCGAGATCATGCGCAAAGTCGCGCCGCGGGTTCGGCTGGCACGCCCTTGCCAGGTACGGAAGTGCGGATCTTGGACAATGATCGCATCACCCAAGCGCCGGATGTGGTCGGAGAAATCCTCATCTCTGGCCCGCAGCTGATGAAAGGCTATCTCGGGCGCGAGTTGGAGACCGACAATGCCTATTATGCGGGCTGGTTCAAAACCGGCGATATGGGTCGGTTTGATGAGAACGGTGAGCTTTACATCGTCGATCGCAGCAAGGACATGGTCCTGGTCGGCGGGTTTAACGTGTTTCCGAATGAAGTGGATGCCGTGCTGAGCACGTGTCCTGGGATTGCGGAAGCGGCCAGTGCTGGTATTCGCGAGCAAAATGGCGACGAAGAGCTGCAAGCCTTTGTCGTGAAGCATGACCCAAACTTGTCCGAAGAGGCGGTTCTGCGCCACTGCCGAGACGCTCTGACAGGATACAAAGTGCCCCGGAAAGTGCATTTTATAGAGGAATTGCCCAAGAATCCGATCGGCAAGATTCTACGGCGAAAATTACAGGATCACGCCTAGTCCGCGCCTAACGCCTTGTAAAAGCCTTATTTGAATCGGAGTTTCCGGCTTGCAATGTGCAAGGCGATGGCATATCTGCGCCTCGAAAATGGTTAATGCTTTGTTGACGAATATTAACCGGACGACCGTTCCCTGGGGGTGTAAGAACCAGGTGTTTGTGTTTGAGGGGTCGGGCGTAAACGATCCAAGGTGGGGTTAGAGAGTCGAAATGAATTGGCAAACACGGCTCGCAGCTGTTGTGCGGCACCCGAGCGCATGGTTGGTTGCAACCTGCGGGGTGCTGACATTCCTGCACCTTCAGCACGCGCCAAATTTGTTGAACCAGCTTCGGTCTGTGACCCTCTACGATTATGCGCTGTCAATGAGTTTTGTTGGCGATGATCGTGAAGTCGATGTGACGACTTTTCTGCCGGCCAGCGATGAGCGCCAGGACATCATTCGCGAGAATATTCTTTCCGGACAATTGCAGTTCGACGATCAGACCGACCAATCCGGACGGCGCGGCTTGTGGTCTGGCGATCAGGGCGGCGAGATTCGCTACCACGCTTTGATCACTGCGAGAGAGATTGCTTACGATCTCGACAGCGCCTTGCAGGTGGCTGAGTTCCTGCCAGAGCAATACGCTCAATACTTGATCGAAGAAGAGGGCATTCAGGTCAATCACCCTGAAATCCAGCAGCTTTGGACCTCCATCCAGCCCGCTGATAGCCGCCAACTCGTCCCGGTCTTGGAAGCGATTTACAATTATACCTATCTCGAGATTGAAGGCGCCCCCTTTAAAGGCTTCACCGACGCGCTCACCGCACTGCGGCTTGGGCGCGCGAGCTGTAATGGTAAGGGCCGCCTGTTCGTGGCCCTGGCGCGATCGAATGGCATTCCGGCGCGTTTGGTCGGCGGGGTGATTATGAATGAGGGGTCGAAACGGACCTCCCACCAATGGCTGGAAGTGTTGATTGAGGGCCGGTGGGTGCCGTTTGATCCGACCAATGGCCACTTTGCGCAACTGCCGGAGAATTTTTTGCGCCTTTATACGGGCGACCACGCCCTGTTCCGCCACACGCGCAATATCAATTTCGACTATCGCTTCAGCATCTCGCCGATGAGCCAGTCGCCGGCCTTGTTTGAGTTCGATGAGAATGAGCCAATTTTGCATCGTTTCAATGCGGCGCGGCTGATGCAGCTCACAGGATTGCCGGAAAGCATGATCGGCGTGTTCTTGATGTTCCCACTGGCAGCCCTGGTAACGATTTTCCTGCGCAGCGTGATCGGCATTCAGACGTTCGGCATTTTCATGCCGATGTTAATTGCAGCCGCATGCGTGAATACCGGGCTATGGCTCGGCTTGCTGACCTTTTCCGGGATTGTCGCCTTTGCGGTGGTCATGCTCGCTTATTTCAACTCATTCAATATTCTCAAAATCCCCAGATTGGCCGCTGTTATTACGATTTGTACCGTTTTGTTCATCGGCATTCTATTGGCGCTCGGCAATCGTTCGACCTTGCAATTCGGGATTCTCGCGCTGTTCCCGGTTGTGATCATTTCGTTCATGGCCGAGCGGATCCATAATATGCTCGATGACAGTGATTGGCGCGGCATGATGCATGCGGGAATCGGCACCCTCATCACCATTGTCGCCTGCTATGTCGTGTTCTCATCTGTGGTTCTGCAAGGCTTGTTTGCGATGATGCCGCAATTGCTGCTTTTGGTCCTGGCGGTGCAATTGGCGATTGGTCAATGGTCCGGAATGCGGTTGCAAGAGTACGTTCGCTTCAGGAACATCCTACGCAATGGACCTGTCCTCGGCATGAATGCGCGCAATCGCAATTATGTAAACAATCTCAATTCGAACGAATTGCTGGACCTCGCCGCCGACAAATTGCGCAGCAAAGACATTTTGCGGGATGCGGGGGTTCCGGTCGCACGCACCTATGCGGTTTGCAGCTCTTTCCGCGATTTGCCGGAATTCATGCAAACGCTCTCTGACCTTGGTGCATTTGCCCTCAAGCCCAATCGCGGGTCGCAAGGCAATGGCATCATGATCATTCGCGAGCGCGACGGAAAAGATTTTGTGACCGCGGGCGGAAAAGTGAAAACCGCCGACCAGTTATCTCGACATGTTGGCGAAATCCTCAATGGGTCCTTCTCGCAAAGCGGCGATGAAGACTATGCCTATGTCGAGCCGCTGCTCAAACAGCATGATGCTCTGAGCCAATTGTCAAACTTTGGCCTATCAGACATCCGCGTCATTCTTCACAAACAGCAGCCGGTCTCGGCCATGCTGCGTCTGCCGACGAAGAAGTCGGGCGGCAAAGCCAATTTGCATCAAGGCGCGGTCGGCCTGGCCATTGATATCAAAACCGGCGAAGTCGTGAATGCGGCCTTCAAAGGCGCATCGACTTTTGAGCATCCGGATACCGGTGCTGAGCTTATCGGCTTTAAAATTCCAAAATGGCGTGAGATTGTCGATATTTCGATCGCCGCCTCAGACGCCATTCCCCTTGGCTATATTGGCGTTGATATCTGTCTCGATGATGATCGCGGACCGCTCGTCCTAGAAGTCAATGGCCGTCCCGGCATTGAAATACAGAACGTCCAGCAAAAAGGGCTCGTTGAGAGCCTGACCGGCAAGGGGTTTGCCCATGCATGAGCCGTCACGCTTTTTCTCTGCCCCGGCCTTGAGCGCCCTCGCGCTGGCGATGACGGGCGTTGCCGTCGCGGCTGAATATGTCGTCCGCCATGATGACCAAGGCGCGATTGTGCGCAACATCTCATCAGACGATCAACTTGAGATCGAAACCGTCGTCGAAAGTGACCTTACAGAGGACTTTCGGGCAGATCTGATCGAAATCGTACAAGATTCAACGCTTGCGCCGCTTGACTCGGACACGTTGCGATCGACGCTCTTTTTCCGGAACGCCAATCAAGCCGACAAGCCAAAATTCGAGGCCTTTGTCGGTACGCTCCTGGCCAAACGCAAACGCCATGAAGAGGCGCTCGCCGTTTTGGCCGGTCTTTCGCCTGAGCAACGGATTGAGCACGGCGCGTCATTTTCATTCGCGCAATCGTATCGCGGCGCCGGCAATATTGAGGCGGCAATTCGGGCGTATGCCATGCACATTGCAGCGAACCCGAACCACAATCCAGGTTATGTAAATTACGGCATTTTGCTCGCTGAAACGGACCAACACGAAGAAGCGGTCCGGGTTTTCGCGCGGTCCGTTGAGATCACGAGCAGCTCTCGTAAGGGGAAATCTCTGTCCTTGCTGGGGCAATCGCAAGTCGCTCTCGGTCTGTATGAGGACGCGATCGCCTCTTTCGACAAATCCATACAATTCCGACCCGATAGCGGGCCGACTTGGCGCCGGTTTGCCACCGCCAAAGCGCGCTCCGGACTGTATCCGCGGCAAGAGATCTCAGCCGATTATGGGCGCGCCCTGGCGCTCTCCCCAGACGATGCGACCACGATGGCGGAATGGGCCGAGTATGAATTCTCGATTGGACGCTTCGAGACCGCCTTGCCGGTTTTCCGTAAAGCGAGTGCCGAAGCCGGCAAGGACTTTGATATCCTGTTTTCGCGGACCCTCAATCTGCTTGCGTCTGAACGTCCGCGGGCCGCGCGCAGCATTGTGCGGCGAATGGCAAATGTTGAGATGTCTTCAGATCAAGCCTTGCTTCTGAATGCCCTCCAGGAGGCGAGTGGCATCATTCGACCGCCAACCTTGGAAACGGCCACGCAGGCATGCGATCGAAGCGCCGAAAGCGAACGCTCCGCATATCTTTGCGTGCTGCTTCAACTTGAGCTTGAAAACTATGACTCTGCTCTCTTGGTTGCTGAGGTGCTTCCGACCGCTTCTCTCTATGCTCTGCCGGCGCAATTTGCCCTCGCCCGGTATGATCAGCGCCAAGGCAACCCAGAGACGGCTTTGGAGCGGCTCTCAACCCTGCTGAACAAAAACCCTGATAGTCCTTTGTTTTGGTTATATCGCGCCCGCAGCCTCGCGGCGCTCGCGCCGGATGATGCGGTGCGAGACGCGGCTGCCGAGGTCACGCTGCCAGAGATCGAGCTCAGCGATGGCGATGAACCAATCGAAGACGAAACGCTGTACGCCTTCCAGCGCGCCTTGGAGCTCAACCCGGAAAGCCGCAAGATTTCGTTGGAACTGAGTGACTATCTTCTGGAAACAGAACAATTCGAAGCCGCCGAAACCGTACTGGCGGCGTATGCGGCGCTCAACCCAAACGATATTCTGGCTTTGACCAGTTTGGTGCAGGTTTATGAAGCCGCTGGCGAACTGCAAAAAGCGGAAGAAACGCTGCTGCAATTGACCCGTTCTAGTGAAGAAAACACAGAGACGGCTCAATTGCTCGTGGCGGTGCAGGTCTCGCTCGAGAAATATGCAGATGCTTTAGAAACCGCGGACAATCTCCTCGACCGGGAACCGGCAAACACAGCCGTGCGCAAACTTCGTGTGCAAGCGCTTGAGGCTCTAGACCAACCAGAAGAGGCGGCGAAAGAGCGCGACCGCATCCGCCGATTGGAGCCCGATGCGGTTTCTGATCGCCCGGAGATTGCATCGTCGACAGAATTTGCTGACGCCGCCGCCCCTTAACCTTAAAACCCCCTACGCAGTCAGCGCGATCGCCGGATAAACCCATAGAGCACGCGGCCATTGGCCAAACGCTCGGTTTGTTGGACCAAAGCGCCGTTTTGATGCAGCGCCGCTTGGAAAGCGTCTTCATTATAGTCAACAAAAATGTCTTCGCGATTGGTGAGCAAGCGGGTGACCATCGGATCGGTTTTGGGAATCCATTCAATTATGCCGGTCTTCGCCGTATTCACGATGTTCGCGACGGCGCGGTTTACGGGTACGTTGCCGGAAATGACAATGTGGTGCAGCACGGCGAGCGCCAAGACGAAATCTGGAGATGCACGGGCCTTCAAGCTCTCTCGCTCGGATAGGTCCCATCCTTGCGCTGGTGAGGGATTTAACAGGTTCTGATAGAGCGGCAGAAAGCGCGCTTTTTTTTGCACGGCGGCAGCGTAGGCTTGCGCCAGGGCTTGGTGATCTGATTCCAAACCAACCACATGCGCTGCGCCGCTCTCGAGCGCTAAAAAGCTGAACTCGCCCGTATTGCAGCCAATATCGAGCAATTGCTGCGGTCGCACCTGAGCGATGCATTTGGCGACGAAGTGCCGTTTCTGTGACAAGCTTTCCTGTTCATACGTTCGGGTTTGAACATAATCCGACCAGACCGATTTTTGTTCTTTGTAAGACAGCGACGAGATCCAATTCCGAAGCTGTTTCAAGATGTAAACAAAGCCCTCTTTCGGAAGTCGTCCGGACACCTTTTGGGGCGGCTTTGAGGGTCTCCGCGCGATCCGGCGCGCCGCCCAATGGGGGAGCTGAACAAATTGAAAATACCGCAAAGACAGCTTCCGTCTGAGAGGAGCCGTGGCATTCACCCAGCTCGCATCAAGGCCCGTCATCGAGCCGCGATAATGCTCATGAAACGGCAAGTTGCCATATGCCATGATCAAAAGCGGGAACAGGAATTGCTGGCAAAACTGCTCCTGACCCGCCCACAGCATGCCATCGCGATACGGGATGAAGGACAGCGTATCGATGAATATTGGCTTGCTGTTTTGGAACTGCAGATTGAAAGCGGTTGCGTCAGAGAGTGTGTGCTCGAAGTGAAGACTGTCCAATAAGATGTCCAATTGCAGCAGGGCGGCGGCCTTCAACTGACCGAAGCACCATTCATATGGATATGAAATCATCGGCAAATTCGGATGCGCCAGCAAAATCTGTTGGGACGGATTATTCGGCTCTGGCTCAACCATAACCTCCTGATGCGCAATGAGCTTCCCGTGTTCGATCAGGTGCGCATATACGCCAGACGCTTCTGCGGCGCGAAAGGACGGTTGTCCCGCTTCGGTCACCACACGGATGATTTGCCCGTCTGAGCGTCGCGCCACGAACCCCTTTGGATCCCGAAATGAGCCGGGAATAGCCGCAAGCGATGGTTCAAGCGCATCGCCTCTCAATAGATTAGAAACTGCTTCAGTCATTAACGAGTATTTATAACGTTCAAAGTACTTAAGACTGGTGAAGATAAGGATGATTCGGTTGAATAAAGTATATAACTATTGTCTGAGTGTCTCAATACTTGCTCTGGCCTCTCCGCCGGCATACGCTTATATCGACCCCGGCACGGGCGCATTGGTCATTCAAGCTCTGATTGGCGCCATGGCGACAGCATTGGTCACCATCCGGTTGTGGTGGTCGAAGCTTACGACACTCGTTAGAACTGTTTTTGGGGCAAAGTAAGTGCTGACCGAATGGCATTTGGATCGCGAAAAGCGAAGCCTGGTGCTGTATGGGTTCGCCCTATTCCTGCTTTGGCAATGGCCCTTCGTTTCGTTGGTCACGCACAACAAGAACTTGATCGTCGAACAAGAACTATTGGTTTTGTTCTTTGCCAAAACACTTGTCTTCGCGGCCCTCATCATCGCGTTTCGACTTGTCTTTCAGCGCTCGAGAATTGCACTGCTGGCGCTCACCATTGCCGTCCTACTTTGGATACGAGGCGGCCAAGTGACTCAAACTGCCGGTGTCGGTGACTGGGTCATGGCGATCATTTATGCCGGGCTGATCGCGCTTGCGGTAACCGCGATCATTTACTTCTTTCTTCGATACGAAGAGAGGTTCAAACTGCTTGTGACGGTCTTTGCCAGCACAGTCGTTTTGATCCAGCTCCCCACATTCTTTAGTGTTTTTGATCTACACGAAGTTGATTATCCGGCAGCTTTTGAGGACTCAGATTGGCGTGTTCGTCAGCCGCAGGCACCACCTAACATCATTTATATTATTCCCGATCGATATGCCAGCAACGAGGCCTTAAATGGTCTGTACGAGACTTCAAATTTGGCGTTTACCGAGGCCCTTGAGCAACGCGGATTCCACGTCTGGGATGACCAAGTCTCTAATTACCCCAAAACATTTATGTCGCTTGCATCGACATTGAACTCAGCTCATCTCGGGCCCATAGCAGAACAAATTCCGGCGAAAGACCGTCGGTACGAATATATTTATAGAATGCTCCGCGATCATTCTGTTGCAGAGACACTGACATCTTTCGGGTATGAATATACCCATATCGGATCATGGTGGGATCCGACAAAGAAAAATCAACACGCAGATCGAAATTTCTACAACACTGGTCCATTAAACAACCGGCTCACCGGAGTGTATTTGAAGCATACCCCTTTGTGGTCGAATATTGGGGCGGAGTGGGGCATGGTAGACGACTGCGCGAAAACCCCCGCGAAGCTTGATTTTGTCAAGCGCCAGATCGCCTCTGATCGCCCCCAATTTATTTTGTGGCACACCTTAATCACTCATGAGCCTTATATGACTCAAGCGGACGGCACATGTGAGTTGGCACACGACAATCCATCATTCACCTCCAACTATGCTGAACTCGATCAAGCGTACATTGATCAAGTTTCATATTTTAATCAGTTTGCGTTGGACCTTTTCGATCACAGTCGCGAGCGGTCTAAGCGGGAGATCATTTTCGTCATCCAGTCCGATGAAGGCCCACTTCCGAAACTATATCGGGAAGCCAACCACAACCGCGCCGAGCCATACAATTTCCTAACCGCGCCGGACCGCGAAATGTATCGAAAGCACGCAATTTTTAACGCCATTTACCTTCCGAGCCGGGATTATAGCGAACTTGATACCTTGCAAACGCCGATCAACAATTTTCGGATTATATTTCGCGAAGTCTTTGACATAGAGATCCCATTTCTTGAAGATAAGGTCTATTCCTTTGCTTATGAGGACGACCCCTATGCGCTGGAAGAGATCACAGACCGATTGTTGAATCGCGAAGAAACCCGCATTGCAAGCTCTGATTGAGGCACTTCGGTGACGCGCCTCGCCTAAGGTTTCAAACGACCGGGCGCGCGCGAAACGATCGACAAGATCGCGTTTAGCTTGTGCCCGAGGGGGTCCGCCCGCGCCATCGCTCGCAAGATCCATTGCTCCGCATTATCAGCGGCTCCGCTTCCGTTTTCGGGTTAGCGCGAAGGACAGGGCGAGGATGACCGCCATGATTTCGACCACCAATGCGACATTCGCCCAAAGTTCTGAGCCGGTAAATGCGTAGGCCAGCGTATGCATTGATGGTCACCCCTCTTGTTCGCCGCAGTGTGCAAGCACTGCAAGTCTCACGCTTTCAACATCTCAAAAATTATTGCAAATGAGAACGATTTTCAACCTATTTTCGGCAAAGCATATCGGCTTGCTCGGGAAAAGAGTGTCGTATGCCTAATGCCCATAAGTCAAATGGCCCAAACCAACCCGCTCAAAGCCGACGCTCGCGCCGGGTCCGCCTCCAATCGCTCGACCCCGGCGCAGCGATTTTGTAAAGTTCAAGGCAGATGCAAAGGACGCCTCGAAAGACCAGCCCAATGACCGAAACGGACCCTACATCCTTATTACAGCATGTTGACGATGCGGTGCGCGCGGACGCCAAATCGCTGATCCGCACCGCCAGGGCTGGCGCGCTGAGTGTGCTCACAGGCAGCCCAGGCTGGCCGAGCGTCTCCCGCATTGGCCTGGCCACAGACCTTGATGGTACGCCAATCTTTCCGATGTCAGACTTATCGGGACGAACGGCGTCTTTGGAGACAGACAATCGTGTGTCGCTCCTGCTCGGCGAGGTTGGGGCGGGTGATCCCTTGGCGCAACCACGCATCACGGTTTTTGGTCATGCGGAGCGGTGCATGCAAGATCACCACGATCGCCTCCGCGACCGCTATCTCGCCCGTCACCCAAAGGCGAAATTATACATTGATTTCAAGGATTTCAGCCTTTGGCGTCTGAATGTTGAGCGCGCCCATTTTATCCGTGGATTCGGGCAAGCGTACGCTTTAGCGGCCGAAGATCTCACCACAAAAATCGACACTTTGCAGGACTGGACGGCGGCGGAAGCGGGCGCGCGGGAGCATATGAATGACGACCATGCAGATGCGGTCCGG
>JBCBBZ010000002.1:0-621784 GCA_038531165.1 Pseudomonadota bacterium
CCGGCCATATGCCGACTGAGAAATACGTTGGGGGCCCCGAAATTCGCGCCCATTGCGAGCGCATCGCGACGCAATACGGTCTTTATGAAAAAGCCCTCTTCCATACCGAAGTCGAGGCCTTGGAATGGGTCGAAGATCGCCAAGTTTGGCGGATCACCACCTCGCGGGGGGACGACTTTACGGCCAAATATATCGGCATGGGGACAGGGCCTCTGCATATTGCCAAACTGCCAGGGATTCCCGGGATTGAAACCTTTGAGGGCAAGGCGTTTCATACCAGCCGCTGGGATTATGCCTATACGGGAGGAGATCCGACCGGCGCCCCCCTCGACAAACTGAAAGACAAACGGGTTGCCATTATCGGCACGGGCGCAACCGGCGTTCAGTGTATCCCGCACTTGGCAGAGTCTGCAGGCCAGCTCTTCGTTTTCCAGCGCACGCCGTCTTCGGTTGATGAACGCCGCAATCAAAATATCGATCCGGACTGGTTCGCCAAAACCGCCACACCGGGCTGGCAGAAGCGCTGGATGGATAATTTCGTTGAGAATCAAGGCCGCGGCATTCCGAGCGAAGATTTGGTGGATGATGGGTGGACTGAGATTGCTCGCCGTATTCGTGAAAAAGTCTTCGGGTTACCGCCTGAGCAAATGAACCCTGAAGGCATGCAGGCGGCATTCGAAGATGCGGACATTGAGAAAATGGATCAGATTCGCGCCCGTGTGGATGCTGAGATTAAGGATCTGGAGACCGCTGCAAATCTCAAAGCTTGGTATTCTCAGCTCTGCAAACGCCCGTGCTTTAGCGATGATTATTTGCCCGCCTTTAATGCCGCAAATACAACGCTTGTCGACACCGATGGGAAGGGCGTTGAAGCGATCACACCAACAGGTCTTATCGTCAACGGAACCCCTTATGAGGTCGATTGCATCATATTCGCCTCTGGCTTCGAGTTTGGTGCGAATTTTCAACTCAAGTCTGGTTTCGATCTCAAAGGGCGCGGCGGACAGATGCTTTCAGATTATTGGGCCAATGGGCTTCGCACGCTGCACGGCTTACACATCCATGGCTTCCCAAACGCGTTCATGGTGCAAATGAACCAAGGCGCGAATATGGTGTCCAATGTGCCGCATAATATTGTCGACCATGCCAAAACCGTGGCGCAAATCGCGTCCCATAGCGAAGCACAGGGCTATAGCGAAGTCGAACCCACCAAAGACGCCGAAGCCGCGTGGGTGGAACTGATTTTAACAGGCCAAGGCAACATGACCAGCGCCCCGGATTGTACACCCGGGTTCTGGAACAATGAAGGTCAAGGCTGGAGCAAAGCCTTCCGCCAGGCGCAAGGCCATCCCGGCGGCGCAGAAGGCTTTTTCAAGCATATCGACGCCTGGCGGCAAGCGGGCACGTATGACGGGCTCCGCTTTACCAAACCTGCCTCGGGCGCCGCGGCGGCCAATAAAGCCGATCGCGTAACATCCTAGCGATGGGACTGTAAATTTTTATGAAATGCATTAAAACGTGGTGTACGGGGATCGCGCCATTCCGCGATGGGAGGAACAGTAACGTTTAGCGACCGTCTTTATAGACGCGCAGCGGGTTTGCAGTTCTTCCTCAGGGAGAGACAAACATGCTGAAAAAAATACTCATCGCCATCGTCATTCTTATCGCCATTGCGGCTGGAGTGGTCTGGATAAATCGCAGCGCAATCCTAACGCAGATTGTGCTCAATCGTGCGGAATCCTCGAAAATCGAGGTCGCCGCGCACCAACCTGTGACGTGGCAACAGGGGCCGGCCCAGGCTGCTTTGCCCGCCGAGGAACGGTCACCCAATATCGTCTTCATCCTCCTCGATGACTTTGGCTATAATGATTTAAGCACGTTTGGCGGTGGGGTTGCGGGCGGCCAAGTCCCGACTCCCAATATTGATCGGCTCGCAGCAGAGGGCGCGATTTTTAGCCAGGCCTATTCTGGCACCGGCACCTGCGCGCCGTCGCGCGCCATGCTGATGACGGGGCGTTATCCAACGCGGACGGGCTTTGAGTTCACCCCCACACCGGATGGGATGAGCAATGTCATTGCAACGATTGCAAACGGCACTAATCGCGGCGCCTTGCCGGACATCGCGCTCAACCCCACCGCGAATGAGGCCGCCCTGCCCTACCAAGATCAAGGCCTGCCAGGTTCTGAAATCACCATTGCCGAACTGCTCCAAGAGCAAGACTATCACACTGTTCATATTGGCAAATGGCATCTAGGCCGGCGCGCAGATTTTATGCCGAGGGCGCAGGGTTTTGACGAAAGCCTGCTGATGCATAGTGGTCTGTTTTTGCCTGAGGACGATCCGAACGCGGTCAACGCAAAGCTCGATTTTGATCCGATCGATCGGTTTCTCTGGGCGGCGATGCAGTATGCTGCCTCGTTCAATGGCGGCGAGCCATTCGAGCCCGGCGGTTATCTGACCGATTGGTGGACCGATGAAAGTCTCAAAGTCATCGAAGCCAATAAAAATCGCCCCTTCTTTCTCTATCTCGCGCACTGGGCACCGCACACGCCTTTGCAGGCCACGCGAGCCGATTATGACGCCGTCGGTGATCTTGAGCCGCACCGGCTGCGGGTCTATGCGGCGATGATCCATGCACTCGATCGCAGTGTCGGTCGGGTGATGGATAAGCTCGAGGCTGAAGGCTTGGCGGAGAATACGATTGTCGTCCTCAGCAGCGATAATGGCGGCGCGGGCTATGTCTCTTTGCCAGAGGTCAATGCCCCCTTTCGGGGATGGAAGATTACGCTCTTCGAGGGCGGAATTCGGGTGCCAATGTTCATCAAATGGCCGGAACGGATCGCCCCTGGAACCGTGGTGGATACGCCCGTGGCACATATTGATCTGCTGCCAACGCTCGCGGATGCGGCCGGCGCGGATTTGCCGACCGACCGCATCATAGATGGACGAAACATTCTCGTCGAAGCAACCGGCACCGGCACGATTGAGCGTCCGAACGATGCGATTTTCTGGCAGTCTGGCGACTATCGCGTGGTGCGCGCGGGCGATTGGAAACTCCAAGTCGATGGCAACCAGAACACCAATTGGCTATTCGATCTCGCCGCCGATCCAACCGAGCAAACCAACCTCGCAGATGAACGCCCAGAGAAGCTGGCCGAGCTTAAAGCTCTCCTCGAGGCGCATCACGCCGATGCTGTCCCGCCGCTTTATCCGCATAAACTGATCAGTCCGATCTTAATCGATCAAACGGTGGATCATCAAGCGGCGGCGACTGACGAATATGTGCTGTGGCCGAATTAGGGGCGGCACGGACCTCGCCGGCTAACGAGCCGACGCGAATCGCGCGCACCAGTCTGGGGCGACATCGGTGAGCTGCCAGGCCTGCCGCTCTTCCGGCGTCAGACACCGAATCGCCCGCTCTGACACGGCAGCGTTCAACGCATCGGCTCCAAACGACCAACGCGTGACATCACCGTCGCGCGTTCCCGTCAGCAGGCTGTCGCCATCGGCGCCCCAGGCCAGCGCGGTGACATCCTCAATGTCGAGGGTCAGCTTGCGCCGCCCGTCGGAGACGTTCCAAACGCTGACATTGAGAGAGGCGATTGCGAGCGTTTCGCTGTCCGGCCCGAAAGCGACCTCTTCGACATTCGCGGCGAGTTCAATCTCGTGCAGAAGATCGCCGCTTTTCGCATCGCGGATTTCGACTTGATTATCGGCGCCGCCAATGGCCAGTTTGGTGCCATCGTCAGAGTAATCGACGGCGGTAACCGTGCCGCCGCGGCTGAATTGCATCCGAACTTGCCCTGTCAGCGCGTTCCAAAGACGGGCGGTGGCATCGCTTGCACCGGTAATCAGGTCTTGACCGTCGGGGCTCAGGGCAAGGGTCCGGACGCCGCCATTATGGCCTTCCATAACGCTCACCAGAGTTGGCGTATCGGCGCTCACCATATCCCAAACACGGGCCAGTTCATCATCGCCGCCCGTGGCCAAGTACCGGCCATCAGCAGACCAATCGACACTGCGCGGATCTTTCACATCCGTGAGAAAGGTGACCAGCGCATCATCATTTAAGAGGTCGAACAGAATGAACCGGCGCTCGGCCAAGGCGACGGCAATCTGGGTGCCTTGCGGATTGATCGCAGCTTCGTAAATGATCGCGTCGCTGGCGCTGCGAAACAGATCGCGGACCGTTCCCGCGGTGAGGTCCCACAAGAGCACAACGCCATTGTTTGACGCAGCAGCGAGATTGGCGTCGCCAGCATCTGTCGACAAAGAGCGGATTTGGCTCGTATGACCGGTGGGCGAGAGGGGATCGAGCACTTGCGCGAACACCGTCGCCGCATCGGCATGACCAGCGATCGCGGCGCCATCTGCCAGCTCGGTCGCTGAGACCGCTTCAAGCGCGAGCAAGGCTTCGATGTCCGCAGCGCCGGGTTGGTTATTGAAGGTTAGCAGCGCCAATTGCGCGGCGTGTTCGGGTTCCGCAGCAATGCTAAGGCTTCTGGCGGCGTCGATCAGACGGGTGGAGACGGCGCTGCGATTGGCTTCGCCGCTGACCCGTACACGTGCGGTGCTCGCCGCTTCAGCAAGATAGGTGAACGCGGTCGCCTCTGGAACCAGACTTAGCAGACCCTCTAAGTCCGTTTGGATATTGGCATTCGCAGGATCACCAATGCGGGCGACAAAGTCGGCGGCGCGTTCGCTGAGGGTGCGACACCAGTCTGGCGCGATGCTGGCATTGACAAGGTTTGCCCATTGATCGCGGGTCAGGCAATCGGTCTGACCGCCCGTTGTTTCGGCCACCGTTTGGGAGTCCGCAAACCGCTTTACCGCGCTGGAGATGACCTCTGCGAAGGGCGTTGAGAGGTCCGCCTCTTGGAACTTAAAAATCCGCAAATAACCGCTATCCGTCCCTGTCACGATATGGCTGCCATCTGCCGTCCACGTGATCGCGTCGACATCATTACTATGCCCTCGCAGTTCCGCCACAAGGGCGCCGTCCGGGATCGACCAAACGCGCGCCTCGCCGGCGTCTGAGCCGGTGGCGAGGTAGGTGCTGTCAGGATGGAAGGACAAACCACGCGCGGCTTCGGCATTGTTCATGCGCGCCACTTCTGTGCCGTCTGCGGTCCAGACAATCATGTCGCCATTGTCGAGGCCGCTGGCAATGTACTTCCCGTCTGGGGACCACTCGACCGAAAACAACTCGCCGCCGCCAATCGTGCTCTCAGGTACGCCATCGCTGTTGGCGAGATCGTGAATCTGGATGCCTTCTTTTAGCGGCGCGACGGCTATTCGGTCGGAGGTCGGGTTGAACGCGACGCCCATGGCCAATTCGCTGCGGGTTTTGGCTTCGTAAATCGGATCAGGACCCTCCTGCCAGCGAAACACGCGCGCCGTGCCGCGATCAGCGCCCGTCGCGATCAGCGTGCCGTCTTTTGACCAGGCGCTGCCCCAATTGCGCCCCGGTGCGTTGACCTCTGAGATTAAACGCCCAGTCTCAGAGTCCCAGACCTTGGCGCGGCCATCATACCCGACCGATAGGAGCTCCTGCCCGAGCGGATTGAACCGCACTTGTCCGACCTGATCACTATGCGCCGCCGCGATATGGACCAGCTGGGTCATGTCGTCTTTCGTGTAGGTCTTTGACGGTGCGCCCCAGACAAAGACATTGCCATCATCATCGCCGGCTGCGATCCGTGTGCCATCGCTGTTTACGGCAACCCCGTCGACTTCATCCTTGGCGAATTTGAGTTCGAACACTGGATCTATGGCTTGCAGCGCCACCCGAAAGTCCCGCTTTTTGTATGCCAAGTCACGCGCCAATTCGGGACTGAGTCCATCGACGCGCTCGAGATTAATATCGTCTTCGGTCAGCAGATGGAGCCCGATTTGGGCCCGTAAGTCGGCGGAATCGATGTCGAGGTCTAAAGCTTCCCACAAAGTCGGATTTAGCGCGCGGTCCCAATCTGTCACCAAGTTTGCGACCAGTTCGGCTTGATAGAGTGAGCGATTGTTTGCCGCCGAGATGTAATTGTAGGTGCTCGTTATCGCCAGACCGATCACCGCCACCAAGGCTGCCAAGGCCCCATACAAGACTTGCCGTTCGCGTTTATGCTCTTGTTCTTTTTTCTTCCGCTCAAGATCGATCGCCGCGCGGCTTTTGACGAGCAGATCGTTCACATCGTCCCATTCGCCGCCATACCGCGCGGCCCAAGCCGGGCCTGGGAGCGAGGCAACAAGCTTTTCGCGATCATCAATGGCCGCTTCGCCGATCAGGCCGTCTGCTTCAGCGACGCGCAGCCGCAAGGCGCGCCAGCGGCGGGCATCGTCGCGCTCGCGCTGCAACCATCCAATCGGGCGTCCATCCGAATCATACTCATCAAACAGGCTCAGCCGATCCCAGCACCGAATGAGCGATTCATGTGTAATGTCGATAATCGGGTCTTCGTCCCGGCTGAGTAAGACGAAGCCGGTGTCAGGGTCCGAGAAGTGTTTGACGTGCAGGTCGAGGGCTTCGGGATTTTTGCTGCAAATGCCTTCTAAAACCGATAGCCGTTCCGGGCGCCGGGTGGCGCGGCCATCGGCGTCGAGTTCGATGATGGCGCGGAACAAGTGCTCGGCACACCAGCTATTGCCAGGGGTGATGACTTCAAGTTCGGCCAAGACTTCATCAGCGCGGCGTGAGAGCGTTTGTTTGAGCCCGATATAATCGTCAAGCTTCAGCTCAACCGGTCCATCAAGATCTTGCGAGGCGCGGTTCCAAAGATACATCAAGCAGTGCTGCACCAATGGCAATGCGTCGACTTCATCCCGGCTCTCATCAATCAGTTTGAGCGCCAATTCGGGATCCACCACGCCATTGCAGACCTCCGCCGGGCGAATGATCGAATCCATCAGCTCGCGCTCGTCTAAGCGTGGCAGCAAATATTGCGTATGATTGACCACCTCTGCGAAGCCGACAAATTTCGCGCAGTCGCCGAGAAAATCGGAGCGCATCGTCGCGATCGCATGGATCCCTTGCGGCGGGTCCTGATCAAAGGCGCGCAACACATTGACCAGCATTTCGACTTCTGAGCGCTCAATTTGCGCGGCATAGCGAAACACTTCCTCAAACTGGTCGATCAGCAAACAGACATTGCCATTTAAGCCAAGGCCAAACTCTGCCTGGATTGAAGCCAGCGCTTCCGTGCCGCGATTCAAGCGTCGGCGCACTTGCCGAACCGTTTTCAGTGAGGCTTCTTGGTCATCGTCCAGGCCTTCAATGAGGCGCGCGAGGGCTTCGGCGAGATTCCATAAAGGCGCACCGCCTGGACGCATTTGCGTCGTCTGCCAGGTTTTGCCATGGCCATAATGGCTGGTTTCGAGCCGTGGCAATAGCCCGGCTTTCACCAAGGATGACTTACCGCATCCGGAAGTGCCGTGAAGCAATACAAATTGCGACTGTGCGAGCTTCTCCATGACCGCATCGATCATCCGTTCGCGGCCGAAAAAGAGGGGCCATTCAGACTTCCGGAACGGTCGGATCCCCGGATAGGGGTGAGAGAAAGAAGTCGTTTCGCTCAACGTGTCTATCCGCGCGAGAGCGTGCTTTGCAACCAGGTCTGGAATGAACTCGGCCAGTTCTTGTTGACCGCATTCACCGTCTCAATCCCGAGCTGTCGGGCGAGCGCATGATCACTGCCGATTTGATCGATCAGCGCGCACGGAATGTTCTTCCCACTGACCCGCAAAGCGGTGCGATCGCTGACCAGCATTTGCACATCATGTTCGACCGTACCGTCGACCACTAAGGCGCAGGCGGCATTTGCCTCTTCCTTCAGAATGCGCAGCCGCTCCTCGCGCGCCATTTCGATGTCGCGGAGATTGTCACCGATCGGTTTGAGGCCTTGCGGTAAAACGTCATAACCGGAGTCTTCAAGGGCGCCGCGGACATCCTGCCAAACGCTTTCATGCGCGGATTTTGCATGCAAATAGACTTTTGCTTTTTCAGCCGGCCGCGTGATCACGGGTGTGATTGTACGCTCTTGTAAAAAGGCGTTTTTCTTTTTGATTTTCCGCAAATGATCGACCACGAAGGTTGACAGTTTGCTGACCGCAGAAATGTAAGCGCGGTCGTCGGGTAGGGGCAGTGGGAAGCCAAGCGGTTTCGGGCCGGAGGTCTGAACCGAGCGCTCTGAATCAGAATAGAACACCATCGTGTCTTTGATTTGCTTCAAATAGCCAGGCCATTGGGCTGGGTCTGTTGGTTCGCATAAGAGCACAATCGGACGCCCGCCCTGGGCGAGGTTTTTGCGCAACTCCTCTTCAAACCAATGCGCTTCCTCTCCGCACCACGAAGAGCGCAGGAATTTTTCGGACAAGATCACCAGCACCACCCCAGACGATCCTGGCTTGTTAGAGAAGCTCAGCATTAAGGGTTGGTTGGCCGATTTGTGCTCTCCAAACAGCACATTAAAATCATTCATATCCGACTCGAAATCGAGAATTTCGTCTTGGATTTCGGACACCAAATGCTTGGTCCATTCAACCAAGCGATAGTCTTGCCCATGATCAACACTCACGAACAAATCATGCTTAAACGGTAGATCAAGAAACGCCATATATTGACCCCGGTGCTGCCTGCCATTCGATGTGTCCCGCTAACGCTTTAGCGCTGACCTCCCCAGATCGACTGGTTAATAAATAAGCCATAATCATCGGCATCCGTCTAGCCTTCTGGCAAATTCAGCATGGCCCATAAGCCATACCTTAAGAGCGCCGCGCGAACCGATTGCCAAGCACCGCTAGGAGCAGTCCAAAAATCGTAAATCCTGCCAGCACATTGGCGATCATCAGCAATTGCCCAGCTCCCGTCAGCGGCGATGCAACATCAGAGATCCCGAGCGTCGCAAAGCCCATTGCGGCGACAAACCAAGGCTGAAACCAATGTCCGCTCTGGGTCTCCGGATCGCAGTCCGGCGGCGTGCAGTCCATCGCGGAAAAGGCAATGTCTTGACCTTCTCGGTAGTGATAAATAGTGCCGAAAATAGCGATCAAAAACAAGGCAAACAGCGCAACGCGGTCCCAGTCGCGCCCATATCCCAACATCCCCCACATGAGGAAGATGGCGCGTTTGCCCCACCAACTGCTGATCATCGAGGCCAAGAGGGCTGCGATGATAATGCCTGCCAGCGCTGAGGTCGCGACGGCGCCAAGATTAGAGATCGCGCCATTCGCCTGCGCCGGGTCGATAAGGCCAAGTGTGGATTGGAACCAGAGCGCCAGGTCTTGATCGACGACGGTGGCTCCTAAGAGACCGGCCAGAACCGCGCTTCCAATCATCGTCAACCAGATGCGTGGCGGCACTTCTGGGTCAAGCGCGCGGCGAACATTGCCAGCGAAGCGCTTTAAACGCTGCGTTGCGCTTTCGGCTGTGTTTGGGGGCGCCGTCCATTTCGGCTTATGCGCTTTCATGCGCGCATCGAGCGTATCGATATAGTCCTGATCCTGCATATCTCGGCGCAAGAGCGCATCGCCCCAAATGGTCGCGCCGCCTTTTAACCCTTCGCAATTGCCTTTGAGCAGACGCGGTTCGTACTTCACATCTGCGAATTCGACATCATCGACAGTGGCGCCGTTCCAGCGGATTTTAGTGTCGCTGAAATCCAGGTGGCGCATGTGGGCGCGAGATAGGTCTGCCGATTGAAAAATGACCTGATCCTGAAATTTAGCATCGTCAAAAATGGCGTCCGGGAGTTTTGCCGAGGTGAAATTTGCAAGCGATCCGAATTTGGTGCGAATGAATTTGGGTTCGGGCCCAAAATCGACGTTTCGAAACTGGGCATCTTCCCCAAAATGCGAGCCGCGAAAGACCGCATTGCCGGCAAAGGCGGCGCCGCCAAAATCGACGAGACTGCCAAAACGGGCATGTTGGAAACTGCTGTCGAGCCCGAACTGCGCGCTGTGGAAATGCGTTTCGGGACCAAACATGACACGAGCAAAAGAGGCCGTGCCACGAAACTTGGCATTGAAAAAGTCCGTCCGCGCGCCGAAAATGGATTGATCAAAAGACGCATTTCCGGCGAAGACCGCATTGTGAAAATCCGTCGACCCGGAGAACCGGCAGCGTTCGAACGCCACGCCGTGACCGAAGTGGACGCCCGGGGCGTGGCAATTCTCAAACTCCGAATAGGCGCTGCGGATAAATATTTTTCGAGCTGGGAGGTCTGGATTAAGGCTCGTATAAGCGTCCCATAAAAGGTGCAGGCTTTGCGCTCGAACGCCAATCAAAGCGACGCGGCGATCGGCGCCGCCGCGATCGGCCCGGCTTTCAGCAAAGCGCGTTTTGAGCATTTCTGCGAGATACACGACCCCCTGGTGCTCGCGTGAGACAGCTGCTTCGAGACTGGTTTCGGGGCGGTGCAGAATATGCCACAAACGATTGTCCCACTCGACCAAAAGCCCGGCGTCTAATAGCTCCTGATCAGACAATAGGATCGGCGTTTCGCCAATATTGTCATAAGGCCCGAATTGATTGAGCCCGTGGGACCAGCGCCAATAGTCTTGCAGTGTCGCTTGAATGTAAGCGTCTTCGCCTTGGCCAACCAGTTTCCCGGCCCCTGGAAACTCTATCGGTGCGCGCCAGCACTTCAGCCCGGCGCCGATATTAGGGTCTTCATCCCAATCGGCTTGGGCGAGACCGTCCCAGGAAAAATCAAGATTTCGCCATTGCGCGAGCCATCGATTGGCCGCCTCATCGAATGGAGCGGTTTGGTCCTGACGTTTCTCCACCCGTTTCCTCAGCCCCAAAATAGATGTGACCGAGCCTTTGCCAGATCGGGTTGGGCTCGATCACCTTGTCGCGTTCCCTCGCAGATGGATCGATTAAAAGCGGTTCTTATCGAAAATCACCTGCATAATATTCTTGGCCGTGTCTTGCGGCAGTTCCATCGTGGTCATCAGATTGTCGAGATAGTCCCGCTCGCGCGGATGCATCTCGCCATCTGAGAGGACGATATCAATCGCGTGTGCAAAAATCGTCTTATGCATGCTGCTCGGCAGCGCCTTGCAGGCTTCTTTCACGCAGTCCGGACGTGAGCTACGGCGCTCCATCACCGTCATATTGAGCCGGGCCAATTCTTGGTCGCTCAGTCCAGCAAATGTCTTGCTACGCTTGACCATCGCCCGCAGATACTCTTCCTCTGCCGCGACCACGACGTCATCGGCAAAAACCGCCTCGAGCAAGAGGCACATATATGCCTCGGCAATGCTCCAATCATTGTTGGTTGGAACATTGTCGAAGAAGTCTTGGACGGTGACTTCCTCTTCTTCCTTGGGCTTTACCCCGGTAAAAATAACGCCAATGGCAGAGTTATTATCCATCAATCTAATCCTAAGTGTTCTGTCGTTTGGTTAGCCGGTAACGTCCTTCGTTGGCTTGATCGACGAGCCTAGCAGCCCGGCTTCACAGGTCCAGGGTTAAGTGGATCCTGAGGCAGGCAATCCACCAAACGCAGCGGTCTGTCGCGCACCAGTGACCAAGTTCGGATCGTTTCAAGCGCCTCGTTCAAGGCCGATTGATCCGCCATTAGACGCTCTTGCGCTTCGACGACCCAATTGGTGCTATCGACTTCGATATCAAAAATATCGTCGGGCAGACCTGGCGTCGGCTGACCTTCGAGCTGCGACTGGTAACTGGCGAGCTGTAACTCCAGATTACCGATTTCATGGGTCGTGCTCAGCACCGGGCGATACGCATCGAAAGCCTGGATTTCTGCCAATTGTTCGGCGACTTTGGCTTGTTCGAGACTCAAATCCGCGACCGCTTCATCACGCGCCTCAAGCGCGGCTCGGCGCTCTTCATCGGCTTTCGCAATTTGGCTCTCCGCCCCGTACCAGATGAAAAACGCGCCCGCAGCTGCGGCCAGCACGCCTCCGAACAGCGCCATGCTGAACAGGTTTGCGCCATTCTTTTTCTTACGCTCTTTTTCCAGAGCCGCTTGTGATTCCTCAAGTTTCTTTTGGGCTTCGGTTTTATCCTCCTCTGCCGAAAGCACCCGTGCTGTGAGCGACTCGGTGGGTTGGAAAATCAAATCACGCGAGCCGACAGGGACCAAATTAGTCATGTCAGATATCCTCTGTTCTAGTGGTTATCGACCATCGCATGCCGCGACGCCATAGGTTTGAAATAGTTCTGCCAGGTCTTGGCCATCGGTATTGGTTGGCCGCGGCGGTCCGCCCCGCGCCGAGACGCAAGCGGTTGACAGCCACGCCCCGAAGCGCCCGGCATTGAGATATGAATAGCTTTCATCCGGCAAGGGCCATTTGAACAGCTCATCACTGTCATCGCGCTCGATCACGGCATTGAACGCAGCGCCCGCGGCTTGGAAGGCTCGTTCAGATCTATTCCCGCCTTCGCGCAAATCCGTCCGTCGCGCAATTTGTGCCAAGCGGTATTTTAAGAACGCGTCTAAGAGCAGATCTTCAGTCGACCCGACACTTGATTCGCAAAATGTCGTCGTATCGGTTGCGGTCGTTCCGCCTTTTCCAGTCAATACCGCCGAGAGGCAGGTTTGACGACGGTAAATCGGGTTTGAACTGGTCCGCATGGCCAGCTTGCCGTCGCGCAACGCGCTCAGCCCATTGCCTAAGCGCAGCGCGTTCTGGCTCCGGACATGGTAGGCCTCTGCGAGCTCCCCAGCTTTTTCCGGATCGCCCTCCGCGCGCGCAATCGCCATTGACAGTTTTTGATTCGATGCCGCCACAGTCGAGGTTTCTGCGAGGAATTTCGCATGCTCAGTGTATGCGGTTGGCCAATCGCGAGCTGCCCCTTGGGCGCGCTCGAAGAAGCTGGTGGCTTGCTGGCGCTCGGCGGGGTCGTTGCTTTTGGCGAAGCGAACGGCGAGCGTCAGGAAGCCGCGCGCTTGTGGCGGCCCATCTGGGAACAAGACCAGTGCATCTTCCTCATCCGGCTCTGGTTTCCCGGTCCCCGGCGTTGCCGGCAAGTCGCGCCCCGCCACTTGCTGAAGATCAAAAACCTCAACTGATTTTTGAATATTGTCGAGCGTGCCCGTTTCCACCAGCGCTTGACCATAGGCGCCGAGATGCTTGTAGCTGCCAGGCAAGCTGGCGCTGGTCCGATAGGCTTCAGCGGCTGCATAGGCTCCGATCGCCGCGCTATAGCTGGCATCGCATTCGCTGGATCCAGCGGCGGCAATCTGGCTAAGTGCATAGGCTTGCCCTTCCAGCGCTTGCAAAGACTTGAGCGCGCTGGACTGGTCTTCGGCGCCATCATAGCTGTTGGCAGCCGCGCAATAACTGGCGAGGCCAGCGGAGTCATCGCCGTCGAGATCATTGCTCAAAAGTGCATCGGCGCGGGTTTCATGCGCCATACCGAGATCAAGATTGATCGCTTTCTGCCGGTCACCGCTCGCCACTTGGCTCGCTTCCGTCAGGTAGCGGATGGCTTGGTCATAACCGCCCTCCTCGGTCATCACACGCGCGGCACTCGCCTCGGCGATCTCGAGCAGGGTGTTGCGCGCTTGGCCGCTCCAATCGGCATTGCCCTCAACCGGCACCACCGAAATCAGCGATTTGAGCACTTCGAGACTGCTAATCACATCACCTTGCGAGCTGGTTTCAGCCAATTTTGCATTCGCTTTTGCGTGAAGAAATTGCAAATCGACGGCGGCGCGCTGATAGGCGCGATTGGTGTCACTTAAGACCGGTCGAACCGTCCCCACCTCCACCGTCCGCATTGCGCTTAAGCCATCGGTCAAGCACGCTGAAGCGGGGCCGCAGCCGCGCTCTACACTGCCTTCCATCAAGCCAAGCTCCAACATCGGCGCGATCGAAGTGAACGCGGTGTCGAATTGATAGCGCGGGCGCAGTTCGCGTTCGATCGCGGCCTTGGTTTCGGGTCTGGTATTGAGCAAGTCCATTGCTGCTTTGGCTTGCGCCGCGGCTTGATTCAGTCCAGCGGCGCGAGCTGCATCGGTTTGGCTCAACGCATCTGCGTAATAAAGCTTGGCCGCGTTTTGGAGGGCGTGCGCCGAAGCCTCAATGGAGAGGCCGCGCTCACCGCTTTTGGTGACACATGCGGCTGCCCAAGTGGCATATTGGCCGGTTTGCGGCGGCGTTGCGCCAATCGTCATTAAAGGCTGCGTACATTGCGATGTCGAAGAGAAAACTTCCGGTTCTGATGTCGGACTTGCCGATGTGTCGGTCGCGCAAGATGAAATCAAAACGCTGGCAATTACCGCCGTTGATAGTTTCAAGATTTTTCGGCCCGCAACGCTTACGCCGCCGAGCCTCTTTGCGATCAAATTCATATTTTGTCGTCCGCCTCTCACCTGATCCCAACTCTCCTTTAACGTTAATTTTTTCCTAACGAAAGTGAAATCTCAGCCGCCCCTGCTGCGCAGCAGGATGGGCGTTGCCGAAAGACTACATTCGGCGCGCGGGCCAGAGACACGCGGTTGGCTGCTACATTTTATCAGGGGACTTCAACTGTCTAGCGCCGGTTTAGACCGAACCATTTAGGAGCAAGGTCACGGCGGCCAGCAGCGCCGCTGGCGTCGCCGGTTTTTCCAAAATCTCTGAATATCCGGCGTCTAACGCTTTCTGGCGAAGTGTCGATGAGTAAAACCCGGTGATCATAATGGCGGGGGTTTTGTCTTTTTTAGCGCGCAGGCGCCGCATCACTTCCAGCCCGTCAATGCGCGGCATTTTATAGTCGATCAGCAAGCAATCCCCGTCATGGAATTCATGCGTCATCAAAAACTCGGTGCCATCGCGATAGGCGTCGATTTTGTATCCACGCGCTCGCAACATCATCGTCGTTGACCGGCGCACGTTCTCATCATCCTCGACAAGGATCAGCCTGGAAATTGGCTTTTGGCGATCGCCTGGATTGGGATGTGTGGACTCAAGCATCGTGTCTAGTTGTACTGCACCTGTATATACTCGTCTCTAAGTAGTGTTCCGAGGATCATTCGCCACCCATCCCTGCCAAAAAAGCCAAACGAAGGGCTGATGAGAGGCTGTCTGCATCCAGCTTTTCCATCACATGCGCGCGGTGAATCTCGACTGTGCGGGGGGAGATGGCTAGGGCTTGCGCGATGCCCTTATTGGTCATCCCTTCGACCAAACACTCAAGCACATCCATTTCTCGCGGTGTCAAAGCGGACAGTTTTGCGCGCGCTTCGCGGCCGCGTTTGTCATCAAAGGCTTGGGTGTCGAGCAAAGTGAACGCGTTTTCGATCGCGCCCACCAATGCGCTCTTTTCATACGGTTTTTCGAGAAATTCAATGGCGCCGCCTTTCATTGCTTCGACAGCAACCGGCACGTCGCCATGCCCAGTTAAGATGATCACAGGCATATTTACGCCGCGTTGGTTGAGCGCTGTTTGGACGGCAAGACCGTCCATGCCAGGCATTCGGACATCTAAGAGGATGCAACCATCTTGAGCGTCGGAGAGCTGTTCGAGAAAGCTCAAGCCATCGGGATAGGTTTTGACGGTGAACCCCGCATGGCGCAGCATAAAGCTGGCCGAATGTCGGATCGCTTCGTCATCATCGACCAAGAACACAGTACGATTGGGCATCTATGACTCTCCTGACGCCAGGCGCAGCGTAAAGTGAAATGCTGCGCCGCCTTTTTGGGATGGGCTGTATTCAATGTCCGACCCGTGTGCGTCGATGATCGTTTGGCAAATCGACAAGCCGAGTCCCATGCCTCCAGGCTTAGAGCTGTTGAATGCATCAAACGGCGAGGCATCACCCTCACCGAGAAATCCGGGCCCATTATCTTCGACGGTGATGACCGCCTGATCGCGATCACGTCGCGCTGCGATCCAGATTTGCGGCGTCTGCGTTTCCGCCAAGGCTTCGATCGCATTGCGGATCAAGTTTACGAACACTTGGCGCAGCTGTAATCTGTCGGCAAAGACAGGCGGGAATGGGTCTGGGATCCGAGTGATGACCCGCGCCAATTGGCTTTCAAAGCCCACTTTCGCAAGGGAGGCCGCATCCTCGATGATATCCAAAAGCGGGACCGGGCGCATATCCAGTTCCCCGCGCGAAACATAGTCACGCAATCGCCGAACAATCTGCCCGGCTCGGATCGATTGGGTTGCCGCCGCATCCAAGGCTTCTCGGATAAAGGCCAATGTGTCGGCATCCGCATTATCCAGCATATCACGCGCCGCTTCCAAATAATTGGCGACCGCCGTCAGGGGCTGATTGAGTTCGTGCGCCATTGCCGATGCCATGGTCCCGACCGCGCTCAAACGTGAAAAATTGGCGAGTTCGACCTGCATTTGGCTCAGCCGCAGCGCATTTGCTTGCTGCTCAGACATGTCTCGGATGTAGCCGGTGAACAGTTTCTGTCCGTCAATCTCGGCCTCGCCGATTTTGAGCTCAACTGGAATTTCGCGGCCATCTGCGAGTTTGGCTTCGACCACGCGGCCGATGCCGATAATCTGCTTTTCACCCGTCGTGAGATAGTTACGGATATACTGATCATGGTGCCGCACGTGTGCGCCTGCCATCAATATGGACACGTTCTTGCCGGCCATCTCGTGCGCTTTATAGCCGAAAAGCCGCTCGGCAGCGGCGCTAAAGGCGAGCATTTGACCCTCTTCATTGATCACGATCATCGCATCTGGCACCGAGGCCAAGATGCTGCGCATCAGGGGTTCTAAAGATTTCTGGTCGACCCGACCCTTTGGTCTGGGCGGTACTTTTTGCTGATTGTCTGCCATCAGCCACCCTTTGTAATGGGCGTTGAGCATCGATCAATCCACTCGGTAAGCGACAGTCCGCCGCTTCGTATGGGCGCGCCATGCCGCCTGCCCAACGACAACCAGGCCAGCGAGCACGAGATAGCAGCCCCAGCAGTGCGCCTGGAGCAGCCCATGAGAGGGGTCCAAGCTCATCTGCAGGGTTTGGCCATTGCACGTTTGCAAGGCGAGCACGGGAACGCTGCCGACATGCAACCAGGTCTTCACGCCACCGATCGCGATCATCACCAATCCCAAAAGTGTTTGCAAAGACAGAGCCATAGCGCCACCCGATGTGTTGACTTGAGCCTCTTTCTATAAACTGCGGCCAGGACGCACATACGGACTTTCCCTTATTCAGAGCCTCCGGGCCCAAAGTTATGCATCGGTCGAGCTGAGAACGCCCTGTTTAGGGACGATTGGAGGGAATGCGGCCATGACGCAATTAACCGGATCCGTCAGACGCGGGACCAATTCTAGCATTGTCGCCGTCGCGACGCTGACCGGCATATTCTTATTCTTCGCGCTCCTCATGGGCAGCTTCGCGCAGGATGCGGCAATGGAGTATCAGGCCCTCACTTTTATGGCATTGGCCGGGGCGTTTTTGATTGGCATGGCGCTGTGGGCTGGCGGTTTGGTGGACCGAGATCCGTTTGATGAAAGCGAATATGAAAACACCTTGGTGAAGTTCGGCGTTGCCGCTTCCATGTTTTGGGGCATTGCGGGTTTGCTGGTTGGGGTCGTGATCGCGCTGCAGCTGACATGGCCGGCATTGTTTTATTTCCCCGAACTGGGTTGGACCAATTTCGGTCGTCTGCGTCCGCTGCACACCAGCGCCGTGATTTTCGCGTTTGGTGGAAACGTGTTGCTTGCGACAAGCTTCTATGTCGTTCAACGCACCTGCCGCACGCGTATCGCCGGAGGCATGTGGCCATGGTTCGTTTTTTGGGGCTACCAGATTTTCATCGTGCTCGCCGCCACCGGCTATCTAATGGGCGTCACACAGTCAAAAGAATATGCCGAACCTGAATGGTATGTGGATCTTTGGCTGACCCTGGTTTGGGTCGTTTATTTGCTCGTTTTCCTCGGCACGCTCTGGAAGCGCAAAGAACCTCATATCTATGTCGCGAACTGGTTCTATCTCTCGTTCATTGTGACGATTGCGATGCTCCACATCGTCAACAATCTCTCCATCCCGGTCAGCCTAACAGGGTCAAAATCGGTCCAAGTCTTCGCTGGGGTGCAAGATGCGATGACGCAATGGTGGTATGGGCACAATGCGGTTGGCTTCTTCCTGACCACAGGCTTCCTCGCCATCATGTATTACTTCATCCCGAAACGGGTGAACCGGCCGGTCTATTCTTATCGGCTGTCGATTGTGCACTTCTGGTCCCTCATCTTCATCTATATCTGGGCCGGGCCGCACCATTTGCATTACACCGCGCTGCCACAATGGGCGCAGACGCTTGGCATGACCTTCTCGATCATGCTTTGGATGCCGAGTTGGGGGGGTATGATTAACGGTGTCATGACGCTGTCGGGCGCCTGGGACAAGCTCCGCACCGACCCTGTTGTTCGAATGATGGTGGTCTCACTCGCTTTCTATGGCATGGCGACGTTTGAAGGCCCGCTCATGTCGGTGCGCGCGGTGAACTCGCTCAGCCACTATACGGAATGGGGCATCGGTCACGTACATTCCGGGGCGCTCGGCTGGGTGGGCTATATCAGCTTCGGGGCGCTCTATTGCCTCGTGCCATGGCTGTATAAGAAGAAGGCGCTGTTCTCCAAATCTTTGGTCGAGTGGCACTTCTGGATCTCCACGATCGGCATCATTTTCTACATGATTTCCATGTGGTTCGCCGGGATCATGGAAGGCCTGATGTGGCGCGCTTACAATGAGTATGGCTTCCTCGAATATAGTTTCGTGGAAACCGTCGAGGCCAAGCATATCAGCTATATCATACGGATGGTTGGCGGGCTCCTCTACTTCGCTGGTGCCGCGATCATGTCGGTCAATTTGATCCGGACCACGCTTGGTCACGGCGAAGCTGAAGCGCTCGATCCATCAGCGACTGACACTTACGCAAAACCAGAGCCACGCGCGGCGCTGGCCCCGGCTGAATAGGAGGCTTGAGACCTATGGGATTGATGAACAATCACGGCGTTCTCGAGCGTCATTCACTGCTCCTCACGATCGGCATTTTGGTGGTCGTCTCCATCGGTGGGATCATTCAAATGGCCCCGCTGATGTACATGGACAACACAATCGAAAAAGTTGACGGCATGCGGCCATATACGCCGCTCGAGCTGAAAGGGCGTGACATCTATATCCGCGAAGGATGCTATGTCTGTCACAGTCAGATGGTGCGTCCGCTACGCGATGAGGTTGAGCGTTACGGTCACTACTCGCTTGCGGCGGAGAGCATGTACGATCACCCGTTTCAGTGGGGATCAAAACGCACTGGACCAGACTTGGCACGGGTGGGTGGAAAATATTCTGCAGAATGGCAAGTCGACCACCTGATCGATCCGCGCGCATTGGTGCCAGAAAGCGTCATGCCGCCCTACGCCTTCTTGATGGATAAAAAGCTCAAATATGATGATATCGAAGACCGTCTGCACACGGAGCGGTTGGTCGGCGTTCCGTATAATGACGATATGATCGCCAACGCAAAGGGGCATATTCTCGCCCAGGCAGATCCGAACGATAAGGGCTTTGACTATTATGATAGTCTGATGGCGCTTTACGAAGCTGAAGCGGGCCGCGAAGGCACTGTTGAGGCACGCGATTGGGACGGCAACCCGGACACGATCACCGAGATGGATGCCCTGGTTGCTTATCTACAAATGACTGGCACTTTGGTCGATTTCTCGACTTATGAGGCCAATGATCTCAGCAATCGGCGATAGGGAGACTGAGCATGTATGAACTCCTCGCAAGTTTCGCGCAGACCGGAGGGCTGATCTATTTCGTCTTAATGTTCCTCGGCGCGCTCACCTACGCTTTGTGGCCTAAAAATCAGAGCACGTTTGATGCCGCGGCACGTATGCCCTTAGATGATGGAGGCCCAAAACATGGCCAATGATATCAAAGACATTGACGATCATAGCGGTGTTGAAACCACCGGTCATAGCTGGGACGGCATTAAAGAACTCAACAATCCGCTGCCGCGTTGGTGGCTCTTCGTCTGGTACGGTACGATTGTTTGGGCGGTCATTTATATGATCTTTATGCCTGCCATTCCGGCTTTGCCTGGCCTTGGCACCAATACAACAGGGCTGCGCAATCACTCCGATCGCGATCTGGTCGCCGAGGCGGTCCAAGAGCTCAAAGATGCGCGGATTGAGCAATCTGCCTTGCTGCTCAATGCATCGCTGGAAGAAATCGAGACCGATCGCGGTTTGCAACAGTTCGCGCTGGCCATGGGTGAGAGCCTGTTCGGGGACAATTGCGCAACCTGCCATGGCGCTGGCGGACGCGGCGCCGTCGGGTATCCAATGCTCGCAGATGATGTCTGGCTCTGGGACGGCACTCTGGACGGGATTGAATATACGCTCCGCCATGGCATTCGCCATCCGGGCGATGCACAGACGCGGTTTTCATTGATGCCCGCCTTTGGCCGTGATGGGTTGCTCTCGACGGATCAGATTGATGGCTTGACGCACTATGTTTTGCGCGCCTCCGGGCAAGACCATGACGCCGCCCTCGCCGATAGCGCTGCGCCGCTTTTCCAGCAGCAATGCTCGGTCTGTCATGGCGCCAATGCGCAAGGCGATCGCATCCAAGGTGCCCCCAATCTAACCGATCGGGAATGGCTCTATGGCAGCACGGAAGACGCAATTTATGCCACGATTTACAATGCCCGGAATTCGCATATGCCAGCGTGGCAGGATCGTTTAGACGATGCCTCAATCAAAGCGCTTGCGGTCTATGTGCACACGCTTGGCGGTGGTGAATAGTTGATGGCGCGATGGGAAAAGCGATGCTGAACATCCATCCCGCACCCGATCAGGGCGGCCCCACACCGCCCCCGCCGCCGCGCGACCTCTATGCGAAGCGGTTGCAGATTTATCCAAAGCTCGCGCATGGTCAGTTCCGATTGATCAAATGGATCGTCATGGCGGTGACGCTGGCAATCTATTATCTCTTGCCGTGGCTGCGTTGGGAGCGCGGCGAAGGCATTCCCAACCAAGCTGTCTTGGCCGATTTTGAGAGTGAGAAATTCTACTTCTTTTTCATCGAGATCTGGCCGCAGGATATTCACTATCTCGCAGGTCTGTTGATTTTGGCAGCGCTCGGACTGTTCCTGGTGACATCTGTGCTCGGGCGGGTCTGGTGCGGGTATACCTGTCCCCAAACCGTCTGGACCGACCTCTATATTTGGGTCGAGCGCGCTTTCGAAGGCGACCGCGCCGCGCGTATGCGGCTCGACCAAGCGCCTTGGACGATCAACAAAGCCTGGCGCAAGCTTGGCAAGCATACGATTTGGCTCGTCATCGCGTTTTGGACGGGCGGGGCGTTCATCCTCTACTGGCATGATGCGCCGACTGTGGCGCGCGGTTGGTTTACCGGTGAGGCGCCGCTATCGGCCTATTGGTTTGCCGGAATATTGACGCTAACGACCTACTTCTTGGCCGGTTGGATGCGTGAGCAAGTCTGTACCTATATGTGCCCCTGGCCGCGCATCCAAGGCGCGCTGACGGACGAGCACGCGCTTAATGTCACCTATCGCTATGATCGCGGCGAGCCGCGCGGACCGAAGCGCAAATCGCAAAGCTGGGACGATCGCGGCGATTGTGTCGCGTGTAATCAATGTGTTCAGGTGTGTCCGGTCGGGATCGATATTCGCAACGGGTCGCAGCTCGAATGTATCCATTGCGCCCTCTGCATCGATGCCTGCGATGAGATCATGGTCAAAGTCGGTCGCCCGAAAGGGTTGATCGCTTATGATACTGACATTGCGGTCGCGGCGCGGGCGCAGCAGCAGACTCCACCGAAATATCGAATCATCCGAACACGGACTATACTCTACGCCGTCCTGATTGTTGCAATCAGTACACTGATGGTTTGGGGATTGGCAACCAAAGCGACTATTGAGGCAAATGTCCTCAAGGACCGCTCGCCACCTTTCGTACAGCTTTCAAATGGCGATCTTCAAAATGGGTATACGCTCAAGCTCGTCAATAAACTCTCGGAACCGCGCACGATGCAGGTTAGCGTGACCGGGATTGAGGGGCTCAGCTTCAATGTAATCGGGTTCGACCACGATGCGGCTGAGCCGATTAATCTGCCGGTCGAGGCGCATGGTGTTGACCGCTACCGGATTTTGATCAGCGCCCCAGCGGGTGCGTCGCAGCGCCAGGTCACGATCTCGGTTCGCGATATCGAGACCGGCGAGACCGACACCAATCGCGCGTCATTCAGAGGGCCTTCACAATGAGCAAAACTGTGACCCTACCAGCAGACACAGAACAACAAAGAGAGCTCAAAGGCTGGCATGTCTTATTGATTATGATGGTTTTTTTCGGCGTCATGTTTGCGGTCAATGGTGTCTTTTTGTATCACGCTATTACCAGCTTTCCCGGCGAAGATGTGAAAAAGTCTTATGTTCAAGGCCTTAACTATAATCAAACCCTGGCGGCGCGGGCTGCACAGACGGAGCGCGGCTGGCAAGCGGAAGCGGGTTTGCGGGAAAACAGTTTGGTGTTCCGCCTCAACGATGCTGACGGTCAGCCGGTGTCGAACCAAATGGTGATTGGCGAGCTTCGACGCTTGGCGACCGATGCGGAAGATCAAGCAGTGGTGTTTCGCGCCGGTCCGGCGGGTGAGTATATTGCCGATCTCGGCGCCTCGACACCAGGGCGTTGGTCGGTGCGCATCTATGTCATGGATGCTGCCTCAGATGCGGTTATATTTACTGCGTCAAAAACGCTGATCGTGCCGTGACAGAAGCGCTCGCATCCTCGGACCTCGGCTGTCCATCGGGTTTGGAACCGCCGGTCCAGACCACATCGCTCGGACAGGAGCGTGGCTACAGTGCCTTCGTGCGCGCCGACGGGGACCGCAACACTCTGCTTTTATCCGTCCGCGGCGCGAAGTGCGGCGGGTGTTTGGCGAAGATCGAAAAGGCTCTGACCTGCGTGCCTGGCGTCGAGCAAGCGCGTCTCAACCTCTCGACAGGAAAGCTCAATCTTGTTTGGCGCGGGGAGACCTCTGCCGACGCCCTGGTCGACCAGATCGTCCGCCTTGGCTATGGCGTCTCAGCCTTTTCAGAGGATGCCTCCGCCAATTCCGCAAAACGCGAGGAGCGGGCGCTCTTGCTGGCCATGGGGGTCGCGGCCTTTGCGCTCGCCAATATCATGCTGCTTTCGGTTTCGGTTTGGAGCGGCCATGGGGAGATGGGAACCGACACCCGTACCGCGTTACACGCGATCTCGGGCCTCATCGCTTTCCCAGTGCTGATTTTCAGTGGCCGCCATTTTTACCAATCCGCTTGGTCGGCTTTAAAACACGGTCATGCCAATATGGACGTGCCAATCAGTTTGGCCCTGACCCTCGCTTTTGCCGTCAGCGTCTGGGAGACCGTGCATGGCGGTGCGCATGCCTATTTCGATGCTGGCGTGATGCTATTGTTCTTCTTGCTGATTGGGCGTTTCCTCGATGCCCGCTTGCGACGGCAAGCAAATGCTGCGGCCCATGATCTTGCTGCTTTGCAGAACCGATCGGTGACACGCCTAGGCCGAGATGGCACGGTCGAAACGGTTCGTGCCGACGCGATTGCCTCTGGCGATACTGTGGTTTTGTCAGCGGGCGAGCGCGCGGTGATCGACCTTCGCGTGACCAAAGGTATAAGCACAATCGATGAAAGCCTCGTCACAGGCGAAAGCTTGCCGCGTCCGGTTCAGGCCGGCGCGACCCTTTACGCTGGCTGCGTGAACCTTGATCACCCCCTGCACGGGCAGGCCTTGGGCGATGCATCCGATTCCCTGCTGGCGGATCTGTCGCGCATGTTGGAAGCGGGGGAACAAAAACGCGCGCGGTATCGGAAAATCGCGGATAAGGCTGTGGCGCTCTATGTGCCCTTTGTCCACACCACAGCGGCGCTCGCCTTGCTGGTCTGGCTGATGCTAGGGGCGAGTCCGCGCGATGCAATCATGGTCGCCGTATCGACTTTGATTATTACCTGCCCTTGCGCTTTGGCATTGGCGGCACCGGTCGCGCAAGTGGTGGCGGCTGGCCGTCTGTTCAAAACCGGTACGTATTTGCGGTCCGGCGACGCCTTAGAGCGCTTGGCAGAGGTAGACCATATCGTATTTGACAAAACCGGAACGTTGACGCTCGGCACGCCGCTTTTGATCTCGCAGCATGGCGACGAGCTGGGGCTTGCCGCCAAGCTGGCGCGCGGCAGCCGACATCCGCTGTCGCGCGCTATCGTTGATGCGACCGGCCCGGGGTCGATGGCAGATGAACTCACGGAAACACCTGGGCTTGGCGTGGAAGGGTGGATTGATGGACGCCGATATCGTTTGGGCTCCGCGATTTGGGCCGGCGTGCCCGACGCTCCAGAAAGCCAGGCGAGCGGGCCAACGCTTTGGCTGAGCGGCGATGATGTCGATCCGGTGCAATTCTCATTTCAAGACCATGTCCAAGACAGCGCCGGCGAGGTTGTCACACGCCTTGCAGCGGCCGGGTATGGCGTCGAGATCTTGTCCGGTGACACCAATTCTGCGGTCGAGACCACAGCGGCGCAGCTAGGCATTTCAGACTGGCGCGCACGGGTTTCGCCGCAAGCCAAAGTGGCTCGGTTAGAAGCGCTGTCCGCGCATCAAAACAAGGTCCTCATGGTTGGCGATGGCTTGAATGATGCAGGCGCTTTGGCGCTGGCGCACGCGTCCTTAGCGCCGGGCGGCGCGGTCGATGTCTCACAATCTGCGTCTGATGCGGTGTATTCGGGCGGTTTGCGCGCGATTTCCGCGATCCTTGAGCTGGCCAAGCGGTCGCGCCGTGTGATGGTTCAGAATTTCGGCCTCGCCGCCGCGTACAATGTCATTGCGGTCCCAATCGCGGTCACGGGTCATGTCACCCCGCTGATCGCCGCGATCGCAATGTCAGCATCTTCGCTGATCGTGACCTTGAACGCTCTGCGTCTTAATTGGGAGTGATCCCAATGGAAATCATTATTTATCTCATTCCCGTTGCCCTGGGCCTTGGCTTGCTGGGGCTTGGGGCGTTTTTGTGGTCGGTGAATTCGAACCAATATGAAGATCTCGATGGCGCCGCGCATCGCATTCTCAATGATGACGACGACAAACCGCTTTAATACTAGGCCGACAAAGCCCTGGCACGCGACCTTTCAGAATACACTTTATCTGGCCGTTTAAGACACTCCGGTTCTTCCCTTATACTCGCCGATCCCTGCCATTCCTACGTTCGATGAAAGCCTTACTTAGGAGCCTAAAAAATATGTCTGTCACGGTCATACTCGGCGGCGATGCTGCAGATCTCACCCCCGCTCTGGACACTGCGATCCAGCTCACAAAACACTTAAAGACGACCTTGACGGGTTTGTGTGTCCTACCGGATCCAGCGAACTCCTTCGTTTATGTCGCGGGCGCCGAGGCCGTCATGATGGGCTCGGCGGCGATTGCCTCTTTGACAGAAGCGCAGGACAAGTTCGCCAAAGAGCTAAAAGCGGTTTTCGAAACGCAAACGCAGGCTGCTGGCGCCTGGCTGAAAGCAAGCTTTGTGAAAGAACAAGGATCGATCGCGTCGCGCGCCGCGGCGGCGAATCTGTTGGAAGATGCCTTTGTGGTGCCGAAAGGTGCGACCCAGTCCAATCACTCGCTCAATCCAGCGTTTGAACATGTGCTTATGGAAGCCAATTTGCCCCTCATTTTAGCGCCGAGAAAGGCGACCGACACAGAGACCTGCATCATTGCTTGGGATGGCAGTCCCATCGCCGCGCGGGCGGTGCGGATGCATCTGCCTCTGATCACCACTTACAAGAAGGTTGTGATCGCGCATCACCCCGAAAAAGTCCGTCACCAATGGGCGCATGTGTGTGGCGCGTCGCAAGCGCGGTTGAAGACGTTTCTGCAAGAGGAACGATTGGAAGTGGTTGAAAGCGAATTGAGCGGTCCGGTCTCCGAGGCGCTTCTCAGCACCGCCGAGGCGCATCAAGCGTCGATGATTGTGATGGGCGCATATGGCCATGCCCGAATTGGACAAATGTTGTTTGGCGGGACGACTAGCGCACTCTTGCATTCCGACACCGCGCCCGCGCTCGCGCTGTGTCGATAGGAGGCCGTGATGTCGTTACAGCAAATCACACTCCGCTTGGCGCGCAATCCGGACACACCGCATGGCGATGATGCGCAAGGTTATGTGCTCATCGCACCGCTGAGCGCTGACGGATTGATTGATCTCGAGGCCTGGCGGGCCGATCGTGAGAAATGCACCGTTATCCGGTTTCATCCCGATCCGGATGAGCGTGCAGATGGCTGGCTGACCCATCATGGCAGCAAGTGGCGGTTTCACTATGATGAGGATCATGAGGGCCCGGATGAGGGCGGCCATCGCCTTGGCGATCATGTTTTTCGACCGGGCGAATATGTCACCATCGCGCATCATGGCGAGACGGCTTTGGTCTATCGTGTCACCGAAGTCGCGCCTTATCGCGGGGTGTAAGTTAAGGCGCAACTTTCGGGTGGCGCTTTGTTCTTAACCGGCGTAGGTGGCGCCAATGACGTCCGCGCTTCGCCTTGGTTTTTTCTCCTGTTTAGGGTGCTATCTCATCTGGGGTGGTTTGCCGCTTTACTTTCGGGCGCTGGACCATATCGCTCCGATCGAAATGCTCGCCCACCGGATCATTTGGAGCGTGCCCACCGGTCTTATCTTGATCATTGTCGCGCGCAATTGGCATCAATTGCGCGCCGCGCTCGACCGACAACATATGCTCTGGCTCATGGTCTCAGCGCTGCTGATTGGCGGCAATTGGTTGCTCTACATTTGGGCGGTCGGCGAAGAGCGGGTGATGGAGGCGAGCCTCGGCTATTACATCAATCCTTTGATCAATGTGTTGATTGGCGCGCTGTTTTTCTCAGAACGATTGCGTCCGGCGCAATGGCTTTCGGTTGCTCTGGCCGCAATCGGCGTCGCCGTGATGACAAGCGCCTTGGGCTATTTGCCATGGGTGGCATTGGTGCTGTGTTTGACGTTTGCCTTCTACTCAGTGATCCGCAAACAAGTCCAAGTGGATGGTCGCGCTGGCTTCGTTGTCGAAGCGGCCTTGCTCGCACCGATCGCGATGCTTTGGATGGCTTGGTTTGTTGGCGCGCCAGAGGGTCGATTAATGGGCGAGGGCGGGTATGATATTCCATTATTGCTCGCCGCAGGTCCGATCACGGCGATGCCATTGATCCTGTTTGCGATTGCCGCAAAGCGGTTGCGCTTATCGACCATGGGGATGATGCAATATATCGCGCCGACGCTGCAATTTCTGATTTCCGTCCTGATATTCAAAGAACCGTTTGGACTGACCCATGCGATTGCGTTTGGCTTTATCTGGACGGCGCTGATCATATTCACGCTCGACAGTCTCATGGGCGAGGCGAAAGCGCGCCGCTTAGCGCGTGCAGCGGCGTCGATGCGTTAAAGAAAAACCCGGCAAAAAGCCGGGTTCAAGATTTGCATAGATGGAGAGTCAGGGCGTTTCCAAACTCAAACAGATCATCAGCAAAGCCCATGCCAACCTGTGGAAATGCGCGTAAAAATAGAAAATATCCTAAAAACAATCATATAGAGCATCGATCAAGCGTGTCGCACGTGGGTCCGCTTGTAATCGATTGGATTGCCGATTCATGATATAGGCCGCGTTAAGCTTAAGGTTCGGGTCGGCAAGTGCCAGCGATCCACCCCAGCCAGAATGGCACAGTGTTTCTGGGTTGGGACCATAAAGCCCCAAATTGTTCCGCATTACCCCGGCGGCGAATTCCGTGATGTACGGCAGAACCAAATCCTGGCCGATGACGCGGCTTTGAGTCAGGGCCTCAAACGCACGCTCTGAAATCACGCGGTGGCCGTTGAGCAAGCCTTGATGAGCGTAAACGCCATAGAGCTCAGCGACCGCGCGGGCAGTACCGATCCCATTTGCAGACGGTATTTCGATTTCCCGCCAAATCGCCCCACCGCGATCTGGCGCCGCCCATTTGGTTAAGAAGGCTGCCCGGGTGGCCGCATTGATTTCACCGAGTTCCGGCAGGGCCCGGGGTCGCATCATCTCAGCAATTCGCGCATGGTCGGGCGCCGGCGTGCCGATTTGAAAATCTATATTTGCTGGACCCGTAAACGCATCGCGCAAAACACGGCCGAGACTGCGGCCATCGATGCGATTGACGATTTCGCCAACCAAATAGCCCCAACTCAATGGGTGGTAGCCATGCGCCGTGCCCGGCATCCATAACGGCGCCAACTCGGCCAGCGCCGCAGCGCACCTCTCAGGGGCAAGCCACAGGCCTGGATCGATCGGCTCGATAAAGCCTGGCAATCCCGCTTGGTGTGAGACCAATTGCGCGATCGTGATCTCAGCTTTGCCGGACTGACCAAATTCCGGCCAAACGTCCGCGACGGGGGTCTCATACCCCGCGGGCAAAGCATCGATGACGTGCGCCAGCACCAAGGCCGCAATTGGCTTTGTCGTTGAAAAGACCGGAACAATTGTACGCTCGTCCCACACGTGCGTTTTGCCACGATCGGCATAACCGCCCTGCAAATCGACAATCAAGGCGCCGTTGAGATAGGCCGCAAACCCAGCGCCAAGCTCTTTGTCTTCTGCGAAGTTCGCTGCAAACGCAGCTTGGACAGGTTCAAACCCTGGCGCCACGACGCCTGAAACTGGACCCTCCGTCATGGTTGGTCTCGCAGCGATTTGGACATTTGCGCGCGCGCCAGGGTCTGCCCGTTTCGTTCAACGCTCTCATGCTGGTCAGTGCGGAATCCCATTGCCGCGAATGCCGGTTGGGCCATTAGGCTTCCATGCGTTGAGAGCTGCGTCTCGCCCATCTGTCGCGCATGCTCTTCAATCGCCTGATAGAGCCGCCGGAACAGGCCCGTTCCTTGCGCCTCCGGGCGGATATAGGCGAAATCGATGTAACCACCCGGCTCAACCGTCATGAAATCCGACAGGGCGAGGTCTTCGTGCGCGACGATGACATGTTTGCGGTCGAGCCGCGCCGCCCAGTCTGCGCCTGACCAAGGCGCGGGCGCCCAAGCCTGCGACTGGGCTTTGGAGTATTGGGTTGGGCCATTGTGAATAGCATCAAACATCAGGGCGCCGAGCGCATCATAATCATCCGGTCGCGACAGACGCAGCGTGATCGCATCCATGATTACCTCTGGGCCAGCGGTTGATTTCATCTCTGTGAGCGGGCACTCGTGTCGCGTTCTGTTTCGTCCGTCAAGGAGCCTTTATGTATCACCGTCCTCGCCGTTCTTGTTTGTACATGCCGGGCGCGAATGCGCGGGCTTTGGAAAAAGCCAAGTCTTTGCCGGCGGATGTTGTGATTTTTGATTTAGAAGATGCGGTCGCGCCAGAAATGAAACCTGAGGCGCGTGAGACGGTCTGCGCCGCCGTGAAAGCGGGTGGCTATGGACCCCGCGAAGGGGTGATCCGGATCAATGGGCTCGACACGGAATGGGGGCTTGATGATCTGAAAGCGGCGATCGCCGCGGGTCCAGATGCGATCCTGGCGCCCAAGGTGATCGATGGCGGTGACATTGATCGCCTCAACGATGCCATGAGCCGGGCCGGTGCGCCGGACGATACGGGGCTTTGGGTAATGATCGAAATGCCGAAAGCGATCCTCAATATCCAAGACATTGCCGAAGCGGTTGGCCGCACGCGGCTCACGGCCTTTGTGATGGGGACCAATGACTTGGCCAAAGAGTTGCGCGGGGTGAATGACCCCCCACTGCGCACGGCCTTTCAAACCTCGCTCGGGCTGACCGTCGCCGCGGCACGGGCCTATGACCTGCTGGCGATTGATGGCGTTTTTAACGGCATTGGCGACGATGTGGGCCTCACCGCTGAATGCCAGCAAGGGCGCCTGATGGGCTTTGACGGCAAAACGCTGATCCACCCCTTGCAAATTGACGCCGCCAATCAGATCTTCGCTCCGGCGGAGGACGATGTCGCGCAGGCCAAAGCGGTCATCGCGGCCTTTGCTGACCCGGCCAATGCCGGCAAAGGCGTCCTTAAAGTGAATGGTAAAATGACTGAGCTGTTGCACTTAGAAGAAGCTGAACGGACAGTGGCCGTGGCGGAGGCGATCGCGGCGATGGGGGATTAGGGCGCTGTTCGCGGGGCTAGGTTTGTGACGGAGTTATTTGGCGCAGAGCAACTCCACATTTGACTTCCCCTGCGTCCATGGCGGTTGCGGTGTGGCGAATACAAATAAGAGGGCAACAGCATGAAAGTCGCAGCCGTAAAAAAGCCAGGGGGACCCGGCAATCTTGTGATTGAGGAGCGGCCAGACCCCGTCCCTGGTCCTGGCGAGATCCTTGTTCGGGTGAAAGCCTCGTCGCTCAACTATCATGACTTTGTCGTTGTTATGGGCGGAATTCCCACAGATGACGGACGCATTCCAATGTCGGATGGCGCCGGTGAAGTCGTGGCTGTGGGTGACGGCGTCACTCGGTTCAAGCCCGGCGATCACGTGCTCAGTCTGTTTTTCCCGGACTGGCAAAAAGGTGAGATTGACGCGCTCGGTTTTGGCAGCGTTCCAGGTGATGGCGCCGATGGGTTCGCGGCTGAGCTTGTGGCCATGCCAGAGACCGCATTTACCCGTATGCCCGAAGGCTATTCTTTCACGGAAGCCGCCACTTTGCCCTGCGCGGCTTTGACAGCCTGGCGTGGGATGTTTGTAGAGGGCAGCGTCAAGCCTGGGGATTGGGTGCTCACCCAAGGCACTGGCGGGGTGTCGGTGTTCGCGCTGCAATTGGCCAAAGCGGCGGGCGCACGCGTCATTTCCACATCCTCTTCGGATGCCAAGCTCGAGCGGATGACCGCGCTCGGGGCCGACCATGTGATCAATTACAAAGATACGCCCGAATGGGGCCGCGCGGCGTTCGAGATGACGGGCGGGCGCGGGGTCGATGAGGTCGTTGAGATTGGCGGGCCAGGGACGATGGCGCAGTCGATCCAAGCCTGCCGCGTCGGTGGACATATTTCTTTGATCGGAGTTTTGACGGGTGTGTCGGGTGAGGTGCCAACCGCGGCATTCTTCTCCAAGAACCTGACCATGTCCGGCATCACGGTCGGCTCGCGCGCGCACCAAGAAGACATGATCGCCGCGATTGAAGCGAGTGGGATCAAACCCGTTCTCGATCAGGACTTTCCCCTCGACAAGATTGCGGAGGCCTTTGCGCATCAGGCGAGCCAGCAGCATTTCGGAAAGATCACGCTGAGCCTTTAGGGTCGAAGCCCCGCGCGTGTGTGTTTTTGCTCTGCCGGGCGGCATTATCGCGCCCGCAGATCACCGCTTGACCTCAACCTAAGTTGAGGCGGCAGGATGGCTCTGACACGCATACAGAAAGTCGGGAGCCACAAATGGTCATCAATCAAATTACGCTGCCATGCATCGATTACGACGCGAGTGTCGCATTCTATCTCAGCCTCGGCATGGTTCAGATCGTCTCGTCACCTCAGCACTATGCGCGTTTTGAAATGCCGAGCGGCGAGGGCGCAACGCTGTCTTTGCATCAGGTCGACACACGCGCTGCGCCAGGCGCGATTGTTTACTTTGATCATGCCTCTGCCGCTGAGCTCGACCGCCATGTAAACGACCTCAAAGCGCAAGGGCTTAAGTTTCATAAAGGCCCGCAAGATGAGTCCTGGGGCTGGAGAGAAGCGCGGGTTTATGACCCGAGCGGCAACGAGATATGCCTGATGTTTGCAGGGACTGTTCGCCGCTTCCCGGATTGGCGGCTCGATGGCAAAACCAGCTAATGCCTGCGGTCTAAACTCAACCGGTTCGCCCGTTCAGCGAGCTGCAGCCGTTAATCATCGCGAAACCGATTGGTGATCGGGTAGCGCCGATCGCGACCAAAGTTCTTCGATCCCACTTTTACTCCGGGCGGCGCTTGTCTGCGTTTATATTCGGCGATGTAGAGCAAATGCTCGATCCGCTTGACCGTGCCGCGATCATGGCCGCGTTTCAGGATCTCGTCGACATCTTCCTCTTCATCGACCAGCCCGCGTAAAATATCATCGAGCACATCATAAGGGGGCAGGGAGTCTTCGTCTTTTTGATCCTCGCGCAGCTCAGCGCTTGGCGGTTTGGTGATGATCCGTTCCGGGATGACCTCGCCGCCCGGGCCAAGCGCGCCAATCGGGATTGCGGTATTGCGCCAACGCGAAAGCGCGAAGACTTCGGTCTTATAAAAGTCTTTCAACGCATTATAGCCGCCGCACATATCGCCATACAGCGTTGCATACCCGACCGCCATTTCAGACTTGTTGCCGGTGGTGACGACCATGTGGCCGAACTTATTTGAGAGCGCCATTAAGGTCAGACCGCGCAACCGGGATTGAATATTCTCTTCCGTGGTGTCCGGTTGGGTTTCCGCAAAAATGTCGCCAAGCATGGTGTCCAGCGCGCCGACGCCCGCCGCGATATTGATAATATCATAGCGCACTCCCAGCGCTTCGGCGCAGGCTTTGGCGTCTTCAAGGCTATCAGAGCTGGTATATTTGCTCGGCATCATCACGCACCAAACCCGCTCTGGTCCGAGCGCATCGACTGCGATGGCTGCGGTCAGCGCGCTATCAATCCCGCCGGAGAGACCGAGGACGACGCCGGGAAACCGGTTCTTATTCACATAGTCACCCAGCGCTAGCGTTGCGGCGCGATATTCGGCCTCCCAACCGCTGCTCAGGCGCGCGGGTTTTTCGGCCGGGAGAAAACGATGTTGGTCGCCATCATAAGTCACGAGCGCCGTGCCAGAGACGAAATCGCTGAGCAATTGATGTTCAGCGCCATCATGATCGACGGCGTAAGAGGCGCCGTCAAAGACTAGCTCATCCTGTCCGCCGACTTGATTGACGAAAAGATACGGAATCCCGGTTTTGGCCCAGGCCGAAAACGTCGTATGCCGCTCGACATTCACGGTCCGGCGCCATGGCGATGCGTTCGGGACCAGCATGACTTCCGCGCCGGCCGCTTTCAGCGCCGCAGGGACGCGGGCATACCAGATGTCTTCACATATCGCGATGCCAACTTGGACCCCATTCATCTCGACGAGCTCATGTGCGCCTTTGCCTGCATCGAAGATCCGTTTCTCATCGAAGACGCCATAATTGGGGAGTTCGCGCTTGTCATATCGCAGGCGGATCTCACCGTTTTCGAGCAGCAGCACTGCATTGAAGAGTTTTCCATCGGTCGCCCAAGGCGATCCAATCAATATCGATGGCCCCTCTTTTGTCAGCGGCTTCAGCGCCTCAATCGCTGCCATCGACTGCTCCACCGCGGCCGGTTTGAGCACCAAGTCTTCCGCCGGATAGCCAAGGATAAACAGCTCCGACAGGACCAGAAGGTCCGCGTCCTTCGCTTCGGCTTCGGCATGTGCACTCTCAGCTAAGGCTTTGTTTCCCTTGATGTCTCCAACCACGGGATTGAGCTGAGCCACGAGTATTTTCAGGGATCTGGTCATCGTCTTGAGTTAGGGAGTTTTTGTCCCGGTGACAATCAGGACGCAGCGTCCCAGGGTAGGGAAATGGCACGGACGCTCGAGATTGCCATCGCGGGGGCAGGCATTGGCGGATTGGCGCTGGCGACGCTTTTGGCGCGCCGCGGCCATAGTGTGCGCGTGTTCGATCAGTTCGAGTCCCCAAAGCCAATTGGCTCGGGCTTGATGTTACAACAGACGGGGTTGGCGGTTCTCGACCAGCTTGGCTTGCGGGAGGAAATCGATCTGCTCGGCACGCCGATTGAGCGGCTCTGGGGCGTCACCACCCCGTCACTGCGTCCGGTTCTGGATGTCCGCTATGGCAAGTGGAAGCGTGGCCTTTACGGTCTTGGGGTGCAGCGCGGCTTGGTGTTTGAGACTTTGTTACACGCCGCGCGTGTGTCTGGCGTTGAATTGGTGCCGAACAGCCTTGTGGTTAGCACCGATCCCGCGCCTCCCTCGCTGCTTTTAGAGGGCGGGCAGCGCGTCACTGGAATGGATCTCATCGTCTTAGCGCATGGCGCGCGGTCAAATCTTACCCCTGAGGATCAAGGTGTGGATTTGCCTTATGGGGCGCTCTGGGCAACCTTGCCATGGCCCGCGACTGGCCCGTTTGATCCCGCAGCGCTCGAGCAAAGATATCTCAAAGCACGGCAGATGAGCGGCGTGATGCCGTCGGGCCGACTAAGCGCAGAAGCGCCGGAAACGCTGACCTATTTTTGGTCCATCCGGGCCGATCAAGAAGCCGACTGGCGGCTGAAACCACTTCATGTCTGGAAACAGGAAGCGATCCAACTGTGGCCGGAGACGGACTCCCTGATGCCGCATTTCCAAAGCCATGACGACCTAACTTTTGCGCGCTATCGCCATCATACAGCGAGGCAACCTGTGGCAGGTCCTGGCTTGGTGCGAATCGGTGATGCCTGGCATGCGGCGTCGCCACAATTGGGGCAGGGGGCGAATATGGCGCTCTTGGATGCGTGGGCGCTGGCGCTCGCTTTGGCGCGACATGCAGAGGTCCCGGACGCCCTTCAAGCCTATTTGCGGCTGCGGCGCGGACATGTGCGGCTCTATCAGTGGATGACCTGGCTGTTTACACCGGTTTACCAAGGCGATAGCCGGATCCTGCCATGGCTGCGCGATTGGCTCGCCGCGCCGATCAGTAAGATTTGGCCCGCGCCGCCTCTGCTCGCAGCGATGGTCAGTGGCGCAATCGGGGCCCCCTTGAACCGCTTGGATCTCTCCTCGGGAGAGGTTTGACACGCCCGCGTCACCTGGCATTCTCAAAAAAAGACAAACATGGGAGGCTCAAGTGGCAGACTACGATCTTGTGCTCCGAGGCGGCCATATCGTCGACGGGTCAGGCGCACCCCGGTTCGAGGCTGACCTTGCGATCAAGGATGGCCGCATTGCCAGGGTCGGCGATGTGTCGGGTACCGGTACTGAAGAGATGGATGCGCGCGGTAAACTCGTCGCGCCGGGCTTTGTCGATATTCACACCCACTACGATGGCCAGGTCACTTGGGGTCAGGTGCTTTCGCCGTCGTCCAATCATGGCGTGACAACCGCAATTATGGGCAATTGCGGCGTCGGTTTTGCGCCCGTACGCGACGCCGATCATGATCGGCTCATCCGGTTGATGGAAGGCGTCGAGGATATTCCCTTTCCTGTCCTTGCCGAAGGCCTGCCCTGGAACTGGGAGAGCTTCCCGGATTATCTCGACAGCCTTGAACACCGCGCGTTTGACATTGATGTTGGCGCGCAGCTGCCGCACGCCGCGCTGCGGGTCTATGTCATGGGCGACCGCGGCGCCAACCGAGAAGATGCGACGGATGAGGATATCGCGGCGATGGCGCAGCTTGCAAAAGCCGCTGTTGAAGCGGGCGCGCTGGGTTTTTCGACGTCGCGGACGCTCAATCACCGCACCTCTGACGGACAACCAACGCCGACGCTCACCGCCTCTGAACAAGAGTTGACGGGCATTGCCATGGCGCTCGGAGAGGCCGGGAAAGGGGTTCTGCAATTCGTCTCGGATTTTAACGACCCGCAAAAAGAAGCGGCCATGCTCCGCCGGATTGTCGAACGGTCGGGTCGTCCATTGTCCGTGTCCTTGGCGCAAGCCGATGTCGCGCCTGAGGGGTGGAAGCTGTTATTGGCTGAGATTGAGCGCGCTGCGGAGGACGGGCTCGACATGCGGGCGCAGGTTGGGCCGCGTCCCGTTGGCTTGCTGTTGGGCTTGGAACTGACGCTCAATCCGTTCTCTGGCCATCCTGTCTACCAAGCGATTGCTCATGAGCCGTTTGAGGCGCGGCTCTCTGCGTTGCGGGATCCAGCCTTTCGCGAGCGGTTGCTGAACGATGAGCCGGATGCGGACAATCCTTTTGTGAAATCGATTTTACGCAGCTTCGGGAAAATGTTCGTGCTCGGCGATCCACCAGATTATGAACCCACCGCCGATAAAACCGTGGCCGCCATCGCGAAGGCTCGGGGCACCACACCGGAAGCTGTCGCGCTCGATCTGATGTTGCAAGATGAGGGGCGCGGCATGCTGTATCTGCCGTTCCTCAATTATGCCCAGGGCAGCCTTGACCCGGTCAAGACGATGCTCGAAAGCCCCGCCAGTTTGCCAGGGCTCTCAGATGGCGGGGCACATGTCGGTATGATTTGTGATGGATCATTCCCGACGACCTTGCTGACCCATTGGACCCGCGATCGCACGCGCGGCGAAAAGATCCCACTTGAGTTTCTGATCAAACGCCAAAGTCACGACACTGCCGCTTGGGTCGGTTTGAAAGATCGAGGGCTCCTGCAGCCGGGCTATCGCGCCGACTTAAACGTGATCGATTACGATCATCTGATGCTCGGCACGCCTTACATCGTGCATGATTTGCCCGCTGGCGGACGGCGCTTAATGCAAACGGCGAAGGGCTACGAGGCGACCGTGGTGGCGGGAGAGATTATCCAACGAGACGGGACCGCGACGGATGCGAAACCGGGGCGCTTGGTGCGAGGCGCGCAGGCGGTATAGCTGATGAGGTTTTCACCATCTCCGCTCATCCCGGCGCAGGCCGGGATCTCGTGCCACGTGCCCACGAGCCATCGAGGGAGATCCCGGGTCAAGCCCGGGATGAACGGTTCTCATTGTCATCCCGGCCGCAGCGCAGCGGAGAGCCGGGACCTAGAGTTGCTGGGTCCCGGACAAATGCTTCGCATTTTCCGGGATGACAGGATGACCGTCGTCCCTGCCGACATTGGAAGCAGCCAGTGGTCTGGAAGGCCCTCATCCTGAGCGAAGTCGAAGGATAAAGGGCCGGGCTTCTAAGGCTCTTGCCTTATGCCTGTCCCATCCTTCGACTTCGCTCAGGATGAGTCTGCGATCCTGTGTCGGGTCGAGGGCAGGCTTCGCTCAGGATGAGGGCGATGGCTCGCCTTGCGCCAAAGCTTCGCGGCGTTTTTCAGCGGCGGATTTCCGGACGCTTTCTGAACGCAACTGTCCGCAAGCGGCGAAAATATCGCGGCCGCGTGGGGTCCGGATCGGGCTTGCATAGCCCGCCCGATTGACCACTTCTGCAAACGCCTCGATCGCGTCCCAGTCCGAACAGGCATAGGGACTGCCAGGCCACGGATTAAACGGGATCAGATTGATCTTTGCCGGGATACCGCGCAGCAATTTGACCAAGTCTCGGGCTTCAGCAAGGCTATCATTCACGCCTTTCAGCATCACATATTCGAACGTCACGCGTTTAGAGTTCCCGAGATCGGGATACGCGCGGATCGCGTCGAATAGCGTTTGCAAATCATATTTGCGGTTGATCGGAACAATCTCATCACGAAGGTCATCGCGCACCGCGTGCAGCGAGATGGCGAGCATCGCGCCTGTGCGTTCGCCAAGCTCTGGGATCTTCGGCGCGACGCCCGCTGTCGACACCGTAATCCGTCGTCGACCGATCGCGATCCCATCGCCGTCGCTAATCGTGTCGATGGCTTCAGCGACATTGTCGAGATTGTATAGCGGCTCACCCATGCCCATGAAGACGATATTGGTAAGACGGCGATTTTCCATACTGCTCGGCCATTCCTCGATCGCATCGCGGGCGATCAAGACTTGCGCAACAATCTCTTGAGCGGTGAGATTACGCACCAGCTTTTGCGTACCGGTATGGCAGAACGTACAGTTCAGCGTGCAGCCAACCTGGCTCGAAACGCATAGCGCGCCCGATTTGCTGACATCTGGAATAAAGACGCTTTCACCTTCAATCCCTTGCTGGAACCGAACCAACCATTTCTGCGTGCCGTCAACGGAGACTTGATGATCGGCAATCTCAGGCCGATCGAGGTGGTAACTGCTTGAGAGTTGCGCGCGCAGGTCTTTGGCGACATCGGTCATCGCCATGAAATCCTGGCAGCCCATATGGTGCGCCCAGCGCCGGATTTGCTTTGCCCGCATACCGGCTTTTTTCGGCGGCACGCCGAGCGCTTCCATCTCCGCTTTCAACGCAGGTAAAGATAGGCCTGCCAGCGGTTTCAGGGCTGGGGCAATGTCTGGACGTTTAGAGAGATCAAGCTCGACTTTCATGCCGCGCCTATATCAGAGCCGCGCCAAGAATGCACCCACCTGCCATCAGCCCATGCGCAGCGCCTGTTTAGCTGAACACGCCGACATCATGACCCCCTTTGGGATCTGGCCCATACTTATTGGGGCCGGTGGTTCCCGGCATCGCCATCCAGATCAATTGCCCAATCGTGGTCAGCAATCCGACGAGAGGCAACATGTTGAGAATGGCAAACACCAAGACCAACCACCCGGTCTGGCCCAGATCATGGAACCGCCGGACCCCCAAGGCGATGCTTGGGATAAGGATCGCGAGCCCGCCCAGCACCAATATCCCCGTCAGGAGAAAGCCAATCGGATTGAGATCGAGCTCGCCATCCGTGCCGAGGCTGCCGCCGATCGTGGCAAGCAAAAAGACGCTCACAAACAGGATGATCATTGTCGCTAGAAAAATCCACCAATACTCCGCGCGCCGTGATCGACCTTGGAAATTCGTGTAGTTTTTGAAGAAAAGCTGAACCGCTTCGATCATGCCCATAGTGTTCCTCCCCTCGTATGAGAACGTCTATTGCCGATCCGCTTTTCTAGCGGAGTTTTAGGCAAATGTAACGCTCTCATCGCGGCACCAGGCGGCGTTTGCCCCCAGACTGTGGCCCAGCTCTGATTATGCCGCCGCGGTCTTTTTGCCTGGCGTGTCTTTGACATATGCACCGCGCATCTCGCGAGACGGTTTGATGGCTGGTGCCGCGCTCTCGAGACTTTCCGTCGGCGCGACGAAGAGATAGGCATCCGGCAACAATTGCCGGGCCATATTCTCGATCACATCTTGCCGCGCCGTTTTGGTCAGACTGTCGAGGACGTTGCCACACAAAATCACGTCGAACAGGCCCAGATCTTGCGCGGGATGCATCAAATTATGGCGGCGAAAGTGCACCATTTCTTGAAACTTATCGGCAATCGCCCAATCCCCGGACTCTTGGCGATTGAAATGAGTCATCAGGCGGTGGATCGAGAGCCCTTTTTGGACATCAAAGTGACCATACACGCCTTGCTTCGCGGCCTCCACGCTATTGGCGGAGACATCGGTCCCGATGATTTCAATATCGGCTTTGGCGAGCGGTGAGCCAACATCTTCGTGAATGCGCATCGCAATCGACCACGCCTCTTGGCCCGTGCCCGCACCCGCGCACCAAACCCGCAAGCGACCGCTATTCGACAATTTTAGCCGCTGCGGCAGCGCGTGCGAGACAATTTGGTCGAGCAAGTCTTTCTCGCGAAAGAAGCGCGTGCGTTTATTGGTCAGTGCTGCGGCAACTTCTTGCTCAAAGCGCGGATTTGGGCGGGCTTTTAAGCAATGCACCAAATCATCCAGCGTGGCGAAATTCTCACGGCGAGAAATCGCGCTCAGCCGCGCTTCCATAAGATAGGCTTTTGAGGGGGCAAAATGCTGTCCAGTAACGCGCTGGGCGAGATCTGCTAGCTCGTTAAATGTGCTTTCCCGCATCTGCCTTGCGCCTCAAGAATCTTCCAAAGGTTACCAAATATCCCGATTTTATTAAGAAATTGCTTCAGAGAAGCCCAACTTCTGCGAATTTGCTTTCGACGATTTCGGCGTCAAAGGGCTTCATAATATACTCATTAGCGCCGGCTCGGATGGCCTCGCTGATATGTTCAGAGTCATTTTCGTTCGTACAGAATACGACGATCGCATCGCGGCCATTTTCCTCTCGGCGCAAAGCGCGCAGAAAGTCCAAGCCGTTCATCACAGGCATATTCCAATCCAATAGGATCGCATCCGGCATTGAGTGTCGGCAGATTTCAAGCGCTTCGGCGCCGTGGGCGGCTTCTTTGACTGAGAAAGATAGGTCCGAGATGATCCGCCCCGCCACTGTGCGCACGACGCGTGAATCGTCGACAATCAAACATTGCTTCATCGTGTTTCCGTCCGCTTTGCGTACTTCGGCTTGATGATCGAGGGTTTTGTTTAACAGTTCGTTAGCCTTCTGCGCGCAGGCCGGTAACGACAAAGCTCACCTGTTCTTCGCCGGTGGAAAATGAAATCTCCCCGCCAAGATCGCTGGCCACCATTTTTGCAAACAAAGGCTGGATCGTATGCGCCGACCACCCCTCCTCGGGCGTGTTGCCGCTCAGAGCTGAGGCCGCAAACTCAGACAAGCGCGCCTTCGGCCCTTTGGCGTGGGCCGCAACGCTGAGCCCGTCATCGGTATTGCTCACCTGTAGAGAGACCACACCGCCACGCGGCACCGCCGAGGCTGCCATAATTACGAGGTTCATCAGAACACGCGCATGGCCACAGCTGAAATGGTCGGTCTCAATCTCCCACTCAACACTCGGTTTGTGACTTTTCATAAAGCCTTCGACAATCTGCCGGACCTCATGACGGTCAGCCGCCGTGTCAGAGAGACCGGCTGAGCCGAAGGCATAGCGCAACAATTGTATGCGCGCGCCGGCCGCTTCTGCGCCATTGTGTAACAATTGCTCGGCTTGCGCTTTCATATCGGCATCGCCAGGCTCCGCCATAAGTTCAAGCGCAGAATTCACTGACGCCACCGGCGAAATCAAGTCATGGCAGATTCGAGATGCAATATAAGCGGCGAGTCGTGCAGGTTCGATCATCTATCAGCCCCAAGAAATTGAATCTTTACTCTGTAACCGATTCGCTCGCTTGTGACGTGTCTATTCGTTTAGGTCTTCCGGGCGATCGATCTCATCAAAGCCGTCTCGGGCGCTTTTGAAGGTCAGGAAAAACAGTCCCGAGGCGAGCAGTACGCTTAAAGCAGCCCCCAGGCCATAAGCGATCCAGCCATGTGCAGTCATATGGACCCCAAGGCTGCCCCACATCGCGGCAACGCCCCAAAACGTGAGCGCGAGCGCAAAAGCGGCGACGGCAATGAGCAGTAAATTTGATCCCATACACCCCACCTATATGGCTGCACCGCAAAGTCCATAAGTAATCCCATATCGAGCTTGGGTCCCTGCCAGGTAACGGATTTGAAATCTGAAAAACGCGCCCTACTCCTTGTCAGGTTCGAGAACTGGTTATTAAGTCTTTAACGGCACAATTCTTGAACGAGGATGACCGTAACTTATCGCCTGCTGGGCGAGTGTAGAGTGATATGGAGCACGCAGTCGTGTTGAAGAGAATGTCGTCTGGAATGCGAAGCTTGGTCGCCCTTGGCGCTTTGGGGGTCCTCTCCGCGGCAACCGTGATGACGCTCGAGCTCGAACAAAAACCGATCGTCATGGATGCTCCCGTGGAGGAGGCCGCGCCGATTGCATTGGCCAGTCTGACCTTGGACGCCGAAGAGTTTGGCATTGGCGAACCGCTTGAGGCGCGCGTGATGACGCTGAAACGCCGCGAAACGCTGTCAGATCTCATCAACCGTTTGGATCTTGAGAGCAATGAGGGTCACCGCGCATTGTACAGCCTGACCAATACAGACCTGTTGGATGCGCGGCGCGTCCAACCGGGCCTCAAAGTCACCGCACATCTCGCCGACGAGTCTTTGAACGCATTAAGTGTGAACCTCGAAGCCGGTCGGCGATTGCTTGCCAAGCGCATGCCGGATGGTGAGTTCCAAGCCATGGCGCTCGACTCGCAACTGATCGCCAAACCGATGACCGTACAAGGCAGCATTGAAACCAGTCTCTACCAAGACGCCCATAGTCTTGGTGCGGAAGATCAGCAGGTCGTCGATTTCGCGCAAGTGTTTGCCTATGATTTGGACTTTCAGCGCGAAGTCCATCCTGGCGACGCATTTGAAATGGTGTTCAATGTGCTGACCGATGAGCGCGGCAATATTATCCGTCGCGGCGAAGTTTTATACGCCCGCCTCAGTGGTAAGGCGGTGGACAAAGCGTTCTATCGCTTCACCACGCCCGACGAGAAGGTCACGGACTATTTCCAAGCCAATGGCGAAAGCTCGACAAAATTCCTGATGAAAACGCCGATCAATGGCGCCCGGCTTTCATCTCGGTTCGGTAAGCGGCGGCATCCGATCAGCGGCTATACCCGCTTACACAAAGGCACAGACTTTGCCGCGCCGACGGGGACCCCAATCTATGCCGCCGGCCATGGCGTGGTTGAGCGCGCGAGCCGGTTTGGGGGATATGGCCACTATATTCGGATCCGTCATGCGAATGGTTATAAAACGGCATATGCGCACTTGTCCCGCTATGCGCGCGGGATGCGCAAAGGCCGCCGTGTGCGCCAAGGCGACGTGATCGGCTATGTCGGTTCGACCGGCGCGTCGACGGGCCCGCACTTACACTACGAAGTCTATACAAATGGCAGGGCGGTCGACGTGATGCGCCTTAAACTGCCAACCGGACGCAAACTGGCCATGGATCCCGAGATTTATGCAGCATTTGAGATCGAGCGTGATCGCATTGATGCGATCCGCAATACTGGGGCAGCGCCGAGCAATCTCTTAGTCGCCGCAGCCGTGGTGCCCCCGACCCCGTAAAAAAGCCCCGCTCAAAAGATTGGCGGGGCTTGACCTGCTTAGTTGAGCGCTGCCGCGCCCTTGGCGAACTCGTTTGGTATCCCGTTTAGAGTGAGGCTATGGCCTTCGGAATCGATTGCGATCTCGGTGCCATCATGGATCCGACCTTCGAGCAATAAACGCGCCAGCGGATCTTGCAGCTCTTTTTGGATGACCCGCTTTAGTGGCCGCGCGCCGTACACCGGATCATATCCGCGGTCCGCAAGCCACAGACGCGCCGCTTCCGACAATGACAGCGTCATTTTGCGATCCCGTAATAGACCGCCGAGGCGGGCGATTTGGATATCGACAATATGATCGATCTCATTTCGGCCGAGACGTCGGAAGAAAACGGTCTCATCAATCCGGTTGATGAATTCGGGACGGAAATGCGCCCGGATGGCCGCCGAGACGGCCTCGCGTTGCGCAGCTGACAATTCGCCTTCATCGCCGCTGGCAATCGCTTCAGCGCCAAGATTCGAGGTCATGATGATGACGGTGTTTTTGAAATCCACAGTGCGGCCTTGGCCATCGGTCAGACGGCCATCGTCCAGAACTTGCAACAGTGTGTTGAACAGATCCGGGTGGGCTTTTTCGACCTCATCGAACAGAACGACTTGATACGGCCTGCGCCGCACCGCCTCGGTGAGCACGCCGCCTTCATCATAGCCGACATAACCGGGCGGAGCGCCGATCAATCGCGCGACGGAGTGCTTCTCTTGAAACTCAGACATATCGAGGCGCAAGACCGCGCTATCATCGTCAAACAGGAATTCCGCCAGGGCTTTGGTCAACTCCGTTTTGCCAACGCCGGTCGGCCCGACAAACAGAAAAGAGCCAATCGGTCGGTTCGGGTCTTGGAGCCCTGCACGGGCGCGGCGCACAGCGTTTGAAACCGCTTGCAGGGCATCGTCTTGTCCGACGACGCGCGCGCGCAAAGCATCTTCCATGCGCAGTAATTTCTCGCGCTCACCCTCGAGCATTTTGTCGACGGGTATCCCGGTCCATTTACTGACCACCGCGGCGATATGGTCGGGCAGTACAACTTCCGAAACCAAGCCGCCCTCCTGGGCGCTTTCATCGCCTTGTTCAACGTCGGAAATTTGTTTTTCCAAAGCGGGAATCTTCGAGAATTTGAGTTCCGAGGCGGTTTGCAAATCGCCGACGCGCTGGGCTTCCGCCATCTCCGCATAAGCGCGATCGAGCGCTTCTTTCGCAGATGCCGCGCCTTTCAGCTTGTCTTTCTCCGCCGCCCAGGCGGTTGTGAGCTCGTCAGATTTTGTCTGCAGCTCAGCAATTTCGCCCTCAATGGTTTGCAGCCGGTCTTTTGAGGCGGTATCCTTTTCTTTCTTCAAGGCTTCGGCTTCAATTTTCAGCTGCAAGAGGCGTCGGTCGATTTCATCCAGCGCTTCAGGCTTAGAGTCGACCTGCATCCGCAAGCGCGACGCCGCCTCATCCATTAGGTCAATGGCTTTGTCCGGTAAAAACCGGTCGGTGATGTAGCGATTAGACAGCGTTGCCGCGGACACGATTGCCCGGTCGCTGACCCGAACGCCATGATGGGCTTCATACCGTCCCTTCAAGCCGCGCAGGATCGAGATCGTGTCCTCGACGGTCGGTTCATTGATGTAAACCGGCATAAACCGGCGAGCCAGCGCGGCATCACCTTCGACATATTTGCGATACTCATCGAGGGTCGTCGCGCCAAGACAGTGTAACTCGCCCCGTGCCAGCGCTGGCTTGATCAAGTTGGACGCATCCATCGCGCCGTCGGTTTTGCCCGCGCCGACGAGGGTGTGCATCTCGTCAATAAACAGGATAATCCCGCCTTCGGCTTGTTCGACTTCCTTCAAGACCGCTTTCAAACGTTCTTCGAATTCGCCGCGAAACTTCGCGCCGGCAATCAAGGCGCCCATATCGAGCGCCAGGAGCCGTTTGTCCTTGAGGCTTTCTGGCACATCGCCATTAACGATCCGAAGCGCCAAGCCTTCCGCGATCGCGGTCTTACCGACCCCAGGCTCACCAATCAGAACGGGATTGTTTTTGGTCCGCCGCGACAGCACCTGAACGGCGCGTCGGATTTCCTCATCGCGCCCGATCACGGGATCGAGCTTTCCCGAGCGCGCATCCGTGGTCAGATCGCGCGTATATTTCTTCAGCGCTTCATAGCTCTCTTCGGCATTCGCGCTGTCGGCGGTGCGGCCTTGCCGCAATTGAGCGACGGCGCTTTCGAGCTCATTGGCGGTGACCCCGGATTTGGTCAGCGCCTCCGAAGCGTTGGAATTCTTAAGTTCGGCGAGGGCGATCAAAAGGCGCTCGACGGTGATAAAGCTATCGCCCGCCTTTTTTGCGGCAGCCTCCGCATTGGCAAAGAGTTTTGCAGTGTTTTGATCCAGTCGCAGCCCCCCCTGACCGCCGCTGACTTTCGGGATGGCGCGCATCGCGTCATCCAAGACTTGCGTCACCCGTTCGGGTTGCCCCCCGGCAGCCCGAATGAGATTCGCGGCCAGTTGGTCGCGATCCTCGAGCATCGCTTTGAGAATATGCTCGGGCAGAAAGATCTGATTGGAGTTTGCCAGCGCGGCGGTTTGTGCAGCTTGCAGAACGCTTTGAGCGCGCTCGGTATAGGTGTCAAAATTCATATTCAATCTCCTTTCAAAGGCAGATGAGGGCCTACCAATCAGGTTGCGTAGGCATGGTTTTGGTGGCTGGGTCCCGCTCAGCGGCAACCCTTCAAACCATCATGTGGGAATGCAAAAACGGGTTCGCAAGATATCTCTCGCGAACCCGTGCAGCAGGATCATGCGGGATCGGCTAGGTGGCCGGAATAAGGCCCGCGGTTTCTGGGTCGCCGACCATTTTGGTCAGCGTTTTGCGCAGCTTGTTGAGCGCTTGATGTTCGATTTGGCGCACGCGCTCCTTGGAAATCCCAAGACGCTGGCCAAGCACTTCTAAGGTTACAGTTTCATCGGTGAGGCGACGCTCTGAAATAATCAAAGTCTCGCGCTCATTCAGCACCAGGAGGGCTTCAGCAATCCACGCTTTACGCTTTTCATTGTCCCGCTCTTCCATGACCATTTCGTCTGGTGTGGCACTTTCATCGGGCAATAGATCTTGCCATTGCGCGTCGCCATCGACGGCCAGGGGTGCGTTAAGGGAGCGATCGGAGGCCGAAAGGCGCGAGGCCATGGTTTCGACATCGCGTTCGGGAACGCCAAGATGTTCCGAGACCCATTTTTTGTTTTCCGCCGACATCACCGCATCGCCTGTATCGTCGATTTTGGCGCGTAAGCGTCGCAGGTTGAAGAAAAGCGATTTTTGCGCTGCGGTCGTGCCGGTGCGGACAATCGACCAATTGCGCAAGACATAATCCTGGATCGAGGACCGAATCCACCAGGCCGCATAGGTGGAAAAGCGAACTTCGCGGGATGGCTCAAACCGAGCTGCCGCTTGCATCAGGCCGACATTGCCTTCCTGGACGAGATCAGCGAGGGGCAAACCATAGTGCCGGAATTTGGAGGCCATTGAGATGACCAGTCGCATATAAGCCGTCGTCAGTTCATGCAGCGCACGTTCATCCCCTTTGTCCCGCCACCGTCGGGCGAGGTCGAGCTCGTGCTCAGCCTCTAGCATTGGTGCTTTCATCGCTTTGCGAACGAAGCTGCGATCTGGATTTCCACTGGATTGACCTGTGTTTGTCATTCGACCTCCAATGCACGTTAAGAGCGTGTTCATAGAGGTTTACGAACGCTTTCAGGGTCTGGATCAAAAAAAATCTTGAAAAATCTCACGACGCTCTAAGAGGCACCGCTGAGATGAAAAAAGCCCCGCCAGGTCAGGCGGGGCAATTTGATTTAGGCTTGACCGTCCTCCGGTTGACGCTTTCAGGCAGCCTTCTTCTTCGCCAGCGACTCAGCCAGGCGATCCATCGCTGTGGTGTGATCGATGCTCTCAACCGCCGCCAGCTCGCGCGCCATGCGATCGAGCGCACTCTCGTAAAGCTGACGCTCAGAATAAGACTGCTCTGGTTGATCCTCGAGCCGGTGTAGGTCGCGAACGACCTCTGCGATCGAGATGAGATCACCGGAATTAATCTTCGCTTCGTACTCCTGGGCGCGGCGCGACCACATGGTCCGCTTGATCCGGGCTTTGCCGCCAAGTGTCTTGAGCGCATCCTCGACCAATTTCGAGCCGGCCAAAGCGCGCATCCCCGACGCGATGGCACGATTGGTCGGCACCCGCAGAATCATTTTGTCTTGATCGAAGGACACCACATACACTTCCAGGGTCATGCCGGCGACTTTCTGTTGTTCAATCGCTGTCACGGTGCCGACCCCATGGGCGGGATAGACAATCTTCTGACCGGCTTGGAAATCTAGCTTTGTTCCCGCATCCGCTGCTGCCATATGAGAGACCTCTTTCTTCTACGCAAACGAGCCACGTTGCCGGCGAGAGTTCTCGTTCAGTGCCGACATAAGCATGGCTCGGATATGTTGTTGTAAACAAAAGGTATAACACACCCGGCAACTATTCTCAATAGGCGTCTCTAATTCTCATGTAGAAGGACTGCAATTTAACGGGCGGGGAGCTCGACCGTAAAGCAGGCGCCGCCTTCCGGTCGATTCTCTGCTTTGACCGTGCCCATATGCGTCGTGACAATTTGCGCAACGATGGACAGCCCTAAGCCGGAATTGTTCCCAAACGCTGCTCCAGCGGGCCGGTCGGTGTAAAAACGCTCAAAGATTTTCTCTAATTTATCGTCTGGAATGCCTGGTCCATCGTCTTCAACGCGAATACGGGCAGTGGTTTGTGGTCCTTGCCGGCCTTGTTGGAGGGTCACATAGACCATACCCCCATCGGGCGAAAACGAGCGCGCATTATCGATCAAATTGCGCAAAACTTGACCCAATGGGCCCTCGCGCCCGCGAACCGACAGGCCAGCATCCATCGTCGCATCCTCAAACGATACGTTCACCCCCTTTTGGTGCTCTAAGCCATCATAGGTTCGCACGAGATCGCGGACAAAGCGGGAAATATCCAATCTTTCGGCCGGAATGCGGGTGATCTCTGCCTCTAAGCGTGAGGCATTGGAAATATCTGTAATCAACCGATCGAGGCGTTTAACGTCCTGTGCTATCACTTTACGGAGTTTTTCCCGCGCAACTGGATCATCCTGGATCATTTCAGCGGTTTCGACGGCCGACCGGATCGAGGTCAGCGGATTTTTCAGCTCATGCGCAACATCAGCGGCAAATTGCTCATTCGCGGTGATTCGCTCAAACAAAGCGTCTGTCATCGCCTCGACCGATTGGGCTAAGTGGCCAATCTCATCATGGCGGCGTGATATGCGCGGCAAATCGAGTTTGTTGCTCGACCCGGTTCGGATTTTGTCAGCCTCGCTGGCCAAGCGTCGCAAGGGATTGGCAATCCCGATGGTGAGCAAAGCGGAGGTGACCAGAGCGACCAGAATGGCGACGGCGATGAAGGGGATCAATGCCGCTCGCTCGGCTCGAATGATTGCGTCGATATCATTGGATTCAAGGGTTAAAACACCCACCACAGCGCTGACATGCTGAATCGGCAGCGAAACAGAAATGATGCGCTGGCCGCGATCGTTAAAGCGCTGACTTGCCGCTTCGCCGCCCCCCAGCGCTTCGACGAATTCCTCTTCAAAGGTCAAAGTCCGCACCGCATCTTCCCCATCGGAGGGCCGAAAGGAGCCCAGCACCGAAACCGCCCATTCCGACAGACTGGTGCTCCAAACGGCGAACCGATCAGGGTCCTGCAAAGGCGGTAAGTTTTCGACCACCACGCGATCTGAGAGATAATAGCTATCCCCGACCAAAAGGCCGTCTACGTCATATATCTTCCCGCGCATCGTTTGCGGCAGGGAGAGGGAGGCGAGCGCGCTTTTGGCTTTGTCGACGACCAAGGAGGGTTGTGGCTTACCGGTTGCGCCGTCCTCGCCGATCAAATTGGCAAGCAATTGCGCTTGGCCGATCAGGTCTTGCTTTTTAGAGACGACGAAACTCGCTCGCATCTCGTTCAGCACCATGGCGCCAATGATTAAGACAATGAGCCCAGCGAGGTTGGACGCGAAAATCAGGCGGGCAATGCGAGAGCCGAGTAAGCGCCCTCCCCACCATCGCATATCTCGTCTGTTCGGTGCCGAAGCCATGAGATCTGTCTTACAGCACTGATCCTGAACTTTAAGTGTCCGCTGCGACTTTCATAGAGACAATCGAGTCCGGCGATCGCGGCGGTTCCCCTTTGGCGAGCTGGTCGATGGTCTCCATACCTTCGGTCACTTGCCCCCAAACCGTGTATTGGTTGTCAAGGAAGCGGGCATCTTCAAAGCAGATAAAGAATTGCGAATTGGCGCTATGCGGCTGATTCGTCCGCGCCATAGAACAGGTTCCGCGAACATGTGGCTCTGGATTGAACTCCGCCTGCAGGTCCGGTTTGTCAGAGCCGCCCATGCCTGAGCCGTTTGGGCAACCGGTTTGCGCCATGAAACCATCGATCACGCGGTGAAAGACGATGCCATCATAAAACCCTTCGCGCGCCAGTTCGCGGATCCGATCACAGTGCCCAGGCGCTAAGTCGGGGCGCAGCGCAATCGTGACGGTGCCTTTAGAGGTTTCCATTATGAGTGTGTTCTCGGCGTCTGCCATAGCCGCATGCTCCTGTCTAAGTTTCCCCACCGCATACGCACTTCTCCGCGGGTGCGAAAGGGCACAATTGCGGTCGGGAGCGCAGCTTACTCCGTCGCTGCCGGTGCGGTACTCAGCAATAAGACTTCGATGTCCGGCGCGATCAGTTCGCGCGACAGGGCTTGATTGAGGCGCGCTTGCAAGGTTTCGATGGTTTCGCCGCGCGCCATGACGGGCCCAGAAAAGGGGATGCGCACGAACCCGTCGGGCCCAACCGGTACCGTGCGACCGAGCTCCGGCGCGCCATGAACGAGAATTTCCAACATGTCCCCTGATGATAGGGTGTAAGGACCATCGGTCGCGAGTGTTTCTGCCGGCAAGTTCGGAGCGGTGGGCGCCAAGATCGGTTCCGGCGCGACCGGCTCTGGCGCATCGAGCGAGACCCGCTCCGACGGCGTGCGCGCCTGACAGGCGACCGAAGCCAATACCAATATTGCGATTGCTGATCTGCAGAGCGTGTTGGGCACTTTCAATCCGATCCTCCCGCGCTGAAACGGTCGGTTTTAATGTTTAATGAAGTATCAAACGAATAAGAAGAGTTTGAGGGAAAGAGCGCTCGGAGCCTTCATTGATGACCGATTCTGCTGATCGCAGGCGCCCATACGGGGCCGAGGCCGGTGACGGCTTTGCGCGCGTGCGACCGCGGCTCGGTGTCAGCGATTTAGCGGTTCAGTTCTGGCGCGCAAAATGGCTCATGCTGGCAACGGCGGTGCCAGTCGTTTTGCTCGGCCTTTTAGGGGCGGCGCAAATGCCGACGCATTATCAGTCGCGCTCCGCCTTTTACGTCACCGAGAGTGCGGATGGCCGCCCGCAAGGTGAAGTGGAATTGTTTCAGACCCGTATCGTCGCCGAGCGGGCGCTGTCACGATTTCCATTGTCGCGCATCTATCCAAGGCTCGATGCAGCGATGCAAGCGGGGGTCGCACAGGCGCCATCGCATGAAATCGAGGGGATCCGTGACGCTTACTTCCAGCGCGGTGTCGATCTATTGCGAGCGAATCTATCCGCCGCCGCGAGGCCGAACTCAAACATCGTGTCAGTCAGCCTTCGCCACCCCGATCCTGACATTGCGGCGGAACTGTTAAACGCCGCGATGGCGGCCTATTTGCAGCATCGCGAAGCGCTTTTCAAAGCGGGTACGACATTGCCGCTTTTAGAAGAGGATCGCCTTGACGAAGCCGATTTGTTGGCCGTCGAGGCGCAAGTCACCGCGTTCCTATCCGCTAATAATCTGCGCGATTTTGATCGTGAACGTGCGACCGCCAGCGAGTTGCAGCGGGTCATTGCCAATGCGCTCGTGTCCGTTCAAGCGCAGCGAACGGCGGCGCTTGAGGAACTCAGTCAAACCCGTGCAAGGCTCGCGCAAACGCCCGAAGAATTGGATCTATTCGTTGAAGATTCGCGTGCGACAAGCTTGCTGGCACTCGAAATTGAACGCAATCAGGCTTTGGTCACTTACGCGCCTGAGAGTCGGCGCGTGCAAATCCTAGATCACCAAATCGCTGAGCTGCGCGCCTTTATAGATGCGCAGAATGATCTCGTTGGAACGGTCCGCCGCGGTCTCAATCCGACCCACCAAGCGCTGCAAGAAGCGGCCAATGCCTTGTCGGCGGAGGCCGCGGCCTTGCAGGCTCAAGAGGCGGAATTGCAACGTCAAGCGCAGCTGGTGGACACCAATCTTGACCGTCTCGCCGGTTTAGATCCGGAATGGCGTGCCTTGCAGCGGCAGCGAGATACGATCGCGCGCGCTCTGTCGCAAACCGCTAGTGCAGATTGGGCGGCGCCGACCCTTGGGGGCCAAAAAACGCTTGCCGCCGTCGTCGTGACAGAACCTGCCACCATCCCTTCGCGCGGCGAAAGTGGGCGCGGCGTGGTGATCGCTCTATCGGGCTTAATCGCCCTGTTGGCGGCGCTCATCGCGGGCAGTCTCCGCGCCTATTCCCGGCCCGGTTTCGCCACGGCCGGATCGCTGCGAACGAGCACGCAACTGCGCGTTTTCGGCGCTGTCGGCGCGGCTGGAAGACCGTAAACGCTCATTAACCAAGATCGTGCTAGCGCTCTTTGACGAGCCTGCAGGGCGATCCCAACATGCGTGACCTCCGCGAAGATCTTGATCCGGTTTGGCGTTCGCTTCGGCGGCGCTTAAGCGGGGCGGATGGCGCGCCGATACTGATGTTTACCTCCGCCTTGCACGGCGAGGGCGTCACCAGCATGGCCGCGAGTTTTGCCTGTTTGGCGGCGCGTCGCTCTGATAAACCGGTCTGGCTCGTCGACCTCGATTTGCGCCAAAACCAAGCCTATAGAGGCTTTGAGCGCGGCTTTGCGAGAGACGTTGGTGCGCCCGGCCGCGCTTATGATGCGAGCCTGCAAACCACGCCGTTTTTTCGGCTTGCACCGCCGCCGCGAAACGGGCGCGCCGCGAAACTCTTGACCGCGCATGATGTTGAAGGCTTGCCGCTCTTGGTGACCCGGTTTCGGGGCGAACGCTTGGAAAAGGGTCAGAAAGTCGCTCTGAGCGCCACATCAAACTGGTGGCAGACGCTGCGCGAAATGTCGGGATGGATCATCATTGATGCGCCAGCACTGCAACGCTCTGCCGCGGCGATGACCCTCGCAGCGATCGCTGATGGGATCATTTTGGTCGTTGAAGCGGACCGCACGACACCGCGCCAGATCGCCAATGCGCATGCCGACTTGCAGGAAAAAGGGGGGCAGGTGCTCGGCGCGGTGATGAACCAAGTGAAATCGGATGCTCTTTGGCTTGATCGCCGCCGCGCCTAGGGTCGGGTCCTAGAGTTTGCCTTTGACCCATTCGCGGGTCAGAAAACCGTCGATTACATCGCAGACCAAACCGATTTCGGTCAATGCACTGACATAGCGGCTTGGTTCGACCAGAGGTTTCCAAACCGAGCCCGCTTCGAATTGGTTTTTGGCTTCGAGGGCCAGCGTCAGATGATCGCCTTCAAAGATCCCACGCAGCTCGCCGCCTTTGAAATGGCGTTCGAGTGCGATCAGGCGTTCCATCCGATCCGGCGTGAGCAGCGCCCGCGCTTCGACTTGGTCATTCGAATAGATCGTGAAATTGTCCTCGAGCTCTTTCGCCACCAAGTCGACTTTCTGGAGCGTATCGTCGCCGAAAAAGCCTTTCCACCAGCCTTGGCGAGCGATCAGGGTGCGACCGAGAAACCGGTCTGGATACTCAATATGGAAGAGCAGACCTTGAAACACGGTCACCGTGCGGCGGTTGCGGCCGCTGCCTCGTTCTTCGGTGAGTTTACATTCGACCAAGGAAAACGAGGCGTCCGCGCGCGCGCCTTGGATCAGATCCTCAAACGCGCGATCGTCATAGCTTGGCAAGAGGCGGGCGGTTTTCAGGACATCGAAGGCTGGCGTTGGCGGGGCATCATCGTCGCCGCCATAGAGTTTGCGGGCAGCGTCCTGAGGCGAGGCCTGGGCTTGCGCCCAAGCGCGGGCGGAGCGCCAATCAGAAATGCCGCTAAAATTGGCGTGCAGCGTGTCATACTGAAATCCGAACGATTCCGCAGCCGCACCGACGACCAGCTGTTTGGTTTGAGATTTCAAGGACATAAGGGGAAACCAGGCGATGCCGCTGATCAGAGTGATCACGGCGAAGGCACCGAACAAGAGAAAGCCGAACCCCGCGCCGCCGGTGATGAAAGCGATCACCAAAGCCAACGCACCGACCGCTAGGGTTGTATTGATCGTTCGATTGCGCGCGCGCTTTATGATTTGAAGGCGTTCCGCTTCGCGCGATTGCAGTGCCGGCTCAAGCACTTGCGACCAGACTTTCATCGCGTTCTTGAATTCAGGCCGTCTCTCGACCAGGGCTGAAAACACCGCATCGTTGACGCCATTTGCCATGATTAGGCTCCTTTAGATCTCCTCGCCCCATAAGGGCTTGTCCGGCGACACCACAGTGGAGAGGCGGGTCAGCAAATTGTGCAGCGTTGCTTCTTCGTCAGACGACAGCGCTTTTAGCATCTCTCGCTCGCTGGCCATTGTGCGGGGCATGACGTCGGCATAAATCGCTTGGCCTTCATCGGTCAGCCGCATCGGCGCGCGGCGTCGGTCATCGGCATCGATATGGCGTTCCAAGATCCCGCGCTCGATTAAGCTCGCGGCGGCTCGGCTCACAGTCGGCTTATCCATCAGGGTTCGCTGCGCGACTTCCGTGCTGGTCAGGCCTTCGCGCTCGCCCAAAACGGCGATAATTCGCCACTGCCAAACCGACAGATCAAACTCTTCCTGATAAATTTTGGCGATTTTGGTCGATACCGCATTTGAAAGTACGGACAACCGATAGGGTAGAAATCCATCAAGGCTCAACGCTGGGCGATCATTCATACAGGGCACCTCCTTACCCTTTGATATATCACGTAAATTAATAATTTCGTATTGATCCGGATCGGCCTCTCGTGGGTGCCGCGCGCCCAAATAAATGCTCTGAGTGCATGATTTGACATGAAATTTGAGACGCTATGAGAAGTACAGCGCTTGCGATTCCTGTCACGAGTGACACAAATTATAAAAACTCGTGCGCGGCGTGTATGATAAATGAGAGTGGAACGGGGCCAGAATGCTGACTGAGGCTGCAGACGCAATGTTGACAGATCACTTCGTGGAGGTCGAAACCGCCGCGTATGATATTCCGGCGACGGTGTATGCGGATCTTTGTGCGCCCTATCAAGCGCTGACGCCATTGAATGTTCCCGGGGTCTCAGCCCAGTGTCGAATTCGGGCCTGGCGCGTCGGTCATATGCTCTGCAACGACACGATTTTACCGCCCAGCGCACTCCAATTGCGTGCTGAACATCTTCAAAACTTTGGTCATACAGTGACGGTTGATCGTTTGCTCTTTGGTGAAAGCCACGGCGTGTCTGGCGAAGAGAGCTACCTCCAACGCCCGGGTACGATTGAGTTTGGCGATCAAAAAATCTGGACCTCGCTGAATTCTGCGATCCGCAGCCAAGGCGTCACCTTGCCAAAAGAAATGCTGGGATATGATGCCGGGGATTTACTCCCTGAAGCTGTGGTGACAACAAACACACGGATAGGCGAAATCTTTTGTGCCGAATGGGACGCGCTCTTCCGCTCTTTGCGTGGGCAGGGACCGGCGCTCACGCAGTCCACAATGGACCGCTTTATCTCTTGTCTGAAAATCGCGCTGGGTGTCTCGCCGCAGCGTGAGGATATCCGTGCCCATGCGCGTGAAGCATTGATGCGGCAGATTCAGCGATACATTGAGCGTCGCCTTGGCAGCGAAGACTTGTCTGCGGGGCGCGTTCTACGCGAATTTGGCGTCTCGCGGGCCTCGCTGTATCGGATGTTCGAGCAAATGGGCGGGGTGCGGGCCTATATCACCGAACGCCGGGCCGTCCGCGCTGTGTTGGATATCTGGAACGCCGGAGGTCGGCGCGGCGCGGCAAGTGCGGCGGCGGAGCGCTGGGGGTTTTCAAGCGCCCCGAACTTTAATCGGGTCGTGAATCGTATGTTTGGCGGCAATCCGAGCGGGCTGTTCCAGAGCCCCGTCCCACGGCCATCGACACCGATTGCCCAGGATAGCCTCTATATGCGCACACACAATGCGTCGCGGATCTGATCCATGTTTGATGCCCTGCTCTCGCCCGCTGACGATAGGATTCACTTCGAGTCCATGTTTCATGATCTCGATGTGGAGCCTTACGTAGATGAGTCTCAAGCGACTTGCGTATTGCTTCCATTGGAAGACCCATCTGGAAAAAGCGCCATCGTCGCAAAGGAATGGGACGCTGGAGACATCTTCTTTCTGGAATGCGAGGTTCTCCCGCACGTTTATCGCGTTGAGAAACATCATCTGGCGGACTGCGCGCATATGTTGTTTGCCCACCGATTCCTATCCGGGGGAGAGTCCGGTGTTTTTGGTGGTGACGTCAGTCAAGTTCGCCCGGGTCAAATTGAGTTTACGGGCCACTTTGAAACCGGCGAGATGGTCGTTAAACGCTCACATATCCAGGAACTGTACATTCCCAAGCATCAGCTCGGAGAGGTTCGCAAGGAACAGATGCCGGTCGGCGCATTCGACCCAAGATCGGTTTTTGGAAAGATTATATTCTCTGAATGGGACGCCGTCTTTCAGAGCCTAAATGAAACCTCGACGGTCTCCACCACCTTACTCGACCGGTTTATTGCTTGTCTCAAAATTGCCCTTGGGACACCGCCGCAACGCGAGGATGTTCGGGCACAGGCGCGCGATGCGCTCTACCGGCAAATTCGTCGCTATATTGAGCGCCATCTCGATCATCCTGATTTGACCACCTCTCATATTTTGCGAGACTATGGGGTCTCACGGGCCGGTCTCTATCGGATGTTTGAACAGCAAGGCGGGGTCCGCCACTATATCACGGAGCGCCGGGCGGTCCGGGCGGTCTTGGAGCTTTCGCAAGGGGCCCAGACCCGCGGCGCGGTGCAGGACGCGGCGGATCGCTGGGGCTTTTCGTCGGGCCCGAACTTTAACCGTGTGATCAAGCGGATGTTTGGGGTCACGCCGGGGGCATTGTTGGAAGCAAAGCCTGATCTGCGCCGACCGACTCGCGGTGTTGACTACTTGCTATCGACCTACTGGGCCACCACGGCGGCAGCAGCATAGGGGGGACGCCATGTTTCACGCGATCGAAGTCCCTCCAGCAGATCATCTCGATGTTGAGGCCATAGCCTTTGATCTCAGCGTCGATGCGTATTGCGATCTCAAGGCCGGCCTGCAAGCGCCCGTCCCCCCGAAGGTCGCGGTGAAGCGCAAAGTCTCGCTGATTGAGAGCGATATGGCCTCTATCGCAGCGTGATGGGGAAATGCGATGTTTGACCCAACCCATATCCCGGAGGGTGAACGGCTCGAAATTGTTGGATTAGCCCATGAGCTTAGCGTCGAAGCGTTTTGCGATCTGGCGCACGATTTTGACGCGCCGGTCCCGATTTACGCAGATGTTCCGCATTTTGGGCCAAAGGGGACCCAGTGGAGTGTGGGCGATATACTGTTCGCCAAAACCCATTGGGGCTCTTACACATTTTCGCGGATGCAGCACGGCGTTCGAGACTATGGTCACCTGGTGGCGCTTGAGCGCCATGTCAGCGGCGAACTCCATGGCATCTACGAAGATGAGCCGTTTAATAAGACTGCCGGGAACATCGCCGTCTCCGACCTGCAAAGCACTGCGCATGGTTTCTATTTAGATTTGCATACGGAATCAGTGTTTTTTCCAAAAGCCCGTCTCGGTTATGAAGCGAACGCGCGGGTCCCGAATCCGGACATATCGCCAGATACGCTGATCGGGAAAATCGTCTTTGCTGAATGGGAGGATGTGTTCCACGCCTTGCAACGCGGCGATCAATATTTGAGTGCAAAAGCCGTCGATCGGCTGATCGCCTGCCTCAAAATCGCCACGGGCACGCACCCGCAGCGCGAAGATGTTCGGGCGCAAGTGCGTGTCGCCCTGTTCCGGCAAATTTGCCGTCACATCGATGCGCAATTGGATAAATCGGATGTGACCTTGCCCTCCCTCTTGCGTGACTTTGGTGTGTCGCGGGCGGGGCTTTACCGAATGTTCGAACAGTATGGTGGCGTGCGCAATTATATCACCATGCGCCGCGCGGTGCGCGCCCTTCTCAGCATCTCTCAATGCACGGGCCAACGCGGCGCTGTCAGCGCGGCGGTCGAACGTTGGGGCTTTTCGACAGCGCCTAATTTCAACCGGACGGTCAAGCGCTTATATGGCACGAGCCCCGGCGCTTTCTTCCAACCCCCACCAAAGTGCCAAGCGCCGATGAGCCAAGGCGGACTCTTGGTGGATCGTTTTATGGAACACGTCGCCATCTAGTTGGCGGCGCTTGTCACCTCATCAATAGGAATGATGTATTGCCGCGCACAGAACTGGCAGTCGACCACCAGCGTGCCATCCGGCTCAACCATATCGCGCAGGCTCTCATCGGACATGCCTTGCAGTGTGCCGACCAGCCGGTCGCGATTGCAGGTGCATTCGTCCGCCAGCGCTTGCGCGTCGCGGTCCATTGCAACGCCGCTTTCGTGAAACAGACGATAGATGAGATCCGGCGCTGGCAAAGCCGGATCGGTCAACTCTGCATCGGTGAGGGTCGAGAACAAAGCTTCGGCTTCGCGCCAGCCCTCTTCGGTGTCGCCGCGCGCGAGATCTCCGGCAATTTTTTGGATCATCATTCCGCCGGCGCGCCAGCTGCCACTTGCATCTTTGACCACAGACAGACGCAGCAGGGTTTCAACCTGCTCCGACTTGCGAAAATAGTCTTCAGCGCATTGGGCCAGCGAGCCTTCCGCCAGCGGCACAATGCCTTGATAGGGGCGCAGATCGCGATTGGCATAAACGATCATGAGTCCAAGCCGCCCCATCGCGCCGAACAATTGCGGCATATGCGGCTTGTCGCCTTTATTGACCTTATCGAGCCAGGCCCAGCGCTCCGGCTCATGCTTGGCATAACCGCGCAGGCCGCCGGTTTTGGTATACTCTCCAACCAGCATCGAGACCGGACCATCCCCTTCGGCTTGGGCCAGCACTTTGCCTTCGAACTTCATCCCGGACCCGACCAATGCCGAGAGCATGACTGCCTCCCCTAGGATTTCAGCCAAATGATCCGGATAGGCATGGCGTTTTAGAATGGGAGAGATGGTTCCCTCCGACAAACGGATGATCCGCCCGCGCACAGGCAAGCCTTGCGGGCTAAACCCGGCCACAAAATCATCCATCGGGATATTTGTCGGCGCCATAGCGCTCTCCATAAAAACCAAGGCCGGGATGTGGCAAGCCCGCAACCGAGTTACAAGGTTTCCGCGGCAGCAGGGCTCGCCAGACGGGCAAACGCGCACTAGCAAGGCGCCATGACAGTCCCGCATCGTATAAGTGAGTTTTCGTCGCAGCGTTTGTCTTTGTCCCTGGCTGAATGGGGGGATGAAACCGCTCCGCCTTTGATATTGGTGCATGGCGGGCGCGATCAAAAGCGCAGCTGGGACCGGGTCGCCGGACGGCTAGCAACCGGCTATCGCGTCATCGCCTTTGACCTGCGCGGCCATGGCCAAAGTGATTGGGTCAGCGATGGCGACTATGGGGTGATGGATCATGTCTACGACCTGACCAGCCTCGTCGATCACCTCGATTTGAAAACATTTGCCCTGATGGGGCACTCGTTGGGCGGCAATATTGCGATCCGCTATGCTGGCTTGTTTCCGAACCGGGTTGAGAAACTGGTGGCGCTGGAAGGGCTCGGGCCATCGCCGAAAATGCTGGCCGAGCGGCAAGCTCAATCGGTCACCGCCCGCCTCACCGACTGGATTGACCAGCGCCGATCGCTGTCCGAACGGACGCCGCGTGTGATGGCGGATCTCGCTGAAGCCGAGGCACGGATGAAAGCGGCCTTCCCCCACTTGCCCGACAATCTCATCCACCACTTGACCGAAACAGGCGTCAAAACCAATGCCGATAGGACGATCAGCTGGGCTTATGATCCAGCCGGCCTTGGGCGATCGCCGTCAGACCTTCCGCATGCAGACTTTGTCCATTTGTGGACGCAGATCAGCTGCCCGACCTGGCTCGTTTACGGCGCTAAGAGCTGGGCCTCAAACCCAGCGGAAGATGGCCGTGCAAGGCACTTTCAAAATGCCCGCGTCAGCGTCATCGCAGAGGCCGGCCACTGGCTGCATCATGACCAGTATGATGTCTTTATGGGGCAGCTCGAGCGGTTTCTTGGCAGCACAGCGGAGACGCCTTAGAACCCAGAGGAATCTTAGATAAGAGGTTTCCGATGAGCGCTGAAATTGAGGTTCCGATGACGCCCGGAATCGCGATCTTGGCCGATCGTCTGCAACAGATCCAGGCGGCGCAACCCGGCTTAGTGGTCGGGCTAACCGGCTCGGTTGCATCAGGCAAAAGCACGCTCGCGCAGCACTTGGCTCAAACCCTCGACCCGCCCCTCCATGTTGAAACCGTTTCGACCGACGGCTTCCTATTTGAGACCGATCAGTTACGCGCGAAGGGCTTGTTCGAACGCAAAGGCTTTCCGGAGACGTATGATTATCGCGCCTTGCAAGCGGCGATCGCATCTGTGCGCACCCAGGCGACGGAGTTTCCGGGCTATAGCCATATCACCTTCGATCCTGATCCGGCGCTCACCCGGCGTGTCGCGCCATCCGATCTGTTGATTTTGGAAGGGCTTGGCTTTCGCCCGCTTGCGCCCGATGCGCGGGGCAAGGGCGATCCGGATCTGCTGATCTATCTCGACGCGGACCTGGCCGATATCGAGACTTGGTTTCTGGAACGGTTCCTGCGCTTCTGGCACGCCGCCGAACATGACCCGACAAGTTTCTATACCAAGTTCCGACATATGACCGAGCCAGAGCTAATCACATTTGCCAAATCGGTTTGGGCGGGGATCAATCTGCCTAATCTGGAACAAAACATTCTTCCGCTACGGGCCGAGGCAGATTTAGTGGTCAAAAAGGATGCCGATCATGCCATTACCCTGTCGGTGGACCGCTGGTCATCTGCATAGCTTTTAGCGGCGATCATATTTGTCTTCTTTGCGCTCCCCGAACAGCATGCGTTGTTCTAAGCGTCGGCGCAGCGCGGCGTAATAAGCTTCGAGGAAGGCGATTTCGGATTCCCCAGGCGCGGGCGTGTGGCCGATCTTTGTTGCGATCCGATTGGCGACACTCTGCTTTATTTCGGGGGTCGATTGACGCAGCACATCCTCAAGCACGTGCAGTTCATGAATGCCGTACACATCCAGCTGTGCGGTCGAAAAGCGCACTTGGCTGAGGCGATTTGCGCCCGGTGCTACAGCGGCAATATCTTGTAATAGGGTCACTTTGGGGGCGTGGATGACCATCGTTCCCGCGACCAAATCGCCGACGCGGAGCTTATCCTTGTTGAACAAGGGAAACAGCAGAAACACCAAACACCAAAAGAATAGGAGCCAAGTAATCCACGCCGCGACACCCTCGCCGCCAAACGAAAACATCACAGAGAGCGGGAGAAAGAACTCCAGCTCGCGCAGGAAATTTCGGGCGATGACAGCATTCGCTGTTAACCGCCCGCCTTTGCGGTCCGCAACCCGCAGACCAAGGGCGCGCTTGCCCGGGGTGGCGGCCCGGCGGCCAATCTCGAAAACAATGAAATAGAAATTGCGGACGAAGAAAATCAAAATTTGCGCGACAGCGCCGATGATGGTCCAGCCGTCCACATCCATCGCGCCAGCGACAAAGAAGAGCGACCAGATAATCAAAAAAATCAGTAGAAATTGCAGTCCGATATCCAGGATGAATGCACCGAAGCGCTCGCTGAAGGTGGCAATTTTCAAATTGAGCGCAGCGCCCTCGGGGGTCACCAAAGTGCGCACCCGCTTGGCTTCTTGGCGGCGCGCCCGCATTCGCGCGCGCCGGCGTTTGCCTTCCTCAACGACTGAGGCTGGGGGGGCTTTTGCATTAGCCATGCCTGTCGAACCTCTCGCGCCGCGGCAAATAGAAGTAACCGAGCCAAAACAAGAGCGTTGTTCCCGCAATCAAGTAGCGGGTCGTATCGGAATTGATCAGTTGCCGACCAAAGCTCTCAAGCAGCGCGGCGAGAAACAGCATGACGACGGCGCCGATGATCACCATTGCGGCCTGAGCGCCTGAGTCGCGCATCGACTGCATGCGAGATTTTCGTCCTGGAAAGGCCACCGCGCCGCCGATCATAAACCCGGCTGCGCCCGCCAAAATCACTGCAAACAGTTCGGTCACGCCATGGATAAACAGCCACCCTGTCAGCTCATAGGCCAAGCCTTTTTGCCAAAACACAGCATAAAAGCTGCCCAAATAGACGCCATTATATATCAGCAAAACCGCCGTTGGCACGCCGAACGCAAAGCCTAAGGCAAAGGCGAAAATCGCGATCCGGCTATTGTGCGAAAACAGCTGCGCCGCAAACGCGCCGAGCATGTCGACAATGTCCCGCCGCTCTTCGTAAAGTGTGTCGCGCAAGTCGTCATAGGTCGCGTTGGGATTGCGTGGGTCCCAGCCGCCATGGAAGGTCCAGTACCATTCCATATCACTCAAGGTTAAAAAGAAAGCGAGCGCAGCGCCGCCAAACAAGCATAGGAAAGCGAGCAAAGTCGGCCCGCGCACAGCACTGACCGCCGCAGGCCAATCGCGCGCAAAGAATTGTGCCACCCGCTCGCCCATGCGCGCCCGCGTGCCATAGACAAAAAAGTAAGCCCGCGCGCACAGGGTCTCCAAATAGGCAATGACATTCTGATCGAGAGAGATCGAGCGCGCGACCGATAAGGACGACACCGCTTGCCGATAAAGGTGTGGTAGGTCGGCAAGGTCCTGGTCCGATAAGTGATCCACGCCGCGCCGTTCCGCCAGGCGGACGATTCGGTCAAGCTGCGTCCAGTCGGCTTCGCGCTCTTCGCGAAAACGGTAAGACTTCATGACACGATCGCTCATAACATCTCCCTCCGCTTAATCTCCAAGTATCGCGACACCAGGTCCGCGCTGAAATGCTCCGGGCGGGTCTCGATAACTTGCACCCCCAGCCGTTCGAGCCGGCGTAAGACGAGCTCGCGCTCTTTCAACAGACCATCTGCGACCACCGCCCGCGACACAAGATCGGCCGTGACCGGCGCGGCTTCAATCATTTCGGCGAGTTGTTGATCTTCGAAACAGGCAAATAAGACAAGGTGTCGGTCGAGCAGGCGTTTTACATTTTCCAGCATCAGCTCGGCCGAAATCGTATCGACAAAGTCAGTGAACAAAACAATCAAACTGCGCCGTTCCAAACGTGCGGCGAGCGATGTCAGCGCCAATGTATAGTTGGCTTCCTCGACCGAGTAATCGAGCCGCGACGCGAGGGCTTGCATGTGCGGGAAGGCGCCAGCACCGCTCAGCACATTACTGGTCACGGTCGGCTTGGCATCGAAGCCAAACAGGGCCGTTTTGTCGCCTGCGCGCAGGGACACATAAGCGAGGAGAAGCGCGGCGTTGATGGCCCGGTCAATTTTGGGGACGCCGCCGAGCGGTTCACACATTAACCGGCCAGTATCAAAGGCGAAAACGATATTGTGATTGCGCTCAGTGCGGAATTCTTTGGCCAGCAATTGCCGATGGCGCGCCGACTGTTTCCAGTCTATCGCACGCCGGTCCATGCCGGTCGCAAATTCGCGCAAAGCATCGAATTCCGAACCATCGCCGCGATCCAACTGCATTTTGATCCCAAAGTCAGCGTCGCGGGTGTAGAGGCGAACCGCCTCTTCTTGCACCCACCGTGTGTTCGGTGTGATCGGAACCTCAATGTCCAAGGGCTCAACCCGTTTGAGCCGGATCAGACCAAGCGGTCCGGTCCAGGCCAACCAAAGTCGATCCAGGCGGCCCGGCCCACGTCGGAGCGGCTGCAGCGGGCGCGAAAATTGATGCGACCGGTTGGCCCAGCCTTTCAGGATCGCTGCGTTCGGCTGAGCGATATAACCATTCGTTTCCAGCAATGCCGACATTTGCTGCGGCAAGGCGCCATAGGCGATCTGGACGGTGATGTCTGCTGGATCGGTGCTGTTCATGTACAAAACCGATGGCGCCCGCACGCGCACGGAGACCGCACCGCGTCTGGCCGCGAATGCAAGATCCGCCAAGAGCAAGCCGAACAGTCCGCCCATCCAAACCCCAGCCGCGCCCCAAAATGCAGGCGCAAAAACGGCAATGATCAATGCTGCGGGCAAACCCAGTAGCATCAGCCAGATGGCACGGAGGGTCGGGGCGATCACGCGTCCGCCGTCCTAACGCGGCGCCGCAGTTTGCTCGATGATTTCGCGCAGCGTGTCATCAGTGGTTTGACCCTCGATTTCGGCGGCGGGCGACAGGATCACGCGATGCCGCAGCGCCGGTAAGGACAGCGCTTTGATATCGTCGGGAACGACATAGTCGCGCCCATCGAGCGCGGCGCGGGCGCGTGATGCCGCGGCGATTGCAGCTGCGGCACGCGGGCTCGCGCCATGCGAGAGGGCGGCGGTTTCGCGTGTGGTGCGCACAATATCGACGATATAGGCGGCCACATCGTCCTGCACCCGCACTTGCTGGACGGCACCGACGGCGGCAATAAGGTGGTCCGCGCTGACCACGGGCGTAACGCCGAAGGCAGCTGGCGTTTTCATACCAGAGCGGTTGCCATGTCCTGTCACAATGGCGAGCTCTTCCTCGCGGCTCGGATAGGTGAGCACGTGCTTGAATAAAAACCGATCCAGTTGGGCTTCGGGCAGGGGGTAGGTGCCTTGTTGTTCGATCGGGTTCTGCGTCGCGATCACCGTAAACCGATCATTCAGGGGATAGGCGGCGCCATCAATCGTAACTTTGCGCTCCTGCATAGCCTCGAGCAAAGCGGCCTGGGTTTTGGGCGGCGTTCGGTTGATTTCATCGGCGAGCAAAATGTCGGTGAAAATCGGCCCTTTGGTGAGGGTGAACTGATTGGTGGAAAAGTTGAACAGATTGGTGCCGAGGACATCGCCTGGCATCAGGTCGGGCGTAAATTGGATGCGGCCAAACTCGAGTTTGATCGCAGCCGCAAAGCATTGTGTGAGCAGTGTTTTGGCCGTGCCTGGCGGGCCTTCAAGGAGGATGTGTCCGCCGGAGAACAGAGCGGTGAGCATGAGATCGACAGTGTCGGATTGTCCGATCACCGCTTTGCCGACTTCGCTCCGGATATCGCCAGCCAGGGCGCGAATTGCATCAATGTCCATCTTTCATCTCCTCACGCCATCGCCAAAGATTGAGTGCTTTGTCGCGTAACTCATTTCGGTTCGTCGTTGGGGCTTGTAACGCGCGGCGATGATCAGACCAGTTGCGGTCTAATGCTTTCCGCTTCGCGAGCCGATCGGCCGATTGGGCGAAGGCTTCATCGCTGGTCTGCTCCGGCAACCCGATCCGACGGGCCAGATTGCGGCGAACAACCGTCAAATAGGCGGGCGCCATTTGGCCCTCTCTCCGGGTCATCGAAATCAAGCCTGCGGAGCTTTCGGCCAACGCGATTTTTCCAAACGCTCGCACAGGGGGGTCTCGCAGAGGCGGCGCAAACCGAATGAATGCGGCCCAGCCAACCAAAAAGATCGTCGCGATCGCGATCATTGTGGCACCGAGGAAGGGCACATCAAAAATCGCGCGCAGCAGGCTTTCCGACCGTTCGAAGCCATGCAGGGTCGCGTCCAAGGTGATGCTTTGCTCAGGAAAGTCTTTGATCCAATCAATCAGACCGAGCGCCATGCGCGCATTGTCCCGCCGGGCCAAGCCGAATGTGTTGATCAGGTCCGGATCGCTCAATAGGTAAATTTCCCGGCCGGGCAGCTTGGCCAAGAGCGTCCCCCCAGCGGTCTGCACGATCGGCTCGAGACTATCGGTCTCAATGACCTGCATTTTGTGTTCAAAACGCGGTGTGTGACGGCCAAACGGGGTTTCAATTGTGCCTGGATTCCGCAATCGCCAAACCGAGATATCAGAATCGAAGTCTTGCGCGATTTGTTCAGGGAACTGTTTGTTCAAAAGCTCCGTGTCTCTTTGCCAACTCGGATTGGCGCGATCACGATAGCCAGCCCATTTTGGCAGCACATAAAGCGCCGGTTGGGTGACCGATTGCAATTCGAGATCCCCAGCGCGGGCGATGCCATATCGCGGTATGGTGATGATGAGGAGCCCGTCATTGAAGGTCAACGTCGTCGAAAGTCGGGACACGCTGACACTCTGCCCATCGGCTTCAAGCAGTGTCACCAATCCCGAATATCCCAGCGCCGACTCCGAATAGGGATGATCGCCGGCGCGGTTTTTGTTGGCGAGATCCGGCGACCAGGCGAGGAGCGCAAACAAAGCGATAAAGGCAATTGTGCCGACGCTGATCATCACGATTATGATCACAGCTGAGAACGGGTTCTCCGCTTGCGGCAAGCGCTCGTTCATGTCCATGCCTCGCCAAAGGCAAATTCTTGATAAGACGCGCGGGCGTCTTTCCAGCCCGCTTCAGTCACGCTGGCGCCGCCAAAAAAGCTGCGTTCGACAATCCGGATGATGGGCAACAAGGCGTCTCGCACCCGATCCGGCAAGACCCCGAGGGCGCCAATCTCTCGCGAGGTAAGAGACCGACCGATAATGCCAGATCGCTTTTCCTGAATGTCGTCAATCGACCGGAACAAAAGCAAATGAACCGCCTCTGCGTATTGACCCCGTGCGGCGAGCGCATCTGCATCTTCCAGCAGCGCCCTGGCCCGTTTCTGCTCGGGTCTGAGGTTCGGCGTCATCGAGACATCAGGCAAAGCTGACTTTTCTTTTTGGCGCCGGCGCAATGACAGGCTCTCCCCGAACGCCATGTAGAGACCGGCCAGAATGGCGATTAAGACAATCGCCGCCAAAAGATATCCGAGCAGGCTGCCAATGCTGCGAAAAAACCCAGCAATGGCCTGAGCGATGGGGTTTGGCGAGGTGTTCCGAGCGCGGCCTTCGAAATCTTCGGGCGATGCTTCAGGCCGTGTCCGTTGCAGGCTCTCATCCGCCTCATAGACCGCCATCGCACGATCGAGGCGATCGTCCGAAATCTCCACGGGCGCCGGGGCGATCGGCTCGGGGTCATTTGCATCGAATTGGGCCTGCGCGGCCGCGGCACCCATGACGAGCGCAAGTATCGAGAAACTTATGTGTTTCACCCACCCTTTCGCGATCACGCAAATGCCTCCGATCTAAATCTAATTATTTCAGAGCGATTTGCTCACGTCCATTACTATCTTGTCTATGGTCTGTGCGCATCCGATATGGGGCGCTTGTCAAAAGAAAGGCAATGCCATGGACCGGGCGCGGCAATATCAAGAACTGCAAGCCGAAATCGAGAGTGTCGTTGCAGGTGAGTCTTATATACCGGCACGCTATGCCAGCGCCGCTTGCTTGCTGGCTCAAACCTTCTCGCCGCGGTTTTTCTGGACCGGCTTTTATGTTGTCGATCCGCAAAACCCTGAAGAACTGGTGGTCGGACCTTATCAAGGCACGCTTGGCTGCTTGCGGATCCCATTTGGAAAGGGTGTTTCCGGCGCGAGCGCGCGCGCCAAAGAAACGGTGATCGTGCCTGATGTGCATGCCTTCCCGGGCCACATCGCGTGCGACAGTCGCAGCAATTCAGAAATCGTGGTCCCGGTTTTGGATGCAGCGGGAAGGCTCGCCGCAGTCTTAGACGTCGATAGCGAACAATTCGATGCTTTTGATCAGACCGATCAATCAGGGCTCGAGGCGATCTGCAGACGCCTCCTGATCGTCTAAGCTGGCAAAATCGATCTCTGTTGGCGGCGTGATCACTGGGACCGCAGCGGCGATCCGGCGTTCCAAGGCGCGCTCAAGAATATCCAGCTTGGCTTTGCGGACGTTCGGTTTGACATGGATTGATGGGTTGAATGTCATCCAGAGATCGGTTTCGGGTGCATAGCTCGGCCATTCGGGCAATCCGGCGCCATTCGGATCCCCTGATTTGGCAAAATTCGTCCAATATTGCCCCATCGCCGTGGTCAGCGCTTTATCCGCCTCGCTCAGCGGGCTAAGCGGGGTGTGACTGCCGAACACAAAGAAAATCTCGGCGGCGTGAAATGCCCCAGTGGTTTGAGATTTCGACGGCGGCACGCGCGTGAAATGATACAAATAACTGGGCGCGCCTTGATCGACATTCTTGGCTGCCAAGAACCGCATATGCACGCCGAATAGATCGTCGCCCAGCATATCCGTTTCCGCGGTTTGGACGGTCTCCGGATTATCAAGTCCATAGAGCGCGATCAGCTGCTCCGCATCTTCGCGGCCATAAATCTCTTCGAGATAGGCCAGGCGAGCCTCTAAGGGGGCCGGAAAGTCGGGCACCAGAATGGTGGGGCGCCCGATACTGTCATAAAACAGGGTGGCTTCATCGCCATTATAGCCGGCAAGAATCGGAACATTGTGAACCGACCCGCTGGCAATCGCGTCGCCGATGAGGCGCGGCAGGACAAAGCCATCGACGGTCGGTAGAGCATAATCGCCAAGGTGGGTTTTGTTCGCGATGTGCGCGATAATGTCGGTCGCAGGTATGGCGCGCAAATCTGCGGCAGAGGCCGCCTCTGGCGCTAGGCCCTCAAAGAAATCGAGCCCCGCCTCATGCATGCTCATGCGACCGTCGATCGCGGTCTCCAGCCCGTTCGTATTGTATGTCGAGGCGCCGCTCTGCAGGATGGCTTTATGGAACAGGCCTTCGCTGAAGGGCGTTGCCATAATCTCAGTGACCGATTGAGCGCCTGCGCTTTCGCCGAAAATCGTCACATTATCAGGGTCGCCACCAAATACAGCGATGTTCTCTTTGACCCAAATCAAGGCGGCGACTTGGTCGAGCAAACCGTAATTGCCGGAGACCCCATTCGGATCATCGGCGCTGAGCGCAGGATGGGCGAGATATCCGAATGGACCAAGACGATAATTGATGGTCACGAGAACCACGCCGTTCTCAACCAGTTGATTGGCCTGATAGAGACTTTGCGACCCGGCCCCGGCTTGGTGGCTGCCGCCATGAATCCAAACCATTACCGGCTGCGGGTCGGCGCTGCCGACATTTGCCGTGCGCACGTTTAGGAACAGACAATCTTCGCTTTCCGGTGGTGGCGGCGCGCTTTGCAGAGAAATCTTCGCGAAATGCTGTTCAACCGGGTTCAAGCCGAGGCCGTTTAAGAGATCGCTCAAAAACGCGCGGCTGCCGGATCGGCTCTGCAGACATTCGGCGCCAAACACGGTGCCGTCTCGAACACCTTCCCAGCTCTGCGGGCGCGTCGGAGGTCGCCAACGCAAATCGCCTTCCGGCGGGGCCGCAAAAGGAATGCCATTGATTTGCAAAATATCTTCATTGTACCGGTCGATGCCGGCTTGGATGCCGCCTTGTGGCAATTGCAGGATGGGTCCTTTTTTCAGCGGCGGCGCCGGTTGTGTGATCGTCCAGACCACTCCGCCATAGGCCAGCGCGGCGAAGGCGATCAGGGCCGCCAGGACAATTGCGAGCCGCTTCATGCTGTTTTCGTCCCGTGCAACCAAAGCGGCCGGGTCACGATCAAGTCCTGGCACAGTAAGCCGGCGTCGCGATGCCTGGACATGGCTTTATAATCCGGGTGATTGAGCGTTGCGATAAAGGCCTGCCGTGTCGGGAACGTGTTGACTAGGATGGCATCCCAATCTCCGCCACCGATGAAATAGCGTTCTGTCATCGAGAGCAAACTGGTCGTCCCGCCAACTTCCTCAGCAGCTTTGGTAAAGGCTTCAGAATAGCGCACATAGGCGGTCTCGCCGGTGCAGTCTTCGCCATATTCTGGGTCGCCTTCGGCATAGGCGGCTTTGACTTTGAATTTCAACAGATTGACTTGGCTGACGGGGCCATCGTGCGGATCGTCTCGAAAGGCGCGAAATTGATCCGCAGTGGGTTGAAAAGCTGGCATGAAGATCCTCCTGAAAGCCGACCTTTATTGGGGGCGTTTATCGGCATTCTTGGCAAAGAAACGCTGCAAGTAAAACAACGCCGCTGCATGATGGGAGTGTTGCACCTCCATCGTTTCATATTCAAGATAGTCGGCCAACGGCATTTCCAACACTTCGATTTGCTCATTCGCGTCCAGGGCTTGTTCGCCAATGGGCGCGCACCCAAGGGCAAGGAAGTAATTGATCTGATTGGTCTGTGTTGCCGGGTTGGGATAACAGCGGCCAATATGGTGCATTTCGCGCGGGACATAGCCGGTTTCTTCGCGCAATTCGCGGCGGCCAATCGCTTCATAGTCTGTGTCCCCTGGCTCTCCGCCGCCGCCGGGCAATCCAGTAACGATCACGCCGGCGGGATGGCGATACTCTTTGACCAGAACGATGTTGCCAGCATCGGTGAGCGGGATCACCAGCGTCCACATCGGGAAGTCAATGACATGATAGGTCGGGATAATGTGACCATCCGCCCGCTGACATGTGTCCGTGCGCAGGCGAATATATTCGTCACTGACAACCTCTTTTGAAGACAGCGTTTTCCAGGGCTCAATCATGGGGCAGCGTCTTTCAAATGCCGGTCCAGAAACGCCATCCGGGTTTTCATTAGATGCGTGGCGAGCGCCTGCCCGCGAATGCCATGGCGTTGGCCAGGATAGGTCATCAGATCAAACACAATCCCACGTTCTTGCAGCTCTGCCATCAACCGCGTCGTATTATCGAAGGTGACATTGTCATCGGCCATTCCGTGGATCAGCATGAGCTTCGGCAGGTCCGTTTCCAACTGCTCCAGATGATAGAATACCGACCCTTGCGCATAGCCCTCGGGATTGTCTTGAGGCGTATCCATATAGCGTTCGGTGTAAAACGTATCATAGAGCGACCAGTCCGTGACGGGGGCGCCTGAAACGGCGGCGGCGAATGTCCCTTCAGGCGCCTGCAGAATGGTCATCAAGGTCATGTAACCGCCATAAGACCAGCCTTGGATGCCGACGCGATTGCCATCGATAAAGGGCTGCGATTTCAACCAATCGACCCCGCGCAAGACATCGCGCACTTCGGGGATCCCCATTTGTCGGTAGATGACATCTTCAAAAGCGCGTCCGCGATTCGCCATGCCTCGATTATCGATCCGAAACACCACATAGCCTTGGCGCGTATAGAATTGGTCGGAGAGCCGTTCCCAATTTCGATTGACGGTTTGCACGTGCGGCCCGCCATAGATTTCGACCAAAGCCGGGTAAGTTCGGTTTGGATCGAACTCCGGTGGGAATTGGATTGAATAATGGAGTGTTTGTCCGTCTTCTGCGGTGAGCGTGCCATATTCTGGGACCGTATGCGCTGCGAGATAGGGCGCATAGGGATGGGTGTGATCCAGCCGGTTTTCTTCAATCCAAGTGATCAGAGTGCCATCCGTGCGATAGAGCCCTGTCTGTGGCGGTTGTGATGGGCTTGAACTGGTTCCGACAAAGGACTCCCCATCCGGCGCCATTGTGATCGACCAGGACTGCCCAAGGGCAGTGATCCGGGTCGGCGTGCCGCCCGCGAACGGCACTTTGTAAAGATGCCGCTCCAGCGGGGTGTCCCCAAATCCTGTAAACAAGACCTCGCGGCCCGCTTCGATCACGCCGACCATCGCGTCGACGGTAAATGGCTCTGGCGTCAGCGCTGTGAAGGTCTGGTCAAGATCGCTTGGACCGCTGAGAATTTGGCGATGCCCCCCAGGGGCCTCAGCACTCAAGAGGTAAGGCTCCCCGGCGGTGCTGAAATCAAAGCTGAGATTGATCCATGTCTCGTGCGTTTCGGTGAAAACCGGTTCCGGCGGTCCGGTTTGTAGAGGCGTTTCCGCCCGCACTGGGATCTCAAATAAATCGAATTGCGTTTGGTCACGATTGACCCGACCGATAAACAGACTTTGCCCGCCCGATCGATTATTGCGGAAATAGACCCGCGCGAGATATTGATCAGTGGCCGGCCCCCAGTCAGAAGGGCGCCAGTCGATCTCTATCGACGCCCCGGTGTGCAGATCCCGTACAAATAGATCGACAATCGCATTCGGGCGCCCGGCCCGCGGATAACGCTGATCAATCACCGTCACGTCTTCGGCGGCGATGTCAAAACGCGGTATCACATCGACGGTGCTTTCATCGACTCTGGTGTAAGCCAGGAAGCGATCGTCGGGGCTCCACCAATAGCCCGTATATCGGCTCATCTCTTCTTGCGCGACAAACTCCGCGACGCCGTAGGAAATCGCCGCGTCTGGCTCTGCGCGCGGCGTCAGGCGAGACTCTTCGCCCGTCTCGAGATCAATTGCGTAGACCGCACCCTCCCGAACGAAGCTGACATACGCCCCGTTCGGGGAGACTTTCGCATCATATTCAAACGCGTCGGTCGCCGTCAGCTGCCGCGCTTGTGGTCCATCTTCGCCGAGCGTCACCAAATAAAGATCGCCGCCCAGAGGCACCAATATGGTCTCGGCGGTGCCCCAGTCGTAAGACACAATCCCCTTGCGCCCGGCGATCCGCTTGCGCTCACGCAAAGCTTTCTCCGCCTCTGACAGCGTCACCTCTTCGGGTTCAAGCAGTTTGGAATCGACCAGCATAGACTGGGTGCCGGTGGCGACGTCGAATTGCCAGAGATCAAATCGGCTCGCCTCATCGGCGCGCGCTTTTAAAAACGTCACACGGCGGCCATCCGGGCTGTATTTGACTGCATTGGGCGTCGGTCCGGATAGAGTCGGAGCCGCGTAAAGGCGTTCAATCGTGAGGGGGCGTTGGTCGACCATCGAACTCGTTTCTGTCGCAAGGGTTTGGGCGGACGGTGCCGCGCAGGCGCTCAGCCATAACGCTGCTGCGGAAAAGAAAAAAGATCTCAACATGACGGTTAGCGCTAACCTGCAAGATCCGACTTGTCAGCCCTCCGTCAAAACCGGCCGCATGAGCCTGAGCGCTTGATTTTCGCGGCAAGGCGCGCAAGTAACCGGCCAGTCAAACTGACGCGACTTGGGCAAGGAGACGCTGCGATGGCGGGACCGCAATATGTTTATCACATGCAGGGCGTTTCGAAGACGTATCCTGGCGGCAAGCAAGTGTTTGAGAACATCCATTTATCCTTCTTGCCAGACGCCAAAATCGGCGTGGTCGGCGTCAACGGGGCTGGGAAATCGACTTTGCTCAAGATCATGGCCGGCGTTGAGACCGAATTTAACGGCGAAGCTTGGGCCGCCGATGGCATCAAAGTCGGCTATCTGCCGCAAGAACCGCAGCTCAATCCGGACCTAACCGTGTTTGAAAATGTCGCAGCGGAGTGTCCTGAAAAAGGCCTGCTCGATCGCTTCAATGAGATCTCCATGAAGCTCGCCGAAGACTATACGGACGAGCTGATGGAAGAGATGACGGCGCTGCAAGAGCAAGTCGACGCGGCTGATGCCTGGGACATTGATTCAAAAATCGAAATGGCGATGGAGGCCTTGCGCTGCCCACCGGACACGGCAGATGTCAAAGCGCTTTCTGGGGGTGAGATTCGCCGGGTGGCGATCTGCCGTCTTTTGCTATCGCGCCCAGACATGATCCTGATGGATGAGCCGACCAACCACTTGGACGCGGAAACGGTTGCTTGGCTGCAAAACTATCTGATCAATTTCAAAGGCTGCGTGATCTTGGTGACGCATGACCGCTATTTCTTGGACGATATTACCGGCTGGATTCTCGAGCTCGATCGCGGTCGCGGCATTCCATATGAAGGCAATTATTCGGCATGGCTGGAGCAGAAAGCCAAGCGGATGGAACAAGAATCGCGTGAGGATAAAGGCCGCCAACGCGCGCTTGCCAAAGAATTGGAATGGGTGCGCTCAAGCCCGAAGGCGCGCCAGGCGAAATCCAAAGCCCGGATCCAAGCCTATGAGGAAATGGCCAATAAGGCTGAACGTGAGACGGTTTCAAACGCGACGATCCGCATTCCCCCTGGCCCACGCCTCGGCAATAAAGTGCTTGAGGCGGAAAAGCTCCGCAAAGGCTTCGGCAATAATCTCCTCATTGATGAGCTCGATTTCAAGCTGCCCCCGGGCGGCATTGTCGGCGTGATTGGCCCCAACGGCGCGGGTAAATCGACCCTGTTCAAAATGATCTTGGAGCAAGAACAGCCCGATGCTGGCACACTTGAGCTCGGCGACACGGTCAAGCTTGGGTATGTCGACCAGAGCCGGGATAAGTTGGATGATAAAAAGAACGTTTGGGAAGAAATTTCCGACGGGCTTGATGTGATCAAACTGGGCAGCGTTGAGATGAACTCACGCGCCTATGTCAGCGCCTTCAATTTTAAGAAAACCGATCAGCAAAAGCCGGTCGGAAAGCTTTCGGGTGGGGAACGTAACCGTGTGCATTTGGCAAAAATGCTGCGTGAGGGCGGGAACCTGCTGCTCCTCGACGAGCCGACCAACGATCTCGACGTGGAGACCTTGCAAGCGCTGGAAGAAGGCCTTGAAAGCTTCCCAGGGTGCGCGGTGGTGATTTCCCACGATCGCTGGTTCTTGGACCGAATGGCCACCCATATCCTGGCCTTTGAGGGCGACAGCCATGTCGAGTGGTTCGAAGGCGATTTTAGCGCTTACTTAGAAGACAAAAAACGCCGTCTCGGCCCCGATGCGGTGGAGCCGAAACGCGTGAAGTTCAAGAAGTTTCAGCGCTAGAGCGCTCATTCACCAATCGCTTGAGATAAGCGCCATATTCATTCGGGTGTTCTGTTGCCAGCGCCCGGATTTGGTCATCGTCGATGAGCTTTAAGTGCCACGCGACTTCTTCCGGGCAGGCAATTTTCGTCCCTGTGCGTTTTTCAACCGCGTGCACATATTCACCGGCTTGCAAGAGCCCGTCAAACGTTCCCGCGTCGAGCCAGGCTGTGCCCCGCGGCAAGACCTTCAGCTGCAATTCGCCGCGCTCCAAATACGCATTATTGATCGCGGTAATTTCAATCTCGCCGCGCTTTGACGGTTTCACTGTCTTTGCGATATCGACTACGTCATTATTATAGAAATAGAGGCCTGTGACCGCGAGATTACTCTTTGGGTGTTTGGGTTTTTCTTCGATCGAAATCACATTGCCGTTTGAGTCTTTTTCGACAACGCCAAAACTCGAAGGGTCAGCGACTGTGTACCCAAAAATCGTCGCGCCCGAATTGGCGCGATTGATAGGATCTAATTGTTCACCAAGCCCTGCGCCGTGGAAAATATTATCGCCAAGCGCCAAGGCACAAGGATCATTGCTTACAAAGTCTTCACCAATCAAAAATGCGTCCGCCAAACCCCGCGGTTTGTCTTGTTCAGCATATTGAAAGCGAACGCCCCAAGCTTCTCCTGAGCCAAGCAGTTCCTTGAACATAGGCAGCGCTTGTGGTGTCGATATGATCAAGAAATCTGTGATGCCAGCTAACATCAAGGTCGTGATCGGATGGTAGATCATCGGCTTGTCATAAACCGGAAACAATTGCTTCGATATTCCGCGGGTGATTGGATAAAGGCGCGTTCCGCGCCCGCCCGCCAATATGATACCTTTCATGCGTTTTCTGCTTTCTCGTTTAAGAGTCGATTGACGACTTCTTCAACGCCATGTTTCCAGTCCCTAGGGTTGATACCGAATGTTGCGGTGATCTTCCTTGTGTCCAAACGCGAATTGCGTGGGCGTTGCGCCGGAGTGGGATAGTCTGAACTTGGAATTCGTTTCAAGTGTGTTTTGCAGCCAGTGCGCGAATCATGGAGCTGGAAGATGAAACTCGCGACATCAGCCCAAGAAACATAGCCTTTCGAGGCAAAGTGATAGGTTCCAAATTCTGCGTTTGGCACAGATGAAAGTAATTTTCTGGCGATATTGAAGATTGCCTCAGCAATCTCAAAAGCGCTTGTCGGGGCACCTATCTGATCATCTACGACGCTCACTGAACCGCGTTCAGCCGCAAGCCGCAACATGGTTTTCACGAAGTTAGCGCCAAATGGGCTATAGACCCAACTGGTCCTTAAAATAATATGGGCGCGCAAAACGTCGCGAACGGCAGCTTCCCCTGCAGCTTTACTTCTCCCATAAGCATTTATGCCGCGCACGGGATCACTTTCCAACAGAGGTCTTTCTGTTGAATCGGAGAACACATAGTCGGTAGAGATGTGTATCATTGGGAGTTGCAAATCGGCGCACGCCTCTGCCAGTCGGCCCGGGCCCGCAGCGTTGACGGCGAAAGCCTCTTCCGTCGCCGATTCTGCTTTATCGACATTGGTAAAAGCAGCGGCGTTAATTACCAATGCAGGTGCAGCGTTTTTGATAATGTCGTGCAAGCGTTCTGGATGGGTGAGATCCGCCTCCGGACGCCCTAGACATTTCAGGTCTACCTCATAACCGCTTAATCTTTCCTGTAAGGCTCTAGCGACTTGACCAGTTTTTCCGATGCACAGGATTTTCATAGTTTTTGAGCCTTTTGTGTCACGCGAGCGGTTGGAACATGCAAAATCCCATCGTGTCCGCGCTCGCTTAGCGCGAGTTTCGCAGCGCTTGCAATAGGCGAGTGTTTTACAGGAAGGAATAGGGATCGATATCGACCGCTACGCGCGCGGCGTTTGGTAGTTTCAGCTGGTTCAGCCAGGCTGTCATATAAGCCGACAAATCGATATCGCGCGGCGCTGTGATCAAGAACCGCAAACGATGACGGCCGCGCAAAATACGGATTGGCGCAGGCGCGGGTCCGTACACTGTGACGCCTTCGCCATGGGGGGCCGCTTTCCCAACAAGCAGGCCCATCTCCGCCGCCATGTCCGCGCTTGGGGCGGATAGGACCAACGCTGCCATGCGACCGAAGGGGGGCAGCGTCAACTCTTCCCGCACGTCGCGTTCAATCATCAAAAACCCATCGCGATCGCCGGCGGCGAGCGCTTGCATGGCCGGATTGTCGGGTTGGTACGTTTGGATGAGCGCTCTGCCGGGTCGCTCGGCGCGACCCGCCCGTCCAGCGACTTGACTGAGCAATTGATACGTACGCTCGCCGGCTCGAAGGTCACCGCCGCGCAGGCCGCTATCAGCATCGACCACGCCAACCAGCGTCAGATTCGGAAAATTGTGTCCTTTGGCGACAATTTGCGTTCCAATCAGAACGTCGATTTCGCCGCGCGCCATGCGCTCAATGATCGCCCGCGTGGCGTCGCCGCCCATCGCTGTATCCGATGAAAAGACCTCAACCCTCGCCTCCGGCATGAGCAATCGGACTTCTTCGGCAATTCGCTCGACACCGGGGCCTACACCCATCAGCGTGTCTTTGGCCCCGCAATGCGGGCAATATTCGGGTTTTGGCATCGACCAGCCGGTAAGATGGCAAACCAAGCGATGGGTGTAGCGATGCTCCGTGAGCCAACTTTCCGTACCCGGACTTTTCAACCGCTCGCCGCAGGCGCGGCAGATGACCAGCGGCGCATAACCGCGTCGATTGAGGAATAGCAAGCTCTGCTCGCCCTCCGCCAGCGTATCGACTAAGGCTTGCGACATGACCGGAGACAGCCAATGTCCTTTTTCGGGCGTATTGGCCCGCAAGTCGATCAGCGTCATGTCGGGTAAGCGCGCGGCGCCCGGGCGCGCGGAGAGCTTCAAGCGGCGATAGCGCCCAGTTTCGGCATTTACGACCGTCTCGAGCGCGGGCGTCGCCGAGGCCAAGACAATCATGGCCTGCTCCATTTTAGCGCGCATCACCGCCATATCGCGGGCGTGATAGCGCACCCCATCCTCTTGCTTGAAACTGGTATCGTGTTCCTCGTCGACAATGATCAGCCTAAGATTGGCAAACGGGAGAAACAAAGCCGATCGCGCGCCAGTAACGATCCGCGCCCGGCCATGCGCGACTTCACGCCATGTCCGTCGGCGCTGTTGGTCGCTGAGCGTCGAATGCCAAGGGGCCGGCCCGGCGGAGAAACGCGTTTCAAACCGATCCAAAACAGCTTGTGTAAGCGCAATTTCCGGCAAAAGGACCAGCACTTGCGCGCTTGGGTCTTGCCGCAACGTCTCGGCAATGGCCTCGAAATAAACCTCGGTTTTGCCCGAACCGGTCACCCCATCTAATAGGAAGGGCGTATAACCGCCGGCCTGGACAGCGGCGCGCAAATCCGCTGCCGCGGCTTGCTGTTCCAGTGTCAGCTCAAGGCCCGGCCGGTCCGGATCGGGTCGCGGATACGGCAAATCCGTTGGCTGCTCGGTTGCCGCTAAGCCGCCCGCCTCAGCCAATCCTTTGACCACTGAGGATGAAACCTCAGCCGCGCGGGCCAAATCGGCGGCGCTTGCCGCCCCCATGGCTTGGACGGCCTTTAAAACTCTTTCGCGCGCTGGCGTCATTCGACGGGCCGCATCGCCGGTCGGTGCATAGAGGGTCTGCGTTGGTGACGGGGATAGGCCGCCTTTCGCCCGCAGCGCCATTGCCAGAATCTGTCCCGGACCGGCGACATTATAGCGGGCGCAAAACTCAATGAACCGCCGCATACCGGCTGACATCGCAGGTGTCGGAAAAACCTCGACAATCGGTTTTAGCACCCGGTCTGGCGGCGTATCAATAATCTCCCACACCACACCAGTTCGCTCATATTTGCCGAGCGGTGCGCGGACATAGGTGCCGGGCTCAACCTTGAGGCCTTCGGGAATGGCGTAATCGAAGGGTTCGGGCAGCGGCAAAGGAAATAGGATTCGGGCCGTTGGCATGGCCCCTCCATAGCAGAGGCGACCCAGCTCGAAACCCACCGTTAAGCATGTTCGGCGATGCTCGCGGGATGTCACTGATCGAAGGTTTCCTTGAGTCCGTCGCGCGCGAGCAAAGGCTCGCGACCAATACAGTCGAAGCCTATCGCAGCGATTTGTCCGAGTTTATTGCGTTTTTGCGCGGCCATTTGCAGGCAGAACCGGGCCTGCGCGCCTACGCACGTTTGCGGGCCCGCGACATCCGCGCCTTTCTCGCGCATCGTCGCCGCGACGGCTTGGCGGACACATCGATCGCGCGTTTGCTGTCATCGATTAAGAGCTTTTATCGCTGGCTCGACCGTGCCCATGACGTCGAAAATCCGGAGATTGCCTTTTTGAGCGGCCCGAAACGTCCCCAGCGCCTGCCGCGGCCCGTGTCTGAGACGGCGGCCAAAGACATGTTGGAAAAAGCCGATTTGATACAAGACGACCCCTGGATTGCGGCGCGAGACGTCGCGGCATTGAGCCTGATGTATGGTGCCGGCTTGCGGATATCTGAGACCTTGGACCTGCCGGGCCATATCAAATCCGCGCCGGAGCGTTTGCGGGTCAAAGGCAAAGGCGGCAAAGTTCGGCTCGTGCCGTTGCTGCCTGCGGTGCGGGCTGCGATCACCGATTATGCGGGGCTGTGTCCGTATCCGCTGCATGCGCAAAAACCGCTCTTTTATGGGGCGCGCGGCAAACGCTTGCAGGCGCCGGTCTTGCGCAAACAAGTGCAAATTCTGCGCGGCGCCTTGGGGCTCCCGGACTCAGCGACGCCGCACGCGCTCCGCCACAGTTTCGCAACCCATTTAATGGCGCACGGCGCCGATCTACGCGCCATCCAAACCTTGCTCGGACATGCCAGCTTGTCGACGACGCAGATCTATACGGGCGTCGATGCCACCCACCTCCGCCAAGCCCACGCCAAAGCCCACCCGCGGGGGTGAGGGGGCGCTTCGCCATACTTGCAAATTTACGACCAGCTAGGCGCGCGCGTGCAAGGGAAATAAAGAATTGGGGATGGCGACGGGATCGGCCTCAACAGATTCGTCAGCACCGTTGAGATAGCGCTCCAACCATCGGCTAAAACCTCCATTTGGCTCAACGGAATAAGGGTTTGGAAACCTTGCGCGTAAAATAGGATAGCGCTGAAATAGTTCCCGATGAATTTGTTTTATTCCTTTTCCATCATCAAACATGCCGTAGTGCCAATTGTCAGAAGGGTCGGTCCGGATGTTCGCGTTGAGCGCTTTTAATTGATCCAAACCCAGCGAGCCGACGGCGGCGCGCGTGGGTTTCATCGTCAAAACTCTCTCGTTATTTGGTATGGCAGCGCGCAATACCCGCATTATGGCCTTATCCGATTTGCGCCCGAGTGATTGCATTACATCGATTAAGGCCGAGACCGGGGCTATTGAGATCCTCTCACAATCGGACCGAAATGCGATTTCTTCTAAAACCGACATGGTCAAACTGAGAAGGGTCGTTTCGCGTGAGTCTTGGAACAGAGTTTCCAATTTTGTGTTATTGGGTGACACGATTCTCAGTCCATCGCAGTGGGCACTTAAGTCGTGTCGCGATCCAAATGTGGGCGCATCCAAGATCCATATGCTCGAGAAGGGTGGGCTCAACCTTTTGAGTGAATCGACGTGTCTCTGAAAGGTTGAGGTGCGCCCAAACAGCAGCAAAAAATGTCGACTCAAGGGCGTGCCAATTGAAACTAACTTTTTTTCTTCAATCGGGTGAAGCCCCTGTTTCTTAGCTTGCCTATTTTGATCAAGCCTCTCAATGAGTTTCTTTTCGGATGGTGCGTATCCGGTGAAATCTCCATAGGCTGCGAAGTGCCCGAGACTTGTTCGTTCCGGATCGTCTACACTATAGCGTTTGCGATACCATGAGGGATCAAAATCGGGGTTTGGTTGTAGGCCTTCTTCGTCGCCAATTTCCAGATAGTGGCGAAATGTGCTCAGGTTCGTGACATCTGAACCTCTGAGTTGCGCTCGGTAAGTTTTGTGGTCAAAGAGCGGCGTTGGAGATTTGTCGGCAGGTTCCCCGATTTTGATGTAATGAGCCAGCGGGCCACCCGGAAAGTCCTTCGCGGCCTCTTCTTTAGCCGCATACCAAACGGGATCCATAAGCGGATTGAAAGTTAGGTTATTCTTGATCCCATACTGCACATAGTGCGCCAGCGGATTCTCAGAACCAGTGTCGGTTAACTCGGTATAAAATGGAACATCAAAGAACCGATTCGGTGCGTTGCCCTCTTTCCACCCTTGTTCAAAGTAGTGGGTGATCGGACAAGTATCAAACTGACCATCTAGATAAGTTGCTCGATACCAACTTGAATCAAAGAGCGGGTGAGTATCTTCGTTGTGCTGGTCTAAAAATCGAGTGGCTATAATATCTGCAATTGCTTCACCCGGTTTTGGCAACGCATGTGCCACCCATTGTGTCATGAACATTGGGCCTGGATCATCCAAGCGCGCAACGCCCACTTGCGAAAACGCTGCGAGCGAACCACCCAGTTCGTTTACATCATCACCATGACGATCTCGATACCATTTCGGATCAAAAAAAACGCTCGGTTTCCATCCGTGATCTTCGCCTGATTCGATATAGTGACCGAATAAATCGACACCTTTTGCCGGTGCGCTAGAGAAGTTTTTAAGATAGTAACCTGGAACGAAAAATCTGTTCGCACTTGTCTTAACAAGACTCTGGTCCGAGCTGTAGCAGCTGAGCGCCGTACGATAAAACTGGGTATAAACCGCGCCAGAATTTGCCATATAGTGCAAACTGTCGAAGGCCGGATGCGGATCGACGCTGAGCTGACCTTCTAAATATAGTTGGAAGCTGTCCTTAAGTGAAACGCCTGCTTGCTCAGCCACCCATTGAGGCGAGAAAAGCGGGTGCGGAGACATGCCGCTGGAGGCCCCGTGATCGAGAAAGTGACTTAGGGCAAATTCAGTTGTTGGTATTTTTGACCGCCGCCGATAATAGGTTGGATCAAATATCGGGTTCGGCCACTTTCCTTTGGATTCGCCAACCGCGGCATAGTGCATAGCCGAAGACATGTCCGAAGCATTCAAATCTTCAGATTGAGCGCGATACCATTGAGACCAAAATAGCGGGTTGGGATCGCGTTCAATGTCCAACGCGGATAAGACTAAATCGCTCAAATCATTTTCATGATATCTGGCGTCTTTTCCATAACGCTTACGATACCAATTTGGATCGAAGAGTGGATGCGGTCGCCGCCCTTCCTGTCCCCCATGCAACACATAGTGCATGAAAGAACCGAGTTCATAGCTTTCAACATCGTCATATGTGAGCCGATAAAAGCGAGACGAAAAAAGAGGATGAGGGTCCCGATCCTCCTTCAACCCGTGACGTAGAAGGTGCAGGACCGGCGGCATATCTCCGATATCCGGGTTTTGGTTTCGATACCAGTGAACAGAAACGAGCGGGTGTGGATCTCTGCCTTCTGTCAATCCACTATCAATGAAATGAACGAGTGGGCAACGTCCTGTTTTTTGAACGTCAGCTTCTCGAGCCAAGTACCATGTCGTGCAGAAAAGAGGGTGTGGGTCGAGTCCTAACCGCCATCCCTGCCTCAAGTAGTGCCGAACAAGCGATAGTTTCGTCCGCGGGGCGTTCCCAAAACGCTCCAATACCTGTCGTTTATACCATGCGGCATCAAAGAAGGTGCTGCGATAGACTTTAAGTATATCTCGCAACCGTGCAGGGCCGATTTCATCCGACTGTGGCCTTATTAGCTCCTTGGACGGTCGGTCTAATCGCTGTCTTATTGCATCAAGCGTGTTGAGGTTCGCAGCTTGTATGCTCGATCCAACGGTTTGCCTCAGTTGTGCGTTTTCGATAGCCAACCTTGAGATGACCTCTCTCAGGCCGACCGCTTCAGAAGATACCGTTCGTAGAGTCGAGCTGAGTGAGTTGAGCGCCGTGTTCTTTTCTTCAATAAGTTGCGTCTGTTCCTTCAAACCTATGACTTCTTTTTCAAGCCTATGCTTAATTTCGGAACGCGCCGCCTCTAGCTGCTCGATTTGAGATCGGTGATCCTTGAGTTGCTCCTGGAAACCGGATTCAAGGTGATCGAATTCCGTCTGTCGCTGCACAAACTCCGATTCACGTTGTCGAAACTCAGCTTCTGTTTCATGCAACGTTGCTTGCATGTCCCTAATCTTATGTTCTAGCTCCGTCGACTTTTCGTAGGAATTCAGAAGACTTGATTTCAAATCAGTATTTTCTGATTGGAGGGCTGAAATCGAGCTCTCGTGAGAACGATTAGATTCGACGAATCGATCAAATACGGAACTTAGCGCTCTGATCGAGTATTCGGCTTGAGCAGACGAGTCGAGTTCTATAGCTGGGAGCGCCACGCCCTTCATACCTTCGGACAGACTTGGACGAGGCGGGTCATACTTGTCCGAAACGATCTCCATCATATCGGTTGGGAAAGAGCCGACATCCGGATGGACTGCCAGGATGTTGACTTCGACATGGCCATTGAACACATTTTCTGTCGAACCGAAGAAGTTGTTTGTGTTGAAAGGATTAGAGATGTCATAAAATAGACGGTAGCCAAACTTTCGCAACAACGCCTGCACTTCGGAAAAATTACGCTCAGAGCTTTGTTCGTAGAAGAGTGTGGGTTTCAGCGTTGAGATGAGCCTGCTCGCGCCGTTAAAGACGTCAAGCTCCATACCCTCGACATCAACTTTGATCAGATCGCACTCTTTCAGGTCTAGGGAATCCAGCGTGATCACTGGAATTTGCGTATTGATCTCACTTCGAACTTCGCTCCGATCAAGAAATGCGACACTTCCTAAATTGGCTATTTGTTTAGGCTTATTGTAAGCATGCGGCCAAAGACCTTTGCGATTCCCGGCGACCGCGTTCAAAACAGTGACCCGATCATAAAGCTCATTGGCAACAATGGATGCAGACAAAAGTGTTGCGACCTCGGGCTGCCCTTCAATCGCAATAACGGAGCCCGACTTGCCGACTTTTCTCGCAAACGGAAGGGTGTGGGTGCCGATATGAGCCCCAATGTCGATGACGACCCCGCCGTCAGGAATGTACTCAATCAGGGTGATTATTTCTGATTGTGCCCATTCGCCATATCGTTCTAACGATCGGCCTATGTGCTTGTCGGCTTCAAAGTGCGCTAACAGTCCATAGCGACTTGGGTAGTATCGAACCCCTTTGTCCATATTACTCATTCAAACGACTCTATGAAATCCATGAACGAACCCTTTTTGCCGATCTGAAAGTGATCTGAGCGGCTCGATAAAACAGCCTGTTTTCGAACAAATTTCGGGCGGTCCTCTCGGCTTGGAAGCCGACATATTTTGCAGCGTTGCGTTGCCGACTTTGCAGCTCTGCTATTTGCGGCGCGGTATTCTCAACCAGCAAATGTCGAGGATTTCCATCTAAGGCGCGAATGCGATGCTCGATTTTTTCTGATTGAATGTTCTGTAGGGCTTTGTCGATGGCGCGGCGAAGGTCGCACGCGCTCCGCGCCCATCCGTCATTTTGCCGGGTCCTTAGTGTTTTCCACTCGTGCTTTTGGTCGGCGACAGCATCTACGAGGGCATCTGTGGTCGGAAACAATTTGATATTTGTTGTTCGTCCCAGGCGTGCACGAATCTCTTCGAAAACGGGCATCCGTCGTGCGAAGACCGGTTTGCCGTATGCAAGTGCGTGCATGATCGGAAGCCCGAATCCTTCATAATATGAGGGAAAAACGACAGACTTGCACGCGCTGTATAGGGCGGCCACCTGAGGATCAGTCATATGCCCGGCACCAATCGACAGCACTCTGGGGTCATCGTGTTCTATACCGATCGTAACAAACTTTTCTTCCGGGAGACGTTCCAATAGTTTTCCAAGTGTGTGTTCTATAGCCTTGTGCGGATAGTGGTTGCCCATCAATAGGATTGAGTTTTTGGCAGCCTCCGCAAACTCGGGGTCGATTTGATTTGATTTGTATTCATTCACATCTAGCGATAGAAGAGAAGGGCAAGTGATCGCACTAGGGTCGATATGATAACGTGATGCGAATTGCGACATAGAATATTCGCTAATCGATGCAATCACATCCGCGTACTTTCCAACCGCGGCCCATACCTCATCGATCTCGGCGCTATGCAGGGGCCCACAGTCTTGAGAAATTGTATCAAGCATTGAGATTAAAACGACTGGCGCGCGATTGAAGATGCGAGCAAGCATTTCGGTGTCGAAAGGTTGTCCAATCCGAAGAATTGCTGCGAATTTCTCACTTGAGTTAATCGGCGATCTGGATAGGTGAGCATGTCGAGACAAACCGTGAAACTCAAACACGTCCTCGGCACAGATGGCATAGAAAGAATAGTCTTCTCCCCAGCTTTGCATTGAGTACTCAAGCAAGTTTTTGCCGGCCTCAAAAGTACCGTTGTGGTGCAATCCGAAGGTTGAAAAATCGAAAGCGATTTTAATTGCACCATCATCATCGGGAACCAGCCCCTCCAAAATTTGCTCGGTGCGATATTTTGGGCTCGCAAAATAAGTATCCACCAGCCCCGGATAATGAGGATATCGTTCTAAGAGTATTTTGCGATTTGTGAGTTCGCGTTGTTCTTTTGGGACGTCGCTCTTTGAGAACGATTGCTCACCACAATGCCAAACAAACGCGTGATTCGCCATTACAGCGCGATAGCCGACCATCCCCGCTCGACACACAAGATCGTTCTCTTCATTGTATCCCGCGCCATAGACAACGTCGAAAAGCCCAAACTCTACCAGTATCTCGTATTTAATAAGCATGCAGAATCCGACGACCGTCGGAACATACGTCATGCGCGGCAGGTGGCTTGAGATCCGTTGAAATGCTTCAAACCCTTCAGCGGGCGTCACGTCTTGATGTGCTTCTCCATTTGGTAGCGAGCAAATGGTTGCGTTATTGGATCTGGGGCTAACAAATCCTATCATATGATCTGATTTCGCGACCTCAATCATCTCAGAGAAGGCGCCCAAGAAAACAACGGTATCGGAGTTCAATAGGATGACATCCCGTCCCTGTATTCGGGCGCTCTCCAGCTGAGCATTCGTTGAGCCAACGAAACCCATATTTTTTTCATTGATGACAAGCCGATGAGCGACACTTTCGGAGGACAAGGTTTCAACTGCATACTCGAGCGCAGTCGCAAGAGGCTCATAATCCGGTGAATCGTTGACCAAGACCACTTCGGCGCATATTCCCTCTATTTCTTCGGCGCAACTCACGAGGGAGTCGATCAGCGGCCGGACTAACTCCTCCGATTTATAGAAAGGGATGACAATGCTGACTTTTGTCGATGCTTCTGAGCGGTCCAGTTTTTGCCGTTCTGCATCGATTTTGAGTGCGGTGACCTTGCTCATTATGTCTCACTCTATCAGTGTTTTTTGATGGCGAAGCTGATGGCGCCAACTGTCCAATAAATCCAAAAGGGTCGATTTCAGTCCGTGTTTCGGCTGCCACGCCATGGCAACCTTGATTTTTTCGTTGGATCCAATCGTGGTCGGTATTTCCCCGGCTCTGACCCGTTCGGGATCGCTCTCAATCTTTACGTCAAGATCGGTGAGCTCCAACAGTGTATCTAAAATTTGTTGAATCGAGATGCCAATTTGCGAACAAAGATTGAGCGCGTTCGAGCTAGGATCTAGTCTATTTGCGTCGATTGCCTTCACGTAGGCGGCCGCAACATCCCGAACATCCAAGAAGTCTTTGATGCTCTCTAGGTTTCCGACTTTGATCACGGGTTCTCGATGACCTAACTCGATTTCGGCGATTTGCTTTGCAAACGATGAGCTTACAAAGTTTTCGGCCTGGCCGGGTCCTGTATGATTGAACGAACGAAACCGAACGCAGTTTAACCCTTGGTGAGACAACTGGGCCAGCACTAAGTCGGCTGCAGCTTTGGTTGCACCATATACTGTCTGTGGCTCTAGACGTTTATCTTCTGAAATAGGCGCACTGTTAGCCGTTGCAAAACTGTTTCCATAGGCCTCAGACGAGCCAGCGAAAATCAGCTTTGTCTGGGGCGTGTACAATAGCATACTTTCTGCGAGTTTCCGCACCGCTGAAAAGTTAATGCTCCAAGCGCTGTCCGGATTGTCTCGAGCAATTTGCGGCGCTGAGATTGCCGCTAGATGGATGATTGCCTTAGGTTTATTCTCATCGAGCCAGGAGCTCACTGCAGCATGGTTTTCAATATCCAGCTCAAGCACTTCTTGTTGCGCGACGTCTAGTCTTGATCCAGGTTTGATGCCTGCAACCACTCGTATGGAGTGCCTTTCGGCATAGGGAGTTAATTGATTGAGCACATGTTGCCCAACAAATCCATTTGCGCCCGTGACCAATATCGCAGCGCGTTTCCCTTGATCAAAATTGCCCACCGTTTGTCTCCTAAATACCGGTGCGCCCCGACTTGAGCCGGTCCAAGTCCGCTTCGACCATCTCTTCAATCATATCCCTAAGTTGGGTATTGGCGGACCACCCCAAAACGCGTCTCGCTTTGCTCGGGTCGCCAAGCAGCAAATCGACTTCCGCCGGCCTGAAAAGTGCCGGGTCGATAACAAGATGATCTTCCATTGATAAACCAACGTGGTCGAAAGCAATTTTGCACATTTCTCGAACGCTGGTTGTGTCGCCTGTGGCCACGACATAATCATCAGGCTTATCTTGCTGTAGCATCATCCACATCGCCTGCACGTAGTCTCGCGCATGTCCCCAATCCCTTTTGGCATCTATATTGCCGAGCTTGAGCTGTTTTGAGAGGCCGAGCTTTATTCGTGCGACGCCGTCCGTGACCTTGCGCGTAACAAACTCAACGCCTCTCAATGGCGATTCATGGTTGAAGAGAATGCCGCTCGATGCGTGTAGGCTAAAACTCTCCCGATAATTTACAGTTATCCAATGTCCGTACAATTTCGCAACCGCGTAAGGAGAGCGTGGATAAAATGGCGTTAACTCACTCTGTTTGCTCTCTTGTATCTTACCAAACATTTCCGAAGATGACGCCTGATAAAAACGTGTTTCCGGGTTCAAAATGCGTATCACCTCAAGCAGATTCGTTACCCCAACCGCGGTAACCTGTGTGGTCGCGATGGGTTGCTGCCAAGATGTTGTGACGAACGATTGGGCCGCCAGATTATACACTTCATCGGGTTGGATTTCGGCAAAAGTGCGCATCAGTCCGGAGTAATCCAGGAGATCGCCATCACGAACCTCCACTTTGTCCTGAATGCCCAGCCAAGCGAGCCGCTGCAGACTGGTCTCTTTGGTGCTGGATCGGCGCGCTAAGCCAAATACTTGATACCCTTTTTCGAGCAGGAATTGAGCTAAGTAAGCGCCATCTTGTCCTGTGATGCCCGTAATGAGTGCTTTTTTCGATGACATTCCAAACTATTCCGTTGCGGTTTAAGATTTAAAGCGTTGATTGCACCCGCCTGGCTATTTCTTTGCGTAACGTCGAGATGCTGCTTCGCCTGATTTGGCGCCTAGATGAGCTGTATCCCACCTGCCATCAAGGTCGTTTTTCAACAACATGGCCGATTTGATTCTAAACATAGTGTACATCGCCTATTCGCTCTGGGATTACCTTCATAATTTCGTTCGGTGCATGATCGGCACGGGGAGCGCGCGGATGATCAGCATAATCCATCGCCAGAACCATGGCGCGTAAACCTTGGTCCGTCGAGCTTCCATAGCATTCCGTATAATACGCGCGACCTTGCTAGGCGATGCCCAGAGTGGGCCCGATTTATTGAGATGATCTGTCATTGGAGTATCGATAAAACCAGGTTTCACAAAAGTGATGCCAATTGTATCTGACCCAGCGAATCTATGCGCCATACCCTCACACGCGCATTCGAGCGCAGCTTTGGTGGCCCCATAAAGGTAATTGGATTGTCTGCCTCGGTCCCCGGCCACTGATCCGATTATGGCCAGTTTCCCGACGCCAAATTGCTCAAAGTGCGATGCGAACGCTTCACACCACATCAGCGTCGATACCAGGTTCACATCCAAAAGCATCTCGATTGCGGCAGAGTTTGCCTGTGTCTCATACTGGTCTCCCAGCATGCCGTAAGCGATCAGAACCTCATCGATCGGTCCTTTTGAGGAACAGTTTTCAAAGAGAGCTGAGACCTGGTCAGGGTTACCAATCTCTCCAACGATGCATAGCGAATCTTTTGCTGCTCCTCTGGCGATAAGGTCGGCCAAAATTTCCGTCATCTGAGCTTGATCCCGCCCCAAGAGCAGAAAACGAGTTGTGCCCCGATCGCAGGTGAGCCTCGCAAACGCCTGAGCGACTGCTGATGTTGCCCCCAAGATGGCAATCGTTTTGGGTGCTTTAGGCGACATATTCGACGTCCTTACTTATTGTAACTCGACGCCAAAACGAGGATGATATCTTCGGATCTCGATGTGCTTCGAGCTCTGCCCAATGGGGGTAGAATACCTTGAATGCATCGGGTGCCATACATCCGTCTTTGGCAGGATAAACACGACCTCCATATTTCATCGTAATCTCGTCGAGTGCGGATAGTAATTTTCGCGTTTGGGTCCCTTTATTCGGAAAGTCGAGCGCTAAGCTCACACCCTCTCGACAGAACGACATTAACCCGGGCGATTGCTCTGCTCCGTGAACCTTAAGTACAGCTAAGAAAGATCCTTGTCCGGACGATCGAATTTTTTTCAAGAGCTCTCGAATTCCCGAATCACCGTGCGCCAGTGGAATCAAAGACTGATGCTGGAAAAAGCCGCGCGCTCCGTAAAGTTTGTTCCAATGATGTATTTTGTCCAACGGATAAAAAAATGGATCATAGTGTTGGTGACCGTGAAAAGCCGCCGCTGGGCGAGCGCGATATAGCGCGTTAAATGCCGAGATACTCAGCCGGTTTAACAGGAAACCGGGGGTGGCGATGGGCCAAGTTACAGCCCCTTTTTTGTGCGGCCGCAATTCGCCGTGCTCTGCGAACCGGCCTCGCGTAAAAACGCCGCGTCCAAGAGACTTTTCCGGTGCAAAGCAGTCGACCCAGGTGACGGTATATTCCCAATTTGCACTCTCTTCGCTCAGTTTGAAAAACGCATCCAAATTCGCATACCGAAAGTTTTCTACATATAAGTCAGAACAACTGATCGGCTTCAATTGTAGCTCAACCCAAGTTATTATTCCGGTAAGTCCAAGACCGCCAACTGTTGATGAGAACAACTCTGAATGCGAATCCGGGGAACACTCAATAACACCCATGTCGCTTCTAACCAATTCAAAGGCCGTGATATGTGCGCCAAAACTTCCGGCTTGATGATGGTTTTTGCCATGAATATCATTCGCGACAGCGCCCCCCAAAGTTACAAATTTTGTGCCGGGAGTGACCGGCAAAAACCATCCGTTTGGTACGCAAACTGTGAGTAGCGCTTCAAGAGATAAGCCTGCGGAGGCTCGAATGAGCCCTCGATCCCAATCCGCAAATATGATGTGATCCATTATTGGCGTAATTGCAAGCCGGCCGCCACCATTGAGGGCAACATCCCCGTATGATCGACCTAGGCCATGTGCGAGAAGCGGTTTGTCTTGCGAACTGTGCTCCAACATCGACTGAATCTCAGATCGACGCCTTACCCGCAACTCTTCGTGCTCGAGCCGATGTACGCGACCCCAGCTTAAAACCATTGGATCCAAATGGGGCGAAGGCTCTCGGACGCGACCAACAAAGCTGCTGCGAACAAGCACAATAAGCTGACCTTATCTTTGACCGCAAACAGCACTGGATCATCGTTCAGTTGACCGCGGACGGCAACCAACCAAATTCGCATAAACCAACCAGCAACAATTGCCGCGAGAATGGTCATAATCGTTGGATTATCAATCAGCCGGGACGGCGCCAACAAACCATAAATCGCAAGTGATATCACCGCCGCGTTCGCAGCTGCTGAGCCGAACGCCAAGACCATGGGTTCGTCGCCAGCTTGGTACCCTCGCCCTGAAACGCTTCTGCGCTGCGACAGCTTCGAAATTTCAACGTAACGCTTCGCCAATGCCAGGCTCAGGAACACCAAACCAATAAAGAGGGTCAACCACGCTGAAGGAGGTGCATCAACAATGAATGCGCCTGCCCAAACGCGGATGGTAAACAGTGCGGACAAAACGAAGACGTCGATCACGGGCAGCCGCTTCAGGCGAAACGAATATGCGATCGTCGTCAAGGCGTACAAGATGAGCATCCAGCCGAACATTTCATCGAGCAGAAATGCGCCTATAACACTCGAAGAAATCAAAGCTAGCAATGCAAATGAGGCCAATGGGACACTAAGATTTCCCGCCGCGATCTGTCGCAATTTTTTTGTGGCGTGCTTGCGATCGTCTGGGATGTCGAACAAATCATTCAAGATATATGTCCCGCTCGCCATAAAACCGAAACAAATGAAAGCACCAAGCAGTTCCAAATAATTTGCTATAGTGAGGGTTGAGAGCATTAAACCAGGAACAACAAAAATCAGAATGTTCTTCATCCACTGATGCAGGCGCATGGTTTTTCTAAGGTATGGCAAAGATGATTTTCTCGCGATGACCTCAGTCACTTTTGGAGCGTCGTTTTTTGCTCTAAGTGCGTAGGCTGCGCTAGGGGCATTAAAGCCATAACCCCTGTCTGCGCTTTTCCAAACGTCGATGTCGTGTGTACTATTTCCTGCGTAGGCAAAATCCCCCGACAAATGTTTCGTGAGGAAAGAAGTCTTATTCGCAGCGGTCAGGTTCACTTCCGTCGTCGACCCCTGCGCTCTAGCAAACACGCCAAGATGTGACGCGATCGATTTCACAATTTGATCGTCGGCACCCGAGACAAGCCACACTTCTTGATTATTTTCCCGAAATTGATGAACGAGCGATAGCGCGTTCTGTTCATAGGGTAGATCCTTAGGATCTATATGATGACCGAACCGCTCGACCAGCCATCTTTTGCCCGCCGATCGCCGTTTCAAGAGTTTTAGAATTGCGAGCGGTAACAGAAAAGGCTGCCAACGTAGGCAGAGCACCAACAGTTCATGCGTGGTGTCTGAACGAATGAGCGTCCCATCTAAGTCCATCACAAGCGTTTGCTGCGGAGACGTAGCCATTATGTACGCGCCTCAAAGTTTCATCTTATTTGCTTCGTCGGCTAGGTATCGGCTCTTCGAATCTAACGCAATCGGTTTTCCCTCTTATTCGCAATTCGAGATAGACGGAACATCTTGCGGCAATTCATCAGGGTGGCTAGATGCCCGAAAATCCAGGGCATATTGGAGCGCTGCGACCCAAAGCACCCAGCATGCCAAACAGTATAGGCCTCACCCAGCCAGCCAAAAACAATCCGAGCAGATAGTCCTGCCGCGAAATTCCAACGTAGCTCGCCGACAGCGAAGCAATCGCGCTGGGGATCATTGGCAAGAGACGTGATAAAACTACGAAAACGATGCCTCTATGCCGCATTGTATTGATCAGTTTCAGAAGTCGCGGGTATTCGACCAATCGATCATCAAGCACTCTGTTATCTTTTTCCTTCGCGAGCTCATATAAAAGGATGCTCGCTGCCACCAATGAAACGAATTGGATCGCGCCAGCGATTGGGCCTAAAATGTAACCCGCCGCGACGACTGTAACGGTTCCGAGCGGCAAAACGGTCAAGAACAAAAAAAACGACCAAAGCAAAACAACAATGCCGACGACGATGAAATTATGGTTCACATACGAAATCGCAGCTTCTAAGCGGAGACACGAGTCTGCCTCCCAATTGAAATAAATCAAAATTGCGCAAGCAGCGGACAATATTGATATAAGCGCAGCCGAATTCATCGATCGAGACACAAGCCATCGCTGAGCAAGACGCGGAATTCGCGAAAACAATCCGTCTACTCCGGTTTACCTTACGTCATCTGTGCGACGCGCTTTAAAAGAAAAGTGCTTGTGACCCAAGTAACTCGTTATGACGGGGCTCGCGACCCCAATTATGTGCGAGATCAGCTCGCGTTCAAACGTCCAATTTATAGCTGGTAGCGCATAAAAGTTCAGCACCATCGCGACTAACCACACTTGTGCTGCGGCGATTACGTTTACCAATGCGAATTTCCAGACTTCTTCGGATACAGACCTGCCGGACGGCTCAAAAACGTATCGACGAGCGAGCACGTAAGCGGTCAGCATTCCGACCAAGTAGGCCAAGATTACAGAAATCTGATAAATAAAAATAAGCGATAGCAGAGCTCTAGAAATGATATTCGCTAAAGCTGCTAACCCACCCGTCACCACAAACGCAATAAAGCGGCCAGTTTCGCCCTTTGACTCCATGATCCAGATTCCTAGAGTTTGGCTAAGGCTGTATTGGCCATTTTTTTCGCCAACCCAACACTTTCGGATATGCCCCGATCCTCTGGATAATAATAGCTGGTGTCGGCGATTTGCACACCTGCAATAGAGGTTTCAATCTCTGGCAGACGATCCAAAAAGTTTGGCGTACAGATGGGCTGAGAATACCGAAGTCTGCTTGCCTGTTCATCGAGCACATCGTCTCGTGAAATGTCGGGGTTTATGGCCTGGATCGCAGCAAAGGCTTCGTCCAGTAAATCGCGATCGCTCCAATGCCATCTCTCGTTTTCGATGGGCATGTAGTACGGAGCATAGATAATTGTATGCGGGCCAAAATCGCGCAATGCCGAAAATTCAATAAGACCGGGAATTTCGTGCGCTTGATCGATGATGTTTAGCCAGAATTTTCCAGTCACGGGTCGTTTTAATTTAAACACGAGGCATACTACAGCGATGTTTTCAATCGCGGTAAGTTTGTTCACTTCATCTGGCGAAAGATCGGGGAAAATGTCTGCAACCAAAGGCGTCGGAACCGTCGAGATCACTTGCCGCGCTAAAATGCGTCCATCGTTCGCGGTCTCAACAATCTTTTCGTCCGATGCCGTCAGCTTTACGCTCTTAACGGGCATGGCACAATTCACGTCACCGCCGTACCGTTCAATGGCGGCGATGAGATGATCAACCAGTGTTTGTGTCCCGCCCGTAATATGCCCCAATTCTTCTTGCATGAGAGACGCTCTGGAGCGTCCAATTCTTTGTATGCGGGTCGCGATCCATGTGGCGCTAACGTGCTCAGTATGGTGGAAGAGCTTTTGATGAAGCAATCGGCGCCACATTTTATCATAGCAGCTTTCGCCTAGCCATGAGCGGAACCAATCCGGAGCTGTCATCGACTCGACCTCGCCCCATCTCCGACGCTTCGTGCACCACCAGGCCATCAGGCCATACCGAAATTTTTCAATCAGATTTAGATGTGGGTATTTCAACAATGCGATAGGATTTCCCCAATCATGCAGTTCGCCATCGACGAAATATCCCATTCGGGTTGTCCTCCAGACGATCTTGTCCCCCAATCCGAGCTCATCCATTAAATCGAACGTATCTGTGTCGGTTTTGCATACAAAGTGGTAGTACCTTTCCAATGAAACGCCGTTAAAGTCGAAATGCGCCGCCATGCCCCCTGGAATCGGGCTCGCCTCCAATACACAAACGGAACGTCCGGACTTTGCGATATGGTAGGCTGCTGCCAAGCCCATTGCGCCAGCCCCAAGAACAACCACATCGAATTTTGAATGAACCAATGGCGCGATACTCCTAAAACTCTAAAAACACTTTGGAATGGACAGGATCATTAAAGGTTTCGTCCACCGCGTCCTGGAACGGCGTTGCTAAAAAGCCAAACCGTTGCGGCCAGTCTGTGATCGGAAACTCTTCGGGAATGACCAGAGCCTCAAGCTGTTTCGTGGTGAAAGGCGGGCGCTTAAGCACTAAGCTGGCGGTCCAAAGTAGCACCCAAAAGAACCGATACGGGATATGAACTAGGATCGTTTTTGCACGAGAAGCGTTTCTTATGATGCGGATCATGTCCTTATAATAAATCCGCTCCAGCCCTGAAATATCAAATATCTCTCCATTTGGACGTTGTTGCATACAGCTGATGATTACGCGGCAAAAGTCGCCTTCGTATAGTGGTTGACGAATGAATTTCCCATGCGAGGGAATTGGAAATATCGGAGATGTATCCATAAATCTTCTCAACCAACCAAGGTGTTTGCGGTCGAACCAACCGAACATAAGTGTTGGCCGCAAGACGCAATATGCGTGACCAGACTCGCGGACGATCTTCTCTTGCTCTGTTTTGGAACGAGTATAGAAATCGTCTGCCAAACTATTCACGACGGACGATGAAATATGGACAATATAAGCGGGAGAAGCGCTGGATAACGAACCTAAAATATTCTGAGTCGCAATAATATTGTTTCGCTTAAAATCTTCCCATTCGAGTCCACCGATCTGCGCCTGATTGAGCACCACGATATCGGCATTCTCGACCTCAGTTTGCCACTCGCCTGGCTCAGCCAGATCTGCCGCAATGGCCTTCACGTAAGGTTGATGCTGGCGAAGGATTTCAAGGTTGTTTTGGTGTTTATCTATGCCCACAATATTGGTGAAGCCAGCGTCGTGTAACCGCAGCGCTAAATTTTGACCGACCAAGCCTGCAACCCCGGTGATTACAATACGCGAACGAGAATCAAGCTTTGCCATAATATTCTAAGTTCCTCGATTAGAAAGGCTCGTTCAAGGCCGATGGCTCTCCTAGAGAGGCCACCCCGACACGCTTAAGCCGCTTGATCCTCGGCACTGCTACTCGCCCCGCGATCTTGGCTCATAATGTATGCATTTATGACCTCATCCGCGTCACCCATCATCCGCGTCTCTCCTTTCTCGAGCCAAAGCACTTTGTTACAGACATTGCGGAGCAATTCGAGGTCATGGCTGGCCAATACGACCACGCCAATCTGTTCCAAAAAGTCGACAAGACGTTTTTCGGCTTTCTGGACGAACGCCCGATCACCTGCTGAGAGCCATTCATCGAGAATTAGAACGTCCGACACTAGGGACGTCGAAAGTGCGAAAGATAGCCGCGCCTTCATGCCTTCCGAGTAACGACGGACAGGCAAATCAAAGAACTCGCCCAACTCCGAAAATTCACGGATGCCATCTCTCGCTTGGTCGATTTCATTTGAAGATGCTCCTAACAGCCGCAATGGAAGCTCAACATTATCGGCTGCGGACAATTCGGGATTGATCCCCAACCCTTTTTCAATCAGCGGCACCACGCGGCCATGATAGTGGTAGGTGCCCTGATTGGGGTGCGCGAGACCTGCCAAAACGCGCAAGAGACTCGACTTACCCGCGCCGTTTCGCCCGACCAAACCAAGTCGATCACCATCCAATAAACGAAAACTCACATTCTGAATCGCGCAGATGGATGGTACGGTCGCACCGTTGAGACGGCGCATGATTGACATCTTTAGGGAACGATCGGTCACTTCAAAAAGTGGGTACTCGAACGAGACATTTTTGAGTTCTAATCGCACCATAGAACCTTTATGCTAAAGCCACACGAAAATACGATTTCGACTGTAAACCCAAGTCCAGCAAGCGAGTAAACCTGCAATCAATGTGCATCCCGCTGAAACCGACCAGTTCATGACCGTCGGTAGTTGCCCAAGCATCGGCGCGCGTACGAGCTCAATGAGATGGAAAAATGGATTGTATAAAACCCAAGCAGACGGGACTCTTCCTTGATCCGGCATCCACAGGATCGGTGTCAGGAAAAACATAAACTGTGTGAGGCTGCTGACAATCTGAGCAATATCTCTGTATTTCAGCGTCAGCGGACCCAAGACATTGGCGCATGCAAACAAGAACATTGCGAGCAGCGCTACTCCTGGCAGGATCAGGAACGCTTCGGGCCCTGGTCGCAATCCGACAAACATCAGGATCAGCGAAATGAGCACAAAATTGTGCAGAAAAATGATTGTGTTCCGCCAAATAATTCTCGCGCATAGGACCGAGGTCGAAACCCGAACGGATCTGATATGTTGTTCGGCTTCGATTAGAGCGCCGCATCCTTCAACCAAACCACCACCGATAAACGCCCAAATGAGGAAGCCAGCGCCAATAAATGCCAAATACGGTCCGACCTCGGCTTCGAAAATTCCGCTATACAGCACGCCGATTCCAATCACCGTCGATGCCATCGATAACGAAATCCAAAACGGGCCTAGTCTCGACCGCCTATAACGCATCAGAATATCTTGATTGCCCATAAGAAACCAAACGCGCCATTGATTTAGCGTGTCAGTGATTTCATGCGCAACGTGCCTGAGCGCAGATGGCTTTGTTTGGACCGTATTCAATTCAGCAGCTGCCATAAGGTAACACACTAATGCATGGTATTCTGATTTTCGAGAGAGATTGCGCACCTGCGATAGATTTATTTCAATCAGCCGCGCGAACAGCTACGCCTGACCATTCGCCCCAGCCATCCCCGCTATCCGTTATCCAAACCTCAAAGGGTTCTGTGAGTGAGGCGTTGTCAAACGCCAAATAGCTCCATTGGCTATCAATGTTTGTCTGCCAATTCACTACCTGCGGCGCGCTAGAGAGAAAACCCTCCTGATCAAGAACGCGTATCGTCTGGCGCGAGGCATTGGGGCCGGAGACATAATAAAATCCTTCTCCAGGGTTCATTTTTAGTTTCAGCGTGCCTGTGCCCATATCGCCTTGGGAATTGCTTCCAAATGCGATCAGCGTGGTATTCAAAGGCGCAGGAATTCGATTGGCAAAATCACCTTCAGAATTCATCGCAGACACTGAAACAGTTTTTGTGTTGGTGACCTGTTGAGGGAAGACTGAGTAAGCAAACTCGCCCTGGAATTCGGTGATCTCGCATCCACCAGAGCTGGGACCATAGCTGAGCGCTCCACCTAGCGCATCCGTTTGGATATAACCGACAAAACCAGCGCGCTTGATTCCGGCGGTAATAACGGTTTCGACATCAGGCCGAGATTTACCGTAAATAGCGAAACCGGCGATGTCGCCATCAGCATCTATGAATCGCAAGGACTCCATCTTGTTTGATAGGCGCGGCGAATGCAGCCAACCTTCAACACGGGCAAAAGTGGCGTCAGCAGGGAGCGGTGCAATTGAATCTATATGGCCAACGCATGCTGCCGATTCGGCTCGCCGTCTCGAGAACGCTGATTGACCAAGTTGATCCTGCCGTCCTGCAAGCAAGGATGATGAAAAGACAGACATTTTCCGAGTCGCTACCGCCGTTGCAATGTTCCTCATAAAAGGCGCTTCCAAAGGAATGATTTGGCGAGTGAGTTCGTCATCCTTGACGTCCAACTCCACAGCCAAAGCCATCACCATCCGCTCAAATCGGAATTGATCTTTCGGACTAAGCGCCGACAATTGGTTGAGCGTCAATCCGGAAAGAGCGACGAGGGCAAGACCGTTTGTTACGTGCTTAGCGCAATCTCGGCGCTCGCTGACGTCACCAATGATCAGTATCGAAATTGCGGCCCACCCCAAAAGCGTGGGCGTTGTGTAGCGACCCGTGAGCGCATATTCTGGACCGAATTCAAACCGTCCCAGCGCAGTGATAGCGGCCGTTAGGCCGATATAGGCGATAAATGTCAGTAAGGCAGCCCCCGTATCAACATTACTTTTGGTCCGCAAAAAAGCGAGAAGCTGCCAAATCGCTGCGGCAATAAACAGAGTGCCAAATAATCGTGCGACCACCACATTACCACCGGCAGACGTGATGTGCGATATCGGCGAACCAAGATAGATGATTAAAAAGTCCAGAACACTGAGAGGGTGATAAAGGAGCCCTGACGCGGATCCGTGAGTGTTCGTGGACTGATAATCATTAAAGTAGATCGGAAGGCAGATCATCGTCACGGTAATGAGCGTCGCCAAACGCTTGGAATCCATCCGCACTAAGACTGCCTGGATAATGAGCAGCGGCAACGCCAAAACTCCGTTAGCCATTGTCCCTAAAGACAGTATGCCCAAAATGGCAGCGGCCCAAAAAGCGGAGTCTGTTTTTATCGACGAGTGCCTCTCGGTAGACGCGTAGGACAAAGAGAAAAACGAGAGAAGAGGGACGAGTTGGGACAAAAAGAACTGGTTTTGGAAAGACCAGGTGAGGTTTTCAGACTGGATCCACGATACGCTCAACCCCAGGACCAGCGCCATAGCGGCTAAGACACTCGATCGATGGCTCGATGCTAAGTGCTTTCGCGCCAAGACGCCCAGCACAATCGCCGCGCTTGCCGCGAAAGCGATATTGCAAAAAAACAAAAAGAACGCTTGTCCACCAAACAGCTGATGATCTGCAAAGAACAGAACGCGCGCTAAAAAAATGCGATGTTCGTTGTGCTGTGCCAGCCAAAGAGAATGATCTCCATCACGAACACGCATGATGAACTCTAACTCTCCGTTCCAGCTGTCCCAGTAGGGCACGGGCGTAAAACTGTTAACGGTTCCGATGATCGACAAAACGAGTATCATCCCGCCCAATGCGAGGCACAAACCAGAAATTGAAGAACTCAATGCGTTGAGATTTTTGCCAGCGATGCGCCAGGTATTTTGTTTTGCCATAAAAGGGAACTTTATGCTAACGGGCCTGCTGAGTGAATGAGTGCGCCACGAACAACCACATCAAGTCAAGAAGATCCTCACATATGGCAAAAGCGAACGGATACGCGTTTGATGTCAAATATTATAGAACGCAAAATCGAGATCTGAACGATCTTGGCATGAATGATCTTGAGTTGGAATCCCATTTTAAAAATTCGGGATATAGAGAAAACCGTCCTTACGCTCAAACCACTGAAACCTGCGAAGCAATGTCAATGAAGTGGTTGCGAGGTCGAGGCCTCGAAATCGGCGCGGGCAAGCGTCCGACCAAGGTTTTCGGTGACGCGAAATTGGAGTTTGGAGAGTACGACAGGGAATTTGCATTTGGCGGCGCGCGAGCGCAACACTGGATGGATATCGGCGGCGAGGCATCCGATGACCTGCGGCAAAGGTTCGATTTCTCTATATGCTCTCATGTCTTGGAGCACTGCGATTCCCTCTTAAGGGGGATTGTGAACGCCTTAGATGTCGTAAAGGCGGATGGCTTGGCTTACATTGTGCTGCCAGACAAGAGATATCTCGGAGACAAACTGTTTATCGATGATTTTAGTCTCGAACATCATTTGAGCGAATATGAGAGACCGCTACTGTACGCTGACCTCCATGATCAGGCTTATATGGATTATGCTCCTGTCGAAGAATATGCCAACGAACATGCGACGCTCGCCTCGGAATACCGCGAGCAAATCCGTCGTCGTTGTATAAGCCCAGAGTATCGCTTTATGCACCACAAACATAATTATTCGTTTGGGAAATGGACGGATATTATTTGCGGTCTTCAGGACCATACTGGCTATTTCGAAATTGAAGACTGTGGGTTTGGCAGAGATCGCCTGGACTGCCATTTCATTCTCAGAAAGAGCCCTAACCACGAGCCTTGTCCTCCCATTATCGAATAGATGACTGCACAAACGACGCGCTTAGACTGTACGGATCGCGCAATTTCAAACTTGACCTGAGAGTTGCGAATCAAGCGTCGTGATTATCCAACTTTGTAATGTAGCAACGTGATTCGCGGCGCGCTCAAGTCTCTTGAATTCGCACAGCGACTCGCCTAACGGGGGGCGCGTTGTCCGGGAGATTGCGATGGAACGACGAAGAGTAATCGTCACAGGCGGTGCGGGATTTATAGGCTCCGCAGTCACCCGCCATTTGACTCTAATAGAAGCCGCAGAAGTGACCATTATCGACAGTATGACGTATGCTGCAAATCGTTCCAATGTCGCAGATGCATTGGCAACGGGTCGCTGTCGCCTAATCGAGGCCGATATTCGCAACCAAGCTGAAATGCTTGAGATCGTAAGACAGGTGGCTCCTGATCAAATTATGCATCTCGCCGCCGAGAGCCATGTAGATAGGTCGATATCAGCGCCCGGAGACTTCATAACGACGAACTTCATCGGAACCTACTGCATGCTAGAAGCCGCACGCGACTATTGGTGTGACATCAGCGATGCCCATAAATCAGTGTTTAGGTTCCTGCACGTTTCGACGGATGAAGTGTACGGGTCACTCGGCGTGACAGGTCTCTTCAAAGAGACCACGCCATATGATCCTTCTTCTCCTTATTCGGCTTCGAAAGCCGCTTCAGATCATTTGGCAAAAGCTTGGCATCGAACGTATGGCTTGCCGGTCATCGTCTCAAACTGCTCGAATAATTACGGCCCTTATCACTTTCCGGAAAAACTGATTCCGCTCGTCACCCTAAATGCGCTTGAGGACAAACCCCTGCCAGTTTACGGGAAAGGCAATAACGTGCGTGATTGGTTGTTTGTAGATGACCACGCTAAAGCACTGTCAATGATTACGAACAACGGCAGGTTAGGTCAGACCTATAATGTCGGAGGTCGCAATGAGCGTACTAATTTGCAAGTCGTGGAGGCGATTTGCGATATTTTGGACGAAATCGCACCGACATCTTACTCGAGACGAGACTTAATCAAGTTTGTGCCGGATCGGCCAGGACACGATTATCGCTACGCAATCGATGCGTCGAGGCTGGAAACTGAGCTCGGTTGGAAAGCCGAAGAGACCTTTGAAACGGGATTGCGTAAAACGATCCAGTGGTATCTGGACAACCCGGATTGGTGGCAACCACTGCGGAACGCCGCGTAGGCATTCGCGCGCGTTGGCCTTGTTAGGCGAACAGAATCTCCAAGCAAACGTCCCGGATCACTGGGCTAGGTCATGCCGGTATGAATTTTCAAAGTCTTTCTAAGTCGTCGCGGATGCGACTGGTTTGATCTTTTGCAAGAAGACCGTAAGAGGCGTCGAAGTTGAAAGTTTCTTCGGAGCGGAAATTGTCATTGGAAGTTGTTGAGTTAGAAATCCCTGACGTCAAACTCATTACGCCGAGACGGTTCACTGATGCGCGCGGTTTTTTTGTCGAAACGTATACAGAGCAACGGTTTATAGACGTCGGCATCAATGTTCGTTTCGTTCAAGATAATCACTCGTTTTCTGTGAACGCGGGAACCATTCGCGGACTGCACTATCAAAGCCCGCCTTTTTCTCAAACAAAGCTGGTGCGGGTGCTTGCTGGATCCATTATTGACGTTGCGGTCGATGTGAGAAAAGGCTCGCCGTATTTTGGCAATTGGGTGCGCGCTGAACTAAGCGCCGAGTCGGGTAAACAAATATACATTCCGTCCGGATTTTTACACGGATTTGTGACCTTGGAGCCAAACACAGAAGTCGCTTATAAGGTCGACGCGTACTATTCTGCGGACAGCGATGGCGCGGTCCGTTGGGATGATGAAACGCTCGGCATCGACTGGGGAATATCGCATATATCGGCGACAGTATCAGAAAAAGACCAACAGGCCCCATCGTTCACCGAGTTTGAGTCGCCCTTCACCGCTTAATCTGCGTTGATGAACAAATCGAAGCTTGTGACGATATGGTACAACATACTTGCCGGCACAGAATTGGTTGATCGCTTCCCTGTCTGGCTAACTTCATCCACCCATCCACCAGGTGGCCCGGCCTCGAGAAAAATCTCTTGAATGCTCGCAAACATACTTGCTGTGGTGAAGTCAAATTCAATCTCAGTATGATGAGCGACGGCTCTAAATCTTTCCAATTGATGCCAGAGCCGCGAGCCTGAGTTGAGGACCACATTATCCGCTCGGACCAAATTGTGCGCAAAACCCGTCTCGGAATTTATCCCGCTTTCATCCGCCCGCTTGATTAAGCGCCGGCGCCAGCTGCCGGTGTCATGGCCGGTTAGCTTTTCGTACTCATAGAGCAAGGTTGCCCACTCATAATGGTGACCGGGTTCGAAAACGGTCTCGTTTTCGTTACCGTCCAAACACCAATCCATGGTGAAAAACTCCGCCATGACGTTATTGGCAGGATTAAAGAACTTTGTTTCGAACAAACGGACACACTCTGCGGCGCGATCGAGGGCGTGCTTGGCCCCTGTTGCAGCGTAGTACGCTATCATGGCTTCTAAGAGGTGCATATGCGGATTGGCCCGGCGGGGCAGCACGTCTGGTTTCGCTTCAAACCATCCCCCATGCGACGCATCTTTGAGTTCGGAATCGATGAAAGCAATTGCGTCATCGGCGATTTTCAGGGCGGTTCCATTGCCTGTGATCCGATAGGCGGTTGCGCCCGCTAGAACCATAAAGGCGTGATCATAAAGGTCCCTGCGGTCATCAATTGGGGTACCGTCCGGCCGAACTGTGTGGACCCAACCGCCATCCGGATGGCGCAGTCGATCGTTAATATAAGCAACCCCTTGATCGACCAGCTGCCGTGCTTTGTCGGTCCTAGGCCAGCCCATTTCAACGGCTTTTGCGAAGCTGAAGACTTGTCGGGCTTGCACGCGAACGCGGCGATCAGCAGTGACGTCGGGGAACCCATCCATACTAAGTTGTTCGACGAACCCCCCTTGGACCGGGTCCCAGGCTTTTTCCGACCAAACGTCAAATGCTGCCCAGAGCCAATCTCGCGCTCGATCGATTATTTCAGGCGAGAGACCGAATTGATGTCTCCGGGATTGGACCTCAGCGCCCAGCGCCTTGACCGCCGCGGCGTCATACGTTGGGGCGATCATAACTTCGTCCCGCGTCGCAACAATGGCGAGATCCCGGACCCCGCTTACGGCGATCATAGGTCCCTCCGATCGGACATAGAGCCCTGACGACTCGCGCACGATCGCTGGTCCAGACATGTGGTTTTCGGTTTCGGTTTTCGTCAACAAGCCATGCAATGCCGGATAACCGCCCACATCATCCCAGTCCATGTCTACTGGGATCGTCACAACTGCACCGGCTTTCTCCATAACCGCGTAGTCGATGGAGATGCTCGGCGTGCGATGAAATGCGATCGGCTCAAGCCGAGTGATGGTTGCATCACGCTTGCCAAACGCCCTACGCACGCCATCAAGAACTTTTGGAGCGTACCTTTCCAGAGCCGCCAACATTGTATCCACGCGAAACATGAATATGCCCGCGTTCCAATAATAATTGCCCGCCGCGAGATAAGCCTTTGCATCCTGCAAGGGAGGCTTCTCGACAAACTCTTCAACGCTTACCGTTTCGTTCAGTTCACTGGCTTTGGTTGCCCGAATGTAACCATACTCGGTCGCGGGCCGGGTCGGTTTAATCCCAAATGTCGCGATTTGACCGTTTTCACTCGCACCAACGGCCTCCATTATAGCTGCATGGAAGGCAGGAACGTTTCGTATGCTGTGATCAGCGGGGCAAATCAGGAGCAGATCATCCGGCGCGCAAGCGAGGCAGGCCGCTGCGACCGCGGGTGCGGAATTGCGTCCGAACGGCTCTAGAATTTTATAAGCTTCCGGTAGGGTTTGGGTCAGCAGAGCTTCATGTCGTTCCGATCCGATCACAATTGGCGTCGAGAAAGAAACCTGTGTTTCTTTGCCGGCTTTGAAACGCTCTGCGGTCTCCTGCAGCATTGTCTTGTCAGAGGTCAGCGCTAGGAACTGTTTTGGGCGCTCTGGTGTGGAGAGTGGCCAGAGCCGTGTCCCAGACCCGCCGCACAAAATGACTGGGTGAATCGTCTTTGTCATATGTTTCGCCAACGCCCGCTTAGATCTGGCTTCGTCTCAATGTCCGCATTTAGGTGCAGGATTCGTGCCGTGCAAAACCCGATATTTACACTACGCCTATGGCAAGGCAGTCATGAACATGCAACAGGCCAACAGGGTGATGTGCCGCGTCGACGATGAACAGAGCGGTGATTTTAAACTCGCTCAGCATAGCAAGCGCTTCGGCGGCGAGCCCATCTTCGTGGATTGTTCGGGGATTGCGCGTCATGATGTCGGTAGCGGTTTTGCCTTCTGTTGGGCCCAGTAATGCGCGGCGAATGTCGCCATCGGTGACGATACCAATGAGTTTTTCAGTCTCCACAATACCGCAGCAGCCAAACCCACCTTGAGTGATCGCACTGACCACGTCTTCAAACTTTGCACCCGGTCCACATAGAGGCATCTCTTTATGGTGCATCAAATCCGTGACCCGTTTCAATGCCGCCCCCAATTTCCCGCCCGGATGAAACGTATGAAAGTCACGCTCGCTAAACCCGCGCTGCCGCAGCAGAGCGACGGCCAAGGCATCGCCCAGTGCCAGCATTTGCGTCGTCGACGTAGTCGGCGCTTTGGTAATCCCGCAGGCTTCCGGCGCGCGCGGGACCAAAAGCGCAATGCTGGCGGCTTTGGCGAGGGTCGAGTCAGCGCCCGACGTCATTCCAATCAGGGGAATATCAAAGCGTTCGCAATAGCCAATAATATCGCCAAGTTCAGGGGTCTCACCTGAGTTTGAGAGAGCTAAAACGACATCCTCATCCGCGATCATGCCCAAATCGCCATGACTGGCCTCACCGGGATGGACATAGAGCGCCGGGGTTCCGGTCGAGGCCAGCGTCGCTGCGATCTTCCGCGCGACATGCCCAGACTTGCCCATGCCGGTCACAATGGTCCGTCCAGAAGCTGCGAACATCGCGCCAACCGCTGAGACAAACGCGCTCGAAAGTGGAGCGTGCTCATTTGTCAAAGTATCCACTAAGGCGTCGAGGCCGAGTCGCTCGGTCTCTAAAACTTCAATCGCCGTACGCCGGGGCGAAGACATCTGCAAAATCCTTACTATCGAATTGTACGACCAGCGGCCTCAACTATAGTCTTGCCAGCGCGGTTTAAACCAGTCTGCAAACTGTTCCAGACCTTCTTGCAGGCTCACGCGCGGCGCATAGCCAAGTTCGCTGCGCGCGCGATCAATGTCGGCCCAGGTTTTTTCCAAATCCCCTTTTTGCATCGGTTCATAGGTTTTTTCAGCTTGGATACCGATGCCGGTTTCGGTAAGCCGGATCAAATCCATCAAGGGTTCGGGGCGGTCATTCCCAAGATTATAAATCCGATGCGGCACCGGCAAATCCAGCGCTGTCACGGGGCGGTCAAGGGCGGCAACGCTGCCATCGACGATGTCATCAATGAACGTAAAGTCTCGGCTCATTTTGCCATGATTGAAGATCTGGATCGGCTCGCCTTTGAGAATTTTCTCCGCAAAGATCCAATAGGCCATATCCGGCCGACCCCATGGGCCATAGACGGTGAAAAACCGCAGCCCCGTTAGCGCTAAGCCATACAAACGCGCATAGGATTGAGACATCACTTCGTTCGATTTCTTCGTGGCGCCATAAAAGGAAACCGGGTCATCGGTTTGATCTGTCTCTGAAAAAGGGATCTTCGTGTTGCCGCCATATACCGATGAAGATGAAGCATAGACCATGTTTTGAACCGATAGGGCCCGCGCCAATTCGAGTATCGCAAAATGCCCTTCAAGATTGGCTTCAGTGTACGCGGCTGGGTTGTGCAGCGAGTAACGAACACCAGCTTGCGCCGCCAAATGCAAAATATGTGTGGGAACGCGGCCATTTAAGGCCGTTTGCATTGCATCCAGGGCAGCAACATCCACCTGATGAAACGAAAAGTCGCCATCGGCGCAGAGCGCTGAGAGGCGATCGCGTTTCAGCCGAGCGGAATAATAATCGTTCAAATTATCGAAGCCGATCACAGATCGCCCCTGCGCCAACAAGCGTTGGGCGACGTGTGCGCCGATAAAGCCAGCAACTCCAGTGATGAGGACGGTCATATGTTTCCTTCGGGCCCGGCGTCGATGGCCATGGCGCTGTGTCACTTAAAGCGATTGCGCTGGTTCGAACATATAGTGGCTGCCAATTTATGATTGCTAAACCGGAACGCGAAAACCGACGCAAGCCGATCGAGCGATTTCAGTCTGTCACTTGGAAATGCGCAATGGCTTGATTATGCGCATAGCGATATTGAAAAGAAGGGCTCAGAAAGCTCTAATATGAAGACGCTCATTGTTATTCCGTCGCGGTTTGCTTCGACCCGGTTTCCGCAAAAGCCATTGCACATGATTGCCGGTCAAAGTCTGTTGCAGCGCGTCGTCTCTATCGCGCGCGTTTGTGCCGACCAAAGCGCTGACATTTCCTATGTGGTGGCGACCGATCATGCGGCGATTGAAGCCCATGCGATGGAGATTGGGGCCCCCGTTGTGATGACGGATCCGGGGCTGCCGTCGGGCACGGATCGAGCCCTGGCCGCAGCGGATTTGGTTGCACCGGACGCTGATTTCATCGTCAATTTGCAGGGCGATGCGCCGTTCACACCGCCGGCTTACATCACCGCGCTGATCGCGGCCGGGGAGACATCCTCCTGCGATGCCGTAACGCCCATCGTACAATTGTCTTGGCCGGCTTTGGATGAGGTGCGTGCGCGCAAAAAAGAGACGCCGTTTTCAGGAACCTCATGCGTGGTCGACGGCCAAGACGAGGCCCTGTGGTTTTCTAAGACGATTTTGCCGGCGATCCGCAAAGAAGCGCAGTTACGGGAAACCGAGCCCCTTTCACCGGTCTGGCGGCATATCGGCTTGTACGGCTATAAGCGCGCCGCGCTCGAGCGTTTTGTCCGTCTCCCAGAAGGATATTATGAAGCGCTCGAAGGGCTCGAACAATTGCGGTTTTTAGAAAATGGCATGACGATCCGGGCGGTGAAAGTGCCGGCGATGCCAAGCGCGATGTGGGGCATTGATACACCGCAAGATGCGGCGCACGCCGAACAGCTGATCGCGCAGCATGGTGAACCGCTCGCAGGGTCGTCCGAATGACGGATATCTATATCGTTCGGCACGGCAATACATTCGATAAAGGGGATGTGGTCACCCGCGTCGGGGCGCGCACCGATTTGCCGCTGTCTCGATCAGGACAAACACAAGCAAACGCGCTCGCGCGGCATTTCGTTGAGTTATATCCCAAGGGCTTCGACATGGCGTTTTGCAGCTCGCTCTTGCGGACGCGGCAAACCGCAGAAACCATTCTCGCCGCTTACGATACGGCGCCTGATCTCAGAACGCTCGAATTTTTGCGTGAGATTGATTATGGACCGGACGAGAACCAGCCTGAAGAAAAGGTCATCGCGCGCATTGGCGAAGCCGCCCTCGAGGCTTGGGATCGCGATGCGGTCCCTCCGCCCGGTTGGGACGTGTCACCGGATGATTTGATCGCGGAATGGGCCAGCCTGCTAAACACACTGTCCGCGCCGCAATCATTCCCGCCGGTGCTGATTGTGACGTCAAATGGGATCGCGAGATTTGTTCTAGAGGCCGTCACGAAGATGGCGTGCGCACCGGAATCGACCAAATTGAAAACAGGCGCGTATGCTCTGATCCGCACCTACTCGACCGGTGCAACCCTCTTGGAGTGGAATACCCAGCCTTAATTGACGATCTCATGGATCGCTTTGAGCTCCGTCAACAAAGGTTCAGCCGCGGTCAGGGGCAGACAACTCGGGCCATCGCAAAGGGCTTTGTCTGGGTCGGTATGGAATTCGAGGAACACCCCGTCCGCGCCAGCTGCAACAGCCGACTTGGCGATGGTGCTGACCCCTTCACGGCGTCCGCCCGTCGACGCGCCCGCCGTGCGCGGGTCGGCGCCAGGCAATTGCACAGCATGCGTGGCGTCAATCGTGACCGGACAACCGAGCGCCTGCATGTGCTGAATGCCGAGCATGTCGACAACGAGATTGTTATAACCAAAACTCGCGCCGCGCTCGCACAGGATAACGCGATTGCCAGGCAAGACTTCGGCAATTTTAGAGACGATGTTCTTGGTGTCCCAAGGCGCTAGGAACTGGGCTTTTTTGACGTGTAGGACGCTACCGGTTTCGCCAGCGGCCTTTGCGGTTGCCACGACAAGATCAGTCTGTCGGCAAAGGAAAGCTGGGATCTGGACAATGTCTGCCACTCTGGCAACAGCATCGGCCTGACCCGGTTCGTGTAAGTCGGTGCAAATGCCGACGCCAAGCTCTTGCTTAATCTCAGCCAGCATAGCCAGCCCGCGCGTAAGCCCTGGACCGCGATAAGACTGGATGGATGAGCGGTTCGCTTTGTCGAAGCTGGCTTTGAACACATAAGGCAGGCCGAGCCCGTCACAAATGGATTTGAGCGCCGTGCCGACCGTGATGGCAAGCTCGATACTTTCAAGCACATTTAGCCCAGCAATCACCGCCAAAGGCTTACCCTGACCGATTTGCCAATTCTCAGAGGGAAGGGTCACGACGGTCATAAAATACCTCTCTGTCTCGGCGAACCTGACCCGCACATAGTCAAACCCAAGCGACTTGGCCAGACAAGACCCGCATGGCCATAACAGGTTTGCAGAAGCCGTCTGTACAAAGCGGGCGCGCATGTTATACGCCACCTAAACTTCATATAAAGGATCGTTGATATGTCTCACGATTATGCCGTCGCAGATATCAGTCAGGCGGAATTTGGCCGGATGGAAATCGAGATTGCAGAGACCGAAATGCCGGGCCTGATGGCGGCGCGGGCGGAATATGGCAGCGCCCAACCTTTAAAAGGGGCGCGCATTGCCGGATCATTGCATATGACGATCCAGACCGCGGTCTTGATCCAAACCCTAGAAGCCCTCGGCGCGGACGTGCGCTGGGCAAGCTGCAATATTTACTCAACGCAAGACCATGCGGCCGCGGCAATCGCGGATGCGGGCACGCCGGTATTCGCCCATAAAGGCGAAACGCTGGACGAGTATTGGCAATTCGCCGACCGCATCTTCGAATGGCCAAATGGTGAGACCGTCAACCTCATCCTCGATGATGGCGGCGACGCGACGATGTATCTGATCCTCGGCGAAAAAGCGGAAGCCGATCCCTCCCTCCTCGACAATCCTGGCTCGGAAGAAGAAGAGGCGCTGTTCCGCCAGATCCGCAAGCGGATGAGCGAAACGCCCGGCTGGTTTGCGCGCATCAAAGCCGGAATTCGCGGGGTTTCCGAAGAAACCACAACTGGCGTCAACCGCCTGTATCAATTGGCCAAAAAGAATGAACTTCCCTTTCCGGCCATCAACGTGAATGATTCTGTGACCAAGTCGAAATTTGACAATAAGTATGGCTGTAAGGAATCGCTCGTGGATGCGATTCGGCGCGGCACCGATGTCATGATGGCCGGCAAGACCGCTTTTGTCGCTGGGTATGGCGATGTTGGGAAGGGCTCAGCGGCCTCGCTGTCTGGCTCAGGGGCGCGTGTCACGGTTTCAGAAGTCGATCCGATTTGCGCCCTACAAGCGGCGATGGACGGCTACGATGTGCAAACCATCGAAACCATGGCGCCAAAGGCAGACATTTTCGTAACCGCCACCGGCAACAAGGACATTCTGACGCTCGATCATATGCGAGCGATGAAAGATATGGCGATCGTCTGCAATATTGGCCATTTCGACAATGAGATCCAAGTCGAAGCGCTACGCAATTACAAGTGGACGAATATCAAGCCACAAGTTGACATGATCACTTTTCCAGATGGCAAGCGGATCATTCTCTTATCCGAAGGTCGGCTGGTGAATCTGGGCAATGCGACAGGCCATCCAAGCTTCGTTATGTCGGCCTCATTCACCAACCAAGTTTTGGCGCAGATCGCCTTGCACGAAAATACCGGCGAATATCAGAACGAGGTGTACACACTGCCGAAGCATCTCGATGAAAAAGTGGCGATGTTGCATCTGGCGAAGCTCGGCGTCGAGCTGAGCGGTCTGTCGAACGAGCAAGCCGATTATATTGGCGTTGCGCCACAAGGCCCGTTCAAGCCAGAGCATTATCGCTACTAATCCAAAGCTTCGGGAGAAAAGCTATGCCATTACAGCACCATGAGTTTACGTCTGAGAGTGTGTCGGAAGGCCATCCGGATAAAGTCTCGGATCAGATCTCCGACGCCATTGTCGACTTGTTTTTGAGCAAAGACCCAACCGCAAAAGTCGCTGTTGAAACGCTGACGACAACCAATCGCGTGGTGCTGGCGGGTGAAGTGCGCACCAATAATGGGGCCGTCATCAGCAAGGATGAAATGAACCAAGCGGCGCGCGATGTGGTCAAAACCATCGGCTATGAGCAGGAGGGCTTCCACTGGCAGGAGATGATCGTGGAGAACCATGTTCATGGTCAGTCGGCGGAAATCGCACAAGGTGTCGAAGCCGGGCAAGGTCTGCACCAAGAAGAAGGCGCAGGCGACCAGGGCATCATGTTTGGTTATGCCACAGACGAAACACCTGAGCTGATGCCGGCGACGTTGGTTTACTCGCACAAAATCCTGCGCAAGCTCGCCGATCTCCGTCATTCGGGTGCGCACCCTGAACTTGAGCCGGATGCGAAGAGCCAGGTGACCTTGCAATATGATGGCTCGCGGCCGGTGGGCGTCAACGCGATCGTCGTCTCGCATCAACACAAAGAGTCCGCAACTCTGGAGCAATTGCGCGAGATTATTCGTCCGGTGATTAAAGACGTGCTGCCAGAGGGCTGGTTCCCCGATGAGGGCAAGTTCTACGTCAATCCAACCGGCCGCTTCGTCATCGGCGGACCGGACGGCGATGCGGGTCTGACGGGGCGCAAAATCATTGTCGATACTTATGGCGGCGCGGCGCCCCATGGCGGCGGTGCGTTTTCCGGCAAAGACCCGTCAAAAGTTGATCGCTCGGCGGCCTATGCTACGCGCTATTTGGCCAAGAATGTCGTTGCCGCGGGTCTTGCAAAGCGCTGCACGATCCAGATCAGCTACGCAATCGGCGTGGCTCAACCTTTGTCGATCTATGTCGACACGGAAGGGACCGGCACGGTCGGAGAAGATACGATTGCGCGCAAACTGCGTGAGTTGGTCGATCTGTCGCCGCGCGGGATTCGCAACCATCTTGGTCTGGAAGCCCCGATTTATGCGCCATCGGCCGCTTATGGCCACTTTGGGCGCAAACCGGCGCCAGACGGCGCGTTCAGTTGGGAAAAAACCGATCTTGTCGACGCGCTGAAGGGTCTTTTGAGTTAAATCTGTCCAGTCTGCGCAGAAATCAGACACGGCTCCATGATTGGTTATCTCCACGTCTCGTATTTTCCGAGATTTCAGAAAATACAGTTGTCGATGCAAAACGAATGTGCATACCTTGACAGTTGAATGATTGGAGCGATGTCTCCGTTCAGAGGGAGTCATTCGTGCGTCGCGTAGATCCATTTTTTTCGGTCATCATTGTCAATTATAATGCCGGACCGCTCCTCCAAGATGCCCTAAATTCCTTGAAAAAACAGGTATTTACCGATTTTGAGGTCATCCTTGTCGACAATAATAGCGAAGACGGATCGATCCAGAATCTAGACTTGAGCGACTTGCCCGCGATTCGCGTTCTGCGGGAAAATCGGAATCATGGATTTGCCAAAGGCAATAATCTCGCGGCCAGTCAAGCACGTGGCAAATGGCTCGCGCTCCTGAACCCAGACGCCACCGCTAACCCCAACTGGTTGTCCGAAATTGCCCGCGCGACAGAGCGGCACGCGCCGTGCCGGGTATTTGCATGCGGGCAAATCAATATGGATGAGCCAGAGCTGCTTGACGGGGCGGGCGACGCCTATTTCGCTTTTGGGATTCCCTGGCGCGGCGGCTTTGAGCATCCAATCTCTGCTTTGCCGGACACAGACAGTTTTTGTTTCAGCCCCTGCGGCGCGAGCGCCGTTTATGATCGCGATCTCTTCCTCGAAATGGGCGGCTTTGACGAGCGGTTTTTCTGCTATTGCGAAGATGTTGACCTTGGCTTGCGCTTGCAATTGAGCGGTGAAAAATGCGTGTTCCTGCCGGATGCCATCATTCATCACAAAGGCAGCGCGACGAGCGGTCGATACAGTTATTTTACCATGTATCATGGGTTTCGAAATCGCACTTGGACATATTTGAAGAATATGCCGCTTTTGGTTTTGCTGCTGACCTTTCCCGGCCATGTTGCTTTGATGGTCTATATTTACTTACGCAATATGGGCCACGCAAATCTGGAAGGGATGCGCCGTGGTATGTGGGATGGCCTCAAGGATGGCTGGGCAATGCGCTGGAACGATGCCTATAAAGTGAAATACTCTCAGAAAGGGATTTGGAATTTGATCCGAGCCATGGATTGGAACCCTATCCGCCTTTCACAGCGTAGCGTGCACGTCTGGGCGGTCCCAGCTTAACCAAGGTCCCAGACACGTTGGTGGAAGTTCCACGCTGATGTGACGATTGTGTCCATGTCCGAATGCTGCGGCTGCCAATCGAGGATCGCCTTGGATTTTGAGGTGTCCGCGTAAAGCGCAACGGCATCGCCCGGGCGGCGGGGTCCGATCTCAACCGGCACGGGTTTGCCGACGGCGCGCTCGACCGCGTCGAGCACCTGCTTGACCGTGAAGCCATTCCCTGTCCCAAGGTTCAGTTGCAGGCTTTCGCCCGTCTTATGGATGTGCTCGGCGGCCAGGATGTGGGCCGAAACCAAATCGGCAATGTGGATATAATCGCGAATACAAGTGCCATCCGGGGTCGGATAATCGTCGCCGAACAATTTCATCCCTTTACCGATGCCAGCGGCAGCAGCAAGCGCGTTCGGGATCAAATGGGTTTCTGGGTCATGCTCTTCGCCGACCTCACCGTCCAGATCAGCGCCCGCCGCATTGAAGTAGCGCAGCGCCGCATAGCGCAGGCCCTCCGCCCGCGACAAGTCTTCGAGCATGGTCTCAACCATCAGTTTCGATCGCCCGTAAACAGAAACGGGGCGTTTCGGCATATCTTCCACCAAAGGTAAGCGCTCGGGATCGCCATAAATCGCGCAAGTCGACGAGAAGATGAAATTCTGCAATCCCAGCGACAACATCGCGCGCACCACGTTCAGCGTGCCGGCCACATTATTCTCATAAAAAGCGCCCGGCGCTTTTTCGCCTTCCCCAACTTCGATATTGGCGGCGAAATGCATCACCGCATCGGGCCGCACGGTCTCCAAGGCGGTGCGGATCTCGCGCTCGTTACGGATATCGCCCTCAATCAAGTCGCCCCACTTGACGGCGTGCCGATGCCCGGTGGAGAAATTGTCAAACACAACCGGCTTGCGCCCGCTCATTTTGATGGCTTTGCAAGCATTGGCGCCAATATAGCCAGCGCCGCCAATCACGAGAATGGTTTTGATCACGCCTCAAATCCCCTTTGCGCTGTCCGAGCTTGGGTCACTTTTGGTCTCTCATGATGCATGTATACAAGTGCTGGGCCGCGATTCGGACTATTTGTCCCGCCGGGTTTGATCGAGCTGTTGCGTGTGGCGCGCTTTTGAGTGTGCGTCGCGTGCTTTTTCGGCCTTTGTCCGACCATGTTTGAGGCGATTTTCTTGCGCCCGCTGCGCTTTCTCAGAGCGTTTCTTCGCTTTGCGAAACTTGTTCAGATTGATCGGGTCTGGCACGTTTAGTCCCCGCGGTGGGCATTGCGCCATTGCTCCATCGCCAATGAGATAGCGAATGTCTCCCGATATTTGGGGCTAGAGGCGGGACGCGGCGCTTTGGCAGACGTTAGGGCCATAATTTCAGCCAGCTTATTATGCGCTGCGCCCGCTTGCCCGGCGCCAATATAGGCGTGCAGCTCCACCAATGCGCTTGACAGCGGGTCATTGGCGCGGATCACGAAGTAGGGCTCATCTTCAGCGAGGCGCGGCATGACATCAAATTCGGATGGATTGGCTTTCGAGCCGACAGGCGCAGTGTTCATTGCAAGCCCTTTCAGATGGTTTGATTCGCCCCGACCTTAACCAAGAATGCGCGCTATGTCAGGCGGGCTTGCGGTAGACAGAAACATGCATCTCGCTGTTTGCGGTGAACGGCTCGCGCTGCCAGCCGCCCCAGCGCGAGTCTAAGTCTAGACCCGCAAGCTGCGCCATTAAGTCGATCTCGGCCGGCCAGGCGTACCGCATTGGCAAGGGGTGTAGCGTGGTCGAACCCCCTTTGATGCGCACCCGCTGCATCTCCAGCACTTGTCGAACCGGATCGTGGCGCGCGATTTCGAACGCGACGCTGTGTCCGCCCACATGCAGAGGGCGAACGCGCTGATGGTTCTCGAAGCCTGTCAGGTCCGGCACAAATGTCTCGATCAAAAAGCGGCCACCCGGGACAAGCCGCGCGGCAACATTTTCGAAACATCGAATTTGATCGGCTTGCGATGTCAGATTGAACAAAGTGTTGAAGACCAAGAACACAAACCCGAAGGGGCCTGGTAAGCCAACATCCGCAAAGTCGCCAAGCAAAGTCGGGATCTGCGAGCCGCCGGGCTTGGCCTTGAGTTTATCGAGCATCTCGGCCGAGCCGTCAATTCCAGAGATCTGGTGACCCTTGGCCGCCAGTGGCAGCGCCATACGCCCGGTGCCAATGGCAAGTTCGAGCATCGTCTCAGACCCTGCGAGTTCACCAATTAGCGCAACTGACTCCTCAGTTGTGCCAGGATCATGCAGATCGTCATATTCATCTGCATAAAGCTCACCAAAGGTCGCGGCGGTAAATTCGATCACAGAGGTCTCCGAAGGCGCTTAGCCGGGGCCGATCATTTTTTCCGGACGGACGATCGCATCAAAGTCTTCGGCGGGAATACCGTCGGCGATCGCTTCCTCGCGCAAGGTTGTGCCATTCTTGTGCGCGGTCTTGGCGATTTTTGCGGCCCGGTCATAGCCGTATTTCTCTTTCAGTGGGGTGACCAGCATGAGCGAGTTCTCAAGCCCGCGTTGAATATTCTCGAGGCGCGGCTCGATGCCGATCACGCAGTTTTCCGTGAATGACACCGCGGCATCGGCCAGCAATCGGATCGATTGCAAGAGATTATAGCTCATCATCGGATTGAAGACATTAAGCTCGAAATGCCCTTGGCTGCCAGCAAAGCTGATCGCGGCATTGTTGCCATGAATGTGCGCACAAACCTGGGTCATCGCCTCGCATTGGGTTGGGTTAACCTTGCCGGGCATGATCGAGGAGCCTGGTTCATTCTCCGGCAGCGCCAATTCTCCGAGACCTGAACGCGGACCAGAGCCTAAAAAGCGGATGTCATTGGCAATTTTGAAGCACGACATGGCCGCGGTTGTGATGGCCCCATGCGCGAAGACCATCGCATCATGTGCAGACAGCGCCTCAAACTTGTTTGGCGCTGTGACGAAATTCAGTCCCGTAATTTGGGCGATTTTATCGGCTACGCCTTCGGCAAATCCAATCGGGGTGGAGAGTCCTGTGCCAACCGCAGTGCCCCCTTGGGCGAGCTCCAACAGTCCAGGCAGGCTTTGCTCGATCCGCGCGATCCCCATTTCGACCATTTTCGTATAGCCGGAGAATTCCTGGCCGAGGGTGACCGGCGTGGCGTCTTGCGTATGGGTGCGCCCGATTTTGATAATCTCCGTCCAGGCTTGGGCTTTGTCGTTCAACGCATTGTGCAATTGCTGCAGCGCCGGGATCAGCCGATGCGTGATCTCTTCGGCGCACGCAATATGCATGGCGGTTGGGAACGTATCGTTTGAGCTTTGGCTCATATTGCAGTGATCATTCGGGTGCACCGGGCTTTTCGAGCCGATTTCGCCGCCCAAGAGTTCAATCGCGCGATTGGCGATGACTTCATTCGCATTCATATTTGATTGCGTGCCCGATCCGGTTTGCCAAACCACGAGTGGGAAATGCGCGTCGAGCTTGCCTTCAATCACTTCATTCGCTGCGGTGATGATGGCGTCCGCCAATTTCGCATCGAGCTTGCCGAGCGCCAAATTGGTTTCCGCGGCCGCGCGCTTGACGATGCCGAGTGCGCGCACCAGGGGGAGCGGCTGCTTTTCCCAACCGATTTTGAAGTTCCCAAGCGAGCGCTGCGCTTGTGCGCCCCAATACTTATCGCCGGGGACCTCGATCTCGCCCATTGTATCGGTTTCGATGCGGGGCTTTGCCTCTTTGCTGCCGAAAATGCCCATGGCGTCGTCTCCTTAGCGGCCAGAAGGTTAGGAAGCCGCGAGGTAGCACGCCGCGCCGAATCCGCAAGCGCTAAGCCGTTCGAGCGATCTAATTCGTGGCGGCGACCGAGGTTTGCAGGGCCTCGGGTGCGACGTCCCAGACCTGGGTTTGGCAGATCAGACTGATGCAGCCTTTGACCTGAAGCCGACCGTCTGGCAGCCGCTTGAGGCGTGAGGCATAGCTCTTGTCGGCTTCGGGGTCATAAATCGTCCCGCCCCGCCAATCGTTCCGGCGCTTATCGAAGCCTTGTAGCATTAATAGACCAAGCACCGGCTCACCCGCTTGGGTCTTCGCCGTTTCGGGCGTTTCCCCAGGCGCCATGGCCTCGGGGTCAATCCAGGACACTCGGCCGCACGGGCTGCCATCGCCGCAATCTTCAATCGTCACCGTTGAGGTCTTTGCTTGGGTCAAAAAGGTCCCGAACACATTATGCTGGTCCTCTGCTTGCGCCCCGAGCGAGAACAGGATCGCTGCCGCACTTAGTCCAATAATTTTGATCATCGCCCTTACCTTTTCTGTGGTTTCCCACTCTTATGGCGCAGTGTCGCGGATTTTCCACCTTCACAGACATTAATCCTGATTTACGTTTATCGGTATGATTCACATGGTGAAGCTCTGCGTTGGCGCTGACGATGTTGGCGATTTAGAGAATTGGCAGAAACGGGTGATGCAAACCTATCCGCGCCCGGTCCATCATACGCGGATGATCCCCAAACGTGGTGAGGAACTGGCCGACGGCGGGTCGATTTATTGGGTGATCCGCGGGTTGATCCAAGTGCGTCAGCCCATTCTAGAGGTTAAGCAGATCACAGATCGGGGCGGACGCAAAGCCTGCGAACTGGTGTTTGAGCCCGATTTGATCCCAGTTGAACCGACCCCAAAACGGCCCTTCCAAGGTTGGCGCTATTTAAAGCCAGAGGATGCCCCAGCAGATTTGAAAGCCAGTTCGGGCGCGCTTGAGATGCCAGCAAACCTTCGCGCGGAGTTGCGCGATGCGATGGTCTGGTAGCGTAAGCTCAATGTAAATGATCGAGCCCTAATGCGCTTCGACCCCCATTGCGGCGCGAGCGACCTTCCAGACCGAAGATCTAGCCTTTCATGAACGTGGAAATACGGGCCTGCATGTCAGGCCCAACGCCTTCATTCTCCATCACTTCCCATTGCAATCCCGCATCCATCGGATCGCTGTCTGTGGCTTCGAGGAGGCGTTTATTGGCCGCGTGCGAGAAACTCGAATTGGTGAGAATTTGGCCACAGAAAGTGCGCACATCGGCTTCGAACGTGTCGGCGTCGAATACCGCTTCGCACAGTCCGATTTGCAGCGCCGCGTCGGCTTTCACGGTTTCCGCTGTGAACATCAGGCGCTTCGCGGTCGCCACACCGACGCGGCGCGGTAGCCGTTGGCTCATGCCCCAAATCGGGGTCAGCGCCCATTTCGCGTGCGTATCGGCAAACTTGGCCGTCGTGTCCGCGAGAATAAAATCGGCCGCGAGCGCGACTTCCAAAGCGCCCGTATAGCAATGCCCATGGACCGCGGCGATCACAGGCTTGGGCAGTTTTTCGAGCATGCGTAGGGTTTCTGAATGCCAGCCAGGCGAGGGGACTTTTTCACCTTCCGCGATATCGCCTAGATCGTGTCCCGCCGAAAAACACTTGCCCGCACCGCGTAAGACGACGCAGCCAATCGCATCATCTTTTTTTAAATCCACGATATGCCGCCGCAGCTCTTGGAACATCCCGACGGTGAGGGCGTTTAGTTTATCAGGCCGGTTCAGTGTGAGCCAGCACAGGCCATCTTCATCTAAGCGTGTCACCCATTCAGTCATATCTTCCTCCCAAGCTCTATTGTCTTAAATCCTAATTCCTTCATCCAGACCCAGCATAGACCCTATTCCAAATCTAGCTCTAGGCTTTCGCGGGGGGATGTCCCTATTTAGGATGCGAACTGCGCGCAGCACCAATAAAGGAGATCGCCCCGTGGCTGACACTGAATATACCCCCCCAAAAGTCTGGACCTGGGACAAGGAAAGTGGCGGGCGCTTTGCGGCGATTAACCGTCCGATCGCTGGTCCGACGCATGACAAGGAGCTGCAAGTCGGCAAACACCCGATCCAGCTCTACTCGCTGGCAACACCTAATGGTGTGAAAGTCACGATCATGCTGGAAGAACTGCTCGCCGCAGGCCATTCCGGCGCTGAGTATGATGCCTGGCTGATCAATATTGGCGAAGGCGACCAATTCGGTTCTGGTTATGTCGAGCTGAACCCGAACTCAAAAATCCCGGTCATGGCGGACCATTCCACCGACCCTGTGACGCGGATTTTTGAAAGCGGTTCGATCTTAGTCTATCTGGCTGAAAAGTTCGGCGCCTTCATTCCGCAAGACCATAAGGGCAGGACTGAGACCATGAACTGGTTGTTCTGGCAGATGGGGTCAGCGCCGTATTTGGGGGGTGGTTTTGGCCACTTCTATGCGTACGCGCCGACAAAAATGGAATATCCGATCAATCGCTTCGCGATGGAAGTGAAGCGCCAGCTCGACGTGCTGAATCGGCATTTGGCCGAACATGAATATATGGCGGGCAGCGAATATTCGATCGCGGACATGGCGATCATGCCGTGGTACGGGGCGCTCGCAAAAGGTTTGCTTTATGAGTCCAAAGAGTTTCTCGCCGTCCACGAATATACGCATGTGAACCGCTGGACCGATATGTTGATGGAACGTCCCGCGGTGCAGCGTGGCCGCATGGTCAATCGTCCATTCGGTGACCCGGCGAGCCAATTGCACGAGCGCCATGATGCGAGTGATTTCGAGACCAAAACGCAGGACAAGTTACAAGCGCAAGAGCGCTAAGGCCGCGAGCTAGAGCGCCGTCTCGTAGATTTTCTCATAGTCGCCCTGTTCGGCGGGGCGGGCATTGCCGCGATGGGCAAGATCATTGAGGGCAAACTCGACAATACCGGGTCCGTCCGATGCGTCTAAGCCAATCGCGCTAAGTCTGGTCGGGATGCCAATCTCCTGATTGAGCTTGGCAATCTCGTCGCCGAGGTCGGCGCTTTGAGGCAGTCCCATCGCAAATTTCAAGCGCTCATACTTTTCGGGCGCCGCGCCCTCATTGAACCGCAAAAGGTGCGGCAAAAAGATCGCATTGAGGGTGCCATGATGGAGCTTTTTCTCTTTCAGGCGGCCCGCCGCGTGGCTGAGCGCGTGCACCGAGCCAAGGCCTTTGGTAAATGCCAGGGCGCCTTCATAGCTCGCCATCATCATGTTCCAGCGCGCATCCTTGTCAGACCCGTCCGCGACCGCCCGCTTCAACGCGCCCGACTTGATCGCCCGGTGCAATCCATCATAGCCGACCCCTTCGGCGGGCGGGTTCACGGCGGGCGTGAGCACCGCTTCGATGCAATGGGTGACCGCGTCCATTCCAGTCGCTGCGGTCATCAGGGACGGTAAGCCGAGCGTTAAGTCTGGGTCGCAAATCGCTGTGGCGGGGATCAGATGCGGAGAAGCAAACGTTTCTTTGCGGCCATTATTCATCGTTGTGATCATGCCAACCGAGACCTCTGAACCGGTGCCCGCTGTTGTGGGAATAGCGATCAGAGGGGGAAGTTTGCCGATATGTTTCGCCCCGCCGGTAATCGCGGCGTACTTTTCCAGCGGGCCCCCTTGGCTCGCTAATAGCCCGACCGCTTTGGTGAGGTCCATTGCCGACCCGCCACCGAGCGCCACCAGACCGTCAGCCTTGGCGTCATCATACTGCGTTGCGACCGCGATGGCTTGGTCTTCGGTCGGGTTGGCAACCGTGTCTGCGAAGACCGCCGCGGGCATCATGCCCAGGTTTTCGAGCACGGTGTCCAACAGCCCGACGGCTTTAATGCCAGGATCGGTAATCACCATTGGCCGAGAGACGCCAAAGCCTGTCAATGTCCGTTCTAATTTGGCGATGGCGCCATGATCGAAAATGCATGTTGTGAGGAAATTCATAACGGGCATGGCGGAGTCTCCGTGGTATTTTTTTACGCTGGATCTAAAAAGCCCAGAGCCGTGAGGAGAGCAATCTCTCCCCTAGCGGCAGCATGAGATAGGAGATGTACGATGGCGACGTTGGGAATCGGTCTTCTGGGGGCGGCGCGGATCACAGACAAAGCTGTGATCGATCCAACTCGGGTGATCCCGCAATGTCGCCTTGTGGCGATTGCGGCGCGCGACATGGCGCGGGCAAAAGCGTTTGCCGAGACGCACACGATCGGCGTCGTCTGTGATACCTATGATGAGGTGATTGCGTTTGAAGAGGTCGACCTCATCTACAATCCACTGCCCATTCACTTGCATGCAGAGTGGACCGTAAAAGCGCTGAATGCCGGCAAGCATGTGCTGTGCGAGAAACCGTTCGCGATGAACGCGGATGAGGCCGCCGCGATGCTTGCCACATCTGAGGCTTCTGGGAACCGTCTGATCGAGGCCTTTCATTATCGCTATCACCCCGCTTTCGAGACGTGCTTGGAGTGGTTAGCGGCAGATGAGATCGGGGAATTGAAAGCGCTTCACGCCACCTTCGATGTCGAAATCAAAGACAATGGCACCGAGATCAGACACAGAGTTGAGACTGGCGGCGGCGCGATGATGGACCTTGGCTGTTATCCCTTGCATTGGGCCTTGTCGGTCGTCGGAGAAACGCCATCGCACGTCTCCTCGTCGGCAACCCTCACGCCATCCGGTGTTGATGCGTCGATGCACGCAGATTTGATATTTCCATCTGGCGTCGCTGCGCATCTGCGCACCGATATGGGACCGGGGGCGAAGTTCAAGGCAGACCTGAAGCTGATCGGCTCGCGGGGTGAAATTAGGTTCATCAATCCCCTCGCGCCGCACAATCCATTTGTTCCCGGACGGCTTTTGAGTTCGCATGGCCGAGAGGCCGAAATCAGCCCGATCAGCACCTACACGTATCAATTGGCCGCGGTGAAACGAGCGCTCGAGACAGGGGCGGCTTTGCCGACGGAAGGTGCGATGATCTTGCGCCAGCAGACCGTATTGGACGCGATTTACGAGATGGCGGGACTTCGGCATTTGCGATATCTGAACAAGGCTAGTTGACAGATAGTGATCAAATGAGACATTATTGTCTCATGACAAATTCAGTTAGACTTTCGACCAGAGAAGCCATCGTTGAGGCCGCATTTGCCGTCTTCAGCAAAAACCCAAGTGCCGCCCTCGCCGATGTCGCAGAACGTGCTGGCGTGGGCCGCGCCACGTTGCACCGGCATTTTGCAAGCCGCGAAGACTTGATGCGGAATCTCGCGAAGATTGCCAGCGCAGAGATGGACGCGGCAGTGGAGACAGCCTGCGCGGAGGCGACGTCGCATGCGGAAGTGACGCGTTTGGCGCTGCAAGCCTTGATCCCGCTCGGCGATCGGCACGGCTTCCTCGCTTTAGAAGCGTTCGCCGATGATCCTGAGCTGCAAGCGGTCTTCGCGCGGGAACAACGCGAAACGGCAGAAATGATCGATGCGGCCAAGGACGAAGGTCTGTTCGATACAAATGTGCCAACTAGCTGGATCGTGCAGGCCTTTGACCATCTTATGTATGCGGGCTGGGAGAGCGTTAAAGCGGATGAAACCACGCCGACACAGGCTGCCACTTTGGCCTGGCGCACCCTCATTCACGGATTAGGGAGACAAAAATGACGGCTGAGACCCTCAACCAATATAGCGTCTATTTTGATGAGGCGTTTTTTCTCATCGGCGCCGCAATCTTCGTCGTTGAGCTCTTAAAAGCGGTGTTCGCTGGGGCGCTGAAAGGCCGTGCCTTGCTCGATATGGTCGCCAGCGCCTCGACGCAAATCCCGTATCTACTGGTCGAGATTTTCCTGATGTCATTTGTCTATATCGGCATGGTGATCGTCGCCGATACGTTCGTCACATGGCAGATGCCGATCACCGTATGGACGGCGCTCTTAGCGGTGTTGGTGTGTGACTTCGCCTATTATTGGGAGCATCGCTTGGCGCATCGGATTCGCTTGCTCTGGACGCAGCACGCTGTCCACCATTCCTCGCGTGAGATGAATATTATCGTCGGCGTGCGGTTTGGGCCGTTTGAGAGTGTTGCCTCCGCTCTCGCGCACTTTCCGCTGCTCTTTCTCGGGTTTCCGCCGGAGCTGATCTTCTTCGGAATTATTCTTGTTTTGGCCTATCAGACTTGGATTCATACCGAACTGATCGGAAAGCTTGGCCCACTCGACGCGGTCCTCAACACACCGGCCAATCATCGCGTTCACCATGGCTGCGACGACAAATATATCGACAAGAATTATGGTGGCATTCTGATTATCTGGGACCGGCTTTTTGGCACCTATCAAGCTGAAGAGGAAACCCCGAATTATGGCCTCAAACGCGATTTTAATAGCGTCAATCCGCTCGCGGTCTGGATCTCTGAATGGCCGAGCGTTTGGCGCGATATAAGGTCAGCGCGAAGCCTGGGAGACGTTTGGATGCATCTGTTCGGTCCGCCGGAATGGCGCCCTAAGGAAAAAACTTAAATCATCCGCTTTCAGCGCTCCACCAGACCGACTAGGCTTTTCGTCTACTCAGTCTTGGAGATCTTCTCATGCGCCTTTTCCCCTCGCTTGCGGCTCTGGTTTTTCTCGCCGGGTGCGAAACTTTGCCTGCAGAGGCCCCGCCATCTGGTGAGATCCGTCACTATGTCAAAGAGGCTTATCGTGATGCCGGATTCCCCTTCTCCTCCGCTGTGGAAGCGGATGGGTGGGTCTATCTTGCCGGCGAACTCGGCACCGTAGACGGCGTTCTTGTTGCCGGTGGCATCGCGCCAGAAACGCGCCAGACCATGGACAATATCGCCGCAACGCTCGCGGCCAATGGCTTAGGCTGGGACCGCGTGGTGAAATGTACGGTGTTCCTCGCTGATATCGCCGAATGGCCCGTTTTCAATGAGATCTACAAAACCTATTTCGAGGGCGATTTTCCAGCCCGCAGCGCGCTTGGCGCCAATGGTCTCGCGCTCGGCGCGCGGGTTGAAATTGAGTGCATTGCCAAACGCTAAGCGGCGATCCGTTCCGAAAGATGGCCCGTTTTGACATAGATGAGGCAGCCGTCATCGGACCAGGGCGTATGTTGAGAGCCATGCGGGCTCCGCAGCCAGGAGCCAGCCGGATAGTCGCCTCGCTCGTCTTGGAACGTCCCTTCAAGCACCAGAATCTCTTCCCCGCCCCAGTGTTGGTGGGGTAAGAATTGTGTCCCAGGCGCCCAGCGTACCAAAGCGGCACTCTCGGTGCCATGGCTGTGGAGCGGCAAGACCGAGAGTCCGGGCACCCGGCCTGGGAAGAACTCCGCGCGGGCGGTGTCGATGACGATTTGCTCGGTGTCGGCTTGATCGAACTGGTGCAGTTTGACGAAGATGGTGCAGCCGTCTTTGGAATGCGGCGTATGTTTCGACCCGATTGGATTGCGGACATAAGTGCCCGCTGGATAGTCGCCGTGCTCGTCGGAGAAGACGCCGTCCAAGACAAAGAATTCCTCGCCGCCGCCATGGCTATGTTCTGAAAAGTAGGAGTCCGGTGCATAACGGACGATCGAGGTCGCGCGGGCGACTTCCTCACCGATACGATCCAGCATTTGGCGATCCACGCCCGCCATCGGGGAGGCGACCCATTCGCGGTCTTCGGGGCGAAGCACAACCCGCTGAGAAAAATCAGCATTCAGTCTCATCTCGGTCTCCTAGGTCATCTCTGTTGCAGCAAGACGGGCGAGAAAGGCCGTCATTGCGCGATCAAAAAGCCGGACATCTTTGGCGGCTCTTGCGATCAATTGCGCGCCTTCAACGAGCGCTAACAAAGCGTCAGCTTCGTTCTTTGGATCGGCCAATCCGATCACGGAGCCATCTTCTTGAGCGGCGGTGAACACTTGGCGGAGCCAAGCCGCACAATCCTCATGGAACTGGGTCAATTGAGCGAGCACGGGTTCGGATAAGCTGTCGCGCCCGGCACTCAAAGCAACGCAGAGACATAGCTGGGTGCCATTCGCCATGGCGTGTCCGTAAAGCGCCACGAAGGCGCGCAGTTTTTCAGCGACTGGCGTGTCTGTGTTGCTGATTTCTGTGAGCTGGTCGGCGATCCGCGCGGCGTACCGGTCCACCAACGCAAACGCCAAATCCGCCTTCAGCGGAAAGTGATAGTGAATGCTCGCTTTTCGAATGCCGACATCACGGGCGAGGTCTGCATACGAAAAAGCATCGAAACCGCGCTGACGCGCGGCCCGTTCGGCACTGTCGAGAAGAGCTGTTCGTGTCTCCATTGCGGCCTACCTAGTGATAGATAGATTCCGTTTCAAGAGCGCTGATCTGCTCGCTTGACAATTAGCGGTCTCTGCCGCCCTGTGATCTTGCGATTTGAGTGAAGGCGAGCCACCCCGTGACATCTCCAATTTTGACGGTCCGAGACCTAAAAGTTGCGTTTGAAACCCCTGACGGAATCGTAAATGCTGTGAAAGGCATCAATCTCGAGGTCTCTGCTGGAGAGTGCCTCGGCATTGTCGGGGAATCTGGGTCTGGGAAAAGCCAAACCGTGCTCGCGGCGATGGGATTGCTGGCCGATAACGGAACCGCCACGGGCTCTGTTATGTTTAACGGGACCGAAATGCTGACCGCAGATGCCAAGACGCTGCGCGACATTCGCGGTGACCGGATGTCGATGATTTTTCAGAATCCCCTGACCAGTCTGACCCCGCATATGACGGTCGGGGCGCAGATGCGCGAAGTGTTACGCCTTCACAAAGGCTTGAAGGGCGAAGCGGCCACGACCGTCTGTGTCGATTGGCTCGAGCATGTCCGCATTCCAGAAGCCCGCCGCCGGATGGATCAGTTCCCGCACGAGCTTTCAGGCGGTATGCGACAGCGGGTCATGGTCGCCATTGCGATGCTGTGTGGGCCGCAGCTCTTGCTTGCCGATGAGCCAACAACCGCGCTCGATGTGACGGTCCAGGCCCAGGTCTTGGACCTGATGGATGATTTGAAACGCGAAACCGAAACTGGGATCGCCTTGATCACCCACGATATGGGCGTCGTCGCGCGGATGTGCGATCGCGTCGTGGTGATGCGCTATGGCGAAATCGTCGAGACCGGCGGCATTGATGACATCTTCTACACGCCGCAGCACGACTACACAAAAATGTTGCTCGATGCGGTGCCGCGGATCGATCAACCGAACCGGCCTGGTCGACCCACCCTCGGTCCGGCGCCGGACGCATCTGTTGAACCCATCCTGAGGGCCGAGGCCCTCAAGGTCCATTTCCCGATCAATATAGGCGGCGGCCTGTTTGGAAAAACGAAACCCCTCAAGGCCGTTGATGGCGTCAGCTTCGAGCTGAAACCCGGCGAAACGCTCGGCGTGGTCGGCGAAAGTGGCTGCGGCAAGTCAACACTCGCGCGCGCCGTCTTGAAATTGGTGCCGCAAACCGCGGGGACGGTCGCCTGGATGGGCCGCGATATTTCAAGCGCCGACCGCAAGACGATGAACGCCCTTCGCGATGACTTACAAATCGTTTTCCAAGATCCAATGGCGAGCCTCGATCCTCGCATGACCATCGGGACGTCGATTGCCGAACCGCTCACGGTACACGCGCCGCAGCTCGATAAGGCAGCGCGCGAAGCAAAAGTGCAAGAGATCATGCCGCGAGTCGGCCTGGATCCCGCTCTGATCAACCGCTATCCCCACGAGTTATCGGGGGGGCAAAACCAGCGTGTTGGCATTGCGCGGGCGATGATCCTCGATCCAAAGCTTGTCGTCTGTGACGAGGCGGTGTCGGCCTTGGATGTGTCCGTGCAAGCCCAAGTGGTCGACTTATTGATCGACTTGCAAAAAGAGTTTGGCCTGGCGATGATTTTCATCTCGCATGATTTGTCGGTGGTGCGCGAGATTTCGCACCGCGTGATGGTGCTGTATCTTGGTAAAGTGGTCGAACTGGCGGGCCGCGAAGAGATTTATGAGGATGCCCGTCACCCCTACACCAAGGCTCTGATTTCCGCCGTGCCAAACCCGGACCCAAAGATGGAACGCGCGCGCGAACGTGTGAAACTGCAAGGCGATCTGCCAAGCCCGCTGGATACCCGCGCGCCGCTGCGCTTCTTGAAGTCTGAAATCATTGATGATCCGGACGCGCAGCAATATGCCCCGAAGCTGATCGAAATCGCCCCGGGGCATTTGGTGGCTGAGCATGACCCGTTTGGAGGATCCGGAGGGTTGCGGGCCTGAGCTCGCCAGAGCTATTTGGCGCAGAGAATGTCTGTCGTGTTGCGGCGGGACGTATCGGCATACACAGCCCGTCCAAGACCCATATCCCGGCAAAAGTCAGAAGCATTGCCGCGCCCTCCTCGGATCGGATCGCCAAAGGCATCACGCGGGCGCGGGAAAAACACCGTATTGCGTCCCTCTATGCCGCGATTGTGCGCGTGAAAATCACCGCCACCCCGCCGTCAATGGTCGTCAAAACGATCATCCCGGCGATTGCCGACGCGGCGCGGTCCTCCGCGCAAGGGCCGCATTGAGCTAACATTATCATTCATCCGGAGATGGCTGAGATGCGCGGTTGGCCCGTCAATGACCACACAGCGGCCGCGAAAATCGGGGTCGACACAGACTTCCCAAGCGCCGCGAATATCGATTGAAGAGATTGTATCGTTAAACCCAAGCGGACGGAGATTATAGACCGGTCCATCAATCGCGATGGCTGCGCCGCGGAAATCAGGATCCTTAAACAGCACCGCTTCCTTGGCATCTCCGCGATGGCCATTCGCGGTCGCAGACAGTGTGGCGGCTACGCAGACGGTTGCGGCGAGCGCCAGCGTTTTGAGGGCAAGGGTCATGTGAACGGTCCTTTTTTCAGTCTTGGACTGAAACTTAGGACCAGCAACCTGAACGCCCTGGGAGGGCGGCTTTCAGCTTGCGTTCAGCTATTCCGCCGCCCGCATCAGGCCTTGCATCTGGTCAATCCAGACAAGCCACGCTTGGCGCCCAGCATCGGTCAGAAACACCCGGGTTTGCGGACGGCGGCCGACAAAGCGTTTCTCTTGGCGGACATAGCCGGCATCTTCCAGTTTGCGCAAATGCGTCGACAAATTGCCATCCGTCGCTCCGACTTTGGCTTTCAGTTCGCCGAAAATCGCTGGGCTCGCCGTCGACAAGTAAGCCATAATGCCAAGCCGCAGGCGGCCATGTATGACATCGTCGATTTGCGCATGGTCAAAAGGGTTGCTTGGCGCCGCCATGGCTTAAACGATGCTTTTCGGTTCATTGCGCAGCAGAACCAGTCCCGGCACCAGAACCGTGCAGAACGCGCCGAATGAGGCCACCGCCCAGCTGAAATCCGTACCGTCAAACCAAACCGCCAGCGCCAACATTACAAACGCGCCGAACCCAGCATATGTGAGCGTTTTCACTCCACCCATCAGACCTGACGTGATCAGTCCGGTGCCATAAATGGCGAACACGATGGGTAAAGAGGTTTCGAACCCAGACACCGTTTCACCGCCCAGAAGCGACTTTATGATGAGGATGCCGAAATAAACAAAAAGCGCGACCCCGCCTGCCATCCAGACCGTTGCTTCTGAGCGATTGCCGACAGAATGGCTCCCGGGTTTGTTGCGGATCGAATAGCCGAGCAGGGTTTGTCCGATCATGCCGACCACAATGAAACTGCCCCAGACCCAAGCATAGGCACTGTTTGGCCAGGTCACCCAATCGACCGTCATGGCGAAATGAAGAAAGTAAGCGATGCTGGTCAGAACGCCCCAAAAGGTCAAAAACCGTCCGCCAAGCAAAGGGGCCTGTTGTCCGGCTTCGGCCAGGTCGCGCACATAAGCCAGATCGTCTTGTAGCGTGGTATCATTCATTGGACTCTCCAATAACTTTGAATTACAAAGTACTCTGACTTGAGATTGACGTCAAGTGATCCGAATTTGCTTTGGTGCGGATGGCGTTTGCGCTAGGGTCTCGCAAAACACTTCAATCTGAGGAAACGATCATGCCAGACGCTGCCGGTCAGCCGCCGTTCCGCCTGCTTGCGCAAAAGCCACCGAATATTGAATGCACGAAAATGCCAGATGGCACGGTCTATTTGAAGCAACGTTATGCGCCTGGCGATCGCCCGCGCTCGATCCCGCATGCGCTTGCAGGGCGCGCCGGCATGCACCCCGATCGGCCTTGGCTGAAACAGCGCAATCCCGAAACCGATGCATGGGATGCCATCACCTATGGCGAGGGCTTACGCGCCACACGGGCCTTGGCCCAAGCCTTCTTGGAGATGGGGGCCGGGCCCGAGGCGCCGGTGATGATCCTGTCCGGCAATGCGATTGAGTCAGCGATCGTGATGGTTGCAGCGATGACGGCAGGGGCCCCCGCGGCGCCGATTTCGGTGCCATATTCCCTCATGTCGACCGATTTTGCCAAGCTCAAACACTGCTTTCAAGCGGTGCGTCCCAAAGTCTTGTTCGCGGCGGAATTGAAACCTTTCGAACCGGCGATTGCAGCGCTTGGTGATCATGGCTGCACCGTCGTCACGGCCGATGGTGCCGAGGGCGTTGTATCCTATCATGACTTGCTCAAAACCCCGGTGACGCCCGCCGTCGATGCTGCGCTCGATGCGCTAAGCGACGAGTCAATCGGCAAATACTTGTTCACATCTGGCTCCACCGGCATGCCCAAGCCCGTGCCAACCACGCAAGGTGCCATGTGTTCGATGATCGCGGGGGTCGAAGGCTTGCGCGACAATGACCGCGACCCGGAATACGATCCTGATGGCGTCGATAATGTGCTTGATTGGCTGCCATGGAATCACATTTCTGGCTCCAATGTGAACTTTAATGGCGCACTTTGGACCGGCGCCACATTTTGGATTGATGGCGGCAAGCCAATGCCCGCTTTGTTCGGCGAGACGATCCGAAACGTCCTCGACTGCAAACCGTCAACGTTCGGTACCGCCCCGATTGCGCTCGCCATGCTGGCCGAAGCGATGGAAGAAGATGATGCGCTTTTGCACGCCTTTTTCGAGAACATGCGCTCGATCGGATATGGCGGCGCGACGCTGTCGGATGATCTGTATGACCGGCTCCAAACGCTCGCGATCAAAGCAACGGGTCGGCGGATCCCGATCATTACCATGTATGGCGCGACCGAGACGCAAGGGATTACTGTGGTCCATTGGGAGGCTGAACGGGTTGGCTTGATCGGCCTCCCGCTGCCCGGTCTGACGCTCAAGCTGGTGCCAACGCTCGGTAAGCTCGAAGTGCGCGTCAAAGGCGAGACGGTGATGCCAGGCTATCACAATCTGCCGGAAAAGAATGCCGAAGCCTTCGACGAGGAAGGCTATTATCGCTTGGGCGATGCGGCGAAATTTGTCGATGAAAACGATCCCAATCTAGGCATCATTTTCGATGGCCGCGTGGGCGAAGATTTTAAGCTCTCCTCCGGCACTTGGGTCAGCGTCGGTGTGCTCCGCCCGGATCTGGTCGCAGCCTGCTCACCCTTGGTGTTTGATGCGGTGATTTGTGGGCAGGATAAGAATTTTATTGGCGCCATGTTCTGGCCGTCGCCGATCGCCTTTGAAGACTATGTCAAAAAGGCAGGTGGCGACCAAATGGCTGCGTTTGTCGCATTTCATCAGGATCTCGCCGCAAAAGTCGCCGCATTTAACGCGGCTGAGCCAGGTTCATCGCGGCGCATCAAGCGCTTCCTCGTGCTCACCGATCCACCAAGCATTGATAAAGGCGAAATCACCGATAAGGGCTATGTCAATCAACGCATGACGCAAGACTGCCGCGCCGAGCAAGTTGCCAGTCTCTTTGTCGAGGCCCCGCCGCCAAATGTCGTCCAACTCTAGACCGCATGAAAGGCGGTGCTGACACACGAAGCGGCCTGCGATTGGGCTTGATCAGTCTCGCGCTCGTGGCCTTAGGCTTCGCTGCGCTGTTTGTCTTCGGACCGACCCGGCCCGGCCCAACAGCGCTTCCGCCGGACACCACCGAACCCAACCTGCTTTTTGCAGTGTTTGAGGACCAGCCAACCCGCGATGCAGTGACGGCGTTGCGCGCGGTGTCGCCATCAACCTATGCCGAACTGGAGACCGCGATCCGGTTTGCGCGCGCTGATAATGCTGCGGTCCCGGCGCTGTCACAATTGGCGCTTGAAGCCTTGTTTAGTCAGTTTCAGAGCCAAGCCCTCAGCTTACGCTCGGCTGAAAGCGCGGACTATCATGCAATCATCGCGGGCTTGGCGGATGGCTTGAGAGCCTTGAAAGCGCAGAATAGTCCTTGGTGTGATGGTCCGGCCATCGCCGATTTCTTGGCCCAGAATGATGCCGATCTGGTCCCGGCTTTACTGGCCGAATTTCCCTATCAAAGCGCGCAGTACGATTGGGCGATGAAGTGGATGACGCGCATACTTGGCGCCATGCAAACCGGCAAAGCCAATGCGCGCCCATACGCGCGGCCAACGTTACGCGATGAGACCATTCTGCAGCAGGAAGGGATCGCGCTTGGTTCGGAACAATGGGCTCTGGCGGCGCAAGTCTTTGCCTTCGCAAACGCAGAAGGCACCTCTTACGGACAAATGCAAGACGTCATTGCCGGGATCGATGTCTGCGATCTTGGAATTGCGCTCGAGACGGTCTCGGAGCGCCTCCCCGAGCAAGTTCGTGCCCGCATTTGGGCCGACTTGATGCCCGAGATTATGGTCGGCAATACGCCTTATGTGATGTGGCGCGTCACCGATTACTTCTTTATCGGTTAGCCCGTATGGCCCGCCGATTTTCCGCCTTTAAATCACCATCACTTCCCGGCTAAGGTCCGGGCATGGAAGACACGCTCAAATCCTTTATGGATAAATTTAAAATGCCGGACTTCTCTGGCATGGATTGGATCGGCTCAACGGAAGGCCTACGGCAAAGTTACTATCGCGCCAGTCGATCGGTTGAACGCGATCTTCCGGATTTGGCCGAAATCTCGAATCTGATTGTCGACGGCGCCGACGGCCCGCTCAAGGCGCGGCTCTATGTGCCGCTCGCCGCAGGCATCGCCCCGGCGCCTGCGATTTTGTTTTTTCATGGCGGCGGCTTTGTGCTCGGCGACTTGGACAGCCATGACGTGATTTGTCGCCGTTTGGCGGCGAGTTCGCGCTGCCGGGTTTTGTCGGTTGATTATCGCCTTGCGCCTGAGCATCGCTTCCCGACCGCGCACCGCGACGCTTTGGCTGCCTGGGAATGGGCGACAGAGCGCGACAATATTCTCGGCTTTGATCGCGATCGCATCGCGGTCGCGGGTGATAGTGCTGGCGGCAATCTCTCGGCCTTTATCGCCCAAGAGACCGCGCGCACCGGCGCGTTGATGCCGGCCTTTCAATTATTGCTCTATCCGCTGGTCCAATTTGTCGATATCCGCGCCAAGCGGATGACCTTCCAAGAGGGCGGGTTTTTCATTTCCCCCAATTTGTTCGACTATTTCCGTGATTCGTATATCGAGCGTGATACTGATCGCATGGACAAGCGGGTCTCACCCTTGTTTGCGCCAGATGAAGACTTTTCCGGGCTGGCGCCCGCACACTTGGTCTTGTGCGGCTGGGACCCGCTGAAAGACGAAGGCAAAGCCTATGCGTCTAAGCTTGCCGCCCATGGCGTCCCGGTCACAATTAGAGAACATCCGGGCATGGTGCACGGCTTTATGAACCTGACAGCCGTTTCAATCCCGGCGCGAAAAGCGATCGAAGATGCCGGTGAAATTGTCGGAAAAGCGCTTGGCGGGCGGGATTGACCCCGGATCGGCGGAAGTTTCGCTCGCCACGAGATTGACATATGGTTAAACTATCCCATCCCGACAACGTAGATTAGGGGACGCTGTGCATGGCTAGAAGAGCAGATTGGACGCACAAAACAGGACTCGTTTTGGGCGCGCTGGCGCTGATCGGTTTGAGCGGTTGCGATCGCCAACAGGAACGCGTTGATCGCGCCACCGAGCTTGGGGAAGCGGTGCTCGGACAGCTGAATGGGGAAGACGTAACCTCGAGCGCTCGCGATGGGTATGCCTCTGTACCGGTTGAGTCCCGGGCGTTTGCAGGCACGATTTTGGAGCGCTCTGTCGCGGCGTCTAGCGATGCGGCCGCCCCGCGATTTATCATCGGATCTATTGTCGCGAAGCCGGCAAATCTGCCGCCAGCGATTGAGATTGCCGCCATCATGGAAACGCCGGAAATGTCTATGGATGTCGTGGTCGACGAACAGTCCGAAGCCAAAATCATTGTGCCGGATCAAAAGACCCTCGACGATGCGGTCGAGAATCCAGAGGTCATTCGTCGCATCGAGTTGCCGCTATCAAAGCGATCCATCACCGTTGTCGACCCAGAGCCGCAAGTTCGCACACCGGGACTGTCCAGCCAACAAAAAACGCTGCCGCGGGTGCCGTTGAAAGAAACCATCACGCAAAAACGCGTCGAGCGCGGCCTACCGACGCGCGGGTTGCGAGAGCAGCGCGAGCGACAAGAACAGCGCGAGGTTCAAACCCGGTCCTTCCAACTCAGCGCCCCGGAAACGCTTGAGCAGCGGATTGAGCGTCTGCCAAAGCTCAACCCCAAACAAGTTGAGCGCGCCCTAATCTTGCCGCAGGCCGGCTTGGAACGCCAAGTGATCGCCGAAGACCGGATGATTGAAACCGCGACAAAGTTTAAAGTCGCTGCCAGCATTCAACGCTCTCGCTCTGGACAGATGGTGATTGAGATCGGCTCGGACGCGCTGAACCCGACGAATTTTACCGAGGCGGTGCTGCAGCAAGGGCGGATCGCGCTGGAGAATGGCGTCGAGTGTGATGAAGTCGCCGCGCAAGCCGAAGACGCCAACCCGTTGATTGCCTTGGAATGCGTGATCGAAGATTTACGCGCCTCTGGCGAGTTCGAATATGTCGAGAAAGATTGGCTGTACGAGCATCAAATGATGCGCCGTCCTGATGTGCCGGTGACGCCGGTGCGCGTAACCCCGAATGATCCTCTGTTTGATTTGCAATGGCATTTTAAGTCGCAAGGCAATGGTCTGGATCAATCGCCCGGCGGCGCGAGTTTTGTCGATTATTGGACCGATCAGGACACACAAGGCGCTTCAGACGTGGTCGTTGCAATTGTCGATACCGGGCTGCAACTCAATCATCCAGACATTCGCAATTCTGGCAATGTCGAAGCCGGTTGGGACATGGTGTCGGACTTAGAAGTCGCCAATGATGGCAATGGTCGCGACGATGATCCGACTGATCCGGGAGACATTTGCCCGGCGCGCAATGTCTTCGAAAACACGTTTCACGGCACGCATGTGGCCGGCATTGTCGGTGCCGCAGGGACGAACAATGCCGACGGGATTGCGGGCGGTGCTTGGACTGTCAAAATCGTGCCGGTGCGCGCGCTCGGCAAATGCGGTGGCAAACTCTCTGACATCAATGATGCGATCCGCTGGGCGGCTGGGACGATCCCAGAATACAATGCGCTGGGTGAAGAAGTCTGGAACGAGTTTCCAGCCGACATCATCAATCTGTCGCTCGGCCTGTTCAAGGCCTGTCCGGCGTCAATGCAAGATGCGATTAACGCCGTCACCGCCCGCGGCGTAACGGTCGTCGTCGCGGCCGGAAATCGCAGCGTGCCCACCGATTTTTATGCCCCTGCAGGCTGTCAAAATGTCGTCACGGTGGCGAGCGGCGATGCGCGCGGGTATATGGCGCCGTATTCAAATTATGGCGCGGCCATAGACGTATTGGCGCCAGGCGGAGATCTCGCGCGCGATGATAATGGCGATGGTCATCCGGATGGGGTTTTGTCCACCAAAACCGCTGAAAATTGTGCGGATCCGCTGACCGGGGCAGCCGTGCCGGTGTGCTATTATGCGTTCGAGCACGGCACCAGTATGGCGGCGCCGCATGTCTCGGCCGCCTTAGCGCTGATCAAAACCAAGCGCCCCGATCTTGGCAGTGACGCTCTGGTCTCTACGCTGCTGGCGGGGGTTACACCGACAACGCAGGCGCAATGTGCAGGGCTGTGCACGCAATATCCAGGGGCTGTTCCGAGCACCGATGATCCGGATATATGCGTACGCCAATGTGGTTCAGGTCTGCTTAATCTGGCAGATGTCACACTGCCGGATTGATGGGAGAATTGGGGAAAGACAATGATCACGCCTAAAGCACGACCGCACCATGGCGGACATATCGGTCTCACCGCCTTATTGAGCATGCTCTTAATGGCCGGCTGTGTCGCGTTGGCTGAGCGCTCCAGCGCATCGAGCTTATTTGCGGTCTCAGCGCAAACCAACTCGCAGCCCTCGAATGCGGTGGCGGCGACCTTCATCGTCCGCTTTCACGACGATCCGACGCTGGCGCAGGTCAGTCGCAACTTTCGCCGTGACCAAGCTGGGACGAGCGCGGTGTATCGGGACTGGGCCGCCAACCATCCGCAATTGTCGGGTTTGTCTTTGGTCCGCGCCAGCTATTCGGGGGAGCTCATTCTCGCCTTGCCGGCGAATGATCCGGCGGGTCGGACACCGCAAGACGTGATTGCTGCCCTTCGAACCATGCCGAATCTCGCCTATGCCGAGATTGATGAGATGGCGACCACGAATTCGAGGAGATAGCGGATGCGTTTTCTGATCCTATCAACCCTATGCGCGACCCTGGTTTCGGCTTGCGCCCCTGAGACAGAGGCGCCGGCGCTAGAAGCCGAGACGCCGCCCGAACCGATCCAGAAGGTGATTGCCTTGCAAGCCCCGGCGCCCGAGCCGCAACCGACAAACGTGGCTGAGCGAAGCACTGCGACCATTGACTGGAACGCTGCGCGCTCGGATTTCGCCAATCGCGATACGGGCGACAATGCTCTCGCAGAGGTCGCCAGCGGCGGGTCGCCCGTGGTGCCGATCCTGCTGCCTGATGAGCCGTTTGGGGTCGCGTCCGTTGGCGAAGATGCGCTGCAGTTTCGACCCACCGCAGACGGCTATTTCGCGGTCAAAAAAGGCGAGGTCTATGATTTGGTGATCAACGGCACCGACCAAGTCTTGGCCCGGCCGCAGGGCAGTGGCACAGCGACAGACACGCCATTGAAGTATGAAGAGACAATGACCGGCGCACTTGTCTCGTTCAGCCGCTATGGCGCCTCCTACTTAGTTGAGTTCATGTGCAAAGAGCGCGAAGCCGTTATTGATGGCAGCTGCATCAATGAAGCGGATGCGCTTGTTGAAGTCGAGAAACTCTTGATTGCGGGGACGCGATGAACATCACGACGTGGGGACTGATCGCCGTTTCAACCCTCGCCCTTGCGGCCTGCGATATTGTTCGGGTTCCCGGAGATGGGCGCGAAGCCCCGGACCCACCGCCGATTGTTCCAGACGGTGCGCCGGGCCCAGCGCCGCCAACGGTCCCCGTTACCGATCCGTGGGGTGACGGCGAGGCGCCGACCGAAACGCCTATCAATGACGGGGATTTGGGTGACGACACAGCTGATCCATTGGACGGAGTCGAACCCGGTGAAGACACGGGCGCGGCGGACCCGATCGATCCCCCGCGAGGTGACCCAGAACCAGGCTCCGAGGTGACGGCGCCTTTTGAGGACACGCCTGCCCCTGATCCCGAGCCGCTGCCCGTCAAATTCGAGTATTACGCCCCGGGCGATCTCTTACCGGGCTCTGGCTTTGGGCGCGCCGATGAGACGATTTACGCGCCAAATATGGTGTTCCCGATCAAATCGGCGCCAACCTATCTGAATTCTCAAGTCTATCGCCCAGGCGGCGGTGTTGGCGGCGACCAGTGCGATGTCTCAAACTTTAGCATGCCCTGGCGCGATAATTTTTGTGAAACACGCACCTCCAATCGGACCACACCCCTCTGTTCATTGGACAAAGTCCATCAAGGCCAGGATCTTCGGACCGGCACGGCGACGGAGTGTTTGGAAATGCGCGCGCAATCGCCGCGAGAGCGCGGTCTCCATGAAGCGGTCGCGGTTGAAGATGGCATTATCCAATATATCGGATCTTACTCGCTAAAGCTCAAAGGCGCCGAGACCGGGTTCATCTATTCTTATGTCCACTTGAATATGCGCCGATTGCGGGTTGAGGCCTTGGACACGGTGAAAGCCGGTGATGTCATCGGTGTGGTGTCAAATGATTTTGGCGGCACGCCGACGACCTATCATCTCCACTTTGAGATCAAAGCGCCGATCGAAGGCGAGGGGATCGTCCATGTCCCGCCTTATATGTCGCTTGTTTCTGCCTATGAGCGTCGCGAGGGCGGTGTCGGCCGAGTGTTCGAAGATGACACAATCGAAGTCGCCACCGCGCCGGTGATCGTCGACCCAAGCTGGCTCATCGATTAGGCCGATCCTGTAGGTCCAGCTGCAGATTCCTGTGTAGAAACAGGGCAGCGTCATTCTGTTGACAAACTTTAAGTCTTAATCGCTTGTAAACGGCGTGATTATTGCGCCATGTGAGATCACAACCCCAATCCTATGAGCGCCCTCCATGCCATCAGCTGAAAAGCTTCCCGTCGAATATGTTGAAGCCACCCAAGATGACGGAAAGCCAGTTGTAACGCTGATCGGGGCGGATATTTCAGACGCTTATCTTGAAGATGCCGAGCCGAGCCCGACCATGCAAGCTTTCTCGCGCGTCTGGCAACGTATGATCGGGACGGTCAAACTTGGCTTGGTCGCGCTTTTGGTGGGCGGTTATCCAGCCCTGATTGTGCTTAGCCACAAAGTTGACTCCAGTGCCGTCGTGTTGTCATCGGCAACGCCGTGGTACTCTAACGATACGGGCACCGCGATGACGCTGCTTGGCCGCGAACTGACCGTTGCTGGCTGGGCCAGCGACCGTTCTTGGTGGCACCCGCAAGCCCGATTGAGCGCCATGCCCGCCTGGCAAGATGGCATCACGGAGGCGCTTTCAGAGCATGCGCTCTTGGCAGCGGAACATGCGTCGCAAGAACCTGGTGCACCGGATTCAGATCTGGTCGCGGCTGCTCGGCTACTCGCCCCGACTCAGGACGCTGAGGCGATTCCACGTCTGAACGCAGCGGCGGAGGCCCTGCAAAGCTATGAAGGGCGCTTGTCGCGCGGCGTTGCCGCATTGCCAAAAGGCACGGGCGTACTCTTGGACGAACTCGCACTGTATCAGAGCTGGGCCGAGGACGCGCAGGTGCGCTTGCGCTCAAGCGCCGATCGCGCCGAGGCCTGGCCGGCCTCTCGGGCGGATATTGAAGCCCTGTACGGCGCCCGCGCTTATGCTCAGGTCGCTTCGCAATTGCTGATGTCGTCGCTGATCCAAGAACCAGAGCTGGTGCAAACACGTACTGTGCGCGAAGCCCGTGACCGGACAATTTTCGCCTGGCGCCGGGCAGCGACATTCAATCCGCTTTTCGTGTCTAGCCAAGCTGGGACCGGTCAAATTCTGTCCGATCATCCCGCCGCGATGATGTACTATCTTGCCGAGATTGAAACCGCGACCGCTGACTTTATGACCGCCTTAGAAGCGCAAGATACCGAGCCGGTTGAAATCGCCGCCGCCAGCGTGGTTGACTAGCACCGCCAATCAACACCTTGAATCCAGGCCAGATGGGGCACATTTAGACCCTTAGAGCCATAAAGGGCAGAGAGAGCGCTAGGTGCATGTTTATTCAAACCGAACCGACCCCCAATCCCGAGACTTTAAAATTCCTGCCAGGGCAGGAGGTAACGGGCGCGCGTGGGCCATATGATTTTGCCGCGGTCGAAGAGGCAGGGACGAGCCCTTTGGCGCAAGCCCTCTTCCAAGTGCAAGGCGTGGAACGCGTCTTTTTGGCGTATGATTTCATTTCCATCACCAAAGCAACTGACGCTGAATGGATTCATGTTCGTCCAATGGCGCTCGCGGCGATTATGGATCATTTCGTGGCCGGATTGCCCGTGATTGCCGAAGCTGGCCTCGGCGATGGCCCTGTCTCAACGGGCGCGAGCGCTGACGATTATGAAGGTGAAACCGCTGAAATTGTCGGTGAGATTATCGAGCTCATCGATACTCGCGTTCGACCGGCCGTCGCGCAGGATGGGGGCGACATCATCTTTCACGGCTTTGATGCTGAAACGGGCATCGTTCATCTCGCCATGCGCGGCGCGTGTGCTGGCTGCCCTTCATCGACTTTTACGCTGAAGCAAGGCATTGAGAACATGCTGAAGGCCTATGTGCCCGAAGTCTCAGCCGTCGAAGCCGCGATTTAATCCGCCGATCTCAAGCTTGACTTCCCCGTCGCCGATGCGTCACGCGGCGGCATGAATTCGAGTCTGTTTCCGATTGTCTTGTGTCTGATCTCCGCCATCACCGTTGCGGCGACGAACCTGTTTGTGAAACGCGGCGGCGATGTGCTGTCGGCTCGAATGATCGTTTCGATCGCGATGGCGCTGAGCGTTTTACCCTTTGCGCCCTTTGTGCCGATGCCCACACCGACCGTTTGGGCGGCGCTGGGGGTGTCCGTGGTCGTCCATTGGTTTTATCAGTTTGCAATGATCCGCGCCTTACACCGCGGTGATCTGTCCTTAGTGTTTCCCGTCATGCGCGGCTTAGCGCCGCCCTTAACGGCCATCGCAGCGTTTTTTTTCCTCAATGAAAGTCCAAGTCTTTTCGGATGGCTCGGACTGTTCATCGCTGCCGCTGCTTTGATTGTGTTCGCGCTGCCAGAGGGCGCTGACACTGCCCCCGCTCCGCTCAAGTCGGTGGCTTTGTTCTGGGCCATGGTCACCGCTTTGGGGATCGCTTTTTACTCGGTTGCAGATGCATATGGCGCACGGCTTGCGGCGGACGCAGCGACGGTATTCACCTTTGTGGTTTGGCTTTTTCTGCTCGACTGGATCGGCATTACCACAGCGATGTTCTGGATCCGCCGCGGCCAGATTTGGTCCGCGGTCGCCCCACAAATCAGAGATGGCACGATTGGCGGTGTCCTGGGGACAATGTCCTACGGCGCAGCGCTTTGGGCGTTTACCTTGTCGGAAGCCGCCAATGTCACGGCGATCCGCGAAACCTCCGTGGTGTTTGGCGCGATTTTCGGGGCGGTTTTCCTCAAAGAGGCCTTCGGGCCGCGTCGGGTGGCCGCAGCGTCTGTGCTGGCGCTGGGTCTGATGCTGCTCGAGTTTGCGCCTTAAAGCGCGTGCGTGGCTTGACGCGAGCCGCGGACACGGCTTTGTGAAAGCCTCTCCTCATCCAAACAAGGCGCTTGCGCGTAAACGTCGACATGAGCGAACAAAAGAACGATCTCGGGACAGCTGCAGATAAGGCCAATCAGATTTGGGCCGATCTCGTGCCGGTTATGGGCTTCATCCTGGTCTATAATGTGATGCGCAATATCACCATCAATGACACTTGGGCGAGCCCGGACACGGCGCTCTATTGGGCGACGGGCGTGTTGATCGTGGCGACGCTATGGGCTGTGACGAATTATCTGCGACGTGGCGAAGACGTGCCTTTGTTTTTGGTCTTTACCGCGACCATTGTTGGCGGGTTTGGACTGCTCGGAATTGTGCTGCAAGAAAAGTCCTTTCTGTTTATCAAGCCGACCATTCAGCAGCTCTTCCTGGCCGGTGTGATCTTTGGCAGTCTCGCCATGGGGCAGAATATTTGGCGCGTAATGTTCGAAAAAGTGTTTGATCTGCCCGAATTTGCATGGCGGACGCTGGCCATGCGATGGGGTGGCTTTTTCATCGCAATGGCCGTTTGGAATGAGTTCTTGTGGCGCTATTACGCGCCTGGCTTCGAAGAACCCTTGCGTGTGCTCGGCGCGACGGTGGCCCCTGCGGGCAGTTATGAGTTTCTCGGGCTGACGTTCGGATCGCGCGACGCCGAAGATGTTTGGGCCAATTGGAAACTCGGCAATATGGTGATCACATTCATTTTTGGGGCGGCGAACGTTCCGTACACTCTCAAACACTTGCGGACGCCTGCCGAGGCTTAATACAACCCTATTAGCGGGTCAGCGCGTCGGTCCCCGGCGGATTGGCGAACGGCGCAAATATAGCCTGATCACGGGTCGCCGCGAAATCGGTCAGCGCCCAAACAACGGTCGGAAAAGCAAGCTCTGACCACGGAATGTCCTTCCAATTGAAAAGATCGACCGCTTCGCTCTCAGGTCCAACGCCATAGCCGCCAATTAGCCGTGCGCGGAACATAACCTGCACCTGACCGATGCGTGGCACGGAATAAACCGCCAGTAAGCGATCGATTTCAATCTCGGCACAAGCTTCTTCGCGGGCTTCGCGCTGGGCGCCTTCTTCGACGGACTCTCCGAGTTCCATAAAGCCGGCAGGCAGGGTCCAAAATCCGCGGCGCGGTTCGATCGCGCGCTTGCAAAGCAGGATTTGATCGCCTTGTGTGACGACCGAACCGGCGACAATTTTTGGGTTCTGGTAATCGATGAAATCGCAGCGCTGACAGACCCGTCTTTGGCGGTCATCTCCAACCGGCACCTCGAGCTCAAAGTCTTGGTTCGCTTTAACTGTCATTTTTTTGTCAGCCTCTCGCTTTATGAGAGAAAAGAATTGATCTGCACACGGTATGTTTGCTTTAGGGAATGGGATGGGCTGATGCAGGAACTTAGGCGGCAACTATGAGCAAGCAAGAGACGAGTACGACATTTACGCTGTCCCGATCGGTCACACATCTCTTGCACCGCGCGCAACAAGCCGCGGTCAATGAGTCCGCGACGGGTCTTGCGGATAAGGGACTGACCATTCGTCAGTTTGCGGTGCTAGCAGCGCTCGACGATGAGGATGGGCAGAGCCAATCGAGCCTGGTCGAAGTGACCGGGATTGACCGATCGACGCTTGCCGACATGGTTTCGCGGATGGAAAAGACCGGCTTGGTGAAGCGTGTGAAATCCACCGAAGACGCCCGCGCCAAAGCGGTCTCGCTGACCGATGCGGGCCGCAAAGCCTTCGAAGGCGCGGCCCCAGAGGTCATGGAGGCGGACGACATCCTAACCGAAGAGCTGCGCAAATCGCGGCGCGAAAGCCTGCTTCTATCGCTATCGATTATTTCTGGCGATTATGAAGAGGATGAGGAAGAAGAGCCTCGCAAATCGAAAAAGAAGAAGAAAAAGAAGAAGAAGAAAAAGAAATAGGCGCTGCGGCCGACCCTTTAATCCTCTTCTTGCTTCAGACGATCCAAGCGCGCTTTCGATAGACGGACTTTGATCACGCTGTAGGCAATCATTAAGATTGGCAGCAGCAGTCCGGCAATGGTGACGGACCACACATAGAACGCGTCATCCCCATATTCCGGCACCGCTCAAGCTCCCTCGAGTTTCAGCGCGAGCGCGCGGTCGGCTTGCTGCGTATACACTTCAGAGCGCATCAGCATCATAATCATCGCCGCGGCCAGAAGACTGTGGCCGCCAAACCCCCAAAGCAATTGTTGCAAATAGACAATGTTCATTCCGGAACCCTCGCCGCGCGGGTCAGGATTGCCAATGCTGATGACGCTTGACGGTTGATGGATCGTGGTCGTCTGCCACATATCGACGGAGACTTTGATAATCGGCACATTCACAAACCCGATCATCGCCAGGATCGCTGCGGCGCGCGCCGCTTTCTGTCGCGTTTCGAGCGCCGCGCGTAGGGCCATATATCCAAGAAAAAGGAAGAAGAGCACCAAGACCGACATCAGACGGCTGTCGCCTAGGATCAGGTTATGCCAACCCGGACCCCAGCCTTTTTGACCCCAGATCGAGCCGGTGATGAAACACAAAGCAGTATAACCTGCCCCAATCGGCGCGATCGCCCGGGCGGCGACGTCGGCCAACTCATGCCGCCATATAAACCAGACAAAACTCGCCCCCGCCAGCGCCGCATAGAGGCCCATGCAAAGCCAGGCCGAGGGCACATGGGTGAACATTGCGCGCATCAAATCGCCGCCTTGGGCCTCATCCGGTGGAACGATGAACAGGCCATTATACAAGCTCCAACCAATCATCAGCACGCCCAGCGCGAAACTGATCGGAACGGCGACACGTGAGAAGCGCATAAACCGAAGCGGATTGGCGAGATAAGACAGCATGATCGGTAAATAGCTCTCCTCTACTCTGCCGCCAACCGTAAAGCCGCGCCCATTGCAGCAGGTGCGACACCAAGGGCAAACAGCATCGTGGCGGATAAGAAGAGGAAACTCGGGCTGTCAAACCCGGCCTCAACCATCTGTACGCCAAAGATCAGCGCGGGCACATAGAGCGGCAATGCCAGAAGCGCGATCAGCAATCCGGCGCGTGCGACGCTGGCCGATAAGGCCGCTGCAACGCCGCCCCAAAGGAAGAATACCAGCCCGCCCATGGCATAGCCGAGCATCGCCGGCACCATTTTCGCGGCCGGTACGCCAAGTCCATACCCCAGCAGCGGAGTCAAAAGCACCAAGGGAAATCCTGAGACAAGCCAATGCGTCAAGGTTTTAATGGCCGCGACCATAGAGATGGAGCCGCTATCCAGCAGCCAGAGATCTAGCGCCCCGTCCTGCAAATCGGCTTGGAAGACGCGTTCCAGCGTGACCATGGAGGACAGCGCGAGCGCTAGCCACAAAATGCCGGGACCGACGCGGCTGAGCAGGTCAGCCTCGGGCCCGAGCGTGAATGGCACCAGGATCGCCGTTCCTGCGAAAAAGCCGAGCGGCAGCAACAATCCCGCGCCGTTTGCCCAAGCTTCGGACAAAGATGAGCGAAAGGCGGCGACGAGCGGGGAGGCGCTCATAGGGTGATCTCGCGCGTGGCGTCTATCGGGGCCGTGCCATGCAAGGCCGCGAGCACGGCGCCGCCGGTCGCCCGGTGGCTTTCAATCATCGCCGCGAGCTGGGCCTGCCCATCTGTATCCAGGGCGTTGAAGGGCTCATCGAGGAGCCAGACGCGGCGCGGTTCAAGCTTTAATCGCGCCAATGCTGTGCGGCGTTTTTGGCCCGCCGAGAGCAGTCGGCAGGGAACATCGGCTGGGCGGCGAAGCCCAATGTCGCTTAAGACCGCGCTGATATCCGCTGCGCTGCCCCAAACCCGGGCCCAATGTGCGAGGTGCGATCGCGGTGTTTCGTAGGCTTTGAGGCCATTTGTGTGCCCGATCCAATGGTGTGGCGCGGGACGCTCAACGGTGCCGGATTGCGGCTCGCTCAGCCCAGCCAATTGCCGCAGCAGCGTGGTTTTTCCAGAGCCATTTGCCCCGCGCAGCAGGATTAAGTCGCCAGCTGCGGCAGTGACGCAGATGCCGCGATAGAGGACGCGCTCGCCGCGAATTGCCCCGAGATCAGAGCCGCGAAGGAGCACCGCGTCATTCACCCGTCATGCCTGTTGATTATAGCGGGAGGATCCCAAGACCATGGTAGCGATTGCGTCGTCAGCTGGACGACCCTATCTACCAGGCAAGATATACGACGCGCGATGTATGCGTTTGAAATCAAATGCAAAAGAGAGGTCCGATTGCCCATGCCTTCCCTCGACAGTTTCAATGCCCGCACAACCCTGACCGTAAACGGTAAGGATTATACTTACTACTCCCTCAATGCCGCAGCCGAAAATGGGCTCGGCGACGTTTCGAGGCTGCCGGCATCGTTAAAAGTCTTGCTTGAAAACATGTTGCGGAATGAGGATGGCACCACCGTCACGAAAGACGATATTGTCGCCTTTAAGACATGGCTCGACAATGGCGGACATATCACGCACGAAATCGCTTATCGACCGGCGCGCGTTCTGATGCAGGATTTTACCGGTGTGCCAGCGGTGGTGGATCTGGCCGCCATGCGTGATGCTGCCGAGGAGCTGGGAGCCAGCGCCGACGCGATCAATCCGCAAGTCCCAGTCGATTTGATCATCGATCACTCCGTCATGGTCGATAGTTTCGCTGGACCTGACAGTTTCGCCCGCAATGTCGAGATTGAGTATAAGCGCAATCAAGAGCGCTATGAATTCCTGCGCTGGGGCGCGACCGCTTTCGAGAATTTCCGCGTCGTCCCGCCTGGGACCGGGATCTGCCATCAGGTCAATCTTGAATATCTCGGGCAAACCGTCTGGACGAAAGATGTAGAGGGCGAAACCATTGCCTATCCCGATACCTGCGTCGGCACGGACTCGCATACGACCATGATCAATGGTTTGTCTGTGCTCGGATGGGGTGTTGGCGGGATCGAAGCTGAAGCAGCCATGCTCGGCCAACCGGTGTCGATGCTGATCCCAGAAGTGATCGGGTTCAAACTGACGGGCAAACTCCCAGAAGGGGCGACGGCGACGGACCTGGTCCTCACGGTGACGAAGATGATGCGCGATTATGGCGTTGTCGCAAAGTTCACCGAGTTTTTCGGTCCTGGCCTGTCCAACTTGACGTTGGAGGATCAAGCCACCCTTTCCAATATGTCACCGGAATTTGGGTCGACCTGCGCCTTTTTCCCCGTCGATCAGGACACGATTGTATATTTGACCAATACGGGGCGCGACCCAGACCGCATCGCCTTGGTGGAGGCCTATGCCAAAGCGCAAGGCTATTGGCGCCCGGACATGCCGGACCCGGTGTTTACCGATACAATTGAGCTCGATCTTTCCACCGTGGTGCCGAGCATTTCCGGACCCAAGCGGCCGCAGGACCAAGTCTTGCTGTCGGAAGCAGACAGCAAATTTGCCGAAGCCATGGTCAAAGAGTTTGGCACCGATGCTGATGATGGCACGGCGATCCAAGTCGAGGGGCGCGATTTCTCCGTCACCCATGGCGATGTTTTCATCGCCGCGATCACATCGTGCACCAATACCTCAAATCCGAGCGTGTTGATTGCGGCGGGGCTGTTGGCGCGCAAAGCCGCCGCGCTTGGTTTGACGCGCAAGCCATGGGTGAAAACTTCCCTCGCGCCGGGCTCGCAAGTGGTCACCGACTATCTCGATAAAGCCGACCTGACGAAAGATTTGGACGCATTGGGGTTCAACTTGGTTGGCTATGGGTGCACCACCTGTATCGGCAATTCTGGCCCCTTGCAGCCGGAAATCGCCAAAGCCATCGCAGACGGCAATTTGGTTTCGTGCTCGGTCTTGTCGGGCAATCGTAATTTTGAGGGCCGGATTGGACCCGACATCAAAGCCAATTACCTCGCCTCGCCGCCTCTGGTCGTGGCCTATGCGATTGCGGGAACGATGAAAGTCAATCTGACCACGGATCCGCTCGGTCAGGATCACGACGGGAATGATGTCTATCTCAAAGACATCTGGCCAAGCTCGCATGAGATTGCAGAGATTATGGCCGAATGCGTCACCCCGCAAATGTTCTCAGAGCGCTATTCCGACGTCTTCAAAGGCGATCAGCAATGGCAGGCCATCGAAGTCTCCGGCGGTAAGACATATGGTTGGCCTCTAGGTTCGACTTACGTTCAGAACCCGCCTTACTTCGAAGGCATGACCGACCAGGTCGAAGCGCCCGCAGATGTTCACAAAGCCCGTGTCTTGGCTCTGTTTGGCGACTCGATCACGACCGATCACATCTCCCCGGCGGGGTCGATCAAGGCCTCCAGTCCCGCCGGTGAGTATTTGCAAGGCAATCAGGTGAGTGTTCTTGACTTCAATTCGTACGGCTCTCGGCGCGGCAATCATGAAGTGATGATGCGCGGCACGTTTGCGAATATCCGGATCAAAAACCAAATGGTGCCCGGGGTTGAGGGCGGCGTGACCGTCCATCATCCAAGCGGTGACCGGATGCCGATTTATGATGCCGCGATGCGATATATGCAGAAGAATGTTCCATTGGTGGTCTTTGCCGGCACCCTTTATGGCAATGGCTCATCGCGGGATTGGGCGGCCAAGGGCACGGTTTTGCTCGGCGTCAAAGCCGTGATTGCTGGCTCATTCGAGCGCATTCACCGCTCCAATTTGATCGGGATGGGCGTCCTCCCGCTTGAGTTTGACGACGGCGTTACTTGGCAGAGCCTTGGCCTCAAGGGCGATGAAGAAGTTACGATTGAAGGCGTGAATACGATCCAGCCGCGCCAACGGTTGGACGTCGAGATTATCAAAGCCGATGGGTCAAAAGTGATCACAACGACCACCGTGCGCATCGATACGGACAATGAGCTCGATTATTATCGCAATGGTGGCATCCTACACTATGTCTTGCGCAACTTGGCGAATGAGGCGGCATAACGCGGTTCTCACGACCAAGTGAATTGTATTTGAGGGACCGAAGCGGCTATGACCCGCGCATGATGCGTTTATTTGCCTGTCTTGCCCTTTGGGGGACCCTGATCGGATCCGCGGCCGCGGACGCCGACCGCCCCGTTTTGGTGGAGCTGTTTGCCAACCAAAACTGCTCAGCCTGCCCGAAAGCGCACCGGACCATGGCGCAGATCAATCAAGAGCGCGACGATATTTTAATCCTCACCTGGTCGGTGAGTTACTGGGACTATCTCGGCGAGCCAGATCCAATGGCGCTTGACGCTGCGAAAGAGCGGCAGATGGCCTATACGGACCGTCTTAGCCTCCGCGCACCTTATACGCCGCAATCGTTTTACGATGGCGCAAAAGAGTGCCCCGGAACTCGCAAGCGCGACATTCGCGGAAACATCGAAAAACGTTTGTCTTTGCGGTCCGAATCGGCGCCGCGTTTGCACTGGAATGGTAAACAGATCTCCGTCTCAGGTGAGAGCGACCGCGCTCTAGACCTTGTTCTGGTCGAATATCTCACCGGCGATGCCAATCCAACGCAAATGGTTAACCCGGTTAAGCAAATGGTCCATTTGGGCTCATGGCAAGGTAATGTATCAGATTTCGCCGTGAGTTGTGTCGGCAGCTGCGCGGTCTTGCTCCAAGAGCCAAATACCGGCCAAGTGATTGCCGCCAAGGGCCTCAGTGAGCCTCGGTCCGAAGGGCCCCTGAAGGGGCGTGCACGTTAAAATTACATTTAATTTCAACTTTACATTTAACTAGCTCTCAATAGCGGAACTTTATTTCTGCGCTCGCTGCGTTGTTATTATGAGAGAGGTAGTCTCATGTTGCGACAGAGTGCAGCCCCCTTGGCCATTTGCGTGTTCGCGTTAACCTCCTGCAATCAAGACGGCGCGGTAGACGAATCAGTCCCGCCTTTGCCAACAACCGCCATTGTCAGCGACAATCCGCCGGTAACGCCGGATCCCGCCCCCGTCGGCGACACCCCTGAGGAAGAGCCCGCGCTCACAAGGAGCGATGTCGAGCTTGTGATCACCCCTGCGACGCCGAGTTTGGCAACGCTGTCGCAAACGCCATCTGGAAAAACCGCGCGCGCCGATAGGTACTTCCTCGAAAATAGTGAACCCATATGGTCCCTGGTTGCCAAAGATGGACGTGGCAATCGGCTCGCTATATCGCTGGCGGAAAGCGCGGACATGGATGTCTTCACCTATGACCCAGAAACCGGCGAGCTGCGCGTCGCGGTTGCGCAAGACTATGAGCACCCAGGGGATGCCAATGGCGACAATGTGCTTGAGATCGCCATCGCCTTAGACGACTATCCATTTTTTGGCACCTTTCCGATCACATTTGGCATCAATGATCAAAAAGAGATCTTTGAGGATTTTCCGGTGGTTTGGCTTACGGCGGACACCACGTTTGGTGGGCTCGGCCGAAACATCGCGCCATTGGGAGATATTGATGGCGATGGGCGACCAGATCTCGCAATTGCGGCGCCCGGGCGCCACAGTCGTGACCGATACTCAGACTTCCCGCCCAGCGGATATCACGCTGCGGGTGATGCTTATATGGTGTCGGGCCGTGTCTTGAGTGAGAATATGTTCGTCTCTTTGCACGCATTCTCTGATCCAGGTGTCTGGCAAGTGTCGGGCACGGACGAGACCCTGAATGTCGGCTACAATATGACCCTTGTCGGTGATCTTGATGGGGATGCACGGGAGGACTTCGTCATCGCGCGCGATGAGTCGACGATTGAAATCATTTCTGGCGAAACCCTCGCTGAACGCATGCGAGACGGTGGAACCAATGCATTCGCAGATCTGGAAACTGGGACCATCACACTGCCAAGCGCTCAGCGCTTAGACCCGCTAACGTTCGCACCGATCGGCGATCTCGACCAAGATGGGTTAACCGAGCTCGCCTTTTGCGCGCACCAAATCACAAGCGCCAACAACGTTGAAGCACAAATCTTCACGCTCTCCGGCGCGGCCATGGCAGCCTCAATGTCGACCGATACGCCAATTGCGATCGAGGACGTCTACGCCGCGGGAGAGGCGGCTTATTATGCTTATCTTGGAAACCGCCTGAATTGCGGACCGTTGCGCGCCCTTGGCGATGTCGACAATGATGGCTTGACCGATATTGCCATTCCAATGCCGGGTCCTGGAATTGGGGATGCGGGCGCCCTAGTCTTTGGCGGCGCCAGACTGCTCGAGATGATGCAGACAGGTGGACGAAAAACCGTCACGCGTTTCGACAAATTTTTTAACAACGCGGTCGAGCCCTATGTTCAATTCACGGATTTCGACGTCAGTGCGCCAGAGTTTACCTTTACGACGCCGCTTGGCGACGTGACGGGCGATGGCATTGATGACTTCGCCTTTAGCTGGGGCCGATATCATTCCACAGATGATTCCGCCTATATCATTGTTGGCCATGACCAGGCGCTCAGCAATGAAGGCGGGACGCAGAATCTGCGCGCGATGGTGCCGGCTGGCGATGCGATCCAGTTGGCGGCATCGCCGGGCGGATTGAGCGCCAATGAATATCGTGTTGAACCCGTGCATGTGCTCCGCGCGCCTGATGAGGACGCGTTGCATGAGACGCTGATTTTTGTCGGCGCCGGCGAAACGAGTTCGTCCCAATTTGAGAGCCACAGCATTGCCGCCGATGAGTTACCTGCGTTCGGTGTCCCAATTGCGTCCCTGCCGATCCCGGGCGCTGGTACTCTGTCGATCCCGCGCGAAAATCAGCGCATGTTGAGCCAGGTCATATCGATCGGTGACCTCAATCGAGATGGTTATGGTGACCTGGCGATTGGCTGGGGCACCGGTGATCTCAACAGCGCTGAGGATTCCGGGGCGGTATTGCTGGTCTCAGGCAAAGTGGTCATCGACGCGCGTGCTGGCGGCGAGACGCTGAGGCCGACATCGATGCGCAGTTTCTGATGAGAATGCCTTAGCCTAACGTTTCGAGAGCGCGTCCAATTGTTCCTGCATGGCTTCCATTTGGGCGCGCAAGGCTTCCATCGGATCATCAAAGCTCGCAGCGGGTGTCTCGCTGCGCTTTGATTTGCGCGGCGACATGCCAGGCGTAAACATCCGCATCGCATTCTCAAACATTTCCATATTTGCGCGCGCTTGCTTTTCGAACATGGAAAACGGATTGGCGCCGCCCATGGCTTTGGTCCAGCGCTCTTGCCCTTCAGCGAAACTGTTCATGCTCATTTCAAGCCAAGCAGGCAGCAGGCTTTGTGAACCGGCCCCATAAAAGCCTATCAGTTTGCGCAGAAAGTTCACTGGCAGTGCGCCCTCGCCTTTGGTCTCTTTTTCAAAGATGATTTGGGTGAGAACTTGCCGGGTTAAATCTTCACCGCTTTTCGCATCCACCACTTGGAAATCGACTTCGCGGCGGACCAAATCCGACAGATGGTCGAGCGTGACGTAAGACGAGGTCGACGTGTCATAGAGACGCCGATTGGCGTACTTTTTGATGATGACGGTCCCAGACGCCCCATTAGATTTCGCCATGTTCAAACCTTCCTACCCGCAAGCCAAAATTCCCGCTCGTGTCATCGCGTTGATCTGCTAAGACGAAAGTACCGACGACAACTCTACCGCGTTGTATAACACTAACCTGCTTACAGCGCATTTAGCAGACGCAACAAATTTTAAGTTGCATAAATAACGGGAGAAGTGAGCATGTCTAGAACAGCATTGGTAACAGGTGGTACGCGCGGGATTGGCTTGGCGATTAGCACCGGCTTAAAAGCCGCAGGCTATCAAGTGGCGGCAAATTATAGCGGCAATGACGATGCGGCCAAAGCCTGCCAAGAGGCGACAGGTGTTTCATGCTATAAATTCGACGTCTCCGATTTTGATGCTGTCGGTGCGGGGCTGAAAGCCATAGAAGCGGACCTCGGTCCGATTGATATTGTCGTCAACAATGCCGGGATCACCTGGGACGGGCCGTTCCACAAGATGAGCGTCGAGCAATGGGGTAAAGTGATCGCGGTCGATCTTGACTCTGCCTTCAATGTCACGCGGCAGGTTTGGGAAGGGATGCGCGAGCGTGGTTTTGGAAGGGTGATCAATATTTCCTCGATCAATGGTCAAAAGGGCCAGTTTGGACAGGTGAACTATTCCGCCGCGAAGGCCGGCTTGATTGGGTTCACCAAAGCCCTGGCTCAGGAGGGGGCGAAAAAAGGCATTACCGTAAACGTCATTTGTCCAGGCTATATTGATACCGAAATGGTCCGCGCGGTGCCGGAAAACGTGCTTGAGAGCATCATCGCAACGATCCCGGTGGGCCGCTTAGGAAAGGCCGAAGAGATCGCCGCCATGTGCACCTATTTGGCAAGCGATGACGCAGCCTTCATTACAGGCGCGACGATGACGGTGAACGGTGCCCAATACATTGCAAGCTAAAGCGGCTCAACGAGCTCGATGTGCCAGGGGTGGCGCAAATCCAAAACACCGCGCGAGAGCCAACCGCGGATCTGCACCGGCTGATCGGTTTCTAAATCGCACACGGTCTGTGCGTCCGCATCGATGCGCAAGGTCAGCGTAACACTGGTCAAAGCGCGAAAACAGGCCGGGCGGTAGCGATCATCCTCGTCCGTACGGTCGGGAAGGCGCGGCCCAAGGCGGGCGCGCAGCATCACAAACCCGCTCGCCTCGGGCGCCAAACGCTCAGCATCGCGGACCGCATAAACCGCGCGCGACCAGAGCCCGGCGCGGCGCTCCCTTGCATCCGCCTCGGCGTCTAACAGCTCACGTCCGCGCGCTTCGGTGCCGGCATAGAGGCGCACCCGCGCCCCTCCCGCCGCGACCATAGCTTGGTTCAGCCAGAGCGCGGGCCCGGCGCCATCTGCGGTGACCACATGCGCCAGCGCGCGATCATAGCGATCTCGTGTTAAGCCTGGATAGTACAATTGCACACGCCGCCCGAGCACCATGTCTTCCAGCAGGCGAGCACTTTCGGCCGCGTGCGGCTCGGGCGGGCCCTCGCGCGGGCGTAAGACTGGCGCGAGGATTGAGACCAAGCGCACGCTTTGCCCGGTCTCCAGGACGAGCGCATCGCCATCAATGATTTTGACAACCCGCCCGGTCTCGCCGGGTTGCATGTCGGGCAGCGGCGATTTTGGCGCACACGCCGCTAGGATGAAACTGAGCCCCCAAACCCCAAGACGGACCACAAACCCTCTTCAATCTGTCCCCATCCAACGCTAGACCAGACTATACGGTCCCGTAGCTCAGCAGGATAGAGCAACAGATTCCTAATCTGTAGGTCGCGCGTTCGAATCGCGCCGGGACCGCCAATTGTTTGACGTCATGTCATCGATATTCGCACCGTTGATCTTCATGCATTTGGCAAATACTTCTATTCGTCTATAAAATCACGTTCGAACATTAAAATTGCGAAATGGAGGAATATGTTGATGGCGAATAATAAGATCTACAGAGAGATGATTATTGTTTTATGTCTATCGGTCACCGTCAGTTGTGGACGCGTTGAGCCAACACCTCAGTCATCGGATGAAATCATCAAGGAGCATTTTGGTGATATGGCATTTACCAAAGTCTCCTTCGAAACAGGTCAAGAAATGCCCGCGAACGATTTGAGCGTTTACGAGAAAGCGCAGCTTGAGGTTCGCAGCGGCAATGGAGATTTGGTTGGCTATAAATGGTTGGTGCTGACCGATCGTGAGAGAAGCATATCGGATCTCTATATTGGCGGCAGCCATTCCAGCGGATCAGGCGAGGTGCAAATCTCGAAAGATGACTTCCGCGACAAATGGGGGAAGTGTTCCCAGAAAGACGATCCTGAAAGCCGGGACTGTCATTTCGATTTGCTGAATGAAACCATCAGAGACTGCGAGTTTAGCTCGACAGTGGCAGAGTGCCGCGAGGCTTGCTGGTATAATATAAGCCTATGCCGGGGCGGTTGAGCGACGAACGCTGTAGGAAAACATCGCTTGCGCATCCTGTGTCGCCAGGCTTTGCGGCTAAGTCGATTGTTTGAAAACGTTCTATAGAACCTACCGGTAGACCGCATTCGGCCCACCATCGATTCCCGATCAAGTGCCCGTCTGTCTCATACTCCGCGTCAGCGATGGTCGATGACGCGAACGCTTTCTAGATGTCGAATGATATCTGCAACGGATTGAGCTTGGCCTGGCCTTTGGAACCGGTAAGCCTTATCACGCGGAACAGTCTCAAAGGGGCAGGGTGCCGTGAAGCCAATTTATCTGAGCCTTTTCGTGGCGGCCTGTGCGAGCGCGGGCCCGCTGCCTGCGACGCCGGACCCCGGCCCTTTCGATCCGGCGCAAGATCCGGCCTGGACGCTGACCTTTGAAGACGAATTTGACGGGCCGGTGAATGAAGAGATCTGGGATTTTCAACTTGGCCCGCGTAAGGATTCAGTGCGCGTCCGCGACAATGCGTTTACGCAAGACGGTCATCTGATTTTGCGGACGTCGAAAGTCGACGAGGTCTATGAGACCGGGTTTTTAAGAACGCGCCGCAAAAGCAAGCTGCTCTTCGCGCAGCGCTTCGGCGTGTTTGAAGCGCGGATGAAGCTCGACACCGCACCGGGCCAATGGGCGGCGTTCTGGCTGATGCCAAAGGGCACCATCCATAATAAAGACGGATCCGGGCGCGATGGCACGGAGATTGACATTGTCGAAGGCTTTGGCCGCGACCCCAATTCAGGTGTTTCCCAAGCCATTCATTTTGATGGCTATGGCAAACTGAAACAACAATCTCGCACGCATTATCATATGATGCCCGGCGCAGTGGAGACCTGGCGGACCTATAGTGTGAAATGGTGTCCAGGGTCCTATACCTGGTACGTCGATGGGGTTGAAACCTGGCGCCTCACGGATCCGAATGTCATCTCCCAAGCCGAGCAATATTTGCAGCTCACTACGGAAGTGGTGCTCGGCTCGGAATGGGCCGGACAAATGCAAGACGCACGCTTGCCGGCCGATACGCAGGTCGATTATGTCCGCGTCTATGCGCTGGCCGAGACGCCAGCGGCGCAAGCGGCCTGCACCGTTGACACGCCAGGGCCGAGCTGAGTGTGTCCGCATTAAGCCGCGCTTAATCGTCACCCGGCATGCTTGGGCAAAACATAAAAGAGCTATTTTGGAGATTTGAAATGCTGCGTGCCACTGCGTTCGCGCTGATCATGATCGGCGTGGTTTCGGGGACGTCTGAGGCGTCTGGCCTCACCGCCACACAAACTGTTGAACTCGCCACGCGAAGCGTGGATGCCACCGGTCAGGAACGGCTCACATATGAGCGTGCCGAAGATGTCGCTCCGGGCGAACAGGTCCGCTACCGGATTGCGTATGTCAATGACGGCGCAAACGCGGCGGAGAATGTGACTTTGGTCATGCCAGTGCCGGCGGAGATGGTTCTTGTCGAAGGCTCGGTCGAGACGGCGGGCAGCACCGTCCGGTTTTCCACAGATGGCGGCGCACGTTTTGATGCGCGCGCAGACCTGAAGATCGATGATGCCGGAACCCTTCGACCGGCCCGCGGCGATGAGATCACTCATATCCAGTGGCAATTCGATGACCCGATTGCGCCGACACAGTCTGGGGCGATCAGCTTCGATGCGGTGCTAAAGTAGCGCCCGGTCGCTCACGCGTAATAATTGAGTTTCAAGCCCGGTTCGGGCCATCGACACTTTGCCAGCTTGCCCGTGCCGGACAGCGTGACCCATGCGTCGCGCCGATCAGCGCCGCCAAAACAAATATTCGTCACGAACGGGTCCGGAAAGGCCGTGTGCGCATGGCTGCCATCTGGATGCAGCGTGGTGATCCCGCCCTTTAAGATCGTCGCAACGCAAATGTGCCCGGCCTCTGTCACGGCGAGACTATCGAAATATTGCAGATCCGGCATCGTCGCCACAACCCGACCTTTGTTAAATGGCGAGCTTGGCGAAATTTGTCCCGGGCCGTCCAAATCAAACGCCCAAAGCCGCGCAGTCATCGTGTCGGCCATATAGACCACACGCTCGTCCGGCGACAGGCCGACGCCATTTGGGGACGTGTGATGATGATCGAGTTCGACCGCTTCGGTTGCGCCCTGGGCGAGGAAAAACAGGCCGCCAAAGTCGCGATGGCGTGGATAGGTTTTGCCATGATCGGTGAAATAGAGATTGCCCGCCTGATCAAAAACCAAATCGTTCGGCCCTTTGAGCGGATGCCCGTCGACCGTGTCCAGAACGCGCTCCACTTTGCCCGTGGTGAGATCAATCCGCTCGATCCGTCCGCCAGAATAATCATCTGGGCAATGACCTGGGATCAGAATGCCATCGCGCTGATGATATTTGAAGCCGCCATTATTGCAGATCCAGAGCGCGCCATCCGGGCCGATCGCCGCGCCATTCGGACCGCCGCCTGTCTCGGCGATCATTTCCGTTTTACCATCGCCCCACACGCGGGTGATACAGCCCTTTGAAATTTCGACCAGAATGATCGACCCATCTTGCATCCATACCGGCCCTTCGGGAAAACCCAGACCTTCGGCGACAATCTCAAAATCCATCGCGCACCCTCCAACTGTTATGCGCGCACTTTGACTGTGTGAGGGCTCTGCGGCAAGCGTTAGGCGACGCGATCGAGGGTCCGGATCACAAAGTCGAACTGGTTTTTCTCTGACGCGGCCACTTCCCGGCGCTGGGTTTCTGAAAACGCCGCTTCGTCAAAGTCCGGGAACCAGGCATCCCCGGACACATCGATATCGACTTCGGTGATGTAAAGTCGATCGGCATAGGGCAGGGCTGTGGCATAGATCGTGCTGCCCCCTGAGACAAAGACCGACTCTTTGCCAGCCGCGCGCGCCAATGCCTTTGCGGTCTCGATCGCCGGTTGAATTTGAGTGAAGACACGCGCGCCCGGCGCGGCATAGCTGCCATCGCGGCTGAGGACCAAACAGTCTCGTCCCGGCAAGGGACGCTTTGGCAGACTTTCCCAGGTCTTGCGACCCATAATGAGCGGACATCCCCGCGTCGTGGATTTGAAGTGTTTCAGATCGTCCGATAGGCGCCACGGCAGATCGCCATCTTTGCCAATCACACCATTGCGCGCCCGCGCAACAATCAAGCAGAGCTGAATTGGTGAGGTCAAAAACTCCCCCTGTCTCTATATCGGTCTAGATATTGGCATTAGAACGGTTTGCCGCTTAAGAGCAACCGACAAACATCTGAAATAGGATCGTGCATGCTAATCGAGATTTGGGATATGTTTGTGGCGATCCTCACCAATAATCGACCGCAAATGTTGATTTGGGTGATCATCGGGCTGATCGCGACACTGGCTCTGCTGTGGCGTTTGGGCGGACGCCTCTGGGCGGTCATTTATGTGATGATGATCCCCTTCTTGAACTGGTCGTTTGGCGTGGTGCCCAATCTGCAATTTGTTGGACCATGGGTCGAAGGCGCGACGCCGCTCTTTTCCTTTATCTGGCCCGCGGATACGCCTAATCCGGCCGGGCTCATGCTGCACCCCCTGACCCTGGTCACCGGGCTCGTCTTCGTAATCCGCGACTTCGTGCAACGTGAGATGCGCCAATGGGTCTTGTTGGCCATGGGTTTGGCGCTTTGCTGGTCGATGTATTATGCCTGGATCGTGATCGTCATCGCGTCGGGACTGGCCTTTTTTGTCTCAGAATTCTTCGATTGGTTGCTCTTCACGTTCACCAAAATGAAGCTGTCCAAGCGGATCTTGTATTCGAGTGCCGTTGCGACGCCGATCGACACAACGATTTTCCTTTATGGCGCAGACCTCGCCAAACAGATGCAAATGGGGCTCGATCCCGGAAACACGCTGACCCTGGCGAATTGGATTGTTTTTGTGATCGGCAAAATGGTCGGCGCGTTTGTCGTGTCGGATATGATCCGGCGCCGCGAAAATGCGGGCATAACAAATCCGTATGAGGATCTGCCCGCCCAGTCTTCCATGATATAGTCGTGTGGGTGTCGGGCGGCGTGCATCGCCGCCCGCTAGCGCTTGCGCTAAAAGCCGTTCAGTTTCGCATAGCGATCGCGGTGATAACTCGCCCCGCCAAGCAGCGCTTCCTGGACGCGGGCGCGTTTCATATAGAGCCCGCTATCATGCGCATCCGTCATGCCGATGCCGCCATGGAACTGTACCGTTTCATTCGACACCAAATGAATGAGGTCAGCCGCCCGCGCCTTTGCCAGGCTTGCGAGTTCCGCCACATCATTGCGGTTTTCATCGACCCCCGAAAGCGCTGCCGCGATGCATGAGCGGGTCAGCTCGAGCTCGGTAAACATTTTCGCTGCCCGGTGCTGCAAGCTTTGAAACGAACCGATCAGCTGGCCGAATTGTTTGCGCGTTTGCAAATAATCTAAGGTCATATCGAACGCCGCTTGGGCACTGCCAAGGGCTTCTGCGGCCAGCGCGATCCGGCCTCGATCCAGCGCCGGTTCGAGAATTTCCCAGCCCGCATCGACGGCGCCGATAACAGCACTTTCTGGAACGTTGAGGGCTTCAAAACTAAGATGCGCAGCGCCATGCGAGTCGACTGTATTGAGCGTTTGGATCGTCAATCCATCCGCCTCGCGGGGCACGAGAAACAGCGTGATCCCATGTGCTTGACCGGCATCGCCAAAGGTCCGCGCCACAATCACAAACAGATTGGCATGATGCCCATCGGGGACATAGCGTTTGGCGCCGTTCAGCGTATAGCCTTGGCCATTGCGCTCGGCTTCGCTGGAAATATTGAGCGGCGCGTGATGAGTGCCCTCTTCCAAAGCGAGCGCGACCGTCACTTCTCCGCTGGCGATTTTGGGGAGCCATTCGGTCTTGAGCGCCTCAGATCCCCCAAGCGTCAGCACGCTGGCGCCGAGCACAGCGGTTTGTAAGAGCGGCGTTGCGGCGATGGTCCGGCCTTGCGCTTCCATGATTTGACCCATCGCGACCATGCCAAGGCCGACGCCATCATACGCCTCTGGCACCAAGACCCCGAAAAAGCCGAGTTCGGCGAGTTTGGCGCGCGTGTCTGGATCGACCCCATTTGCGCCGTCATCGCGCAGCGCGCGCAGATGCGTCACCGGCAATTCATCCCGCACAAACGCCATCGCCGTGTCGCGCAGCATTTGCTGATCTTCAGATAGAATAAAAGACATTATTGGTGCTCCCGCAGACCGAGCACACGTTTGGCGATGACATTCAAATTGATTTCGCTGGTGCCCCCCTCGATGGAGTTGCCTTTTGAGCGCAGCCACCCGCGGGTGGCCTTTTTGGCATCATCGGCAAACCCGTCGCCGGCCCAGCCGAGGCCATCTGTGCCCAGGGACTCGACGAGAAGCTCGCATTTGTCTTGGTTCATTTTTGCTGCGGCATATTTCATGATCGATGCGGTGTGACCGACTTCTTGCCCGGCTTTGGCTTGCTCGGTCGAGCGCTGCACGGTGAGCCCGAAGGCTTTCGCATACATCAGATGATCGGTGATCCGGGCCCGTAGGTCGCCATCGGCAACGCGCCCGGTCTCATCGACGCCGACATGCTGTTTGGCATACTCCTGCGGCGCCAGGATTCCCGATCCACCCGTGCCGCCAAAGCCGCCTGCGGAAATCGAGGAGCGTTCAAACTGCAAGAGACGTTTGGCAATCGTCCAGCCCGCATTTAGCTCGCCGACCAATTGGTCTTTGGGAACTTTCACATCCGTGAAGAACGTTTCGCAGAAGGGCGAAGAGCCAGAAATCAGTTTGATCGGACGCGCCCCAACCCCTTCGCTCTGCATATCGAAGACCAGGAAGCTAATCCCATCATGTTTGACCGAGCGGTCGGTGCGCACCAAGCAGAAAATCCAATCGGCTTGGTCGGCATAAGACGTCCAGACTTTTTGGCCATTGATCAACCAATGGTCGCCTTTGTCTTCGCACTTGGTTTGCAGCCCGGCCAAATCCGAGCCAGCGCCCGGCTCTGAATAGCCTTGGCACCAGCGCGTTTTGCCGTTGACGATGTCAGGAATAAAGCGCTTCTTTTGCGCGTCATTGCCAAATTCCAGAAGCGCTGGGCCGAACATCCAAAGACCGAATGAAAAGAGCGGCGGTCGGGCTTTGATGCGCCGCAATTCCTGTTGCAGAACCTGTGCCTGCGCCTTGTTCAGGCCGCCGCCGCCATATTCCGCCGGCCATTCTGGCGCCGTCCATCCCTTTTCGCCCATTCTTTCAAGCCAGACTTTTGAGTCCGGATTCTTAAAGGTTTCGCCGCGGCCGCCCCAAACGACTTCATCATCTTTGAGCGGCGTGCGCATGCTTGCAGGGCAGTTTTCTTCTAACCAGTCTCGCACTTCGGTGCGAAACGCTTCTAAGTCTTCCGGGGCATCAAAAGCCATTTACACTTCTCCCAGCGCCGCCATCGGGGTCGCGGCTTGTTTTCAATGTTCTCAGCATAGAGGGCTCTAAGCCTGATGACCATGTCTGACGTGGCGGCAAATCGTCAGGCTGTGATCTTATGGCGCGTTTGGTCTTGGATCGCGTACCAATCGCTCAGCCCGGAAATCACGCGGTGCGGGCGTGGCCCCGGATCCGATCAAGTCGATACCGGAGGGATCGCCGGTTAGAATCGACCGAACGGACTGTTCTCTGGGCCCGTCTCGATGCCAGCGAGGTTCATCAAATGGACGATGATCAAAAACAGACCGAACACACAGCCAATCATGATCAGGCCCCATGGCACCTGGTGCGGTCTTTGATCTTTTTTGCGCACCGTGCCGAGTTTTGATTGTGCAAATAGACCCAGCCCGATCAAGGCGATGGCGAGGCTGACGCTGATGATCCAATCAGGCAAGGTGTAAGGCTTTCCGCGACACGAGGGCTGTGCGGGGTTTTTGCCCAGAAAAAGGGATCAACGACAAGCTCCCATATCGCCCGCACGGCGGCCACCGTGAGCAGTGGCCAGTAAAGCGGTCGGGTCAATAAAGCGATGACACGGCTTACAGTCCAAGCGCCCGGCGCCAGCAGGTCTCCCAGAGCGCCAACGAAAAGCGCGGCGATCAATAAGGACAGTCCGAAGATCCCAACATTTTGGTCTCCTGCAAGGACCGCGAAGCTAAGGCACAAAACGCACGGTGCATGCGCGATCGGGGCAAGAATCGCACCGCCGAGATTCAAGTGCATCGTCAGGAAAGGGATGGTTCCCATTTGCCGCCGCGTGCGACGCGGCTCGCGCATCAGAACCAACCAGGTTTGCATAAACCCTTTGATCCAGCGGCTGCGTTGGCGCAGCCAAACGAAAAGCCCGGTCGGCGCGTCTTCGCCGGTCGGCACTTGCAGCGTGCCACAGCGCATGCCGGCGCGGGCGATCCGCATGCCGAGATCAGCATCTTCGGTGACATTCCAGGCATCCCACCCGCCCAGCGCCTGCAGCGCTGAGGTCCGAAAGTGATTGCTCGTGCCCCCGATCAGCAGCGGCATTTTATAGGTGGCGAGCGCTGGGAGAAGCAAGCCGAACTGAACCTGATATTCCAACCCCCATTGCGCCGCGAGCCAAGACTTTTGCGCATTTTCAGCGATCAGCGGCGCTTGGAAGCAAACCGTATCTGCAGGCGCGCGTCGAAAAGCGTTATAAGCGGCAATCAGCTGATCCGGATGGGGGATGTCTTCAGCATCATAGACGGTCAAGAAGCGCCCGCGTGCGGTGGTCAGTCCTGCATTGAGGGCGTGCGGTTTGGTCCGCGGTCCGCCGGGCGGGACCACAATGTGCCGTGTGCCTGGCGGAAAGCGCGCCGCTTTCACCGCCGCAAGCGTTTCTGCATCATCGGCTTCCAACAAGACTTGAATATCGAGCCGGTCTATCGGCCAATTAAGGCGCCACATCGCCGCCGCCAATTGATCCACCAAAGCCGCTTCTTGATAAAGCGGGATCAGAATGGAATAGATCGGCCATTCAAGCGCCTGCGGCGGCGCGGGCGCGCCCGGCATGTCCAGCATGCGGCGGGCAAAACCGGCGAGAACGAGCAGTGCGCGCCAAAGCACAAGCAGAAAGAACACGCCAAACAGGGCCCATGCTAAGGCTGTTGTCAGGATTAAAGGGATCAAAAGCGCCGCGATCCCGAGCGCCGCCAGACCCGCAATCAGGGTTCGTATTTGCCATTTGGCGGGTCCAAATCGATAGCTAAATTCCGGATCGAGAGGGGCTGGTGCACGAATGGGCACACTGCCAGTCGGCACCAGCGCAGGGAGGTCACGCAAAGTGGAGGGGGCCGGGACGCGGACATCCGAGCCCCATGATCGGTAATCTACATTGGTTTTATACTTGATCTTCTCCACATCTAGATTGATGAATAAAGTATTAAGGAATTTCAATCACCTGTAGATTGCATTTTGGAATATCTTTAATTTTTTATTAAGACCCTCGACAATTCCCATAAAGTGTTCTATTTATGTTCTATGTCGAGTTTGCATCTCATCTGGTTCCGAGAGGATTTGCGCCTGCATGATCATGCCGCTCTGCGCGCGGCGTGCCATGCGGCGGCGCGCGATCAAGGGCAGGTGGCGCCGATTTTCATTGCGCCGCTAGGAGAGGCGCTCATAACGGGCGCGCCCGCCGCCGGGTGTGAGCGCTTGTGGCAGAGTTTAACAGACTTACGCGCGGCTTTGGCCGAGCGCGGCGGCATCTTGCATTTGCGCCAGGGTGCGCCTGAGGCCGTGTTTTCTGAATTGCACCGGGCATATGGACTGGCGGCGATCCATGCGCACGAGACCATAACGGCCGGCGCCAGTGATCGCGCGATGACCGCTTGGTCGATGCGCGCCGGTGTGCCGTATCGACTTTATCCGCAATATGGTCGCTCGGAGTGGCCGGTCGATACACCCGAGGGGCGGGCCGCTTGGCAAGCTTTCATGGCCCGGCCGCGGCAGGCTTTGGTCGAGCTTCCCATGGGGGCCAATATGGGAGAAGGGCGCTGGCCCGTTTTGGCGGATCAAAATCTAGCGCCTGGGAGCTGTCGGTCGCAAGCCATCGCGATGTTGCGCGCGTTTCTCAGCATCAAGCCTTCTTCTGCCGACGCGGTTCAGCGCCAAGCGGCCGACGCGCGGCGTGGTTTGGACCCGTTTTTGAAGCTTGGGGTCGTCTCGGTTCGCGAAGTTTGGCAGGCCGCGATGAGCGCCCGCGATCAATATGCGCGCACTGAGATGGACTCACGCGTGGCAGCCATCGATGCGTTCGTGCGCCTGCTGCCGGATCTCGGCGCGGTGTTGCGGCGCCATCGAGATCTGGATCGCACACGGCATACACGCAAAGCCCGCCCGCGGGCGGCCAGAACAGGTACGCAAATGTCCCTCGATTTGGCGTTGCCAAAAAGCGATGGCGCGCGTCGAGGCGCTTAATAGGAAGGGTGTCCGAGAAAATTCACGAAAAACGATATATGCATATTGAAAAACAATAAATCATGAGGTAGAAGAGTGTCATCAGGTCGACCTCAATAGGGGCGCCTGAGGCCGGTCCTCGCCGGTCACAAGAACTCAAAAAGGATAAAAACAATGCAAGCGACAACCTCCCATGTCACCCCCGCGCGCGTCAGCCCCACCCTGCGTTCAGAAAGCCCCCCGCTTCAGGCGCTTTCCGGCGAGATTATATTGACCGCGCTCAAACAACACGCCCATGCCGCGCGCCGCGATCATATTCTGGTGCGTCGCCGTCGCCGCAACAAACGGCACAGCGCGCGTTAGGCGCGAATGCTCTCTATTGCTGCGCCGCCCGACCAATATGGCTCGGGCGGACGCGGCGAGCGCATTGGGGTCAATATGTGGGATTGATCGAGCTTTGGAGCATGGACACCTGGATCATGGCCATTTGGGTCAGCGACATCGCCCCAGGTCGACCAAATCGGCCAAGACAGCGCTTGATCCATCGCCGTCTGGCTAAGGTGCCAATAGGTCTTTTGGTTTGAGATAATCTCGCAAGCGAAATCGTTTCGGCTCAAACGCGCCGTCTTGCTCGGCCTCAAACAGTGCCGCCGCGCCGGTCGGCAGTTTTCCGGCAATCCGGATGGCGGCTTGGTGATCCAAACTGCCCGCGCTGCGCAACAGGCTCAGGGCCAAATCATGTAGGCCTGGATTGTGGCCAATAATGATCAGTGTCGCGACATCAGCTTGGTCTGCAATAATCTCGGCAATCCCGCGCTCCCCGGCCAGATAGAGCTCTTCTTCTAAGGCTAGGCCGCAAGCGCTGAATACCTCGGCAAGATGCCCCCACGTTTCGCGTGTGCGCCGCGCCGTCGAGACAATCGCCCGGTCTGGTGCCCAGCCTTTTTGGTCCAGCGCACCGGCCATCAGCTTTGCCGCCTGATGCCCGGATTGCGTCAGGCTGCGGGCATGATCATCAATCCCTTCGGTCCAGGGTTCGGTCTTGGCGTGACGCATGAGGATCAGTCGCCGCATCAAAGCTCCTTAAACACTGTGCAGGAAAACTAAACCTGCGAGTCAGACTTGGCCGGTTGGAATGCCACCCCATAGGTCTCAGTTTTACTGCACAAATCAAGCCAATTCACAAGGAGACGTCGGATGAGTTTGTTGCTCGGTGACACTGCCCCCAATTTCGAAGCTGACACGACCGAAGGTCGCATTCGGTTCCATGACTGGATCGGCGATGATTGGGTAGTGTTTTTCTCACATCCGGCCGACTTTACGCCCGTGTGTACGACCGAACTCGGGTACACCGCAAAGCTCAAGGACAAGCTCGCCGCGCGCGGTGCAAAAGCTCTGGTGATTTCAGTCGATAGCGTCGAACGCCATAAAAAGTGGATTGAGGATATCGAAGAGACGCAAAACGCCGAGGTCAATTTTCCGATCATTGGCGACCCGGACAAGAAAGTCGCAATGCTCTACAATATGATCCATCCCAATGCGGATGCGAAAGTCACGGTGCGCGCGGTTTATGTCATCGATAACCAAAAGAAGATCCGGGCATCGATCATTTATCCGCCCTCTGCCGGGCGCAATTTCGATGAGATTTTGCGGCTGATTGACAGTCTGCAGCTCACCGATTCGCATAAAGTGGCGACGCCGGTGAATTGGCAGGACGGCGATGATGTCATCATTGTCCCGAGTGTCACCAATGAAGAGGCCGACGCGCTTTTCCCAAAAGGCTATAAGGAAATCCGGCCTTATTTGCGGACCACAGCGCAGCCGAACAAATAGCGGTGCGGTCGCTAAGACGGCTGACAGATATAAATCCTGTCTTCCTCGGTAATGGTGACGGTTTTGCCGCCTTTCACTTTGGTCGCATTTTTGCTGCAAGTGTTGTGATTGCTTGTGCAGATCTCACTGCCTTTGGCATAGAATTGGACTTTGCACTGGCCGTTTCCGCCGCCTGTACAGCCATATGAGTCCGTCTCGCCCGGCGATACCGATTTTAGCTTTTCTTCCCAAGTGCAGACCGAGTCATCGCCTTTAAAGATGTAGACATTGATTTTCGTATCTGTGTCATTGGTGACGGTAAAGCGCGGCGAGGCGTCGGCGGTTTGCGGCGCGATCAGGGCGATGAACGCGCCAGCGGATGCGGCGCAGAGCATCGAGGCAAAACGATTGACAATCATGGCTTTATTCCTTTCACGCGATTGGAATAAAGGCCGCGCAAAAGGGCGACAATTGTCGGATATGACAGGCGCCACGCCCGGCGCTGCGGCGCGCTCCACCCTTTAGGCGTGATTCCACCAGGCGAGATCGGAATAGACCCGCAAATCAAGTTCGTGGGTCCAAGCCGACCGGTGCTGGGTCGCAAGATGATAATACGTGTCAGCCATTTTCGCGGGCAGCATCAGGCCATCCTCTGCACCGCGCGTGTCGCGCAATTCCTGAAACAATTCGGGCCCGACAAGTTTGCCGAGCGTATCCGGCGCATCGACCATGCTGTCGACCAGAATATGCGCAACGTGGATCCCCTTTGGCGCATATTGCGCGTTGAGCGTTTGGCACAGCATCCGGCGCCCGCCCATCGCTGCAGCGTGAGAATGTTGTCCAGCATTGCCGCGCACGGCGGCGGTCGCCGATGTCACGAGCAGCGTACCGCCGCCGCGCTCGGCCATTAACGGACACACCGATTTGGCGACGCGGAACAGGCCGAACGTCCCCAAACGCCACCCCATTTCAAACGCCTTATAACTGGTATCTTCAAGGGGCCGATCGCCAATTTGCGCCCCGAGATTGTAGATCACGACTTCAATCGGGCCGATATTCGCCTCGACATGGCCGACGCAGTCTTCGATCGCATTGTCGTCAATCGCATTCAGGAGCAAACCCGTCGCCGCGCCGCCCGCGGCTTTGATCCCATCGGTCAGCTTCTCCAGCCCAGCTTGATCGGACCGCCGACATAGCACGGCATGATATCCTTCGCTGGCAAATCGCGTTCCAACAGTGCCGCCAATGCCTGCACCGGCGCCGATCACTAAACAGACGGGTGTCATGCCGTATCCTCCTTGAGTTCTTTTTTGGAACTATGATGCTAGAGGGCCACCCGCGTCAATGCGGATCGATAAAGCGACGGTGTAATAAAACTGATCCTTTGATCAAGCCGGGCGGGTTTTGGCGGCTTGGCGGGCAATCAGCGCTTCGACAAAGCTGATATGGCTGCGCAAATGATAGAGCTCATCATTGTAAGAGACCGGGATGTCGACTTGACCGACCTCATATTGCAAGGCTTGAATTTCTGACAGCACTTGCTGGCGTGCGGCATCATCGGCAGCGTCAAAGCCGCGGCGCTCAAGCTCATGCAGATCATTGTACCAGACATAAATTCTGCGCCGGATCCGCCAGCGATAGACCGGCGGCGCCATTTGCACCAGCGGGATGAGCAAGGTGATCAACGGGATTAAGAATACCCAAGCCCGCTCGAGAAAATTGGCCCAGCCAAAAGAGAAATAGCGCCTCAAAAAGGTCGGCCCGCGACGATAGTAGCGCCGCGCTTCTGGTGACAAGTCTAAGTCGATTTTATTGGCATCTGGGAAGGTTCCTGCCGCCGTGATCATCGTTGCGGCGCTGTGGATCGGTTCAGCCGCTTCGAGCAAAACCGCTTGCAAGGCTGGGTGTAAATCGGCGCGAACACCGAGCTGGGCAATCGCCGCCACCAGAGAGAGATCGCTTGCCGGAACCCCTCGATCTAACTCAACCACACCTTCAAACAGCGTGACCGGAGCGAGCGCCGGATCGCGCATGGCAAGCCCATTGGCGCGGCGCATCTCAATCAAGCGAACGCCGCGCATGCGCAACAGGTCTTGGACATAACTGGCATTCACCGACGCGGTGAAGACCGCAACATCAACCTCACCCGCCCACAAGGCTTGCGCGGCCGCGCTCCCGGTGAGGGGTGAGAAGTCGATATAGTTTCCGCCCCATTCAAGCATAATCCGCGTGGCCATGGCGCGCGTTCCTGATCCGATCGGACCGGCGGCCACGGTGAACTTGCTCAGATCGCCGAAATCATAAGCTTCGGTCTCGTCTCGCACGAAGATCCAAAACGGTTCGGGAAACACTCCGCCAAGTGACTGCACCTGGGTGCGCAGATCCAGATTCGCCACGCCGCCCTGTAAGAGCGCGACATCGGCCTCGCCGGTTGTTAACAGTTGATAATTCTCACCCGTGCCGTCCGTCTCCAAAACCGTCACCTCAATCCCGTGCACTTTGAGCGCTTCGGCATAGCGCTGGGCCAGTGCGTAATATTGCCCGTCAGCGCCGCCCGCAGCGAAGGTCAGGGTCATTGGTGGCGGCGGTGAGATCAGCCGCATCGTAACGACGAGCGCGATCAGCACCAGCACGGCGAGCGGGCCGAAAATCTTGAGCGCGTCCTTCATATCAGGGTCCCCTTAATGGCGACAAAAGCGCCCAATCTGCGGCCATAAGTGAAGCTTATGGCATAGATTGACATGATTTGAGTCGTTTTCGTGAAATCGTTGCCCTATATTGTGTGTCACTGACTTCTCTAACGTCTGGAATGATCGATGAATATGCGAAATCTCGCGGTCTGGGGTCTGATCGCGGTCCTCCTCCTCGGCCTCTTAGCTGTTATGCAAAACAACCCGTCTCAGGCGGGGTCTCAGCGCGTTGATATCTCTCAGATTTATGAGCTTGCTGAAGGTCAGCAGCTACAAGAGGTCGTGATCACGCCGACCAAAGTCACGGCGACCACAAACAATAATGAGCGCATTTACGCCCAGAAGAGCCAAGATCTTGGCGCCCTACGGGATCGGATGATTGAGCTGGGCGTGCCGTCGGTCGTGGATGATCCCGACACTGGCTTTAACCTTGGCGATTTGATCATGGGCCTGCTGCCGATCTTCATTATTGTCGCGATCCTGTTCTTCTTCATGCGGCAAATGCAAGCCGGTGGCGGCGGTCGTGGTGCGATGAGCTTCGGCAAATCGCGGGCGCGCCTCCTGACTGAGAAGCAAGGCCGTGTGACCTTTGACGATGTTGCCGGCGTCGACGAGGCCAAAGAAGAGCTCGAAGAGGTCGTCGATTTCTTGAAGGATCCGGCAAAGTTCCAGCGCCTTGGCGGCAAGATTCCCAAAGGCGCGCTTTTGGTCGGACCCCCCGGAACCGGTAAAACGCTGCTCGCGCGTGCGATTGCGGGCGAAGCGGGCGTGCCCTTCTTTACGATTTCAGGATCAGACTTCGTTGAGATGTTCGTCGGTGTCGGCGCGAGCCGTGTCCGCGATATGTTTGAGCAAGCCAAACGCAATGCGCCGTGCATTATCTTTATCGACGAGATTGATGCGGTCGGTCGCTCGCGCGGCGCCGGTCTTGGCGGCGGCAATGATGAGCGCGAACAAACGCTCAACCAATTGCTGGTCGAAATGGATGGATTTGAAGCCAATGATGGCATCATCATCGTGGCGGCGACCAACCGCCCAGACGTGCTCGACCCGGCGCTGCTGCGTCCCGGGCGTTTTGACCGTCAGGTCACGGTTGGCAATCCAGACGTGATCGGGCGCGAGAAAATCTTGAAAGTGCATATGCGTAATGTGCCGCTGGCCAAGGATGTTGACCCAAGGATCATCGCCCGCGGGACGCCTGGCTTCTCCGGCGCGGATCTCGCCAACCTGGTCAATGAAGCCGCGCTCTTGGCAGCCCGGCGCGGCAAGCGTGTGGTTGCGATGTCAGAATTTGAAGACGCTAAGGATAAAGTCCTGATGGGACCAGAGCGGCGCTCCATGGTGATGAGCCAGGATGAGAAAGAGCTCACCGCTTGGCATGAGGCTGGGCACGCCATTGTGGCTCTAAAAGTGCCAAAAGCCGATCCCGTGCACAAAGCGACGATTATTCCGCGCGGACGTGCGCTGGGCATGGTGATGCAGCTGCCCGAGGACGACAAACTGTCTATGAGCCGAATTGAGATGACCTCTCGTCTGGCCATCATTATGGGTGGCCGCGTGGCCGAAGAAGAGAAGTTCGGGGATGAGGCGGTGACCGCAGGCGCCGCGTCGGACATCCAGCAGGCGACGCGCCTCGCCCGCGCCATGGTGACGCGCTGGGGCCTCTCAGATGAGATTGGGCCGGTCGATTACGGCGAAGACCAAGGTCAAGTTTTCCTCGGCCAGCAATTGGTGCAATCGTCTTCCGTGTCGGAAGAGACCTCGAAAAAGATCGAGGAAGAGGTCCGCAAGCTGATCCAGAAAGGTATGGATGATGCGCGCGAGATCATGACCAAGTTTCGCGATCAATGGTCAGCCTTGGCCGAAGCTTTGCTCGAATATGAGACGCTGACGGGTGATGAAATCCGCGCGCTGATCAATGATGGCAAACTGCCAGAACGCCCGGACGAGCCAGATGAGCCGCCGCGCCCGAACGCCGCTGTGCCGGTCATCGGCAAGCGCCGTAAAGACAAAGGCGGCGATTTTGGCGGCGAGCCGGAACCCGCCTAATCGATGGCGATGACTCGAGACACTCTGGAAGGCTTCTTGATGGAAGCCTTCCCAGAAGCGGATATCACGCTGACCGATCTCGCTGGCGACAATGATCACTGGCAGGCCGAGATCGTGTCAGAGCAATTTCGCGGCAAAACCCGCGTCGCGCAGCATCAACTGGTCTATGCGGCATTGAAGGGCAAAATGGGCGGTGAGCTCCACGCCCTTGCGTTAAAAACACGCGCCCCGGACTGAGAAGGTCCGACGCATCGGATACGATCAATCAGACTCGTTTTCCTTGGCCTCGCGTGCCCGCAGCTCTTCGACCAGTTTTTGCAGCCGCTCCGGCACAGGCTCTAAAGTTACGCGTGCATAATCGCGCCGCAGGCTTTGTACCAGCGCTTCCAGGCGCTTGACTTGCGCCTGTGACAGTTCGGACTGAGTGTCCGATCTTGATTTTCGGCGCTTGAGCGTCAACTAAATCCTCACACTTGGCATCTGCCTACCGGACCATAAACGTAGTGGAATTTGCCTTACGTCAATGTGGTTTAAGCAGTTGTCTTTGTTGGGAGAAAACTGCGTTGTCGATCGCTGAACGAATTGAAGGCATGCTGCCTTATTTGCGTCGCTATGCGCGCGCCTCGACGGGGAACACGATCTCCGGCGATGCCTGCGTCGAGCGTGTGTTCCAGCGTATTCTGGACATGTCCTTCGATGTCGATTTTGATCTCGAGCGCTTTAATCGCATCGAACTCTACACCTTGCTTGATGAAGCGCTCGACCAATTGTCACAATCTCGCACAGCCAAGGCGCGTCGCGCATTGCTGCTAATCGCAGTCGAAGGGTTTCAAGAGCGGACCGTGTGTCAAATCTTGCAGGTCAAACGCACCGAGCTTGCGGAATTGCTCGATATGGCGGAGCAAGCTTTTGCGGAAACGACCGCCACGTGTATGTTGATTGTGGAAGACGAACCGCTCATCTCCTCGCAACTTAAGCGCCTGTCCGAAAGCTTAGGGCACCGCGTGATCGGCGTCGCGTCGCGGGCGTCCGAGGCGGTCGCCATCCGCAATGCTCATGAACCGGACATTGTTCTGTGTGATATTCAATTGGCAGATGGCTCGCTCGGGACCGATGCGATTCGGAGTATGAAGCTGCCTGAACAGGTGCCGGTCGTGTTCGTGACAGCGCATCCAGATCAGTATTTGTCCACCGCCAATCAAGGCCCGTCTTATCTGATCACCAAGCCGTTCGAGCCAGACTATTTGAAAGCCGTGATCGGGCACGCTTTGCTAAATGTGCAAGGCGGCTAAGCTGCTGGCGGCGTTGGCTTTTTCTTGTTTCCGCGTAGACGCGGCCAGATCAGTTTCAGCCAAATCCATAAGAACAGACCGAGCAGCAAGATCCAGGGCAAACCGACGGCAAAGGCGGTGATCACGCCAGCAATGGCGCTCGATAGATTATAGAAAAAGTCTGCAAAAGCCTCGCCCAAAGGATTGTCCCGCGAGGGACTGAAGGCCGGGACTTTGGTTTGGTAAGAGACATCCAGAGACGACATGGAAACGCGCAGGCGCAGCGTTTTGAGGCGCGCCTCAACGCTTTCGATCTCGCCGGTGACGCGGGCGATCTCGCGTTCGATTTGCAACAATTCTCCAAGTTCGCCATCGCGGCGTTCGAGCAATCCGAACAAACGGCCTTGCAGGGTCTTTTGCGCCTCCAACCGGGCGCCGGTATCGATGATTTGGCGGGTGAGGTCTTCAGCGCGGGTGGACCGCTGGGTGATCTCGCCGCCTGCTGCTTCGGTATCGGTATCGACCTCGCTGAGGAAGGTGTCGATCCAGTCGGGCGTCGCGCGCAGCGATAGCGTGCCAGAGGCGCGGTCTTCTTCGCGACTGAAAATGTCGGAATTAATCACGATGCACGTGTCCGTGCCAGCGGCGCGGCAGGCCGCAACGTGGCGCTCCATCATTGGCGAAACGCCGCCCTTTGGCAGACTTAAGCCGAGACTATGGCTATAGGCGATGTACTGCTCAGTCGCGGGATCACCGGTATTGGCGTCCGAACTTGGCTCTATGGGCGGCGATTTGGACCGGCCTTGCGCCGACATGGTCGCGCCGACGTCCATCACGTCATTAAAGGCCTCCATAGCCGGGGCCGGTTCCGACATCACGGCTTGATCATAATCACTGCCGCCGCCACTCCCGCACGCGGTGAGCGCCATTAGTCCTAGGCCAATAAGGAAAGTTCGCACTGTTTTGTCCTCCACACCTGCGTCTTGACGCCGAAAGCAGGCGAAATCACGACGAGAATCAACGCGTTTCGCCTTAAACATCAATCACGGGCTTGAGCCTGCGTTTGGTCACATGGCTCTCAATCTTGTCGCCAGACTGTTTCTCGCCGCGCATATAATGGCGCTGCCATCCCGCTTCGACCGCCTCTTTGTCACCAGAGACGAGCCGCTTATTGAACTTTTCGCGGCTGGTGGACCAGCCATGATAATCCTGTTCGAGTTCGGGATTGGTTTTCAGCAATTTCCGCTCCGGCTGGATGTCCTCTAGCTTGCCATGCTCGATCGGGACGATGAAGCAAAACGGCTCGCCTTTCTCGAACACAACTTCACCCGGTCGGGTCATTTGCCAGTTCATTGTGAACGGGAACGGCAACCAATCGGTCTCCACCAAACCGGTGAGCGGCGCGATACCGTCTTTGAAATAGTTTGGCGCGCCCATGGCCATGAGACCCCAGCCGGGCGGCGTGCGAAACAAATGGCCGGTATGGAAGGTGACAATCCCGCGCTGAAAATGGCTATCGGCAAATGAGGGAATGGCATTCGGGTCGCCGCGCGTGAACAGGAAAATGTCTTCTTTGCGCATCCCGCCATTCCAAACGATTTTGAGATCCATCGGACAGAGGATTTCCCACCCGGTCGAGTTTGCCATGGACAGGGGCAAACAGCGATATGGCTGTCTTTGCGGGAAAGCGTCCATCCACGCCCGCGTGCTGCGCCCCGGTACAATCTCAGGTGCGGTATGATAGATCTTGTAGCATTCCAGCTTCATACTGTTCCCTTCAGACAAGGCTTGACCCGTCCCCGATTTCCTGCCCCAAGCCCGGCATGCCTGCAAGCCCGTCCGACCTTTTCGCTTATTTGGATACGCTCGGGATCGAGCACCACACCGTCGAGCATGCGGCGACCTTCACCGTCGAAGAAGGCCGCCATCTCAAAGCCGCTTTGCCGGGCGGGCACAGCAAGAACCTATTTATGAAAGACAAGGATGACACCCTGGTTTTGGTGTCGGCGTGGGCCGAAAGTCAGTTGCGCTTGAACCAATTGCATAAGCGTCTCAGTACCCGACGTTTGTCCTTTGCCAGCGCGGATCTGATGTTAGAGCATCTTGGCGTGGTGCCCGGATCCGTGACCGCGTTCGCGCTGTTGAATGATCCCCAAAACCGTGTCCGTTTCGTAGCTGACACAGCCCTGCTCAGCTTCGAGACGGTTTATTTCCATCCGCTCGTGAACACCGCTACGACGAGGATCAACCGGGACGATTTTCGTCGCTTTGTGGCGGCAACGGGTCACGCTCTGACAGAGGTCGACTTTTCAGATCTGTAAGCGCGGCCAAGGCGGTCTCGCGCATGATTTTGCGATCTTCAGGCAGCAGCGGGATCAGACCTTTCTCGACCAAATATCCATACGTGCCCCAAGCGTCTTCTTGGGTGAACTCAGACACGTATTCTTCTAGGCCTCGAACCAACGGAATGTTTTCGCGCTTGACGTAGAAATACATGCTACGCGAGACGCCATAGTCTCCAGACGCGATGTTCTCAAATGTCGGCGCGACACCGCCAACGCTCGCGCCTTTCACGCGGTCTAGATTTTGCTCAAGAAACGAATAGCCCAGCACGCCAATCGAATCCTCATTGCGCAACAGCGTATTGATAATCGAGCTGTCATTCTCACCACTGTCGATCCAAGCGCCATCATTGCGGATTTCGTGGGCGCGTTGTTCAAACTGATCCGGATCGGTGACTTTCAGATCTTGTAATTCAGGCAGGTCCAGGGCGCCATTCTCGAGTGCAATCTCGACAAAGGCATCGCGCGTACCGGAGGTTGGCGGTGGTCCGGAAACTAAGATGCGCATATCGGGGAGGCTCGGATCGACGTCACTCCAGAGGCGATGCGGATTTTTCCGCCAGCCGCCATTGCCATCCGGCAGTTCTGCGGCCAACGCCAAATAAATGTGCCGCTTGGTCATATTCAGATCAGGGCCCATTTTGCCATTGGCGAGCACGATCCCGTCATAGCCGATCTTAATCTCGAGCGGGTCGGAGATCCCGGCCGCTGCGCAAAGCGCCCGTTCGCCATCCTTGATTTTGCGAGAGGCATTGACGATTGAAGGTGTGTTGGGGCCGACGCCGTTGCAAAATGCTTTGAACCCTCCGCCCGTGCCGGTGGTTTCGACAATTGGCGCGGGATGGTCAGAGACCGCGCCAAACTGTTCCGCGACAGTGGTCGAAAATGGCGAGACGGTGGAGGAGCCAACAATTTTGATTTTCTCAGCAGCGCCTATTGCCGCAATTGGGGTCGCGTCGTCTTGCTCTGGGATCGAAGACAAATCGACCTGCGGCGCGCAGGCGGTTAAAGCAAGGGCAGCGATCAACACAGCCATCCGGCGCATCGCGATCTCCTCAAAGCGAGTCTTGTGGCATGCCTCGGTAAGCCGAATATGTGACAGGCACGCGAAAGGGTCAGACGCGGATCTCACGCACCGTACCAAAGCCAAACCGGCGGCTAACCTCCACCAACCGGGTTTCCGCGCGCGCCTCTGACGTTAGCCATACTGTCCCACCCGGCCCGGTTGAGCCATTACCGTCCAACAGCACCCGCATCGCCTGGCGGGCGATCGCCTCGCCACTGTCAATAAACGTAACCGGATGGGGCACCGTGGCGGCGAGTTCGCCGCGAATGAGCGGAAAATGGGTGCAGGCCAACACAATTGTGTCGATATGATCGCCGCCCGGTGCTGCAAAGAGCGGCGCCTGCGCCATCCGAAACGCCTCGAGCGCGACGGCACCCCCAGAGGCGATGCGTTCTGCCATCCGGACCAGCTCGACCGAGCCATGCATGATCACACGGACATCTTGCGCGAAGTCTTTGATCAGCTGCGCCGTGTAAGCGCGTTGGACAGTGCCAGGGGTGGCCAGAAGACCAATCGTTCCCGTCCGTGTGACCTGCGCCGCCGGCTTAATTGCCGGGACCGTGCCGACCACTGGCAGATGAAGTTCAGCGCGGACATCGGCCAGTGCCAAAGTACTGGCAGTGTTGCAAGCGATCACAAAGACGTCCGGACGCGCGACCTCGCACAATGCCTTGGCGACCGCAGGCAAGCGCGCCCGCAAGGCGTCATCAGATTTGTCCCCATAGGGAAAAAAGCCGCTATCCGCCGCATAGTCTACCGCAAGGCTCGGCGCGAGCGCGCGCAGCTCACGCGCGACGGTCAAACCGCCCATTCCGGAATCAAAGACCAGGACTTTTCCGCATGGAGAGGCGCTCATATAGGGGTGCTAGCCTGGTTTGCGGTCTGCGCAAATGCCAGAGCCTTGCTCTTCCGGCGCCAGCTTGTTATTGTGCAGTGCAACAAATGTGGACGTGTCATGACAGATCAAGATTTACCGCAAGAACGCGCGCCGCTGTCGGCTTTTGAGTATTGGCAACAAAGCGTGCAAGCCTGGGCTGATTTTTCGGAGCGCACATCGCGCATTATGATGAGCCAAATTGGCGGCCATGATACCGGCAATCGACCCTCGCTTGATCCCGATGCGGAGACCCTGGCGAGCGAATTGCTGCGCACACTGTCCGATTTAAACCTGCGGCATTGGCAAAACACGGCCCGGTTCCTAGAGGGCCTGCCCTCTTGGATGCAGATGCCACATAGTATGGCGGGATCGGCTTTGGTCGATTGGTTTGACAATTTTCAGCGCCCGATTTCAGCCTCAAAAACCGATCCTGCAGCGGCGGACGGCGATGGTGGGGTTATAGCTCCGGATCGGCTGAACGCACCGATTGGCGATGCTGACGATCTCACCCGGATCAAAGGCATTGGTCCGAAATTGTCCGCGCGGCTGAATGAGCTTGGGATTTATCATTTCAAGCAAATTGCCAACTGGTCGGAAGAGCAGTCAGAGTGGGTCGATGAGTATTTGGCCTTTAAAGGCCGGGTCACCCGGGAAAAGTGGGTCAATCAAGCCCGCGCTCTATCGGCCAACGGATCCGCGACGCTTCACTAAGCGGCCTCATCAGCGAGCATTTGCAGCGTTGCAATCGCCGGCACCATGGCCGCGCGATACTGTTTCCAATCGGAGGATGGCCCCTGCAGCCGCGAGGGTTTCGGCGGCGGCGATAACCCAGGCACGGGATGGCGCTGAAGCCAAGGCCCCATGGCCGCATCCAGCATCCAAATGCGTTGATTGATCAGGTGACCGAGCAGCGCGGGAATGACGTCTTTGGCATCGCGCGCCACGGGCAGGGGCGCGCACAAGTCATTCTTCTCTTGGTCGGTCAGCGCCAAAGTCTCAATCTCGCCGATCAAAGCGGCATCAAAGCCCGGCGGACAAAGCGTCATCGATTGTAAATGGATGAGATCATCTTGGAAAACGGGCGGTCGCGCGCGCTGGGGCGGCGGGCTGCTGGTGCAGTCAATGTAAATACTGTCCACATGCATTGGCTCAGCGCCATGGTCGAGCAGCATTCCGATGGGCGATATTCCGTGCACATGACCTTTGCGGACAATATGCGTGATCGCTTGCAAGCGTTTGATTTCATCATGCGTACTGGCGACACCGCGAAAGACGCTGGGTCGAATATCGGGCGACAGACGCAGCAACAGACCCAAACGCTCTAAGCGTGCGCACACTTCGTCCGTAGAAACGGCGCGCGCGATGTTTCGCAAAATGGTCGCGGCGTGGACCAAGCGTCCGGCATGATCTGTGGCGGTGCGATACAGGCCGTCAGCATTGAGCAGCCAGGGATCGCGGTTGCGGACCCAAACAATGCGCTCCCCAGGCACGCCCTGACCCAACAGGTCGAGCGCAATGTTCATGGCGACGCGGCCCGCGCCGAGCACGGCGATTTGGGGGGCCTTGTCCCAAACGTCTGAAGGCAAAGCGGCTGCGGCGCGCGCGGTCATGATATTCACCCCGGGCTCGACCCGGAAGCACGGGATATGCGCGTGCCAAGGCGGATGATTGGGCGCCAGGGTGCGGACCGTTTTCTTAGCGATCGTCACATGTGTGAGATGACCCGTGTCGAGGGTTTCGATCCGACCGCTGCCCCAATGCACGCTGCGCGGAAAGTAACGCACCCGCCCTGTCGGCAGTAATCGGTCCTGCAAAACCCAGTCGAGATAGGCGCTGGCCGACCGCGTGCCCGGCTTGGGGTGCGCGGCATCCCATTTTCCGAACGGTTGATCGGGTAAGCCGAACGTTGCCGGCACCGCGGCGTGGCTAAGATCTAAGCGCGCTGCGCCAGGCCGGGCATGACAATCCACTAGGGCAAGCGTCTGGTCAGGATCGCGCAAAAGCGATTGTGCAAAGGCGAGCGTTTGCACATCAGATCCTGTAATCAGATAGTCAAATTTCTCCAAGAAACGATCTCTATTCCATTTAATAATCGCTAAATAAGTCTTCATTCGATTAAAAATCAACTTATACTAGAATTATATTTTTATCTTTTTGCGCCGAAGGGATGCGGATCTCGTCTCTTGACGTCTCGGTCGGCGCAATTAGGTGAGGTTCGGTCTTGGGTGAGGATGATGCCGAACCAGCGTTCTGCGACCGATTGGCTATTGTTTGCGTGCTTAACGGCGCTGTGGGGCTCCGCTTATGCGTTTACGCGTTTGGCGGTCAGTCAATCGGCGCCCGCCCTTGGGTTCCCGCCGCACTTTATCATTGCTGTGCGCCTTACCGCTGGCGCGAGTGTTCTATTGATCATTGCCGCTATGAGCGGTCAGGCTTGGCCACCGCTCAGCGCCTGGCGCAGCTGGCTCGCGATGGCGATTATGGGCGTGTTCGGGACCGCCGCGCCATTTTTCGCGATCACAACCGCGCAACAAACCGTCGATTCAAGCTTGGCGGCCCTATATGTTGCGGCGGCGCCGCTCTTTGTGTCGGTTATGGCGCATTTCGCGTTTCGCGATGACCGCATGCATCCGCGTAAAGCGCTTGGCGTGGCAATTGGATTTGTCGGTGTCGCCATCCTGATTGGGCCGGAGGCGATCTCCTCGTTCGGTTCTGCCAGCGTGATGGCGCAAGCGCTTTGCCTGCTTGCGACCTCGTTTTACGCCGTGTCGACGATCACCGCGCGCTACGCCAAAGACATCCCGCCCTTTGTTTTCGCCGCCGGCTTTCTAACGATCGGCGCAATCACGACGTGGCCGCTTCTGGCTTTTGTCGATTATGATGCGCTGACGCCGTCTCGAGGCGCGCTGTTTGGTTTGGCCGGATTGGCGATTGGGCCGACCGCGATGGCGTCAGTGCTCTATATGGTCTTGGTCCAGCGCACCAGCGCCACGTTCTTATCCCTGACCGGTTATACCATTCCTGTCTTTTCAGTGATTGTCGGCTATCTGGCCTTTCGCGAGGTGCAAAACTCGCACGCTCTGATCGCCTTCGCGACCATATTGGGCGGCGTTTGGTTGGCGCAGCGCGCGGCGATCAAAGCCTAAATGTGCCCTCGATCACGGTCACGCTTTGGCCGCGCAATTTGACCCGATCGCCGACCAGTTCGGTCTCGATGAGGGCGCCGCGCCCAGGATAGGCCTGGAAACACTTGGCCTGATTCCGGCCGGTCAAATGCTTGATCAAAGGGGACACGACACAATGCCAAGCGCCCGTGGCTGGGTCCTCCGGGATGCCGCTGCCGGGCGCGAAAAACCGGCTGGTCACATCCACCCCATCGCCGTCGAGCGCAAAACAGCCAAAATTCCCGACGCCCCATTTGCCGTCGCTGACGCCAAGGGTTTTCAAGCGATCGAGATCGGGTGCCAGCGCTTCGATGTCTGCGGCGGTTTCGTATTCGGCAATATAGCAAGGGCCAGCAAAGGTTCGCAGCGGCGTTGCGCCTAGCGCCTCCGTGATCGCCGGATCGGGATCGGCAGGCGCAATCGTCTGCGCCGGAAAGTCCATTTCCAAGCGGCCATCGGGCAAGCGTGAAACGAACAATTCTCCAGATTGCCGCGTGCGAAACGTCACCGTCTCCCCGGCATAGCCATCGACGGCGTAAAGATAATGCCCCGCGGCTAGAGTCGCGTGGCCACATAGGGGCACTTCAACGGTCGGCGTAAACCAGCGCAGCTCCCAGGCGCCATCGCCGGCCGGGACGATAAAAGCCGTCTCGGCGACATTGTTCTCGGCGCCGATCTTTTGCAGCGTTGAATCGTCGAAAAACTGATCCAAGGGCATGACGCAGGCTTGATTGCCTTCAAAGGGCTGGCTCGCAAATGCGTCGATCTGTGCAAAAGGGATGGCGCTCATAACGGTCTCCTATTTCTGGAGCGCGACCCTGTCACAGGCCCCTGCACGAGACAAACCATGATTTCTAAGCGATCGATCAGCCTGACTGATCAGTCTTCACGTTGATCAAGCGCCCAATTGTGCGCCACCGGGCCGTGCCCTGCGCCGAGCCCAGGGGCATGCTTGATGGCTTGATAGAGATAGTCGCGCGCCGCGCTCACGGCTTGGTCGACGGGCTGGCCTTGCGCGAGGCCTGTGGCACAGGCGCTGGCCAGCGTACAGCCGGTGCCATGTGTGGATCTGGTCTCAAGTCGCGGACTTTCAAACATCCATTCACCCTGTTCTGTATGGAGGACGTCGACCAGGATCTGCCCTGGAATATGGCCCCCTTTTACCAAAGCGCCTTTGGCGCCGCGCTCCAAAAGCGCCTCTGCCGCGCGATGCTGGCCGTTGACACCATCAACCGCTTTTCCCGTTAGGACTTCGGCCTCTGGGGCATTTGGCGTGACCAAAACCGCGCCTGGGATCAAAACCGCGGCGATGGCGCTGACGGCTGTGTCATCGACCAAACGGTCGCCAGAGGTGGCAACCATCACCGGGTCAATGATGCGCGGCGTGTCGCGGGCCAAAGCATCAAGCGTTTCCCCGACCTGGTCGACCAATGCGGCGCTGCCCAACATGCCCGTCTTGACCGCGTCGGCGCCAAGATCGGTGAGGCAGGCCCGCATTTGCGCGGTCACCGCATCCAACGCAACCGGCCACACACCATGTACGCCGGTCGTGTCTTGCGCGGTAATCGCCGTCACCGCGGTCATGCCATAGCCGCCCAGCATGGTGACGGTTTTGAGGTCCGCTTGGAGGCCAGCACCGCCGCCACTATCGGACCCGGCAATAATCAAGACACGGCCCGGTAGGGCAGGGGTGTCAGCCATCTTGGGCCACGTTTTGCGATATCATCAGAATTTCACCGCGCCAGATCGAATGGTCTCATGCGCATCGACCGTTAGCGGCTCGTATTTTTGGCTTTCCGGGTCAAAGAACCAGAGCGGCTCATTCACGGCTTCTGGGTCGAAGCCTTCCTTGACGAGTTCAACTTTGCGATATTTGAACGTCCCGGTCGTTTCCGCCTCTTTCTGGACGCGAATGAATAGCGGGATGGCATATTTTGGCAATTGCTCAGACAACCACTCATAGAGACCGTCATAATCGACATCGGCCTTGGTGGTGATGGCGGCCATGCCCGCCCGGCCATCGGTGCCGGGCACACTGACGCCGTAGACATTGGCCGTGGCAATTCCAGGCGCCCGCGCGACGAATTCGGCGACTTCATTGGTCGATACATTCTCGCCTTTCCAGCGGAACGTGTCGCCAATGCGATCTACAAAATAGACATAGCCATTAGCGTCTTTTTTCATCAGATCGCCGGTGCGGAACCACATATCGCCTTTTTCGAAAACATCATGCAGGATTTTCTTCTTGGTCGCGCCTTCATCGTGATAGCCTTCAAACCGGGTCCGCACATCTTCACCGACTTTGCCAATGGCCTCGCCGGGTTCGTCTGGATCGGTTTTGATGCAGAAGCCATCCGCGCCGCGAACCGGTTCTTCTTCGACGACATCGAATTTGACGAACGCGATATGGCCGTAAACGCTCTTCTCAAGATAGCCCGGGATGCGTCCGACGGCGCCGACTTTGCCATCAAATCCCAGGAAACTGACATTGCCTTCGGTTGATCCGTAAAACTCGCAAAGATGCGGGATATTAAAGCGTTCGAGAAATTCTTCCCAAATATCCGGACGCAAGCCGTTGCCAAAGCCGGTGCGGATCTTGTGCGCACGTTCCTTTGGATGTGGAGGAGAGTTGACCAAATATCGACAGAGCTCGCCAATATAGACGATCGAAGTGACGCCTTGGTCGGCGGCATCATCCCAAAATTGGCTGGCCGAGAATTTCTTGCGCAACACAATGCTGGCGCCGGTCATCAGGGCTTGTCCAACCCCGCAGAGGCCGCCCGTGCCATGATATAGAGGCAGCGTAATATAAACCCGGTCTCGCGCCGTGGTGCGGCACGGGGCGATGAAGCTGCGCATCATGCCTTGGGTCCGGGCTTGGGTCAGCCGAGCGGCTTTTGGCAGACCCGTCGTGCCGGAGGTATAAACGTATAGGCAAAGGTCTTTGCCGCGCAAATGCGCACGATGATCTCGGCTCGGGCGGGCATCGGAAGTGCCTGCGAGCGCGCTGACCAAATCGTTGCCTTCCTGTCCGCCCAGCGTCCAGACTTTCGGATCACCCTCGAACAGCCCGGCAGCACTACGAATTGCTTCGTCTTGATCTGCGCCAGAAATAATCAGTTTGGCATCGGCGATGTTGACGCAATGTGCCAGCGCTTTGTCGGTCAAATTGTGATTGATGAGCCCGACCACGATGCCGACTTTGGCCAGACCGTACCAGATCGAGACATATTCTGGGCGGTTCTCCATGAATAGGGCGACCGCGTCCCCGGATTGTAAACCAAGCCCCAAGGCCCAATTCGCGACTTTGTTCGCCACTGCGTCCATTTCGGCATAGGTCGTCAACTGACCGTCATACCGCCAAGCGACATTTGTCGGATGGCGATCGACAACCTCTTCGAAATCATCCGCGACGAGACTGGACGAGTCTGGCGAAATGTCGCCCGTCCATTTTTTCATGGATCTAAGAACCTGAATGGTCCCGACTTCACGCTTTATGGTTTGGTACAAACCCATTGTTTGCTGCCCTTCTCGTTTCCTACCGACACTGTTTTATCCACAACTAGAATTAGGATGCTGTGCTTGCCGTTTCCAGTCCTACGCATAGCGACTATAGGGTCCTTTGCAAAAATTATCCCGAAAGACCCCGAATATGTCTGACCCTGTTGGCGATTTGCTACATTTGATGGATCTCGAACGCCTCGAGATCGATTTGTTTCGCGGCCAAAGCCCAGAGAATGAGACCAATCAAAGAGTGTTTGGCGGGCAGGTGATCGCGCAGGCCTTGGTCGCTGCCTATCGCACGGTCGATACCGACACCCGCACCTGCCATTCTATGCACGCTTATTTTATGCGTCCGGGGGATCCAAGCATTCCGATCATTTATGAAGTCGATCGCTCGCGCGATGGCGGCAGCTTCACCACGCGCCGCGTGGTCGCCATTCAGCATGGCAAACAAATCTTCAACCTTGCTGCGTCTTTCCATAAAGTCGAAGACGGTTGGCACCACCAACACGCCATGCCGGATGTGCCGGAACCCGAAACGCTGGATGATCGAATTGAGTGGCGTGAAAAGTTCGCCGAGCGCTTGCATGAGCGACACCGTAAACACTTCCTCAGACCGCGCCCGATTGAAATTCGCGAGGTTGAACCGCTCGACCCGCTCAAACCGGAAAAGGTGAGCGATCGCCAGCATTTGTGGTTTCGCGTCGGCCGCGAGATCGACGAGCAGCCTTGGCTGCATCATTGCTTGATCGCCTATGCCTCGGATATGGCTTTGCTGGGCACTGGAAATCGCCCGCATGGTGTCTCTTGGATGACGGGTGAATTGATGTCTGCCAGTCTTGATCACGCGATGTGGTTTCATGCGCCGATCAATTTTAGCGATTGGCATCTCTACACGATGGACAGTCCCTATGCTGGCGGCGCCCGCAGCTTCAATCGCGGCGCCGTCTATACCCGAGATGGCCAATTGGTTGCCAGCGTCGCGCAGGAAGGGTTGATGCGACCGGTGAAGCCGAAGCCGAAAGCTTAATCGGCTGTTAACTGTTCTGGACCATTTGATAGGCAATTGTTAACGATATCGATGCCCGCCATTGCTGCCAGACGTGACATTTGTGTCTGACGCAAATCACCCTAGGAATGGCCGGTGAACTCAGGCTGCCAGGGGGCTGACTATGAACTTGCTCGAGCTTGTTATCGTCGCACATCGCTGCCGCTCGACCCATCACTTTATTGCGTTTGACGCCCTGCAATTGCTCCAGGGTGAAGATTCGGGTGATTGGAAAAACCTGCTTTTGAAGCATCATTCGCCGCTGCTCAAAGGCGCAAAAGCACCCGATCACGCGTTTAAAGACTTCCGCAATCATGTCTTGCATGTGGAGGACGGCGAATGGGGCGGCGCGCGCGATGCCGCTATGGAGTGGTATGGCAAAGCGGTGGCGGCTCTGCGCGCCCGCAAATGGTCAAAAGCCGCTTATGCGCTCGGGGTGCTGACGCACTATTATGCCGACCCGGTGCAACCCTTCCACACCGCACAGAGTGAAGAAGAAGGCCCGATCCACCGCTCGCTGGAATGGTCGATTGTCAAATCTCGCGACACGATTAAAGCCTTGATCGATGCCCGGGGCTATCCGACCGTCTATGCGGGGTCGCAACCGGGCTTTGTCTCCGACATGGTCTTAGCGGCGGCGCGCTATTCGAACCCGCACTACCAGACCTTTATCGATCATTATGATGTGCACCGTGCCGTCAAAAATCCGCCGGATGGGCTCGATGAAACTCTACTCGATTTGTTGGCGGACTTGATTTCCTATGCCACGGCGGGGGTTGCTGTCTTGTATCAACGCGCCTTTGCCGAAGCGGGTGTAAAACCGGAAAAAGTGGATTTGGACTTGCCCGGCTATTTTGCCGCTTTGGACATCCCGATCCGCAAAATCACGCGTCGTATGGCCGATGCAAAAGACCGCAAAATCGTCACCGCGATGTATGAAGAATTTGTCGAAACGGGCAAGGTGATCAAGACGCTGCCAGCCGATGACAAAGCCATTCGTGCGGCGCATTGCAAGCAAGTCTTACGCAAACCGCTGGGCTGGCTCGATGCGATGACGATTAAGCCCATTGGCAGCAAACATGTGCCCCTGGCGGCACCGCCGAAACCGGTGGAGTATCAGCTGAAAGTGGTCCCTGTGCCGGTCCATGCGGACGCAGACACCGCGCCCGCGCGCCCGACGCGCACGCCGACGGTGGCGCCGGATCCAGAGGTCTTCGACGCGGAAGACGCGATGGTCGCCACGCCGCAGGAGATGCAAGCTCAAGACAGTGCGCCGGCGTTGAAATTGGTAGAACCGACCGATCCGGATCCGATCGAGGCGGCGCCAGACCGGATATCAGACACCGCGACCACAGCAGCTGCGGCGATGCTGGCGGAACTTGATGCCGCAGACGATGCCCGAGATGAGGCGGACGATACGCCCACTGAGCGGAGCCCAACGATTACCCTCGACTCGCCGGTGATCGACGCCCCATCGATTGGTCCGAAGACCGCTTCGCGCCTTCGGAGCGTTGATGTTCACACGATTGGCGATCTTTTATCCGCCGATCCAGCCGCGACCGCTGAGGCGCTCAATGTGCGCTATATCAAAGCCGACACGCTGATCGATTGGCAAGACCAAACACGGCTGATGGTGGAAGCACCAGGCTTGCGCGTGCTGGACAGCCAGATCCTGGTCGGTGCCGGTATTCGCAGCGCCGAAGATCTCGCCAATGCGTCGGCGAAAACGGTGCTTACCGCGGCGACCAATTTTCTCGACACGCCGAAGGGCGCGCGTGTCCTCTGGGGCGGCGAGAACAATGTCGACAAAACCGAGGTCGAACACTGGATCGACCTGGCAAAAGCCGCGCGCGGGTAACCGATTTAAAACTGCTTATCGATGATCGCGCCTATGACGTTTGAATAATCGTCCGTCCAAGGCCGTCCGCCGTCGCTCTCAAGCTCGACCCAAGCGTCATTTTGTTTGAGGTGCGCGAGCGCCGCTGGGTCCTTGGCCAAGACGACGACTTGACTGGAACTGGCGCTGAAAGCGTCTCCCTTTTCCTCAGGGGCTTTGATATAGAACTGATACAAAGCGGGCACGTTCAAACGCGCGGCAATGCGGACCACCACGGGTTCCAGGCTGAGATATTTGTTCGAGACATGGATCATCAGGACGCCATTATCAGATAGGCGCGAGAGATAGAGCTCGATCGCTTCCAAGGTCAGCAAATGGACCGGGATCGAGTCCGAGCTAAACGCATCAATTAACAGCAGATCGAATTGGCCTGCCGGTTCCGCCGCCAGCGTTAAGCGTCCGTCGCCGAGGACGATCTCTGCGTTTGGCGTACATTCTGAGAGATACGTGAAATAAGCCGGATCCTGCGCATATTTTGCAACCAAGGGATCAATTTCGTAAAACGTATAGGTCTGTCCTGGCTGCGCATAACAGGCGACAGACCCCGTGCCGAGGCCGACCGCACCGATATGACCTGTCCCAGTATAGCTGGAGAAGACCTGCCCGATTGGGGTCGCGGGGGCATAATAAGTGGTGGGTTGGAGCTTTTTATCTTCGGCCAAGAATTGCGCGCCATGCACGGTCGTGCCGTGCATTAAAAGACGATGTTCGCCACGCTCAAAAATCTTTACAACGCCAAAAAAGCTGCGATCTGACATGCCATTGCTGGCTGGGCTGGCGAGCATAGAGATGCCGAGCGCGGACGCCGCCGCCACCGCCGGTCCGGCGCGCGTGGTCGCCGTCATAACGATCCCGACAATCGCAATCAGATTGAGGATACGGAAAGGCAAATAGAAGGAAATTTCATCGCCTTGGATCAATCGAAGCGCTGCGGCCATGGCCAGGGCGATGACCGCCGCTGCGGTCCACAGCCGGGTTCGGCTTTGCCCCATCCAACGCAAGCCCGGACGGATCAAGAGAATGGCGACCAATCCGAGCGGATATTCGATCACAGAAGTGAAAATGACCGGGACCAAAAGCGCGTTGAACGCGCCGCCTAAAACCCCGCCGAGCGACATGATCAGGTAGAACTCAGTTAAGCGATTGGCTTCGGGGCGGTCTTCGGCCAAGGCGCCATGGCCGACCATCGCCGCTAAGAAGAGCACGAAGAGGTGCAACACCAATGCGAACAAGAGCGGAATGCTGAAGAGACTTGAGAGCGCCAAAAAGGCGACCGCGACAGCCAAAGAGAGCAAGCGCACCGAGACCGAAAGCCGGATCGCCGGACGCTTTGAAAACACGATAATGAAAGTGCTGATATAAAGGATCAGCGGCAGCGCCCAGAGAAATGGAACGCTGGCAATATCGGTCGAAATGTGTGTGGTAACGCCGACCAAGAGGCTCGACGGCACAAAGGCACAGGCGAGCCACCAAAGACGCTGGCGCCAGCGGCCTTCGCTACGCGGCGTGGCGGCGGGGTCGTGCGTGTCTGCGATGGCAGGAGGCGCGCCACGTCCCGTCGCCAAAGCGACCAAGCCTGACGCAAGCAAGAGCACAGCGAGCACACCATAGCCGACGGTCCAGGCGCTGGTTTGAAGCGCCACGGGCAGTAAGGGCTCGAGCAGCAAAGGGTAGGCCATCAGACCGATGAGCGAGCCAATATTGCTGGCGCTATAGAGATGATAGGGGTCATGCGCATCGTCCCGGCCGGACCGGCTATACCAGATTTGGATCAGCGGCGCCGTGGCGGCGATCACCGCAAAAGGCGGCGCAATTGAGAGCGCGAAAACGCCGATCAGCCAAAGGGTTGGCTGCGTTGGATCGGGTGTGCCAAGCGCGCCTGAAAGCTGAAACGGCAAGACCAGGGCCGCCAGGGCGAGCAATCCGGCATGAATGCCAATTTGCAGGCGCAATGAGACGACCAGGTGATTGAGCAAGTGGGCGTAAGCATATCCGAGCAAAAGCGCCGCCTGGAAGCAGACGAGCGACACGTTCCAGACGTTTGGCGCGCCGCCCAGCAAAGGCGTTGCCATTTTGGCAAAAATGGGTTGGACGAGAAAGACCAGCGCGGCTGAGAGAAAAACCGTAGCAATATATGGGCTAGCGCCAAATTGCGCCGCGGATTGACGTGCGGCCCGGGCCGGCGCGGCAAGGACTCTGTTCATGAATTTTCCACCTAATCACTTAAGACTGGGCATCGCAGATGAGCATGAACATTTCGTTGATTGCAGGCCCGAAACCCGCCATGGTTTAAGACTATTTTGAGCATACCGTGAGCTGTTTGAGGAGCGGCAATGCGTGACTTATGGACCTGTTTGCTCTCGATCTTGGTCTTAGCGAGCTGTGCGCCGGACCAGGATTCGACTCTGGATATGGTCGCGTCGGCGCCAAAGGCGTGCCGCGCGGTGCAGCATCTCGGCGACCCCTATACGATTTGCACCTATGCCGTCGCTGACTATGATATCCGCTTGTTTCACAGCGATGCTGATGGGGTGCCGTTTCGCCAATTCGACACGCTTGAGCGCGAATTGGACGAGCAGGGCGAGGCCCTCGTCTTCGCGATGAATGGCGGTATGTATCACGATGACCGCCAACCTGTTGGCTTTTACCGCGACGCTTATGGCGACCAAGCCAGCGTGAACACCAATGACGGGCCCGGCAATTTTCATCTCAAACCGAACGGTGTGTTTTGGCTGAAAGGCGACCAAGCTGGGATCACCGAAAGCCAGGCCTATCTCGATCAGGCGATCGATCCGACCTATGCGACACAATCCGGCCCGATGTTGGTGATTGGCGGCAGCCTGCATGACGGGATCAATCCCGAGGGGACGTCACATCGTCGGCGAAACGGGGTCGGTGTGACCCTAGACGGTGGATTGGTCCATTTTGCGATTTCCGATGTCGCTGTCACATTCTATGAGTTTGCGACTCTGTTCAGAGATGAAATTGGCGTTCCGAATGCTCTCTTCTTGGACGGTCAAGTCAGCCGAATCTATGCCCCTGAAATCAATCGCGATGAAGCCGGGACGGATCTTGGGCCGATTGTCGGTGTGATTGAGTGATCATTCGACTTGCACGCGATAACGGATCGCAAAACTGGGGGTGGCGCCAGCCACCGCGCCGTTCATGGCGCCTTGGAACTGCAATTCAAATCGGTCTACATTCGGGTCAAACGATCCGTTTGGGGTGATGGCGACCCCGCCGCCATTGAGGAAGGTTACCCCATCTGTGGCATCGCTCAGCCCGCCATAGAGCAAGCTCAATCCGCTGCCATTGGCGCCGCTGCCATCCGTGAATTCAAAGGGTCGTCCAAAGCCGTCAAAGTCGCCGGTGAAGAGACTGGTCTGTCCATCAACCACATCGCCGATCGCGACTGTGCCGAGATCTGCCGAACCACGGCCATGATTGGTCACCGTGATTGTATAGACCGCCCAGGCGCCGGGGATGCTTCGCGGATCACTCGCCTCATTGATCGGGTCGCGTTCAATCTCAACTGTTTTTGCGACCGAGAAATCAGGCGTTGCGCGATCGAAACACAAATCATCGATGTGCCAATAATCAAAGTCAGAGCCGCTGCCACTTGCGAACGTGAAACGGACCTGAAAATTGCTATGCCATGCCGAGTCCGGAACCGTATATGTGCGGTCGAAAATTTCACCTTGTGGGCCGCTACCGGGAAAGGTCTCTAATGTCACCCAAGCATTCGCGGCGTTTAAATATTGCAGTGTCAGGTTCTCGCCTGCGTCGGGGTTTTCACTGAACGTATCCGCTCCGCGGCGGATCCAGACGTGGATTTCGCCGAGCTCATTTGAATCGAATGCAATCGAGGTGCTGGTCACACTGGCGTGCCGCAGAAACATCGCACGCGACGCGGATTGGAACGTATCGCTATTGACGCCTGCCCGTGCCGAATTGGTAGCCGTCCAATTGCCAAAGCCATTTTCAAACCGTTCGCAAAGGCCGATTCCAAGCCCGGACGGTAGCTCGATAGGGGGCGCGGTCCCGGTTTCGATCAGCTGGACATCGTCGATATGCCAGTAATCATAACCGATCCCGCCATTGGCCGGCGGGCCGCCACTGCCGCCGGTTTGCCGAAAGCGCAATTGAAAGCCCGCATGTAACGCGCCGGCGGGCAGGTCGAGACTGACATTCGTCACCTCGCCATCCGCGCCCGCGCCTTGCAAAACCGCCAAGGCCGTCCAGGCCCCGCTGGCGCTCAAATATTCAAAGGCGAAGTCTTCGCCAGCGTCGACATCTTCACTGAAACTGTCATCGCCCTGCCGCAGCCAGGCCGTCAGCGTGGCCCCGATCGCGCTCGACAAATCGATCACTGGGCCGGTCACCGTCACGGCATTGCCGCGGGTAAATGCGGAACAGCTGCCAGACTGCGCGGTCTGTGTTGAAACACCGGCAAGGGTTGCGTCTGAAGCGGTCCAGACGGGAGCGAGCGTGCCACACCCAGTGCCCGCATCAAACGTGTCGGAGAATAAGACATCGCCCGGCGCCGCGCGCGCCAGACCAGCGGGCATGACAAAAGCTGCGCTGAGGGCCAATAAGAAAAAGCGATGTCCCCAATTCATCGCTTGGCCCTAGCGCGCCGGTCTTTACACTGGCTTAATGGTCTGGATCGAGCGGGATCGGCGATTTCGCGCAACGCTCATCTATCAAACGGACACTTGATAAAATAAGCTTCTTCAAATCAGGGGAATTCAGCATGAATCAACTAAGAGTAGTATTATGAAGGCCATCACCCTGACGGACGCGTGGCGTGAGCGTTTGATCGGACAGTTGCAAACCCTTTATCAATCGGAGTTTGACGAGGACCTATCGGCGTTTCGCGCCGAACAGATATTGGATTTGATGCTCAGCACACTCGCCGCGGGGGTCTACAATCAAGCCGTTCAAGATGTCCGCGCCCACCTCCAGTCGAAACTCGACGACTTGGATGGAGAGGTCTATGTCGACGATGAAACCTAAGCAAAGGGCAGAGCAGGGATGGCATTGACCGTATACGGACTTAAGAATTGTGACACGTGCAAAAAGGCACTGGCCGCCCTCACCGCGGCTGGCGAAACGATTCATTTCGTTGATATCCGCGCGGAAGCGGAGCTGGCGACAAAAGTCCCGGAATGGCTTGCAGCGGCGGATGTCGAGGTGCTTGTCAATAAACGCTCAACGACCTGGCGGACCTTATCAGACGCAGAACGCGAAGCCGATCCCGAAGCGCTTTTGATCGCCTACCCAACGCTGGTCAAACGGCCGGTGATTGAAACCGGCGAGGCGGTGTTTGTCGGCTGGAGCAAAGCCACCCAGGCGGCGCTTACATAGTATGCACGACCCTCGGCGCGACGGATCTGCGCGCCTGCCTGCTTGGTCTTGGCACCAATAGCCGCTATGGCAGAAACGATCGCGAACAAGGTGCAGGGCGGCTCGTGCAAGAAGTGGAAGCAAAGTGGATCGAGCGCCAATTGCGCGCGTTTCCAGCGGACTCGCTTTCGCCGGTGCTCGATATTGGCAGCCAGACCCTGCATTTCCGGACTGAGGAAAAGCCATTCATTCACAATGATTTGTTCGCGCCGCTTATGGCCCGCGGGGTGACGATTATTCATTCCGATTTGCAAGCAGGGGAGGGCATCGACATCACCGCCAATCTGCTTGAAGAGGACGGGTTCAATCAGATCAAAGCGACAGCCCCGCGGACAGTGTTTTGCAATAATGTGCTTGAGCATGTCCTCGATCCAGCGGAATTCGCCAATCGCTGTTTCGCGCTCCTCCCGCCGGGTGGGCGTTTGGTCATCACGGTGCCGAAAAGCTATCCGCACCACCGCGATCCGATTGACACCATGTTTCGCCCCAGCCCCGCGGAAATCGCCGAGCTGATTTCAGCCCCGCACCAGATCCTGGTCTCAGAAGTGATTGCGACGGGATCTTATCGCGATAATCTCAAACGTCGGCCATGGATCATTTATCGCCAATTGCTGCGCTTGCCCTTCCCGTTTCTCGGTTGGACCAAGTGGAAGCGGTCGATGAAGAAATTCTATTGGATGATTTGGCCCTATCGCCAGTCCTGTGTGGTGATTCAGAAACCGGTCACCGCCGTCGCCGCGGATTGAGATAGAGGTCTTCCTCTTCATGGTCCAAATTGGCCTGGACGCGGCCACGCAAAACCTGTTCGGCAAGGTTTCGAATGTGATTGCGCCCGGCACGGTTGAACTTCAACACCGCACAGACCAGCTCAAGCACCGCCTCAAGCTTCCGGTCAAAATGCGCGGGATCTAACCGCACCATCCAAGCGCCACCAAGATTGACCAATTGATGATCCAGAACGCCAATTTTGCGCCCGCGCTCATCATAGAGACTGTAATCTGCGCCAATGCTGAGAACGTGCCGGCGCAATGTATAGAAGCGCACGCGGTCTTTGGTCTGAAGGAAAAAGGTGAATTTTTCCGGCATAAAAGGCCAGGCATCGACCGCCCTTTCAAGATGAATGACCTGATTGTGACGAGCGAGATTGATCGCAAATACGGGCGTCGCTTGCCCGCCTGAGCCGAGCGACAATTGCAGGGATCGGCCGAGCATCATTTCGGCGGTGCCGCGCCAGCCAAGCGTTTCTGAAAACAGTTTTATGATCAGGCGCCGCTCGAACCCATCGCTGCCATCCCAGGGCTCTTGGCGATACCCGAAAAGGGCCTCGCGCTTGCCATCAATCACGGTCTGGCCGAACAGTTCCATGTCTTTGGTGAACTGATCAGACGCCGCTTCGTTTTGCGTCCGCTTCATAATCCCAATTTCGGCCGTGTTCAGATCCGTGGCCCAAAAGTCAACTTTGACTTTGCGCCGCTTGGTTTTGCGCGCACCGACTTTTGCTGTTGAGGCCGCTAAGGCCGTTCCGTCCGCCATAAAAATCTCCGCTTTGGCGAGAATCAATTGGCTCCGTTTTCAGTCTTAGAGGTCAGGATTTGGTTAACGGATCGCGATGTTTCATTAACCGGTCTGGGTTTCAGCGCCGCCCCTCTTTGCCGCCCGACGACAGCATGCTAAGCGGGCAAAAAATACAGAGCCAATTCACGTTTCTTGAAACGCCTTGTGGAGCGGCTCTATGCGCACGACTCTTTCCCGCCTTGCCTATTCGCCCTGGTTTGCCAGATGGACGCAGGCTTTCGCCGAATGGCGCGTTTCGCGCACCAAGCACCGCGTGCCAAAACGCGATAAAAACGGCTTGCCTCTGCCCAGCGCTTATTTGATCGCTCGTGTCGCCGGGAGCGTGGAGTGGCAGGATTATCTTGAGACCGGAGCGAATGCGGTGCGGGTGTTTCGCGATATGCTGGCCCGTCATGACGGCGATTTTGAGTTTGCCGAGCGGATTTTAGACTTCGGTTGCGGCTGCGGTCGCGTGGCCCGTTATGTGCCAAATTATAGCCGCGCTGAACTGTACGGAACGGATATCAATCGCCAGCTCGCACGATGGAGCGCGGCAAACTTGCCGGGAACCTTTCACACCAATCGGCTGATGCCGCCCTTGCGCTATGGTGACGAATTTTTTGACGTGATTTACTTGTTCTCGGTGTTCACGCATTTGCGGCAGGAGACGCAGCAGGCTTGGCTCAAAGAATTTCATCGCATCCTAAAGCCCGGCGGCCATGTTTTGATCAGTTTTCATGATGAAGACCATGCCGCGGTTGCCGCCATCGGCATGACGGCAGACGATGTCCGGCGCGACGAATTTATCGTTCACAATGACCGCGCTGAGGGGTCCAACTATATCTCGACCTATCAATCACGGGCGCAGTTCTCGGTGCTAGCGGCTCAGCATTTCGACGTCCGTGAAATCCTATCCTCGCAAGAGAGCGGCGTTGGACAAGCGGTGGCGCTGTTGCGCCGATCTTAATAAGGCACGGCAACGCGGCCCCGTCGCCAAACCTCGCGTGGCGTATCCAAACGCGCTGGAATAACTTACTCTGCCGCATGTTTGTGTTTCAGTGGCCGGATCGGCAGGGTTGGCGGTTTTCGGTCTTTTGTCTGCTCGCGTTTTGCGGCCTCGCGCTGCCGTTTGGACTTTGGACAGGCCTTTATTCGTGGGCACCGACACCGCTCAGCTGGTCGCTTATCGGGTTCGCGCTCTATCTGTTCGTCATCCCAGCAGCCTTGGAAGAAGTGGTGTTTCGCGGACCGCTCTTATGGTGGCAGACGCGAAAAGAGTCAGTTCCCGTTTGGCTGATTGTTGTTTCTCTGAGCCTGTTCATCGTCTGGCATCCGGCGAACACGTATGTCTTCATGCCGGAAGCGCGCGACTTGTTTTCTGATTGGCGGTTCCTGACTGTCGCCGGCGCTCTGGGCTGTGTTGCGACTTTGCTGGCGCTTCGGACGCGCTCACTGTGGCCGCCAATTGTGTTCCATTGGCTCGTTGTTGTGGGGTGGAAGGCGCTTTTTGGGGCACCTGATTTTGTTTGATCGCAGATCACCAAAATTCACAGTAGCCAAATTGCGATGCGCATTCTAAGTTAGCCAAATCCGAGGGGCGCGTTTGGAAGCGCTGAGATCGGGCCGATGGCCTCATCCGACACGAAGTCGAAGGGGAGGCCTTACCGCCCGAGCACCCTTAGAACCTGATCCGGCTAGCGATTTTGCGAACCGGCGTAGGAACGGAGCATGCTATTGGCGTCAGTCGCCGCTTTCCCCTCTCCACCGCCTGAGGTGGCCGCTGTGTTCTCCCACAGTCCGCCAGCTGCGCGCGGTCATCTTACGCAGTTGCGGGCTCTGATCCTGGAGACCGCAGCCGCGCATCCGGAGATAGGCCCGCTGACCGAAACGCTGAAATGGGGCGAACCCTCTTACTTGCCGAAACGCTCGCGCACCGGGACAACGATCAGGCTCGGCTGGGATGAGGCCGGTCAGGACATCCGCCTTTTCGTCCATTGCCAAACCACGCTAATCCAGGAGTGGCGCGACCGGTACGCGCCGGAGCTGACTTTTGTCGGCAATCGCGAACTGCGCCTGCCAACCGACACACCCCTCCCCATCGCCGCCCTGAAACACTGCGTCGCCATGGCGCTCACCTATCATTTGAGGAAGAGGACACCATGAATAAACCCGTTGACCAATCCGAGTTCGAGACCCCAGAGGTGACAACCGGTCCGCTGCCCTCTAGCCGCAAAGTCTATACCCATCCAAAAGCGGATCCGTCTTTGAGCGTGCCGCGCCGGATGATCGATCTGCACCCAACCGCCAATGAGCCGCCCGTGCCGGTCTATGACACGTCTGGGCCTTACTCCGATCCAAGCGTTACCATCAATGTCGAAAAAGGCCTTGCCCGCCACCGCACCGATTGGGTGCTCGCGCGCGGCCATGTTGAGGACTATGACGGCCGGGATGTGCAGCCGGAAGACAATGGCGGTGCGACGGGCAAATATCTCGCTCGTGAGTTCCCGATCAAGCACGAGCCTCTGCGCGGCACCGGCACGGGTCCGGTGACCCAGTTCGAATATGCCAAAGCCGGGATCATCACCAAAGAGATGATCTATGTCGCCGAGCGCGAGAATCTTGGCCGCCAGGAGGCCCTCGAAAATGCCCGCGAGCAGATTGAGCAAGGCGAGAGCTTTGGCGCCGAGATCCCCGAGTTCATCACCCCAGAATTTGTCCGCGATGAGATTGCCCGCGGCCGCGCCGTCATCCCGTCCAATATCAACCATCCAGAGCTGGAACCGCAAATCATTGGCCGCAACTTCCTGGTCAAGATCAACGCCAATATTGGCAACTCTGCTGTTGCCTCCAGTGTCGAAGAAGAAGTCGAGAAAATGGTCTGGGCGACCCGCTGGGGCGCCGACAATGTCATGGACCTCTCGACCGGCCGCAACATTCACAACACGCGCGAATGGATCATCCGCAACAGCCCGGTTCCGATTGGCACCGTGCCGATTTACCAGGCGCTGGAAAAAGTGAATGGCGTCGCCGAGGACCTGACCTGGGAGGTCTATCGCGACACGCTGATCGAGCAATGCGAGCAAGGCGTCGACTATTTCACCATCCATGCCGGCGTGCGGCTGGCTTACATTCACCTCACCGCCGAGCGCGTGACCGGCATTGTCAGCCGTGGCGGATCGATCATGGCGAAATGGTGCCTCGCGCATCATGAGGAGAGCTTCCTCTACACCCGCTTCGCCGAGATTTGCGACATCATGCGCGCCTATGACGTGACCTTCAGCCTCGGCGATGGCCTGCGCCCCGGCTCCATCGCGGACGCCAATGATGCGGCCCAATTTGCCGAGCTGGAGACCCTCGGCGAGCTCACGAAGATCGCCCATGCGCGCGGCTGCCAAGTGATGATCGAAGGCCCCGGCCACGTGCCGATGCACAAGATCAAAGTGAATATGGACAAGCAGCTGAAAGAATGCGGCGAGGCGCCCTTCTACACGCTCGGGCCGCTCACCACCGACATTGCGCCCGGCTATGATCATATCACGTCTGGCATTGGCGCCGCGATGATTGGCTGGTTCGGCACGGCGATGCTCTGCTATGTCACCCCGAAAGAGCATCTCGGCTTGCCCGATCGCGACGATGTCAAAACCGGCGTCATCACCTATAAGCTCGCCGCCCATGCCGCTGATCTCGCCAAAGGCCACCCGGCGGCGCAAATCCGCGATGATGCACTCTCCCGGGCGCGGTTTGAGTTCCGCTGGGAAGACCAGTTCAACCTCTCGCTCGACCCCGAAACGGCCCGCGACTATCACGACCAGACCTTGCCCAAAGAGGCGCACAAAGTGGCGCATTTCTGCTCTATGTGCGGCCCGAAATTCTGCTCGATGAAAATCACCGCCGAAGTCCGCGATTATGCCGAGGGCCTGTCGGACAATGAAAAAGCCGACTTGCAACGCCAAGCCGACGAAGCCCGCAAAGGCATGGAAGAAAAGAGCCAAGAGTTCCGCGGCAAAGGCAGCCAGATTTACTTAAACGCGTAACCGCGACGCCGCTCATCCCGGGCTTGACCCGGGACCTCGCTCATCCCCGCGCAGGCGGGGATCTCCCGCCACAACGCCCCAAAGCCCCGCATAAGATCCCGCGTCGCGCCCAGGAGCGGCGGTTCTGTCCGTCCCGTGCCCTCCCAGACATGATCCGAGACCGCGCATCGCGCGTCCGCACTCGCCCGAGCCGAGGCCCGCCCCGAGCGCCCTGCCTACGAGGTGGCCGCTCATCGGACGGAAATGTGGGGGAGGTTAGGGGGTGGGGATTGGGGGATTGGAGGTGGGCGCTTTCCTGAAAGCTGATCTCATCGGAGCGGCAGGAAATTTCCGATTAGCGGACATAATGAAGTGGATTGCAGGTGTCCTAATGGGAGCAGGCATATTCATCCAATGTGACTTTTATTTTGGAATCGGAATAGTCTGAGACGGATCAGAGGATCAACGCTCTATGTTTGGCATTCCGGAAGTAATTTTAAGCTTTGCACTCGGCGCAATCGTTACGGTATTGGTTCCGTACGTCATGCGGCGGAAGTATCGCATTCTTTACGATTCTGAATCTACCGGATTAGCAGTCCCGAACAGTTTGGAGGATCTGTCTTACGCGTTTGCTGGAAAACAAGTTGATAGCTTTTATCGAACGAGTCTTTTTCTTCGCAGTTTTGGAAACACGATCGTCAAGCCGGATGAACTTTCCACCGAAGGAAGACTAGAGTTCTTTGTCACCGAAGGAGCAATCCTTGAAGCAATTCTCTTAGATGGACAGTCTCACGCAGATTCGCGCCTTTTAGTGTCGGAAGACCGGCGTACCGTTTCGCTTTTTGTTGATAGGATCGGCCCTAAAGATCACTACAAAATGACGATCTTCACTGACGGTTCTACTTATCACTCATTGGACTGCAAAACCTATGTATTGGGAAAGCCGCGAGCCATAAGAAAATCGAAACCCATTTTTGAGTCTGCAATGCCCGTATTGTTGTTGATGAGCTTCGGCTTCGTAGGTTGTACGTTCTTGTTTCCGCCCTGGGGGTGATCCAGAAAACTTTAATTCCTGGTGGGCTCCTATCGTAATGACGGGAACCATCGTTGCGAGTTATGGCGGTGCGGCTGTCGGAATCTACGAATGGCTGTTTGGTGCCCGGGCTAAAATGCGTCGATTGCAAAAATCCACCGATATGGTTCCGGTCGACCACGTGATCGAGGTTTAGCCTTCGTTGTTTGACGGTATTCAGAAAGCTCGCGATTGCGTAACTCCAAATTGGCACGCTGGAATGCCCGCTTTTGCTATCCGTTCCGTCCCTCACTGCGCAAGATCCCGGATATTTGCGGGCGCAAATTCTGGGAGGATCGGAGACGGAGCGGGCCGCCGATCTCGCGCGCGGCCCCGGCGCTGGGCCAGCTTGTTCGGACGCCCACACGCTCGCCACGCCCCGCCTCAATCCGACCCCTTTCACACGCCGCTAAGCTCTGCCGCATCTCCGCCTGATGAGAGGCTGGTCCAGATCGGCTGGATTGGGGCGGGGAGCGGTGGTCCAGCGGCGGTGGCTTTGGGGTCCGGTCCCAAGCTGCGGTGCTGGTCGGGGGCGCGAGTCCTTCCTCCGATGAGTGAAGGCGAGCTGTCATGGCTGTAAGAGCAAACCCCCCGGAGTGGCCTCGGACGTGATCCGGGGAACCAACGGTGAAAATACGCCGCCGCCGGCGCGCTTTGAACAAGCGCTTAACGCCGTCTCGAGAGAGCGGCAGTCATGTCGCGTTTGTTTCAAAGCGCGCCGAGCCTTTCATCGCTCAGGGTTTTCGCCCGTGAGGCCCTTTCGCATGCCCGATGGTTCCGGGAGGGGCGTGGGATTTCCCGATTTTATCCGCGCCTCCCGGACGTGGTCCGGGATCTCGTGCGGCGGTCTGGACATGCCGAGGGAGATCCCCGCCTGCGCGGGGATGAGCGAGGTCCCGGATGACGTCTGGGAGGCGCGGCCTTCGGGCGACGCCCCGTGGCCGCTCACTTTTCCCACAGGCCGTGCTGGATGTCGCCGAGGACATAGATCGCGAACTTGCCCTGACCCGGGATCTCGGTCGCGTGCATAGCGACCATACCGCCCGCTGCTTCGGCCGCGGCGAGGGCGGCCGCGATATCATCGACCAGCGTATACGGCCGCACCACCGGCGCTTCATCCTCGCGCATTGAGGCGCGGACGCCGATCTGCCCGCCATTGGCGAGCGCTGCAACACGGGCATTGCCGAGCATTGGGTCGGGATCGCTAAAGGTGACGCCATGCTGCGCGGCGAGGGCTTGGCACGTTGCGTCCACGCTCGGCGTGACGATTTCAAGATAATGGACTTGCACGTTCGCGGCTCCCGGATCGGGCGGTGTCTGCGCCCCCGCAAGAAGGCTCGACCCGCCTAAGGCGACACTGATCAGGGCCAGTCTGGCACATTGCCAGGGTGAGGACAAAGCCTGGCCCAGCATCGCGCTCAGGATCCGGGGCCGGGCTGCGGTCAAAACGTGACGCTCGCCAGTTTGGTGGTCGGGCGCAAGCGATCGGCAAGGGCGCCAATCTCGGGCGTGACGAAGCCATCAATGACGGCGCGCGCCTCTTCAATCGCCGGCGCGACCTCGGTTTCGCCCTCTTGCACGGCGCTCGCTAGGGTGAGCAGCGGCATATACAGATCCTCGGTTTCGCCTTTTATGGTGATGGCAAACCGCTCATGCTCGGCGCCGATCGCGTCCCAATGCGCCCGCACGCCGGCCCAATAGTCCGCCGTGGCTTGCCAATAGGCGTCGGCGGCCGCGGTCGGATAATCGTCAAACGCTTGATATGTGTTGACGCCAACTTCGCGGACCAAAACTTGCGGCGGTCCATCGAGGATGAGCTTAGAATTGTCTTGTTCGTGCACCCAGCCGGTTGGCGTGATCACGTGGCGGTTGACGGCATCCACGGCGTGATAATCGTCGCGCGTGGTCATGTCGCGGCGTGGCAAAGGCCGCCATTCCTTTGGCGGGGTCCACTCGGCAATGCCGTCATCGTAAGCCCATGCGCCGACGGCGCCATAGCGCGGCGCGTCATCAACTTGATACACGGTTTGCGACCACGTTCCAGCGCGCTCAGACGCCGGGACCTCACGCCACTCCCAGGCATTGCCGCCGACAAAGATCAAGACGCGGGCCGGTTCATACTGCCAGTCTTGGCGCCAGTGTTTGATCACGAATGGCGAGTCCTCTGGGCCGACGACGAGCAAATGTTGCAGGCTGATAAAGTCGCCGCGATCTTCAATCACGCGAACCGATTCATGCGCGCCGGAGAGTTTCGGTTCTTTCAACTCATAGCCCTGGATAAACGACACCGTCTCGGTGAAATCAAATGTCACTTTATAGTCGCCCGCCATCGCGAGGATCGACGCCCGGTCTTGTTCGAATGTCGCCGTCTCGCGGATCTGTGTCTCGGCGCTTGCCAGCGGCGCCGATGAGGGGCTCGTCGCGCAGCCGAACAGCGCAAAGACAGCCAGCGCTGTCGCAGATAGCAGGCCCAATCGCGTTGAGGTCATTGGACGTTCTCCTAGTGTTTCAAGAATATTCCTGAGATCCTAATGCAATTGAAAATGACTTGCAATCGCGGTTTTCAGCCTATAGCGGGAAATCTGATCGTCAAAAGACTTATATATTTTCAGTCATTGAGGTTTTAGGATGATGTATTTTTCTGAAAAGAGAATGTATTGTACAGTAAAAATATGCGTTCATTTTGCATTTATCTCGACAACAACTCTATCTATATTATTGATCGCTGCGGCACAAGATGACGCAGATGAAGAGGCCGAACAGCGCGAAGACGTGCTTACGGTTACCGATGGGCTCGTCATTGAAGGGCCGTGGCAGCGCTTTGCTGATGCTGCGATCGAGCCGAACAATGGCCAAGGTTTGATCGGCGTCGACAATGTGTTCGACGAAGCCTATGAGTGCGTCTTCGAGGGCGTTGCTGAACCCGGGGCAAACTTCAAAATTGCCGCGTCTTGGCAGTTTGGGGCGTAATGGGCCGGAGGCGTTGACGCGGTCACCAATGCAACGTGCCAGGGTCCCCTTTAAACGGTCCGACCACGCTATCGGTGATCCAGCCTCCGTAAAAGTGTCCGGGTTGGGGTCTCGCCCGCTCATCATCCACGAAACAAGCGTCGACGCGCGCCGGATAGAAGGCAATGAAACCCGTGATCGAAGCGAAAGATCGGCTTGGCGACGGATATGACCAGCACGCGTCTTGCGATATCCGATCGCCTAGGACGAGATCGAAATACTCCGCTTGACCTTTCCACTCGCAAAAGCTGCGATGCTGGCTCAGTCTCATCACCCCGGTATCGACGTCAGACCGTGGGAAATAGTAAGTCGGAGGATGACTGGTTTCAATCGTTCGGACGCCAGCGCTCGTATCAGCGATCGTGCGGCCAGCAAACTCAATGCGTAGCCGCGCGCCGACAGATTCAGCGATGGCTGGACGTGGATAGTCCCAGACGCTTTCTTGGTTTGGGCCAGGCGGTATTCGAGACGGTCTCATGTTGATCTATGTCGACAAAACCCACAGCGCCCAAACCGCGGCGACCATCTGGGCGAAGTTGATGATCACAGATGCGCGGTGACCTAAAGCGAAATGCCGTTTTGCGGCGGCGTCACCGGCCAGCTCTTGGTCCCGCCAGGCATTGATCTTCGGCACCAATATCTGTCGTACAGCAAGAGTCGATGCCGCAATCAGAGCGAGCGTGATGGCGAGCGCTGGACGCGAGAACAGGGCTGCTGCGCCCAGCAAAGAGGTTGCGATGATAAACACGTAATAGGTTGGAAAGAGCCGCCGCAAAAACGCCCCGGCATCTTCAGCGCTCAAGCTTTTAAACACAGTGGGCGCGACAACAGATGGGAAAAACACCATTCCGCCAAGCAGAAGCGCAACCGCATAAATCCCGATGGTTTCGAATACGTGCATGTTCATTTCCTAACTGCTGAGGCGCGAAATAGACCGATGATCAGCGCGGTGAAGGGCGTCAGGCTGTCACGCGTCGGCGCGAGTGCGCGCATTTTTCTGTACGCCCGCGCTGCGGGTAAGGATGAACGCGATTTCATTCACTCGCCCGATTTCCGAGGTAAGCTCGGCCTCAAGACAAAAGGGGACACCCAATGCGAAAATTCGCTTTCATACTCAGCTGTTTTTCCTTCGGGCTATTCGCCAGCGCGCAAGAGGACACGGGTCAATTCGCGGCAACGTGTACCGTGCAAGGCACGCCCGCTCAAATGCAAATGACTTATACCCGTTATCGGGACGTCGCTGTCTGGCAGGATCGGCACGGGCTCAATTCGCAAGCGACGGATATGCAGCAATGGGGACCGACGCATTGGCAAGGCGTGATCGATACGGCATTCGGGCAATACCGTCTCACCGGCGAAAACCAATTTGTTGAGGCCTGGCTCGTTGGCGGCGTTTATAGCGACATGATCACGCTGGAACTGGCGCAAACCAGCGACACGACATTTCGCATGCGCGACTATTTCAATGATGGGCCTTGGATGCCGTGCGAAATCGTCCCTGAATGAGCGGCAATTGAAGTTTCGCGCGGCCGCGTCGAAACGATCCCGTGCTAGGCCGCCTGATGATGCGCCAGATCGAATTTCACAGCACTCGCCTCCGACAGCTTCGCTTCCTCGGCTTGCGCTGCAGCGGCTCGGATGAGGTCCAAATGCCCCATACCGGCGCGAAGCGATGATCCGCCCATCGCGCATTGAATGTGGCCGACCAGCTGATTGCTCGGCTTCTTGACGATCTTGAAGGTTTCGAGCTCTTCAATGATCAGTTTCGCCACTTTGCTGGCGTCGCGGTATACCGCGCGGGGCAACAGGATTGCGAACTCCGCACCGGAAAAGCGGGCACAGACGCCATCATCCTTGACCACTTTGCGCATGATCCCAGAGAAGGATTTGAGGATGAATTCGGAGATATCCATCCCGGCCAAGCGATTGAGCTCGGCCACATTTTTCAGACTGAGCGACAAGACGGTGAGGGAATAGCCATTGGCGACCGCTTCGGCCGCGCGCTCTTCAAGCAGGGCTTCAAACTTGTTTTGGTTGACCAGTTCGGTCAACGAATCGCGCATCAGGGTCTCGCGCAATTGAACCACACGCGAGTTGAGTTGAATGATTTCATCATGCTTGCTCTCGAGCGCAACTTGAATGTTTTTCGCGGACTGTTTCGAGTTCAGGCTCTGCTCGATAATGCCATCAATGGCACTGGTGATTTGCTCTTGAGACGAGTCGGGCGGCAACAAACCCCGCGCCTTATCCATCGAGGAAACATAATCGTCCGTGTTGGAAATCACCTCTGTGACTAAGGAACGGGCGTCTGCGACTTCATTTTGGATGGCGCGACTAATGGTTTCGAGATGCGCTTCGGTGTTCGATTGCGCTTGAATGTAAGTCTCGTAAAGCTGCAGAATCTCAGCCGCGGTGATTTGGTCCCCTCTGGCGAGGATGTCATCAATCGAGGTTTTGAGATCAAGATTGGACTGTGATGTATACTCATACCAAACGGCATAGGATTTCGGATCGGCTGGCGAGCTATGTTCGACAATCAGCTTGAAGGCTGACTTTCCCGTATCCCAGGTGCTGGACGGTTTCGATTTTATTTGATCACGGTCATCTTTATTGGCGAGAGGCTCATCTACCATTTGAAACACCACCTGATATTCAGTTGCATTTTGAGAAATAACAACTTTATGTTGCATGATGATTAATTCTGGTGCCCGCTGGCGCAAAGAATACTTGTCGGCGGACATTTGTTCGTTTCGATACCGAAATATGCATTCAGCGGCGCCCCAGCTCTTGCTCCTCTCTGCGTCGGGGACTAGCGTATCGCACGTGTTCAGTGGGAGCATGGAATGCGTAGATTATCTTTCTTATGTGCGGGCGCCGTGATGCTCAGCCTACCCGGTTGCGGCAATGGGGGCGATGCATCGTCGCTGAACGCCGCGACGAGCGTGGCTCAAAAAGCATCAGAAACACCACCGCCCGCGGCCGTCACCTGGCAACGCCCTTGCGCGCTTTTGCAAGACAAAGACTTCGCAGCGGTTTTTCCCGGGGTCGAGTTTCTGTCATCGGAAGACATTTCTGACACGCTGGACGCAGACGGTACAGCATCTGGGCGTTGTACCTATGATGCGCGCGCATTTCGCGCTGAGGATGCTTACATGGTCGTTCTAACCGTTGATGCCTGGGCGTTAGACGAGCACGCTTATGAAGCCTTCGCGGTGCTCTCAACGCCCGAAGGCGATGAAGCGGCGGGCGCTGCAGGCGAGGTTCGCGGAGAGATGCCGGTGACCATTGCTGCATCGGATACTTTGATCGATGGAGAAGAGATCATTTTAGAGGCTGAAAATCATGTTGAAATCGAAGTCCTCGACGGGTTCCGTGAAGGTGGCATTTATTTGCAGCAGTCTGAGCGGGCGCGCACGGTCTTTATGCATCAGGGCACCGTCTTGGAGTTGGAAGTGAAACACGAGGCGCGATCAAGCTTTGATGGCCATGATCCAAGCATCGCGCTGGCTCGACGTTTGGCTGCGCGCCTGTAATCATGGCAACGCCGATGCCGCCTTTTCACCTCGCATTTCCAGTCCACGATCTTGCCCTTGCGCGTCACTTCTATGGAGAGGTTTTAAACTGCGCCGAGGGGCGTAGCAGCGACCAATGGATTGATTTCGATTTTTTCGGCCATCAGATCGTCGCCCATCTTGCGCCCGATGAATGCAGGACAGCTGGGCGCTCCAGCGTCGATGGCAAAGCCGTGCCGGTGCGCCATTTTGGTCTAGTGCTCGATATGACGAGCTGGACTGATTTGGCGCGAAGGCTTGCCGATCAAGTGGAGTTTATCATTGAGCCATATGTGCGGTTCAAAGGGGAACCCGGCGAACAAGCAACGATGTTTTTCACTGATCCATCTGGAAATGCGATCGAACTAAAAGCCTTCGCAGATCGCGCGCAATTGTTCGCGCGTTAGGCGCATGGCCTCAATTTCCACGGTTTCACTAGGCGATCCATAGTCCTCTAAGCTATAAATCAAGAAAACGACTCGTCAGGGGATTGGACGGCGGCATGGAGATTCTTCAGCAATTCAATGCGGATATGTCCGCCAATAGCCCGGATTGGGTGTTGATATGGGTCAGGATTATGGTCCTGGTCTTATCCTTGTCCGCCGTATTTAGCGTATTCCATGCCGAGGCGCGCTGGATTTTACTTGGTACACTGCTTGGCATGGCCGGGACGCTTGCGGCGTATAGCCTGTTCGGTTTTACGCGCCTGATGGGGCTCGGGCATATTTTGTTTTGGTCGCCGACACTCTTATACATGCTGACAATACGTGGGCGCGGAATGCACCAAAAAACCGTCTTCGCGCGATGGCTCTTAGCGGCCATCATCGTCATGGGTGTGTCCTTGATGTTTGATTATCTCGACCTTTTGCGTTGGCTGCTCGGCGAACGCGATCCGATTAGTCGATGATCGATTTGCGGATCAGTCCCCTTCACCAGGATTCGGGCTGAAGAAGTCGGCGAGCTTATTGGTTTTTTGCGCAAACTCTTCGCGGTCTTCCGGCGGATCTTTCATCCGCGTGATGTTCGGCCAAACTTTCGAATAATCTGTATTGAGCTTCAGCCATTTTGCATCCGGTTCATCTTCGGTATCCGGCTTGATGGCCTCGACCGGGCATTCCGGTTCACAGACCCCGCAATCGATGCATTCGTCAGGATGGATGACCAGCATGTTCTCGCCCTCATAGAAACAATCGACGGGGCAAACCTCGACGCAGTCCATGTATTTGCAGCGGATGCATGCATCCATTACGATGTAAGTCATATTCCGGCTCTATAAACTCTATCTCAAGCTGCAGATGACGTTGGCCAATCGACAAGTCAATGCACCGGACTGTCACGGTGCGTTTAGTTCTGCTCTCTTTCGGGCATGGGCGCGCGAGACGTCATCAATGTGCAGAAGGCTCGCGACGTGACGAATGAAAGATTCTTCGTACTTACAAGCCTCGCCGTCAGCCAGGGAAACCCGGTATAGTCCTTCAATGACCCCAGCGCGCTCGCTCTGCGGCAGCGTTTTGACGTGCCGGGTTAGCGCGTGTGTATCGGTCGCTTCTTCAGCGATCCGCTCGCCCCGCTGCAGCACTTCATCAGCGCGATCAGCTTCCATATTGAAGCTGGTCACCAGAATTTCTGCGATCATATCGCTTTCAAGATTAGCATATACCCCATCCACCAAAGCCGCTTCCACCAATAAGGCTGCGGCGGCTTCATAGGGGTCTAAGTCGCGCACCGGCGCGGTCGGTCGGTTGGCGCCGAACAGTCGTGAAAATATCCCTACCATGAGGCCCTTATGCGCCCGGCTCGAGGCGTCTGTAAAGGCTTCGCGCCTCCGGGGCCGGACCGCGGCGTTCGCCGACGCCAATGATCTCGATCATTTCAATCGCTTTTGCTTTTGAAAACGTCAGGACATCTCCCGCGCTCACCCTTTGACCGGCTTTATCGGTTTTTCGCGTTTGCCCATTTCGGGTAATTCGCACACCTTTTCTCGCGACATGCGCGGTCGCCAGGGCGCGCGTTTTAAAGAACCGCGCGCGCCACAACCAAATATCAAGACGAGTATCGCGTTCAGCCTCAGTCATTCGCCGGTTTCGTCTCGCTGGAGGCCGGCTGTTCGGAAACGGACTCCGCCGGCGCCGCCGAATTGACGGTCGACGTATCTGGCTGCGGTTTCGGCTTTCTTGGCTTTCGTTTCTTAGGCTTAGGCTCCGATGGCTTAGGCTCCGATTTCTCCGGCAAAAGAGCCGCCAGCGCTGCAAACGGACTATCAGGATCGGGTTGCCGTCTTTGGTTGCGGCCGGCATGCGGGTTCGGTCTTGGCTTGCGTCCGCTACGATCCGGCGACTTGCGTGGGCCGGAGGGTTTGGGTTTTGAACGCGCCGTTTTGCGGTCCGCACGGCGCTGAGCTTGCGCGTCGAGATGGGCCTTCGATTGGAACCGCCAAAGCGTCACAGCGCCCGTTTCCGGATCTTTCTCAGCCGGGGCGATGCGGAATCCTTTCAGGACATTATGGAAATCATCGAGTGGGCAAGAGACCATTGAGGCGAGGTCCGGCGGGATCTCAAATTTCGCCGCCGCCGCTTCTTTCCGGCGCTTCGACAATTCCCAGCCCAGGCGTTCGGCAAGGTCTGCCCGCACGGCGCGCTTGCCGAACCGCAAGTATCCCTGCGCCGCAAGGTCCTCGTCTGGCCAGCTGCCATCCAGTTCGAAACTGCCAGCACCTTCTGGCGCCGTTTTGCGCGCCCGGCCATCGGCGAGCGACTGCAAAAGCGCGATGAGCCTTTGTGCGGCTGGTTTTTGCGCGTCAGGGACATGGGCGGCAATCCGTCCGGATCGAATGCCTGCTTCTTTGAGCTTGGTGCGATCTTCAGGTCCCGGCAATAAGGATCGATCCTCGCCACGCAAATCGCAGGCTGCCCCTGCCTCGATCAGACGGAAGGCTAAACCGCGCGCGAGCCCATCAAGCCCGGCGCTATCAGGCGTGAATTTCAGTTTGAAATGCGTCGGCAACCGTTTCTCAATTTCAACGCCAAGCCATTCATTCAGCCGGGTTTGGGCGGCGTCTTGTTGGTGCGCTTCGGCATCCTGTCCGCCCAGCAGGCGCGCCGATGGCGCCAACCAATGCGGACCTGGCACCAATTGTGCGACCGGGGTCCCGTCCCAAAGAATTTGAGCGGACTCTGATAGCGTGAGCGCCGCCTCCGGTGCCCCGGCGATCGCCTTCAAACGTTCGGCAATCACAGGCTCAAGCGCTTTCAGGGCGGCACTGCGCAGTGTTTTCCCTTCAAGCGTCGACGCACTCGAATCTGGTTCAAACGTCAGCCCAACGAGCCGCCCGACTTGATGCCCTTCGATCGACACTTCCCCGGTCTCTGATACGTCTGCGCTCAAAAGATCTTCCCTTTTCAGCCCAGCAATCAGGGCGGTTGTGCGGCGGTCGACAAATCGGAGCGTAAGCGCCTCATGCAAGGCATCAGAGAGCCGATCTTCGATGTCCCGCGTTCTTTCGCGCCAATAAACGGGATTTTCAAGCCAGTCATCCCGGAAACTTGCGTAAGTCCAAGTTCGGATCATTGCCAGACGCTGCTGCAGCAAACCGATATTGCCGACGGTTTGGTCGAGGGCTTTCAAGCGCGTATCCATGGCGATGTCGCCTAAGCGCGCGTCTGGATCGGATAGCGTCTCGGCTAGCCCAAGGACGAGGCGACCATGTCCCTCATGACCGGCTTTACGAAAGTCCGGTAAGCGCGCCAGATCCCATAGGCGTTTGACGTATCTTGCCCCGCGCACGTCCGGGCCAATGTCTTGATCTTCGGCCATACGACGCAGCACCCATTCATCCAAGCCGTGCGGGTTTTGCCGCAAGCTCGGATGCGGGCTGGTTTGGGCCAGACTCGCAATCAGGGTTTTGATGGACCGATAATCGAGGTCGCTATTGCGCCAACTCAGGTCGGTAATCGGCGGGTAGCGGTGATCCTCGATCGCCCGGATCAGATCTTCGTCAAAAGGCGGGCAATCATTGGTCTCGCCAAACTCACCATCATCACGAAAGCGGCCCGCGCGCCCTGCAATCTGGCCAATCTCGGCTGGCCTTAGCCAGCGATGGCGGCGCCCATCAAACTTCGATTGCCCGGTAAAGGCGACCCGGTCGACGTCAAGATTGAGGCCCATACCAATCGCATCGGTGGCGACAAGATAATCGACTTCGCCCGATTGATACAACGCAACTTGTGCATTTCTCGTGCGTGGGCTGAGGCCGCCCATGACGACGGCGCACCCGCCTTTTTGACGCCGTAGCACTTCGGCAATGGCGTAGATCTTGTCGGCACTAAACCCGACAATCGCCGTGCGGCGCGGCAGTTTGGTAATCTTCCTCTGACCTGCATATGACAGAGTCGAGAACCGCTCTCGGACATCTGTTGAAATTTCAAAATCGAGATCCTTGAGCACGGCGCGCATGGTCTCTGATCCCAGCAGCAGGGTTTCCTGACGGCCGCGCGCATGCAGGATCCGATCCGTAAAGATGTGGCCGCGATCCTCGTCTTCTGCGATCTGAATCTCATCAATGACAAGGCATTCGACATCGAGATCCATCGGCATGGATTCGACCGTGCAGACCCAATATCGCGCCCGCTCCGGTAAAATCCGCTCTTCGCCGGTGATGAGCGCGACCGCCCCGACCCCTTTTGCGTGCACCACCCGATCGTAAACCTCGCGCGCGAGTAGGCGCAGTGGCAAGCCGATCATGCCGGTCGCGTGCCCCATCATCCGCTCTAATGCGTAATGCGTTTTGCCCGTATTGGTTGGGCCGAGAATGGCTTTAAGCGTAGCGATGTTAGACGTCTGATTTAGAGGAGTTTGCGGCGGTATCAGCCTTTCGGACACGGCTCTGGTCGATCTATGTGCGTATCGACCAGATTTCCACTCTCATCCTCGATTTTAAATTGGTTGATCCATTCCGAGGTGCGGGCCAGCGGCGTGTAATCGGACGTCATATAGAGTCGCAACTCACGTCTCAAAGAGCACCCGTTCGAGCGATGGCCCAGATCCACGCCGACCAGACCGGAGGGCTGCCAAGTGGCAAAATCAGCCTGTATCCGAGGGCGCAGGTGTGATCGATAGCTGGCAACAAGGACACGGCTGCTATCGAGATCGGCCAAATCGCGTCCTTCGGCAAAACTCTTCGGGCCGGGATTATAGCGCCACAAAATCAGCGGTATGTTGAGTTGGTCACGCAGATAATAGTCAATCCCATGCCAGACCTCACGCTCATCGACCAGGATGGCGGTTGGCTGCAATCGCTCTGCTTCTTGTCGCAATTGTTCAGACAGATCGGTCCATCCGCGCACGCGCTTGAGGTCATTGTCTCGGCCAAGTGCGGCGCTCCAGCTCGGCGGTCCCATGGCCAGCGTCGTGGCTAAAATCGCGACGACCACCTGCAACCCAATTCCGGCCCAAAAAGCGGGTCGCCAGCCGGCCGCACGCACTAAGATCGCAGCCACCAATATGCTCGCTGCAGGATATGCCGTGGCGGCCCAATTGGCATGCGCGCGCGACAGCACGGCTTGAAAAGCAATGATGATCAGGACCGGAACGATGAAACAGGCGAGCCAGCGTTCTTTCGCGTCATTCGCATGTGCGGCATCCCCCAGGTCGGCTAAGTCTTGTTTGGGACGTAGAAATGTCAGCCCGGCGACCAAAATCACCAAGCAAACCGGGCCGAACACACCCATTTGGTCGCCGATAAAGCGCGGCAGATGATCGAGATTGAACAAGTCTCCGCCGAGATTGGCATTGTCGAACGTGTGACTCACGGTCTGGAACTCGTTTGCAGCGTTCCAGATCAGATGCGGCGCGAACACCGCTGCGGCGATGCCGATGGCGAGGCCCCCTTTGCGGCTCAGGATCGCGCTGCGAGTTGGCCGATCGAGGAGCGCCGTCAGCACCACACCCATGGCGAAATAAAGCATCGCATATTTCGATAGGAACCCAGCGCCAATCGCCAAGCCAAGGCAGACCACGCCCGGCCAAGCCAAATCGTGCTCACGCAAGCGCCAAAACAAATAGAGGGCGATGCTCCAAAATGGGAACAATACCCCGTCTGTTGAAATCACACCCGACGATAGGACAATGCCGGGCATGAGCAAATACGTGACGACCGTGAATAAGCCAGCCAAGGCCCCAAACATGCGCCGCGCAAGTGCAAACAGCGCCAGTGCCGCAATGCAATGAAACACCGGTGCAAACAGGCGAATCGCTGCTTCGGAGTCGCCAAATATAGCCGTTGAGATATGGATCATCCATGCGACCATAGGCGGCTTAGAATAGTAACCCCAGGCCAGCGTTTGACCCCAGCGCCAATATTGCGCTTCGTCTGCATATAGCTCGAGCGGCGAGACCACCACCAAGAGCAAACGCACCGCCAAAAGCCCAAAAATCAGTGCTAAAGCGAGCCGTGTATAGGTGCTGGATGGCGGGGAGGTCGTAGCCATGAGACCCCCATAAGCGGCTTCCCAAAAGACATAAACCCTTCGCAGCACGTGTGGCTTATTTGCAATGACAATTTACCGATTTGTCGGTGTCACGTTTGTCTAACAAAGCTGTCACATTTTTGTGATGCACCGCACCTAATGCCAGCCAAAGTAGTGTTGCGGGCGATCCAGCCCATCTGCTTTTTTTGTGGCAAATCGAGGGAAAAAAATGTCCAACTGGAAACTCCTATCCGGTGTGGCCGCCGCCTCCATTATGACCGCAGCGATCATCGCTCCGGCCGAGGCACAGGTCACAACGTCAAGCATCCGTGGTAATGTTACGACAGAGGCCGGGGCCGCTGTGCCGGGCGCGACGGTGACGATTACGCACACGCCTTCTGGCACCTCCTCAACGGCAACCACCAGTAATAGTGGGTTGTTTTCAGCGCGAGGCCTCCGCGTCGGCGGACCGTATACGGTTGCAATTAGCGGCGACAATATTGCGCCGGTGGAAGTAACAGACATTTATCTTTCGCTGGATCAAACGCTCTCACTCCCGATTACGGTAGCAGATGCACGGACACTGGATACCGTTGTTGTGACCGCATCACGCTCCCTCGCAGGCTTTACGAATGAGGGGTTGAGTACATCACTAGGTCTTGAAGCGCTTAACGAGTTAACCTCGATTGACCGCGATATTACCGACGCCGCCCAGCTCGATCCATTTGCGACGGTGAACACCCAGTCCGGAGGGGCGAAAGAGCTTTCAATCGCTGGCGCGAACAATCGTTTTAACTCGCTAACCATTGACGGGGTCGCATTGAACGATCGCTTCGGTCTGAATGCCAACGGCTTCCCAACGCAGCGGTCTCCAATCTCATTCGATGCAATTGAATCGCTCTCTATCCAAACCGCACCTTTCGATGTTGAGTTCAACGGGTTCACAGGCGGCACAATCAACGCCGTGACCAAGTCAGGTACAAACGAGTTTCACGGCTCTATAGGATACTATTACACTGACGATGGTCTCATCGGTGATAAGAGCAAAGATGACGATTTTGACTTCACGTTTGAAGAAGAAACCATTGTAGCCACGCTCGGCGGGCCGATCATTAAAGACAAGCTTTTCTTCTTTGTCGCTTACGATAAGTTCGAGGAAGTCGCGCCGCTTCAAGACGGGCCAGCCGGTTCCGGAGCGCTCGACACAATTGATAGTATCAGTCAAGCGCAGGTCGACACGGTCGGGTCAATCGTCAATAGTGTTTATGGTTTTGACATTGGTGGTTTTACAAAGGCTCCCGCAGAAGACGAAAAAATTCTCGCCAATATCGACTGGAACATCAACAACGATCACCGGGCGAAATTCACCTATATCCTGACTGAAGGCAATACGATACGTGAGCAAAACGGTAACAACTTCCTCACGAGCGGTGATGTCCTAGGCGCGTCGTCAGCCTGGTATGACCGTTCGGAAAAAACCGAGAGCTATATTGCGCATGTGTTTTCGGATTGGACACCCAACTTTTCGACCCAATTCAAAATCGCAAGCACATCTCAAGCGACAGGTCAGGACTCTCTAAACGGTGCTGAATTTCCATCATTCGGTATCCGCTTGAATGATGAAGATAACTTCTTCAATATCGCAGAGGATTTCGAAGAAGACCCAAATGGCGATGACGCCTACCTCGCGATTGGCCCCGACCGCTTTCGTCATGGTAACGAGCTCGATCAAGACTTTTTCCAAATCAAAGCCGTCGCGGAATATACCCTGGGGGATCACCTGTTCAAATTCGGCTTTGAGCGAGAAGAGGTCGACGTAAATAACTTGTTCGCTCAAAATTCCGAGGGATCGTACGCGTTTGATCCTGTGTTTGACGAGACGACTGGAGCGCTCATAACGACGGGTTTGACAGGCCTTGAAACGGCCACAGCAACCGGTCTGTTATATAATAATGCGATCACAAACAATGAGAATGATCTGCGCGCCATCTGGGGCTACAATTACAACTCGCTCTATGTGCAAGACACATGGGACATCTCTCCAAACCTCACCATCGATCTCGGCCTTCGCTATGACTATTATGAGACCGAGGGTGAAATTCGTGAAAACCAGAACTTCATTGATCGATATGGTTATTCCAACACGGGCGATATTGACGGGCTCGATGTTATCTTGCCCAGGCTGTCGTTCAATTGGACGCCGACAGACGATCTCACCATCCGCGGCGGCGTAGGGCGCTTCTCGGGTGGTTCCCCCGGCGTGTGGATATCGAACAGCTACTCAAACGACGGCGTCATTTCGGACAGTTCGAACGCGTTTGGCTCGGTTGCAGTGCCGACGACCCCAGACGAAGCAACCGGTCAGTTTATTCCAGACGATGTATTGTCGTCGCTGGCCAACGAAGCCCCTGACGGGTCGGTCAATGCGCTTGACCCAGACTTCGATATACCGACCACTTGGAAGTTCAGCATTGGCGGTGCTTACAATACCGACGTGCCATATCTTGGCGAAGACTGGTTGTTCTCTGCTGACATTCTTTACAACAAGCTGGACAATTCATCGTACTGGTTCAATCAAACCTGCGAAAATCCTGTCGCTGTCGCACCAGATGGTCGCGGCGTCTATGATTGTAGCTTCCCGGAGGCGATCGTTGTCGGCTCCGTAGACAAGGGGCACAGCCTTCTATTCGCCCTGTCCGCGACAAAAGAATGGGAAACCGAGTTTGGTATTTTCGATATCTTCACAAGCTATACTTACGCGGACGTCGAGGATATCGGCTATGGAACGTCATCAACAGCGACGTCGAATTACTCAGACTTCGCGGCATTTGATCGCCAACAGCCCCGAACCGGAACATCGAACTTTCAAGTGGAGCATCTGCTAAGACTACGCGCCAATTGGGAAAAAGAGTTTTTCGATGGGTACGCAACCAAGGCGTCTCTGTTCGCTACGCGCCGACCAGGACAGCCCTATAGTTACACCTTCTCCGAAAACAACAATTGTGTGCTCGATGTTGGTGGCGGCCGATGTGCTCGCGAAAGCCGGAACGATGATGCTGGACATCTGTTGTACGTTCCATCGGGCCCGGGCGATCCACTTTTTGCACCGACCTCCTTCGGTGGCGACGCCGCCGATCAGCAAGCCTTCTTTGACTATATCAACAGCTCAGAACTGTCGCAGTATCGCGGTGGTATTGCCGAGCGGAATGGCGACAATTCGCGGTGGTCCACAATCGTCGACCTGCGTCTTCAGCAAGAGCTTCCGGGAGTTCTATCAGATCACCGGACATTCCTGTTCTTAGACATCGAGAATTTGGGCAATCTCCTGAATTCCGATTGGGGTCGCATCGAACGGACCGAGTACGAGTATGAACGGGATGTCGTGTCAGCGCGTATCGTTGATGGTCAATACGAATACTTCAATCTGCAGAGCGACGACGCGATTAAGAACCTCGAAGTTCTCAATCAATCCGTGTGGCAGGTTCAACTCGGCGTGAAATACGAGTTCTAGGACTTATCGTTCTTAGTCCTTGTTAAAAAGGGCAGTGCAGAAAGCGCTGCCCTTTTTTTGTGGCCCGCCTTGCGCAACCGTATGTCGCGACAAAAGCGCGTGCACGGCTCCGCGCTATGGGGTAGAGCCACGTCATGGAATTCTTTCAGTCTGTTCCAGTGACCGCGCTGCTGGTCATTGCCAATATCATTGCCAGTGTGGCGGCGCTGGCCATGCCGTCTTTCATGGAAAGAAACCTCTTCCATGTCGGTCCGATTCTAGAGCAGCGAGAATGGCACCGGATGATTTCAAGCGGGTTCTTACATGGCGGATTGCTGCATCTATTCGTCAATATGTATGTCTTGCTGATGTTCGGATCGATCGTGGAGCGGGAGCTCGGCTCGCTTTCTTATGCGATTGTATATTTTGCCGCGCTGCTTGGGGGCAGTTTCTGGTCTCTGCTTGAGAATAAAACCAAACCCTCTTATCGCGCGCTTGGCGCGTCTGGGGCGACGTCCGGAATTGTCATGAGCTTCATCCTATTTCGGCCGTTTGAGCCATTGATGATTTTTCCGATCCCATTTTTTATGCCAGCGGTCGTGCTCGGGCTGCTTTTCATTGTTGTGTCCGCCATCCTGGCGCAGCGCGAAAACAAAACAATCGGCCATGAAGCGCATTTGGGCGGCGCCTTGGCCGGTATTCTGGCGACCATTTTGGTCTTCCCGCCGGCCTTGGCAGGCTTTTCCAGCCAAGTGGCCCGCGCGCTCGGGGGGAGTTGAGCTTGTCAGCGGTGACCGATCTGCTCATGGCCCGTATCGACGCCGGCGCCCTGAGCCCGGACCCAGCCCAAATCGAAGCTGCGGCGAAGCTTGATGAGGTGCGGGTGCGCCTGCAACGTGGGCAGAAAGGGCTCTGGTTTTCAAAGCCAAAGCCGGTCCTTGGGCTTTATCTCTGGGGCGGTGTGGGCCGGGGAAAATCGATGTTGATGGACATGTTCCATGCCGCGGCGCCGGTGCCGGCGAAGCGCGTGCATTTTCATGAGTTTATGGGCCGTGTGCAGGATCAACTCAACGCGGCGCGCAAACGCAAAGACGTTTCAAACCCGATTTTTCCGGTCGCCAAGGCGCTCGCTGCGCAGGCCAAGCTGATCTGTTTTGATGAGTTTCAAGTGACGCAAATCGCAGATGCGATGATCCTTGCTGGGCTTTTCGAGGATCTGTTTAAGCGGGGTGTCACAGTTGTTGCGACATCCAATCGGCACCCTGACGCCCTCTACAAGGATGGCCTCAATCGGCATCTCTTCCTGCCGTTTATCGACATGCTTAAAGCACGAACGGAGGTGTTTGAACTGGCCTCCGAGCGCGATTATCGGCTCGAGCGTCTCACCGAAGCGCCGGTCTGGTATGCCGGGCCCGAGGGCGCTAAGGCGCTCGATCATGCGTTTGAACGCTTAACACTCGGCGCCATCCCGCAAAGCTGTGCGCTGACCGTGAAAGGCCGCAAGCTTAATGTCACGCGAGAAGCTGCCGGTGTTGCTCGGTTCACCTTCGACGAGCTGTGCGCGCAGCCCCTATGGGCAGAAGACTATCGCGCCATAGCCGCGACGTTTCATACGGTCTTGCTCGAGAATATTCCGGTTTTAAGTCCCGCCAAACGCAATGAGGCGGCACGCTTTGTCGCGCTGATCGATACATTTTACGAAGCCAAAGTGAAACTGATCGCGAGTGCAGCCGCCGCGCCGGAAAAGCTGTACATGTCAGGCGATGGCAGCTTTGAATTTCAGCGTACGGTGAGCCGATTGCACGAAATGAGGTCCATCGAATATATGGCCGAAGCGCATATTGTTCCGATGGACCAAAGTTAAGTCTCGCACTGGCATGGCCGACACTGGGAGGGAGGAAACGTCTCGCGCCAGCCAATACGAGGAGAGAGAGCTATAGCTCTGCCTTTCACTACGCACCCTTCTGAAAAGCGGATTAAAAAATGTGAATAAAACCTATGGTTTTTGGCAATCACCTACTGGCATGGGTGCCCTAATTTTCTGCATCAGATTCAGGGACCTGATCTGCAACTAATTTTCAGTCGCTTTGCAAATGCCTCGCACTTTCATAGTGAATTGTTTTTATTGCACTTTTTGTTGATTTTTGCGCGATAAGGCCTATCTGGTGCGGCATAGGTAGTTTTACGGAGTGGCCCCATGAAAGGCGATGCACAAGTTATCAAGTTTCTCAACGACGCGCTCAAAAACGAGCTCACGGCAATCAATCAGTATTTCCTGCACTCACGCATGCTCAAAGATTGGGGTGTGAGCAAACTTGGCGACTATGAGTACAAAGAATCCATCGAGGAGATGAATCACGCCGATTGGCTAATCGAACGGATCCTCTTCCTCGGCGGGCTGCCGAACCTCCAAGACCTCGGCAAGTTGCGGATTGGCGAAAGCGTCAAAGAAATCCTCGAATGCGACCTCGCACTCGAGGAAGATGCCATTCCGCTTCTGCGCGACGCGATGGAGCATTGCGAAAAAGTGCGCGACTATGTCAGCCGCGACCTCTTCGGCAAAATCTTGCACAATGAAGAAGAGCATGTCGATTATATCGAGACCCAATTCGAACTGATCGAACGCATTGGCATTGAGAGCTACACCCACCTGCAATCAGAGGCCAACGCCCACTAAGTTAGCGCCCCACAGTCCGGAGAGACCCCATGTCCAAGACCACAATTTTTGAGTATCAAGGCACCTCAGAAACAGTGACATGGGATCGTCGATTGTGCATTCATGTCGGCGAATGCGGCCGCGCCAAAGGCGACTTGTTTGAAACCGGTCGCCAGCCTTGGTGCAATCCTGATCTCGTTGATCGCGCGAACACAACCGAGGTCGTCGCCCGCTGCCCTACCGGCGCCTTGGCCGTGCACGGGGAAGATGGATTACTGGTCGAGGCTGTGCCGTCTGAGAATGAGGTGACCGTCTCTAATGATGGCCCGCTATACGTCTCCGGCGAGCTCAGCGTTGATGGCGCCGCCGACGATATGCACAGCACGACCCGCCGCGTCGCCTTGTGCCGCTGCGGAGCGTCGAAGAATAAGCCCTTCTGCGACAATTCACATCGTGAGATCGCGTTTCAAGATGCCGGCGCGGTTGGCGATACGGGGCTTGCGGACATCGAAGCAGGTGGCCCGCTTGAGATTAAACGCATCCCTGATGGCCCGATCGAAGTGAGTGGGAATTTCTCGATCCGCGCTGGCTCTGGTCGTAAGGCCTGGTCGGGGCGCAAAGCCTATCTCTGCCGCTGCGGACAATCGGCCAATAAGCCGTTCTGTGATGGCGCGCACAAAGAGGCAGGCTTTAAAGCCGATTAGATCTCGGCGCGCGCCAATAGACGGTCAAACCCGGCCCAAAACGCCGCGCGTTTGTCAGGTTTTTCCATCAAAATTTCATGCATTGCATTCTCGACAATGACATGCTCGCAATTCGGTAAGTGATCGGCAACTCGCGCATGGGACCCATTGTCGATGAGCTTTTCTTCTGCAGCGCTGGCGACGAACACCGGAATATCAATGCTTTCCAAGACGGTCGGGTTCCAAATGGTTTCGAATATATCCAAAGAGGCGCTTAGCCACCCCCACGTCACTGGCCCGAGTGAGAGTTCCGGCGCCGCGTCGGTGAGATCGCGGTTCAGCTGCCAATGGGCCCGATCATGGGTCACAATATTGTCTTCAAAGCGCTCAGGCGGGCCGGGCTTTTGGGCGAAATCGTCTGACCGTCCCATCACCCGCATCGCCCAAATGAAGTAACGCTGCACGCGCCCGAGGGGCAGCCCCCACATCGGCGCGCAAAAGGCTGCTGCCTCGACTTTCACGAGGTTCTGACCAATCGCGGCAAGGGCAATGGCACCGCCCATTGAATGCGCCAGCGACACATACGGCCGTGGCAATTCTTCGAGAGCGTCGAGGCCATTGCGCAGCGCCCCCATAAAGGTCTCGAACCGGTCGACATGGCCTTTTTGTGGATCGTCAAGTAGGCGCTCTGAAAGCCCTTGCCCGGGCCAATCGATGATCAAGACCGCAAAACCGCGATCCTGTAATTCACGCGCGACTTCGAAATACTTCTCGATAAACTCGGTGCGACCCGGGCAAACAATTGCAGTGCCGCGGGCGGGGTCTTGCGTGGCGGGTGCCAAGCAGGCGCGTAAACGCCGACCTCCGATGCCCTCGAACCAGATAATCCTCGCCCCATCCGGGCGCGGGTTGCCTGGAACGTCCACAATCCGGTTTGGCACTTGCTCCAACATCTTCCGGTCCAAATGTGAAAAGCCTCACCCTGCGTGTAAGCCGGATGAGGCGTTCAATCAATTATCAGGCGTGCTCTGCGTTAAGACAGTTTGCTCATAATGCTCTGCAATTGCATCGCCACTGACATATCGCCGAGGACTTTCAGCTTGCCTTGCATAAAGGCCATTGTCGGGTCCATCTGGCCTGCAGCGAGCTTGGTGAAATCGTCCCAGTCCACTTTGACAGTGGCATCTGCGTCCGCGTCGTCATTATTGGCCACCCCAGCTGCACCATCAATGAACAGCTGACCGATATCGCCGAAATCGAATTTGACCTTTTTTGCAAAGCCACTGTCACCGCCTGCAACCGCAGCAGCGGCTTTCGATGTGAGTTCTGCGAGATCCATCTGGAAGCCCTCCTATGTGTATGCTCCTGACGCTGATAAAGCAGCCCTGACCCAGCTCGGCAAGGGTGCCGTTGACGTAAACTGCGCGAAACTGAAATCCGTCTCCAAATCAAGGAGATGATTTGCCCTTGACTGGCCGCAGGGGAAGCTTTCGAAACAGATCCTATGTCTTGGGAAAAATCGATCGAAGAGCTTCGCAAGCGGGAGCGGCTGGCCGAGTATATGGGCGGCGACGAACCCGTCGCCCGGCAAAAGGGCCGCGGCAAACTTACCGTACGCGAGCGGGTCGCGTTCCTCGCGGACCCAGGCAGCTTCCACGAGCTTGGCAAAATCGCCGGTCGCGCCACCTATGATCAGAACGAAGAGCTTGAGAGCTTTATGGCCTCGAATTCAGTGGTGGGGCGGGCCAAGATCAATGGCCGCCCGGCCTTTATTCTTGGTGATGATTTTACCGTTCGCGGCGGCGCCGCTGATGCCTCGATCCGCGGCAAGCTCCTACAGGCGCTGAAACAAAGCCAAGAGTATCGCATGCCACTGGTTCAGCTCATCGATGGCACGGGCGGCGGGGGCTCGATCAAAATGTTCGAGCAGGACCCGCGCACCTATATCCCTGAGACCCCGGGCTGGGAGTTTATTGTCTCTGGCATGTCGGAAGTCCCTTATGTCTCGCTGGGCCTCGGGCCGTGCGCTGGGATGGGCGCGGGACGGCTCGCCGCCAGTCATTTTTCCGTCCTCGTCAAAGAGCTCAGCCAGGTCTTTGTTGCGGGCCCGCCCGTCACCCGCGCTCTTGGCGAAGACGTGACCAAAGAAGAACTTGGCGGCTGGCAGATCCAGGCCCGCAATGGCACGGTTGACGCCGTGGTCGAAAGCGAAGCCGACGCGTTTGAAGCGGCCCGGCAATTTCTCTCTTATCTGCCTTCCTCTGTGCATGAATTGCCGCCGGTGAAACCGCCCAATGATGATCCGAACCGGAAGGAAGAGGACCTGATTTCCATCGTCCCAACCGATGGCAAAACACCTTACAAGCCGCGCAAAATCATTGCTGCGGCAGTCGACAAAGGCAGCTTTTTCGAGATTGGCGAACAATGGGGTCGCGGCATTGTCACCGGCTTTGCCCGAGTGGATGGTCACCCGGTGGGGATTCTCGCTGGCGACCCGTTTTTCCTGGATGGCGCCTGGACGGCGGATGTGTGTGACAAAGTCACCCGGCATATGGATCTCTGCTCGACCTTCCATTTGCCGGTCATCCATTTTGTCGATTGCCCCGGCTTTGCCTGCGGCGTGAAGCACGAGACCGAAGGCGTCACCCGCAAAGGGGTGCGCGCGATGGCGGCGGTCTATCAAGCCACCGTGCCGATTTGCGCGGTGGTCATCCGCAAAGCCTATGGCCTGGCTGGCTCGGCCATGTTTAACCCGTCTAAGGCGAAATGGCGCTATTGCTGGCCCAGCGGTGATTGGGGGTCATTGCCGATGGCGGGCGGGATCGAAGCGGCCTATCGCAAAGAGATTCTCGAGGCCGACGACAAAGAGGCGTATTTGAAGAGCTTGTACAAACGCTTCGACGCCATCGCCTCGCCTTTCCGCACGGCCGAGGCGTTTTTCGCCGAAGAGATTATCGACCCGCGCGACACACGGCCACTGCTGGTCGATTTCGTCCACCATGCCTGGCGCGTGCTCGAGACCGGGACAACACACTTTGGGCCGCGGCCTTAGCGGTATGGCCGCAGTCATCGCAGCCGGATCACGGTGTGCGGCGAGGGTGCCGACTTGCCGGGAAAATGGCACCGCCAGACCACGTCCGCGAGTAAATTGGTGTTGGCGAGCGGGCGTCAGTCTTTCGGCGCCGTGAGACGTTCCAGCGCCATAGAGGCCAGCCCACTCAGCCCCGCGGCGCCAGAAAATAAGAAGGATGACAGCCGCATAGAGGGGTGCAGAGATCAGGTTCAAATCCGTCCGTCGTTTCTGGATTTCTCTTCAGCTCGTCTGTACAGCAGCTCTATCAGAGCGGCCTTATTCAGCCCTTTCATATCGGTCGTTGTCGCGAGGCCATGTGCTTTGATTGCGGCTTTAATCTGTCCGACTTTAGCGCTGGACCAAATCCGTTTGAATGCCTCCATTGACCATCGCTTGGCCTGTCTGACTGGGTTCGCGCCTTCGAATTGCTCGTCGCCTTCGTAGAGCACTGTCAGATCAAGTGCGTGAACCAAACGCGCTCTGAAATTGGGGTCCTCGGCCGCGGCATCCTTGATGGCCTCTAGAAACGCGTTGATCGCTATGGACGCTGAAACTTCAATTTGGCTCATTCTAAACCTCCGAACCGGCTATTAATTTTTGCATGACCTCGTCTCCAAGCGCTTTGACACTCGTTCGAAGTGAACCGTACTTCTCGTTGAAACTCCGTTTTGAGTCCCGTGCAATGCGATTAACCATGCGTAGGGCATCTGAGCGGAACGGGATTTCCGTCGATAACCTGGCTGATGGAGAAAACGCTGAAAGTTCCTGGCGGATCCGCTGCTTTTCTTCCGCCGCGCCAGCGGACCTGACCATTGTTAATAGCGCCATTTTTGGAGTGCTGCTTGGAATACGAAGGTTATCTCGCAAACCTTGATTCCAGAATGTTTTGAGGCTCCAGAGCGCTACCGGATCGACGGTTAGAGGTGTAAGTATCGCGTCGGAAACCAATAGAGCGGATTGTGCCAACGTAGAAAAACCCGGTGGGCAATCGAATATCGTGATAGTTCCATTTGTCTCAACTGCTTTCAAACCTTCGTTCAACTTCGCTTTTAGAACCATGGTAGGATTTTGCAGATCACCCGTATTCATGTTCTTGCCATCGAAGAGCAGTTCTGCAAACCGCAAGTCTGGAGTAGCTGGCCAGATTGATACCTTGCCCTGCGAGGGGATAGTGTTCCAATAGCTTTCTTCAAAATTTGTGAGTTCAGAAACGTCGAATTGAATGCATTCAGAAGCGGAGTGTTCGCTTATTACTTCACCATGGAGTGATTTTCCCACAATAGACTCGATCCAATTTGTAATGGTTTTATGCGCGGCCTTTGCGTTTAACAATCCATGGTAGCTCAATAGCATTTGGCTGCAATTTGCTTGAGGGTCACAGTCTACGACTAGAACTCGTTTATCGTGAAATACTGCAAGGCTTTCTGCCAACATCATTGCCGTCGTGCTCTTGCCGACTCCTCCTTTCATATTGGCGATTGCGATGCGCATCAGCTCACAGAACTCGTTTGATTTGGCAAAGCCCAACCATGATGAGACAACCAGGAAGAAATCGCTCGCTTCTTCTCGTTGCTAAACCGCTCACGAATAAAAAGGTCACTTAGCCGCGTAGGAATAGTGTTATGTTGGGCTTGGAGTCGAACTACGTATGAAGTCGGATCATCAGGCGTCTCAGTTGTGACGGCGCCTACTCCGTATTCTGCGCATAATCGAACAAGCTTCTCCATGTTCCAAGGAAGCTTGTTTGGCGCTTGCCATACCAAGTATGAGTAGTTCACGTATCGGGTATGAGCCAGAGTTTCGAAAACGCCTGCTTCATTGGCGCCTTTGAATGTTTTCACTTCGAACGAGTAGAGACTTGCGACCCAACTAGGTATGAACTCAGCTTTTGAGTATACAACGGCCGCCAAGTCTGGACGAGACCACAGTCCGCCCGACGAGTCAGGCGTAGTTGAAACATCATCTGAAAAAAGCGTCGAGTTCTGTGGGTGCCCTAAAAATGCGTCCGACGATTTAAAATCCGCATCGATCCAACGCTTTACTTTTTCGTAGAGTAGGATTTCTCGCTCAATAAGATTCACAACTTCACCCCAGCACCTTTAATAACTAGCCAAAATAAAAGCAGTTGGTCCAGCCAGATAACCGAATATTTTTTGGGTGAAGGTATTGCGCCCCAAACCGCCCCCCTTACTCCTCCCGCACCGGTGCGATTCCGATTAGGCCGGCGAGTTGGAAATAGGCGTTGAGGATCACCTGGTCCCACTCATTTTCGGGCAGGCAGGTTTTGTCGGGATAGCGTTGCAGCACCCAAAGGGAGAGATTTTGGGCGAGCTCAATCAGACTTTCTGGCTCCCAGGTGCTGATCGCGTGGGCCACGGACTCGCGGGTTTCAAAGATTTCCTCGATCAAAGCATCGGTCGCCGCTTCCAGCTCAAGCGACTGCGCCGCCGACCAAAGCGCGGCATCGGTGCGGTGAAAATACTCCAAAACCTCCTCGAAGGAAGACGGAGTGCTGATACGCTGTAGATCCAGTTTCGCAGACATATATTAAGGCTTGAATTTTTAATTATTCGAATATAAAGGTGTATTTTTTCGAAGTATATTTGATTTATACTCTATCGAATACATAAAATGTCTTGATCGTCCGTCAAGCGATCCAGTGCAGCGAAGGCCTTAAAAGTGGCCTTGTGTGCGGATTTGGCCCAGAGCCTATTTAACCTAGGGCGGCATCTCCGACAAAAGGGTTGTCTTTGCGCTCTTGGCCGAACGTACTCATCGGGCCGTGGCCCGGAACGAAGCGCATATGTGGGCCGAGCGGCCAGAGGTTTCGAACGATCGAGTCAATCAGCTGCTGGTGATTGCCGCGCGGAAAGTCGGTCCGGCCGATTGAGCCGCGGAAGAGGACGTCGCCGACAAAAGCGAGCTGGCCCGCTTGGTGGTAGATCACGACATGGCCGGGCGTATGACCCGGGCAGTGGGTGACGTGGAAGGTTTCACCGCTCAGGGTCAGCGTGTCCCCTTCATCGAGATAGCGGTCGGGCTGAACATTCTTGCCATCGGCGATGCCATACTTGGCGCCTTGGGCTTCAATATCATCGAGCAGCCATTGGTCGTCTTTGTGCGGGCCGATGATCGGGCAGCCGGTGCGTTCTTTGACGGCCGTGGCGGCGCCAGCATGGTCGAGATGGCCATGGGTGAGCCAAACCGCGACGATGTTGACGCCAAACTGCTCGGCCGCCGCCATCAAACGGTCAATCTCGCCGCCCGGATCGATGAAAACGCCTTCCATGGTTTCGCGGTGCCAGATCAGCGAGGTGTTCTGCTGCAGGGGCGTGACTGGAATAATGCGAATATCGAGCTTCGGCTCGGGGGCGTTCTGAGGCGGTTCGGATGCAGTCGTCATGGTGTTTAGATAGGGCTATTTGAAGCGCGTGAAAGTGAGGCGCATTGTGGCGGCATTGTTGAGCAGCACGCCAAGCGCGAAATAATACAGGCCGGCGCGGGTCTCAAAACCGATATAGATGCTGATCTGGCTGATCCCAATCAGCAGCGCGGCGAGGAAAACGTCCAGCATCGACCATTTGCCGAGCAGGTTTAAAAGGCTTGCCAGTTTCGGGCTCGGATGCGCGCCCTGGCGGAAAATAATCGCCGCCGTCAGGGTTTTGGCGAGTGGGAAAATGCCCGAGAAAAACACCACAACCAAGCCGAGAAAGGGCAAGCCGCTCTCAAACAGGGTCTGGACGATGCCATAGAGGTTGTATTCCTGGCCACCAAATCCAAACGTATTCGGCTTCCAAATCGAGGGCAGGATGAGGCCGGTAATGATCAGCGCTGTGGACGCATAAAGGGCCATTTCACTGAGCACATCCCAGACCGGGAGCGGCTTTGGCGTTTGGGTTTCCGCAGGCTGCGCAGTCTCCGTCATAGGCCTAGTGATGCCGAGCTGGGCGGCTGGGGTCAACGCCTTTCCTGCGCCCTATTGCTGGGTTAAGGGAAGGTTAAAGTGATTTGGAGTGTGGGGGCTCATGCAACTGCCAGGTGGACGTCTCGGGATCATCCTATTGGGTCTGATCGGCCTGGCGTTGTATTATTTCTCCAATCAAGAAATGAACCCGTTCTCGGGCAAGCGGGATTTCAACACCGTTTCGATCGAGCAAGCGACGCAGCTTGGCGCGCAGTCCTATTTGCAGATGCTGCAGCAAGAAGGCCCAAACGTGATTTGCGGCAGCGGTGCGGCCGCCTGCGATCTCGCTGGGCGGCAAGTGTATGACACAGTCAACGACATTGGCGAGCGTTTGCGCGTTGCGGCGATTGAAATGGAGCAAGACTATCTCGCCGCCGGCTTCGATTTTCAACCGGTCGCGGAGCGCTTTGACTGGACGTTTAATGTCATCCAATCCGAGCAACCAAATGCGTTTTGTCTGCCCGGCGGCTATGTCGCGATTTATACCGGCATTCTCGACATAACCGGCAATTATGATGGCCGCGTCACGCTCGAAGATCTCCAAGACGTCGATAAGCTCGCCGTGGTTATGGGACACGAAATTGGCCACGCCTTGGCGCATCACGGCGCCAAACGGATGAGCAATTCACGCTTGGCGCAGTTTGGCACGCTGGCCATTGGGCTTGGGCTCGGTGATATGGATGCGGGTCAGGCACGGATGGTGCAGCAAGCCATGGGCATGGCGGCGCAAGGCGGTTTGATGGCGTTCTCGCGGGAACATGAAACCGAGGCGGATAAGATCGGCTTAGAGCTTCTGGTACGGGCCTGTTACGATCCACGCGAAGCGCCAGAACTTTGGCAACGCATGGGCGAGATTGGCGGCGGCCAGCGCCCGCCCGAATGGCTCAGCACCCACCCGGCATCTGCGACCCGGGCCGAGAATTTTCGTCTCTGGATGCCCTCAGCCATCGACCTTTATGAGCAACGCTGCGGGCGGCTTCCATAGCTGAGCGCGCGCAAATCGTACGACCGATTAGACGTGCGGATAAATTTCCGGCCTGGTAAACCCGAGCACAGGGTCCGTCGTCCGGAAGGTGTTATGCTAAAATCAGGTCTGTCGGGGATGATTGGACTGCTGGTAAGCGCGGCGTCGACGCCAGTGGAGGCGCAATCGAAGCGCGCCTTCGTTGAAGCGACATTCGAGGTTCCAAAAGAGCTTAGAGTCTCTGGTTTTTTCGCCTGTGAAGTGTGCCGAGAGCGGCTTTCGCCGCCTGATAGTATAGTCAAAACCTTTGGTTACTAGCGTCATTATTAATTAGATTAATATGCCTTGGCAGAGTATATCGGGAGCATAATTGAGTCTTAGAAACCCAACACAAAACATAACCTATTAGGAGACCTTATGGCTGACGATATGAAATGCCCCGTGCGGGGTGGTTTTAAAACCGGTGACCTCGCCAATAAAAGCTGGTGGCCCGAACAGCTTAACGTCAAAATCCTCAATCAGAATGCCCCACAGGTCAGCCCTCTGGAAGACGATTTTGATTATGTCAAAGAATTCGAGTCGCTTGACTATGATGCGCTGAAAAAAGATCTCGCAGCCTTGGTCACCGACAGCCAAGATTGGTGGCCAGCAGATTATGGCAATTATACCGGTTTCTTTGTGCGCATGGCTTGGCACAGCGCCGGGACCTATCGCACCTATGATGGTCGCGGCGGGGCCAATTCTGGCTCGCAACGATTTGCGCCCCTGAATAGCTGGCCGGACAATGGCAATCTCGACAAAGCGCGCCGCCTACTTTGGCCGATCAAACAGAAATACGGCAACAAAATCTCTTGGGCCGATTTGATGATCCTCGCCGCGAATGTTGGTATGGAAACCTGCGGCCTGAAAACGTTTGGCTTCTCCGGTGGCCGTGCCGACTGGTTTGAGCCTGAAGAGGACATTTACTGGGGTCCTGAAAATGAGTGGCTGGCCGCTTCTGGCAATCCAAACAGCCGCTATGAGGGGCAGCGCGATTATAAAGCGCTCGACGCGGACGCCAACAAGCTGGATACGCCGCTCGGCGCTGTGATGATGGGATTGATCTATGTGAATCCCGAAGGTCCAGACGCGGTGCCCGATCCACTCGCGGCGGCGCATGATATTCGCGTTACGTTTGCCCGCATGGCGATGAACGATTACGAAACTGTCGCGCTGACGGCCGGCGGTCATACTTTCGGCAAAGGCCATGGCGCGGGTCCAGAAGATTTGGTTGGCGTTGAGCCGGAAGGCGCGCCGATGCAAAATATGGGCTTCGGTTGGCTGAACAGTCACGCCAGCGGTAAAGGCGACGACACCACAACGGCGGGCTTCGAAGGCCCGTGGACGCCAACCCCAACTCAATGGGATATGGCGTATTTTGAGAATCTCTTGAAATATGAGTGGGTTCAAGTCGAGAGCCCCTCTGGACATGTTCAATGGGCGCCAGCGCCTGGCCAAGGGGCACCCGAAGCGCCAATGGCCCATGATCCGTCGAAGACTCAGCCGCTGATGATGACGACGGCGGACATGGCGATGAAAATGGACCCAGAATATGCCAAAGTCTCACAGCATTTCTTGGACAATCCGGAAGAGTTTGCAGACGCCTATGCCCGCGCTTGGTTCAAGCTGACGCACCGCGATATGGGGCCAAAGTCGCGCTATGTGGGACCGGAAGTTCCGGCCGAAGACCTGATTTGGCAAGATCCAATCCCGGCACAAGATGGCTCGGTGATCAATGCTGCCGAGATCGCTGAACTCAAGGCGCACATCCTCGGTTCAGGTTTGACGGTTCCACAATTGGTGGGCACGGCCTGGGCCTCTGCTTCCACCTATCGGGACTCCGATAAGCGTGGCGGCGCAAATGGCGCGCGGATCTGTCTTGCGCCTGCCAAGGATTGGGACATCAATGTCACGTCTGGCGTGCCAGCGGTGATTGCTAAGCTCGAAGAGATCCAGACCGCGTTCAACGCCTCTGGCACAAAAGTGTCCATGGCCGACCTGATCGTGCTTGGCGGTTGTGCTGCGATTGAGAAAGCCTCAGGGCAAACTGTACCGTTCACGCCCGGACGCACGGATGCGACGCAGGAGATGACCGACGTGGAGTCGTTTGAGGTGTTGGAGCCGAAATTTGACGGTTTCCGCAACTATAAGAACACGGCGGATCCTCGGGCAACGGAAGAGTTGCTGGTCGATAAGGCCGCGCTTTTGACCCTTAGTGCCCCGGAAATGACCGTCTTGGTCGGCGGACTTCGCGTCCTCGGCGCAAATGCGGCGGACTCCGATTATGGTGTGCTCACCGATCAAGTCGGCACGCTGAGTAATGATTACTTCGTCAACTTGCTCGACATGTCTTACGAATGGGTCGCGGATCCATCGGAAGAGTATTTTGAAGGGCGCGACCGCAAGACGGGCAAGGTGAAATTCTCTGCGACCCGCGCGGACTTGGTCTTCGGTTCGAACTCGATCTTACGGAGCGTTGCGGAAATCTATGCTCAGAGCGACTCGAAAGAGCGTTTCACACGCGATTTCATCAAGGCTTGGGACAAAGTCATGATGCTTGATCGTTTCGATGTAAACTAAGTTACGACGATCCTGATATTCGAGAAGGCGGCGCTCGCGGGCGTCGCCTTTTTTCGTCGTCAGGCGCGCAGAGACGAACGCTCTCAGCCAGCCCGCTCAAGTGGCGGGCTCGATCAAGTCCCATAGATTGCCAAATGGGTCCTCGAATACGGCGACGGTGCCATAGGGTTCCAATCGCGGCGCTTCTCGAAAGGTCACGCCTTTGGCCTGCATCGCACCATGATCCCGGGCGAAATCGTCAGTCTGTAGAAAAAAGCTAACCCGTCCTCCTGTTTGCTGACCGATCACGGCCGCTTGCGCCGGGCCGTCCGCTTTGGCGAGCAGCAAAGCGGTTTGAGCCCCGGGCGGCGCCACTCGGACCCAGCGTTTGCCGGCGCTGAGCGGGGTGTCTTCAAGCAAAGAAAAGCCAAGTTTTTGCGTATAGAAAATTATCGCAGTGTCGTAATCTGAGACAACAAGTGTAACATTCCTGATAAAAGTATTCATATTTTAAGTAATTCGGAGATATCGAAGATCATAAATAAAAAGGTATTTCTATGGATCTTAAAGTTGGAGATATAGTTGAGTTGCGCTCTGGTGGGCCGAAAATGACCATTGCTGCGGTCAAGCAGGATCGGGCCTTTTGTGTTTGGTTTAATCAGCGCGATCAATTTCATGAACAAAAGTCCGAAGAATTCTTGCTGGCAACCCTAAAACGCGCGGAACGGATGGCGCGCCAGGTCAACGAGGCTCGTCCAAGTCAAGCCTAATCCGATCTTTGTCCTGGGTCGCCCTCTGGCCGCTCAATTAATCCGCGCCCGATATGTCAACGAAAACCCAGCATCGGGTTGAATTGCGCCGCCGAGCAATTGGCCTTTCGGCGCGAAGCAAATATGTCGGACGGCCGCATCATATCCAGCGTTTGGCGCGTAGGTGCAAGCGGCGAAATGGCTCGGCTTTGCGGTCGCATTGGAAAAGGCCAAATCGGTCATCGCATCAAAAGTCACGCCCGACGACATCGGGGTGAAATGGACGCTGCCGGTTTGCGGCCCCGCATCATCGATATCGCCGTGATAATAAGCGACCTCCTCGGGCAGCGTGTCGACCAGGAACAGCGAGTCTTCATCGACGGGCGCAGTCCCGGTGCTATCGACATTAAGCGTATATAAGACATCGCTCCCGGGGATCGCAAATGGCGACATGGAAACGGCCGCAACTTGGGTCGTCTTGGTGACATTGAGGGCTGCCGTCTGCCGGTTCCGAAACACGCCATAGTAAACCTCTTCATTGATATGCCGCCGCGTGGTGTCGCCGGCCACGGTCTCTTCTTCAATGGCGAGATTGATTTGATTGGCAGGCAGTGGGTCTGCGCCATACAGGACGGCCCAACCGCCATTGCCACCATTCTCCGCCGCCATGGTGGCGATGCCAATCTCAAAATCGCCGGCCACGGAATACGCATAGGGTGGGGTATTGCCCGTCCCAGCGACCGCGTTTGGGCCGCGAGCAAAGGCATAATCGACATCATTCACAGTGCCTGATCCAGGTTCGGTGATGATCAAGCCGAGCGTTTCGCTGAGCCGCGTATCATTGATCATGCCAATGTGTTTGGTCACACAAATCGATGAAAGCGTCGCCGGCGTGCCGCGATTGTTGCAATTGCTGGACGTGAACACGCTGGCCTTGGGATCATTGAAACTCATCACCTGACCGAGCAAGACTAAGCTGGAATGTCCACCGGAGACCAAGCTGGTGACATTGGTATAGTTTCCGCTCCCCCAACCGACAGCATTGCCCGCCGTGACTGTCGACAAGACTTTGCGCGCTTCGATGACACGACCATCACTGAGCGTGTGGACGCCTTCATCTGCGATCAGGCAGTGGACATCTGAATCCGTGAACGCGGCCGAGTTTTCGAACCTCTGCACACGCACATCGAACTGCGTGGATTGCGCATTGGCCACGCGCACGGTCGCCTCATTATCGGCATTGGTCTTGAGATGATAGGTGCACACCACGACAGGGTTCGTGTACGTGTTAACGAGCGGCACGGTTCGAAACGATGCCCCTAGATTTTCGACCCGTACGGCCTCAAAATCGAGCGACAGAGCCTGGCAACGCGCCTCGAACGCCGGCAGCGTCGCGAACACAAAACTGATGACGAAATGGCGAACCCCTATACGCATAGCGCCATCGTCTCTGATCGCGCTTAACGAGGGATGAAGCCGACCGAGATCGGGGGCGGGGGGCGAAGTATTATCGCCGCTCGCGCCGGGTTTCGCTCATCCCCGCGCAGGCGGGGATCTCTCTCGGTGCTTCCGGACATGCTGCACAAGATCCCCGCCTGCGCCGGGATGAGCGGACTGTTTCAGGGATGGGCGGCGTGATTAAGCCGCGACCTCTTCCACCTCAGTTGGATCATAATTCAAGATCGGGCCGAGCCAGCGCTCTGCGGTGCGCAGCTCCATACCTTTGCGGTCAGCATAATCCTGAACCTGATCGCGTTCGATCCGGCCAACCGCGAAATAGACGCTTTCTGGATGCGCCATATAGAGCCCTGAGACGGACGCGGCCGGCGTCATGGCAAAGCTAGTGGTGAGTTCCATGCCGATCCGATCGGCTTGCAGCAGCTTAAACAGTGTCTCTTTTTCGGTGTGATCAGGCTGGCAGGGATAGCCAGCCGCCGGGCGGATGCCGGAATAGGCCTCCTTGATCAGCGCGGCATTGTCGAGGTCTTCGTCAGCGGCATAGCCCCAATGGGTTTTTCGGACTTGCTCATGCATATACTCGGCCATCGCCTCGGCGAAGCGATCCGCCAGTGCTTTCACCATAATGGCAGAGTAATCGTCCGCTTCGGCTTCGAACTTTTTCGCGATCTCTTCGGCTTCCGGACCGGAGGTCACCGCAAACCCGCCAATATGGTCGCCATGCTCGGCGATGAAATCGGACAAGGCGAAGTTTGCGCGCGTATTGTCTTTGACCATTTGCTGCCGCAGCGTGTGGAAGCGCGTTTTGGGCCAGGCCCCGCTCGCTCGCCCTTCGACGTCGCTCAGGGTGAGCGTTGAAGTCTCGGCCCTATCCTGAGCGACGCGATCTCCGGACCCATCCTGAGCGACGTCGAAGGAGGATGGCGCCCCCGCAGGTAGCACAATATCGTCTCCGTCACGATGCGCAGGCCAGAACCCGATCACGGCTTTCGGCTTAAACCAATCCTGCCCGAGAATCTGCTGCATCATATTCTCAGTGTCTCGCCATAGATCTCTCGCGGCTTCACCAACGATCTCATCATCGAGAATTTGCGGGAAACGGCCGGCAAGGTTCCAACTCGAGAAATAGGGGGTCCAGTCAATATAGCGGGCAAGTTCTGACAGATCGAAGTCTTCGAAGACCCGCGTACCTGTGAAGGTTGGCGCTACCGGGGTCGGGGCTTCCAGCTTGTGGGCGTGCGCGCGTGCAACGCCAATCGGGTGGCGCGGTTTTGGCGGGCCTCCGGCGCGGCTATCGCGCATACGTTGATACTTCGCTTGCGCCGTCTCTACGAAGAGCGGTCGTTCTTCATCTGATAAAAGCGCGGAGACCACGCCAACCGCGCGGCTGGCATCGGTGACATGAATGGTCGGACCGTTGTCGCGGGCGGGATCGATTTTCACCGCGGTGTGCGCCGGCGACGTTGTCGCGCCGCCGATCAGGAGCGGCTGTTTCATGCCGGTGCGCTGCATTTCGCGCGCGACATAGACCATCTCGTCCAAGCTTGGCGTGATCAGACCGGATAGGCCAATAATGTCGACCTTCTCTTCCTCGGCTTTGGCGAGGATGTCTTCGCAGGGGACCATGACGCCCATATCGACAATCTCATAGCCATTACAAGCCAGCACAACGCCGACAATGTTCTTGCCGATATCGTGCACGTCGCCTTTGACGGTCGCCATTAGGACTTTGCCGTTCGAGACATCAACGGTGCCAAGTTCTTCTTTTTCAGCTTGCATGAACGGGTCGAGATAGGCCACAGCGGCTTTCATCACGCGGGCCGATTTCACCACTTGGGGCAGGAACATTTTGCCAGAGCCAAACAAGTCGCCAACAACGTTCATGCCAGCCATCAATGGCCCTTCGATCACGTGCAGCGGCCGCGCGGCATCGGCGCGTGCCTCTTCAGTATCGGCATCGATAAATTCGGTGATCCCGTTGACCAGGGCGTGTTCGAGCCGCTTGTGAACGGCTAATTCCCGCCACGACATATCCTTCTCAGCCGATTTGCCCTTTTGGCCGCGGAACTGCTCAGCATAATCGACCAGCGCTTCGGTTGCGTCATCGGTGCGGTTGAGGATGACATCTTCAACGAGATCGCGGAGCTTCGGTTCGATCTCATCGTAAATGTCGAGCTGGCCGGCATTCACGATGCCCATATCCATGCCTGCTGGGATGGCATGGTACAGAAACACCGAGTGCATGGCGCGGCGCACCGGCTCATTCCCCCGGAACGAGAAAGACACGTTCGAGAGCCCGCCCGAAATGTGACAGCCCGGGCACGTCTCACGGATCACTTTGGCCGCTTCGATGAAATCGACAGCGTAACTATTGTGTTCCTCAATCCCGGTCGCGACGGCGAAAATATTCGGGTCGAAAATGATGTCTTCTGCTGGGAACCCAACCTCTTCGGTGAGGATTTTGAAGGCGCGCTGACAGATCTCGATTTTGCGCGGGGCGGTGTCGGCTTGGCCAACCTCGTCAAACGCCATGACCACGACCGCTGCGCCATAGGACAAGCATTTATAGGCGTGCTCGCGGAACTGATCCTCGCCTTCTTTCATTGAGATCGAGTTGACGACGGCCTTGCCCTGGACGCACTTGAGGCCCGCTTCGATGACGTCCCATTTTGAGCTGTCAATCATGATCGGGACCCGCGCAATATCGGGCTCGGCTGCGATCAGGTTGAGGAATGTGGTCATCGCCTCAGCGCCGTCCAGCATGCCCTCATCCATATTGATGTCGATGATTTGCGCACCGTTCTCGACCTGCTGCCGCGCCACCTCAACCGCCGTGGCATAATCGCCATTGACGATCAGTTTCCGGAATCGCGCCGATCCGGTCACATTGGTCCGCTCGCCAATATTGACGAAAGTCTGGGAGGCTGTGCTCATAGTCGCAGTCTAGTCTTCTCTCTTTGTCATCCCGGAAAGCGCGCCTGCGCTTATCCGGGACCCAGTCTTTTTTGGTTGGATCCCGGGTCTTCGCCCGGAATGACCGTTAAGTTAGCACTCATCACTCTTCCAAAATCGTCTCAAAACTGCCGATCAGCATACGCTTGCCGTCAAACGGCATGGTCATGCTTTCATCATTGAAAACAGGATCCGTCATGCACTGTTCCATCCCTTTTTCGCGCGCTTCTTTCGAGGGCCATTCGATCCAGGAAAAAACGATGACTTCGCCCGGCTTGGCTTTCACCGCGAGTGGGAACGACGTCACTTCGCCGTCCGGCACCTCGTCGCCCCAATTGTCCATGACGCGAAGCGCGCCGTATTTCTTAAACACCGGGCTGGTGATCCGCGCATGCTCTAAATAGGCGTCTTTGTTTTCAACCGGCACCGCGGCCACAAATCCATCAATATAAGTCATCATACATCCTCCCGAACGAGGCCCTTTAGGCCGTCAATGCTGGTCGTATTTTTGGCATAGCGGCTCTCGATCCATTCTTCTTCTGACTTATTGCCGACATAGCGGGTGAGTTGGTCGCGCTCGCCTTTAAACTCATAGAAGGGTACGCCCCATCCACAGCTATCTTGGATCCGCGTGAGTTTGACTTTGAAGATGCCGCGGGCGCGCTCAAAGCCCGGGAACATAGCAAGCATCTCTTCCCAATCGGCATGGTGCGGATTGATCACTTCGCCAGTGCCGAACAGGCGCAGAATGTTGGCCGGACCTTCAAACGCGCAGAACATGATCGTGATCCGGCCATTTTCCTGAACATGGGCTTGGGTCTCAATGCCCGAGCCGCCAAGATCGAGCCACGCGACCGTGTTGCCGTCGAGGACCTTGAACGCGTCATAGCCCTTTGGTGACAGGTTCACATGACCATCACCTGATAAAGGCGCGGTCGCCACGAAGAACATTTTCTGCTTCTCAATGAAGCGGATGATCTTATCATCGAGTGTGTCATAGAGTTTCATCGTCGTCTGCCTCCGCGCGCTTTGCCTGGTCTTAAGATGCCACTTCGAACGGCTCGAGGCCAGCAAGACGCATCGTGTTTTTGCTCGGCGCGATTTGGCGGGGTTTTAAGCCTTCGATCGCATCGGCGACCGCTTTGACATGGTCCGGCGTCGTGCCGCAGCACCCGCCAATGATGTTGACGAGACCGTCTTCTGCCCATGCGCCAAGACGGCTTGCTGTTTCGTGGGGGTCTTCATCATATTCGCCCATTTCATTTGGCAGACCCGCATTCGGAAACGCGGCGACGCGGGTATCCGAGATGCGGTCCAATGAGGAAATATGCGGGCGCATCAGTTCCGCCCCGAGCGCGCAGTTAAACCCGATCGCAAAGGGTTTGGCGTGGCGCACAGAATTCCAAAACGCTTCGACCGTTTGACCGGAAAGCGTGCGCCCAGACCGGTCGGTGATCGTCCCAGAGATCCATAGCGGCAATTCATCCATGCCTTCAGACTCAAGGTCCATCTTGGCTTTGATGGCGGCTTTGCAATTCAGTGTATCGGTGATCGTCTCGACCAGATACATATGGACGCCGCCGTCATTCAGCGCTTTGATTTGCTCACGATAGGCTTGGTAAACCTGATCAAACACAACTTCACGGGCGCCGGGATTGTTCACATCCGAACTCATGGACAGCATCTTGTTGAGCGGGCCGATGGAGCCAGCGATGAAGCGCGGTTTGTCAGGGGTTCGCTCGGTCCATTCGTCAGCGGCTGCGCGGCCCAAGCGCGCGCCCTCGAAATTGATGTCGATCACATCTTGCAGGGTCAGCGCATAATCATCCATCGCGATGGTTGTGGCCGAGAATGTGTTGGTCTCAGAAATGTCTGCCCCTGCTTCGTAATAGGCGTCGTGCAGGTAAGCGACGCGGTCGGGGCGCGTTAGGCACAGAATGTCATTATTGCCTTTCATCTGGCCTGGATAAGCGTCACGGTTAAAGTGCGCATTGCGGTAATCGTCTTCGCTGAGACCCATTTTCTGGAACATGACGCCCCATGAGCCATCGAGCAGCAGGATGCGCTCATTGGCGGCGTCATCAAGCTGAGCGATGCGGGTTTGGCGATCGGTCATGCCGCTTGCGCTTTCGGTTTGAGGCCCAGCAAACGGCACGTCGAGAGCGCCAGCGTGGCCCGGTTGAGGGTATAGAAGTGAAAGTCTGTCACGCCTTGTTCCGACAGTTTCTGGCAAAGCTCAGTGGCGACATTGGCGGTGATCAGTTCGCGCGCTTCGGGGTCGTCTTCTGTGCCTTCATAAACATCGTGCAACCATTGTGGAACGGTGGCGCCACACAGGCCGGCAATGCGTTTCAAACCGTTAAAATTCGGCTGCAGCATAATGCCCGGGACAATCGGCATCGTAATCCCGCCGGCGCGGGCGCGCTCCAAGAATCTCAAATAGACCTCAGGCTCGAAGAAAAATTGCGTAATGGCCCGGTCTGCGCCTGCATCCTGTTTGGCTTTTAGGAAAGCGATGTCTTGGTCCCAGCCGCGGCTATCGGGATGACGCTCGGGATAGCAAGAGACGCTGATTTCAAACCGTGCACCGGGCGCGATATCATAATCGCGAATGCCTTGGATCAAGTCGACACTGTCACGGAATCCGCCAGGATACTGTTCAAACGTCGCTCCCATGCCTTCCGGTGGGTCTCCGCGAAGCGCCACGAGGTGACGGACGCCGGCATTCCAAAAATCTGTCGCGACGTTCAATACGTCTTGTTTTGTGGCGCTCACGCAGGTCAGATGCGCTGCCGGGGCGAGCGGTGTATCTTGTGCGATCTTCGCGACCGTTTTTTGCGTGCGGTCTCGGGTCGATCCACCGGCGCCATACGTGACAGAGACAAAGCGCGGCGCCATCGGTGTCAGGCGCGCGACGGATTCCCATAGCTTGGCCTCCATTTTGTCGGTTTTTGGGGGAAAAAACTCGAATGAGACAAGAGGGTCGGGTGAGGATTGCTGCGTTGCTATGGCGAGTTGGCTCATGCCGCGACCTCCTGTTGATTGGCAGGGCGCGTGGCGGTCCAGATCAGAACACTCAGGCCTTGATCCAGTGAGGCTGGCGGATCGAAGCGCCGCGGCGGTTGGATCTCAAGTCCGGCTGCGCTGGCCCATTCGACCATATCTTCTTCGCGAATACCGAGACGGTGATGACCTTGCGTATCGCGCAAGAAATCAAGATCGTGCGGGGCAAAGTCAATCACTAAAAGTTCTCCGCCGGGTGCCAAAATCCGCGCCGCTTCGGACAAGACATCCTCGGGTTGTTCCAGATAATGAAGCACCTGGTGGACAATCACCAAATCAGCGCTGTTGGGGTCAAACGGCGTCTGCGTGGCATTGCCCTGCCGGACCCGGGCATTGCGGATGTCCGCGCGATTAAGATTGGCGCGCGCCACGGTTAGCATATGGTGCGATAGATCGAGGCCCTCTGCGTCTTGCGCCAAGGGCGCCAGCAAAGTGAGCATCCGACCGGTGCCCGTGCCGAGATCGACCAGACGCTCAAACCGCCGCTCTTTCAATGGCTCCAAAATCGCATGTTCAATGGCATCCTCAGGATAATGCAGCGCACGCAAGCGATCCCAGCGTTCAGCAATTTCCGAGAAATAGTGCTCTGCGGATTGCGCCCGGGTCTGCCGCACTTGCCGCAATAGGTCGAGATCCTGGGTATAAGGGGCATCTTTGAGCTCAAGATCCGCGAACAGTGCTTGAATAAGCCGGCCCGCCCAACCTTGCCGCTGTGCGCGATAAAACACCCAAGACCCCTCGGGAAGGCGCTCGACCAGACCCGCGGTCGCCAGAGTCTTCAAATGATGCGACAAGCGCGGCTGGCTTTGATCTAGAATCTGAACCAGTTCGCCAACCGCCAAATCACCATGCCGCAACAGCGCCAAGATCCGCAATCGCGTCGGTTCACCTGCCGCTTTTAGAGCATCCACCAGAAGATTCGAAGACGTTGGCATTCAGCGATATAAACGATCATTTATATGTTTTGCAAGCCTTATTCGCATTCGCCTCTCTGTTGTTTACCGGCCACACTTTTCGCCTCTGTCCAAATGTTCACATTAGGTTTATTTGATTTCATGCAAGGAGAGTCTCATATCGCTTGCCGATAAGAAGGATGGGATTAATGCGCGCAAGTTTTGCTTTGGCAGGACCAATGGTTATCATATCTGCCTGCACCACCACCGGACAAGCTCCGTCAGCGGATGCGGTCTATGACCCTTTTGAGGGCTGGAATCGCGGCGTATACGTCTTCAATGACGAGGTTGATAAAGCGGTTCTTGAACCGGTTGCAGACGGCTATCGGGCCGTTACCAATCCACCAATTCGTCAAGGTGTCTCGAATTTCTTGACCAATCTGAACCAGCCGGTCGTGTTCGCGAATACGGTTTTGCAGGGCAAGCCCATCGCTTCGTTCGACACCGCCACCCGCTTCGTCCTCAACACGACCGTCGGAATTGGCGGCATATTTGACCCGGCCTCTTACTTCGAAGTGCCCCGCCATAGCGAGGATTTTGGCCAAACGCTTGGCGTCTATGGTGTGCCGAACGGACCGTACTTGGTCTTACCGTTTTTGGGGCCTTCGAATTTGCGTGATTCAGTCGGCTTTGGGGTCGACGCGGCCTTTGATCCCCTCAATTATGCCAGTTTTGACGGTGACGATGCCACCCGAATCGGCCTCTTTGCCACCGGCACGGTGTCTGGTCGAGAGCGTATAGATGAGCAGGTTGAGATTCTGAGAGATCAACCAGAACCTTATATCGCGTTAAGACGAACCTATACCCAAACACGTGCCGGTGCGATTCGCGACGGTCGCGCGCAAGAGGACCCGTTCGAAGATTTGCCGGAATTTGATGATTATGATTTCGGCGACGAAATGATTGAGTGATAGGAATCGAAATGATGATCGCCCGCAAATGGTTTGCCGCAATAGCCGTGTTTGCTTTGACCGCATTGCCGGTCTTCGCAGATACCAGAACGGAAGAATATGTGCGCACCAATGCTAATGATGTTTTGGCCGCGCTGAATGCGCCAGGACTGACCCCTGCCGAGCGCCGCGCGCAATTCCAATCCTATATGGACGAATTCACCAATTTGGATGCGGTGGCGAAGTTCGTGATCGGAAAGTATTCCCGCCAATTCTCAGACGCGGACATGGAGGCCTATCTGTCCTCTTTCCGGGCATATGCTCTGGCGGTGTATGAATTTTACTTCAATGAATATCGCGGGCGCGATGTCACGGTAACCGGGTCGATTGATCGCAATGCCAATGATTCGGTTGTCGATACTGAAATTGTCCGCTCTGATGGCCGGGAGCTCGCCGTCCGCTGGCGCGTGCTCAAACGCGGCGACAGATTTCAAGTCGTCGATGTCGCTTTGATGGATAGCGGCAACCAAATCTGGTTGGCAATTGAGCAGCGGGCCCAATTCCTATCGATTTTGGATCGGAACAATGGCTCAGTCGACGCGCTGATTGTCGAGATAGACCGCCTCACTGACGATCTGATTGCGCAACGTCCGCCAGAGGATAGCTAGGCATTTGAGCGTCGGCGCGGTTTTCGCGCGCGGTTAAGGGTCTGATCGGGCGTTTCGCTTAAACAGCCCTTGCATAGCCGTTATTTCGGCTGTCTCTAAAGAAGATTCCAGAAGGGCCGTGCGCGTTGATCAAAGGAGCTTACCAAACGCCAATGGCGCTCGTGCGCGAGCCGATGATGGCGTTTTTCTGGGTCATTTTAGCCCCGGTCTTGTTTGTCACGGGCGGCGCGATGATTACCGCCAGCATCATCCCTGAATTCGATCCGGGCACCGCGCAAGAGGTGCAGGCCTATCATACAGCCTGGTTGGTCTCGTGCCTTGCCTTGGCACTTTGGTTTGCGATTATGAGCGTCTGGTCAGAATGGTTAGGCGCCGGGCCATTTGCCGGAGAAATGTCGGTCGAAGCGCCATGGATCGTCATCGCTTTGATCGTTGGGCCGATGTTGTTGCTGATCCCCAGCCTGGTGGTCGGCAGTTTCATGTCAGAGCCGGACTGGCAGTTTCGCGGCGAGGTCGACGAAAACGTCTTCGCCCCGGCCAATTGGTCGATCGCCTTTATTTTTGCAACGGTTTTGCTCGCCCCGATTGTCGAAGAAGTGGCGTTTCGGGGGATTGGCTTTGGTGCTTTAATCGCCCGCGGGGCCAGCCCGGCTTTGGCAATCGCCTTGTCGAGCGCAGCTTTCGCCTTCAGTCATTTGCACTATTCCACGGCGGCGATGCTCGTCGTGTTTCTAACCGGGGTTGGGCTCGGCATATTGCGTTTGATGAGCGGCACAGTGATCGTCCCGATGGTCGCGCACATGGCCGCCAATGCAAATACGCTGTTCTTAATGTGGGTCGCCGCCAATCCCCCAACGTGAGGGGTTGCCGCGCCGCGCTGAAATCGTCATTGCAGCGGGATGAGCGATGATCTTACCAAAGAGCAGGTTTATGAGATCCCGAGCGGTTACGCGCCGCTGCCATGGCATCGCGGCTTCGGTCGGCAAGTTGGACCGCTCTTCGAAAAGCGAGACGAAGCCGGTTTAACGCGCGCCTTTCGGGTCGGCGAACACCATACCAATGGGATGATGAACGCCCATGGCGGCATGTTGATGACTTTTGCTGACTTGGCCTGGGGCGCGGCGGTTGAAAAAGATGAAGACACTTGGTGGGTGACGATCCGCTTGGTCTGCGATTTCCTCTCCGGGGCGAAGCATGGATCCTGGGTCGAAGGCCGCGCCAAGGTTCTGTCTGCGATCGATGGCATCCATACCGTAGAAGGGCGCATTTGGACCGGTGACAAAACCATCTTAACTGGCACTGGCGTGTTCAAAATCATCGAAAAGCGGGGCTAGCTTGTGGCAGACGATTTTCCCCAAATGAGCCCAGAAGAGGCGAACCTCTTGGCGCGCTATCGCGGCGCCGTCCCCGACACCCCGGCTTGGTTTCAGGCCGCCGTCGAAACGCCATACGACACTCATTTTATCGACGTCGATGGTGTTAAAATCCACTATCAGGCTTGGGGTGACCCCGGCAAACCCGGCCTCTTACTCTCGCACGGCAATGGCGCTCACGCGCACTGGTATGACTTTATCGCCCCGGCTTTAGCAGAGGACTATTTCACCGTGTCGATGACCTTCTCTGGCATGGGCGACAGCGATTGGCGCGAGCATTATAGCTTCCCCGCATTTGCTGATGAGCAAATGGCGGTCTGCTCGCATGCTGGCTTGTTTGACCATGGCCGCAAGCCCGTCATCGTGGCGCATTCCTTTGGCGGCTTTATCACGCTGCACACAGCGGCCCGGCATGCTGACCAGTTGGCGGGGGTGATCATTGTGGATAGCGGCTTACGACCGCCAGGGGATGACTGGGACGGGCCGCCGCGGCGCACCCGCGGCAATCGGGCTTATGCGAGCCTTGAAGCGGCCCTGGCACGGTTTCGCCTGGCCCCGCCGCAGCCTTGCGCGAACCACTATATCGCGGACTATATTGCCCGCCATAGTCTCAAACAGGTAACCAACGCGACCGGGCAAACGGGCTGGGCCTGGAAATTTGATCCCGGCGTGTTTTCGAATTTTACCTTTGAAAGACTGCCCGAGACCCTGCTGGACGAGATTTCGTGCCGTGTTGCAATGATGCGCGGGAAAGACTCCGTCCTGGTGAATGAGCGGATCTGGACCTATATGCGGGGCCTGCGCGCGGAGATGGATATGGTGTCGATCCCAAACGCCCAGCATCATGTCATGTTAGACCAACCCTTGGCTTTTACCGAGGCGATCCAAGCGCAGCTTAAACGCTGGCATTATTGAATAAAGCATTGTCTTTCGGGCGTGCTCGGTTTAACCCCGCGCGCCATGATTGAACTCCAGCCTGAAACCCCGCGGCAGCATGCAGATGCAATCGAAGCGCTTTACGATCGCACTTTTGGTCCAGGACATTTTGCCAAAACGGCTGAGCGATTGCGGGAGGGCAATACCTCACTGCCGGACCTCGCGCGGATTGGCCTTTACCAAGGGGCGGTAATTGCGGTCTGCCGACTTTGGCCAATTTTGGTGGGTGCGGAAAGAGTGCCCGCGGTCTTTGTTGGCCCGGTCGCGGTGGATCCCGCTTTTCAGGGCGAACGACTGGGTCTTTCGGTGACCGAGGCCGCACTTGATGCGGCCACCGAGGCAGGCTGGGGCAGCGCCATCATTATCGGTGCGCCAAGCTATTTCGAGGCACTTGGGTTTACGGTTGTGGCCCCTGACCGTTTCCAGTTTCCGGGTCCGCAGGATATGTCGCGCGTGATGATCCGCGCTTTGGCCGGTGATCCGGACGCCCTTCGCGGGCGATTGATACCCGCCTAACGCCCTTCTCGGCGCCACGCTGCGAGCAGCGCCAACAGCACCAAGCCAATCGCCAAGAGACCCGGCAAGAGCGGCAAACTCGTCGAGCTGCGCACCGCATATGCGCCGCGCTCACGCAGACCGAGCCAATTGCCACCGACCGCATCGGCGCGGCGACCCACCATGCGGATCGCGGGCTGTTGATCCGGCCGCTCAAGCTGGAACAACCCGCCGCCCGTCCCTTCAATCAGCGGACGAACCACATCACCGGTGGCCTCCAGCGCTGCAAATTCGCGCGGATTGGCCGGGCCATTTAGGGCAACGGCTTCCAGTCCGCCGGAGCGGGCGCGATACAGGCCGAGTTGATCGACCGGCACTTCCGCGCTGTAGCTGCCTGGGCCGTCTTCGCGCCAGGCGGGTTCGAGAAAACTGCCATCCGGGGTTTCAATGATCAGTGGCGCGGCGCGATCCGCCAGAGTTCGGAGATTGGCGCGGACAATGTCCCCTTGGGCGAGCAGCTGTAATTGACGTTCATCCAGCTCGGGTTCCTTCATCAGCCAGTGAACGGATCGGCGAATGAGGTCGGAAAACGGACCGCCACCATCATACCCGCGGGCCCAGAGCCAGATTTGATCTGACAGGAGCTGCGCAACGCGGCCATCGCCGACCCGATCCACTGCGAAGAGCGGCGCGCCATCTGGGGTGCGCATCAGCACATCCCCGGTATCGGCGCGAGCTTGGATGTAGCGCAGCCACTTGCCCCAAGACTGGCCGGCAAAATCTTCCGTGATTGTGTGCCGCATGCCCTCATCGGACAGCGTGGGCAAGACATCCTGCGTAATCACCTGGCCAGTGGGCAGGGCGGGCAAGATCCCCGCCAGCGGCGTGCGCGCGAGACTGGCCGGCCCGGCAAAACTCTCTCCCGCCACCACCAATAGAGCGCCGCCTTCATCGACATAGCGGGCAACATCGGCGAGGTAGCCCATTGTGATAACACCGCGCCGCTCATACTGATCGAACACGATCAAATCGAAGCCATCGAGCTTTTCTTCAAACAATTCCTCGGTCGGAAAAGCGATCAGCGCCATTTCTTCCAGCGGTGTGATATCGCGCTTATAGGGCGGGCGCAGAATGGTGAAATGGACCAGATCGACCGAAGGATCGGATTTCAGCAAATCTCGCCAAACACGGCCTGACGCATTCGGTCGCCCCGTCACCAGCAAGACGCGTAAGCCGTCGCGGACGCCCGAAATCGTCGCCGCTGTGCGATTATTGGCAAGGGTCAGCTCTTGCTCACCCTCTGGGGTTTCGAAGACGACAATATTGTCGCCGCGGCGCTCAACTTCGACCGGCACCCGCGTATCTTCGCCAGCCTCGATATAAATCCCCTGCGAGCGCCCGCCATTGATCGCATAGGTCAATGGGACCAGCCCGCCCGCGGGATCATCAATCCGAATGATGAACTCTGCAGCATCGCCGACAATATCGAAATTCGGCGCTTCGACGAGGGTGATGCGCCGATCGCTTGCCCTTGGGTCGCCTGTGATCAGAGCGTGAACCGGTCCAAGCTCACGGACCCTTGAAAGGTCTTCCGGCAGATCATGTACTTGGCCATCGGTGATCAGGATTGCACCGGCGATACGATCGCGGGGGACATCGGCCATAATCCCTTCAAGGGCGCCAATCAGCCGCGTGCCGTCCCCCTCGGTTTCGGCTTCGATCACGCGCAAATCGATTGACGGATTGGCCTCCAACTCGGCTTGTAGCGCAGCAAACACCTCGGATGCGATTTCGGTCCGCGCGCCAAATGACATACTGTCCGACCGGTCAACAATCAGCGCCGCGACGGAGGGCAGGGGTTCACGCTCTTCCTCAACGATGGCAGGGTTTGACAGCGCCAAAAGGCCAAACGCCGTGGCCAAGCTGCGGGTCAGCCAAGCTTTGCGAAACGCGATCACGTAGACGACCAAACAGAGCATGCAAAGCGCGGCCAAGCCCCAAAATAATGGCCAAGACAGCAGCGGATCGAAGGACAGACGCGCGGCTTGGATCACGGCACCACCTCGCCCTCGAAATCACCGACCCCTTCATCCTCGCCTAAGCGCTCGAGCAAGGCCGGCACATGAACTTGGTCTTCTTTGTAATTGCCGGTCAAAATATAGATGATCAGATTGACGCCGAAGCGGATCGACATTTCGCGCTGCAAATCGCCGCCATCGACCGAATAAATCGGGCGCCCGCGTTCATCTACGGCCCACGCGGCGAGATAATCCGCATCGCCGACAAACAAGCGGCTCACGCCATCGCCGCGGCGCTCTGCTTTGTCCGCGGCGCCGGTCGTCTCAATCCAAAGGTTGCGGTTTTCATAGCGACCGGGAAAAGCATCAATCAAATAGTAAGAACGGGTCAAGACATGGTCTGTCGGGACCGGAGCGAGAGGCGGTGTGTCGAGCCCAGAAAGGACTTGATCGAGTCCTTCGAAACTGTTGCGTCCACCAACCGCCCCGCCGCCGCGCGTGTCAACAAACAGCGCGCCGCCATTGCGCATATAGGCGTTTAATCGGGCAACGGCCGTGTCCGAGAGGGGATCTGGATTTTCGGGCAGGGCGAGAAATAATACGGGGTAGACATCGAGCGCGTCGGTCTCTGGATCGACGGCGTGTGGCGCTGCCGGTTCGACGCTCGAGCGGCGGAATAAAACCAAGCTCAACCCCTCCAATCCTGCTTGGGTCGCCCGGTCGGTGCGCGCATCGCCGGTCTCGATATAGGCCAATCGCATCTCAAGGGCGGCGGCGGTTTGCTTCTCAACAGTTGATGATTCTGACAGGCCATTGCTAGACTGCGCTATGGCCGGATCCGATGCCAGCACGAGCGATCCAGTTAAGATCATGGCGACCGCGGCGGTCGAGCCGCGCAAGGCGGGAAGCCGACCGGCAATCGCCAATGCAACGATTAAGTCGATGCAGAGCAGAGCCAAAGCGATGCCAAGCAAAACACCGCCTAAGCGCAGCGTGCGGGTCTCCGTATCGCCGAGCAATGTCGTTCCGGCGGGCCAGTTTGTGATCGTCACAGGTGTGTAGTCTGAGGCGATGTTCAGCGCGCGGGTCCCTGCGGGTCCTTGATAAAGCCCTGGCGGGTGCTCTTCAGACGCGATCACGACCCCAAAATCTGCCGCGCGCAAGGGCGTGGCACCGGCGCTGGGCTGGGTCAGCCGGCCAGCGCCGTTTAGGGTCAGCGCTGGCGTGTAGAGGCCTTCTTCATCGCTGACCGCTTCCCCGCGACCGGCGGCGATCGAGCGACGTAACATCTCGACGAAGATGCCCGCATAAGGCAGGTCCGACCAATCCGGGCCAGCGGTCACGTGAAACAAAATCAACGAACCATTGCCGCGCCGGTCGGCGGTGACCAGCGGACTGCCATCGGCGAGGCGCGCCCAGGTTCGGCGGGTGAGTTCGGGACCCGGCCGGGCCAGGACTTGCTGGCGGACCAGAATATCGGCGGGTGGCGCCAATCCAGCGAAGGGTGAAGCGTCGGGGAACGGTCCCAGCGGCTGCGGATCTTCCCATGTCAGTGTACCACCAATCGCGCGCGAGGCGCGCCGCAGCGGTGCTGGAACCAGGTCTTCCGCTGCGCCGCTCGCCTGTGGCCCGGCCATGCGCGGTCCCGCAAATCGAATCAATGCGCCGCCCTGTTCAATCCAGGTCAGCGCCGCAGCGCGCGATTCCGCGTCAATGGCGCCAATATCGGTAAGGATGATCGCATCGGGGTTTTCCGCAATCAGATCTTGCAGCTCGCCTTGCGAAATTGTCGCGAAGGGCTCAAGCGCTTTGCGCACATAGTGAAGGTCCGACAAAAGGGGCTGGGCGGTGCTATCGCCGCTGACCACACCCACGCGACGCGACCGGTCAGCGCTGTCCCATAGCCATACCGTTCCAGCGGTCGCTGCGCCGGTGACTTGAAAGCGAGAGATACGTGCCAGCGCGGCGGGCGGGAGTGTAAATTGCGCGCGGGCTGCGCGGTCGCCAGCGCCGAACTCTAACTCGGCGGTCGCCAGTGCTGCGCCGTCCAGCGTCAGCGCCGAAATGAAATGCGTTGACGGTTCTGCCGTCTCCACACGGACGGCGGTCAGACCGACGCCTTGCGCATCGGCTTGCAGCTCTGTGAGCGCCATTGGCCCTCGCGCTGGAGCGGCGAATACGCTGAGCGGCGCAAGCTCCGCCAGCGCGCGCGCAAACGGCTGACCGGTTTCGGGATCGAGCCCGTCGGTCAGCCACAATATACGCGCGGGTCGGATCTGGCTCTCTTCCAGGCGCGCTAAGGCATCAATGCGGTCAACCGCCCACGGCTGTGGCTGCAGCGATCGGATCCGCGCTTCGAACCCGGCACGATCGAGCCGTTCCGCGGGATCGGTCGGCAATAGCCGCGGCGCCGTCAGCAGGACATGGGCCGGTGTGTCGCGCGCTTCGCCATCCAAAGCCGAAAGCGCGGCAGCGCGCATTTCGCTGAACCTCTGAGCGCTCGTCCAGCCATTGTCGATGACAACCAGGACCGGTCCCTCTTCGGAAGCGCCTGGCTCAGCATTGGGTGCATAGATCGGCTGCGCCAGCGCCAAAATCGCCAGCAATGCGGCGCCAAGTCTGAGCAATAGGATCCACCACGGCGTTCGCGATGGGGTTTCCTCTTTCGGCTCCACCGCCTCAAGCAGACGCAAACTGGGCAGCTGCGCCTGTTTCGGTGCCGGCGGTGTGGCCCGCAAAATGAACCAGATGATCGGCAAGGCGATGAGGCCGAACAGTGTCAGTGGCGCCATGAACAAAAACGGCCCGATCGTCACGCTTTGACTCCAAACTGTTCGAGTCCCGCTTGGATCGCCGCTGCCCCATGTAAGGCCGGGTGATCCGTGCGATGTTTGACCAGCGCCCAGCCCATGCCGGTGGCGAGCTCCGACAAGGCTGCCTCATGCTTTGCAAACCTGTCGAGATAATCGTCGCGGACCGTTTCTGCGCGTCCAAATAAGCGGTCGAGGTCACTGCCGGGGCGCTTAAATTGCGTCCGACCGGAATAGGGAAACGCATGCTCGATCGGATCGGAAACGGCGAGCAAAATGCCATGCCGGCACGTCCTGGCCAACCCCGCCAAACGGGCGCGCCAGGTCTCGACGCCATCATAGAAATCGCTCGCGACAAGCGCCAGCGCTTCGCTGCGCGGCGGATCGAGGGCTGCTGGGCCGACCTGGAGAAGATCTTCCGCCAGCTTGTTCGGCGCATTCTTACCGAGGCTTGCAGGGCGCGGTCCGGAAATCACACCGATCCGTTCGCCTGCCTTTGAAAGAACAATGCCGAGGGCCAGTAAGATGATGCGTGCGCGATCGGCTTTGGTTTCGCGCCCGGGCTCGCTCGACCAATCGAAACCGGGATGCGGATCGACCCAGCTCAGGATGGTGCGCGCGGTTTCAAGCTCGGTCTCGCGAACGAAATATTCATCGCCGCGGGCGCTGCGCCGCCAGTCGATGCGATCGGCAGCATCCGTTTGGGCATAGCGGCGATATTGCCAGAATTGCTCGCCGGACCCGGCGCGTTTGCGTCCGGCCGCGCCAGGATGGATAAGATCGGCCGCAGCCGCTTGGAGCGCAACCCCGGGCAATTGCCGGGCGAGGGCTTCAGCATCTGCGCGGAGCGTGGAGAGAGAAATCACCCGTGCCTTAGCTCCCGAATGTGCAGCGCCCGCTCAGCACCTTTGTCGCTGCCATGGCTCGGCTTGCGAGCGAGGCTCGATCCTGATTGGCAATTGCGGTTTCGATAGTGGCGAGGGCAGACAAAGGAAGACCTATACGCATGACTAAGCGGCCTTGGTCATCAAATCATCAATCAATGTGGTCAAGCCCGGCGCCTCACCGGTTGGATCATAGCGCATGCCCATGCGATGTGCGAGACATGGCTCTGCAAGCGCCTCGACGTCTTCAAGGCTCGGCGCCAGGCGACCGCGCAGCAAAGCGCGCGCGCGGCATGCCAGCATCAGCGCTTGACCCGCGCGTGGGCTGGGGCCCCAGTCGACAAAGCGGCGGACGCGCTCATCCTCGCTCTGTTCCGGCCGAGCATCGCGCACCAGCGCGAGAATGGCGGTTAGGACTTGCTCCCCAACTGGCATTTTCCGAACCAAGGCTTGCAAGCCGATCAAAGCCTCTGCCGAGAGCGCCGTTTCGACGCTTTGTTCGCCGCTGCCAGTGGTTTCGATCAGAATTTTGCGTTCGGTATCGAGATCCGGATAGGAGACGTCGATTTTGAGCAGAAACCGGTCGAGCTGCGCTTCGGGTAGCGGATATGTGCCTTCTTGCTCGATCGGGTTTTGGGTGGCCAGGACGTGGAATGGCGCTGGCAAGTCATAGCGCACCCCGGCCACCGTCACGTGTTTTTCTTGCATCGCTTGCAGGAGCGCCGACTGCGTCCGCGGCGATGCTCGGTTGATCTCATCGGCCATTAAAAGGGCGGTGAAAATCGGACCTTTAATGAAGCGGAACGCGCGGCTGCCATCGGCGCCCTCATCCAAGACTTCCGAGCCTAAAATGTCGCCCGGCATCAAATCCGGCGTAAACTGGATCCGCGCATTGTCGAGGCCGAGCGCAGTGCCGATGGCTTCGACCAGTCGCGTTTTGGCGAGGCCGGGCGCCCCGATCAATAAGGCATGTCCGCCAGCCAAAATTGCCGAAAGCGCCAGTTCGATCACACGCTCTTGGCCAAACACGGCTTTGCCGATTTCGGCCTTTACTTTGGTCAGGGTTTCCGCAGCCGCTTCTGCCTCTGCGACAATGGCCGGATTATCGTCTGTCATGAGCACTCCGTCTTCACGAATGACATCAGTCGCACTAGGTCTAGGCGAGATCATGGCGGAGCACCACATGAAATCGAATGGAAACTCAGTGATTTCGCTCGAGCAAGTGCTCGAAGCGATTGCACCGGACGGCTTAGATGGTCCGCTGCCGCCGGTGCACTTGTGGAATCCTGAACATTGCGGTGACATTCAAATGGAGATCCGCGCCGATGGCAGCTGGTGGCATGAAGGCCGCAAGATCAAGCGCGAGCGTTTGGTCAAGCTGTTCGCACGTATTTTGCGGAAAGACCCGGACGGGAATATCTACCTGGTCACCCCGTACGAAAAGGTCATCGTACATGTTGAAGACGCGCCTTTTACGGCCATCCGGGTCGATCGACTCGGGCCGCCGGGGCGCACGCAAGGCCTGGCGTTTACGACCAATCTCGGCGAGGTCGCTGTGGCCAGCGACATTTTGCCTCTTCGCGTCGAGACCGACCCCGTGACGCGCGAGCCGAGCCCTTATGTCCTGGTCCGAGGCGGATTGGAAGCCAAGCTAACCCGGCCCGTTTTTTACGAACTGGCGGATATGGCGGAGGCATATGAAGGCCGCATCGGTGAATTGGGCGTTTGGTCTGAGGGCCAGTTTTTCTCGCTGGGGTCTGCAACGGAATGAGCTTCACCACTTTAGATGACTTCCTGGTGCGGGCATCAGATCGCCTCGATCCGATACAGGGCGAGCGGCAATTGAGCGAGGTCGGTGATCTCGATTTTGTCGATCTGGCGGCGCGCGATGAGATCCGCGCGGCGGCTGTGTTGATTCCGGTCATCCCACGCCGAGACGGGCCCACCGCTTTGCTGACGAAGCGCCCGGACACGATGGCGTCACATCCGGGGCAGGTCGCCTTTCCGGGCGGCAAAGTCGATCATGCGGATGTTGATGAAGTCGCTGCGGCGCTGCGCGAGGCGCAGGAAGAGGTTGGGGTTGTTCCAGATCGGGTGGATCTGGTGGCGCGGGCGGCGCCTTATGTCACCGGCACAGCGTTCAGAATTACCCCGGTGATCGGCGTACTGCCGCCCGACTTTCAAGCCCGCCCGGATCCAACCGAAGTCGCTGATGTGTTCGAAGCGCCGCTCGATTTTTTGTTCAACTTGGACAATCATCAAATGGGCACCGCTTTTTATAAAGGTCAGCATCGCAGTTATTTTGAGATGCCTTGGCAAGGCTTCCGTATCTGGGGTGTGACGGCGGGGATCATTCGTGATCTATATTCCAACCTGTACGAATCGTAAGGAGAGTCCGGCGTGGCGCCGCGTATTATATTTCAGCTGATCCTATTCCTCCTGCCGTTTGCTCTGTTCGCGCTGTACCGAATGGCGATTGCAGAAGCGGAGCAAGAGGGCCGCAAGCCGTGGCCGACACGCGTCCTGTTTGGCACTGGTCTTGGGCTTGCTGTCGGCTCATGGCTGGTCCTGATCTTGATTGATACCGGCAGCCGGGAAGAGTGTTTTCGTGCCGCCCAAATCGTCGATGGCGTGATTGTGCCCGGCGAGAGTTACCCGTGTGAGAAAGACCTCGGGTCCATCGGCATCCCGCGCAGCGAAGACCCTGGTGGCCAAGCGGCAGGAATTGGGGAGCGCCCAAACTTTGACGGCACGCCGATTGAGATCAATGAAGATACGGCGGAAACTCTTGAAGACCCTGAACGCTGAATGGCTGAAGGCGCCGACCACACGGCGGGTCGTTGCAGCTTTAGAAGCGGTGAAACCGGGCGGCACCCGGTTTGTCGGCGGCTGTGTGCGCAATACCCTGATGCAGCGACCGATCGATGATATCGATTTAGCGACCCAGCTGGCGCCAGACGCCACACTTCAGGCGCTGGCGCAGGCGCAGATCAAAGCCATTCCGACCGGCCTGGAGCATGGCACGGTCACCGCATTGGTCGATGGCCAGCCCTTCGAGATCACCACGCTTCGCCATGATGTTGAAACCGATGGGCGCCGCGCCGTCGTCGCCTTCACAGAGGATTGGACAGAAGATGCCGGGCGCCGCGATTTTCGCTTGAACGCGCTCTATGCGGCGCCTGATGGAACGCTGTTCGACCCAGTTGGCGGTGGGATCGAGGATGCTTTGAACGGACGGGTCATCTTTATCGGAGATCCAGATCTGCGGTTGCGCGAAGACTATTTGCGGATCCTGAGGTTTTTTCGCTTTAATGCTTGGTATGGCGCCGCCATGGATGATCGCGGCCTCGCCGCCTGCGCCCGGCAAAAAGAGGGGCTCTCGAAAATTGCCCGCGAGCGAGTCTGGCGCGAGTTGAAAAAGATGCTGGGCGCCGCAAAGCCACGTCTGGCCGTGCAAGCGATGGGCGAAACCGGCGTTCTAGATGCCGTTCTGCCGGAGCATCATGGCGTTGATACGCTGCACGATCTCGAGCTCACCGAAGCTCTGACGGGTGTCCAGCCCGATCCGCTCTTACGGTTGATGGCGTTGCTACCGCGGTCGGCGCTGGCGGTTCAACAGACCAGCAAGATGCTGCGTTTGTCAAAGGAGGAAACCGCGCGCCTGACCATGTGGGCGGCGGACAATTTACCTGAGCCGGTGGGGCTGAGCTCGAAAGCCTTGCGCGCGACGCTCTATTGGCATGGCAAACAGGCCGTGGTCGACAGCGCCATGTTGGCCGGCGCCGATGTCCGGGATTTGCTTGCAGCGGTGCGAATTTGGCGGCGACCGGCGTTTCCGATTGGCGGTGAGGATGCGTTAGCGGCTGGCTTGTCAGGTCCGGCCATCGGGCAAGCGCTCAGCCGCGTGGCGCGTCATTGGGTCGATAGCGATTTCAATTTGGATCGCGATGCGCTGCTGGGTTTGTTAGTTCAAGAGCAAGATTGAAACGTTCAAATAGCCGGCAAAGCTGATCCATAGAAGATACGGCACTTGTAACAGCGCTGCCGCCCGCGAATGCTGCCAAAAGGCGCGGATCATCGCCGCGATCAGCAGCCACAACGCCACCAATACCATCATCGCAATCAGCACCTGATGGAAGCCGAAGAACATCCAAGTCCAGGAGATGTTCATCGTCAGCTGCAGGAAATAGAGGCCGAGGGCTGCTGACGCCGCTGCAAAGCTGCCTGCGCTGATCCGGACCAAAATCGCGCCCAGCGCCATAAGTACGAAAAGGCTCGGCCAAACGACTGCAAATATTATGTCCGGTGGGGTGAGACCAGGCTTTTCGAGGGCGAAATACCAGACATCTTCACTGCCGACCGAGACGGCGGCCCCCAGCCCCGCTGTCGCCGCGGTCACGACCGCGATCAATAAGATCATCAGCGCAGCAGGTTGGGTTTGGGACATGGGTTTGGCGTACCAGGTCCCGCTACCGACGTCACCGCTTGATTAAGGCCATTTCACAACCGGTGGCATAGAGGAGAGGATGCTGGTGACATTGCCGCCGGTTTTCAGACCAAATGTGGTGCCGCGATCGTATAAAAGGTTGAACTCAACATAGCGCCCGCGGCGGATCAGCTGCTCTTCCCGCTCGGCTTCCGTCCAGCCTTCATTCATCCGCCGCCGGGCCAATTTGGGATAAATCTCGGCGAACTGTTTGCCGACATCCTGGGTAAATGCGAAGTCGCGTTCCCAATCGCCGGTATTGAATCGATCATAGAAGATCCCGCCTGTGCCGCGCGGTTCGTCGCGGTGATGAAGATGGAAATATTCATCGCAGCGCTGCTTTAAATCGGGATACCAGGACGTGTCATAGGCATCGCAAGCGGCCTGCATCGCAGCGTGAAAGTCAATCGTGTCGGGAAAGTCAGGTGTGCGCTGATACTCAAGCAGTGGGGTCAGGTCGCCGCCGCCACCAAACCAACTTTCGCTGGTCACCAGCATACGGGTGTTCATATGCACAGCGGGCACGCGGGGATTGTGTAAATGCGCAATCAAAGAGATCCCAGCCGCCCAAAACTGGCCGTCGGACTCATCTGCGCCAGGAATTTGCGCTCGGAACGCCTCCGAGAAGGCGCCGTAGACTTCAGAGAAATGAACACCGACTTTCTCGAAGAATTTGCCGCGCATAATTGCCATGCGCCCGCCGCCCAAGTCTTCGCTGCCATCGCCGCGCTGCCACTCGGTTTTTTCGAACCGCCCGGGTGAACCGCTATAGAGCGGGCGGTCAGCTTCATCTTCCAGCGCTTCGAACCGCGCCGTAATATCATCCTGCAAGGCTTTGAACCATTTACTGGCCCTGGCCTTTCTTTTTTCCAACTCTGTCATAGTTCATCCTGTTGAGGGTCGCCGCGAGCGCTAGCAGTTGCGCGTGGAAACCGTATCTGTAAATCTCCGTAGAGGGGGTGGGAATTGTGTCGCACGCAAAGCCGGGTTTGTCGCTTGAAATCGTCGTTCACGCAGGCTAAGCGCGCGAAAATGATGACGAAAGATTGCGGCGGTGCGCCGCAATGAATTTTTTCTGCAATAAGTATATCTACACACGAAATAAATGCCGAGGGAAAACACAACGTGAGCGCATCTAACGCACAAGTCCAAGAAGAAGTGGACGAAGAGCGCCGGGATTTTATCCATATTGCGGCCATTGCTGCCACTGCTGGTGGCGCCGGCCTCGTGGCGTATCCACTGATCGACCAAATGAATGCTGCAGGCGATACAAAAGCCGCTTCGAGCCTAGAAGTTGACGTTTCGAAAGTGCCACTGGGCGGCGAAATCCGCGTCCTGATTGGCGGCAAGCCATTCTTTTTACGTCACCGCACGCCGGATGAGATTGCAGAAGCGGTCAATGTAGACCTTTCCCGGTTGCCGGATCCGGAAACCGATGAAGAGCGTCTAAAGCCCCTTCCAGATGGGACGATTAACCCGGTCATGCTGGTCACATCTGGGGCCTGTACGCACCTTGGCTGTGTGCCCGTTGGTCCCGCGCAAGGCAGTGTTGGCGATTATGGCGGCTGGTACTGCCCCTGCCATGGCTCGCATTATGATACGTCGGGTCGGATCAGGAAGGGGCCTGCGCCTTCAAACCTGCCCGTCCCGGATTATGAGTGGGTATCCCCCACGGTTGTAAAGATTTCACTTTAAGAGGAAGGGCGAGAGACCAATGAGTGGACACGAGTCTACCTACGAACCGAAATCAGGCTTCACGAAATGGCTAGATAGCCGGCTTCCAATTGTGCGCCTGGCGCATGATAGTTTTGTCGATTTCCCAACCCCTAAGAACCTCAATTACTGGTACACGTTTGGCGGGATCTTGGCGGTCTGTTTGGTGATCCAAATTATCACCGGTGTGGTGCTGGCCATGCATTATACGGCAACCGTCGATGGGGCATTTGGCTCGGTCGAGCGGATCATGCGGGATGTGCCTTATGGCTGGTTGATCCGCAACGTCCATATGGTCGGGGCGTCAATGTTCTTCCTGGCAGTCTATGTGCACATGTTCCGCGGGCTTTATTATGGCTCGTACAAAGCGCCGCGCGAAGTGTTGTGGCTGCTCGGCTGTGTTATTTTCTTGCTGATGATGGCGACCGCCTTCCTCGGTTATATGTTGCCTTGGGGACAAATGTCGCTGCACGGCGCCAATGTGATCATCAACCTGTTTGGCGCGATCCCCTTGGTGGGAGAAGCCATCCAAAGCTGGTTGATGGGCGGCCCCTCAGTGGGCAACCAAACGCTGCAACGTTTCTTTTCATTGCACTATTTGCTGCCGTTTATGATTGCGGGTGTGGTGATCCTCCACATCTGGGCCTTGCACGTGCCGGGCAATAACAACCCGACCGGCGTCGAAGTGCGGGAAGTCGAAAAAGACACGGTCCCATTCCACCCGTACTATACGGTGAAAGACGGATTTGCGATTGTGGTCTTTCTGATCATCTTCGCGGTGTTTGTGTTCTACGCGCCCAATGTGCTCGGACACGCAGACAATTATATCGAGGCCAACCCGCTTGTGACGCCGGCGCACATCGTGCCGGAATGGTATCTCTTACCGTTCTACGCGATCCTACGTGCGATCACGTTTAATATCGGCCCAATCGACGCGAAACTTCTAGGCGTGATTTTCATGTTCGGCTCAATCGCCGTCTTGTTCATGTTGCCATGGCTCGATACGTCAAAAGTGAAGTCGATGCGGTACCGCCCGGTTGCGAAACAATTCTTCTTCGGTTTTGTCGTCGCCTGCTTGCTTTTGAGCTGGTGCGGCGCAGAGAACCCAGACAATCCAATCATCAAGATGGGGGATGACAAACTGGTGGTAAACTATGTCGACTCCGCCGGTCTCGAGGGCTCTCGGGTGTTCGCGGACTACGCGCCTGCCGCAGAGTTCCGGACGGAAACCGTCGCAGCAGGCGGCACAGCATCGCTTGGCATCCAGGTGGCCCCGGCCTTCCGGTTCTTGCACCTGTCGCAGCTGATGACCTTGTACTACTTCGCATATTTCTTGGTCATCCTGCCCATGCTCGGACTGCGTGAGCGTCCGAAGGATGAGCCAGACTCGATTCACCATTCCGTTCTCGGAAACAACGCGCCAGCGATGGCGCCAGCCGAATAGAGGTAGGGTCGATATGCAAGTCTTACGTCCACTCTTGGCTGGATTTGGCGCCCTTGCGATCTGCCTCAGCGCAGATGCTGCGGGCGGTGCTAAAAAAGCGTCCGAACCGACAGGCGGTTGGCCCTTCGCCAAAGTGCCCGCGGGCCAGGTTGAAGCCGAAAGCGTCCAACGCGGGTTCCAAGTGTATAAGGAAGTGTGCTCCTCCTGCCACGGCATGAAGCTGCTCTCTTATCGTAATCTCGCTGAAAAGGGCGGCCCGTTCTACAGCGACGAGTATCCAAACGCGAACGATAATCCGCTCGTCAAAGCCCTCGCGGCTGAGTTCGAAGTGCTCGATCCAAGCCCGGATGAGTTCGGCGATCCTGTCTATCGCCCAGCGATTCCCGCCGATACGTTCCGTGAGCCGTATCCGAACGAGCAAGCGGCCCGGGCGGCGAATGGCGGCGCGCTGCCCCCAGATCTGTCGGTGATTACCAAAGCCCGCGGCAAAGGCGCTGAAGGCGATGGTGCGACCTATATCTACTCGCTATTGAAAGGGTATCCCGACTTTGATGACGTGAAGTTTCGCCAGGACGAGGAGGGTAATTTCGTTAATTATCTCGAATTCGATGAGGGCGAGACGGTTGGTGAATTGCTGCAACCCATGGGGGTTTACTATAACCCTTACTTCGCGGGTGATGCGACACCACAATGGTCGGGCGACCCGCGCCATGTGCCGTATGGCGGCTTCATCGCGATGGCGCCGCAGCTTCCGGATGGACGTGTTGAATATATGGACGGCACCGAAGCGACGACCCAGCAAATGGCATATGACGTTGCGCAGTTCCTGCACTGGGCGGGCGATCCGAAACAGGGTCAGCGTAAATCATTGGCGCTGCCGGTCTTGATCTATCTGGTCTTCCTCTCCATCCTGCTCTGGTTCTCTTATAAGCGGATTTGGAGAAACGTGGCGCACTAGCCGCTGCGTCGCACAAGAACTTGAATTGACGACCCCGCCCTGGATTGCTCCAAGGGCGGGGTTTTCGTTTGGAGAAAGTGCATGAGCAATTGGGTGATCGGCGTGATCGGCGGGTCCGGCTTGTATGAGATTGAGGGGCTTCAAGACGCTGAAAGTGTGCGCATCGAAACGCCCTGGGGCGCGCCGTCTGACGCCCTCATCAAAGGCCGTGTCGGCAATGTCGGCTTCGTCTTCCTTCCGCGTCACGGCAAAGGGCACCGGCTGTCTCCGACCGCGATCCCCTACCGCGCCAATATTGACGCGCTCAAGCGCCTTGGATGCACCGACGTTTTATCCTTCTCTGCGTGTGGTTCTTTGCAGGAAGCTTACGCTCCTGGTGAATTTGTCATGGTGGATCAGTTTATTGATCGTACGTTTGCGCGTGAGAAGAGTTTCTTCGGGCCCGGCATGGTGGCCCATGTCTCCATGGCCGATCCGATCTGTGCGCGCCTGTCTGGATTGGCCGGAGATGCGGCAGAAGCAGCCGGCGCAAACGTGCATCGCGGCGGCACTTACCTCGCGATGGAGGGTCCGCAATTCTCGTCCCGAGGAGAAAGCCATTTGTATCGTCAATGGCGCTGCGATGTCATCGGCATGACCAATATGCCCGAAGCTAAGCTCGCGCGCGAGGCAGAACTGCCTTATGCCACCATGGCCATGGTCACAGATTATGATTGCTGGCACGCCGATGAGGCGGATGTTGAAGTTACCAATGTGCTCGAGATTATGGCCGCCAACACGGCCCGCGCGAAGGCCACAATTGGACAGCTCGCCAAAGCGCTGCAAGGGGTTGCGCGGACGCCGTCGCCGCAGAGGATAGAGACTTGCCTCGATTATGCGATGATCACCGCGCCCGAGGCCCGGGATCCGGCTATTCTGGCCAAATTGGATGCGGTCGCTGGCCGCGTCCTCGGCGGTTAAGCCACACCCGAGGAGAAAAGCTGCAACGGCACAGACATGTCGTCTTGCGACTCGCGCGCCCTTCGTCTTTAAGCCAAAGCCAAGCGCATTGGGCAAAGGTGGCACGGCTATGAAATTGATTTCCTGCAATGCGAATCGACCGCTCTCGGAAGCGATTGCAGATCATCTTGATTGTCCGCTCAGCGACGCTGAAGTGAAGACGTTTGCTGACAATGAGATCTTTGTTCGGATCAATGAAAATGTCCGCGGTGAGGATGTGTTTGTTATTCAGTCCACGTCCAAGCCTGCCAATGACAATTTAATGGAACTGTTAATCTGTATCGATGCCCTACGCCGCGCATCGGCAGCGCGCATTACTGCCGTTATTCCCTATTTCGGCTATGCGCGGCAGGATCGCAAAACCGATGGGCGCACACCGATTTCGGCGAAACTGGTGGCAAACCTAATCACCGCTTCTGGCGCGGACCGGGTCCTCACAATGGATCTCCATGCGGGCCAAATTCAAGGCTTTTTCGACTTGCCAACGGACAATATGGTGGCACTTCCAGTGATGGTCGAAGATGTCCGGCGGCGGATGGAAAACGGCAATGTCATGGTCGTCTCACCCGACGTTGGCGGCGTGGTCCGGGCGCGGTCTTTTGCCAAACGGATCGGCGCTGATCTCGCCATTGTCGACAAGCGGCGACCGGAGGCGGGAAAGTCCGAAGTGATGAACATTATCGGCGAGGTCGCAGGGCGGAAGTGTATTCTCGTCGACGATATTTGCGATTCTGGCGGGACCTTGGTCAATGCCGCTGCCGCCTTGAAAGAGCAGGGCGCGACCTCTGTGAGCGCTTATATCACCCACGGCGTTCTTTCCAACAATGCGGTCGGCAAGATTGAGCAATCGGTGATGGATGAACTGGTGATTTGCAATACGATCCGGCCCAGCGACGAGGACTTAAAAGCGAGCAAATTGCGCGTCTTATCGGTTGCCCCTTTGCTCGGCGAAGCGATCCGCCGAATCGCTAATAATGAAAGCGTCTCGAAACTGTTCGATTAAACCGCGCAGCAGCCTTCAAACAGAATTAAGCCTTTCACTTGTGCTGGATCGACATGCGCGCCGTCTTGATAGACTTCGAGATGTAAGTGGGGGGACAGTGCGCCTTCGCCGGACATACCGACTTTTCCTATCACGGTGCCTGCGGGGGTCTTCTGATCCAACTCAACCAAGATCGTATTAAGTTGCGCAAAGCGCATTTTGCGGCCGTCTTCGAGCAGAATGTCCACGGTATAGCCGAGTTCGTCCTTCTTCGCCAAAGCAATCACTTTGGCGTTGGCGGGCGCGTGGACATGGGTGTAGAGGTCGGCCTTGATCCCAACACCGCTATGCCACCAGGTTTTGTTTTCGGCCTCGATATAAATCTCTCCGAATGGCGCGATGAGTTTGGCGGGGGCGTCGGCAATTACGGGGTGGGTGAAAATGCTGCTGCGCGCTACGGAACTGGCTTGGGCGAGCGATAACGGCGCGAGCACCAGGCCTGCGGCCAAAACGGCAAGCGCGAGCCGCTGCCGCGGTTGCCGCCCGTCTCGCGCCAGCAATTGGGTCAGACGCTTCTTCAACATTTCCTGGCGCGGCAATATGAAGGCTGCGGCGGGCAAGGACTGAACCGCTTGCGGGCGCGTGATCCGGGCGGTTTTGGCCAGCGCTCGGGCATAGGCCACATTGTCGCCGATCAAGGCAGCGGCCTGCGCATCACAGGCGGCTTCTCGCCAATAGTCGAGCTCCCGCCGCATCACCCAGGCAAAGGGCGAAAACCAAAACACATCGGCCACCAACCGCTCGATCGGCCGCGTTAGCAAATCGCCGCGGGAAATGTGCGTGCATTCATGCGCGAGAATAATATCGGCATCGGCTTGGCTTGAGATCACTTGCGGCAGATAAATCGTCCGGCGACGGATGCCGGCCAGGAAGGGTGATCCCTGCGCAATGTGGGCGGTCGCTGGCGCTTGTTTGAGGCCGAGGGCGTGCGCCCAAGGCTCAGACGTAATCTCGCAGTCCCGCGCCGATCGCTTGATCTTTTGAAGGCGCCATTGGGACATGACGATGAACGCTGCGCGCACCGCCCAACCGATGCCGAGCAGCGCCAGCAAAACCTGTCCGATCAAAGACGCAGCCGGGATATGCGTTGCAGCGTCGATCCCGGCATATGATGACAAGGCCTCAGCGGCGCCGCCAATATAGGGCAAATCCGGGATCGGTGTTGCGATTGGCGATGGGATCAAGGCATAGGCGCCTACAATCAGCCAGGGCAGGATAGAAAGGCTCGCCGCGCCGCGCCAAATCGCGTGCGCAAACGGTGCTGGCACAGAGCCTCGGCATAGGCCAAATGCGCAGCCGGTCAGCAAGCCTGTCCAAATCAGTGAAAAGGCGATGAACCAGAGCGCAGACACCGTCAGACCCCGTCTTTGCGGGCTTCCGCCGCATTGATGATCGCATCCAATTCATCGAGTTCATTGTCGGACAGGTGCGGGCTTTCAGCGAACATCGTGGCTGGGATCGGGCCATCCATATCGAGCACCTTACGGGCCAAGTGGCGCACCAGACTGCCAAGCGTTTCGACCCGGTCGAGCATCGGCTCGAACGTCACCGGATCGACTTCGCCATTGCGTTTGACCCAGCCTTTGGCTTCCATTCGCCCAAGCACGGTGCGGGTGGTTGATAATTGCCAATTCTGAGATGGGCCGACCGCTTCATGCAATTGCCGCGCGGTTTTCGCGCCGCTTGTCCACAGATACTTCAGAATCACCAATTCAGATGGATTTGGATTCGCCATCATACCTGTCCTCCCGGCGCTACATGTGTAAATCTACGTCTGTAAATTGCTCGGTGTCAAGTGACATGCGGTTTAATGGTTGCGAGGCCCGCGGCTTTTTCGTATAGGCAGCGCCTTACAGAAAGGGCAGCGCCAGGCTGTCCCTGTCAGGCTGTCACCTTGGATAGATTTCAAGGCGGACTTCAGGGCGAAAGGAAACATTATGTCGAGTGATATTGTCTTTAACGTCACTGTGCGTGAGCGCATTGGCAAAGGCGGGGCCCGTGAAGCGCGTCGCAACGGTTTGGTCCCAGGCGTTCTTTATGGTGGCGGCGAAGATCCGGTGGCGATCAGTCTCAAGCAGAATGAGGTGATCAAAGCCATCAATACCGGCCAGTTCCTGTCTTCAACCGCAACGCTTGTGCATGACGGTGATAAGCAAATGGTGATCCCGCAGGCGATCCAGCTGCACCCAGTGACCGATCAACCGCAGCATGTCGATTTGTTCCGGGTCAAACGCGATCAAATTATTACGGTTGAGGTGGCGGTGAACTTCCTCAATGAAGACGCCTCGCCAGGCCTCAAAAAAGGCGGCGCTTTGAACGTTGTGCGGTTCGCAATTGAGATGAATGTGCGGGCCGATAGTATTCCAGATGCGATTGATGCAGACCTGACCGGTCTCGATATTGGCGACAATGTGAAAATCTCAGACGTCACCCTGCCAGGGGGTGCGGAACCGACCATTACTGACCGTGACTTTACCATTGCCTCGATTGTTGGACGCGGCATCGCAGCAGATGCGGCCGAAGCGGATGAGGCGCCAGAAGCTGACGAAGTCGAGGCCACGAAACAAAGCGGCGACGACGACACTGAAGAGTGATCAAGGCTTGGATCCAATCTGTGGCGGGATGGTGGCAAAGCCGTCCCGCCCTTTTTGATTCCTCAACAAGCAACTCAGAGGAGCCGGTCATGCATATTCTTGTTGGGCAAGGCAATCCTGAGCCAAAGTATCTGCGCAACCGGCACAATCTTGGTTTCATGGTTTTGGATGCAATCGCTGACCATTACGGGTTTGCGCCGTGGCGCAGCAAGTTCCAAGGCCAGGTCAGTGACGGGCGGGTCGAAGGGGAAAAAGTGCTCCTGCTTAAGCCCGAGACCTTTTACAATGAGACGGGTCGCGCAACGCAAGCGGCGGTTCAATTCTATAAATTGAGTGCTGAAGACGTGACCGTCTTCCATGATGAAATTGACCTTGCGCCGGGCCGGGTTCGGGTCAAACAAGGCGGCGGGCACTCGGGCAATAATGGCATCCGCTCAATGATCGCGCATGTTGGGGCAAATGTGCGCCGCGTCCGCATGGGCATTGGTCATCCCGGCGATCGCAGCAAAGTCATGCCCTATGTCCTGTCCGACTTTTCCAAAGCCGATGAGGCCTGGCGAGATGCCCTCATCGCGGCTTGCACCAAGTCGCTGCCACTGTTGTTTCAGCAAGGCGATGAGCGCTATCAGACCGAAGTGATGCGCCTGGCCCCAGCGCCGAAGCGCGATCCGAAACAGGCCGAGTAAGGCCTCCGCTCAAGGTTCGCTTGTATCATCGATGATTGGCCCCGTCTCCAAAGGCGGGCGCCGTTGCGGCTCAAGCAGATAAGCGGGCATATTGCCAGGAGCGCATTGCTCGCCAACATTTGCTGTGCCCGCGAGCGCAGCGGCTGGTAGGCCGGTTTGGGTGCGCATCGCGGCGCTCATCACCAACATGATGATGATCACCATGCCGACGATCGCCAGCATAAACGGACCGAGCGTATCGCTATCGGTGCGCGCCGTCTGCGCGCCGCCAAAGCTCTGACTTGTCCGGGCCGCATAGGCGGGCACAGTGGTCGCCGGTGCCGCGGCAATCGCCGCCGCCGTGGCAGGCATTGGGGCAGCCTTCGCTCGGGCCCGGGGCGCCTGCGATAGCGGATCGGTCGGGTGGTTCTCCTTCCAAATCGCCTTGCCGTCTTTGTCGCTGGGTTTGAGCTCAATCCAGTCGCGCAAGTCTTTCCGGCCATCGCGGCGGCCGAGCTCATCGACCAAATCGAAATAGCCCGCGACATACTTCCGCGGCCCCATACCCGACAATGCGTACCGCGTATCGGCCGAAAACGGCTCGTCGGGCACAGATTTATCCAGGCCAGCCTGCAATAAAACGCCCGCCTTAGAGCGGGCATGATGCGCAATCGCGTGCACCCAATCGCTGTCACGATTGTTCGTGTTGCACGCCTCTTTCGACCACAGCACTAAAACCGATTGCGCATTATCAGCATCGCGATAATCGCGCGGGGTCGGCGTTGTATGTTCGCGTTTCTTATCATACCGGACTTTAAATTTGAGCGCTCTTAGGCGTTTGACAATCAGGTCAGCTTTCGCGGCATCGGCCAGCGCGCTGACCAAAAACACATCATATCGGGCCATTTCGACCTCCCTCCATCGCCGTCATGCTTAACGCCCTAGAGTCGCTTGGCCAATAGATTCCGGTTTGAGGAGAGAAAACCCTCTGGTGTTCGCCGCAAAATACGCTAATCCCCGCCGAGCACTGGTTCGGAGACTCAAATGGGCTTCAAATGCGGAATTGTCGGCTTGCCAAATGTCGGCAAATCAACGCTGTTCAATGCGCTCACGCAAACGGCAGCGGCGCAGGCGGCAAACTATCCGTTCTGTACCATTGAGCCGAATGTTGGCGAAGTTGCTGTGCCCGAACCGCGCTTGGCGAAACTGGCGGACATTGCGGGTTCCAAAGAGGTCATTCCCGCGCGGATGAATTTCGTCGATATTGCCGGCTTGGTCGAGGGCGCGTCGAAAGGGGAAGGCCTCGGCAATCAATTCCTCGCCAACATTCGAGAAACCGATGCCATCCTCTATGTGCTGCGATGCTTCGAGGATGATGATATCACCCATGTCTCTGGCAAAGTCGATCCGATTGCCGATCTCAGCATCGTCGAAACCGAACTCATGCTCGCGGACTTAGAAAGCCTTGAAAAGCGCAAAGTGAATTGGGTCAAGAAGGCCAATTCCGGCGACAAAGATGCTAAGGCGCAAGTCGCGCTGATCGACAAAGCGCTGGCCGAGCTCAATGAAGGCCGTCCCGCCCGCCGCGCTGATATAGATCCCGATGAGCGCAAAGCCTGGGATATGTTGCAATTGCTGACCGCAAAGCCGGTGCTCTATGTCGCCAATGTCGACGAAGACAGCGCCGCGACCGGCAATGATTATTCCAAAAGGGTGATCGATTATGCCGCAGATGAGGGCGCGCAAGCGGTGGTTATATCGGCGCAGATCGAAGCTGAGATCTCGCAGCTGGACGCCGGCGAGCAAGCGGAGTTCTTGGAGACCCTGGGCTTGGACGAGCCAGGGCTCAGCCGTCTCATTCATGCAGGCTATGCCTTGCTCGGGCTGCAGACCTATTTCACCGCCGGGCCAAAAGAGTCGCGTGCCTGGACGATCCGCGAAGGCTGGACGGCGCCGCAAGCGGCGGGCGTCATCCATGGCGATTTCGAAAAAGGCTTCATCCGCGCTGAGACGATCGCGTTTGAGGATTATGTCGCCCATAATGGTGAGAGCGGCGCGAAAGAGGCCGGTAAAATGCGCGCCGAGGGCAAAGACTATGTGGTCCAGGACGGCGATGTCATGCTGTTCCGGTTTAATGTTTAGACTAAACCTTCAATACAATTAGACTGTATTAAGTGGATAGAATTATTTAATCCGGTATCAAATATTATTTTTTCTTTTATTCTATTCTTGGATATGCTAATCATCGTCCATTCCTTTTGAGTGCAGAACTAATAGACAAACCAAATACTGATGAAGTCGTTTCTGCTGACATTGGCGACCCGGTGTTGAGAAAAGGCGATCACTACCCAGTTCCATAAATGAACGTATTAAATCCGATATCCAAAGAAGCGGGGTTGTTTGTTGGATATGACATTCCGGAACGGCAGGTGCGTGCCGTATACGAGGATGAAAACTATACATACTACCAGGCGACGCAGCTTTTGGAGACCGGCAATCAGATTGGCGTTCAGCAAATCGAGCAGATGCAAAAGCTGCGGCATCTGACGGCCTCAAATCTACAGATGCAAGCGGCGTACTATGCGCGCTCCTCAGCGATCGAAGATCATGAGCGGGCGAAATTGGAACAGTATTTCCAACGCCCGAACACCGTGATCGGCAATGAACAAGAATTTTAGGAGCGAGCCATGAAACCAACGGAACCCAAAAAACACTTAGGTATAACCGCGATGGCCTGTCTCTTCGCCGTCATCGCGGCCTGTTCCGACGCGCCCAATCCAGACGAAGCACGCGCCAAGGCGATCGCAGAAGCGGCTCAGGCTGAGAAAGCGGAAAACAAAGCCAAGTGCGACGCCCTACAAGCCAAAGTCGACGCAGAAGGGCGACCCGGATGGGAGGGCTTAAGTGCCGAGCTGAAGGAGGAACTGAAAGACCTTCCGCCGAACTGCCGAATTGCTGGAAACGAGCGTCATTTTTAGGAGCGGCCAGTGAAAACGATGGACAGTGAAAAACGTTTGGGCACAGCCGCGATAGCCTGTCTGTTTGCAGTCATCGCAGCGTGTTCGGACGGTCAAGATCCAGCCGAAGCACGGATCGATGCCATCGTAGCCGAAGGTAAGGCTAAGAGGGAACAGGTCAGAGCAAAGTGCGAAGCTCTGCAAGCGAAAGTCGATGCGGAAGGACGGCCCGGATGGGACAGCCTCAGCGCAGAGCTGAAAGAGGAACTGAAAGACGTTCCGGCTCGCTGCACAATCATTGGGGACGAGCGTCAATTCTAGGAGCGAGAGATGAAGACAATGGAATAGGGTAGGGGGGTGGCTCAAAGTCTGCAAGCTCGCGTTTTAAATTCCTGCAAAGACTTGAAAGAATAATCGAGGCACAGTCTCGACAAAGTTCGTGTTATGTTCTAACCCGAATCGGGTATAGGATGCGATATGGACCCCATTATACACATCGGTGAGACCGGGCTCGACCTTATTCATCTGATCGCGCTTGTCGGCGGGCTCGGCCTCGCTGCCGCGTGCTATAAATTCCGCGAGCTGTTGGGGCAGGAGCAGGCGCAGCGGCGCGAGGCCGAAGCGGATCTCAGCCATGCCGAGCAAGAGCTCGCCACACAGCGGGCGATTGCTGACGAAAGCAAATTGCAGCTGGCTGAATTGCGGGGCCAAACCGCCAAGCAAAAAGAAGCCTTTGGGGAAATCGCGCGCGGCGTCATGCAACAGACCCAGCAGCATTTCATCGCCATGGCCGATGAAACCTTCAAAAAGCACCGCGAAGGCGCGAAGGGCGAGCTGAGCGAGCTGATGAAGCCGATCGGCGAGAATTTTACCGAATTCAAAAAGCGCGTGGCGGATATCGAGAAAGTCCGCGCCGAAGATAAGTCTGCGATCCAGCAACAAGTCAAGGCGATTGGGGAAAGCCTGCATCGCAATACCGCTGAGACCGGTAAATTGGTGAATGCGCTGACGGCCCCGAAAGGCGGCGGGCGTTGGGGTGAGATGACGCTCCGCAATGTCATGGAGCAGGCGGGCCTGTCCGGCCATTGCGATTTCAATGAGCAAGTCAATGATCAAACCGAAGAGGGCCGCCAGCGCCCTGATGCTGTCATCCATCTCCCCGGCAACCGTCAAATCGTAGTCGACTCCAAAGTCTCGCTTGAAGCCTACATGGCCGCGTCATCGGCCGAGGATCCGACCCAGCGCAATGTCCACCTGAAAACGCATGCGACGAATGTGCAGCGCCATGTCGATACGCTGGCGTCGAAACGGTATCAGGCCAATCTCGATGAGCGGGTAGATTTTGTCGCGATGTTCATTCCGGGCGAAAATTTCTTCGCCGCCGCGCTGGAGTATGCGCCGGATCTCTTGGAGCGAGCCTATTCAAAGAATGTCATCGTGACGACCCCGTCGACCTTGATTGGTCTGGCCAAGACTGTGGCCTATGTCTGGCGCCAAGAGAAAATGACCGAAAACGCGCGCGAGGCCGCCCAGCTCGGCCAGCAACTCTATGAGCGGATCGCGACCATGGCCGGACATATTGAAAAGCTCGGCAAGTCGCTGAATGGCGCGGTTGATCATTATAACAAAATGAACGCCTCGTTTGACAAGCGCGTCCTGCCCAGCATGCGCAAGTTTGAGGACCTGTCCATCGCCCCGCCGGACAAGACAATGCCGGAACCGAAACGCATCGACGTTTCCGCCGATGCCGGGACGGGCGCGCAGCTGGAGTTGATCCAGAAAAAAGAAGCTTAAGGGCGCGCGACCAGCAAAGTCACGTGGCCGAGGGCGCGACCCCGCCTGCTCAAGCCACCCGGTTGCGGGCCCAGACCGTCCAGTTCAAGGCCGACGCCAAGGTGACCCAAACCAGGTAAGGCGCCATCAAGCCGCCAGCCACAGGGTCGCGGACCCAGAACGCCACCATTGTGCCGGCCACTGCGAGCCACAAAGCGAGCACGACGATGCCCGCGCTTGCCATCCGGCGTAGCCCAAAAAAGACTCCTGACCACAATGTGTTGAGTGTGATTTGCACACTCCAAAGTGCAAGCGCCAGCCCGGTCTCTGGGAGCAATGCTATGCGCGCGGCCGCCGCCGACATGCAGACATACAGAACGCTCCAAACAATTGGAAACGCCCAATCGGGCGGCGTCCAAGCGGGTTTTGAAAGCCGCTCATACCAATCGCCCGGCTGAAACAACGCGCCAGAGGCAATCGGAGCGATGCAAGCGGCGAGGAATACAGCAAACAGGATCCAGAACATGCGGTCTAGATTGGCGGACAGAGCGCACGCGGGCAAGCCTCGCACGCGTTTAAAACAGTTTTTGCAATTGCGGCCTGAGCGGTAGAAACAAATTATAAGCGAGATTAAGCACTGGCCGCGTCAGCGGCGTACTGCTGAGCAGGCCAAGCCACCTTAGCGTCGGCAGTCGCTTCCATAATTCGGCAAAAGCCGCCCCACCATCAATCAGCGCCCCGCTCTCCGTGCGGACATGAAAACGCGCCATGGCCTCGCTGCACGTCAGCCCATCTGGCACATTTGCAGGCTGCGAAACATCGACCCAGTCAATCGCGTCGGCGCCAGATCGTCGTCGATAGAAAGCGATTTCTTTCCGGCACATCGGACAGGACTCGTCATAATAAACCGAAAACTTCATAATAGCTCACGCCGCAAATGTACGGGCACACCCCTGATTAAATAGCAGATGACTTTGCTCCGCTCGCGCCTCAGGTGCGCGATGCGAGGCAGCCAGTCGATCAAGCGGACGGCCCCAACTTTGATTTGTACCCAACGTTTTCAATGCAAGCAGGGCGGGCGAAATCTCACTGCCGAGAAGGGCGAGGTGAAGTCGGGAAAACGCACGTTCGTACATCACCAAGCCTCTTCTTCTTTGGTGCGATATGAAGCGTTACGCACACGTATGCGGGCTGGATCGGGATGTTTTGTCGCGCTTGCCGCTGCGACCCGCCCGCTCCCAGCGTCGAAGCGAGTGAAACAAACCCGTCCTCCGCTCATCCCGGGCTTGACCCGGGACCTCTCTCGACAGTACCCGAACACGCCGTTCCGGAGCCCCGCCTAAGCGGGGATGAGCGGAGATGGTGGAAGTTTCATCCTAAGCGACACTGCCGGCTCCTGATCCAAACAGGAAAGTTGATCTGGACGCGCAGGCCAAAGCATCAGAGCGCCCAGATCAACCTGTTTAGGCTTCGGCGATCATATCGACGGCTTCTTTGCCTTTACGTTCGTCGATTGCAGTCGTGTAGGTCACTTTCTGGCCTTCAGAGAGCGTGCGCATGCCGCACCGCTCCAGCGCGCTAACATGTACAAACATGTCGGGGCCGCCATTGTCGGGTTGAATGAAACCAAAGCCTTTTTGGTCATTGAAGAATTTTACAGTACCTGGGGTCATAAAGAACTCCATTAAAATTGATCACACGCGGAATTGCGGGCGAGACGTCGATGCTTTTTTGGGAGTTGTCTAAGATGCGTCAGCGAGGCCTTCAGGGCGCGCCTTCGAAGCCTGATAGTCCGGCGAAAGGTCGATGCAGGACGTCTGGTGTATTCCGGGACCGAAAGCAAACGAATTTAGCTGTTCGGGATGCAAAAGCGGTGATGGGTTTCAAAACCGCTCCGGAAGCGAAATCAGACCTATAGCGTCCTCGGCTCAGGCCGACGTCCAGTATTGAATCGCGCTCACAACGTCAAACCCAAACGATCTCTCTCATATGTCGCAAAGCCATCTGGATATTGACGTTTGGCCCTACCGCTCATACTTGGGATCTATGGCAATCAGAGAGATTATTACAGTCCCAGATCCACGGCTAAAGCAGGTGTCCGAACCTGTTGAAGGCGGCGTCACGGATGAGATCCGGGCGCTGATGGATGATATGTTGGAGACCATGTATGACGCACCGGGCATTGGCCTTGCTGCGATTCAGGTCGGTGTGCCGCTGCGCGTGATTGTCATGGATCTCCAGGAAGATGATGAGAAGAACCCACGCTATTTCGTCAATCCAGAGATCTTGCCGCTGACGGATGATACCGCGCCTTACGAAGAGGGCTGCCTGTCGGTGCCGGACGTGTTTGACGAGGTGGATCGCCCCATCGAGTGCCGCGTGCGCTATCTCGATTATGATGGCAATCAAGTCGAAGAAGTTGCCACAGGGCTCTTCGCGGTCTGCATCCAGCATGAGATGGACCATTTGGAAGGTACGCTCTTCATCGATCACCTATCGCGCCTAAAGCGCCAACGTGCGGTTGCGAAAGTCAAGAAAGCCAAACGCCTCAAAGAAAAGAGTGCAGCTTAAGCGCTTCAATGCGAAAAATGTTCACCAAAGCATGGTTTCGGTGGCTTCTGTCGGGAACCATAATAGGGGTAGGGGTGCTATGGCTTGCCTCGAATGGAATCATTCTAGTCCCAGGCTGGAATTGGCTGACACAATAACGAACTTGAAGAAACGCGATCATGTCTGAGCCGCTCCGCATTGCCTTTATGGGCAGCCCCGATTTTGCTGTGCCCGTGCTCGCGGCGCTCGCCGAGGCGGGGCATGAGATAGCGTGTGTGTATTCACAACCCCCACGCCCGGCGGGCCGGGGGAAGAAACTCCGCCCGACCCCTGTCCATCAATGGGCAGAGGCAGCCGATATCGAGGTGCGCACGCCGCGCTCTTTAAAAAAAGCGCCCGAACAAGAAGCGTTCGCCGCCTTGTCCCTCGATGCCGCGGTTGTCGTGGCCTATGGGCTCATCCTGCCGCAAGAAATCCTCGATGCGCCAAGGCTAGGCTGCATGAATATGCATGCGTCTTTATTGCCCCGCTGGCGCGGCGCCGCGCCAATCCATCGCGCCATTATGGCGGGTGATGAGATGACGGGTGTTCAAGCGATGATGATGGAAGCCGGGCTGGATACGGGGCCTGTCCTTGCAACCGAACAAACGCGCATCTTCCCGTTTGATACAACCGGTTCAGTGCACGATCGCTTAGCGGGTCTGGCCGCAGACTTGGCTGTGACAGCGCTTGCGGGCCTTGCCGATGGCACTCTCGCGCCCCAGGCGCAAGCCGAGGATGGTGTGACCTATGCCCATAAAGTGACAGCTGAGGACCAGCGCATTGATTGGACCAAGCCCGGGGCGGAGGTTGATTGCCATATTCGCGGTCTTTCTCCGTTTCCAAGCGCTTGGTTCTCGTACACGCCCGAGGGGGAAACCGAGCCGTTGAGAATGAAGGCTCTGATGAGCCGCCGCGAAGCGGGCCGTCCAGACGCGGCGCCGGGGGACGTGTTGGACGATGACGTGCTTGTCCAATGCGGGGACGGGACTGCGGTGCGTCTCCTCAAAGCGCAGAAACCTGGATCGAAAGCGATGGAGGCCGCTGATCTCTTGCGCGGCTTGCCAATTGTTGCAGGAGCGCGGTTCGAATGAACACACTGTGGATCCGACAGGTGCGCGCAGAAGATGCCGAGGCGGTCCGTGCTTTGAACGATGCCGCGTTTGGCACGCCAGATGAAGCGCAAATCGTCGATCAATTGGCAAATGACGGCGACAGCCTCGCCTCGCTCGTCGCGCACAATGATCGTCAGATTTTGGGGCATATTCAGTTTTTCAAAATCGCGGTGGACGGCGCTGATCTTGCGGCGGGTCTTGGCCCGATGTCGGTGCAGCCGGATGTTCAAAACACAGGGATTGGGGCGGGCCTCATTCGGTTTGGATTGACGCTGATGGAAGGGCAGGGTCGACCGCTTGTCTTTGTGCTCGGGCATCCTGATTATTATCCAAAATTTGGCTTTTCAGCCGAGACGGCTGCAGCCTTTTCAGCGCCTTGGTCGGGCCCCGCTTTCATGGCGATCAGGTTCGGCGATGCGGGACCGAAAAGCGGCACGCTGACCTATCCTGCGGCGTTCGGCGCGTAACAAATGCAGCGCTATAAAATCACAATCGAGTATGATGGCCGCCCTTACTTCGGCTGGCAGCGGCAAGACGGACAGCCCTCGGTGCAACAAGCGCTCGAAGACGCCGCGGCGAAACTCGATGGGGCGCCTGTCCTGGTGCAGGGGGCAGGACGCACGGATCGCGGTGTCCATGCGACCGGGCAGGTTGCGCATTTTGATCTTCAAAAGCCGCGCCCGATCCGCAAGATCGCGGATGCCCTCAACTTTCACTTGCGGCCAGAGCCTGTCGCCGTCCTGAAAGCGGAAGACGTGGCGGACGACTGGAATGCCCGGTTCAATGCGACGCTGCGGGCCTATCGCTATGTGATCATCAATCGCCGGGCGGATTTGACCGTGGATAAGGGTCTGGCCTGGCGCGTGCCGTTTCAGCTCGAAGCGGGCGCGATGGATCGTGCCGCAAAGGCGTTGATCGGCCAGCATGATTTTTCCACCTTTCGGGACGCGGAATGCCAGGCCAAACACCCGATCCGCACGCTCGATAAAATCGATGTCGCCCGCTATGGTGACGGCATCGAAGTGACCGTCGAAGCGCAAAGCTTCCTGCACCGGCAAGTCCGGTCGATTGTCGGGTCGCTGGTCGAGGTTGGGCGCGGCGCGCAAGACGAAGACTGGATCGCTGAGATCCTCGCCGCGCGCGATCGCGCAGCCTGCGGTCCCGTGGCACCGCCAGATGGCTTGTTTCTAGAGCGGGTTGGCTACGATTAGGCCCAATCGGCGAATAGCGGTGCAATGGTTTCAACCGCGCGCTTCATCTCCTCCTGATCAGGCGTTTCATCCTCAATCCCATAGCCGTAATCATCATTCTCACCGACATATTGAAGCACCAATCCATCGCCGCGCGAGAGGACATAAACGCTTTTATAAAACACGCCGTAGCGCGCCTCGGGTTGGGCCGGGAGCCAATTGATTTGACCCCGCACGGGCGCGAGCTCTTCTGCGCCCCACAGGGTTTTCGCCCCATACCCGGTGCAATTGACGATAACTGGTTCGTCGAGCGCGAGCACTTGCGCGCGATCATCGAATGTTTGCCGGACCATGCGGCCGCCGAATGCATAAAAGTCGCGCAACAGCCGCTCTGTATAAACGGCAACATTAAAGGCCATATCGGTGACGCGGCGGGCCGCTGTGACGGGGAAGGCGAGGGCGTCGCCCGACAAGGTTTGGCTTGGCGCGAAGAGATCATCTAAACGCCCATCCCAGTGCAAAAAATCTCGGCTTGCAGGCGTGCCGCGACCGCCACCGCTGCGGAGCTGATAGAATGGCACATATTCAACGGGGCGCCCGAGCGATCCAACATAGGACTGATGCACCGAATAAGACTTACGGGCCCAACGATCCCAGGTCGCGTCGAAATCAGAGGCGACCGCGGATTTTAACCCGATCCGGCTGCTCGGCGACCAGACACCGGTGGCGCGTGATGAGCGGCTTTCGGACGGCAAGTCTTTGGCATAAATCGTCACGTTTGCGCCGGTTTGAGCAAGGCGTACGGCGCTCGTGAGCCCCATCACGCCAGCGCCGATAACGGCGATATCGCGTGCCTGCGTTTGCGAAACCAAGTCCGCGACATCTTCCGCGCAGCCCCAAGACAAAGACCAACCGGAGCCGCCATGGCCATAATTGTGGATGACAGTCTTCTCACCAAACGCTTCCGCTTCAATTCGGGGGCCAGCGGGGCGGAAGGGCCGCGTGCAGACGGTGATCCGCGTCACTCGATGGTTTGAAATTTTAAGCGGTGCCCCCGGCAAAAGCGGTGGTCGCGATGTCGCGGCGGGCGACACTGTGCTGACGCAGCCTGCGGTCGGTAGAAGCGCGGTTGAGGCTAAAAAAGAACGGCGATCTAACATCATGATCTCAGGTCTGCCGCGAAACAAAAACGGCGCAAGTAAAAACAGACGTCGCGACAGTCTTTGCCAAACGCTGCTCAACATCTACCTTTTAAGCCAACGCAAAATCGGAGCCCCGCTATGTCAGAGACTTTCAATTTGGATCGCCGCCAGCTTTTGGCTTTGGGGGCTGGGGCGGCGGTCGCAGCGAGCCAAGCGGCGCAGGCCCAATCGGAGAGCGCAAGTACAGATGGGCCCGACCTATCCGGTCGATCGATCCTGGTGACTGGGTCCTCATCCGGCTTCGGGCGTCTTGGCGCGGAATATTATGCCCGGCTCGGCGCCAAAGTGTTTGCCACGATGCGCAATGTCCCGCGCCCCGAAGCCGAGGAGATCCGCGACCTGGCAAGCGCCGATGGTTTGGATCTCAGCGTGATCGAGATCGATGTCACATCGGATGCTCAAGTCGAGGCGGGTGTGGCCGAGGCGCTGGCCGCAAATGAGGGCAAGCTTGATGTCCTGATCAACAATGCCGGGATCTCGGTTGGCGGGCCGATTGAGGTGCAGGACATGGAAGCGACCAAGCTGATCTTCGACACCAATGTCTATGGCTGTCATCGCATGGCGCTGGCGGCCTTGCCGAGCATGCGCGCGCATGGCGGTGGTCAGATTTTCAATATCTCCTCGCAGCTTGGTCGGCTTATCATCCCAGGCTTTGGCCAATATTCTGCGACCAAATTCGCCCTCGAAGCGATGAGCGAGCAAATGGCCTATGAGCTGGTGCCGCATGGCGTCGATGTGACGATCATTCAGCCGGGTGGCTATCCGACCCGGATTTGGGCGAACAATAATGCTAATTCAACGCCGCTCAAAGACCGTACCAGCGAAGACTTGCTTGGCGCTTATCCGGAACTCACCGCCGGTATGGGTGAGCGCACCGGTGGCGGGTCAACCGATCCTATGGATGTCCCGCGGGCAATTGCCGAGATCATCGCCATGCCAAAGGGCACACGGCCTTTGCGTCGCGCGGTCCATCCCATCGCACGGCCGCAAGAGGCGATCAACGAGGTCTCGACCGCGACGCAGATCGCCATGCTGGGCGAATCGCCGCTTGGACCATGGGTCAAAGATGTCCTCGAGCGCTAAGGCAGTTTTGCCGGACCGGCGGGCCTGATGATCAAAGCCTTGAAACTCTATCACTATCCGTTGACCCGCAGTGTGCGGGCGAAATGGATGCTGCATGAAGTGGTCGGCGATGCGTTCGAGACTGAAATTGTCGCAGTCATTCGCGGCGCCATGCTGACACCAGAAATGCTGGCTAAGAACCCAAACCATAACCTGCCAATGGTCGACATCACTTGGGACGATGGATCGGTTCAAACGCTGCTTGAAAGTGGTGCCATGGTGATGTGGCTCGCCGAAGCCTATCCAGACAAGAACCTGGCGCCGCCGCCGGGGGTGAGCCGCGCGCGGGCCGACTATCTGCAAATGATTCAGTTTGGCGCGAGCTGGATGGATGCCATTCTTTGGCAAATGCGCTTACATCGCGATCTCTTGCCCGAGGGGCTGAAGCAGGACTCCATCTTCGAGCTTCACAAAACCAAGTGGGCCGGCGAGATCGAGCCGCAGCTCATCGCGCGATTGGCCGCGCAGGCGTACATTTGCGGCGATGCCTTCACAGCGGCGGACTGTATTGCGGGCCACAATATCCGCTGGGCCAGCGCTTATGGCTTGTGCCGGGACCTGGTCTTTGGGGCTTATCTGGATCGCCTAGAGACGCGGCCCGCATATCGCGCGGCCTATGCCGATGCTGACCAATTCGGCAAGTAATCCCGTCAAAATCCACGCCTCAGAGACGGCCCTTCCAGTTTGTGACGAGTATTATCGCGTCCCTATCGCGAAGTCGCTAGCGCCATGCCGCCGCCGGATGGTTGGCCGGACGCTGAGTAACACGGTCAGTCCTGCGGTTCTAAAAAGGCGAGGATCGCGGACATCGCCGCTGCGTGGATATCGCCGCGCGCTCGCCCAGGATCTTTGCAAATCGGCACATGCAGTTCACCGAACGGCGTGCAGCGGTTCAAAAACGCGTAATGGCCAGCGCCGTCAATGATTTTTAGGTCTGCCCCAGCCACGCGATTGTAGACGCGCTCTGCATTTGTCGCCGCCGGTGCGATCCGGTCAGAGGTGCCGACAATTGCAAGTACCGGGACCGAGATGTTCGACAGGCTTTGATCTGTAAACGCTTGGACCACCGCTGGCGCGAGTGTGACGAACTTTTTGATGCGCGCGTCGGAAAAATCGCGCCCGGACTGTTCGAGATCTTGCATTAAGTCTGCATCGCCTTCGAGGAGGGCCAAAAAGTCCGCTTCCGCCTCAGGGTATTCTGGTTGCGGGTCGCATGTCCCATCGCGGCGATCGCTTGCACAAAACTGCGCCATGCGATCGAGGTCTGTTCTGCCTCCGGCGAGCGCGATCGCGGTGTAGCCTCCGAGCGAAAACCCGACCATGCTGATTCGGTCTTGATCAATAAGCGGCGCCCATTCGGCATGCGCGATGATCTCGTCTAGCACGACGGAGACGTCCATGGCGCGGTGCCAAGGCATGCGAAACCCCCGCGGATCAAAGCTGGCTTCTGCGGCTGTATTGCCGTGATGATCGATCGCGATTGCAATAAAACCTGCTTCGGCGAGCGCTCGGCCCAGCCACATGGTTTGTACGCCGCTGCCGCCTGTGCCATGCGATAGGATCACGAGCGGGTAGCGCTGTTCGGCGGCGATGGGCACGCCCCAAGCCGCGGCACCACCGGTAAAAATCGGATTTTCATCTGGGAAAGACAGATCCATCATATCGGTTTCGGGTGGAGCCGGATACCAAATGGTGGTGACCAGGGGACGGTTCGAGCTTTTGTCCCAAGACAATCGCATTGCGTCTTCGAAGGTCAATTTCGTCATTCCGACCGGCGCTTTCTCCTGCGCTGATGCGGGCGCGGAATGCCATGCTGCCAGGCTGATCAGTGCGGCCAAAAACTTTGCAATCGGTTTCATCTCGGATCGTCACCTCATCCGCACGGGTCCAGCGCAGAGCAATGGTAGGCTAGGTTTTCGACATTTTGCAAGCTGACTAACGGATCGACACCCGCCGATCCGCCAGCGGTTCGTTCAGACTAGACTTTACCGTTATCATGGACCCATCTCTATAGGCGCGGGCGAGACCACGTCCCAGTGCTCAACAACCAACCCATTCTCAACGCGCCAGAGATCGAAAAACGCCCCGACTAATCCCCATGGAAGAGCCCGCCTTGCAAACCCTCTTGCGGGGCGGGGAGGCCAAGGCGCTTATAAGCGAGCGGGGCAGCAACGCGTCCGCGCGGCGTGCGGGCGACATAGCCCTTCTGCATCAAATAAGGTTCGATCACGTCTTCGACCGCATCGCGGGCCTCAGACAGAGCGGCAGCAAGCGTATCTGCGCCGACCGGACCGCCGGCATAGGTTTTCACCAAAGCGTCCAAATAGCGCCGGTCGAGCGCATCCAGGCCATCATCATCGATCTGCAATCTGGCCAGTGCGCTGGCCGCTGCGGTGCGGTCGATCTGATGCCCATCAGCTTCGGCAAAGTCGCGCACTCGGCGGAGGAGGCGCAATGCGATGCGCGGTGTGCCGCGCGCGCGTTTGGCGATTTCGACGGCGCCATCTTCGGTGATCGGGGCGGTGAGTTTGCGGGCGGCGGCCATGACAATCGTCGCCAATGTCTCCGGCGCATAAAAGTCGAGCCGTAGCGGAATACCGAACCGGTCCCGTAGCGGGGTCGCGAGCAAACCCGCCCGCGTCGTTGCGCCAACCAGTGTAAACGGACTTAAATCGAGCCGAACCGAGCGCGCGGCGGGCCCTTCGCCAATCACAATATCGACCGCATAATCCTCCATCGCTGGATACAGCACCTCTTCGACCGCTGGCGGCAAGCGATGGATCTCATCGATGAAGAGGACATCATTCGGCTCGAGATTGGTCAGGATCGCGACCAAGTCGCCCGCTTTGGCGATGACCGGCCCGGAGGTCGCGCGAAACCCGACGCCAAGCTCCTTAGAGAGGATTTGCGCTAGCGTGGTTTTGCCGAGACCAGGCGGACCGAAGAGCAGTGTATGGTCGAGGGCCTCGCCACGTCGGACTGCGGCTTCGACATAGACGCGCAAGTTCGCCTTGAGCTCATCTTGGCCGACATAATCGTCAAAGCTCTGTGGCCGCAGGGCCCGGTCGAGCGCTTCGCCCGCTTGCACTTCAGGATCGGTCAACGTGCCGTCTCTCATGCCGGGCTCAGCTCTTTGAGGGCGGCCTTGATCAGCGTGCCGGTGTCCGCATCGGGCAAGTCGCGCGCGCCGCTGGCGACCGCGCGGGCCGCTTCAGATTGGGAATATCCAAGGTTAACCAGCGCTGAAATGGCTTCGCCGCGGGCGCCGGTTTTCAGCTCACTTGCGGCGGCGACACTGCCCGTCGGATCCGCGGTGAATTTGCCGAAGCGCCCCATTGGCGGCGGTTTGCCAGAAAGCTCCGTGACGATCCGTTCGGCGAGCTTTTTGCCAACGCCTTTGGCGCGGATAATCATTGCCGTATCGCCGAGCGCCAGTGCGTCCATCAGCTCATTGGCGGAAATCGAATCCATGATCGCCATCGCCGACTTCCCCGCCACGCCTGGCACATCTTGCAGGCGGACAAACCAGGCGCGTTCTTCATCGCTGGCAAAGGCAAACAGCGTGATAGAGTTTTCCGTCACCCGCGTTTCGATGAACACTTCGGCCTCGGCGCCAACCGACAGCTTCGACAAAAGCCGTGACCCGGCCAGCGCGACATAGCCGACACCATTGACGTCAATCATCAGGCTGTCTGCGCCCAGCGCCGCCACCGTGCCGCGGAGCCGCCCAATAATCATGCTGCCCCCTGGATTCGTTGATGCGGTAAATTGTGTGCGGTGCAAATCGCGCAGGCGAGCGCGTCCGCAGCATCGGCTTTCATATCGCCGGCGCGCGGGAGGAGACGCGCGACCATGAATTGGATTTGGTCCTTGTCGGCTCGACCCGTGCCAACAATCGCGCGCTTGATCGCTGTTGGCGCAAATTCGGAGACTTCTAAGCCATGAAAGGAGAGCGAGGTCATCGCCGCCCCGCGGGCTTGGCCGAGCTTGAGAGCAGAGCGTGGATTGGCATTTACGACGGTTTCCTCACATCCGGCATGGTCGGGCCGGTAGGCGTCGATCAGTTTGCCAATCGCATGGAAGATCCCCGCTAAGCGGTCCGCCATGGGCAGGTCCGGGTCAACATTGATCACACCATGCCCGACATGGATGAGCCGCGAGCCGACCAAATCGATCACGCCCCATCCCGTATGACGCAGACCCGGATCAATCCCAAGAATTCGAATCGCTTCACTCATCGCATCTGTATTATCGCGTATTGTTAAAAACGTCTTGCTGTTTTCGCGGTTTGTTCACGGCTTCGCGGCGCTTAGTGAGAGAGCTCGACGTGCGGCGCCAAGGCATGGGTGAGCGCATGTGCTTGTCCAACATCCACGAAGTTCGCCGGCGGCACATAAGTTTTGGCGAACCATGGATGTTTGATATTGTTAAAGATTGACAGCAGCCACTCAATCGCGGCGATGCCCGCTGGGTTGCGGCGCACCCGCTCTGTATAGGTTAGCCAGAATTCAATCGGCGCCACCGAGGGCAATGAGAGCGGCTGCATATTGGTACCGAGTGTCGCAACATAGCTGGGCAGGACGGCGATGCCACCGCCGCGCCCACACACAGTCATTAAGGCGGTGCTGGAATTGGTAATGGTCGAATAATCGATGAAGTCTTTCAGTTCGCGTATGTTCTTCGACCAGGTCTCGATTTGGTGGACATAATCGGTGTGCATCAGCAATTTATGGCCTTGGAACTCAAAAATGTTTCGCGGTTCGCCATTGCGGGCCAAATAGTCTGTCGATGCAAAACACAGATAGTGCAGGGTGCCGAGACGTTGGGAGATGATTTCAGGATGTGTGGGCTTTTCAAAGACAATGGCCAGGTCCGCTTGCCGATCCACGACTTCTTCGTGCGCGAGGCCGATTTCGAGATCGATTTGAATGTTGGGCGCGCGCTGGTGAAAGGACGGCAAATGTTGTGCGATCCAATACGGGCCGAGACCGTCGCTGACTTTGATCTTAATCGCCCCAGTGACGGTGCTGTCTGGCTCAGCGACTTGGTCGCCTACCGTTTCAACAAGGTCTTGCATTTGCATGACCAGATCCATCAGGCGCTTACCGGCGGCTGTTAGGGTGACGCCGCGCTTTGAGCGTTGAAATAGTTTCGTGGCAAGTTCGCGCTCTAGATCATTGATCCGGCGGCTGATCGTCGGAATCGACTCGCCAAGCGTGCGGGAGGCAGCCGTCATGCTTTGGGCTTCTGCGACAAGGCGAAACACCCGCAAGCGGTCCCAATTGAAGCGTTCCGATAACACCTCGTTTCCATCCCGTTTCTTATCTCTTAACGCTAAGTTTTGCTCAAAGAGGACTTATAATCCAGCCTTTATCTGCATTTGAGCGCAATTAACCAAGATCGCGATATTCTTTTAAACTTTTAGATACGGCTATCTGTTTTTTTCCAGACCACATAATAAGAGAGTGGTGAGATGAAAAAACGGGTAAGCGATTCCGAGAAATTGGATCGCATTTTGGCGCTGATGAGATTGTTACAAAGCCACCTCGAAGAGGCGGATCTGGACATTACGGAGTTTGAGGAAGTCGAGATCTTCTTAGAACTCGCTATGGCAGCGGGCGCGCGTGAACGGCAGCCGCGCAAAAAAGCCGCCGGACCGGCAAATGAAATTTTGAGCGATTAATCGCTTTTAGCTGCCGGACTTTCCGAGGCCGATCTTCTTAGCGAAATCGGACCGCCGCCGGGCATATTCGGGCGCGACCATCGGGTAGTCGGCGGGCAAACCCCAGCGCTTGCGGTACTCTTCCGGCGACAAATTGTAACGCGTCCGCAAATAGCGCTTCAACATTTTCAGTTTCGCACCGTCTTCAAGACAAATGATATGGTGATCGGTAATCGATTTTTTGATCGGGACGGCCGGTTCAGGTTTTTCGGCGGTCGGCTGTTCTGTGGCCAATTCGCCGAGTTTTTGATGAACCGTGGTCAGGAGCGCTGGCAGGTCAGCGGCGCTGATGGCGTTATTGCTAACATAAGCAGCGACAATCTCAGCCGCCTGTGTCAGTAAATCGAGTTGCGATACGTTTTCTGTGGTGTCCCTATCCATACTGAGCTGGTACTGAATAAAGGGCTATTTTGTCTATGTTTTTACTGCCAGAAATCGTTACTTTTCAAAATTTTATGTTTCAAAAAATCGACTCTTTCAGGGATATAGACAGCAATACAAGAAATTTACTGGGCACACTGTCTCAGGCGTATTCGCAGTGTCTCCAGAGCGATTTTGAGCATGATCTGTATTCTGCTGAACCTCACGCCTTAAACGTTCAATTGCTCCGAATCGAACGTAGAATCTGCATTTATTTAAGCTCGTCCCGTCACTGTTTGGACAATAAGCGAGATCACCTACCCCATTCCGGTGGACGCTTTTCGAGAAACCCCGCAATGGCCGCTTTGTAGTCGGGTTGTTTGATCATCTCATTCATCAAAGCGTTGGCGTCTTCCACAGATGCGCCAATATCGCGGTGCCAGTCGAGATAGGTTTGTCGCTTTGATTGGTGCAGCGCTTCGGGCGAGACGCGAGCGATCAGGTCTCTGGCATAGGCGGTGGTCTCCGTCAGCAAGTCCTCAGGTGGGGCCAAGCGATGGATCAGGCCAATCGCGTGTGCTTCATCGGTCAGGAATTTGCGGCTTGAGAGCAGCAGCTCCGTCGCCCTTGCGCCGCCAATCAAGCGCGGTAGCAACCAGGACAAACCATATTCTGCTGGCAAGTTGAGCGGTCCATGCGCGGTGGTGAGTTTGGCGCCGGGCACGGCAAAGCGGATATCCGCATAGCATGCCAGCACAAGTCCGACGCCGGCAGCCGCCCCATTCACCGCTGCGATCACGGGCTTGGTCAGGGCGAAATGGTAGGAAAAGTCATGCCGAAACGGGGCAAAGTCTGTGGTGCCGGGCGTTATCAGATCCGTTGGTGTGCCCGCATCATAGGCCCCTGCTTTTGAGTGGCCGTCCAGCGCTTTCGCATCGCCGCCCACGCAAAACCGGTCGCCGCTGCCAGTGACAATGACCGCCCGCACGGAAGGATCGCGTTCGGCCCGATCCAAGAGGTAGCGATATTCCGTATGCATGCGACCGGTCCAAGCATTGCCGCGATGCGGGCGATGCAAGTGGATCGTCGCGATCTGGTCCGCCGTTTCGTAAGTGGTGGCTTTTAAGTCCATGGCATCTTTTTGCTGAGGTCTAATGGGTTTGTCGAGCGGGTCTATTTCGCCGTGGCGCCGAACAGAGTGGATTGTAGCCGAACGATGGCGTCAGCGAGTTCGGTGCGCGTCATTGCGAACACAATTTTGTCGACCCATAGTCCATCGGCGGTGCGCTCGAACTGTCGGAAAGTCGCTTCCTGAACGGGCCCAATTGCTGCGAGTTCTGTCAAGATATAACGATTATGACCGTTCACTTGCCACTCAACGCGCTTGGCGCGCCAGTCATATGCGCGTTGCAGCATTGCCAGTTGCCCCGCTTGATAGAGGTCTGGGCTGGCTATTGAAGGCGGATGCCACGCGAGAGCATTGCGCACCCGGCGATGGACTTTGTTGATTTCGTTAAACCCGGTCAGCCCGGCAAATGAATTGTCCGCTTGCCGGAACAGGACGAAGGTTGCCGCGTGTCCGCAAGCTTGTGTTTTCAATATGAAATCGAAATACGTCTGGAGATTAGTTCCACCGGGCAGGGCAGGCATCCATTTCCAGATCGCGCGCTCAACCTCGGCCGTAAAGACCAGCGCCCGGTGCTCTGCCCGGATCGGCTCAAGGCGAAGCATCGGATTTTCAAGGCCCGTGGCGGAAAGATCCATATCATCGTCCCATCGGCTTGGACGGTTCAATTCTTATAACACAAAAACCCCGCCCTGGCCGCATCTAGAGCCGCATCAAGCTGGCGAGATTGTTCTTTTGCATATCTGAAGAGCCGCCAACAATCGGCATGCCGAGCAAGTCGCGGACATGGCGTTCCATGTCATAGGCATCTGATAAGGCATATGCGCCCATCACTTGCTGACAGGTCGTTGCGATCTCGACGGACGTGTCCGCCACAAACAGTTTCGCCATCGAGGTTTCAATGCTGCAGGGCTGCCCGGTTTGCGCGAGATAGGCGCCATGATAGAGCATGTGTTTCGCAGCTTGCAGCTTCGTGCGAGCCGTGACGAGCTTGTGCCGGATGGCTTGATGCTGGGCGATCGGTTTGCCGAATTGCTCGCGCTCTTGGGCGTATTGCCAGGCTTCTTCGACCGCAGCGCGGGCAATGCCATAGGCCACAGCGGTGATCTCGATTTTCTCAACATCGAGGGCGCGGCCTGCTAGCAGGCTCCAGCCTTTGTTCCAATTCTCCGCACCGCCCACGATGGCCGATTTGGGCAAGCGGACATTGTCAAAATACACATCCATAGACTTGGTGTAGCGCAAGTTTGAATGCTCAATCGCTTGCATCGACACGCCCGGCGCATCGGTCGGAATCAATAGGAATGTGAGGTTCTTATAGCGCTCTTCCGGCGGCCCGGACCGGGTTAGGCAATAAATATAGTCGGACCAATCGGCACCGGTGCACCAGCGTTTTGCGCCATTGACGACAATCTCGTCGCCGTCCATTGCGCTGCGCGTTTCAACGCTGGCGAGGTCGCCGCCAACATTCGGTTCAGACAGGCCGTAGCAGAGGAACATCTCACCCCGTGCGAGCTTCGGCAGGAATTCTGCTTTCTGTTCCTCTGATCCATTTTCCGACAGGTTCATGCCGCCATAGAACGCCGCATGAATGTAAGGGCCTGCGAGGAAGGCGCCGGCTTGACAAAGCTCGTCAATGACAGCCGTCGCGCCGATAATGTCTTGGCCCATGCCGCCATAGTGTTCCGGGATAGTGAGCCCGATCAGCCCCATTTCGGCAATGCCTTTGAAGACGTCGCGCGGCCAAGTCGATTGGCGGTCCCAGTCGCGGCGACGCTCGCGCGGGGCGTGCTCGGTGACATAGCGTTGCACCTGACGGCGAATTTCAGTGATGTGGTCAGGTTCGTCTGCGAAATAGCTCATGGCCTGTCCATAGGAAGGATGACGGCATCGCGAAAGCGGTCTCCCCGCGACAGTCTCAGGACGTCTTTTGCGCCGACTTGCACAAGCGCTACGCGCCGATTGCTTCGATCTTATAGGGCACTGTCTGATAGACCTGATTGATCCAATTCCCAAACAAGAGATGCGCATGGCTGCGCCATCTGTTTTGCGGCATCAGAGTCACATCATCGCCTGGGAAGTAGCCATGCGGCGGCTTGATCGGCTTCCCAGCCGCGACGTCGCGCTCATACTCTTCTTTCAGGGACGTGGAATCATACTCGATATGATTAAAGCAATAGAGGCTGCGGGCATTGGCATCTGAGAGCAAACAGGGTCCGGTAAAGTCGCTGTCCATCAGAATGCTGAGCCCAGCTGCTTTTTCGATGTCATTGGCGCGAACTTCAGTCCAACGCGAGACGGGTATCTGAAAATCATCGCTAAAGCCCGACAGATAAGGCGAGGTCGGGGCGAGGTTTCGATGGCGATAAACGCCGAACGCTTTTTCTCCGAGTTGGTGTTTCGGCACGCCATGAAAGTGATACGCCGCCGCCATCGCGCCCCAGCAAATGAAGAAGTTTGAGTGAACGTGCGTGCGGGTCCAATCGAAAATCTGCGTCAGCTCATTCCAATAGGTGACGTCTTCAAAGGGCAGGGTTTCAATCGGTGCTCCGGTAATGATGAAGCCGTCAAACTTGCGATGCTTCACCGCGTCCCAGTTTTGGTAAAAGCTGATCAGATGGTCCTGACTTGTGTTTTTCGGCGTATGCCCGCCGACCATGATCAGCGTCATTTCAATCTGGAGGGGGCTCGCGCCGATCAAACGGGCGATCTGCGTCTCGGTGCGGATCTTGTTCGGCATCAAATTCAGCAAACCGATGTGTAGCGGACGAATATCCTGACGGATCGCATCGGAGTCCGACATCACGGCGACACCTTCGCGGATCAGCGTATCGCGCGCCGGGAGTGCGTCTGGGATTTTGATCGGCATTGGCCTCTCCACAGTTTTCCGTCGCTGTTCGGAAGGCGGAGGGGACAGGCAACTGTGATCGATCCGCGCGGCCTTTTAGCGACTTGTTTAACGTGGCTGCAAGCCGACCGGCCAAATCACCACACCGCGCGGTCTAAAGCGAGGTGCACTCAAAATCAATCCCGAACCGCCATGGGCTACGGTTCGCGTTCGACCCCCGGTATACCTCGCTCCGCACCGCCAAATTTTCAGGAAAGCTATAGTAAAAAGATCGCAGGTTTACGTAAGTGCATATATATATAAAAAGAGTAATCGCGTAAATAAAAAAACACTAAACAAATAATGATAATGTTATTACCAAAATAAATATGTGTATTATATTGAGTAAATCTCCCTCTGGATATAGATCGGTCGTGTTTTGATTGAAATAGACCTGAAATATCAAAGCAAGATATGTAATTAACAAATAGGCTATGTGTTCAAACGTGGTTTTCGGAGGATTTATGTTGATCAGATCCCACCTGATTTTGAGTTCAGTTTCGGCATGTGCCCTGTTTTCGCTGGGGGCCAATGCGCAGTCCGCAGCGATCGAGACAAGCCCTGAAGAAGAAGCAGATCGTCGTTTGTCGATTGTGATGGTGACATCGCAAAAGCGCGAACAAAGTCTGCAGGATGTGCCTGTGGTTGTGACCGCTCTGACGAGCGACGTCATCGCGGATGCTGGCGTGCGTGATATCAAGGACGTCACTATTTTGACGCCAGGATTGATCGTCACGTCCTCAGCCTCGTCGAACGATACAACGGCTCGCATACGCGGCGTCGGTACGGTCGGTAACAATCCGGGACTGGAAAGTTCCGTTGCGATAAACATTGATGGCGTTAGTCGTGCGCGCAACGGTGTTGCCTTTGGCGATCTGGGTGAAATCGAGCGCATTGAAGTGCTGAAAGGTCCGCAAGGGACATTGTTCGGTAAATCCTCATCCGCCGGTGTGATCAATATCATCACCAAAGGTCCTGAAGATGAGTTTTCGGGACAGGCCGAATTCACAGCAGGAAATCTGGGTTTGTTGCGGACGTCCGGATCCGTGACCGGCGCACTGACAGATAGTGCGCGCGGACGCCTGTTTGGGGTTTATGCCAAGCGCGATGGGACGTTTGATTCAATTACGGTCGGTTCCGGTCCACGGACAGACCAGGAAAGCGACTCTTATGAGTTTTACAGTCTGCGCGGTCAGCTTGAATTCGATCTTAACGCAGACGCGACGCTCAAGCTGATTGGCGACTTTACCGACCGAGAAGAGAATTGCTGCCTGGCCGAATACATTGCGCAGGACCCGGCACGGAGCGCTGTGTTGAACGCGCTTGCAGGAGGCCAGGGGACCGGTGTCGATGGTGATCCGTTCGGTCGGGATGCGTTCGCCAACCGCGATTCCATGCTCGAAATGCAGGAATATGGCCTGTCGGCGGAGCTGGACTGGGCGTTGTCATTTGGCGACCTGACCTCCATTACCGCTTATCGGGACTGGCAAAGCTCGCGCAACGAAGACTCCGACTGGAGCACCGCGGATATCTGGTATCGCGGTGACGATGGTATGGAAGATAGGTTTCAGAATTTCTCGCAGGAGCTTCGCTTAAACGGTCAAACAGATCGTGTGGATTGGTTAGTCGGCGCGTATTTTGCGGTTGAGGAATTCGAGCGATTTGAAGAGCTGCGGTATGGCGAGGACTATTTCTCCTAATGGAATACCCTGTTTCAAGGCGGTCTGGCTTCATTTGAAGGGCAGTTTTGGGAGCCGAATGCGCAGGCACGTGGCGACTCGTTTGATCAAACCGCAACGACGCTCGCAGCTTTCACGCACAATACGGTCTCATTGACGGAGACGCTCGATGCCACCATTGGCCTGCGTTACACATCGGACGAAAAAGAGGTGGAATCCGACTTCTCCAACGAAAGCGGATCCTGCCAGGCTGCGATTTCCGTGGGTTTGACCGGCGCAGCCCTGGGCCTCGCCTGTCTGTCTTGGTCAAATGACTTTTTCGACGGGACTACGACAAAGCAAGACCGAACCGATGAAGAAGTCTCCGGGACGCTCAAGCTGAGTTATCGACCGACCGAGTCATTGTTGACTTACGCGTCTTATGCACGCGGCTACAAAGCGGGCGGTTTCAATCTTGATCGCGCAGTTGCGGCTGATGGCGCAACCCCCGCACTTGATACCAGTTTCGAACCCGAAATCGCCGATGCTTATGAAATTGGTGGAAAATGGACCAGCCTGGAAGGCTCGCTCACTCTGAACGGCGCACTGTTCTATCAGGAATATACCGACTTCCAGCTTAACACCTTTCTCGGCACCGTCTTCGTCGTGGAGTCGATCCCCGAGCTAACATCCGAAGGCGTCGATCTGGATTTCCGCTGGCTGCCTCAGGAGCTGGAGTTTCTGACCCTGCAAGGCGGACTCACATATGCGGAAACGACGTATGGCGAGTTCGATGCCGAAGCACTCGGCTTGTCTTCGCGACTGTCGGGAGGAACGATCGGGTTTGCGCCGCGCTGGTCGGGCTCGCTGTCGGCGACAGTAGAGTCGGACTTCCTCGCCGACTGGGATGCGCGCTGGAACGTGTCGGCGAAATATACGTCTGACTATAATAGCGGCTCTAATCTTGATCCTCAAAAGGACGTTGACGAGATGGCCCTGTTCAACGCACGGCTGATCGTCTCCAATGAACATTCACCTTTTTCCCTGGAACTCTGGTCGCAAAACCTGACGGATGAGGATTACGTCACAGTCGCTTTTGACACGCCGCTACAAGGCAGTGATGGCAGTGCGATTGCGACATTCCTTGCACCGCCGCGGACCTTTGGCGTGACTCTGAAAGCCACGTTCTAAACCCTGGCGACATTAGCCCTGGACGAGGCAGCTTGCCAGGCGAGCAGCCTCTCCTCTATTCGCGATGTGCAGTCAGATATCCCCGAAATCCCCGCTGCGCCCCTTGCCACCGGCAAAACGCGCCGCGCCGTCACTGGCGCCCGCACGAAGTGAGTCGCGACCAATTTCGGCTTCGAATGCGAGTGCATCGCTCGTCGGCAGCGACCATTGCCGAAGCGCACTTTGACGGTCATTGCGCATGCAGGCCTGCGGGAAGGCCGCCAATTTCTCGGCCAGTTGAAAAGCATGATTGACGGCTTGTCCGGCCGGGACAACCCGATTGGCGAGGCCAAAGGACAGCGCCTCCTCAGCATCGACGGGGCGGCCGGTCAGGATCATGTCCATCGCCCGGGATTGCCCGATCAGACGCGGCAAACGGACTGTGCCGCCATCGATCAATGGGACGCCCCAACGCCGACAGAACACGCCGAAAACAGCGGTTGTACTGGCGACCCTCAAGTCACATAAAACCGCCAGTTCAAGTCCCCCGGCGACGGCATGTCCTTCAATTGCAGCGATCGAGGGTTTCTTGAGTGCCAGCCAGCTTGGCCCCATCGGGGCCTCGCGCTCAAACGGTTCGCGATTGGCCACGGCTTTGAGGTCTGCACCGGCGCAAAAGGTCCCATTCGCGCCGGTCAGAATGTGCACAGACACCGCCTCATCGGCCTCACCGGCTTCAAAGGCCGCGCGTAACTGTTTCGCGGTATCCGGATTGACCGCATTGCGGGCCTCTGGCCGGTCCAGGGTGATCAACTGCGCGGCGCCAAAGCGCTCGACACGAACCGGGTCCATGATCAGTTTCCTGTCAGTTTTGCAGCACGGCGTTCGCGAAACGCGTCGACGGCTTCTTTTCGATCGTCCATGTAATTGGACACACTTTCCCATCCGACACTGGCGTCCAATAATTGCGCGGCGAGTGCACGCAAGGGGATGTTGGTCACGGTCTTCGTCCAGCGCACGGCCCATTTTGGATTGCTTTGCAATTTAGCGATCAGCTCTGCAACTTTCGCGTCGAGTTGATCGGCGGGAACCGCATAATTAATCAGTCCGAGGGCCTGCGCCTCGGCTGCGCTGAGCAAGTCACCCGTCATCAGCAACTCCTTGGCTTTTGCAAACCCGATCAATTGTGGCCAGATCAGCGCGCCGCCATCGCCCGCGACCAAGCCGACTTTAACATGCGGGTCTCCGATCCGTGCGGTTTCATCTGCAACGATCATATCGCAAAGCAGCGCAATCGTTGCGCCCAAGCCGGCCGCGGCGCCATTGAGCCGACAGATCATTGGCTTCTCCATATCCAAGATCGAGGTGACAATGCGCTTGGCTTCCCAGGCAATGTCGCGAAACTTTCCTGGATTGGAGATTTGCTCGTCGAACCAATCGAAATCGCCGCCGGCGCAAAATGCCCGGCCCTGCGCGGTCAGGATGATGATATCGCTCTCGCTATCGCGCTGAAGGTCAGTGAATACGCGTCCGAATTCTTCATGCATGGCGGCATCGACGCCATTGACGGGATGATCAGATGTGATCGCGGCGGTCAGCACGCGGGCGTCGCGCGAGAAGGTGAAACGCGTATAGGGCGCGGTGGTAATATCGAAAGGTGTGGTCACGTTCAGAACGGTCCTAGGCCGAGTGAGATGAGGAAGATGAGACTGCCCAGCGCCGCTAGACAGGTTGCAACAAGGCCGATGGAGCTACCGATCTGTTGCCGCCCGAAGCCGCCGCTGCGGAGCCCGCGATACAGAGCCGCGACTGTGAGCGCAAAGCCCAGCACAGCAATCCACACCGCCCAACCAGTCACAGGCAAAACACCAAGGGGCAGCGCGATCGGATGCTCCGTTGCGGTTTGAAATGTGTAGTTTACCGCCCATGCCAGCCCACCGAGCGACAGCGCAGCACCGAGCCAAGAGACGGGTCTGGCGAGCGCCAGGCTTACCGTTTGCGTGCCCTGGATAGATCTTGCGGCCCATCCAAGCGGCAGTAAGATCAAGGTGAGTCCCAATATGCCGGCCATAGCAATCGCCGCGTATGGATAAGTGCCGGCTTGTAAGCCGCGTGCGAGCCGGTACGGCCCTTTGGTCATAATCAAGCGCGTTTGGAAATCGGGGGCGGTAATGTCCGCAATACAAGACGTGTCCAGCGGGTCATTTGGATTTGCTAAGAAAGCAAGCCAAAGCTCTGAACCGCAGCCTTCAAAATGGCTGAACAAAGCCCCGTGCCCGGTGTGCGGAAATTCGACATATTGCGCATTGGCAAGGCCCGGCAAGATGGCTTTTCCATAGGCGGGCGGCGTGATCGGATCGATGCTCCCGGCAGCGACCAAGATCGGTACATCCGTGACCAATGCTTGCATCGCTGGATCAGGATCAATCCGATAAGCGGTCTCGCACAAACGTAGCCAGCTTACGCTCTCGATCCATTGCGAAAGTTGCGGCTCGTCAGCGCGCATCTTAGCTTCTTGTTCGGGCGTGGTGACGGCAGCGCCGCGGCAATTTGTGATCAGCTCCATGCCATTGCCAGCATCGTGATCGATGCGCCGACCGAGCACTTCGATATAGGCTTTGATCGCGGTTTCGTCGCGGGTCTCGAGCGCGGTGAGTAAGCTCGGAAAGTCCGGATAAAGCGCCTTCGCATAGAGCGCCTGGAACACGGCGGCGCCGGCCAAATCGCCATCCATCACCATACGCCCGTTTAAGAATGTGCCATGGTCAAGTCCATCCACGATCAGAGGCTCGGCGTCATAAGCTTCGAAGGCCGCGATGAACCGATCGCTAAAGCTGCCCACCTCGCGCGCGCAATCTGCGTCGGCTTGGCACGCGGCAGAAAGCGCTTCGAGTGCCCCGCGAAACCCATAAGCGGCAGCGCCCCAGCCGCCGGATTGCGTCGACGCAACGGGCACGACACTATCGAGGATGGCCGCGCGCGTGCCAGATTTGTCGACTTCGATCACCGCCTGACCGAGTTCGGTCCCATACGAGACGCCGAAGAGCGTCCATTGCTGATAACCGAGCGCGCGGCGGATATCGCGGACATCCAGCGCATTCTGCCAGGTCGAGTAAGCATCGACGGCGACGCCCTGCGCGCGCGCTTCGGCAAGGCATTTCTGGAACGCTTTGCTGAGCCTATCGACGCCATCATCCGTGCTGATCCCGAATTGAAAATTCCGCGGGACCGCGCGGCAGAAGCGCGCTTCGGAATAGCCGATGCCGCGTTGGTCGAAGAAAATCAGATCTGCAGCATCGCGATAGGCCCTCGTGTCCGCACCTTGATAGGCGGCAATCCGCCCGGCCCCGAGCGACGGCGCACCTGGCCCACCCGTCAGGCGGATCACGGCACGGCGGTCTGGATTCTCGCCGGTCGAGCGAATGCGCAGCACCGAAAGCTTGATCAGGCGACTGTCAGGATTGGTCCGATCCTCTGGCACCAGCACATAGCCGCAGCGAAACTCCTCGGGATCGTATTCCGGCGCTTGGTCGTGAAACGGACAAATGTGCGGCGTGAATTGCGGTGTGAACGTGGTCCAGGCTGGATGGACGGTTTCAGCCTGTGCAACGGGGGGTGCGATGGGGCGATCAGGAGCGTCTTGCGCGCGCGCCATCAGCGCGCAAACCATTGTCAGCGCGAGGAGGCTGATCCATTTAAACCGATCCATGATATCCATTTCTCCATGTCGCATCATCGCGCCACCCGCCTCGCATAGGCCTGAGCCTCAGCGGTCACGCGAACAACACGTCGCCCGAAATTCTCACCGCGAAACAATCCGCAAAACGCCTCTGGCATCTTGTCGATGCCTTCGAACCGCTCTTCTTTCAGCTTCAAGTGTCCAGTGCCAATGAGTCCAGCCATCTCATTCAGCGCGGTCGAAAACTCGCGGGCAAAATCAAACACGACAAGACCCTGCATCATCACCCGGTGAGTGATGAAGGGTTTGGTATTGACGATGCCGGGGGTCTCTTCGGGGTTGAGATTATAGTCTGCGACCTGACCTGAAATGCAGATCCGTCCATTCAAACGCATTTTCGGCAAAACGCGATTGACCATCGCATTGCCGATATTGTCGAATAATAGATCGACCCCATCGGGCATCGCGGCGTCGATTGCGGCGTCGAGATCGGCGACCGACTTATAATTGATCGCAGTATCGAACCCGGCCTCGTCGACCAGCCATTGGCATTTTGTGTCGCTGCCTGCAATTCCGACCACTTGCGCGGCGCCGCCGGCTTTGGCGAGCTGCCCGGCCGTCGCGCCAACCGGTCCTGCCGCCGAGGTGACCAGCACCCGGTCGCCAGCGGCGAATTTCGCCACCGACTTTAATCCAAACCAAGCGGTCAGGCCTGGCACGCCCAGCACGCCGATCCATAAAGACAGCGGCAATTGAACCGCATCGGGGATCGGACCAATAAAGCCTTTGCCGGTTTGGATCGTATGGGTGCGCCAACCGCCGGCACAAAACACTTTGGTGCCAATCGGATAGTCGGGATGCTCCGAGGCGTCTACGATCCCAACGCTGAAACCATCAATCGGTTTGCCCAGCGGCAGTGCGGCCGCATAACTGTCCCCTCCGGAGAGCCGTGATCGGGTCCCTGGATCCACCGAATTCCAAATATGGCGGACGCGGAATTGTCCCGAATTGGGAACCGGCAGGGGTTTTTCGACAAGCTCGAAATCCGCCGGCTTGGGCGGCCCAACGCAATATTGCTTCAAAACGACCTGTTGCATGAAATCGGTCACGTGGGTCCCTCCCGAGCATTGGCTCTCCCTTGGATCATTTTCGCCCCTGGAAGGCCAGACGCGACGTTGCGGCATGCCACTTGCTTCAGCGTTTCTAACCTCAAACTCCAGTTGTTCTCCGGACCTTTATTTTCTACATGGACCAGAACATAGAACCGAAAGAATTGGGCTAATTGCGTGACCTCCCTGACTCATCTTGATCGGCTTGAGGCCGAAGCCATTCACATTATTCGCGAAGTGGCGGCGGTGGCTGAACACCCCGTCATGCTCTACTCGGTCGGCAAGGACAGTGCGGTGATGCTGCATCTGGCTGTCAAAGCCTTCTATCCGAGCATTCCGCCATTTCCCTTGATGCATGTCGACACGACCTGGAAGTTCCGGGAAATGATCGAATTTCGCAATCGCAAGGCGAAAGAGCTTGGCATGGATCTGATTGTCCATTCCAACCAAGAAGGCATCGAGGCCGGGGTGGGCCCGTTTACGCACGGCTCATCGCGCCACACCGACATTATGAAAACCCAGGCGCTCAAACAGGCGCTTGATCTGCACAAGTTCGATGTCGCCTTTGGCGGCGCGCGCCGCGATGAAGAAAAGTCGCGCGCTAAGGAGCGGGTCTTTTCGTTCCGGACCGCTGAGCATCGCTGGGACCCAAAGAATCAGCGCCCTGAACTGTGGAACCTTTACAATGCCCGGATCAATCCGGGTGAAAGCATTCGCTGCTTCCCGATCTCGAACTGGACCGAGCTCGATATCTGGCAGTATATCCGCCGCGAGCAGATTGAAATCGTACCGCTTTATTTCGCCGCCAAACGTCCAGTGGTGGCGTGGGAAGACAGTTTGATCATGGTCGATGATGACCGGGTGCCAGAAGACCTTGCTAAGACCGCGGTCGAAAAATCTGTCCGTTTCCGCACGCTTGGCTGTTATCCGCTGACCGGTGCAGTTGAGAGTACCGCCGCGACGCTGGAAGATATTATCCAAGAAACGCTATTGACCAATTCCTCGGAGCGTCAGGGTCGCACGATTGACCGCGACCAAGCCGCCTCGATGGAGAAAAAGAAACAAGAGGGCTATTTCTAATGTCCCATATCGATGCCCTGATTGCCGAAGACATTTCCGCCTATCTTGAGGCGCATGAGAATAAGTCGCTGCTCCGCTTTATTACCTGCGGCAGCGTTGACGATGGCAAATCGACGCTGATTGGCCGGCTGCTTTATGATTCCAAAATGATCTTTGAAGATCAGCTGGACGCGTTGGAAAGCGACTCCAAGCGCCATGGCACGCAAGGGGAAAATATTGACTTTGCACTTTTGGTCGACGGCCTGTCCGCCGAGCGCGAGCAAGGCATCACGATTGATGTCGCCTATCGTTTCTTCTCGACCGATAAGCGCAAATTCATTGTTGCCGATACGCCAGGTCATGAGCAGTATACACGTAATATGGCAACCGGCGCCTCAACCGCGGATCTTGCCATCCTGATGATTGATGCGCGCAAAGGCATCCTCACCCAGACCCGCCGCCATAGCTTTATTGCAAGCTCGCTCGGCATCCGGAAAATGGTGCTGGCGATCAATAAGATGGACCTCGTGGATTATGATGAGGCCGTCTATAACCGCATTGAGCAAGACTTCTTAGAATTCGCTGAAGAACTCGCGGCTGGGATTGAGATCCAAGCGATTCCCATGTCGGCGCTCGCGGGCGATAATATCACCGACACGTCTGACAATACGCCTTGGTATCAAGGCCCCCCTTTGATGGAGTATCTTGAAACGGTGCCGGTGGATGATGACCGGATCAAAGCGCCGTTCCGAATGCCGGTGCAATGGGTCAACCGCCCAAATCTGGATTTCCGCGGCTTTTCCGGCCAGATCGCCTCTGGTTCTGTAAAACCTGGCGACCGTGTGAAGACGCTTCCCAGCGCCAAAGAAACCACGATCGAACGCGTTGTTGTGCATGGCGGCGACCTTGAAGAAGGCATTGCCGGACAGTCGGTAACGCTCACCTTTGCCGATGAAGTCGACACCTCGCGCGGCGATGTGATTTGCGCGGCTGGCGAACCGGCTGAAGTCGCCGACCAGTTTCAAGCGCGCGTCTTGTGGATGGCGGACAGCGACATGCTCCCCGGCCGGCGCTACCTGCTCAAGATTGGCGCCAAGACGGTCACGGCGACGGTGCTGGATCTAAAGTTTGGGATCGATGTCAACACGCTGCAAGACAAGCCAGCGAACACGCTGGGCCTCAATGATTTTGGCGTCATCACGATGGCGCTGGACCAGCCGATTGCCTTTGATCCTTATGACATGAACCGTGAGACGGGCGGCTTTATCTTTATCGATCGGATGACCAATAATACGGTTGGTCTCGGCCTGATCGATTTTGCTTTGCGCCGGGCTGGTAACATTCATTGGCAAGCGCTCGATGTGGATCGGGTGAAACTGTCTGAGCAAAAAGAGCAAAAACCCGCTGTGCTCTGGTTCACCGGGCTTTCTGGCTCCGGTAAATCGACGATTGCCAATGTCCTGCAACAAAAGCTCTATGCGATGGGCAAGCACACATTTGTGCTCGATGGTGACAATGTTCGCCATGGCCTCAACCAGGATCTCGGCTTTACCGATGCCGATCGCGTTGAGAATATCCGCCGGGTTTCGAATGTCGCCAAATTGATGAGCGATGCCGGGCTGATTACGCTGGTCAGCTTCATCTCGCCCTTCCGGTCCGAGCGCCGTATGGCGCGCAATATGATGGCCGACGGTGAGTTTGTAGAGATCTTTGTGGATACGCCGCTGGACGTCGCCGAAGCGCGCGATGTCAAAGGCCTGTATAAGCGCGCCCGCGCCGGGGAGATCAAAAACTTCACCGGTCTCGATAGCCCGTACGAAGCTCCGGAAGATCCAGAGTTGACCATCAATACGGTCGAGCAAAGCGCCGAAGCCGCCGCTGATACGATCATCACCTGGATGCGCGAGCGCGGCTGGTTTGAGGTTTAGGTCTTCGCCCCCGATCTCAAACTTAGCCAAGTTCGCCCTCATCCTGAGCGAAGTCGAAGGACGAGGGCGGTGCGTTTGCGAACACATCCTTCGACTTCGCTCAGGATGAGTCGTTGGGTTAGCTTGCGAGCGCTTCCTTCTTTTCTTCAATATCCATCCAATCCAATTCGGCCTGCTCAAGGTCAGAGCGGGCCGCTTCCAATCGCGCATTGATGCGATGAAACTCGTCCGGATTGGCATTGAATAGGTTCGGGTCCGATAGGTCTTTTTCCAGGCCTGCGATTTCCGCTTCTAGGCGCGGCATCGCAGCTTCGACTTCTTTAAGACGATGCTGGTCCTTGAAGCTCAATTTGGTTGGGGCTTTCGGCGCGGCCGGTTTTGCTTTCGCAGCTTTGTCTTTTTTGCCTGCTTTTGAGGCTTTACCCGGCTTGCCTTTGATTTGGCTCTGGGCGTCGCTCCACCCGCCAGCCGTCTCAACCCATTCACCATCGCCTAGCGGGACCAGGCATGACGTCACAGTGGCGTCCAGAAACGACCTGTCATGGCTCACCAGGATCAGCGTCCCCTCAAAATTGAGCAGCATATCTTCCAGCAAATCCAGGGTCTGCATATCGAGATCATTGGTCGGCTCATCGAGCACCAAAACATCGGTTGATTGCGCCAAAGCAATGGCCAGCGTGAGCCGGTTACGTTCTCCGCCCGACAAGGCTGCGACAGGCTGACGGAGCTGATCCGGTTTGAATAAAAAATCCTTAGCATAGGCCGCGACATGGCGCTGTCGGCCTTGCGCCATAAGGCTATCCCCCCCTTGCGGCGCGAGCGCCTCCCAGAGCGTATCTTTTGGGCGCAGCGTATCGCGGGTCTGATCCAGATACGTGATGCGCAGCGCTGGGTTGCACTTGATATTGCCGCTATCGCGCTCAACCTCACCGAGCAGCAGTTTCAGCAATGTCGTTTTACCGACCCCGTTCGGCCCGATCAGGCCGACCCGGTCGCCGCGCAGGATCTTAAAATCAAGCCCTTCAACAATTTTCAAATCGCCATAGGCTTTGTCGAGGCCAAAGGCTTCAATGACTTTGCGCGACTGATGCCCGGCCTCCTCGGCGCTGATCCCGGCTTTGGCTTTTTGCGCGGCGATCGCAGCTTTGCGCCGGGCCGCTTCTGCGCGCATCGCTTTGAGCTTATGCAGCCGGCCCATATTACGGGCGCGCCGACCCGTGACGCCGCGCTGGAGCCAGTGCTCTTCCGCTTTCAACTGGGTTTTTAGCTTTTCAAGCTGGCGAATCTCAGCCTCTTCAATCTCTTCGGCCCAACGCTCAAAGTCGCCATAGCCTTTGGGGCTTTTGAGAACCACACCATCGCGCAGCCACAGCGTATTTGTCGTAACATTTTCCATGAAGCGGCGGTCATGGCTAACGAGGAGCACTGCGCCGTTATAGCCGATCAAGCGGGTCTCGAGGGTCTCAATCATAGGCACATCGAGATGGTTGGTCGGCTCATCGAGGAGCAAAATATCAGGATCGCGGGCAAACGCTTTGGCCAGGGCTGCGCGCCGGATCTGCCCGCCAGATAGAATGCTGGGCGAGGCCGTTGCATCAACGCCAAAATGTCCCAGCTCGGCCTCAGCGCGCCAGATCTCAGCGCCCTCGGCCGTGGTATAATCGAGCACACTTGCATAGGCGCTCAGGTCTGGCTCTTGTTCGACCGTGGTAATTTCCGTGCCGGGATGGATCCAAAGCGTGCCATCATCCGCTTCATGGCGGCCAGTGATCAGGCGCATCAGCGTTGATTTTCCAGCGCCATTGCGGCCCACCAAAGCCGCGCGCTCACCTTTCGCCAGCGTGAAAGTTACGCCCTGAAAGAGCGGTTTGCCGCCAAAGGCCAGGCGGACATCAGTCATCGTCAGGATCGGCAGTGCGGACATGCGGGAGACTCTATAGGTTTGCTGCGATCGCGTCGACATGGATGGCGGCGCAGTCGATCACCTGAAATGGCGGCGTATGGCCGTCAAACGCGGCGTTCAGGTCTGTGCCACCCAGCAGCACCGCCTCGGCGCCTTGGGCTCGGACCAACGCTTCGCCAGCCGGAAAGAACACGTCGCGATGCTGATCGGTCGGCACCCCGCTCAATGCTAGATCGATATAAGCTGTATGGACGCGGTCGAGGTCATCACCTTCCGGGATGCACAGGCTGAGCCCCGTGAGCTTGCCATGCATGGCGCTTTGCATCACGGTTTTGGTCCCGAGCAGCCCGACCTTTTTATATCCATTGGCCAGCAGCCATGCGCGTAGGATGTGCATCAGATTGACCACTGGCAATGGCGACACGGGCAAAAAGGCATCGATCGGGAAATGGCCCGAAATCGATGTGATGACGACGCAATCGGCTCCAGCCGCCTTAAGTCGCTCGGTTAGGCGGACATAGATATCGGTCTGAGCGGCATGATTGCCAGCCGCCATATTGGCCAGCAGGGTCGGCGAATCTGCGTGCACTATGGTCAGGTCCAGAGCGCGCTGCATCGACGCCGCTTTCGCAATCAGCTGGCGATAGTAAAAGTCCGTCGCGGCAGGACCGATGCCGCCAATCAGGCCGATATGCATGATCGCCTCCTGGGGTTAAAGGGTCGTCCCGGCGCCTTAGGCTTTGAGTTTATAACCGGTGCGGAGCATCCACCAGACCCCGGCCGATGCCATAAATGCCGATGCGCCGCTCACCGCCATGCCGACGATCACATTTGAGTTTGATGCATCGAGAAAGCCATAGCGAAAGCCATCAATGAGGAAGAAGATCGGATCAAAATAGGCCAGGGTTTTGAACGGGTCGACGAGGACATTTATGTCGTAAAATGTGCCAGAGAGGAAGGTCAGCGGGACGATGACAAAGTTGGTCACAGCGGCGAGATGATCGAATTTATCAGCCCAGATCCCGCCCATTGCGCCAATTGCTGCCAGGAAAATCGTTGCCATTAAACCAAACCAAACAATCGGCCAGATATGCACAATGGACAAATCGGCGAGCCCGCTAAAATGAATGCCAATCGCCGCAATCGCCCCGACCATGATCCCGCGCGTGACCGCGCCGAAGATGAAGCCAAGCGCGAGCTCCACCGGCGATAGCGGCGGCATCAAAAAGTCAACCTGACTGCCTTGCACTTTTGCGATGGTCAGCGAGCTCGATGAATTTTGAAACGCGTTTTGCAGCATGGCCATGACGATCAAACCGGGCGCCAAGAAACTATTATAGTCCAAGCCGGCAAAATCGCCGGTCAACTCGCCACGATTGCCGAAGGCTAACTTGAACACGGTCATGAATAAAAGCGTTGAAATCACAGGCGCGAGCAGTGTTTGCATCCAAACTTTCATAAAACGGCCTACTTCTCTCTTATACAGCGTCCACAATCCCAACCAGTTGACAGCGCCATAGGTTCGCGGCTTGGGAGACGACAAAAAAGAGGAAGACGTGTCTGGCATGACCTTACATTTAAGCGCTGACTCGGCGTTTGGCGATAGCTTAAAAATGATCAGAGCGACTACTATATGTTGATTGCCTGTGGACAGATTGAATCAGCATCTTGTGTTTCGTTGCGCTCCTGATACGATATGTAGCGTTAGAGCGGGGCTGGTGGCATCGCTCAAATCAATATGTTGGGGCTGCCAAGGAGCGGGGTAAATCGCATGGCTTGGACTGAAGATCGCGTAGAAGTACTCAAGAAATTATGGGCCGAAGGGCACTCGGCGAGCCAAATCGCTAAAGAACTCGGCGGGGTGACCCGCAATGCGGTGATCGGGAAGGTTCACCGCCTTGGCTTATCGGGCCGTGCGACGCCATCCAGGCCTGTGAAGCGGCCGCCGCGTTTGGCGCACCCGAAACCACGAGTCCGGCCGGATGGCGCGGTCGTGGCACCGAAGCCACAACGTGTGGTGCCCGATCCCGCGCTGAAGCCATCAGAGAAAACGGCAATGTTGGCAACTCTGCCGCCGCAGCCCTTGGCCGATGGCGAAGCGGCCACCATCCTGACCCTGCGCGACAGTATGTGTAAGTGGCCGATTGGCGATCCTGCCGATCCAAAATTTGCCTTTTGTGGTCGCAAAGCGACGTGCGGCCCGTATTGCGCAGAACACGCTAAAATCGCGTTCCAACCGGCCAAAAAGCGTGAAAAGAAGAAAGCCGAATACGATTATGTTCGCAAGATTGCGGGCTAAGGCGCACTGAATGCAACCCTAAAGGAAAGCGGTTTGGGCCATGGCCTGAGCCGCTTTTTTACGCGCCGGCCTTGGCGGGCCAGCGGGCATCGATTGCGTAACGCCCGGGCGCGATCAGCGTCGATGTCACATCCATGCCCGCTTCCTGGCAGATAATACCTGCGGCGGCGATGTCCCAAAGACCGCAGCCATTTTCGATATAGCCGCTCAGGCGACCAAGCGCCGACATGGCGAGGGAAAACACAGCACATCGATAGCGCACCACCGCATAGTTTTGCGCTCTTAGCTCTTGCGCGATTTGGTCCGTGCGCGGGCCAGGTTCAAAATCATTCTCGCCGAGCGCAATGACCTTGACCGCGGCGGGTGGAGAGAGGGTCTGTACGGGCACGCCGTTCAAACGCAAACCGCTGCCGGTTTCGGCCGAAAGTGTGAGATCGAGATCGGGTAAGCTCAGCGCCCCTAAGACAGAGTCGCCGCGCGCAACATAGCCAATTGATATGGCCCACATGGGCAGGCCGAGAATGAAGTTTGAGGTGCCATCTATCGGATCGATTGCCCATCCGGTTTGGTCGTCGGATAAAGCGCCGCCCGTTTCTTCGCCAAGGATTGCCTGGCCAGGAAATGCCTGCGCTAAGGCGCCGCGGACATAGTGTTCGATTTCGAGGTCTGCATTCGACGCGAACTGTCCGATAGACTTCTCATCAAAGGTCAGTTCGGCGCGTTGCTGGCGCCACACTTTGCCGATGCGCGTGGCGGTTTGGAGAATTTCCTCCAGAGTTGAAAGAGTAGACGCATCATGCATGCGTGGATGATAGACAGAAAAAGCCGCTGCTTTCCAATCGGGAAACGCAGCGGCCAGTCAAACCCGCCCAGACAGGAGGGCAATAGGCGGGCGCAGCTCTAAAGGAGCTTAAAGTGAACGGCTCACCGTCAAAACAACGCGTTCGTCGGCGACGTCTGTATCGTCAACATCGGTGCCCCAAACACGCAAATCGAAGTCGACAAACTCCGTGCTCAGCGTCGCGCCGATAGAATAGTTCGTATACTCATCGACAAAATCGTCGCCGCCATCGGCATAGGTGCCGACGGAAGCGTCAAAGCCTAATGTGTCGGTGGCGCTGAACCCTGCGGTGAAATCGAGGTAGACCGTTTCATTGTCCGGGTCGAGATACGCATAAGCGCCGACCGAAACCGCGTCAAAGGAATAGCCGAGGCCGCCATAGACTTCCAAAAAGTCGAGATCATCTGTGTCTGGATAGACATAGCCAATGACGCCGACATCCCAAGCCAACCCGGCTTCGGTTTCGCCCGCGAACCCGCCATACAGGTCGAGTTCCATATTGGCGCCACCAAAATCTACAATCGCAGCCCAGGTCCCGACATAGAACGCGCCATTTGCGTAATCGAAGCCGCCCTGGACAGATGGGTTCTCGCTATTTTGCGATACACCGCGCCAGACATAGTCCGTTGTTAGGGCGACATTGCCCGAAAACTCCCCTTCAGCCATCGCCGCTGGGGCTGTATAGGCGCCAGCAAGCAAGGCGAGCGCGAGACCACGTGAAATCATTTGTCCCATCAATCCGCTCCTTTTTAAATTTTGCGATTGGTGAAGGTAAAAGAGCGGACGATTGCGACTTTATCTATATGCGCGCCCCGAGTGCGCTGTTTTTTCTGCCATTGCGCTCGAAATTCGAGCAAACGGACCTTTTGTCGCCCTTAAAGCCGTCGCATTATGACAAACGCGCGACGTCGCGTGGTCTGCCCGCAAAGCGTAGCAAAAAGGCAACTGTGTGACTTAAAGGGCGCGCCTAAAAAATGACGCTCCTTTATCCGTCTGCGGCCGATAAAAGCAGCACAGCGAAGCGCTTTTCCGCATCCTGCCAGGTTATCTCGTGCGCCCAACCGGTCTGCGAAAATTGGGGAATCAAGGCTTTGAGATCGAATTTGCGTGAGTTTTCAGTGTGAATGGTTTCGCCCGCTTCGAAGACGATCTGCTGATCTGCGATGCGCACACTTTGTTGCGACAAGCTTTGCAAATGCATTTCGATCCGCGAAGCTGGCGCGTTCCACACGGCCTTGTGGGCAAACGCCGAGAGTTCGAAGTTCGCACCAAGTTCTCGGTTGATTCGGTTGAGCAGGTTGAGATTGAACCGCGCGGTTACGCCTGCGGCATCATCGTAAGCCGGGATCAGCAGGTCCGGCGACTTGCGCAAATCTATCCCCAGCAGGAACTTGCCGTGATCGCCGAGCAACTCACGTGCCGCGCGCATAAACTGGTCAATCTCTTGATCGCTCAAATTGCCAATCGTCGAGCCAGGGAAAAACCCGACGGGTGTGCCGGAGACCTCAGTCGGTAAGCCGAAGCGGACCATGAAATCGCCAACCACCGGATGAATTGGAAGGTTTGGATAATCCCGGCGCAGACCGTCCGCGGTTTGCAGCAAAAATGCCTCGGAGACGTCAAGCGGCACATAGGCTGCCGGCGCCTTGAGCGCATCCAGCAGGATCCGCGTTTTGGTCGAAGCACCAGCGCCATACTCAACCAGCATCACATCTGGACCCAGCTGATCCGCAATCGCTTCGGCATGCTCTGTGAGAATCGCGGTTTCCGTACGGGTGGGGTAGTATTCCGGCAACGCCGTGATTTGCTCAAACAAGAGCGACCCGGTTTGATCGTAAAAATACTGGCACGGCAGCGTTTTCTGGGGCTGCGAGAGCCCCTCTAAGACATCAGCTAAGAACTGTCGGCGACCATCCGTGCTCGAGGGTTCAAGGACGTCATCCATGGCTAGACCTCCCGCGCCAGACGCAGGCCAGAAAATTGCCAGCGTTTGTCGGGATGGAAAAAATTGCGATATGTCGGGCGGATATGCCCATCAGGGGTGGCACATGAGCCACCGCGCAAGACCATCTGCCCACTCATGAATTTGCCATTATATTCGCCAACGGCGCCGTCTGCGATCGTGTAGCCAGGGTAGGGCGTGAAGGGGCTGGCGGTCCATTCCCAGACATCGCCGAAAAAGTAACGCTGCTTCGGATCGGATTGCACTTGCGGCTGATAGTAGCCCGACCCGGCAAACGTCCCATCGCAATCGGATGCAATCGCCGCGACTTCCCATTCCTGTTCGGTCGGCAGGCGCGCGCCCGCCCAAGTCGCGAATGCATCGGCCTCATAAAAGCTGATATGGCAAACCGGGGCTTCCCAATTGACCCGCTGAGATCCAGACAAGGTCATCGTGTGCCAGTGATCATCGCTGCGATACCAGTAAAGCGGCGCGGTCCAGCCTTCACGCTCGACCGCAGCGAAGCCGTCCGAGAGCCAATAGGTTGGGTTTTGATAGCCGCCATCGGCGATAAATTCGAGCCATTCGCGATTGGTCACAGCGCGGCTGGCAAGCTGAAATGGCCGCACGAGCACGTCATGTGCGGGTGTTTCACAATCGAACGCGAATGCATTGCCGGCATGTCCGACCGAAACCGCTCCGCCAGCGTGCTGATCCCAAGCGAGCGGCGCTGCTTCGAGATTGGCGGTGTGTAAATTAACATCGGGTTTCAGCGCTGGCCGGAGCGGATTTTGTGCGAACAAGTGCAAGATGTCGGTGAGCAAAAGCTCTTGATGCTGTTGCTCATGGGCGAGCCCCAGCGGCAGGAGCTGGCAGGCCTCCGGATGGGTGTCGAACAAGCGCTCCATTTGTGTATCTACATGGCGCCGATAGGCGAGGATTTCGTCGAGTGAGGGCCGGGTGAGCAAACCGCGTTTCGGCCGAGCATGGCGCGCTCCGACCGCATCATAGTAAGAATTGAACAGATAACTGAAGCGTGGGTGAAAGCGGACTGAATCGCCAAATACAGGGGCCAGCATAAACTCTTCGAAAAACCAGCTAATATGCGCCAAATGCCACTTTGCTGGACTTGCGTCGGGCATGGATTGAGCGGTCGCATCCGCATCGCTGAGCGTCGCCGCCAATCGCTCGGACTGATGTCGGACATTGAGATAGCTCTGCTTCAGGGATCCAGCGGGCTGAAGTCTATTTCTTGGTTGTGCCATGGGTTCTTGTTTCGCGTATAACGGGTATCGTCAACCCGGCCTCCTGTCAGCCTATGTCAGCAGTGCCGACCAAGGGATAATCTGCCTGAGCGACGTAACGGCTCTGGCGGCGATGTCCCGTGAAACTTTCATAAAGATGGAAGCGGTCGATCATTTCGGGCGCGCTGTTCAGGATCTGAAAATCCTCACTCCACGCCCGGGCATCGTCCAGCGGTGTTTGATGGCAATAGGCCAGCGTAATGTGCGGCACAAAGGGATCGCGGCTGAGCGGGAGCCGCCATTGGCGGGCGATTTTGCGACACGCGGCAGCCAGCGCTTCAAGCGCTGGATTGGCGGCCACTCGGGCATACAGCGCGCGGGGGTCACGGCGTCCAAACCAGCCAACGCCGCGCAGCGTCAATTCAATCGCCGGCGCGCGGATTTGATCCAACGCATCGGCGATTTCATGCGCCGTCTCGCGATCCACCTCACCGAAAAAGCAAAGCGTCACATGATAATGGCCGCGGCGGCGCCATCTGGCTCCCGGCAGATCAACTGCCAGCGGTTCAAGGCGTTCCGCGACCGCATCGGGCACGGGCAAAGCGGCAAAGAGTCGGTGCATGAGGACGCCAGCGTTTCATAAACAAGGCCCGACCAGGCGGCCGGGCTCTGCTTCAGATATTGCGCCGTGGCTTAGCCTGCAAGAGCGTCCAACTTTCCGAAATGCTGGGCAAGCAAATAGTAGAATGTGACGCGAGACTTATTCCCGCCCTCCGGCTTAAGGGTCTCGCAAACTGAGGCAATCGCAGCGTCAAGTTCGTCATTGGTTTGCGCGAGTGACAGTTTCCCACGGCACCATTTCTCGCGCACCCGTTGGAGTTCTGTATCATCCGAGCATGATACGAGAGAGCTGTCGCGATTGCGTAGCGCGATGCCGAGATGTCCCACAATTTTCTCGGCTGCAGCTTGGTTATACCCGTTTGCATATTGTTTGATATTGTCTTCGTATTTTGAGGCGTCCGCCATCATAGTCCCCTTCAGTTTGGCTGCGTTCTGTAATGAATTCAGCAGCCGATAATGTTTGCCCGGAGATGTTTACAAAGTCAAATAAAGGCAGGTCTTTGTAAAGTTAAGGACAGGGCGAAGGCTGATCAGCATGTCGCGCATTGACCGCGGTTTCGAGCTCGTCTGTCCATGGCATTTCGAACGCATCGATACAGATTTTGAGCTGTTCCATGCTGGTCGCGCCGATGATCGTGGAGCCCATAAATGGCCGCGTATCGCAGAATTTGATCGCCAAATGCGCCGGGTCGACGCCATACTGATCGGCCAGCTCGAGATAGGTTTCGATGGCGCGCAAGGCTTGCGGCGTCTCATAGCGCTGAAGCCGGTCAAAGAGCTGCTTGCGTGATCCTTGCGGCAGTGCGCCGCCGCGGTATTTGCCGGTCAGATAGCCTTGTCCAAGGGGGGAATAAGCGAGCAAGCTCACCTCTTCGCGCACGCAGACTTCCTCAAGCCCGCCATCTTCAAAGGTTCGGTTGACGAGATTATAGGCGTTTTGGATCGACATCATCCGCGGCAATCCACGCGCTTGGCTTTCGCCGATAAAGCGCATGACCCCAAATGGAGTCTCATTCGAGACGCCGATATGGCGAATCCGCCCGGCGGTCACATGCGCTTCGAGATGGCTTAAAATTTCCTCAAACGGTTCGTACGGATAGGCATAAGCCTTATGATCCATTTTTGCGCCAAATAGGGGCGCCGGACGGTCCGGCCAATGGAGTTGGTATAAGTCGATATAGTCGGTTTTTAGCCGATCGAGGCTTTTCATCACCGCTTCGTCGACTTGCGCCTTGGTGTGCCGCGTCCAGGTCACATCGGCATCGCGGGTCCAGAGCATTTTTGACAGGCCGGCGATTTTGGTCGCTAAAACAACGTCTTGACGGCGCCCGGTCTTCGCAAACCATGTCCCGATAATTCGCTCGGTAGAGCCTTGCGTTTCTGCTTTTGGCGGAATGGCATACATTTCTGCGGTGTCCCAAAAGTCCACACCTCGCTCGAGCGCATAGTCCATTTGCGCGTGCCCTTCGGCCTCGGTATTTTGCTGTCCCCAGGTCATCGTGCCGAGGCAGCAGGCACTGATCATCATGTCCGTGCGACCCAGGCGTCGGCGCTCAATTGTCATAGCTCCATCCTTAATGCTTGATTGGTTAAAACGATACGAGCTGATTCCGATACTGACGCGCCCGGTTTTTCTTGAAAAGCGATAAAAAAGACCACATAATATAAGCAATCCGTACGCTTGTGTGCGGGCCTTTGAAAAGAGGAAAAAATGAACGACTTCAACACATCCATGTCGCATGGCCGGTCTATGGATATGAGTGTAAATGAGGGTTTGCGCTCATTTATGCTCGGCGTCTACAATAAACTGGCGCTGGGCATCGCTGTGTCCGGTATCATTGCGTATATCGCCGGCTCGGTGGCGCCGATCAGCGCCGCGATCTATGCTGCCCCGATGGTCTACATTGTTATGTTTGCGCCCGTGGCTTTGATCCTGGGATCAATGTTTATGATGCGCAATCCGAGTCCTACAGGAAGTGCCATTCTATATTGGGCCATTGTCGTCGCACTTGGCTTGTCCATGGGCGTCTACTTCCTGATGGCCAATCTTGGCATGGGCGGCATGACGCATTTCGTCATCACCAAAGCCTTCTTGGCGACCTCAGCGACCTTCGCCGGCTTGTCCCTGTTCGGATACACCACGAAACGTGACCTCGGACCGATCGGAACCTTTGCGATTATGGGCCTTTGGGCAGCATTTATCATTGGTATGCTGTTCGTTGTTGCCCCGATGATCTTCCCGAACGTCGCCTTCTTCGAGGTTGGTAGCACAATGCAATTGGTGATCTCCGGCGCATTTGCTCTGTTCTCAGCGATTTTGGTCGCTTGGAACACACAAGCACTGAAGGAAACTTACTTTGCGCTTGGTGGTGACCAGCGTGGAATGGCGGTTGCGACCAACATGGGCGCGCTGAACTTCTTCATCTATTTCGTCAACATCTTCCAATTCTTCTTGCAGATGCTGTCGAACGACTAAGCGATCTTCATCAGATCATAGAGAAAGCCCTGGCCGCATGGCCGGGGCTTTTTTCATTGACCTGACGCCGCCGACTCGTATCATGGAACATGTCAAGAACATGCGGGGAGGCAGATATGCAAAGTGCGGCGAGTGTTGAGACATGTCCGTCGAAAGCTGCGGACATCGCGCGCGGTGTCCTGCGCTTGCTCAGCGATTATGGCAGTGCCGGGATCACCGAAATGACCCTGGCCAATGGTCGCCGCGCGGATATTGCGGCGATCGATCGGAGCGGCGATATTTCCATCATTGAGATCAAATCCTCTGTGGCGGACTTTCGCAGCGATCAAAAATGGCCTGAATACCGGCCGTTTTGCGATCGGTTTTATTTTGCTGTGGCCGCCGAGTTTCCGCATGACCTCATTCCAACGCAAGCCGGTCTCATCATTGCAGATGGCTTTGGCGGGGCCGTGCTGCGCGAGCCAGCGTATGAGAAACTGGCCGCCGCACGCCGCAAAGCCGTGACCCTCAAATTTGCCCGATTGGCCGCGACACGCTTATGTCAGCCGGTCATTGCTTAATCGCGGCTCTAGACATTCCATGCTGCCAAATCTAGCTGCGTTACCATGAGCCATTTATACCCCATCGGGAAAACGGCGCGCGATGCTTTGATTCACGCGCGCGGCGCGGCCCGCACGCGTTATGAGGCTGAGGATCTGTCCGGCGATATCGCAATTGCCGCGCTGGAAACCGAATGGATCACCCCGTCCGCGAAAGAGCTTACGAAAATGCTGGAACAGGCCGAGGCCAATCCGGGTCAGGGTTTTGTCCAGAACTATGAAGATGCGTCCGGCAATACGGTGCTCGCAATCACCTATTGGAAGCTTGCTAAGGCGGCGAAAAAACCGAAGCCAAACCCGAAACCGATCCCGGCGCCGTCTGCGAATGATGACGATCACACCGATGATCTATATTTCAAATCCGGACGCACCAAAAAGCCCCATCGCAAGCGCTATACTGATCCTAATCAAATGGATCTTTTCGGCGCCTCGAAAGAGGATTAGGCGGGTTTAAAGGTCAGCGCGACGCCATTATTGCAATAGCGCAAGCCGGTCGGGGCTGGGCCGTCATTAAACACATGTCCATGATGCCCCCCGCAGCGCGCGCAGTGATACTCAATGCGAGTCATCCACAATTTATTGTCTTCTTTGAACCCCAGTGTGCCGGGAATATAATCCCAAAAACTCGGCCAGCCGGTGCCACTGTCATATTTCGTATCGCTGTTAAATATCGCCAGATCACAGCCGGCGCAGTGGAAAACGCCGTCGCGCTTTTCATCATTTAGCGGTGACGTGAAGGCCCGTTCCGTTGCCTCCAAACGCAGCACGCGGAACGCCAACGGGTCGAGGCGGGCTCTCCACTCGTCTTCTGTCAGATTGCGCCATTCGCTGTCGGCGAATGTCTCGCTGATATTGTCGGCATGGGCGCGCCCAGCATCGCCGGGGCCTGAGCATGCGGCCAAAAAAGCGGATGGGGCCGCTGCGAGAAAGGTGCGCCGCCGCAGCGGCTTGATCAAAGGTCTCATCATGCCGTCTAAATAGTCAACGATCGCCGGTCGTCCACTCACAAGCGCTTCAATTTCGCGTTAGAATCCAAGCCATCAAGCCGGTTCAAAATGTCTCTCGCCTTGCGCGTCATTTACGATTAGGGAGCGGGGTTTAATCGATCACGGAGACGAGGCCAGCAGATGAGTGAACCTGTAAACGACACGCTAAATGAGGCTGCCCGCCAGAAACTCAGGCTCACGGTTGAGCGGATTGAACGCTTAGAAGAAGAGAAAAAGGAAGTCGCCGAGCAAATTAAAGACGTTTATAGCGAAGCCAAAGCGCTCGGTTATGACACCAAAGCGCTTCGGACGGTGGTCCGCCTGCGCAAACAGGACCGCCAAGAGCGCCAGGAACAAGAAGCCCTGCTCGAAGTCTATCTCGATGCGCTTGGTGAGCTCTAGCCGCGTTTCTTGCCCAAGTGGCCCGGATCACTTTAAGGAAGGCTATGCCGCGCGACGTCGATGATCGAAAGAAACGCAAAGCTTTGCGTAAGATCCGCAAGGCTGCGTTGTTGGCTGAGCAAGGTCTCGGCCCTCCGCTCTCAGACTGGGAAAAACAGTTTCTTGAGGAAGTGGAGGCGCGCATCGAAACGTATGGCTCGGCTTTTCACGATTTGGACAAGGGGGCCTCTGATGAGGCTTTGTCCGCCTTGCAGCAGGTAAAGTTGCGTGAGATCGACAAAAAGGCCCGTGGCAAAGGCCGATCTGGCTTCCAGTCTAAGCGAGGCTTCAAGCGAAAATCGGCGCCGCGCGAGCGGCAAATCGATGCCGATATAGAGGCCCATGAACCCGATCCGTCAGAGCCATTTCAGGTGATTGAGTCCGCCCCCGCAAAACCAACCCGTCGTGCCGTAGACCCAAAGCCGCGCCCGCAACTGCGAATCATTAAAGGCGGCGCCAATCCAGACTAAACCATATCGTATATTTTCACGTATAAAGAATAAAAACAGTCGGAAAGTCACACATGAAAACCGTGGTCATTACAGGCGCATCAACAGGGATCGGTCGCAGTGCAGCTGAATATCTTGCGGCGAGGGGCTGGCAAGTCTTTGCTGGCGTTCGCAAAGAAAAAGATGCCGCGGTATTGGCCGAGGCGGATGGACGGATCAAACCCATCCTGCTCGATGTGACGGATCCGGACCAAGTCAATGCCGCGGTCGAGACCGTACGGTCTGCCTTGGACGGGCACAAGCTTGCCGGTTTGGTCAACAATGCCGGGATTGCCAATATGGGGCCGCTGGCACTGCAGCCATTGGATCAGTTCAAATCGCATTTTGATGTCAATGTGTTCGGCCTGTTGCGTGCCAGCCAGGCCTTCGTCCCGCTTTTAGGCATGGACGAGACACTGGCCGGCCAGCCGGGCAGAATTGTCAATATTACCAGCGTTGGCGGACGGCTCGCCTCGCCTTTTCTTGGCGCTTATACCGCGACCAAGCATGCGGTCGAAAGCATGACTGATAGCTTGCGTCGTGAATTGGTGATTTTTGGCATCGACGCCATCGCGGTTGGCCCCGGCGCGGTGCGCACGCCAATTTGGGACAAAGCCGAAAGCGTCAACAGCACCCATCCATATGCCAACTCGCCATGGGCGAAGCCGATTGAAAAGTTCAGCGAAACCATGGTCGATGGCGGTCGCACAGGACTGGATCCAGACCTGATCGCGGAGACGATCGAAACGGCATTGACCACGGCGCGCCCGAAAGCGCGTTATGCGCCCGTGCCAAACAAGCTGACCAATTTCACGCTGCCTATGTTATTGCCAAAGCGCTTGGTCGATGCGTTCTTTTGGAAACGGTTCGGCATGCAGAAGCCAGAAACCTAAGCTTTGTGATACGGTAGCCCCGCCAAAAGGCTAACCGTACGATAGAGCTGTTCTGTCAGCATCACTTTGACCAATCGGTGCGGCCAGGTTTGTGGGCCGAGGGCGAGCGTTTCAGGGCAGGCAACGCGGACCGCCTCACTAAACCCTTCGGCTCCGCCGATGAGAAAACAAAGCTCCGTCGTGCCCCTATCGCGAAGGCGTTCGAGGCGTTTGGCAAAATCCACCGAGCGCTGTGCCGGCCCATGTTCGTCCAAGCGAATGACAGGCGCCTTGTCGGGCAGTGCAGCGAGCAAACGCTCGCCTTCTGCGACCACGCCGCCGCCGCTGGCGAGGTCGATCAATTGCAGGGACCGAAAGCCAATTTGCGGGCCGCTTTTGTTAAATCGGGCGACATAGTCTTCGACCAGGTCTTTTTCTGCGCCCGATTTGAGCTTGCCGACACTGATCAGCTTGATGTGCATAGCGCGCTAAGCGTTATCGGCGCGATGGCTGCTTTCGCCGGCCCAGATCTTTTCGAGATTGTAGAACGCGCGCACTTCTGGGCGGAACAGATGCACAATCACATCGCCGAGATCGATCAGGACCCAGTCGGCATTCGGCAAACCTTCCAGCTTGGGCGCTTTGCCAGTTTGTTCTTTGACCTTTTGCGCGAGGTGGTCGGCAATCGAGCTGACATGACGGGCCGAACGGCCCGAAGCGATGATCATAATGTCTGCAAGAGAGGATTTGTCCGTGAGATCAATTACGGTGAGGTCTTCGGCTTTGTCATCTTCCAGCGAGGTAATGATGATGTCTGAGAACGCGCGAATATCTTCAAGGGTCGTAGCGCGGGCCGAATTTATCTCAGTTTTAACTGCGGGCAGGGCGAAGCTCCATAGGGTTGTTGTGGAACGGAGTTTAACACGCGTCGGGGATGCAGCCTAGCCTTTATTCGCGGCCACGCGCGTGTCCGCATCCAGTTGAGACGGCTAGCAGACAAACCGCCCGTTCTGCTCGCAAATCGCTATGGTACGGGTGATCCAATCATTAATTGTGCGGAGGCGGACATACAGACTGCGCGCGCCATTTTGTTCAAAGTCTTGGGTCACCTGGCTTAAAACACCGATCACCAATGGTCCGTTCTCATACATCAGATAAAGCGGGGCGCCGCTATCGCCGACATTCGGTCCGCGTGCGCCGATGCGTTCCGCGACGAGGATGGATTCGCCCGCATGAACGATGGAGACACGGCTGCCCTGCAAATATCGCGTTCCGCCATTTTTACCCCACGCCGCAATATAGGTCCGGCGCATATCGCGCGGCAGGAGGTCATGCGCGTCGGTCTCTAGAACTGCGACTGGCACATCCGCGAATGCGCTAACATCGGACACAAAGAGCAGACTGACATCATTCAAAAAAGCCCGCCGCGGCATCGCGTAAGCGCTATGACAGACGGCGCCGTTGATCGGTACCGCTTGCGCGGTTTCGCTTTGGACGTCGGTCTCCGGCGTGATCGCAATCATATCAATCAGCGGTTTGGGAGGCTGGATCGTAATGTCACGGACACAATGTGCGGCGCTTAAGAACCAGTGCTCGGCGACCCGTACCGCCGCGCAGTGTTCGCGCTCAGAGCCATCGGGCTGCCGGATAATCTCAATTTTGATCAAGCCGGGATGGGCGGTGAGATCGGGCGCCTCGGCCAGGCGCCCGCGATCAAAGACCGTGGGTTCAGGGCGCCCGCGTTGAAGCCAAGGCGACGCGACCTCTGGCTCGGACACGGCGCGTTTAAAACAAGGCGATGCGCCGACGCCTGCCAATGCGCCAGCACTGTGCTGGCCGTCGCCATCGGGTAAGGCAAGCGGGGTCGCCTCAACCGGATCCAGCGCGGCGGCGGACCGCGATGGTGCGATGTGTTCGATCCAAGGGGCGAGATGGCGCTCAATCCAGCTTTTGCTGGGCTCTACACGGTCGGCATAAAGACCCCCAGCAAACCCCAAGATAAGGAGCAGAAGAAGAAGCAAAAAGGCGCGCATTACGGTTTTTTATGCGCCCATGCCGACCGGGTCTAGAGGGCAACAAATTGCCCGGCGGCGCGGTCTTTGCGGACATCGTCCGCAGGGAAGCATTGCCCGCTCATGGCGATATAGATGCCCGGCGGTTGCAGGCGCGCCGCTGCGACCGCAAAGCCAACATTGAAAATCGCATCGGTCGAGCGCAGCCGCGCGGGCTGCATCGCGCCGGTCAGCACGATGGTCTTACCGACAATGTCGGTCAGGCGTTTGGCGGTAACCGTCATCGTGTCGGTCCCGTGCGTGATCAATATGTGGCGGCAAGGACACTCTGAGATTGCTGTGTGGATGACCTCGCGATCCGCCTTTGTCAGCTCGAGACTGTCTTTGCGCATCAGCGATGTCAGCGCGTAATCCAGACCCACATTCGCTTCGCGCAGGATTGCATCGAGCGGCGATTCCCCGACCTGGAATTCCGACAGGGCGTCAAAATAGACTTTGTCGATGGTGCCGCCAGTGGTGAAGATTTGGAGATCAGTCATCGCTTAGCGCCGCCGTAATTGGGTTGATGAAATCGTTTGTAGCGGGGCGTTAAAATAGATCCATCGCGGCGCGCCTTGCGCGAAAACACTTCGCCCTGCTAAAGCTGGCAAACGATGTCGTTTGAGCTTTCTCGCGAATGGGCTCGTTCGCGCCGCTAGCTCAAAACCCGGGCGTGCGACGACCGCAATTGGCACCAGATCGGCGAGCTGGCGCCAATCTTTCCAATAGTGAAACGTCATCAGACTGTCAGCGCCCATAATCCATACCAGCTGCGCGCGCGGTAAGCGACGTTTGAGGAGCTGGATCAAGTCCACCGTATAGCGCAGGCCCGCTTGCTTTTCGATTTGGCTGATATGGAAAGCCCTATTGCGAGCCGTCAGTCGCGCCACAGCATCGAACCGCGTTTGGTAATCGCCTGGCGCCTCTTTCAGCGGATTGCCAGGGGTTGGAAACCACCAGACTTGATTGAGCGCAAGGCGTTTTAAAGCGGTTTCTGCGACATGCACGTGTCCGCGATGCGGCGGATCAAAACTGCCGCCAAACAGACCGATGCGGGCACGGGTGCTGGCGGGCGGCAAATGCGCGGCGGGTCGAAACGGGGCCATATCTTGCGGAGATCGAACGGTCACCCTTATGGGCGAGACTGACCGGTTCCGCGCACAATATACTTAAAAATCGTCAGCTGTTCAGCGCCAACCGGTCCGCGGGCATGGATTCGGCCGGTGGCAATGCCGATCTCAGCCCCCATACCGAACTCACCGCCATCAGCATATTGCGTCGACGCATTGTGCATAACGATCCCCGCATCGATGTCGGCTAAGAATTGCTCAGCGACGGCCTGGTCGTCCGTTATGATGCACTCCGTATGGCTGGTGCCATAGGTGGTGATGTGATCAATCGCGCCCGCGACGCCATCGACCACACGAACAGACAGAATGGGTGCCAGATACTCCGTCCGCCAATCGTCTTCTGTCGCCAGCTGCATCTCAGGAACCAGCGCACGGGCATCGGCATCGCCGATCAAAGCGCAGCCTGCGTCTCTCAACGCCGCAGCGATCGCAGGAAGCAGTGCGGGTGCCACGGCACGGTCGATGAGGAGCGTTTCAGTCGTCCCACAAATGCCGGTTCGGCGCATCTTGGCATTGACCACGATATCGATCGCCATTTGCGGATCTGCGGCAGCATCGACATAAGTATGGCAAAGCCCCTCGAGATGACCGATGACCGGCACACGGGCCTCGTCTTGGACGCGCGCGACCAAGCTGCGCCCACCGCGCGGGACGATGACGTCAATATTGCCGTTGAGCCCGGTCAGCATGTGTCCGACCGCGGCGCGATCTGTGGTTTCAACCAATTGGACCGCATCTTCCGGCAGGCCGACTGTCGCCAGTCCGGCACGCAGGGCCTTCGCGATGGCAATCGAGGATTGCAGGCTTTCCGAGCCAGCGCGCAAAATGGCGGCATTGCCTGAGCGGATGCACAAAGCGGCTGCATCTGCGGTGACATTGGGGCGGGCTTCATAAATGATCCCGATCACACCGAGCGGCGTTCGCACCCGGGCAATATCTAGCCCGGATGGCATGGTCCAGCGGGCAATCTCGCTGCCGACTGGATCTGGCAGGGCCGCGACCTTGCGCAGCGCCTCAGCGATGCCGCGGATCCGATCCGGGCTCAGCGCCAGACGGTCCATCATCGCATCGCTCAGACCTTTTTCGCGGCCGCCATCAAGGTCGATTTGATTGGCTGCGAGAATGTCTCCCTCCGACGCGATCAGCGCCTTCGCCATTGCGAGGATTGCATGCGTGCGCCCGTCCACACCCGCTTTTGCTAATAGCGCTGAGGCGGCGCGCGCGCGGTGCCCCATATCCAGCATGGTGGCATGCAAATCTTCAGTTGGTGTGTGCAACGTATCGGCCATAGCGCGCTTCTTGCCGGATTTTTGAGCGGCGAGCAATGAGGGAATCTAATCTGTGTCGGCTAGCCGCGCCAAAAGCGCCGGGTCATCAGGACGAATACAGCGGTAAATTCGAGCCGCCCAAGCAACATCGCAATGGCGCAAATCCACTTGCCGCGATCGGTCAGACCCTCAAAGGTTCCGGCTGGCCCAATCTCTGGACCAAGGCCTGGGCCCACATTTGACACGCTTGTGGCGGCGCCGGAAATTGCCGTCAGCGGGTCCTCTCCGGTCAAACTGAGCAGGATCGCGGCGATGATGAAGGTCGCGAGATACAGGAAAACGAAGACCATGACCGATTGCAGCGTGTCATTGTCGATGACTTTTCCGCCATAGCGGATCGGCACGATGCGATTTGGACTGACCATTTGCTGCGCATGCGCCAGCACGGCGCGAAAGGTGATTTCAAGACGGAACATTTTGATCCCGCAGGCCGCCGAGCCTGCGCATCCACCGAGAAAAATCGTGATCAAGAAAATCATCACAATCGGTCCGCCCCAACCATCATAGGGGACCGTGGCATAGCCCGTTCCCGTCATCACAGAGACGACATTGAACAAGGTTTCGATATAGCCATTGATTGGGCTGATGATGACATAATCCTGGTCTGCGATCACGCGTAGGAAAAAGACCAGCGTGGTGATGCCGAGGATAAGTCCCACAAATAGGCGAGGTTGGGGATCTGATAAAAGGGGTCGCACCTGCCCATGGATCATTGCCAGCGCTAAGAGACTGAAGGGCAGCCCGGCAATGATCATGAAGACAATTGCGGCAGGGACGGCGGCGGTTTCGTAGAACGCCCCAAAAGAGGCATCATATGTCGAGTATCCGCCAGCGGCGACAGTCGTCATGGCATGTGCGATCGCGTCGAACGCCGTCATCCCGCAGAGCATGTAAACGGCGGCGCACGTGGCCGAAATGGCGAGATAGATCATCCCGATCTGTGCCGAGACTTCGCTGATACGCGGGACAAACTTGCCGGAGACGTCGGAGCTCTCGAGTTGGAACAGCTGCATACCGCCCACGCGCAGCATGGGCAGGATCGCAATCGCTGTGACAATAATCCCAATGCCGCCAAACCATTGCAGAATGGCACGCCATAGCAGGATGCCGCGCGGCTGAAACTCTAGCCCGCTCATTACGGTCGATCCGGTCGTGGTCAGACCTGAGACGCTTTCAAACATCGCGTCGGTAAAGCTCATACCAATGCCCATAAAGGGAATTGCGGCCATGGCCGGCAGCACGACCCAGACCGACACCGTGAGCAGGAATGCTTCGCGCGCGCCGGTGCGCGCACTGCGGCCCCCCGACAAGATGATTAAGCCACCACCAAACAGCAGCAGCATGGTCGCGCTGGCGGCAAAAACGGGCCATTCGGGACGTCCGTCGGCGACGTCGAGCAGCCAGCACGGCACCATCGCAGCGCCGAGCAGCGCGGTCATAATGCCAAGAGCAAGAATCACGACACGAAGTTGCATGGTCAATGGGGGGTTAAATCGCAAATGCTGAAAAGGCGTGTACTTTTGGACACGCTTGCATTTCTTTTGCCGACAAAATGGGCGCCGATGTGGAATTTTTCTTAGAAAAAGTGAATTTTTTAACCCTCACGCCAGTTTGGTTAACCAACTGTAAATGCTGCACTTTGTAGGCTCTTTATCAAGCGTAGAGGCCTGCGTTCCGCTCTATTTTTGATTTGTTCTATAAAAGTTTCGATTCGGGGCTCTTGTGGACAACAAAGAATCATCTGGAGCCCCATTTGAATCCAAGCTGTCCCATGTTATCCCATAAACTTACAGTCTGGGTCCAAGTCAGTCCGTTTGAGTCCAGGTGGGGCGAGTGATGGGAGAAGTGTGTGTTTGTCTCGAGCTTTGAGACATCGCTAGATAGCAAAGGTCGGGTCTCTGTGCCGGCATCCTTTCGGCATGCTTTAGAGGGCGGCACCCGGATCTTTCTGTACCCTGCGCTGGACGGCGCTCCCTGCCTGGAGGGCGGCGGGGACGCGCTGATGCGGCAGAACCAAATGACCCTGTCGCGTATGAGCCCAACATCCACCGCCCGGAAAGTGTTTCTGAACCGCACCGTGTCAAAGGCTGTTGAGCTGAAATTGGATGATACGGGCCGGATTAAAATTCCGGAGAAGCACCTGAGAATGGCAAGCATTGCCAAAGATCTGAGCTTTGTCGGCGCTATGGATCGGTTCTTCGTTTGGAATCCCGAGCGTTACGCGGCATTCGATGCTGAATTGGAAGCGCAATTGGAGGATGTCCAGACCGATTTTGAGGGCTCGTTCAATGCCGCGCTCGCCGCGGGCGGTATTCGCGGAATCGTCGGGGAGGACAGCTAATGAGCCACCGTCCCGTCATGCTCTCAGAGGTGCTCGAGGTTTTGCAACCGACGGCGGGCGAAACCTATGTCGACGGCACTTTTGGGGGCGGCGGTTATGCCTTGCGCGTGCTCGCCGCCGCAGATTGCCAGGTGATTGCAATTGACCGGGATGAGACCGCGATCACGCGGGCGAAGGGGCTGCGCGCTGAAGCGCCGCGGCTGATCCCAATCCTGGGGCGGTTTGGCGATATGGAGGCCCTGGTGAAGGCAGCTGGTATTGCTGACATTGACGGCGTCATGCTGGATATCGGCGTGTCCTCGTTTCAGATCGATGAGGGCGCGCGCGGCTTTTCTTTCCAACGCGATGGGCCGCTCGATATGCGGATGGGGCAAACCGGGCCAAGCGCTAAGGAGGCGGTGAACGCGCTCGCAGCGACGGATTTGACGGCAATTATTCGTCAGCTCGGTGAAGAACGGCAAGCCAAACGGATCGCCAATACAATTGTCTCTGCCCGCGCGGACACGCCATTTGAAACCACACTGCAGCTCGCCAATTGTGTGGAACAAGCCGTAGGTGGCCGCCGTGGTCAGCGCACGCATCCCGCCACGCGGACCTTCCAGGCGATCCGGATGTTTGTGAATGATGAACTGGGCGAGCTGGCGCGCGGCCTCGTTGCGGCGGAGCGCTTGCTGCGTCAGGGCGGGCGGTTGGTCGTCGTGACCTTCCATTCGCTTGAGGATCGGCTGGTCAAACAGTTTATGCGCCGACGCGCTGGGCTGGAAGGCGGCGGGTCACGGTACTTGCCAGAAGTAGAAACAGGTCCCGCACCCAGTTTTCATCTCCGGCAGCGCAAAGCGCTTGAGCCGAGTGCAGTGGAAATGGCCGAGAATCCGCGGGCCCGTTCGGCACGCTTGCGGGTTGCGGTGCGGACCAATGCGCCGGCTTGGCCCATGCCAGCAGATCCGGGGCTCAACTTGCCGTCGCTTTCCATGCTGGAGGACTCCGGATGAGCAAGCGCGCATTTTTATTCGGTCTTGCCGTAGTTGGGTTGCTCATTTTCAGCCTCTACCGGGCCAAATACGGGGCACAAGAAACCATGGCGGAAATCGCGGTGGTTGAAGCGGACATCATTGCCGCCGAAGCCGCGCGCGCCGATTTGCTCGCTGAGTTTGCGCATCGCTCCCGTCAGGAATGGGTCGAAGAATATGCCCGCAAAGAGCTCGGCATGGTGCCCGCCCGCGCCGAGCAATTTGTCCGCTCGGTCGATTTGGATGGCCGCATCGGTCCGCCGAGCGATCCACCAAGCGATGAGGGGGGCGCAGATGCGAATTGAGCCCGGCTCAGAAATCACCATGGGCGGCAGCGGCATGCGGACGCGTCTGGTCTCGATCAGTATGCTCTTGGTATTTGCCACCATCGCCATAAAAGGCCTGACCGTTGCGCTCGCGGGATCGTCCGGTGAGGCGATTAATGTGGCGACCAAAGATGCCCCGGTGCGCCGCGCCGATATTGTCGATCGCAATGGCGATCTGCTCGCGACGTCCGTGACCGCCTTTTCCGTGTTTGCAGATCCGCGCGCGATTGGCGACCCAGCGCTCATCGCCAATGCGCTGGCCGAAGTCCTGCCTGGTCTGGATAGGGACTTGATCACAGAACGGCTGGCCAACCGAGAGCGGGCCTTTGCCTGGATCGAACGCGGGATCACCCCGCGCCAGCGTCAAGCGGTCTTCGATCTCGGTTTGGAAGGCATCCACTTTCGCGAAGAATCGCGGCGTGCCTATCCGCGGCGTACGCTGGCAGGTCACATTCTCGGTTACGCTGGCGCGGACGGCCAGGGCTTGGGCGGGATCGAATATGCCATGGATGACCGCCTCACCGAGGACCCCAGCCCGCTCTACCTTACGATTGACGCGAACGTCCAATTCAGCGTCGAGGCCGAACTTGCCGCCGCGGTTGGCGCATATCAGGCTGAGGCTGCGGCGGGGATCGTCATGGCGGCGCAAACCGGCGAAGTGCTCGGCATGGCCAGTTGGCCGCCGATTGATCCCCATCGCGCACTGGAGCTGCCGCGAGACGATCCGGCGCGACTCGATCGGGCGAGCAATGCGGTCTATGAGCTTGGCTCTGTGTTTAAGCCTCTGACCGTGGCCGGGGCTCTGGATGCGGGTGCGATCCGTCCGGGGGACCGGTTTGATGTGCGCGAGCCGCTAAACATCCGTGGCCGCCGAATTAATGACGATCACCCGATCATCGGTCGCCCAACGCCGTTTGAAATCATCGCAGACAGCTCGAATATCGGCACAGTGAAAATCGCCTGGCAAATGGGCTCACGGCGCCAACAGGAATTCATGTCGTCGCTGGGTTTATTTTCCCGCTCCCCGATCGAACTGGCGGGCAGCGCGCGGCCGATTTTGCCGGAACGGTTTGACGAGTTGCACAGTGCGACGGCCAGCTATGGTCACGGCATTGCGGTCACCCCGATCGCTTTTGCCGGGGCATTTGCAGCTTTGGCGAATGCGGGCGAGAGCGTCACACCGACCCTCTTAATGGCGCCCGAGCGCAGCCGCCATCCCAAACGTGTCATGGCTGCGCCGACAGCGGCGCTTGTGGTTCGAATGCTGCGCCAAGCCGTGCTAGACGGGACCGGTGAGCGCGCCGAAGTCGGCGGCTACCGCGTCGCGGGCAAAACCGGCACGGCAGAGAAGCCAATCCCAGGTGGGTATTCTGAAACCGACAATATTAGCAGTTTCGCCGCGATATTCCCTGCCGATAGCCCAGAATATGTCGTATTGATCGTGCTGGACTCTCCCAAGGCCGGTGACGGCCGCGGCCGGACGGCGGCCTGGAATGCGGCCCCGACAGCGGGCAGAGTGATTGAGCGGATTGCCCCCATTCTCGGGGTTGAGCCACGCTTTGATACCCCTGTGCGTTCCACACCGCATGTTCGTTCCGTCTCGGATCAGAGAGGCACGACCCTATGAAGCTAAACGCATTGTTTCCAAACTTAGACGGCGAGAGCGGTGCGATCGAGATCACTGGCATCACCGCCGATAGCCGCCAGGTTAAACCGGGTTATCTGTTCGCGGCGCTCCAAGGCGTGATCACCGATGGCCGCAAATACATTCCGGCCGCGCTTGAGGCGGGGGCTGCAGCGATCTTAGGGGAAGATCTGCCGGACATCGCAGGGGCCGCGGCGATCAATGTTGGCAATTCCCGGCTGGCTTTAGCCGAGGCGTCGGCGCGCTTTTACCCGCGCCAACCTGAAACCATCGTCGCAGTGACGGGCACCAATGGCAAAAGCTCGACCGTCGACTTTCTGCGTCAGATTTGGGCTGCGGCGGGGATCTCTGCGGCGAGTATGGGCACGCTCGGGGCGATTGGACCGAGGGGTCATGTTGATCTCGGCCACACCACACCAGACCCCGTTGCCATTCATGCGACGTTGCAAAAGCTCGCCGAAGAGGGGGTAACGCATGTTGCTATGGAGGCTTCCTCGCACGGGCTCGCGCAATATCGTCTTGATGCGGTGCAATTGGCCGGGGTGGGCTTCACCAATCTGACCCAAGACCATCTCGACTATCACAACACAATGGACGCGTATCGCGCCGCGAAACTGCGTTTGTTCGATGCGCTTGCGCCAAAAGGCAGCCCGGCCATCGTGAATGCCGATAGCGACCAACGTCTGTTCTTTGAACAGGCGGCGTTAGATGCCGGACTTGATCTGATTTCGGTCGGGTGGCGCGGCGCGGATCTCAAAATTGAAGAATTGATGCCGAAAGCTACGGGGCAGCGTTTGTTTCTGAATTGGCGCGGCGACAAAGCGGCGATCGACCTGCCTTTGATTGGCGAGTTTCAAGCGCTGAATGCGCTGACCGCGGCTGGTTTGGCGCTGGCTGGCGGCATGGACCTGCAAGCCGTGGCGAGCGGCATGGCGGCGCTCAAGCCGGTCAAAGGACGTTTGGAGTTTGTCGGCGAGACGATACACGGCGCAGGTGTTTTCGTCGATTACGCCCACACTCCGGCTGGCCTTGATGTGCTGATACGGGCGGCGCGTCCCCATACTGCGGGCGAGCTGGTTGTGGTGTTTGGGTGCGGCGGCGATCGCGACAAAGGCAAACGCCCGCAAATGGGCGAGATTGCTGCAAAACATGCCGACAAGGTGATCGTCACCGATGACAATCCCCGCAGCGAATCCGCGGCGACGATCCGCGCAGAGGTGCTGGCCGGCGTGCCAAATGGCGTGGAAATTGGCGATCGCGGCGAAGCGATCCGCACGGCCATCAGCCATCTAACAAAAGGGGATACGCTCCTCATCGCCGGAAAAGGCCATGAAACAGGGCAGATCATTGGTGACACTGTGGTGCCGTTTAGCGATCAAGACACGGCGCGCGCCGCGCTTGCGGAGGTGGCCCGTGTCTAGTCCGACCCTTGCTATTTTTCTGTCTGCACCACGATCGGTTTCTTCCACAGAAATCCGCACAGCGCAGCGCTGCGGTCCGCAACGGCTTCAAGCACGCCCGGCGCGCGCGCAGGGGGCCGCCTCAGAACTTTCTTATTTGCCAATGGGTTCGCGGAGTCTGCCCGGCAGAACGAGCGGTGTGTGCACTGTGGACATGGTAGGAGAACGAACGGAGTCCGATTTCGGCGTCAATCCAAAAAGGCTGCTGTCTAACCGAAAAGATACACCGAAACCGGCGCATCAACTCTTGTTAATTCATGCGAATACCTTCCGAATGAAGGCTTACGAAAGTGATCGGGCGCTCAACAGATCCGGCACTGGCGAGGTGGTGATGGTCCGCGACGCAGAACGTGTCGCAGGGGGTAGCAATGTTATATGAACTGTTAGCGACCGATTCAGGCCCCCTTCGCCTTTTCAATTATTTGACCTTTCGGACCGGGCTGGCGCTGTTCACCGCCTTCATGATCACAGTTCTGATCGGTCGACCGCTGATCGATCTTTTGCGCGCCCGCCAAGGCAAAGGCCAGCCGATTCGCGATTTGTCGCTCGAGGCACAAATGGCCAAGCAAGGCACACCGACCATGGGCGGGTTCTTGATCTGGATCGGCCTTTTGGTCGGTACGTTATTGTTCGCCGACCTTGGCAACCCGTATATTTGGGTCGTGCTGGCGGTGTCGATTTCCTACGCCTTCCTCGGCTTTCTGGACGATTATGCGAAAGTCACCAAGCAGAGCACGGACGGCGTTTCCGCGCGGCTCCGCCTCGGCACTGAATTTCTCGTCGCGGCCGCGGCTGGGGCCTTCATTATGGGTCTGCACGGCGCCCACACGCCGCTCGGTCATGCTGAATGGGGCGCGTTGAACCCGCTTGCGGAATGGATTGCTGGGTTTGCACCGGAAACCTCTGTGGAACGGAACGAGGCGACATTTTCCGGTGGCGTCGCGATCCCGTTCGTGAACGACTATTTTTTGCCGCTCGGCGGGTTTTTTGTGCTGTTCGCCTGTATCGTGATTGTCGGCTTTGCCAATGCTGTGAACTTTACCGACGGCTTGGACGGGCTCGCGATTGTGCCGATTATGTTTACGGGCGCTGCCTTTGCGCTGATCGCATACTTGACGGGGAACTTTCTCTTCGCCGGCTATTTGGGCATTCAGTTCACACCCGGGGCGGGGGAGATGGCCGTGCTTATGGGCGCCATGATGGGTGCTGGTATGGGCTTCCTTTGGTACAATGCTTATCCGGCCAAAGTGTTTATGGGTGACACCGGATCGCTGGGCCTGGGTGGCCTGATCGGGGTGGTCGCAGTGGCGATTAAGCATGAGTTTGCGCTCGCCGTTATTGGCGGTCTGTTCGTGATTGAAGTGCTGTCCGTGGTGCTGCAAGTCAGCTGGTTCAAGCTGACGCGGCGCTTCACGGGCGAAGGCAAGCGGATCTTCCTGATGGCACCTTTGCATCACCATTTTCAAAAGAAGAACTGGCCCGAGACGCGGGTTGTGGTTCGGTTTTGGATCTTATCGCTCTTATTCGCCCTTGCGGGCCTCGCCACACTGAAACTGAGGTAGCCCCGACCCGATGATCCCCATCACCGAATATGCCGGGCGCGATGTCGCCGTCTATGGCCTCGGCCGCACGGGCCTCTCCGCAGCGAAAGCCTTGGCAGCGGGCGGCGCGCGCGTGCATGCATGGGATGATGGCGATGCAGCGCGGCTAGATGCCGAAGCTGAAGGGGTCAATGTCAGCGACATCAACAAGCGCGATTGGCAGAAATTTGCCGCTTTGGTGCTCTCGCCCGGGATCCCGTATCGCTTTCCGCAGCCGCATCGTTTGGTTCGGATGGCCGAGATGATGGGCGTGCCGGTGGTCGGCGACATGGAATTGTTCGCCCGGGCTGTGCAGGCGCTGCCGGAAAAAGGACGTCCGAAAATTGTCGGTATTACGGGCACGAATGGCAAATCAACCACGACCGCACTGATTGGGCATATCTTAAAAGAAGCTGGCCGCGACGTCCGCGTCGGCGGTAATATTGGCAGAGGTGTGCTTGATATGGCGCCGCTTAATGCCAATGCGATTTATGTCTTGGAGCTGTCCTCTTATCAGCTCGACTTGGTTGAGAGTTTGCGCTGCGATGTGGCGGTGTTTTTAAACATCTCGCCCGACCATCTCGACCGGCACGGTGGCATGGACGGGTATGTCGCTGCAAAAAAGCGGATCTTTGCCAATCAACGTCTTCGCGATGTGGCGGTGGTCGGCATTGATGATCCGCACAGTCAAGCGATTGCCATGGGCCGCCAACGGCCAGGCGGCGCGCGAGTGGTACAGATCAGCGCTGAGTTTGGCCTCGCCCGCGGCGTGAGCGCCGTCGATGGCCACCTCTATGATAGCACTGGCGGGCAAGCGATCCGGGTCGGCAATCTCACCGATGCCGAAGCCCTGCCCGGCCAGCACAATTATCAAAATGCTGCGGCGGCCTATGCAACTTGTCATGCCCTTGGCATCGCACCCGGTCGGATCATGTCGGCGATCCGCACCTTCCCTGGCTTGCCGCATCGTATGGAACGGGTTGGTGAAATCGAAGGCGTGCGGTTCATCAATGACAGCAAAGCCACCAATGCCCAAGCCGCCGAGCAGGCGCTGAAAACCTGGCCGAAAGTCCACTGGATTGTCGGTGGTATCGCCAAAGCCGAGGGCATCGAACCGCTGTCGCCGTGGTTCGATCATGTCGCTCGCGCTTATTTGATTGGCGAAAGCGAGCCGACCTTCGCTAAGACGCTGCGAGGGAAAGTCGACTTCGACCGTTGCGGCACAATTGAGGCCGCGACACAAGCGGCGTTCGACGCGGCCAAAGCGAGTGGCGAGTCCGATCCGATTGTCCTTTTATCGCCAGCTTGCGCGAGCTTTGATCAGTTCAAGGACTTTGAAGCCCGGGGCGACGCTTTTCGCGACCTGGTCAAACGCCTTGGGGCGCAAACCGCGCCGCAGCGCGAGGCGGTCTAGAGGGGCACCGAGATGGTCGAAGTTGCGCTGCGCCCCCGATCCGCCACCGGCCGGTTCTTAGAGTGGCAGCGCGGCTTGGATTGGCCCATTCTGACCTCTGCCACGCTTTTAATGTGCATCGGTTTGCTATTATCTCTGGCCGCTGGCCCGCCCGCGGCCGAACGGCTTGGCTATGGTGATGATTTCTACTTTGTTCGCCGCCACGCGATGTTTGTCGGTGCCGCGGTCATTGTTTTGATCGGGACCAGTTTCCTCGAACGGGTTTGGGCGCGCCGTCTGGCCGCTTTGGTGTTTATTGGTTCGCTTGTCCTGCTTGCGTATATCCTGGTCTCTGGGCACGAAGCGAAAGGTGCTCAGCGCTGGATCCGCTATGCCGGATTTAGTTTGCAGCCCTCAGAGTTCGTCAAGCCAGCGCTGATCGTTCTGACAGGATGGTTGTTGGCGCAGCGCAAACTGTATCCCGACGGGCCGTGGGCCGGGATCACGTTCGTATTCTTTTGCGTCACGCTCGGATTTTTGCTGTTACAGCCAGATGTCGGTCAGTCGGCGCTCCTAACAGCGGCGTTTGGCGTGACCTTTTTTGTCGCTGGCTTGCCATGGAGATGGGCCGCGGTATTCGCGGGCGGCGGTGCAGCGCTGTCGAGCTTGCTCTATGCCACACTGCCGCATGTGCGTTTGCGCGTGAACGCGTTTCTTTTTCCCAGCGAATATGACACTTATCAAATCGACAAAGCCACCGAAGCGATTGGCCGCGGCGGCTTGTTCGGGGTCGGTCCCGGCGAGGGTAAGATCAAAACGGCGCTGCCGGATGCGCACACAGATTTCATCTATGCCGTGCTCGGAGAGGAGTTCGGCTATTTCGCGGCGGTCGGATTAATTTGCCTGTATGGATTTATCGTTTGGCGCGGTCTGCGGGCCGCAGCACGTTTGCACGATCCTTATCCGCGCGCTGCTGCAACCGGATTATTCGCGCTTTTTGGTCTTCAGGCTGCCACAAACATCGCTGTGAATGTCAGCCTGATCCCGCCAAAGGGTATGACGCTCCCGTTCATCTCCTCGGGGGGCTCATCCATGGTTGGAACGGCACTGACACTGGGCTTGGCTTTGGCCCTGATCCGGCGCGGGCATACGAATGTGAAAGGATGAGATGACGGACTCTCCCCTTGTCGTGATCGGCGCCGGTGGCACAGGCGGGCACATGTTTCCAGCTGCGGCGTTTGCCGAGGAAATGGCCGCCCGAGGCTGGCAGGTCGGCCTGATCAGTGATCATCGCGGCTTGCACTATGCGAGCGCCTTTCCGGCGGATTGGAAGCTCGAAGTCGAGGCAGCCAGCCCCAATCTGCGCCAGCCGTGGCGGTTGCCCGGGACCTGGCTCAAACTCAATGCGGGGGTCAACACAGCGGTGCGTCAATACCGGCAGATGCGGTGCCCGGCGCTGGTCGCAGGATTTGGTGGTTATCCGGCTTATCCGGCTTTGGCGGCGGGCAAGCGGTTGCGGATCCCACTCATGATCCATGAACAAAATGCTGTGCTTGGCCGCGTCAATCGACTGTTCGCCAAGCGCGCGGCGGTGGTTGCCTCGGGCTTTGACCGGCTCGACCGGCTCCCGGGCGGCGCGCATCATCAGCCGATTGGAAACCCGGTGAGAGCGCCGATTGCGGCCATGCGCGATGCAGCATTTCCATCAATGGAGGGGCCGCTGACCGTCTTGATCACAGGCGGTTCGCAAGGCGCGCGGATCTTGGGCGAAGCTATTCCGCTGGCGATCGCCAATCATATCCCAGCACCGCTGCGCGCGCGGCTGAAAGTCGTCCAACAAGTTCGCGAGGAACAGCTCGATCAAGTCCGAGCGATTTATGACAAAGTCCAAGTCGATGCGACGCTGCAGCCGTTTTTTTCGGACATGCCCGAACGGCTCGCGGCGGCGCATATCGTGATCGCGCGCTCCGGGGCAGGCACGGTGAGTGAAATCGCAGCGGTGGGGCGGCCGTCCATTTTGATCCCACTCAAAATTGCCATGGACAATCACCAAGAAGCCAATGCCGAGGGCCTCGTTGATGCCGGTGCCGCGGATATGCTGCTTGAGGACAATCTCTATCCGACCTTGCTGGGCGAGCTCTTGGCCGTGCGACTCAGCGATGCCAATGAGCTTGCGGTGCGCGCCGCGGCCGCGAAAGCGCTTGGCAATATCCGGGCGGCGCAGGATTTAGCGGATCTAGCAGAACGCGTCGCGGCCCCTTAAGCCGCGCGGCAGGCATGTGTTTTGTGCATTTTGGCGGCTTTTAGCCAATCCCAGCCAAAGGCTTCATCTGAATCGCCATGGCGCTCACGAAACCTGAGTTTCGCCAGCGCCTCGTCCAGGGTCGGCTCATGCCCTGCGGGCACCCACCACATGACAAAGTGCATTTGACCGAGCACCTCAAACCAGTCGTGTCGGCGCTCATAAAACTGTTTGTGCACCGTACCCCAAACAAAGGTTTCCAAGCTCTGCACGTCTTCCCAGACGGTGAGATTGGCGACAAATTGTGGATCGCCATCAATCTTCGCGTCAGTATTGCCGGTACCGGGCTCGCCCGACCCTTCCATCATCCAAACAAATCCGGGCATCCGCTTGCCAAGTCCATTGATGAAGTCGAGGTTTTCCATGAACTCTTGGACCCGCGGATCATCGGTCGGAGCGATAAGGCGGCCAATATTCAGTTCGGCTAAATGCATTGTCATGTTCGTTCCTTTTTTTGGCCATCACGACCATGCACACCGGCGGGATGGATACCAGACCTTTTTCCGACTTCAGCCCTGCGCTTGCGTCTTTGCGTGCGAACGCGGTAACGCAATCACAATCTATCTCTGAGCATGACACTCTGATGAAACCGTCCCCGACCCCGTTTCCCCTCGGCCCGGCCCATTTGGTCGGGATTGGTGGCATTGGCATGTCCGGCATCGCCGAGATCATGTTGAACCTGGGCTATCAGGTGCAAGGCTCGGACATGAAGGAGAGCGCCAATGTTGAGCGTCTGCGCGCCCGCGGAGCGCACGTACATATTGGGCATCGCGGGGAAAACGTGACGGGCACCAGTGCTGTGATCATTTCAAGCGCCATTAAGGACGATAATGTCGAGGTCCAAGCGGCGCGCGCGGCCGGTATCCCGGTGGTGCGGCGCGCCGACATGTTGGCCGAGATCATTCGGCTGAAATGGACGGTTGCTGTGGCCGGCACGCATGGCAAGACGACGACGACCACAATGGTTGCAGCGCTCTTAGATGGCGCTGGCATTGACCCAACGGTCATCAATGGCGGCATCATCAACGCTTACGACTCGAATGCGAAAGTTGGCGATGGTGATTGGATCGTGGTCGAAGCCGACGAGTCCGATGGCACCTTTATGAAGATCCGCCCGACGATTGCCATCGTCACCAATATGGATCCGGAGCACATGGAGCATTATGGCTCGATGCAGGCGCTGCGCGATGCGTTCGATACGTATGTCGGCAATATTCCATTCTATGGCTTTGGGGTTTTGTGTACGGATCACCCTGAAGTCGCGGCTATGGTGGCGCGGGTGTCAGATCGCCGGATCATCACCTATGGCTATAACCGCCAAGCCGATGTGCGCGCGGTCAATCTCAGTTCGAGCGCGGATGGTGTGACGTTCGATGTCATGATCCGTGCTCAACTCAACGCGGCAGAGCGGGTTATCGAACAAGTCTTATTGCCGATGGCGGGCGAGCATAACGTGTCGAACGCGCTCGCCGCGATTGCCGTTGCCGTTGAACTTGGCGCGACAAATACGCAATTGCGCAACAGCCTGAAAGCCTTTGGTGGCGTGAAGCGCCGGTTTACAACCATCGGTACGTGGAATGGCGTCACCATTATAGATGACTACGCACATCACCCGGTGGAAATTGCGGCCTGTCTGAAAGCGGCCCGCGCGATTCAGGGCCAAGGCCGGGTCATCGCCATTTCGCAACCCCACCGCTTTTCGCGCCTGAACGATCTGTTTGACGACTTTGCTCAGTGCTATCGCGAGGCTGATATCGCTTTCATCACGCCCGTTTTTGCAGCGGGTGAGGCGCCGATCCCGGGCATAGATCATACCGCTCTGGTCGACAGCATACGCGGCCATGGTCACAAACGGGCCGAGACCCTGGACGATTTGGAAACCTTAGCAGACGTGATCCGAGCGCAGACTCAGCCTGGCGATATGGTCGTCTGCATGGGCGCTGGTAGCATTTCCGCCTATGCCAATGACGTGATTGAACATCTCACAACCTAGGCTTTATGGTGAATCCAATCGGTTCAATTCAAGCGACTTTAGAGGCACTCTAGAAGGGTCTTTGTGCCACCGTTCTCCGGAGGAGAGATGTGGGACGAGACCGTGCTGTTCAGACCGGTACTATTCGCTCTTATTGGCGTTATTGGATCTGCGGTCGCGGTGATTGCGGACGCACGTGAAGAGTCCGAGCCGGTCCTTCGCTTGCGGTTTGATGATCCGGTCGCGCCGCCCGCGACATCCTTCAAGCTTCGTCCGCGCCTCCAACTTGATGTTGCTGTATCGCTCGCCGCGCCGCAGCGGCTTGTTGAGGTCAGCCTGGAGGATGCCGGTCAGGTCGGCAAGTTTGCGTACATTTCGACCCCGCATCCGAACGTTGTCGTGACGATGGGCGCAGCGGATGATGCAACCGAGATTGGACGCCAAGTCGACCGCGCTATGAGCTTGGATGCCGGATCACAAGATATGTTTGCGCGGCCCTATGATCGCGCTCCCTTTGTTGGGGTTGGATTGCGAACGCGCGCGGCGCCTTATGGCTGGTCGGCAGATGCGACGATCGGAGCGGGTTGGGTCAATCGCCCAGATCCGTCGCGCCTGACCAATACCAATTCGAACTTTTATGAAGATGACGCGCAGGCACAAGCGCGCGCACATTTGCGTTTGCGCTATCGCTTCTAAAGCGGTTTCGGCATTATTGAATAATCGACGCGGTAATCGACTCAGCACTCGCATGCGCGGCGCGGATCGCGGTATCAACGGCCTTTAGGACGGCATCTGAGGTGTCCGAGGTCAAACACTTCCCGGCGGCAATTTGTTCGATGCGATCAGCATGTTGCGCGAGTTTCTCTGTATCGAAATTGTAGTCGAGCAAGCCAACCGCTTTGGCCAACGCCGTGATCAAGCAGATCCGCTCATCAACAGGGCCCGCCTCCGCGAACATCGCCGCTGCCATTTCGCTTTTCAAGGCCGTTTCCAGGGCCGGTGAGGCTTCTGGCCAAACCGTCCGGGTGAACAAGCCAAAAATCCGAGTTTTCTCTTTGGTCAACGCACCCAAGTGGCAGAGCTCATCGGCGAGGGTTGCAATAAAGTCTTTTTGATTGGCGAGTGTGGTGATCCAGTAGGTGAGGTCCTGCGGTTTCGGTGCGGCGCCGATCGCCTGATCGCACATGCCGAGAAATGCGCCGAGAGACCGGGCATGGCGGAGGGGGATCACATTGTCAGACCCCGGCTCCAATTCGATGGTGTTTTTCAAAAACAAATCCGCCAGCGCAGCCCCCGCAATTGCCGGCTGATAATAGCCCGCTTCGGTGTTCCCGGTTTCATCATTTAGAGACAACAGCAAAATCGCTTGCGGCAGCGTCGTATCCATTCAAATCACTCGATTATTTTGACCAATATAGCCCAAGCCTGTGATCATCCCTTTTCGTGACGCCGGACAAGCGCTAGGCGACGGTATGAGCTTTAACACCGACATATTGCCTGAACTTCGCGGCAAAATGATGAAGAATGCGGCATTGGCGCCGTATACTTGGTTTCGGGTCGGTGGGGTCGCGGACGCTTTGTTTCTGCCCGCCGATGAGGCCGACCTGGCGACGTGTCTGAAGGCGCTCCCGGCGGAAGTGCCGGTCACTGTTTTGGGCGTTGGCTCGAACACTATTGTTCGCGACGGTGGGATCGAAGGCTTGGTGGTTCGCCTGATGGGTGGTTACTGGGGTGAGGTCCGTATTGATGGCGACCAATTGACGGCGCGGGCCGGGGCGCTGGATCTAAGTGTCGCCAAAGCAGCAGCCAAAGCCGGGCTTACGGGGCTTTCGTTCTTATCCGGGATTCCAGGTTCGATGGGCGGCGCAGTGCGGACCAATGCGGGCTGTTACGGATCTGCCTTCGGGGATGTTGTCACCAGAGTTGACGGCATTGGCCGCGATGGCACCGCGATCTCACTGGCCCGCGAAGAGATTGGCTTTGCCTATCGCGACACCGACTTTCCGGCCGATGTGATTGTTACCTGCCTACATTTGAAAGGGCGCGCGGGCGGCGATCCGGACGCCTTGGCGCAAGAGATTACGGCACACCAAACGCGCCGGGCTCAGACCCAACCGATAAAAGAAAAAACCGGCGGATCGACCTTCGCCAATCCCGATCCTCCTGATCTGCCGGAGGCGCGATCAAGCTGGCGCTTGATTGATGCTGCCGGATGCCGCGGGCTGAAAGTCGGCGGCGCGCAGGTGAGCGAGAAGCATTGTAATTTCCTGATCAATACGGGCGAGGCGAGCGCGGCGGATATTGAAGCCTTGGGCGAACTGGTTCGCGCCCGCGTGCTCGATCATAGCGGTGTCGACTTGCGCTGGGAAATCCGGCGGATCGGCCGCCTTTAAAAGTATCGATCGAAGATGTATCTGAATAGTCTATTTTTACTCGGATTACTTGATAGATTTTATATTTTAATTTAGATGTAAAGATAAATATGAAATATTTATAAACAATATTATCTAACGATTTTCTGTATATCTTTTTCTCTGACACATAAATTCGAGGGTGATTTGCGCTGCAGTCGAATGTGATTGACGACCATTTCGGGCGACGGAACGGGCCAGACCTCAGGTGTTTTGGCGGCGCTTAAAGCGACCGGAAAACGCGTCCTGACCGGCGAGCGCTTGTTCAGCACAGTGTTCACAAATATGGGACGCGGCAAAGCCCGCGTGGCGGTCGCAAATCAGCCTCACCAGGCCTCTTGGAGAGCGTCCATCCAGGTCAAGGGATGCCTGGACAAACGTAAGCCTGGCGAGGCGTCTGTCACATCATCTGTTGTGGCCTGCAAAAGAATCGGCGTGACGAAGATATGTTACATATGTAGCATACAAAATCAACGCCTTTTTGGTTTCTATTCTATTTGTCATTTTGACGGCGCCCCGCAGCGAAAATCGCTTCGATTCAAAGCGCTTTGAAGCGGTTGATCGCCTCTGCCTGACGGTGCCTTTCGGGAAGGTGCAAAAAGCAAACGCGCTTAAGAGAGTTTTACGAATTTGGTGCAAAATATGATCAAAGTAGATCGCGCCGGATGGTGGCAATCGATCTGTTTGATGGTGTTTTAAGAAGCTGACGATCTGTCCAGCCCCACTGGCGCATCAAGCGTTCGATGAGTCGTTTTCGTCGTGATCTCAAGATTGGTCATGGGTGAACGATAAAGGACGGGATATGCCACGCGCGAAACGCAAACCTGCAGCGCCAGAACCAGACATCGTCCTGGAACGCACGCAGATTTCGTCTGTCATCTTCGGTCTTGTTATGGTCATTGCCATGATCGTCGCGGGCGCAGCTTTGCTTGGTGGTTCACTGTCCCAAGTCGGCAAACGCTGGGGCAGTGCTTTAGACGGGGCGTCCCGCTCCATGGGTCTATCAATCGAAACCGTCGAAGTCATTGGCCTCGAACATGTACCGGCGCTGGCGCGGCAAATCAAAACCGCTGCAATGATCGAGCCGGGCGAGAATATGTTCCGTGCCGACCCACATCTCGTCCAGCGCAGGCTTGAAGACACCCGCCTTGTGACCAAAGTCCGAGTCTACCGCCTCTGGCCAGACACGGTGATGATTTATGCCAGCGCCACGCAGCCAACGGCATTGTGGAACAATGGTGAGGATTGGTCAGTTGTCGACAATCTTGGGCGTGTGATGCCAAAAGCGCGGCCGAGCGATCATCTGCATCTGACCAGAGCCATCGGTGCTGGTGGCCCAGAAGCCATTCCCGCCCTACAGCGCGCCTTTGCGATGGCGCCGGGTTTGAGGGTCGAAACCGATTATGCCCGCCGCGTCGCAGGGAGACGCTGGGATCTTGTTTTGCGGTCTGGGACCATTGTAAAACTGCCAGCAGATGAAGGGCTGGTGCGAAATATGATGGGGTTTGAGCAGATCAACGCTGCGACGGAGCTGACCCGTCGTCCGCTTCGGGTGATCGATCTGCGCGTCGAGGGTGAAACCTATTTAACCCCAATAACCGATGATTTGGGGAGTGCTGCATAATGGCGACGAGTGAGCATCGATTGAAACCCCGCCAAATCGGCAAAGCTGGCACGGTCGTCGCTGCGCTGGATATTGGCTGTTCCAAAATCGCCTGCTTGATCGGGCGCGTAGATCCAGGTAGCCGCGCCGGGTTCGCCTTTATGGGCGGCGGTCGCCAGCAGAGTCGCGGTTTCAATGGTGGCGCCATCACTGATATTGAAGCGCTCGAACGTTCGATCCGCCTCGCGGTTGAAGATGCGGAGCGCGAAGCCGGAGAACGGATTGATCGGATTATTCTCGGAATTACCGGTCCGAAAGTCGATAGCCAGCTCGCAGAGGCCGAAATCGAGCTTGGCCAGCGCGAGATCAGCGGCCGGGACGTCCATAAGGTCTGGGGTGAAGCGCTACAAAAAATGGTTCCCAAAGAGCGCGAACTGCTCGGTGCCTATCCGGTCATGTATGGCGTCGATGATCAGGACGATATTCGCGATCCGGTCGGCATGATCGGCGACCGGCTGCGGGTTTTGCTAAATGTTGTGACGGCGCCAAAATCGCTCGTCAAAAATCTCAAAGAGTGTGTATTTCGGGCCCATCTGGGCATCGAACGGATCGTTCCGTCGGCGCTCGCAAGCGGTTCGGGCACGCTGATTGAAGATGAAATTGAAAACGGCGCGATTTGCATCGATTTTGGTGGCGGCGTGACCTCGGTGTCTGTGTTTATGAACGGCGCGCCGGCCTGGTTGGATTTGGTCAAAGTCGGCGGCGCCCGTGTCACCAGCGACATTGCGCAAGGTATTGGCACCACCTTCGCTGCGGCGGAGCGCCTAAAAACACTCCACGGCACAGCGGATGCGGACGGCCCGGGCATGGCTGAGCGGATCGAAGCGCCGCGTTTGGGCGATGATGGCCGCCTCAAAGCCAGCCGGATGACGCGCGGCGAGCTGACCGCGATTATTGCGCCGCGCATCGAAGAGCTCTTCGAAATGGTGCAAGCGCACCTCACGGCCAGTCCTTTGCGCCCGATTCTACCGAGACGCACCGTTCTCACGGGCGGCGCCAGTCAGATGGCCGGTGTGCGCGAATTCGCGGCAAAAGTGCTCAATCAACCGGTCCGTTTGGGACGACCTGTGGATGCTGATGTTTTAGGTGACAATTTTGGCCATCCGGCCTTTTCGACGGCGGCAGGTCTGATAAGTTACGAATTGCGGGGTTTTGCTGACGCAGCGCGGGCTGGCGGTGCGAAAGTGTTTGCTGGAGACGCGTCTGAGCGAGGAATAGTTGCGCGAATCTTAAATTGGATCCGCGAAAATTTTTGATCGAAATGACACTCATTTAAGAGTCTTTTAGGTCAAGTCCGTCATTCTGAACTCAGACTCAGTCTAAGGTGTGTAGATTAAAGTGCGGGAATTGAGCATGACCAAAGAACTCAAACCTCGGATCGTTGTGATTGGCGTCGGTGGCGCTGGCGGAAACGCCGTCGACAATATGATCGAGGCGAACCTGCAAGGCGTTGAGTTCTACGTTGCCAATACCGATGCGCAAGCGATGCGTCGATCTAAGACGGAAAACCGCATCCAGCTCGGACCTGAGACCACGGCGGGCCTTGGCGCCGGTGCGCGCCCCGATGTCGGCGAGGCGTCGGCAGAGGAATCAATGGCGGAAATCGAAGCGGCGCTAGAGGATGCGCACATGGTCTTCGTCGCTGCCGGAATGGGCGGGGGCACAGGCACGGGAGCGGCACCCGTGATCGCCAAAGCGGCCCATGATCGCGGCATCTTGACGATTGGTGTGGTCACCAAGCCATTTGGCTTTGAAGGGGCGCATCGCATGGCCACCGCAGATGGCGGTCTGGTTAGAATGAAAGATGTTGTCGACACGCTGATTGTCGTCCCCAATCAAAATCTGTTCCGCATCGCCAACGAGCGCACGACTTTCGCTGAAGCGTTTCGGATGGCCGATGATGTGCTTTACTCGGGCGTGCGCGGGATCACCGATCTGATGATTATGCCGGGCCTTATCAATCTCGATTTTGCCGATGTCCGCACGATCATGAAAGGTATGGGCACAGCGATGATGGGCATGGGCGAAGGCGAGGGCGAAGGCCGCGCGCTGGAAGCGGCCCGGTCTGCTATCGATAACCCGCTGCTCGACGATGTGTCGATGCAGGGCGCCAAGGGCGTTTTGATCAATATTACCGGCGGGTATGATATGACTTTGTTCGAGCTTGATGAAGCCGCGAATGAGATCCGCCGCGAGGTCGAAGAAAACGCCAATATCATTCTCGGCTCGACCTTCGACCCGGCTTTAGAGGGTCGCATCCGTGTCTCTGTTGTTGCCGCCGGTGTCACTGCGCAGGACGTCGCCGTTACCATGCCGCCCGTGGCCCATGTCCCAGACGACGCCCCGGTCGTGGTTAGCCAAGCGGCGCCTATGGAAGCCGACGATCGTCCAGATTTTAGCGGCCGGCCATTGCCAGCTGCGCATGTTGAAGGCCAGGCGGGCGGGGATACTGTGACCGCTGATGCAGCCCTGACTAAGCCTGTGGCGGACAGCCCCGCAGGCTTCTCAAACCTGTTCGGATGGCGCCGCGAAGAACCGGTCGGCGACAATGATTCCGAGGATGATGAAACGGCCATCGTAACCTCCCCCACAGATCACCCAAAGCCAGCTGCGTTTGATGATGAGGATCTTGAAATCCCTGCATTTTTGCGACGCTCAGCCAATACTTAAAGCTTACCAAATTGTTAGCAAAAGCCGTCCGGTTGAGGACGGCTTTTTGTTTTAAGATATTGCAACAAACCGCAATAATGCTTGTCTTGTGATTTTGGCCGACGCGGGTGTTTATGCCACTCTACAAGGAGTTTGGGCTTGGTCAAAGTAGCGTATCAAACGACATTGAAGGGCGCCGTCATTTGCGCGGGTATCGGCGTTCATTCCGGCGAACGGGCACGCATGGTTATCAAACCCGCCGCAGTGAATGCCGGGATCCGGTTTCGGCGCACCGACCTTGATATCACATCCGACATTCCTGCCCGCGGTGATCATGTCACTGAAGTCCAGCTCGGCACCACGCTGACCAATGATGATGGCGCCAGCGTTGCCACAGTCGAGCACTTATTGGCCGCCTGTGCCGGGCTTGGGATCGATAATCTCCTGATTGAAATTGATGGTCCAGAAGTTCCGATTATGGACGGCTCATCGGCCGTGTTTTGTGACCTGTTCCAAAGTGTTGGCGTGACGCAACAATCGGCGCTCCGCCGCCGCATCCGGATTTTAGAAACTGTCGAAGTGCGCGATGGGGTCAAATGGGCGCGGCTCAGCCCGAATGATAGCAATCATCTGACTTTGAACGCCAAAATCGAGTTTGACACTAAAGCCATTGGGACGCAGCAAATGTCGATGCGTCTCGCGCCCGGACAGTTTGCGCGTGATATTGCATTTGCCCGTACGTTTGGGTTTGCCCGCGATGTCGAAACGCTGAAAGCCATGGGTCTTGCTCGCGGCGGCTCCCTTGAAAATGCCGTGGTGATAGATGGCGACGAAATCATCAATCCAGAGGGCTTGCGCAGCGATGATGAGTTTATTCGCCACAAATTGCTGGACGCAGTCGGTGATTTGATGCTCGCTGGAGCGCCGATTGCCGGTCATTATGAAGCGCGCCAGCCTGGTCATGCCATGAACAATAAATTGGTCCGCGCCGTGCTCGACACACCGAGCGCCTGGTGTTGGGAAACCGATGCGGATGCCGGGGTGGCCCGGCAGCTGCGCCATTCGGTGTCAGCCTAGCGCCAAGTTGGCGCTGCGACTTTGCTTGCCACGGCCGGTCCCAAATTTGGTTGCGGATGCTTTTTGAGCAATTCTGCGATAATCCGGTCGGCAACACGCCCGGCCTCGCGCACCGGGGGATAATCCCAAGTTTCGAGCTCACCTTGAAACCATCGCGCGCAGCCGCGGTCGATTAAGCTGGCATGCAGCCGATCAAATTTCGGCGCCTTGCCGGTCAATCGTGCGATATGGATGGGCAAGCCATGCCAAGCGGCATCTGAGAGCATATTCGCGCTGTCTTCGGTGACAATCGCCGCGTCGGAATAGAGCAACCAGGCAAGGTAAGGATTTGGCCCATCTTGCGCATTGGCCCAGAAGTCAGCCCCAATCCGGTCCGCCAATTGACGCATATCGCCGACCACAGGGACCGGCGTGCGCCGCGAGCAGGTGATCCGCAAGCGCCAGCCGTGCGCCGCAAGTCCTTCAAATTGCTGCATCAATTGCGCCGCGGTCTCACGGCTGAAGCGATGCGTCTTGGACGCTCCGCCAAGCACAATGAGGGCGCTTTTGCCAGTTTCGTCGGCAAGGTCAGCAAAAGCCTGGCCTGCTTCTTCGATGGCATCCTCGCTAAAATGGGTGGGTGAACCGATCGTGCGCACCACATTCGGGCCTTGCAAGTCATCATGTTCAGGGACAATCACCAAATCGTACCGGCGCGGATCCGACTTTGGATCGAGGATCTGCACAGTAAAGGTTTGTCCCTCACTCCACGTGCGCATCCCCGCCGTATATGGCGCGCTGCGGCGCCCGGCGGCGACCCATAGCGATGGCCATGGCGCTGCCAAGAGCGCGCTTTGATCGCGCGGCAAAGCAAGTTTTGGCAGCGGCCAGTTCGCCCCTGGCCACCAGATCCATGGCGGACGCGGCGAAAGCTCAAGCGGATCTGAGCGGTAGTTTTGCCCCACAATATGGCCAATTTGGAGCCAGCGCCGGGTCTCCGACAAAGCCGAAATCACCGCCTTGACCTGTGCAGCATTGCCCGCTCGCCCATCACTGACCGCCCAAATGGACGGTCCCAAGGAAGAATCAGGCACGGTCATTTTCGGATCCCTGCCAGAATTTGACCATTCCGAGAAGAACCTCGTTTATGCGTACTTCACTTCGGCGATTTCATAGACCCTGGCGCCGCCGGGCGCGGTGACTTCGGCTTCATCGCCCTCGGCCTTGCCGATCAGCGCGCGGGCGATCGGTGACGTATTGGAGACTTTGCCATCGGCAATATCCGCTTCGTCTTCGCCGACAATCTGATAGGTCGCTTCTTCTTCCGTATCGACGTCAATCACAGTCACCGTCGCGCCGAAGACGATCTTGTCGCCTTTAACTTTACTCAAATCGATGACATCGGCGCGCGAGAGCTTGTCTTCCAATTCGACAATCCGGCCTTCGATGAAAGACTGTTTCTCTTTGGCCGCGTGATACTCAGCATTTTCAGACAAGTCGCCATGCTCGCGCGCTTCCGAGATGGCCTGGATGATGGCCGGGCGTTCCACGGATTTGAGCGTCTTTAATTCTTCATCGAGGGCGGCATAGCCTCCCGCAGTCATTGGTGTGCGTTGCATGAATTTAGTACCGTTCTTGGGTCCGGACGTTGCCGCCCAATCAAAAAGCTGGCTGGATAAGTAGTGTAAAAAGGCCGATCTCGCAAGTTATGCTTTCTGTAGAGCCCGGACTGAAAGGGGTTTTTCGCGTCTTGCGCGAATCGCTTTTACCGCCGCGCGGCACGCTGAAAGGGTTGTGAAATAGGGGACATTTTGGATCAAAGCCGTGCGGCGGATGGATTTTGAGTCTTTGCGCGACTGCGCACCCTCTGTCGTATTCAAAACGATATCAATCTCGCCATTCAATATTGCGTCCTCGATGTTTGGCTTGCCTTCCAAGACTTTTTTGACGGTGCGGGCAGAAATGCCATGCGCGTCGAGGAACGCCGCCGTACCGGATGTGGCGACGAGCTCAAATCCCATTTCAGATAAGTCTTTCGCCGCTTCCACGATTTCTGGTTTGTCCGCTTCGCGCAATGAGATGAATGCCGTGCCGGTCTCTGGGATGTCTTCCCCGGCACCGATCTGAGCCTTTAAAAAAGCTGTGCCGAAATCGTCATCCCACCCCATCACCTCACCGGTCGAGCGCATTTCGGGACCAAGGATCGGATCGACATTGGCGAACCGCGCGAAGGGGAAGACCGCTTCTTTGACCGCGACCCGGTTGGCCTCGGCATGACGTAGATCGAAGTCCGGTAGCGCTTTGCCGCCCATAATTTTCGCCGCAATGCCGGCAATCGGTGCGCCGACCGCTTTGGCGACAAAAGGCACCGTCCGGCTGGCCCGCGGATTGGCTTCGAGGACGTAGATTTCATCCTCTTTGACGGCATATTGAATATTGATCAGCCCACAGACATTCAATGCTTTGGCAAGTGCGATGGTTTGTTCGCTGAGGCGCCCAATGATCGATGGAGAGAGCGTATAAGGCGGCAGAGCGCAGGCGCTGTCGCCAGAATGCACGCCCGCCTCTTCTATATGTTCCATAATCCCCGCCACATGCACATTCTGGCCATCGCAGAGCGCATCGACATCGACCTCGATGGCATCTGAGAGATAGCGATCCAGGAATAGCGAACCATCGCCTGCAACCGACAGCGCATAGCCGGCATATTCGCGGACATCTTCGTCTGAATGGCAGATCCGCATCGCTGTACCGGAGAGAACAAAAGACGGGCGCAACATGACCGGATAGCCAAGCTGCTGGGCGTTCTCTAGCGTCTCTTCCAGCGTTCGCGCAGTCGCCGAAGGGGGCTGTTGAATGCCGAGATTGGCCAGTAAGGCAGCCCATTGTTTGCGGTCTTCGGCAAGATCGATACTGTCCGGGCTAGTGCCGAGGATCGGCACACCTGCTTGGTTGAGCGGCTGTGCGAGCTTGAGCGGAGTCTGGCCGCCAAATTGAACGATCACCCCTGCAAGCGTGCCGGCGCTTTGTTCGACGTGAATGATCTCTGAGACATGTTCCTCGGTCAGCGGCTCGAAATAGAGCCGATCGGACGTGTCATAATCGGTCGAAACGGTTTCTGGATTGCAATTCACCATGATGCTTTCGATGCCGATATCGGCCATCGCAAACGCCGCATGGCAGCAGCAATAGTCAAATTCGATGCCTTGCCCAATCCGGTTTGGGCCACCGCCGAGAATGATCGCTTTATGCCGGTCCGATGGCAGCGCTTCGCAATCGGCGCGCGCGGCGCCGAAGGCGGGCTGTTCATATGTCGAATAGAGATATGGTGTTTTAGCTGCAAACTCTGCGGCGCAGGTGTCGATGCGTTTGTAAACCGGCCGGACGTTCAGCGCGTGACGGGCCGCCCGCACGTCGCGTTCGGGCGCCCCGGTCAGATCACCCAGCCGCGCATCGGAAAACCCCATACCTTTTAAGCGCGTGAAGCCCGGTGCATCGGTCGGCAAACCATGATCTTTAATCATCGCCTCGGTGGCCACCAGGTCTTCGATCTGGCGCAAAAACCAAGGATCAATGCTGGTCGTCGCATGCACCGTTTCGACGCTAAGGCCATTCCGGAAGGCCTGTGCGACGATCCGTAAGCGGTCTGGCGTTTGCTTGCTCAGCGCTTCCCGGAGCGCTGCAGGCTCGCTGAATTTGATTTCATTCAGTCCGTTGAGGCCGGTCTCTAATGAGCAAAGCGCTTTTTGCAGGCTTTCCTGAAAATTGCGCCCGATTGCCATGGCTTCGCCGACGGATTTCATTGCGGTTGTCAGGATCGGCTCTGCGCCTTCAAATTTCTCAAACGCGAAGCGTGGGATTTTGGTGACGACATAATCGATGGTCGGCTCGAACGATGCGGGCGTCACGCCCGTAATGTCATTGTCGAGCTCATCGAGCGTGTACCCAATGGCGAGTTTCGCCGCGACTTTCGCAATCGGGAAGCCGGTCGCTTTTGAGGCGAGCGCGGACGAGCGGGAGACGCGCGGGTTCATTTCAATCACCACCAACCGGCCATCGGCAGGGTTGACCGCGAATTGGACATTCGAACCTCCGGTCTCAACCCCGATTTCCCGCAAAACGGCAAGCGACGCGTTGCGCATGACTTGATACTCACGATCGGTCAGGGTCAGAGCCGGCGCCACGGTGATGGAGTCCCCGGTATGCACGCCCATCGGGTCAATATTCTCAATCGCGCAGATGATGATCGCATTGTCCGCTTTGTCGCGGACGACCTCCATCTCAAACTCTTTCCAACCGAGCAGGCTCTCATCGACGAGAATTTGCGCCACCGGCGATGCTGCGATCCCAGCGCGGCAGATCTGTTCATACTCGGCGCGGTTATAAGCCACGCCCCCGCCAGTTCCGCCGAGGGTAAAGGCGGGCCGGATGATCGCTGGCAAACCGACATGATCGAGCACATCAAGCGCCCGTTTCAGGCCGGTAATCCGATCATAGGTTCCGTCTTCATTTTTCGGCGACGAGACGATTTCGGCTTTTGGGTTTTCCAATCCGATTCGGTCCATCGCTTCGCGGAACAGTTTACGGTCCTCGGCCTTTTCAATTGCGTCCGCCCGCGCGCCGATTAATTCCACGCCGTGTTTAGAAAGAACCCCCGCCTGTTCAAGGGCGAGGGCGCAATTCAAAGCGGTTTGTCCGCCCATTGTGGGCAAGAGCGCGTCCGGCTTTTCGATCTCGATAATCTTCTCGACGAAATCTGGAGTAATGGGTTCGATATAAGTCGCGTCTGCGAGGTCCGGATCAGTCATAATCGTTGCCGGATTGGAGTTGACCAAAATCACCCGATAGTCTTCGTCTTTAAGCGCCTTGATGGCCTGCACGCCGGAATAATCGAACTCGCAGGCTTGGCCGATTATGATAGGACCAGCGCCGATAACAAGAATGGACTGAATATCGGTGCGTTTGGGCATCTCGGCTTCCTTCTTGTCACGCACCCAATCTCGAGACCGGGCAAACGGCTGCCCTATAGCGGGGAGTCGATAGGTCGAGCAAGCAGAAATATGCGCGCGACGGGCAAGCTGTGTTTAGACGTCGACTTCCGCTTCTAAGGCATTGTCCTGGATGAATTGCCGCCGGGGTTCGACAACATCCCCCATGAGACGCGAGAACATGTCGCCAGCCTCCAGCGCATCATCAACTTGCACCTGCAAGAGCGTGCGGGCGTTGGCGTCCAGCGTGGTCTCCCAGAGCTGATCGGCATTCATTTCGCCGAGCCCTTTATAGCGCTGGATTTTCAGCCCCTTGCGGCCGGCCGCCAAAACGGCTTCGAGCAGGCTAACCGGGCCGGTCACTTGGATCTCGCCAGCTTTTTCGTTGCGCAAAATCGATGGCTCGACATAAATCGGGCGGATGGTTTGGGCGATACTGTTGAGCCGTCCAGCATCGGCGCTTGCCAGCAATTGGCCGTCGAGCACGGCTTTCTCTTCAACTCCGCGGACCTCGCGCGACAGAATGAGGCTGCCATCCTCAAACCGTCCGGTCCATGTGTCTTCGCCTTCTTCGGCGATGATGTTCAGGCGCACCGCAGCCCGTTCCGCCTCCTCTGACGATGCACCCGGTGCCAATGCTCCGGCGATTGCCGCTTGTTCGACGATTTCACCTGGTGCCCGTAAGCTGAGTCGCCACAAGGCTTGCTTGAACTGCGCCGCCATGCGGACCCGCTCGCGCAAGTCTTCGCCAGCGATTTGCGTGCTATCGGCAAGGATCAGCACTTCGCCATCGGTGCCCGCCTCAATCAGATAGGTGTTGAGTTCTTCATCATCTTTCAAATAGCGCTCAGACTTGCCGCGCGAGACTTTGTAAAGCGGTGGTTGCGCAATGTAGAGAAAGCCATTCTCAATCACTTCTGGCATTTGGCGATAAAAGAAGGTCAGCAGCAGCGTGCGAATATGCGCGCCATCCACATCGGCATCGGTCATGATCACGATTTTGTGGTAACGCAGCTTGTCGATATCGAACTCGTCCCGGCCAATCCCCGCGCCAAGGGCCATGATCAGCGTGCCGACTTGGTCTGAGGAGAGCATTTTGTCGAAGCGGGCGCGTTCCACATTCAAGATCTTCCCCCGCAAAGGCAGGATGGCTTGATTGGCGCGGTCGCGCCCCTGTTTGGCCGACCCGCCCGCAGAATCTCCCTCGACGATAAAGATTTCAGATTTGGCCGGATCTTTTTCCTGACAGTCCGCCAATTTGCCGGGCAGAGACGTAATGTCGAGCGCGGTCTTGCGCCGGGTCAGTTCGCGGGCTTTGCGCGCCGCTTCGCGCGCCGCCGCGGCCTCGACGATTTTGGTCATCACCTGTTGCGCTTCTTTGGGATGCTCTTCAAACCATTCGGCGAGTTTTTCGTTCATCAAGCTTTCGACCACAGGGCGGACTTCCGAAGACACCAATTTATCTTTGGTCTGCGAGCTGAATTTTGGGTCCGGCACTTTCACGGAAAGGACGCAGGTTAAGCCTTCACGCGCATCATCGCCCGTGATGTCGACTTTCTCTTTCTTTGCCGCACCGGTTTCGGCCGCATATTTATTGATGATTCGCGTGAGGGCGCCGCGAAAGCCCGCGAGGTGTGTGCCGCCATCGCGTTGAGGGATGTTATTGGTGAAGCAGAGCACATTTTCATGATAGGCATCGGTCCATTCCAACGCCGCTTCCAAAGTGATGCCGTCTTTCTCACCGGTGACATAAATGGTTTCCGGGATCAGCGCGTTCTTGGTCTCGTTGAGGTGCTGGACAAAGGCGGCAACGCCGCCCGCATATTCGAGCACGGACTCGTACGGTTCCACATCGCGCAAATCGCGGAACACGATCCGCACGCCGGAGTTCAAGAAGGCGAGTTCGCGCAGTCGATGCTCCAAAGTTTTGCGGTTATAGACCGTCATCGTGAAGGTCTCAGGGCTCGCCAGAAAGCGCACAGCGGTGCCGGTATAGGGCGCGCCGTCGGCAGTCATCGGGCTCTCGCCAACGACTTTCAGCGGCGCTTGTGTGCGCCCGCCATCGACAAAACGCACATAATGCTCGGACCCATCTCTATGGATGATCAGATCCAGCCAGACCGATAGAGCATTGACAACGGACACCCCAACCCCGTGCAGACCGCCTGAGACTTTGTATGAATTGCTGTCAAACTTGCCGCCCGCATGCAGTTCGGTCATGATCACTTCGGCGGCGGAGCGACCCTCTGTGGCGTGCTGACCGACCGGAATGCCGCGCCCATTATCGGTGATTTCAGCCGAACCATCCGCGTGTAGCGTCACGGTGACTTCATCGGCGTGACCGGCTAAGGCTTCATCGATCGCGTTGTCGACCACTTCGTAGATCATATGGTGCAAACCGGAGCCATCATCGGTGTCTCCGATATACATGCCAGGCCGTTTGCGGACCGCTTCTAGGCCCTTTAACACCTTAATCGAGTCGGCGCTGTATTCGCTATTGTTTTCGGCCGCTTCTGTCATCGGGTCTATCCCTGCAATTGATTCGTCAAATCCCTTGCTTTTATAGAAGATTTTGATCCAAAAGGGAAATCTGAAGCTGGTATTTATCGGGTAATAAAAAGTAATTAAAACAAGGCTTAACGCTGAAAGAGAGGGGGGTTGCGATCTGCGCACACACCACCGCTGCGAAAAGCCGCTAGAATGATGCCGAAATGGCGATCGTTTGGAGGAAAAAATGATATGGGGATTGCGCCTTTTTGTCGGCCTGATGGTGCTTCTTTTGGGCTCCTATTTACTCGCAGAATGGCGTTTAAAGCCGCTAGATGACAGCGCTCGGCAGGCTGCGCCCGGGGCTTTTGCCGATTTGAGCGAGGGCCAGATCCACTATCGTTGGGACGGGCCGGAATCGGGTCCAGTCGTGATTTTAGTGCACGGGTTTTCAACCCCGAACTTCATCTATGAACAGAATGTCGAAGCCCTCGTCGCGGCGGGGTTTCGAACCCTGCGTTTCGATCATTTTGGCCGTGGATGGTCGGATCGTCCGCAGACGCGATATGATACCGACTTGTACGATCAGGCTCTGATCGAGCTGATTGAGGCGGTCGGTGTCGAGCCGCCATTTGGGCTTGCCGGGCTATCTATGGGCGGGCCGATCGTTGCCGAATTCACGGCGCGCCGCCCGGAGCAGGTTGAGCGCTTGGTGCTATTGGTCCCTGCTGGTCTCGACACGGCCGGTGCGGACGGCGCTGCTGCAGCCGTGCTGTCAGCACCGCTGATCGGCGATTGGGTCTGGCGCATGGTCGGACAGCAGATCCTGCTCGGCGACCCGCAATATGACGAAATCGACCGGGCCCCAGACAACCGCCTACGAGGCGATGTCACGGAACAAATGAGCTATCGCGGCTATCTGCAAGCTTTGCTGTCGACCTTGCGCCACATGCCAATGAGTGGACGCGAGGAGACGTTTCAGCGCTTGGCGCAGACCGGTGTCCCGGTGCTGGCCATCTATGGCGATCAGGACGAAACCGTTTTGGTCTCGAGCGCCGACCAATTGCGGGCATTGATGCCGGACGCGGACATCCGCATCATCGCGGGCGGAGAGCATGGGCTGAATTATCAACGGCACGAGACGGTGAACCCATGGTTGGTCGATTGGTTTCGCGGCGGGCCTGCTCAGTAGGCGGCCGCGATCACATTCAAGGCGGCATCCATCTCAGCCATCGCGGAGCGGGTTGTGGCTGGCCGGTCATTGGCGATGATGGAAAATAACAGCTCGCGCCCGCTCTCGGCGATCATCATGCCCGATAAAGCATTGGCGCCGTTCAGCGTGCCGGTCTTGGCGAAAATTTTGCCTTCGAGCGGGGTGCCGACAAACCGGCGCTCTAGCGATCCATCAATGCCGCCAATGGGCTGATCCGCGAGCCAGGCCTCAAACCAAGGCTGGCGGGCGGCGAACGCCAAAAGTTGAACCATGCTGCGCGGGCTGATGCGATTGTAAATCGACATGCCGGAGCCGCCATGAAAGGCATAGCCAAGCTCTGAGAGTCCGGCTTCGTCGAGAAACGCCTCCAACGCCGCAACGCCAAAATCGCGCGAGCCTGTGCCCTCCAGCAGGCCAAGGCGGCGCAATGCCAATTCGGCGTGCAGGTTCTGACTGTCTTTTGAGATCCGTTTCAGACTGTCCGTCAGTGGCGCCGGCGCCAATGTGGCGATGGCCTCGTTTGGCGCTGCAATGGGATGAGCGATGAGATCTGCGCGTGTCGCCTCTGCCACCTCGTCTGGGGCCTCATCTATAAGCCGAAGCGGTCGATGGCGCGTGGCGATTGCGTCGACTGAGATGCCACGGGCCTCAAGCAAGCCTTGCATCCGCAGCGCCGCCAATTCAGCCGGATTATCGACTGCGAGGCGGAGCTCGAACGGTGTTTGATCGATGGGCAGATTGCCATAGACCCGAACCCGATCGGCCCCTGGCAAGCGCTCGACCCGCACTGTGCGCGGTGTCTCTGCAGCGGTCGTGATGACTTGATTGAAGAGATTGAAATAGGCATCGCCGTCTTGCCATTGGAGCCGCGCGGGATGGCCAACACGTGCGCCCGGAGCAAGATCAAGCCAGACCAGATTGTCGTTGACGCTCAGCGCCGACACCGCCGTCCCGTAGTGATATTGCAGGTCCTCCTGGCTCCACCCCGGGCCCCATCGCTCATTCGGGAACAGCGTGTCATCGCCAATCAGCGTGCCGACGGCCTCAATGCCGAACGCCGCAACCGCGTCGGCCAGGGTTGCGAGGCATGTGCTTTCACAGTCCGTAGCATCGGTCAGCATCGCATCGCCGCCGCCCCGCAAAATCAAATTTGGCGGACCACGATCCGTCGCACGGACCAAAAAGACCTGCGTGCCCGGATTGCGCGCCGGGTCCGTCAGCGCCGCTAGATGATGGTATGCCGCCATGGTGGTGACGATCTTTGTGTTTGAGGCCGGCGTGAAGCGATCCTCAGGCTTGACGGCCAAGAGTTCGGTGCCATCCATGTCCGCGACCACGAGCCCCCAGCGTATGCCGGTCTGGTCGGGATTTGTGAGCGCGGCTTCAACATTGCTTCGCAGGCCCGCTTGACACCCTGCGAGGAGGAACAGCAAGCCGAGGCCGAGCCATTGGGAAAGCGTTTTGATCATAAAGATAGCCTTTTCTCAATCACGGCGCAGGGTCGGCCTCCGCGCCAATCTCTAGGATTTGCGCGCGCGCCCCGAACGCTTCAAACAGAAACGCCTCCGTCCCCGTCAACCAGGATTGACCACCCAGCTCCAGCAATTCGTCAAACAAAGCGCTACGGCGCGCGCGATCCAAATGCGCTGCCGCCTCATCCAGCAATATCAGCGGGCTCGGCCCATCACCGGATTGCGATAAGGCGTGGGCACTGGCAAGGATTAAGCCGATCAAGAGGGCCTTTTGTTGGCCTGTGGAGGCATCGCCGGCGGCTGCGCCAGTGGGCCGATGGATCACGTTTAGATCGGTGCGATGCGGTCCAGAAAGGGTGCGCCCTGCGGCTTGGTCACGCCCGCGCCCTTTTGCCAGTGACTCCGCGATCAAGTCCATAATGTCGAATAAGCTCGCACCATCCATCGCCGCCTGCTCGGCAGGGCCGTCGAGCGCCAGATCACCTTTCGGGAACAACCCATCGGGCCGCGCATCAATCGCGGTTTGCAGGGCGCTGAGCACCCGGGCGCGGTGGCTCGCCATCATTGCGCCTGTCTCGGCCATGCGGCCCTCGATTGCGTCTGCCCAAGCGGGATCCACGCGGCCACGTTCCAAGAGCGCATTACGCTCGCGCATCGCTTTTTCATAACGGCTGGCGACGCCGCCATGGCTGGGAATATGGGCCATGACCTGGCGATCGAAGAAGCGCCGACGATCGCTTGCGCCGCCGCGAAAGACCCCGTCCATTGCCGGGGTGAGCCAAATGATGCGGATCAAATCCGAAAGATCGGTCGCGGTTGCGGGCGCCCCATCCAGCCGGATATTGCGTTTGTGCCCGCCACTGCCGCTATCGAGACCCACGCCGAGTTTTTGCGCATTATCGAGCGTGGCTGAAATAGCCCAGCCTGAAGGCGCGCCGTGGCGGGTTAAATCCGGCAGCGCGGCAGCGCGCAAGCCACGACCGGGACCAAGCTGACTGATCGCTTCGAGGACATTGGTCTTCCCAGCGCCGTTTGCGCCCCATAGGCATACCGGGCGGGGATCGAGCTTTAAATCAAGCTGCGCGTGATTGCGGAAATCGGTCAGGCGAAGGCGGGTGAGGGCGGTCACTAAACCCGCAAAGGCATCAGCACATATTGTGCACTGTCATCTCCGGGATCAAGGACGAGGGCTGGCGATGCTGGATCGTTAAACAGAAAGCGTGCATCCTCTGCTTCGATCTGCGCCGTCACATCGAGCAGGTATTTCGCATTGAAGCCAATATCCATCTCATCGGCTTGGTAATCGCATTCGATCTCTTCATGGCCCTGGCCGGTCTCTGCGCTGTTCACGGCCAGCGTCAGCTTACCATCGGACAGAGACAATTTCACTGATCGCGAGCGCTCAGCCGAAACCGTGGCTACACGATCAACCGCTGCCTCAAACATTTTATTGTCGATTATCAGGGCCTTAGCATTGCCTTTCGGAATCACCCGAGCATAGTCTGGGAAGGAACCATCGATCAGTTTTGAGGTCAGTTGTGCGCGGCCTGATTTGAACACGACTTTTGTGTCTGAGACAGAAATTGAAACATCCCCGTCTTCGTTATCGATTAAGCGGCGTACTTCGCTGACGGCTTTGCGGGGCACAATCACACCCTCCAGCGAATCGGCGCCGCTCGGCGCTTCAACTTCCGACAAAGCCAGTCGGTGGCCATCGGTGGCAACCGTGCGGAGCTTCTTCCCAGCATCTGTGTCCGCTGTGTGCAGATAGACGCCGTTTAAGTAATAGCGTGTTTCTTCGGTCGAGATCGCGAACCGCGTTTTGTCAATCAAGCGACGCAAGTCAGCCGCTTCGATGGCAAACTCGGTTGCGTCTTCGTCCGGCACCATTGTCTGGAAATCACCCGCCGGGAGCGTCGGCAAGGAGAACTTTGAGCGTCCGGAACGAATGGCCAGTTGGCGGTTTTCTGGATTGAGTTCCAATTCAACATCAGCGCCCGAGGGCAGTTTGCGGACGACATCAAAAAGCGTCCCCGCTGGCGCGGTCACAGACCCCTCGGCGGCGATTTTTGCATCTGCATGGTCGACCGCCTCGATATCGAGATCGGTGGCTGTAAAGCGCACACTGTCCTGGCTTGCATCGATCAGGATGTTCGACAAGATCGGGATGGTGTTTCGGCGCTCTACGACATTTTGCACATGTCCAAGGGCATTGAGCAGCGCGCCCCGTTCGATTGTCAGTTTCATCTCACCATTCCTTTACCCGCCCGTCCGTCTTGAAACAACGAATCAGCCCGCTCCGATTGGGGAGCGGGCCGCTAACGTCACGAATTTAACATGAATTGCAAGTCCCTCTCGGACTTGCGCTGTGGATCGGCCTTTAGTCCAGGCTGACCAGGCGATCGAAGACGGCATTGCGCACGCGTTCGATTTCTTCGCTCATATCGCGATCGCCTTTGTCCAAGGCCTTTTTCACTTTGCGATAGGCATGCAAAACCGTGGTGTGGTCTTTCTTTTTGTACGCGGTCGCGATTTGCGGGAAGGATTTGTCTGTCATGACCCGCGAAAGGTACATCGCGATCTGGCGAGGATGGCAAATCGTCCGCACTTTGCTGGCGCTTTCAATATCGGTTTTTGAAATCCGATACACGCCCATGCAAGTGCGTTTGATATCGTCCAGCGTGGGCGTTCGCGGCTCTCCGGCAATGCGTCGGATCACCGTTTCCAGCATTTCCGGTGTTGGCGAGAGTTCACCATACCCGGATTCCAATTGCAGGCTCCACAAGACGCCGCATAACTCCCGCCCGGCGCCGCGGACCGTTGAGATGATGCGGTCGACCATGGCGTCTGTGACAATAAAATTCGGCGTGTCTTTGGCGATCAGGTCAACATGACGACGCACGATCGCTTTGCGCATCTCATTGTCCGGCATGGCCACTTCGACCGATGCAGCCCCTTTGATTTCATTGGCCAATTGCTTTGATAGGCCGACCATGTCGCCGGGCGCGGCATCGGCCGTGATGATCACATGGCCCCCCATTGAGGTGACCGCGCGCAGGGCGCCGAAAAAGGCCTTATCGGTTTTCGCCTTGCCGGCGATCCAATGCAGGTCGTCGATCATCAAGAGGTCATTCTGCTTCACATAGGCTTGCAGAGCGCTGGTATCACCTGCACGAGAATCGATCACGAATCGGGTCATGAATTCTTCAGCACTGATATACGCAAGCCGCCGCGAATCCTTCCGCAAAGCGGCCTCGGCTTCAATTGCTTTCAGAATATGGGTTTTGCCGGTTCCGGGTTGACCGTAGATGACGATGACGCCGGCCGGAATTGGCGCGCCTGAGGCGAGCCGCTTGCCCAAGCCGACGGCCCGCGCATTTGATGGCCCGGCGACAAGGGTCGCAAAGGTCATTGTATGATCTAGCCCAAGCGAGTCATAGTCCGGCGGCGTATCTTCGGAATCCACTTCGATGATCGCATCGTCGCGAAGCCATGGATCTCCAACCATTTCGCGAATCTCGATTGGCACGCGGCTCCAAAGTTCGAACTTGAGCCGTCGCTTTTTCGGGTCGAGCTTGAGCCATGCTTTTTGCAGCGGGCGGGAGTAGTCGGCTGTGACCCGGTCAAATGTCAGCTGATCCGGTGCTGCGATCACAATCGACTTATTCACCTCGGCTACGAACCGAATGGCGGTGAGCCATTGCTGTGCGTTGTCTGGCTGGGAGTCTGCTTCGACAGCACCGATAGACTTTGCCCACAGAGACTTAGCACCCAATTGCCGCTCTGTAGATCCAGTCCCGGTTGAAGCGTTCTGACCTTCAACCCCATACGTCAGCCCCATAAGATGTTCCTTTCAATTTTTTGTTTCTGTTCATCTTGGCGACCGAACGGAAGAGACACACGACCCCTGATCAGACTTTGTTAGCCTGCCCCAAAAAATACGCTGTACACAGAGGACATTCCGTCGATGTCTTGTAGTAAAACAGAGACCGATTTTGCATGCAACTGAAGAAACCTTCACCGCCCCGGGATTGTTCCGGTTGACTCGCAGAAATGCCTTGAAGATTCACGTAAAAAAAAAGAAAAAAAGTTGTTATTGACAGGTTTGAGTCCCTTTAACGACGGGGTATTCAAGCTTTGTTCTGTCAACGCAAAAATGTCCGTTTCCCTGTGGATTTTTCAAGTTTGAGACAACCGGAATTTTTATGCTTTGAGCGTATAAATCAAAGCCCGCCTGCAAATGCAAGCGGGCCCAGAAAATGACCGTGTGGAAACCGTTTTAGACGACTAGCTCATCGCCTTAACGCGGGCCGATAAGCGCGATACTTTACGGGCCGATGTATTCTTATGGATGACGCCTTTACCAGCCGCGCGCATAATTTCGGGTTGCGCGGCTTTCAGCGCATCCGCAGCCGCGGCTTTGTCGCCAGCTTCGATCGCCTCTTCAACTTTGCGCACAAAGGTCCGCATCCGAGACCGCCGCGCCTTGTTGACTTCGGTGCGGGTTGCGATTTTGCGCACCATCTTTTTGGCTGATTTCGTGTTCGCCATCAAAAACTCCTTTGGTCGCCCTATCTGGCGAAGAAGCGGCTAAGTACAGAACCGGCTTGCGGGCGTCAACCGCTCGAACACGGTCGCGGTGAAGATTCTTACCGCCGCGTTCGCCGGTGTGCGTTCTATAGGTTTTTGAAGTGCGCTTGGCGCTTCTCAACGAAGGCTTCCATGCCTTCTTTTTGGTCTTCGGTGGCAAACAGCGAATGAAACAATCGGCGCTCGAACAAGACGCCTTGGCTGAGCGGTGTTTCGTACGCGGTATTGACCATTTCTTTGGTCAACATCGCTGCTGCGCGTGGCATGCCAGCGATTTTTTTGGCCACCGCTTTGGCCTCCTCGAGCAAATCATCAGCGGGGACGATCCTTGAGACGAGACCGCAGCGTTCAGCCTCTTCAGCCTCCATCATCCGGCCGGTCAAACACATTTCCATAGCCTTGGATTTGCCGGCAAAGCGCGTCAGGCGCTGCGTGCCGCCCGCGCCAGGCGAAACGCCGATGGTGATTTCAGGCTGCCCGAATTTCGCTTTATCGCCAGCGAGGATGAAATCGCACATCATGGCCAATTCGCAGCCGCCGCCGAGGGCATAGCCGTTGACCGCCGCAATCATCGGTTTGCGCATGCGCGATGCCCGTTCCCAATTGCGGGTGATGAAGTCGCTATAATAGGCGTCCATATAAGACTGGTCACGCATCTCTTTGATATCGGCACCAGCGGCAAACGCCTTTTTTGAGCCGGTTAAGACAATGCAGCCAATCTCAGGGTCGCCATCAAACCGATCGAGGGCTGCGGTGAGCTCATCCATCAATTGATTGTTAAACGCGTTCAGCGCGTCTGGACGGTTCAGCGTGATGATCGCAACGGCGCCATCCACCTCCGTTAAGAGTGTTTCGTAAGCCATGGAAATCCCAGCTATCCTTGTCTTGCCTATCCGGGCCGATGATCACGGCCTCTCCCAAGCGCCAAGCTGTAATTGATATTGCGGCGCGCGTCGATAGCGCGGATCACAGCGCCGATTTGAGCTGATAGAGCAGGTCGAGCGCCTCGCGCGGGGTCAATCCATCGGGATCAATATCGGATAAGAGATCCAGCGCCTTTGAGTCACGCTCAGCAGACGCTGAGTCGGGCGTTTCGACCGCAGCTGCGAAAAGGGGGAGTGAGTCCACCGCGTCGGGGGCCGCCTCCAATTGCTTTAAGATCTGCTCGGCGCGTTTTACCGCGCGGGCGGGCAGTCCTGCCAATTTGGCGACCTGTACGCCATAGGATCGGTCGGCAGCGCCCGGCTGGACATCATGCAAAAAGACAAGCTCGTCTTTCCACTCTTTTGCCCGCAAGGAGAGATTGGTCGCGCATGGCAAATCTGCGGCGAGACCGGTCAGCTCGTGATAATGCGTTGCGAATAGCGCTCTGGATTGATTGACATTGTGCAAATGCTCCACCGCAGCCCAGGCTATGGCGAGACCGTCATACGTCGATGTGCCACGTCCAACCTCATCCAGAATAACGAAAGACCGATCCGTGGCTTGCATCAGGATGGCGGCGGTTTCGACCATTTCGACCATGAATGTCGAGCGCCCGCGGGACAGATCATCGCTCGCCCCAACCCGAGAAAACACCCGGTCTGCGATGCCGAGCGTAAGGGCTCGGGCCGGCACATAGAGCCCGGCTTGAGCCAGGATCACGGCCAGGCACGCTTGCCGCAAATAGGTTGACTTTCCGGCCATGTTGGGTCCGGTCACCAAGGCTAAACGCGGGGCAGCGCCGCCGCTCGCATCAAGCCGCGCATCATTTGCGGTGAAGCCATTGCCGTCTTTGCGCAGCGCCGCTTCAACGACCGGATGGCGCAGACCTTCGGCGTCGAAGATGGGCTCGGTGGAGAGGCTGGGTCGGATCGCTTGCGCTTCGCTCGCCCATTCCGCGTTGGCAGTGGCGGTGTCGAGTTCGGCCAGCGCATGGGCGGCGCTGCTGAGCGCGCTTGAAACCGCCTCGACGCGGTCACAAAACGCTTGGAACAGATCCAGTTCGCGGCCTTTCGCAATATCTTCAGCGCGCGAGATTTTTCCCGCCAGCGCCGACAATTCAGAGGTCGAGAAACGCACATTCGAGGCGAGCGTTTGACGATGGATAAAGGTCTCGGCCAAAGGCGGCTGCAGCATTGGGTCCGCATGGCGGGCGGGGACGTCGATAAAATAGCCGAGCACATTATTAAATTTGATTTTGAGTGCGCCGATGCCGGTTTCATCGGCATAGCGGGCTTGAAGTTGGGCGATGATATGCCGACTATCCGATTGCAGCGTTCGCGCTTCATCGAGCGCTGCGTCCCAGCCGGTGGCGATGAACCCGCCATCGCGCGCGAGACTTGGCAAATCCTCTGACAATGCGCGGCTGAGATCCATGACCAAGGCGCCCAGATCGGGCGCGTTGGATAGGGTCAGATGGTGCAGCGCGGCGTCGATCAGCTGAGGCGCGGACGCACCGATCTGTGCCACTTCTGAGACGCCGCGTTCCCCAGCGCGCAAAGCTGCGGTGATGGCAGCCAAGTCGCGCGGACCTCCGCGTCCGAGCCGAATACGCGCGCGCGCGCGCTCCAGATCCGGCGCGGCTTTCAAAGCGGCCCGCAAAGCCGACCGTAAATGCTCATTGGCAAGAAAAAAACCAATCGCGTCATGGCGACTGGAAATCGTTTCGATATCCGTTTCTGGGCGGGCCAAGCGCGCCGCGAGCAAGCGCGCGCCGGGCGCTGTCAGCGTGCGGTCCACCGTGGCGAGGAGGGTCCCGGATCGGGTGCCGTTCAGCGCCGTATCGATTTCAAGACTGGCCCGCGTCGCCGGATCAATTGCGAGACCATTGCCGGATATGTCGCGCTGCGGTGGATCCAAACGAATCTCGGCACCTGCTTGGGTCAGAGTGAGATAGTCGAGCAAGACACCGCAGGCAGCAAGCTCAACTTTGGAGAACACCCCAAACGCGTCGAGCGTCGATAGTTTGAACGTTTGTTTTAACAATCGCTCGCCAACACTCGCGCGTGCTGTGTTGTTCGGGCGATAGGTGATCGGCAGCCTCAAGGCCTCATCAGCAGCCTTTACGGCTTCGCGTTCTGCATCTTTCTCGATCAGCAAGAGCTCCTGAATGGGCAGGGCGGCGAGCGTTTCCGAAAGCTGAGCTGGAGCGAATGTCTGCAGTTCAAAAAAACCGGTGGAAACATCGCAAGCCGCATAGGCCGCCTGCGTACCGCCAGCGGCATAGGCCAACGCCACCAGGGCTTGGCCCTGGCGCGCGGGTAAAAGACTCTCTTCTGTGATGGTTCCGGGGGTGACGATGCGTACAATCTCGCGATTGACGATCGCTTTGGAGCCTCGTTTCTTAGCCTCCGCCGGGCTTTCTGTTTGCTCGCAGACGGCGACCCGCTCTCCCGCTTTAATGAGCCGCGCCAGATAGCCCTCAGCGGCATGATAGGGCACACCGGCCATCGGGATCGGCGCGCCTTTATGCTCGCCTCGGGCGGTCAGGGTGATGTCTAGAATCTCGGCGGCGCGAACGGCATCTTCAAAAAACAATTCATAGAAATCGCCCATCCGAAAAAACAAAAGCGCGTCCGCATGCTCGGCTTTGATGGCCAAATATTGCGCCATAAAGGGGGTTGGCGCTTTTGGCTTTTTAACGTTGCGAGCGGTGTCAGGCACGATTGATCGAATCCTTCAAAGCACCACTGGAATAAAGCAATCTCGGCGGGTTGTCCCCCCTGACGGACAGGCTTAAGAGGCTCCATCCTTGAACTGCCGCGAAAGGCAACTCGATCATGACCAGCAAGCGTCCGAGCTTCACCGATCAAGAAGCGCTCGACTTTCATGCTCAGCCGACGCCAGGCAAAATCTCCATGTTGCCGACCAAGCCGATGCAGACGCAGCGTGATTTGTCGCTGGCCTATAGTCCAGGTGTCGCCGTCCCCGTTACCGCGATCAGCCAAGACGCCGACCTCGCTTATGATTATACGTCGAAGGGAAACATGGTGGCGGTGATTTCTAATGGCACCGCGATCCTGGGCCTCGGGGATCTCGGCGCCATGGCCTCAAAGCCCGTAATGGAAGGCAAATCCGTTCTGTTCAAACGATTTGCCGACATCGACAGCTTTGACGTCGAGGTCCAAACCAAAGATGTTGAAGAGTTCTGCACCGTCGTGCGCAATATTGGCGGCACTTGGGGCGGTATCAATCTCGAAGACATTGCCTCGCCAGAGGCCTTTATCATCGAGCAGCGCCTACGCGACGAGCTCGACATTCCCGTCTTTCATGATGATCAACATGGGACCGCGATTATTGCCGCGGCTGGGATCATCAATGCCTGCGCGATCACCGGTCGCCGATTGGAGGACCTGACGGTCGCCGTTTCAGGCGCGGGCGCGGCGGGACTATCGGTGGCTGGCTTGATCCGCCAACTTGGGGTCAAAGCGGAAAATATCCTGATGTGCGATAGCCGCGGCGTTCTTTATGAGGGCCGCACGGAAAAAATGGATCAATTCAAATCTGCCTTTACCGTGAAAACCGATAAGCGCTCACTCGCCGATGCGATGGCCGGGGCGGATTGCTTCTTGGGGCTGTCGGTCAAAGGGGCGGTCAATCAAGATATGGTCAGGTCGATGGCGGACAATCCGATCATCTTCGCCATGGCCAACCCCGATCCAGAAATCACACCGGAAGAAATCAAAGCCGTCCGCGGCGATGCGATTATCGCCACCGGGCGCTCCGATTATCCCAATCAAGTGAACAATGTGCTCGGCTTTCCGTATATTTTTCGCGGCGCTTTAGATGTCCGCGCCCGCGGCATCAATGAGGAAATGAAAATCGCCGCCGCCCGTGCCTTAGCGGAGCTGGCGCGCGAAGATGTGCCCGATGAGGTCGCCGCGGCCTATCATGGCGCCCGCCCGCAATTTGGCCCGGACTATATCATCCCGACACCGTTCGATCCGCGTTTGATCAGCTTTATCCCGCCCTTCGTGGCGCAAGCGGCGATGGACACCGGCGTTGCCCGCAAGCCGATTGAGGATATGGAAGAGTATCGTCACTCTTTGGCTCGGCGGCTCGATCCGACTGCCTCCTTCATTCAAGGCGTCCAATCGACCGTGCGTCGCCGTCAAAAGCGGATTGTTTTCGCCGAAGGTGAGGAACCACAAGTGGTGCGCGCGGCCTGGACATTCAAACAGCAAGGTCTTGGAAAGCCGATTCTGATCGGCCGCGCAGAGCAAGTTGCGCGCTCGATGAACCAGATGGGCGTGCCGCATGGCGCGCTGGAAATCGTCAATGCGCGACTCTCAGACCGGAACGCCGATTATACCGACTATCTTTATGAGCGTCTGCGTCGCCGTGGCTACCTGAAACGCGATGCGCAGCGTCTGGTCAATCAAGACCGGAATGTCTTTGGCTGCTGTATGCTGGCCCATGGTGACGCTGAGGGCATGGTCACCGGGGTCACGCGAAACTATGATGTCTGTCTGACCGATGTACGGCTTTCCCTCGATCCGTTGCCGGATGTTGACGTGATTGGCATGTCGATGGTGATCAATCGTGGCAAAACGATTTTCATCGCTGATACAAGCGTCAGCGAGCTGCCTGATGGTGAGCAATTGGCAGGCATTGCCAAAGAGGCGGCGCAAGCGGTGAAGCGTCTTGGTTTTACGCCACGGGTGGCCTTTTTATCTTACTCGACCTTTGGCAACCCAATGGGCGAACGGGCCGAAAAAGTGCGTGAAGCTGTCGCGATCCTGGATGCCTGCGAAGATGTCGACTTCGAGTATGAGGGCGATATCGCTGCCGATGTCGCGCTCAATCCGATGCATAAAGTGGTCTACCCATTTTCGCGGTTGTCGGGCACGGCAAATGTTCTGGTCATGCCGGCCATTCATTCAGCATCGATTTCGACCAAGCTGCTCGAAGGCATGTCGCGTGCGACAATTATTGGCCCCGTCCTCTTGGGCATGTCGAAGCCGGTGCAAATCGCCTCTTTGGGTGCGACCGTGAACGATATTGTCAATCTCGCCACCGTCGCTGCGTTTGATATCGATCGGGTCGGCACCTAGGCGTTCACCGCCGCTGGCGTGCGGTCATAGGCGCGCCGCACGGTCTCTATGACGCACAACACCACAGCGATCATGCCGAGCCAGAAGGTCAGGATGAAGACGCTATAATAGCCCTGTGCTTCGATGATTTCGCCAAGCCAGGAGCGACCCAGCGTGCCGAGCAGCATGGTCAGCGATCCGAGCAGGGCGTACTGAACGGCGGCAAACCGCTGGCTGACGACAGAGGTTAAAAAGGCCACAATTGCGACGCTCGCAAAGCCGCCTGCCAGGTTTTCAAATGCGATGGCCATCATTAACCGCGCCATGCGTTGACCTTGATCGGGCGCCACTGGGTCAGGGGAGATCACCGCGGCCCATTCCGCAAATGCGATCAGTGGCGCGTCCAAACGCGTGACGGCAAGGAAAGTGTCCATGCCCGCGCCGCCCGCAGACAGGTCCGCAAACAAAAGATTTGTCGCGGCCGCCAGCACGGCGCCGGCAATTAAGACTGGCATACGGCCAATCGCTGCAATGATGATTGCGCCCAGTCCCGCTCCGGCAATCGTCATCAGAACGCCGAAAAACTTGGACGCGATGGCGACATCATCCATGGTGTGATGCAATGCGCCAAATCGGTCATCAAGATAGAAGGGATACGCAAAAGCGCCCCAAACCGCGTCGGTGAAGCGATAGGTCAGGGCCAATAGCAGGACCAAGATCACGCCCCAACGTAGGCGCTGGATTAAGTCCATCAGCGGATCGAAAATCGCTCGAAAAAGGGCCCGCAGGATACCGGGCTCTGTCGGTGCCTCGCTTTCTGTTTTGGGCTCGAGCTTTCGCGTAAACAAAAGATAAGCGGCCACCAAAGCCGGCAAGATCACCGTTAAAAAGACAATGATCGGACCTTCATTGCGGACAAAGTTTCGGGCGCTTGGATTGCTGTCTAGGATCAAGGCTTGGGCCATGAACCAAAGGATCATGGTGGCCGCGATTGCCCAGCCAATCGCGATGCCCCAGGTGGCGTTACGGCGCAGGGTGGCCGGCAGGCTGGCAAAGAAACTCGGCCGGTTTTCGTTCTGACTAAGGTCGGCTTTCGGTTCTGGTGCGATTAGGGTGCCAAGCGCCGCGAGGCCCATCATCGCGGCGATAATCAAATACACACTCACCCAGCCAAGGCGCGCGGCGAGCAAAAGCGCCACGAAGCCGGTAATGAAGCCGGACAGCCGGTATCCGAACTGGTACAAGGCCGCCATCAGATCACGGTCCTCGTCGGAGCGCGCCACTTCAATTCGCCAGGCATCAAGGATAATGTCATGCGTGGCCGACATTAAAGCGATGCACAAAGCGAGGATGGCGAGCAAGCCAATTCCTTGCCCTGGGTCTGACAAGGCCATCAGCGCTAAAAGGCAGGCCATCGGGATTTGGAACATGAGCAGCCAAGATCGCCGCGCACCGAGCCGCGCATGCGGGATCCATTTCGGCGTTTGAAAGGCCGGGGCCCAGAGATATTTGAACGAATAGCCGAGCGTTATGATCGACAGAATCCCGATTGTGGACGGCGTGACGCCTTCCATGGTGAGCCAAGCATTGAGGGTTCCGAGCACGGCGCCATAGGGCAATCCAGCCGCGAAGGACAGCAAAAGCATCGCCACCATCCGGCGATCGTTTAAGGCTTTCATAGCCCGCAAGAAGCGTGGGGTTTGAGGGTCGGCCTGTGTTGCGGCGACGGTCTCGCTCACGCCGCCCCTACCTGCGACTCTTGTCCGATCCATTTGAACGCGATTTGGCGAAGCGCTTCGGCTTCAAGCGGTTTGGCCGCGACCCCGTCGGCGCCAGCTTGGCGGGCACGGCGCTCAATTTCGGGATTGATTTCGGCCGAAACTGCAATCACGGGGACGCGCCTGCCTTCCGCCCGCAATTGCCGCATCGCTTCGAAACCGTCCATGATCGGCATCCTGAGATCCATAAGCACCAGGTCTGGACTGATTTGCTCAATCGCGTCGAGGGCCTCACGTCCATTTGCTGCCACCGTGACGGCAAATCCTGACGATTCCAAGGCACGGCGCGCAATCAATCCATTGATTGGATTGTCATCGGCGATCAAGACATGGCCGCGACCCCTCTGTTCTAAAGCGTCTTCCTGAGCCTCGCCGCCTGAAATCGCCAAGCCGACGCGTTCCACGACCGAGACGGCGCGCAGCGGACGGACCAACCATCCAGCGGCGCCGAATTCGCGAAAGCGCGGCATCTGTCCGCGATCTTCTGGACGCAGAACAATCAGGACCGGCGCCGCCTGGCACAGCACGCGTAAGCTCACTTCCGGCAAATCCGCATGGGCGATGATCAATTTCGCATTGAGTTTCAGCGCCGCTGCCGTCGACATGGCATTTAACACGGTGGCGCCCGCCCGGGCCAATCGATTGGCGGCAGAGAGCGCCGTGGCCGCGGGCAGCCCGACCAAGACAATCCGTCCATGAATGGGATCATTTGCGGCAATGCGCGTGCGCGCTGGCACCGCTTCGAACGGTAAAGTGACCCGAAAACACGTGCCGAGGCCAAGGGCGCTTTTGACCGAGATTTCGCCATTCATAGCCTCGCAAATGCGCCGCACAATCGCGAGCCCCAAGCCGACGCCGCCGTCTTTCTTCGCATCCTCTGGGGCGAGTTGCTCGAACGCTTCAAACAAACGCTTTTGATCGCCTTCGGCGATGCCAGGACCGGTATCATAAACCTGGATCGAGAGTTGGCTGCGCTGATAGCTTAGATCGATCAAGATCCCGCCCTGATCGGTGAATTTCAACGCATTACCGATCAGGTTGAACAAGATCTGACGCGTCTTGCCAGAGTCGCCTTTAAGAGTCAGAGCGCGATCTCCGCGATAGCGCAGGGCGATATCAAGTCCGCGCGCATGAGCTCGCGGCGATAACAGCTCCACGACTTCGCGCGCCAGGGCGCTCGGACGGAACACATCATTCGACAGCTCAATCGATCCAGTGTCAAAACGCGCAAAATCGAGCACATTATTCAACAAATCGAGCAGTCGCTCGCCGGAATTTCGGATGGCGTCCGCATATTCGCGTTGGGCGGGATTAAGGTCGGTTTCGAGCAATAGCGATACCGTCCCTAAAATACCATTCAGGGGCGTGCGGATCTCATGACTCGCCGTTGCGAGAAAAGACCGTTCAGGGCTCAGCTCATTGTCTTTATCAGCCATCGCCTTTCCTTTAGCACGAGGCATTGAGGAATTGCTTAAGACGCTGCGTTTTCCAAAGGCGCCAAGGCGGTGCTGAGCAACGTTACTTTGCCGACCCAAAATCGCGCTGGTGCACACCGTGATCGACATGGCTGGTCTGGTATATTCTCAGGACGGGCGAGTGACTCAAGATGATTACAATTCTGAGGTTGTAGACTCCGGCCTCTGATCAGTATTCAACTCTAGCATTATCTCGAATAATCGAGGTGAGTTGCGTTCTCAAAGACGACGGCGGACCGTCTTTGTTAAATAAATGTGGGGGACAGAATGTCTGGTCAGATCTTTCTTGAGTCTGGTGAGCTGAGCGTCAGCGAAACCGGTGGTACAATTCTAGTGGCGATTGTTCGAACGGGGGATTTGTCGCAAGCGGCAAATATCACCTTTGGTGTCACGCCAAACGAGGCGACGGAGGGGGAGGACTACATCGATGCCACCGGCGCGATCACATTCGATCCTGGCGTTTCCCGGGTATTGGTGCCGATCTCCATTCTGGACGATACAATTGGTGAGCCGACGGAAGCCTTTACGCTTTCCCTGATCAGCACTGATAGCGGCAGCTTGCTCGCCCCACGTACCGCGAAGATCGACATTCTCGATAATGAAACGCCGGCCACCGATCCACCCGAGCCCGGTCTGATCTCTACTTTCGATTTACAGGAAAACACAGTGATCGATGGTTTGGACTTGCCGATCGCGGTGCAGTTCAACCCAACCGATCCGAACATCGCCTATGTCGCCGAAAAGCGTGGTCTGATCAAACTTGTCGATTTGACCACGGGCGAGACGTCAACATTCTTGGACATCCAAGATCAGGTCAATAATAATTCCGACCGCGGCTTGATGAATTTCATCCTGCATCCGGATTTCGCGACCAACGGGCTGTTCTATCTCTTTTATGTCGCCGACCCTGCCGATGGCACGGGGCGCGCCGGACCCGACTTGCCAAACAATCGTTTTGCCTATGTCAGCAAATTCGAAGCGGATGCCTCGACGGGATTTACGACCGTGGACGAGGCCACCGAGGATATCATCATTGGCGGCTCGGCAACCTCGGCACAAGACATCGCTGGCGGGCAGGGCCTTGTGCGCTCAAGCGTGTTGGAAAACATCGACGTCCCGCCATCTGATTATGACCCCGAAACGGGTGAAGCGATCCAGGACTATATCAAGCTCGACTCTTCCTCGCATGCGGGCGGCGGAATGGCGTTCGGACCCGATGGAAATCTTTATGTCGCCGTTGGGGACGGAATCGCGTTTAACTTTGTCGACCCGCGCGGCGTCAGCGTTCAGGATGTCAACACGTTTGCAGGGAAAGTGCTGCGTGTCGATCCGATGACCGGCCAAGGGCTCGATGACAATCCGTTTGCAACTGGAAACTTGGACGAGAACGTCTCCAAAGTGTACCAATTGGGGCTCCGCAATCCGTTCCGATTGGCGTTTGATCAAAACGGTCAGATCCTGATCAGTGATACCGGTTGGAACTCATTTGAAGAGATCAATACCGGCCCGCCGGGCGCCAATTATGGCTGGCCGTTCTATGAGGGCGGCGACAATGGCGTCATCGTTGAAACGGGCGGATACAACGAATTGCCCGAAGCTGATGCGTTCTATGCGGCTGTTGCCGCTGGCGACATCGTCATCACGTCCGCTTTCCGCGCATTCTCACACGATTCAAACGCGCCTGGTTTCCAAGTGCAGGCGATTACAGGGTCATCGAGCGTTTACAATGGCGGCCGTTATGGCGGCGAGTTCGACAATCACTATTTCTTCGCTGATTTCTCCGGCAACGAAATCTATGCGGTGAACACCAATGATCGCCGGGACATCACCTATCTTGGCTCGATTGATAGCTTCCGCGGTCCAGTCGAGTTCATCCAAGATAGCGACGGCTTCCTTTATTATGTGGACATTGTTGGCGGGCGCGTCGTCCGGATTCAGGACATTATTGAAACTGGCGGCGCGACCATCACTGCGACGCCGGCGACAGAATTGCTCGAAGGCAGCCCAGGCGATGACATCTTCATTTTTGTTCCAGGCTCATCGACGACCACTTTCCTAGATACGGTTAAATCCTGGAATCCCGGCGATATTATTGATCTGACCGCCCTAAACACAACGCTCTCAGATTTAGATCTGCGCCTCGTCTCTGGCGGTAATTCGCTGAAAATCGCACTCGGCTTTGCGCCGGATGACTTTCAGCTCCGGATCGACTTGAATGGCTACACGCAAGAGCAAATTATCTCGGCGCTGATTTTCGACCCTGCCGATTTGCCAGATGATTCAGGGCTGCGTCCACCGGTCGCCTCAGATGATATATTTTTGGTGCAGTCTGGCGCTGAAATCATCTTTAACGTCCTAGACAATGATATCGATCCGAATGCCGATACGTTCTCGGTGGTGAGCTTTACCCAGCCGAGCCAAGGCACCTTGATGGAGCTTGGGGATGGATCGTTCTCCTATACGTCGAATGGCGTTTTTCTCGGCGAAGATACGTTCACTTATACAATTGAAGATTCGACCGGGCTGCAAGATACGGCGACAGTCTCGCTCGGCATCACAACCGACGATCCGAGCCAGGTGAACCAGATCTTTGCATCAGAGCAGGTGATTGAAATCCTGCGTGGAACGGACGGCGTGGATAATTTCGTCTTCATTCCGCGATCCTCGACGACAGCGGGCACGGATTCGATCCCGAACATGATGCCTGGCGACACGATCGACCTGCGGGCGCTCGGACTCCAAGAAGGCGACCTTGATTTTCGTTTGGTCGGCGGCGGCGCCATTCTGAAATTAATCCAAGGTTTTGACGATGATGAGTTCCAAGTCAAAATTTCGCTCGATAATATTACCGAAACCGGGGTGCGCGATTCGATCATTTATGCAGACGGAACGCCGCCTGTGGATGATCCTCCAAACGGTCCGCCGGTGGCCAATCCCGACAGCGCAACAACGGACCAAAACTTAGCCGTTTCAATCGATGTGCTGACCAATGATACAGACCCTGACGCAGACGCGCTCACGATTGACAGCTTTAGCCAAGGCACTAGCGGCGGTGTGACAAATCTCGGCAACGGGATTCTGCAATACACGCCGAATGCTGATTTTATTGGTAATGACAGTTTCACCTATACGATATCGGATCCGGACGGCGAGACCTCTATGGCGACGGTTTCGGTGGAGGTTGTCGCGCCCGTAAATGATCCGCCGGTGGCCGCCGATGATGATGCGACGACCAATATCAACGAGGCGGTCTCGATCAACGTCTTGGCCAATGACAGTGATCCCGATAGTGACCCTTTGAGCCTTGAGAGTTTCAGCCAGGGCAGCAATGGCGTTGTTATCAATCTCGGCAATGGCGTCCTAGAGTATACGCCGAACACAGACTTTGTCGGCGATGACAGCTTCACCTATACGATCACGGACCCTGACGGTGAGGCTGCGATGGCAACCGTCTCCGTCACCGTGGCGATCCCGGTCAATGATCCGCCCACCGCGACAAATGATAGTGCGGCAACAGCGATCAATACCGCCGTCCAAATTGACGTGTTGGCCAATGATAGTGACCCTGAGGGCGATGTCTTAACCATAGACAGCTTCACGCAGGGCGTGAACGGCACGGTGATCGATCTCGGGAACGGGGTGCTCGAATACACCCCAGATCCGGATGTGCTGGGACCCGACAGCTTCACCTACACGATTGTCGATACTGAAGGCCAACCGAGTATGGCCACTGTGAACGTTTCGGTCACCGATCCAAATGCGTTCAATGTGGTCGCGGCCAGCGCCGGCAAAGAGAATCTGCAAGGCACAGATCAAGCCGATGCCTTTACCTTCGCGGCTGGAACGTCCGTCAATGGCGCGATTGATACGATCCGTGACTGGGCCCCCGGTGACATTATCGACCTGACCGGCCTCGGACTGACTGAAAGCGCGTTCCAAACGCGCACTGTGTCCGGGGGAACGACGCTGAAGATTATTGAAGGTTTTGGCGCCGGTCAGTTCCACGTCAAAATCAACCTCAATGGCTTCACCGAAGAGCAAGTCATGGCCTCGGTCCAGTATGACAGTGGCAGCCCGCCGCCACCGCCGCCCCCACCGCCGCCGCCCCCACCGCCGACCGCGCCGGACGCTGTTGATGACAGTGCCAGCACCGCGCTCGGTGTCGCCACGGTGATCAATGTCCTAGCGAATGATAGCGATGTGAATGGCGACGATTTGAGCCTGATCGAGACGTCAGACCCGCTCAACGGGACCGTGCAGGATCTCGGTAGCGGTCTTTTGCAATACACGCCAAATCCTGATTTTGTCGGCATAGAGACGTTTACCTATACCGTAAGCGACGGCGATTTAACGTCACAAGCGACCGTGACCGTCTCCGTCACCGATCCGAGCGCGTTCAATGTCATTGATGCCAGCGTCGGCAAAGAGAATCTGCGTGGCACCGAAGCGCCAGACGCCTTTACCTTCGCGCCAGGTACCTCGATCAATGGTGCGATTGATACCATTCGCGATTGGGCCCCCGGGGATGTGATCGACTTGACGGCGCTCGGCCTGACCGAAGGCAGTGTTGAAGTCCGCACCGCTGGCGGCGGCTCGATCATAAAACTCATCGAAGGCTTCGATGCTGGCGAGTTCCATGTCAAAATTAATCTCAACGGCAATTCGCAAGAGATGGTCCTCGACTCAGTGATTTATGCCACGGCGACCGCCGCTGCTGCTGCCGCTATGCCGGCGAAAACCAGTCCTGTCGAAACCGAAGACGCAGTTGATCCGCTCAGCGCCGCGTCGGACGGCACAAAAGATGCATCCGTGATCTTCGTGCCGGTCAAAGCTTTCGAAGATGAGACGAGCAGTGTGAGCGAGATGGTGGACACCCAGTTTGAACCGATTTCGGCTGCCGCAAGCTTGTCGCCCACCTTAGAGATCGACATGGCGAAAGAGGGATTAGATCGTGACGCGCCCATATCCTATGCACCGCCCAGCAGCGATCTTACGCTCGATGGGTTCGACGTGTCCGGTTTACTCATCAATAGTCATGCGTGGGATGTTGCATGACCAGAGGCGGTCCATGCGGCAGTTGCGTAAGGGTGTTGATCTAAAATCATGACTTGGGCAGATGCGATCGTAAAAGACACGCGCCGAGGGGTGGTCCCCATCGCGTTGATTTCGGGCATGCTCAACATGCTGCTCCTCACCTCGCCGATTTATATGCTTCAGGTCTATGATCGCGTCTTGATGTCGGCTCAGTTGGCGACACTGTTTTGGGTCTCGATGATCGCGCTGGTCGCCTATATCGGGCTCGGTCTGTTTGATGCTTTGCGCAGCCGTTCATTGGTGCAATTGGGGGCATGGGTGATCCAGCGCGCCGCACCGCACGCGATGACCGCATCCTTGCAAGACTCAATCCGCAGCGGCGATAAGTCGGGGCGGCATCTGCGCGACTTGCAACAAGTTCAGAACTTCATCGGCGGCAATGCAATCACGCCGTTTTTTGATCTGCCATTTGCGCCCTTCTTTATTGCGCTCACCTTTGTATTGCATCCGTATATTGGCGTGCTCACAGTTGCTGGCGGAATCGTTTTGTTCACCATCGCTCTGATCACCGACCGGCGGGCCCGCGCGGCGGCGGATCAGGTGCGCAATGCGGATCTCGAAGCCACAAAAGTCGCCGATACATTCCTGCAGGGCGCCGACTATATTGAAAGCGCTGGAATGCGGGATCTTGCGGTCCACCGCTATCAAAGCGCATCGAAAGTGTATCAGGACCGGCATCGAAAAGTGCAATCCACACTGGCGCACGCGACGGGTCTGTCCAAGGGTTTGCGCATGATTTTGCAATCGGCCTCGCTTGGCATTGGCGCCCTCTTGGTGCTGCGCGGGGAGATGACTGCTGGCGGCATGATTGCCGGATCGATTTTAATGTCGCGCGCGCTGGCACCCGTGGAGCAATCGATGAACGCCTGGCGCAGCTTTAAATCGGCGCGAGATGCGATGACCTCCTTGCGGGAGCTGGCCCAGCACACAGAAGCCGAGACCGAGCGCTTGCGTCTGCCAGACCCAACCGGTCGCGTCAGCGCGAAGCGGGTGACGTTTGTCCATACCGGGCAACGCGAACCGCTCTTTAGCGAGGTCACGTTCAGTGCCGAACCAGGTGCCATGCTTTGCGTGGTGGGCGCGTCCGGAACTGGAAAAACCACGCTTTGCCGAATCCTAACCGGCGTCGAAACACCCGTGCGCGGTCGCGTCGAGATCGATGGTGCTGAGGTTCGGCAGTGGAACCGCAGCCAATTCGGCGAGATTGTCGGCTATCTGCCGCAACTTTCTGTGTTTTATGACGGGACGGTGGCGCAAAATATTTCGCACTTCGCGGAAGAAGCCAGCGATGAGGCGATCATTGACGCTGCGCGTTCGGTTGGCGCGCATGAGTTGATCCTGCAATTGCCCGATGGCTATGCCACACAAGTTGGACCGCTCGGCAATCGTCTATCCGGCGGGCAAACGCAATTGATTGGGCTCGCGCGCGCGAATTTCAATGAACCGCGAATATTGATTTTGGACGAGCCGACGGCGCATTTGGATGATGCCGGACGCGCTGGCGTTGCGACCTTCCTGCAGCGGGCCTTAGCAAAATCGCAAACCGTGATTGTCGCGACCCATGATGCCAGCTTGGTCAAAATGTGCGACCGGATCTTGCTGCTCAACGGCCAAACCGGGGTGGTTCAAGACCGCAAGGCTGAGGCGTCTAAGCAAGATGCGTCCCCCAAAGCCCCGATTTCGGTCAGCAATCCGGCGGCCAGTTTAGCCGTTGTTCGATCGCAAAAGGAGACCAGCGGCAATGGATAAGACGGCGCTTGCGATTGGCGCGATGACCCCGCGCGCGCAGACAAATGGCTCGGATCGCCCGGATTTCGGATACACGACCCGGATCGCGACGTACGGCGCGTTGCTGCTCTTTTCGGTTCTGCTCGGATTTGCGGCGCTGGCACCGATCTCCGGTGGTGCACTGGCGATTGGCACGGTAAACCCGGAAGGCTCACGCCGTGTCGTTCAGCATTTTGAAGGCGGCATCATTACCGATATTCTCGTTCGCGACGGCGATGTGGTCAAACAAGGCGACCCGCTGGTGATCCTCGATCGTACGCAGGCTTTGGCCGATCGAAATATCTCCCGCGCTCGCCTGCAAACGCTGATGATTATTGAGAGCCGGCTGACTGCGGAGATGGCCGGGCAACGCAATATGGACCTCTCACATATCGATTTTAGCGTCGATCCCCGCCTTGCAGATGTTGCCCGCAGCGAAACCGAATTGCTCGAGAAGTCTTTTGATTTGGCCCAGGCCAAGCTTGAATTGCTGAGCGAGCGCGAAGAGCAATATGGGTCCGAAATCGAAGGGCATTTCGCCGCGATTGACAGCCTGGCGCGCCAGCGGGCGCTCCTCAACCAAGAAATCGAAGCGGCAGCGCAATTGGTTGAGAAGCAGCTCTATGCAGAGCCGCGATTGCTCGCCCTGCAACGCGAAGAAGAATCGCTGAGCGGCCAAATCTCCACCCGGCAATCCGACATTCGCCGGATCGAGGGCCAAATCAATGAAGTGGTCGTCCAGCGCACCGAAATGATGGCCACGCGGCGCTCCGAAATCGCCCAACAAATTGCTGATACGCGCAGCGAACGCGTGCAAACAGAAGAAGTCTTTGTCACCGACGAAGACACCTTGGCGCGGACGACCGTCGTCTCACCCAGCGATGGAACTGTGGTTTCTCTGCGCTATAAGACACTTGGCGGCGTCGTGCGCCCCGGTGAACCGATTGTCGACATCGTCCCGTTGACCGATGAGTTGATTATCGAAGCCCAGGTTAGTCCAAACGATGTCGATATCGTCCGCGCCGGTTTGAAAGCCCGCGTCACATTCTCGACTTTGCGCCGGGATCTGCCGCAAATTGAAGGCATCGTGAAAACCGTTTCTGCGGACGCCTTGGTCGAAGAACGCACCGGCGCGACTTATTTCAAAGCCGAAGTCAGTGTTCCGCGCGAAACGCTCGAACAGTTTCAGATTGACGATAAGCTCACCCCAGGAATTCCCGCCGAGCTGATGATTGTGACCGAGTCACGGACAATCCTTCAGTATTTGATCCAGCCTTTGCGCGACTCAATGCGGCGAGCCTTTACAGAAGCAAATTAGAGCATTTCGACCTCCTGTTTTTACTGCGCCAAGGCATCTTGGCGTGCAGTTTGGGACTCCTGTGGCGGGCGACGGCGATAAGACAGCGCTTCGGCCACGTGCACGCGGTGCACGGCATCGGCGCCATCTAAATCTGCGATGGTGCGCGCGACTTTTAACACCCGGTGATAGCCGCGCGCAGACAGGCTGAGCTTGATCGCCGCATCCGACAGAAGCGCGCGCCCGGCATCGTCCGGGGCGGCATATCGTGTGAGCAAGTCGCCCGTGGCATCGACATTGAGGCGCCGCGCTTGCGGCGGCATCGCCGACTCGTAGCGTTCAATTTGCGCGATCCGAGCGTGCGCGACGCGATGCGCAACGACGGCGCTGTCTTCCTCGGGCGTTGGGAGCGTCAGATCGATTGCCGAAACTGGCGGCGTGTCAAAAAACAGATCGATGCGATCGAGGAAAGGGCCGGAAAGGCGCGCTTGATACTGTTCCGCGCAATGCGGGCCTTTGCGGCATCGGCCTGTTGCTGTGCCACCGCATCGGCACGGGTTCATGGCGGCAATGAGCTGAAAACGCGAGGGATATTTCACATGCCGATTGGCGCGTGAAATTGTGACCTCGCCATCCTCAAGCGGTTGGCGCAAACTGTCGAGCACTTGGCTCGAGAATTCCGGCAACTCATCCAAAAACAGCACACCATGATGAGCCAAAGAAATCTCGCCGGGCTGTGCGCGAATGCCGCCGCCGACCAGAGCGGCCATCGAGGCTGAGTGGTGGGGCGCTCGAAACGGCCGCGCGTGCGAGAGCTGCCCACGCTCCAGCAAGCCCGACACGGACTGGATTTGCGAGACATCGAGAAGCTCGCGTGTCGAGAGCGGCGGCAACAGCCCCGGCAACCGCTTTGCGAGCATGGATTTGCCTGACCCCGGTGGGCCGCAGAACAGGACATTATGGCCCCCCGCAGCCGCAATTTCCAACACCCGCTTAGCGCCTTCTTGGCCTTTGACATCCCGCAAATCAGGTTGCGGCCCAGCATCGACAATCGTCCCGGGCGGTGGACACGTGAGGACGGCTCGACCGGTAAAGTGATTGATCAAGCTGATCAGGTTGGGCGCGGCCAGATTGCCTTCTCCCGCCCAGGCGGCTTCGGGCCCGCACACGGCGGGACAGATCAAGCGCATATCGAGATCCAGCGCTTTGATCGCGGCCGGCAGAACGCCGAGGGTGGGGCCCAATTGGCCATCCAAAGACAGCTCCCCAATTGCCGCATGACCGTCCAAGGCATCGCCCGGCACCAAGCCCATCACAGCCATGATGCCAAGCGCAATTGCGAGATCATAATGACTGCCTTCCTTCGGCAGGTCCGCTGGCGCGAGGTTCACAGTGATCCGTTTCGGCGGCAACGCGAGCCCAATCGCACTGAAAGCCGCGCGGACGCGTTCGCGGCTTTCTCCAACCGCTTTGTCGGGCAATCCAACAATCATAAAGGCGGGTTGATTGCCGCCGGCCATATGAACTTGGACATTCACGGGCTTTGCTTCGATACCCTCGAAAGCAAAGGTTGTAATTCTTGCAACCATTCAGATCTTTCCTTCCACTATACTTGATAGCAGAAAGTAAAGAACAAATAAAGAACGATTCTATATTTTATTCGAGGCGGATCACCGGCTCGTCATCGTCGACGGGTTGCACTGCCGGTTCGCTGGCGGATGGCTCGCCGACGACGCCAATTTCTGTATTAATTTCCGGTACTTCCGAGAGGCCACTCGACGCCGTTAGCTCTGGGCCGAAATTGAAACCATCGGTGCTTTGCGGGGTGGTGGTCGGCAAATCTAGATTAAAGCCGCTCGTGCTGGTCGAACCATCTCCCGTGTCCGTCGGCAGATCGAGATTGAAACTGCCCCCGGGTGTCGGGTCCGCGGGCGTGTCTTTTTCGGCGGTTTTGGTATCTTCCGCTTGGACGCAAGCCGGACTGGCGAGACTGAGCGAGAGTGCGGCGAGTAATGTGAACGCATTGATTTTCATGGTTTGATCCTGGCCCTCGGCTTAGGCATTGGCAAGTTTGTCTTGCACAACTTGCCAGAACATCGCCGCTGGATCGCGTCCTGTAAAGTCCCGCACTTGCTGAACCCCTGTTGGAGAGGTGTTGTTGACTTCCGTCAGACGGCCGCCAATGACATCGATGCCGACCAGGACCTGCCCGCGCGCTTTCAAGTCTGGCCCAATCGCGGCGCATATCGCCAAATCGGCCTCGCTTAAATCGCTCGCTTCGGCGGTCCCCCCCACGGCAAGGTTTGAGCGGGCATGACCTTTGAGCGGCACGCGATTAAACCCGCCGACCGCCTCGCCATCAATGAGAATGATCCGTTTGTCGCCGTCTGCAACGGCCGGAAGAAAGGCTTGGGCGATGAGGGGTTCTCGCGTACGGCTGAGGAACAAATCGACCAAAGCATTGAAATTGCTATCTTCTGGCTTGATACGAAATACATCACCGCCGCCAAAACCATAAAGCGGCTTGAGGATCACATCCTGGTGATCCGATCGGAAGGCGTCGATTTCACCTTTGTCCCGCGTGACCAAAGTGGGCGGCATGAACTCTGGGGTGAGCATCGGATAGAGCTTTTCCGGTCCAGAGCGCACATGTTCCGGATCGTTTAAGACCAGCGTATCCGGTTTCAGCAATTCGAGGATATGGCATGCAGTGATATACGACATGTCAAAGGGCGGGTCCTGACGCATCAGGACAACGTCAATGTCGGCGCGCAGATCGAGGGTCACGCGGTCCTCGAAAAGAGCCGGTCGACCTGCGACCCGTTGAACCGTCATCGGCCGAGCAAGCGCGGTGATTCGATTTTCGCGGTAACTCAGATTTCCGGGTTGATATTCAAACAAGTGCGCGCCGATTGCCTGGGCCGCTTCGGCCAGCGCAAATGTCGTATTCGACTCGATTGCGGCAGTTTCTAAGGGATCGGTTTGGATCGCAACGCGCAGACTCATAGCGGCTCCTCAATGCGGCAGCCGCCTATATGAGGGGGAACGCGCCGATTGCAAAGGTTGCCGCGAGGAGGACTTTAGCTGGGACCGCCAAGGAGTTCGCCGCTCTCCGCCACGGCGGGCGTTCCCGGGCGGTAGGGCACGATTTCACCTCGTGAATTACGCAAACGCACAAAAGAGACGACTTGGTTGACGCCGCCGACTTTGCTGGCTTCTTCAGCCGCTTGTTCGAGTTCTTTTGGCGATCGCGCGACCCCTAATAGGTAAACCGTGCCGCCATATGTTTCGACATTGAAATTGTTCGCTTGCACCGTTGACGAGCCGAGCAGGCGGGCGCGGACGCGGGTTGAAATCAATTCGTCTGAGGCATTGGCGAAAAAGCCCCCGGGCGACTCAATGCGGATCTCATTTGCGACATCATCGGCGCGTCGAACAGACCATGCGATGCTCTCTGCTTTTAGGCGTAATTCCGGGGTCTGGACACGGCCCGAGAGCAGCACCAAGCCGGCGGCAACTTCGACATCCACTTCGCCCAAGCCTCCATTGGCGATCAATCGGGTCTTAATTTCGTTTGACACGGCCGCATCGTCGATAGCTTCGCCGAAACTGCGTTCTTGTGTGGCGGTGACAGCAGTGGCGCCCGCAGCCCCGACAATCGCTGTTGCGCAGCCACCGAGCGCAGGCAAAACAGCAACAAGGCAGAGAGTGATCAGACGATGAGACATGAAATAGGGCTCCTAGATCCGAGACGCTGAGATGATCGCGCGATCCATAGTTAAGGGTTTGGGCGAGAATGCGGCATCAATCAAGGGCGCCAATAATCGCGATAGTGGCGCGGCCCGGTCCGGCGTGACCAGGCGATCAGGTCATATCGCCAGTCCAGCCGTGATAGGCTCGGATGACGCGCTGTCCAGACCTCTGCAGCTCGGGCAATGCGGGCCCAGCTTTTGCGCGTCACAGCTGTTTGCGCCGTCGCCAATTCTGTCCGAAATTTAACCTCAATAAAGGCCAATACATTGCCCCGCCGCGCGATAATGTCGATCTCCCCAACCGCCAGCTTGAGGCGCGTGGCGAGGATAGAATAGCCCTTTAAGCGCAGCCAGATCACTGAAAGCGCTTCGGCGTATCGTCCCCGTTTTTCGGCTCCCCGGCGATCGCGCCTAGCCATCCTTAAGGGCAAGGGCCCGCTGGTAGACGTCGCGTTTGGGCAGGCCAAATGTTTCAGCGATCTCGGCCGCCGCTTGTTTGACCGATTGCGACTGTAGCGCATCGCTGAGCGCCGCTGTCAGTTCGGCATCGCTGATCTTGGTTTTTGAGGGCGGCGCAATCAGCAATACGATTTCCCCTTTTGGTGCGCCATGGATGCGATAGTGCGCGGCCAACTGGTCAAGCGATCCGCGCCGGGTTTCTTCGAACAGTTTGGTCAACTCGCGGCAAATCGCAGCCTCGCGCGCCGCCCCGAACACGGCTTCCAAGTCGGCCAAACAGTCAGCGAGCCGGGGTCCGGTTTCATAAAAGACGAGCGTCGCCGGCACATTGGTATAGGCGCTTGCGGCGCGCTTTCGCGCGGTCGATTTTGGCGGCAGGAAGCCGCAAAACATGAACCGGTCGCTGGGCAGACCGCTCGCCACCACTCCAGCTAAGAGGGCTGATGGGCCTGGTATTGGGATGACCGCATGCCCGGCCTTAAGAGCGTCTCGGACGAGTTTCCAGCCGGGGTCTGCGATCATGGGCGTACCGGCGTCACTGATCAGGGCAATGCGGCGACCGGCGGACAGCTGATTTAATATGTCTGGTCGGCGCTTCGCCCCATTGTGGTCATGATAGGGGCTGAGTTTGACGCGAAGGTTATAGGCATCGAGTAAACGCCGCGCGACGCGTGTGTCTTCGGCTAAGACTTCGTCAACGGCGGTCAGCGTGTCGAGCGCGCGGAGAGTGATGTCGCGGAGATTGCCGATCGGCGTGGCCACAATGTAGAGACCGGGATCCAGTGGTTGCGCCGAATCTGACCCGGTTTTAAGTTCACCTGAGTCGCGTTCGGGCGTCGTTGAAGAAGGGTCTTTTGATGTCATTGCAATCACCATCGCGCGTCCGCACGTTGCTGCCAATCCTCTTTTTCGCTGCGGTATTCGCGGTTTCCGGATGCGCGACGCAATCGCCCGGACCGGTTGGTCCGATCTCAACGGGCAATCCCCGTGTCGACCCGATCCCCGGTGATGAAGGGGCGGAGTCAGATATTGCCGATATCGAAGAAGAGGGCATGGAAGAGCCCGCTTTGGCGATGCCGTCCGGTCCCTATACGCCGCCGCATATGAATGGGCGGGAGCTGATCCGTGCCGGGGTCTTGCTCCCGTTTTCGCATCCAAATGAGCGCGTGCGCCAACAAGCGGAGGGGATGTTGGCGGGGATTGAGCTCGCCCTGTTTGATTATGGCAATGAGAATATTGTGCTGATTCCGAAAGATACGGGCGGGTCGCAAAGCCAGGCCCTGTCGGCGGCTGAGGATTTGCTCGACAAAGATGTCGACATCGTACTTGGCCCGCTCTTTGGCGCTAATGTTCAGCCTGTGCGCGAGGCACTTATGCCCATAGATGATACGCCGTTTTTCAGCTTTAGCGCGCCCTCGCCGGACGACGGACGGCCCGTCATTGCCTTCTCCAATGACCGATCTGTGGCGAGCTATGGCGCTTGGCTGGCCTCGATTGCGCCCGAAGAAGAAGTATCTGCGATTATCGAGTATGCCGCGCTGAGGGGCTATGATCAGTTCGCGTTTTTCGGGCCGCAAAGCGGGCTTGGTCAGCGCGTTGAAGCAGCGATGCAAGCCGCTGTGGTGGCGAATGGTGGTCTGATGCTGACCTCGGCCTTCTATCCGCCAGATACCGCCAACCCGAACACAGAAGCGGAATACTTTGCGCAAATCGTTGCCGCGTCCGTTGAACAAGGCGGGCGGGTTGCGGTTTTGGTGCCAGAGCGCGGCAGCCGCCTGCGACGTATCGGGCCTTTGCTCGCCTATTATGGTGTCGATACCCGTCAGGTGAAAATGCTTGGCACTGGCGGCTGGAACGATCCTAGCATTTGGCGCGAACCCAGCTTGCGCGGCGCCTGGTTCCCGACCGCGCCTTCGACCGAGATCGCTGACTTTGAAGACCGCTATGCCCGCATGTACGGAACATCGCCGACCTCGCTTGCGGCGGTCTCTTATGACGCCGCGGCTTTGGTTGCGGCTTTGTCAGAGGATGGGGTGTTGGTGCCAGCCGAATTAATCAATCGTGATGGATTTATGGGCATTAACGGCCTCTTCCGTTTCCGCGATAATGGCACCGCTGAGCGCTCTTTAGCGATCATGGAAATCGATCCGACGGTTGATGATGGCAAGGGTGTCAGAGAGATCCTGCCGGTCTCTCCGAGCTTTGATCCGACGATTGGTTAAGTCGGTGTGTGCGGCGGCAAGCCAAGCAAGCGGCGCGCGGCGACACGGTGCGCGTCCTGAATATGTGCGCCGACAATCCCGATCGCCGCAGCGAGCACAGTTGCATCATCGGTAAAGCCGAGTCCTGTGAGCACATCGGGGATCGCGTCAACAGGTAAAACGAAATAGCCGAGCGCCGAAAATAGGACCAATTTCACTTTCATCGGCGTATCCGGGTCGATCGCGCAATAATAGGCCGCGGCTAAATCATCGGCGAATGGGATCCGCCCCGCGACGCGCAGCAGCTTCGGCACCAGCTTGCGTCGCGTGCGTTTGCGCTGCTTTTCCGTCGGAATCGGCAATTGTGTCGGAATGCTATCGCCGTTTTCTATGATAATTTCCGTTGGGTCAGACATTGGCCGCTTGCAAACTTCCTTCTACACCGCCTCCAGACCTTATATTGGAGGATATTCGATGGAACTCAACTCTAACGTTTCGGCCGTCATTACTGGGGGCGCTTCAGGCCTCGGCGCGGCCACAGCTCGGCTCCTGTCCAGCCATGGCGTTAAATGCGCTTTGTTTGATTTAAATGAGGAAAAAGGCGAAGCCGTGGCAAGCGAAATCGGCGGCGTTTTCTGCAATGTCAATGTCACCTCGGACGAGAGCGTCGACGCGGGCTTTGAGAAGTCACGCGCGGCCATTGGCCAAGAACGGATCCTGATCAATTGCGCCGGGACGGGCAATGCCGTCAAAACGGCGAGCCGCGACAAGCAAACGGGAGAAATCAAACACTTCCCGCTGGATAAGTTTGACCTGATCATTCAGATCAACTTGGTCGGGACTTTCCGTTGTATTGCCAAATCTGCAGCGGGTATGATGACCCTCGATCCGATCGACGGCGAACGCGGCGCGATTGTGAACACGGCCTCAGTTGCGGCTGAAGATGGGCAGATTGGTCAGGCGTCTTACTCTGCGTCCAAGGGCGGGGTGGTTGGCATGACGCTTCCGATCGCGCGTGACTTGTCCCGCGAGTTGATCCGCGTCAACACGATTTTGCCAGGGATCTTCAATACGCCGCTGCTTGCGGCCGCACCAGAGAATGTCAAACAGGCGCTCGGTGCCCAGGTGCCAAATCCAGCTCGACTTGGAAACCCAGACGAGTATGCATCTTTGGCGGTTGAAATGTGCAAAAACGGCTATTTCAATGGCGAGGATGTTCGGCTCGATGGTGCGATCCGAATGGCGCCGCGATAAGGCGACATCAAGCGCTAAAACGGCCAAAGCCCGCCAGATTGGCGGGCTTTTTCCACTCTACACTACTCTACTAACTCTACGCGTCGAGGTCGGATCAAACGTCTGGACGTACAATCTGACCTGACAGGTTCATTAAAACCTCGTCCGCGTTAAAAAAGGATGGATCATCCGGCTTTTCACCCTTGCCCATAACAATCTCAGACGTCGCCTCGTATCGCACAATTTCGCGGAAATCTATTTGATTGCCCCAAAACGGATCATAAAAGCCGCGTCTTGACCAGGTGCTGGGATATCCATACAGGCGGCCATACCGCCCGTAAAAGCGGTAATTACAGTGGAATCCTGAGTAAAACGGGTCGTATCCCGTCGCCCGGACGCGGCGATCTTCATCAACGTTGCGTTGAATTACGCGAAAATAATCGAAGCCTTCCAAATCGGTGAGCTCCGCCGCTCGATATAGGAGATAGGTTTCGACGGTTTGGCGATCGGTCAGACTATTGCCTGCGAAACTGATTTGCCATCGATCGGTTTCGATTTGTTGGTTGGCATAGCCTTTTTGATTGCCGGTTGCCGCTTGATATGGCGTTGCGGTGGTGCAAGCGCCCAAGACAGCCAGCGCCAGAAGCGCAGAAGATATACGCAGTTTCATCATATTCATCGACCTCCTCACGTCAGCATTCACATCCAATTAACATATGCAAGCTGAACACCAGATAAATCGCGCGACTGTGATCAGAGGCCATAGACCGTGATGTCGCAGGGCCGATGCATCCACAGCCGCCAGCAAGGTCTAGCTTTAGATCTTTATATCGGCCTTAATCGCATCGCAAAGGCCTTCACGCTCAAACAAACCGTTTGTTCACTCTTGAGCTTTCTTAATCCAAAGACACGGTTTTCTTGTGTAGGTTGAACGCAACCGGGCCTGCCAAGGGGGACCAGAGATGCGTTTTCGACAATCCATATTGTGCGGCGCGGCGCTCGCGACGCTAACCGCATGCAGTGGCGGCGGCGATGGAACGGTGCCCGACATTCCCAATCTACCGGCCAATATCAGTCCAGTCTTCATATCGCCCACATCGATCAGCATCGAAGAGAACACAACCGGGACGATTTACACGGCCCAGGCCACGGACGCCGACAGCGATGCGATCACCCTGAGCGTGACCGGCGGCGCGGATGCCGGTTCTGTTTCCTTCGAGGCCAGCACGGGCGCGCTGACGCTCAACGTCGCGCCGGATTTTGAGATGCCGGGTGATAGCAATGGCGACAATGTCTATGAGGTCATCCTGCAGGCCAGCGACGGCCGCGGTGGGGTCACCATGATTTCGCTACAGATTGCCATCACCGATCGCGTCGACACGGTCGAATTGGTGCGGGTGGGCGATGGGTTTTCGCAGCCGCTTGGTCTGCAGGCTTTGCCCGATGGGAGCGGCCGGGTCCTGGTGGTCGAGAAAACCGGCAGGGTGCGGCTTCTCAATCCGGCCACCGGGGCTATTGAAAGCGTTGACTTCCTGGATGTTTCCGGCTCCATTTCGACCAATGGTGAACGCGGGCTCTTGGGTCTGGCGCTGTCACCGGACTTTGCCGCTGACGGTTTTGTCTATGTACATCTCACCAATATAGCTGGCGATTCCGAGGTGCGGCGGTTTCAAGTTTTTTCCGGCACGCCGGACCAAGTCGATCCGTTAACGCAGGACGTGATCCTGCAATATGCGCAGCCGGAATCCAATCATAATGCCGGTTGGATCGGCTTTGATCGCAACGGCTTCTTGATCGTGCCGACAGGCGATGGCGGCGGCAGCGGCGATCCGAATAATTTGGCGCAAAACCCGCAATCTCTGCTTGGCAAAGTGCTGCGCCTCGATGTCAGCGCCGATGATTTTCCGAGCGACCCGCTTCGTGACTATGCCATCCCACCGGGCAACACGTTCACCGATCCTGCCAATGGCTTGCCAGAGATTTTTGCCGTCGGGCTGCGCAATCCATTCCAATCGAGTTTCGATCCGGTCAGCGGCGATTTGCTCATCGGGGATGTTGGGGAAGGCGCAATCGAGGAAGTAAATCGGCTAGCGATGGATGACAGTTCGCGTAATTTTGGCTGGGCCCTGCGCGAAGGGACCGCCTTTTTCAAAGGACCAGATGCGGCCACACTCACCGCGCCTGTCGCCGAGTATAGCCACGGCGCGGGCGCCCGCGAAGGCCGCTCAATCACCGGGGGCGTGGTCTATCGCGGTCCGATTGAGGCGCTGCAGGACACCTATATTTTCGGTGACTTTATCAGTGATAATGTCTGGGGTGTTTCGGTTGCAGATCTACAAAACGGCCAGACCGTTGCTGCAAGTGCGTTTTCGGTTTTGACGCCAGACTTTCAGCCGTCCGCAGGCAGCTTAACATCGATCACCGCCTTCGGCACCGATGAAAGCGGCAATCTGTATATTGTCTCGATTGGCGGCGATGTCTTCCAGATGCGGGCCGAGCCTTAACGCAAAAGGGCGAGCACAAGGCCCGCCCTCTTTCGAGTTGGAAAGCGTTTTCGACTAAGCTGCCGCTGCGCCCATAACGGCTTTGACTTCGAGGAATTCCTCAAACCCATGCTCGCCCCATTCGCGGCCATTGCCAGACTGTTTATAGCCGCCAAAAGGTGCGCTGAAATCTGGGCCTTGGCCGTTCACCTGGATCTGACCGGCGCGAATGCGATTGGCGATTTGCGCGGCCTCTTCAGGCGCGCCTTGAACATAGCCTGCAAGTCCATACTCGGTGTCATTGGCCATTTCGACCGCTTCGTCGACGCTGTCATACGGGATCATCACAAGGACCGGTCCGAAAATCTCTTCGCGCGCAATGGTCATATCATTGGTGACATCTGCGAAGACCGTTGGCCGGGCAAAATAGCCGCGATTGAGGCCTTCCGGACGCCCAGGGCCACCGGCGACAAGCGTTGCACCTTCATCGATGCCTTTTTGGATCAGATCTTGAACTTTGGCGTACTGATTGCCGTTCGAGATCGGACCAATCGCGCCTTTGTCGGCATCGCGCGGCATTTGCACTTTGACCGATTCTGCTGCGGCCTTGGCGATGGCTTTGGCATCTTCATTGCTTTCACGCGGGACGAACATCCGGCTCGGCGCATTACAGGACTGACCAGAATTGGTCATCATTTGCATGACGCCGCCGCCAACTGCGGTTTGCAAATCGGCGCTTGGCAACACGATGTTCGGGGATTTCCCGCCAAGTTCTTGGGCAACACGCTTGACCGTCGGCGCCGCGGCTTGGGCGACCAGAATGCCGGCACGGGTCGAGCCGGTAAAGCTCATCATATCGACATCGGGGTGACCGGAAAGGTGCGCGCCGACACTCGGGCCGTCACCATTGACCAGATTATACACGCCCGGCGGCACCCCCGCCTCATGCATGATTTCGGTAAAGATCATGGCATTCATTGGCGAGATTTCAGACGGCTTCAGGACCATTGTGCAGCCGGCCGCAATGGCTGGTGCAACCTTACAGGTGATCTGGTTTAGCGGCCAATTCCAGGGTGTGATGAAGCCGCAGACGCCAATTGGTTCCTTGCGCAGCAATGTCGAGCCGCGTTGCTCTTCAAACTCATAATTGCGCAAGATCTGGCTCATCGTCGCCATATGACCCATGCCGGCAGGAACTTGTGCGGCATTGGCGAGCCACATGGGTGCGCCCATTTCGTCGGAGATCGCCTCGGCCATATCCCCCATCCGGGCTTGGATTCCGGCGGTAATTTTGTCGAGCAAGTCGGCGCGATACTCAACGCTGGTTTGCGAGAAGGTTGCGAAGGCGGCTTTGGCCGCAGCCACGGCTTTGTCAACATCAGCGGCCGAGCCGAGCGAAATTTTTGCGATTGGTTCTTCCGTTGCTGGATTTTCTACGTCAAGCGTACGTGGCTCGACCGGGTCGACCCATTCGCCATTAATGTAGAATTTCAGATACTCTTTCATGGCTTTCGCCTCCCGTTTCCTGTCTAGCTCTGCTCGCGTCCACGCCCGACGCGCGCGTCATTGTTCATTTAAGCACAGCAATGCCTCTAGGGAAGCCTACACGCCGGGGAAACACCAAAACCGCACGCTTGGCTCTTGCCTGCGGACCCGGCAATCCGCAAAGTGTGAGGCAATAAGGCAAAGCTGAAAAAGGGAGAGTCAGAATGCCATCAACGCGCGTCGCATCCGTGATCGCCGTCAGTCTTTTAAGCGCTTGCTCGACCTCAACCGCTGTCGGTTCAGGGGGGACGCAAGTCGGCGCGAATGGTCAAATGCCCGTATCGACGCCGCTTATCTGCTCTGGGGCGTCTTATTATTCAGACAGCCTAGCCGGAAATTCGACAGCAAGCGGTGAGCCTTATGATCCTGCTAAATTGACCGCCGCGCACCGCACGCTTCCGTTCGGAACCAAAGTGCGTGTTGTGCGCGCCGGGCGTGGTGAGGTCGTCGTGACCATCAATGATCGTGGCCCATTTGTCGACGGCAGAGTGATTGATCTCTCACGCGCTGCGGCCGAAAAAGTCGATCTAATCTCAGATGGTATCGGCGACGTCTGCCTTTATGAGGTCGACTGATCAAAAGCTTGATCAACAACATCATCCAAGCCGAGGCTGCGCAATAAGACACTCCCTTCAATTTGGATCAGCAATTTCGCAGCGTCCTTGCGACGCGCATCCCCATGCGGCGCGGCAAGCTGCTGTGCACCCCACTCGACAAAGCCTCGGCCGATCCGCTCGCCGCAGGTTTTGTAAAGCGGATCGCCGCCGGCTGAGAGCGCTGCGACTTCGAGCCAAAGGCGTAAATAAGGCCAGAAGATTTCTGATTTCATAGACTCAATGAGCAAGGGCGCCAAAACCTCTAATGGGAGAGGTTCGGGCGCTGCAGATTGCTCGAGTATCGCCGTAATGCGATCGGCAATACGATCGAGCACCGCCTCGATCAGCGCGTCTTTGTCTTTGAAATAATAGAGCAGCATACGGTCGCTGGTCCCGACAGCTTTGGCCAGCGGGCGCAGGCTTGCATTCAAGAGACCATCCGCCAGGATATGGTCGGCGAGCCTGTCGATCAGCTCAGATCGTTTATCCGCGGTTGGCGTCACAGACGGCCCCTCGTTAGCGCCGTCGACTGCCCAAGATACCACGCAGAACATAGTCGGTCACGCGCCGGGCAATCGTATTGGTCGCCGTATTGATCGCCCGTTCTGTCGACGTCATGCGGGTCGAGCGCCGCGATCGGCTTTTCTTTTCGCGGGCCCTTTTTTCTTCCAGTTCGCGTTTCGCGCGGTCTTCTTCGCGCGCCAGTTCTTCGGCAGCTCTGGCGGCGTCCTCTTCGCGTTTGAGCAAAATCTCGTAGGCCGATTCACGGTCGATCGGCTCATCATAAAGGCCGAGGACGGGACTGTTTTTCATTTCGGCCCGGCGCTCTTCCTCTGTTGCGGGTCCAAGGCGCGAGCTTGGTGGGCGAATCAGCGTGCGTTGAACAATGCCGGGCGCGCCTTTTTCGTCTAGGGTTGAGACCAAAGCCTCGCCAACGCCGAGATCGGTAATCACCTCTTGTGCATCAAATGCCGGATTCTCGCGAAAGGACTCAGCGGCGGCTTTAACGCCTTTGCGTTCGGCCGGTGTGTAAGCGCGCAGCGCGTGCTGGATCCGATTGCCGAGCTGGGCGAGAACGCTATCGGGTAAATCGCGCGGGTTTTGGGTGACAAAAAACACGCCAATCCCTTTCGAGCGGATGAGCCGAACAACTTGTTCGATCTTTTCTAATAAGGCGCGGGGCGCGTCATTGAAGAGCAGATGCGCCTCATCGAAAAAGAACACCATTTTCGGTTTGTCGGGGTCGCCCACTTCCGGCAATTCTTCAAACAATTGCGACAAAAGCCAGAGCAGGAACGTTGAATATAGACGCGGACTGTTGATCAGTGTGGTCGAGTCGAGAACGTTGACGATGCCGCGGCCATCTCTCGTGGTGCGCATGAAGTCTTGCAAATTCAGCGCGGGCTCGCCGAAAAAATGCTCTGCCCCGTCTCGCTCCAATACCAAGAGGCGGCGCTGAATGGCGCCGAGGCTGGCCGGCGCGACATTGCCGTATTCGCGGCTGACCGCGTCGCGGACCTCTTTATCACCCATATGGTTCAGCAGTTTGCGTAAGTCTTTGAGGTCGAGCAGCAGCATGCCTTCATCATCGGCATATTCGAAGGCCACCGTGAGAACCCCTTCCTGCGTTTCCGACAAATCCATCAGGCGCGAAAGGAGCAGCGGTCCCATATCAGAGATCGTCGTTCGTACGGGATGGCCTTTCTCGCCAAACACATCCCAAAACACCGTCGGCGTGGCGTCATAATCATAGGTCTCAAAGCCGATTTTTTCTGCCCGCGAGATCAGTTTCGGATGCAGCTTATGCTCGGGGCTGCCGGAGACGCAAATCCCGGAAAGATCGCCTTTCACATCGGCGCAAAACACCGGCACGCCAGCATTAGAGAACCCTTCAGCAAGAATTTGCAGCGTCACCGTTTTGCCAGTGCCGGTTGCGCCCGCGACGATGCCATGGCGATTGGCGCGATTGAGCAAAAGCGTTTGGGCGTCATTTGGCCCGCCTTCGCCATCCATATCTGCGCCGCCAATAAACAGTCGATCACTCATCCCATCGCTCCAAAGACCATCTCGGCAAGGTACTGGGTTTGAGACGTGGAGCAAGAGAGCAGCTGATACGCTTCAGAACTTATTCGCCTTTTTTACGAAAGCCCTCTTTCATTTCCTCACTCCAAAGCGGCTCTAATCCTTGCCGGATCCGCTGCGCATTGTAAGCGCCGGGCGCCATTGGACCGCTGAACAAGTCGTCGTCAGGCCAATGCAGCCGCGCCTCCGCAGCGCGGTTGAAGAATTGTTCGTCAACATTTGAAATGGCGGGCCGCGGATCGGCGCGATCAAACACTTCCGGCAATGCACGAGCGGCGCGAGCGGCGGCCGCGATAAACGGGTCCGTTGGAGGGCAGTCATCGACGTCGCGCCGCTGAAGCTTCAAACACTCGGCGTGTTTGACGACCGCTGCGAGATCTGCGCCGGTGGCTGGCGAGATCGGATGTTCGGTCCCGTCATGCCCGGCCTCAGCTGCGGATGGGCCGGCAGCGCCTGGAGCAGCCGGCTCAGGGTCGCGTTGGGTGAGGATTTCAGGCAGCGGCGCATCCGCGTTGGAACGTGGTTCAGGCACGACCACCGATTCTGTCTCGCGTTGGGGTTTAGGCTTAGGCGCCGGTTCAGGCTCTGGCACCGGCTCGTGCGGGGCGGAGGGTGGACCTGGCGGGGCTGCAATATCGGCGAAGAGCACCTCGACGGTTGAAAGCTCAAGATCGCTTGGCTTCGCGAACTGATGCGCGGCCAAAGCGGCAATCGCAGCGAGGTGGAAGCTCGACACGCCGGCGACGACCATTGCCCGACGCCCCCAATTCGATTTCGACCACCCAGTCATGCGCGATCTTCATAGCCATAAAGGAACGCAGGGCGTTCTTAATTTGCCTTAATTTTCTGAAAAATTTCAGCACTCGATGTTCGGGCCATAGGCTCAATGGGACGCCATTGCGGTTTGAGCACATGCTTGAAACGTCGAGAATTATCTGTACTTTAAGACCTATCGGTACATACCAAACCGATGGGGACGTCAGCACTTCACTTGGTGAGTTTGTTCGATGTCTTGGCTTTCAAATCCGCTCGCACCAATCGTCCTCTTGCAAGCCGCGTTGGTGGCATATGTCATCGTCTGGCCCGTATTTAAGCGGGCTTTTACCGCCCTCCAATTCGCCCTTATCCGAGCGACGACGCAGTCGGTTCCAGACGTCGAACCCGGTGCAAAGCGTCCCTATCGCGGCGCTTGGCGAGATGCGGCGGCGCAAGCGGCAGGTGCGCCCAGACAGTCTGCCGATTGGGGCGCTCGTGCAGACGCTCATGCCCGTGCCAGCAAACCACCATTCGCGGCTGATCCGCGTCGCAAACAGTTTCTCCAGGATCTTGGGCTCCAAGATCCCGCGCATTTGATCGAAATCAAGACCGCGTATCGTGAGATGGCGAAGACGTATCATCCAGATCGATTTGCATCGGCGCTGCACACACCGGCAGATCGCGCCGCAGCGGCGGAGAAGATGCAAAAACTCAACCGCGCGTATGATTGGTTGCGCGCCAATGGCTGAGTTGGTTTAGATTTCCTGATTGTAAGCGCCAACTTCCGGATGTTTGCCCAGGCGCGGTTTGACCTCGTCCCGGAACAGTGCCTTCATATCGTCCTCTGAGACCATGCTTTCCACAACTACCACCAATTCGGGTTTGTTCGAAGACGCACGGACCAGCACCCAGGAGCCATCTTCCAGGGTCACACGCGCGCCATTGACCGTGTTCACATCGATCACTTTGCGACCAAGGATCTGCGTGCCGTTAAGCGCTTGGTATTCGGCAACCATCTTTTCGATGACGGCGTATTTGATCTCATCGGCGCAATGCGGCGACATCGTTAGTGACGTATAAGCAACGCCGAGTTCGCTCTTTAAATCCGCCATGCTTTTGTCGGGATTGCGATCGAGCATTTCCAGAATCGCTTTGGCAGCAATCAGCCCGTCATCATACCCCAATCCGATGGGAGGACGGAAAAAGAAGTGACCTGATTTCTCGAACCCGGCCAGGGCGTCAAGGTCGGTGGTCCGGCGCTTAATATACGAGTGTCCGGTTTTGTAATAATCCACGCTCGATCCATTTTGTTTCAGAACTGGGTCAGTTTTGTAGAGGCCTGTCGATTTGACATCGACCACAAAAGCCGCGCCCGGATATTCGCGGGACAGATCGCGGGCCAGCATCAGTCCGATTTTGTCGGCAAAGATCTCCTCGCCCGTATTGTCAATGACGCCGCAGCGATCGCCATCGCCGTCAAACCCCAGGGCAATGTCGGCGCCATGCGCTTTCACTGCAGCCGCCATAGCGTGCAGCATCTCTGAGTCCTCTGGATTGGGATTGTACTTTGGGAAGGTCATATCGAGGTTACAGTCCATCTCTATGACATCAACGCCCATTTTGCGCAGCGCATCTGGCGCAAATGCGCCCGCGGTGCCATTGCCGCACGCCGCAATCACTTTCAGTGGGCGTTTTATAGAGACGCCGTCAGCCACGGAATCGATGTATTTTTCCCGCACGCCATCGACCTGCACATGGCGCCCCCCCGCGCGCGGTTCAAACGCGCCAGAGAGCACGATCTCTTTCAGTCGGCCCATCTCGTCGGGTCCAAATGTAAGCGGCCGATTGGCGCCCATCTTAACGCCGGTCCAGCCATTTTCATTGTGGCTCGCGGTTACCATCGCGCAGCACGCGCAATCGAGTTCAAACTGGCTCCAATACACCATCGGACTGAGCGCCAGACCGACATCTAGGACCTCACATCCGCCTTGCACCATGCCGAGGATGAGCGCATTTTTGATCGGTTGGCTGATTGATCGGAAATCATGACCGGTGACTGTTTTCGGCTCGACGCCAAGCTCGTGAAAGAGCGTTGCCATACCGAGACCGAGCGCTTGCACGCCGGTTAGATTAAGTTCCGGCGCTTTGTCATGCCCGATCCCATTGAACCACCAACGCGCGTCATATTCGCGAAAACCAGTGGGTTTGACCAAAGGTAGAATTTCAAACTCGAGCGTGTTGGGTGCGATATCGGCGCGCGGCTTAGGCAACATAAGTGGATCCTGACATGAGAGTTCCCCGGTACCGGGGTTGTGCAGACTGAGACGCAATTTTCAAGCCAAAATAAAATTTAATATTGTCTATTCGATAAAGAATACTAATTCCTGGTGCGGGAGCGGTACGCCTCTCGTCTTTAGCAAGGAGTTGAGTATGAAACTCATGAAAACGAGTGCTGCGCTGGCAGCGGGCTTGATCATCACCGGCGTCGCGTCGGCACAAGACTTTTATGTCAGTGGATCAATCGGTTTGACGCAGCAAAATGATAGTGACAATTCTGGATCCACGGGCGCTTTCACGACCGGCAATTTGGGCGATGGAGCAACACTCGATGTGGCCGCTGGGACCCCTTATGGATGGTCCACGGAATTCGACAATGGCACAGCCTTTTCGGGTGAGTTTGGCGCCCGCTATGCGAATGGCTTCCGCGCGGGGGTCGAATTTGTTTATTCGCAAGCGGATGTCGATACGCACACCGGTGTGACCCTGGGCGGTGGCAGCATTGACGGTCTCGATGCCGCCTCAATTGCCAGCTCACCAGACCCGCTTGGTGTGACCGTTGCGGCCGTGGTCGCAGATGGTCGCGGTGAGATCACCAATACCGGCCTTTTCGTCAATGGCTATTATGATTTCAATACCGGCGGCGCTTTGCAGCCCTATCTTGGCGCGGGTCTCGGATACATGGACGTATCGGTGACCTATGAGCCCTCTGGGATCAGCGTCATTGATGATAGCGAAGGCAAGTTTGGCTACCAGGTTAAAGCTGGCGCCACCTGGATGCTAAACCCGCAATGGGAGGTCTTCGGCGAGTATGCCTATCGCGCGACCGAAGACATTGAACTCGACAATCAGCTGTTCCCAGGCACCCTTGAGATTGAGAATACGCAAAATGTGTTCTCAATTGGGGCCCGGTATAAGTTTGGCGGCGTCTAAGCGCCCGCTCTTTTTAAGCCTTGTGCAGCCCGCCTTGGTCTCAAGGCGGGTTGTTTTTTTGAAACTGCCGCTCAGCGTAAACACACAAACACAGCGTCATAAACGACATAGCAAGCGCAAACCCTGCGCTTCCGGCCCAGCCGACATAATCATAGGCGATGGTGCCGACCCAACTGGCCATCCCAGCGCCTAAGAACATCAGCACAATATAGACGGTCATCAGACGCGTGCGGACATCCGGCGTTTGGTTCAAAAACGTCATTCGGCTCGTCACGTCGATCACGGGTCCGAACACGCTGGTGATCAAAATCGGGATCATCAGCAGCCATAAGCTGTGGCCAAAAAATACAAATAGCAGAACCCCGAAGAGCTGGAAGCAAGCGACGATTAGGCGGGCCTTGCGTGCGCCAATGCGATCGGCCCAGGCGCCAAATCGCGGCGTTGTCACCAGGTTCGCAATCGCGAACAGAGCCAAATACCCGACAATGTCGACACCATAGCCCATTGCCGGGCTGGTCAAGTGTAAGCCAAGCCCGAGCCAAATGGTAATGAAAACGCCGAAGTTTAGCCCCTGAATGCTGCCGGACAGGAGCACTTCGGGGTAGCGGCGAACGAGCGGCAGCATGGATCGCAGCAAAGCGAAATATTGGGTTTGCGACGTTTCGTCGGAGACCCGCTCGCGTCGATCCATACTGAGCGGGAGCAGAATTGCCACCAAGAGCATGCACCCGGTGGCGATATAATAGACCGTGCGCCATCCAAAATGCTCGGCGATAACGCCGGCGCCGGCGCGTGCCGCTAAGATGCCTGCGATGATGCCAGTTGTGAGGATCGCCGTCACTTTGCCCAGCTCGCCCGGATCGACCCGTTTGGACGCATAGGCCGGGATCAGATAAGGCGCGATGGTCATAAAGCCGAGAATCGTAGAGCCCAGCAAGAATAAGTGAAAGTCGACAGCCAGCGCCATCAAAGCCATTGCTGCAAGCTGGCCGGCAACGAAAATCGCTGTCAGCGTCCGATTTGAGAACCGATCCCCCAAAGGCAGCAGCAAAAAGATTCCGAGCGCCAGCCCAATTTGATTTAAAGCGGGCACCAGGCCAATGGTGGACGAGCGAACGCCGAAATCCTCCGCAACGCGGCCGATGATTGGATGGATGTAATATGCATTCGCCGTCACCACGGCTGAGGCCAGCACCAAAACCCAGATCTGCGATGAACTGAGCCGCGGCGGGTTAGGGGCGGAGCTGGAAGGCGAGGGCGCAGTCGACACGGTCCGATCTAAGGCATGGTTGGAGCGCGTGAAAAGCCTGACGCGACGCCAGGCGCGGCCCGCATCGCGTCAGCCCGCGTCGGCTTCCCGAGCCGCGATCCAAGCTTCAATCCGCCGGTCTAGCGCATCCAAAGGCATCGCCCCAGCCCCTAGGACGGCATCGTGAAAATCGCGGATATCGAACGCCTCGCCCAAGTGTGCTTTTGCACGGGCACGAAGGTCTAGGAGTTTCAGCTCACCGACTTTGTAAGCAATGCGCATGGCGGTATTCCGTCTCATCCCGGGTTTTGGCCAAACCCGTGACTCTTGTCTGAAAAGGAATTTCACCTTTTCATACTTTTTCTACGCCAAGACCGTGCAGAATGTGAACATGCCCGGACGCTGCGCCGCGTTGACACCGGTTTGGACGCGCTTAAGAACGGCGCGGTCGCAAATCGATTTGCACGGAGACAAAATATGGCTGAACCAGGACGGGCCGATCCGCGCCCGCTATCGCCGCATTTGCAGATTTGGAAATGGCATTGGACCATGGCGGGGTCAATTTTTCATCGGGTGTCGGGGGCAGGCTTGTATGGCGGGGCTTTTCTCATCGGCGCTTGGCTGATTGCCCTCGCAACGGGTCCTGAGGCCTATGCCTTTGTCGAGATGATCGCGTTTAGCCTGCCCGGGCAGATTCTGCTCTTTCTATGGTCTATGGCGGTCTTGTATCACTTGGCCAATGGCTTGCGGCATCTGATTTGGGACGGGCCGATGATCGGATTTGACCCGGGTGTGGCGAGCTTATGGTCGATGTTCAATTTTGCCTTCGCGATCATCGGAGCAGCGGTGATTTGGTCGCTCGCTTCGTTCTTTTAGGAGGGATTGATGACGACCAGTGCAAAATCAGTTCGAGGGCTAGGGTCGGCGGGAGTCGGCACTCAGCATCATATTCGCCAACGGGTCACAGCATTGGCGCTTCTATTTCTCGTGCCATGGTTCATCTATTCGATCATCGTCGCATGCAAAGCAGGTTATGAGGGTGCGCTGACCTGGGCGGCGCAACCGGTAAATGCAATCTTGCTGATTTTAACGGTAAGTGCGGCGCTTTATCACATGCGTTTGGGCATGCAGGTGGTAATCGAGGATTACATCGCTAGGAGCAGTACACGGCAAGCGTTACTGATTTTAAATACGTTCGCCGTCATTGCCTTAGCGGCAGCGACTATTCTGTCGGTGCTAAAAATCTGGTTCATGACAGGCGCTTAGTGGCGCGGTCGCGGGAGAGGTAAGAGATGAGCGATTATGAATTCATCGACCATACATACGATGTGGTTGTCGTTGGTGCAGGCGGATCTGGTTTGCGGGCAGCGCTCGGCGCCGCGCAAGCCGGACTGAAAACGGCGTGCATCACGAAAGTCTTTCCGACGCGCTCCCACACCGTTGCGGCGCAGGGCGGGATCGCTGCCTCACTTGGCAATATGGGGCCGGATGATTGGCGCTGGCACATGTATGACACGGTCAAAGGATCTGATTGGCTCGGTGACCAAGACGCGATTGAGTATCTTGCTCGCGAAGCCCCGGCAGCGGTTTACGAACTTGAGCATTGGGGCATGCCCTTCAGCCGGAACGAGAACGGGAAGATCTACCAACGTCCGTTTGGCGGTCATACGACGGAAATGGGAGAAGGCCCCCCTGTGCAACGCACTTGCGCGGCGGCTGACCGAACCGGCCACGCCATGCTGCACACGCTCTACGGCCAGTGCGTCAAGAACGACACCGAATTCTTCATCGAGTATTTCGCGCTTGACCTCATCATGGATGAGGAAGGCGTTTGTCGCGGTGTGACGGCCTGGAAGCTGGATGATGGGACGCTGCACCGTTTTCGCGCCCAGAAAACCATCCTCGCCACGGGCGGCTATGGCCGCGCCTTCTTCAGCTGTACGTCGGCTCACACGTGTACCGGCGATGGCAATGCCATGGTGCTGCGAGCCGGATTGCCGCTCCAGGACATGGAATTCATTCAGTTCCACCCAACCGGCATTTACGGCGCAGGCTGCCTGATCACTGAAGGCGCGCGCGGCGAAGGCGGATACCTCACGAACTCTGAGGGCGAACGCTTTATGGAACGCTATGCGCCAAGCGTGAAAGACCTTGCCCCGCGCGACATGGTTTCCCGGTCGATGACGATTGAGATCCGCGAAGGCCGCGGCGTCGGTCCGAACAAAGACCATATCTTCCTGCACCTGGAGCACTTGCCAGCCGAAACTTTGGCAGCGCGGCTGCCGGGGATCTCCGAAACGGCGAAAGTGTTTGCTGGCGTCGATGTGACCCGCGAGCCAATCCCGGTTCTGCCGACGGTGCATTATAATATGGGCGGCATTCCGACCAACTTCCATGGTGAAGTGTTGACCAAGAAAGATGGTGATCCGGATTCAGTGGTCCAAGGCCTGATGGCGGTCGGTGAAGCGGCGTGTGTGTCGGTGCATGGCGCCAACCGTCTTGGCTCTAACTCGCTTATCGACTTGGTGGTATTTGGTCGTGCGGCGGGGCTGCGCTGTGGGGCGACTTTGGAAGCCGGCGCCAGTCAGCCGTCAATCCAAGACGTTCAAACCGACAGTCATCTGGCGCGCTTTGACCGGATCCGAAATGCTGATGGCGACCATTCTGTCGCCGATCTGCGGCTCGAAATGCAAAAGGCCATGCAAGACAATTGCGCGGTGTTCCGCACCGGCGAAGTGCTTGATGAAGGCGTCGAGAAAATTGATGCGATCAACACCAAAGTCCCAGCTATGCGGATCGAAGATCGCGGCTTGATTTGGAACACGGATCTGCTCGAAGCGCTCGAATTCGATAATCTGATCGGCCAAGCCACGGTCACCGTGAACTCAGCCGCCAATCGTAAAGAAAGCCGCGGTGCCCATGCCCGCGAAGACTATGATAAACGCGACGATGAAAACTGGATGATGCACACTTTGGCTTGGTCAAGTAATTCAGGCGATGTTCGTATTGATTACAGACCCGTTCACAATTATACGATGTCAAATGAAATAGAGTATATCAAGCCCAAAGAACGGGTTTACTAGTCTGGAGTAAAAATGGCGGTCCTCACCACGTGTGAGGGGACGACAATTCAGGACAGCGAAGCCTGGGGGGCGTATTGCGCTCGCGGCTATCGCAAGTTTCTGGTTCAACTCGGTCAGTCAACGCCGCTCGGACGGGGCAGCTTAAGGCGGGTTTGGGTTCGTGAATTGCGGAAAACCGGATCTCTGTTTGATGTGCAGCTTAAAGGCACGCGCGTCCGACTTGAGATTGGGGATAATCGCAGCGAAATCAAAGCGTTGGTTCAGGCCGATGCGTTTATGCAAGCCGAGCGGATGGCGATCCACCGAGCCAATCAGGCGGGTCAGCCGCTCCATATCATCGATATTGGCGCGAATGCGGGTCTATTCTCTGCCATCGCGTTGCATGAAGCCGGCGATGATACACGCTTGCTCGCGATCGAGCCAAACCCGCGCCTGCGCCGCCGTCTTGAGACGAATATTGGGTTTAATCAACGCGATGCGCAGGCTGAAATCCTATCGTGCGCCTTGGGCCGGGTGCGCAGTGAGATGTCATTCCTTGTCAATGACAATGATCTCGGCGGTGGTGGGCTCGCCGCACATCGGGCGCACACAACGCATGAAACCCAGCTGACGGTTCCCGTGCGCCCTTTGGCGGAGATTGTTGAGGCTTCGTCGTTTCTCCGGATTGATGTTCTCAAAATCGATGTCGAGGGCGCTGAGGACCAGATCTTGCTGCCATTCCTCGAAACCGTCGATCCGAACCGCTGGCCGCAGCAGATTTTAATTGAGATCGCGCACCGTACGGTCTGGCAGTCCGACTTGTTCCAAGCGCTGTACGCGCGCGGATACGAGCTCACCGAGCAGCGCGGCGCGGATGCGACATTGATGCGGCGAACTGTTCCTTAACAGGGTTTCTGCGACAGTGTATAGACAAGTTCGATTAGTTAGGTGACGTCTCATTCATGGTTCAACTCACGCTTCCAAAAGGCTCCGCGCCGAAAAAAGGTAAGACCTGGCCGAAGCCAGAGCGCGGAAAGAAAGTCAAAAAATTCAAGATTTATCGGTATGATCCAGAGCAAGGCGGAAATCCGCGCTGGGACACGTATTTTGTCGATATGGACAAATGCGGGCCGATGATTTTGGACGTCTTGATCTATATCAAGAACAATATCGACTCGACCTTGGCCTTCCGCCGCTCCTGCCGGGAAGGCGTGTGTGGCTCGTGTGCGATGAATATTGGCGGTCAGAACACGATCGCTTGTACACGCGGTTGGGATGAAATTGCCGGACCGCATATTTCGATTGCGCCTCTGCCGCATCAACCGGTCGTGAAAGATCTGGTTCCGGACTTGACAAATTTCTATGCCCAGCACGCCTATGTGCAGCCCTTCTTGAAGACCGACACGCCAGAGCCGGAAAAAGAGTGGACCCAGTCCGAAGAAGAACGCGAACATCTCGATGGCCTGTATGAGTGTATCCTCTGTGCCTCGTGCTCGACCTCGTGCCCGTCTTATTGGTGGAATGGCGACAAATATTTGGGCCCTGCCGCACTGTTGCAGGCCTATCGGTGGTTAATTGATAGCCGCGATGAGGCCACTGGAGAGCGCCTGGATGATCTAGAAGATCCTTTCAAGCTGTATCGCTGCCACACGATTATGAATTGCGCGCAGGTGTGCCCGAAAGGGCTAAACCCCGCCAAGGCGATTGCCAAAATCAAGCATATGATGGTCGAACGCGTCGCCTAATGGGCGTTTTATGGCGAGGAAAAAACGGGCGGCGACTTCTTTCACCGCCCGTCTTCAATTGAGAATGCTGACGCCTATTGGGCGGCAAGTCTCAGTCCGGTGCTAGAGCGAAGCAAAGACATAAGTTGCCGCTTTGCCATCCTCTTCGGCAGCGAGACGAATGAGACCAACGGCCTGTTCGACCAGATCTTTCCGGCACGCGCGATCGAAGGTTTCGACCCGGGTGACCGGCATCTCAAAAGAGCAAGCTTCAGCCGCTTGCGCTTTGATCGACTTCAGCACTTGTTTCGCACCAGCTTCTGTTGACAGCATTTCGCTGTCATACTGGAACTCGACGGTGACTGGAGTGCCCTCAGCTTGGGCGGAAGGTGCCACCACAAGGGCAGCGGCGAGCAGGGTTGCTATTGTTTTACGCATGCAAAACATCCTTACAGAGTTAGCGACGGTCCGGAGACCGACAAGAAACTCCTCCCGCAACATGTTTGGATATTATGTGGCCGATCTTTCGTTCGCCATTATGTCATGTTGCACCGCAACAACTCGCACGATCGTTGGCGGCAGCAAGGCTAAATCGGAAGACCAGCTATGCGAAAAAATACCAATGCCCGTCGCTATTGGCGATCCAGGCGGGTTTAAGGTGCGACACTTTGTTTGTGAATGTTGCAGTGCACAATATTTAGGCGCGTGCAATCTCGATACTGATCGGTGCGTGGTCAGACGGTTTCCAGCCGCCGCGCCAGGCCAGGTGGATTTTATAGCTGCTCAGATCGGCGCGATCGGTCGCGCTTGGGCTCGTCCAAATATGGTCCAGCCGGCGTCCCTTATTTGACGCAGCCCAATCACGCGCGCGATAACTCCACCAGGAATAGAGCCGCTGCTCATCATCATGAAGGTGACGCGCGACATCTACAAAGCGTGCCTTTTTGCGCGCTTTTTCGAGGCTTTCGGTCTCAATCGGGGTGTGAGAGACGATTTTCAGGAGCTGCTTGTGCGACCATACATCGTTTGGATGCGGCGCGATATTAAGGTCGCCGACAAGGATGCGTGGTGTGCCGTCTTTCGCGACTTTTCCATAGTGGCGCCCCAGGCGTTTGACGAAATCAAGCTTGTGGGCAAATTTCGGATTTTCGTCCGGATCAGGAACGTCGCCGCCAGCCGGTAGATAAATATTGTGCAATTCCAAGCCATTGACCCGCACCGCATTGACCCGCGCATGGCCCTCTCGACACAGTGGCGGCGCGTCCAGCGTTTCGATTGGCTCGCGGCTGGCGATTGCGACGCCGTGATGCCCCCCGCGCTGACCGTTTATGGACAAATGCGGCAGCCCCATTTGTTTGAATGCTTTTTCCGGAAATTCTGCGTTCTGACATTTGATTTCTTGAAAGCAGATAATGTCGGGTTGCTCGGCGGCGGTGAAGGCTTCGACATTGGGCAGTCGCAGACGGATTGAATTAATGTTCCAGCTGACAATTTTTAGCGGCGATTGAGTCATCCGGCTCGCTTAGGCGCGCGGCCGCGACTCGTCAACGCGCCCGGATGCTTGGGGTCATCCGGGCGCTCACACGTCTGGGTATGTGCGTAGAGGAGCGAGCGGTTCTAAGGGAGGAATTGCTTGCTCAGGTTGTATTCTAGCTCATTCCCACAATTCGGCAAGAAAATTTGTTTAGTTTTCAAGCGGGGTGAAGTTTAACTTCGCGGCCTGCAGCGTGACGGTCCCGATATCATCGGTTTCCGCTTCGATGCGGACGGGCACATGCGCGCCGTTCGGCAGCGGCGCCAACCACATTCGCAACGGACCATCAATTCCGGACAATGTGTCCTTGTTTGCCTCACCCGGCTTATAGCCCGCGACTTTGTCCATCGTGATGTGGCATTCAAAGGCCTCGCCGGTCCAGGCGTCCGATTTGACGGTTTTGGTGCCGTGATTGACCAAGTGAAGATGGGTCAGTTGGCGGCCATCGAAGATTTTTAATGGACCGCCGCAGGGATCGGCATCTGCGGCGCGCGGCTCCAGCGCGAAGGAGATGAGCGCCGTAATCGGATCTTTGGCCTCTAAGACCTGCGGCGCGGTTGCTTCAGGCTCCCCCAAATTGCCAAATCTGGGATTGGCCGTCATTTCGAAATCGTCTTGGAGATATTTGAGATCGACACGGCGGTTCTTTTTACCGTCACGATTCTGCGAAATATAAGCGTATGTGTTGAGCCCTTCCGGCGTGGTATAGCCCGACGCCGCCAGTTCCATGTCATAATTAACCAGAATATCCGCGAGGCCCGTTGTTTTCACCTTACTCTTGATGGAATAGGTGTCCGGGTTCATCCGCACGCGGAAATTTGCTTTTCCGGTGATGGGAAGGATCAAAAGCCAAGCGCTGGCTTTGATATTGTATTCCATCTCCATTGGCTGTCCGGCTTCGATCTGGCTCAAAATATGAGGCTCGATCAGTGCGGTGTCGGCGCCGGACACACTGGCCATGGTCAGCGTTGCGAACGCCGCGGATGCGATCAGCTTTTTGATCATGAATACGCCCTCAAGTAGAGATGGTTCCATCTTGATATATATGTGTGGGTCAAAAGCTAGTCTGAACAAGGGCGCCACTGTTTTGCCGTGATTTGGAGCCGCATGAAGGTCGTGACTTAAGCCTTTGTGCCGCAACGCATCTCGGCGCTTGACGCCATCCATCGCGGCGCGTAATAGCCGCGCTTCTGTTTCAATTAGACGATGAGCGAGCGACCCATGTCCCGCGTATGTGAACTTACTGGCACCGGGCCGATGGTCGGCCACAATGTCAGCCATTCGAATATCAAGACCAAGCGCCGGTTTATGCCGAACCTGGTCAATGTGACGCTGCATTCTGAGGCGCTGGACCAAAAATTCTCTATGCGCGTCGCCGCCAAAGCGCTGCGGACGGTCGATAAGTTGGGCGGCTTGGACGCATATCTTGCCAAAGCAAAAGATGATCTGCTGTCGGACAAAGCGCGCAAAATCAAAAAGAATATCGCCAAGAAAGCCGCTGAAGCCGCTTAAGGCTTCTATTGAGCGGTTTGCTTTTCGACGCGTCCTAGACGTCTAGGGCGCGTTTTTCGTGCGCTCTTTGCCAATTGAAAAAAGGTCACTAGGCTTCCGGTCTGCTGCTGGGAGATAGCATATGCGACGACACTATGCCGCAATCGCCGGGTTAATATTGGCTGCGTGCCAGCCGGCGGTTGACTCAAACACCGCTTCAGAACCGAGGGCTGAGACGTCAGCCGCGTCGCTTACGGTGTTTACGGGCGGGACAATCTATACGGGCATTGGCCGCGAAACTGTTGACGCGGTTACCATCGATGATCGCGGGCGCATTGTTGCGGTCAGCCCTCCGACATCGCAAGACTGGTCGGAAGATGAGGTAACGGTCATCGATCTCGACGGCGCCTTCATGTTCCCCGGCTTTGTCGATGGGCATGCGCATTTGCTCGGGATTGGTGAGCGGGAATTGATCCTCAACCTCGAAGGCACCGCCTCCGTCGCTGAGTTGGTCGCTCGGATCGACGCTGAAATACAAGCTTTACCCGCCGGGCAAGTGCTGTACGGACGCGGGTGGATCGAAACGGGCTGGCCCGAAGGGCGAATGCCGTTGGCGACGGACCTTGATGCCGTCAGCTCTGACAATCCGGTGATTTTGACCCGCGCGGATGGGCATGCCTTGGTCGCCAATACCGCGGCGCTGCAGACCGCTGGCATCGATGCAAACACGCCGGACGTTGAGGGCGGCAAAATTGAACGTGACGCGGACGGGGCGGCAACAGGTATCTTAATCGACAATTCGATGGCCCAAGTGCTGCAATTGGTCTCGCAACCGAGCCCCGAAGACATCACCCGTGCTTATGTGGTTGGATCGAGTGCCTATGCCGCGCGCGGCTGGACAGGCGTTCACAATATGAGCGTCAATCCACGAGACGCGGCGCTGCTTGAGCGCTTAGATCTTGAAGGGCGTATGCCGCTAAGACTGCACAATGCCTATGATCAAGACGGCTTCGATATCGCCGAATCGCGGGCCAATGAGACCGACACGATCACCAATCGTTCGATCAAGCTCTACATGGACGGTGCGCTCGGCTCGCGCGGCGCGCTTTTGATCGAACCATATAGCGACCGACCCGCGACGCGCGGATTGTCTCTGTTGGAGCCGGACCGCTTAGCACAACTGATGCAACGCGCCGAAGACGCCGATGTTCAACTGGCAATTCATGCGATCGGTGACCTCGCGAACCGCCGCATTTTGGATGAGTTCGAAAAGAATTGGAGGATGAGCGAGGTTCTTTCGCGGGATTTCCGGGACAATCGCTGGCGGATCGAGCACACGCAGATTTTGCACCCAGATGATATCGCCCGCGTCGGAGCGCTTGGCTTAATTGCCTCTATGCAGCCCAGCCATGCGATTGGCGACTTTAAGTTTGCGCCCACGCGCCTCGGCAGGGATCGCTTATATGGCGCTTATGCCTGGCAAAGTCTGCTGGATAGCAACGCCGTTGTTCTTGGCGGCTCGGACGCGCCTGTGGAGGTGGGGACCCCGCAAATTGAGTTCTATGCTGCGGTTGCGCGCAAAGACTTAGCGGGGTTCAGCACCGAAGACTGGTATCCAGAAGAGGCGCTCAGCCGCGAACAAGCCCTCTCCCTATTTACCAAAGCGCCGGCCTTTGGTGCCTTTATGGAAGATGAGCTGGGCACGATCGAAGTCGGGAAACTCGCGGATTTTACCGTCTTTGATCGCGACCTGATGACCATTCCCGAGGCTGACATACTCGACGCTGAAACACTGATGACGGTGGTGCACGGCGAAATCGTCTATTCGGCCGGGGAATAGACTTTCGTCGCCGCAAAATGGTCAAGCAAGTGCTGTGTGACTTGCGGTAGAAAGCGCGGCGGCACGTCATGGCCCATGCCCTCAATCACCTCGAGGCGTGCCCCGCGCACCAGTTTGGCGACGTCGCGCCCGCCTTCTATCGGGACGAGCGGGTCTTTCGACCCATGAATGACGAGCGTCGGCGCTTTGATCGACCGCGTATACTTCCGAAAATCACCCGACGCGACAATGGCCGACATTTGCCGGGCCACGCCGGTCGGATTGAAGCTGCGATCATAAGATCGGGTGATCCGATCGCGCATACCGTTGGTGTTCTGGTCTTCTCCAGGGGTGCCGATCACCCCAAACGCAGCCACCGAAAGATCGATAATCTCATCCCGCGTTCTCGGCTGCGGTCCACGACGGATCATAGCTTTCATCACATCGCTAGATGGGCGCGGGAGTTTGGGATTGCCGGTCGTGGTCATAATGGCTGTCAGGCTGGCAACCCGATCGGGTACCAATGAACCAACATGCTGAGAAATCATACCGCCCATTGAGATGCCGACCAAATGCACACGGTCGAGCTTAAGCGCGTCCAACAGCGCGATCGTGTCCTTCGCCATATCGAGCAGGTTATATGGCGTTTTCAGTCGAATTCCGATGCGTCGCAGCAAAATTTGACGCAACACACCGGGTGACTTTTCGCCCGTATGATGATGCGACAGGCCGATATCTCGATTGTCGAACAGAATGACCCGGTAGCCCCCCGCAACCACGTCTTCAACCAGCTTATCCGGCCACATGGTCAACTGACCGCCAAGGCCCATCACCATCAAGACGGGCGGCGCGCTCATATCGCCATAGGTCTCATAGGCAATCTCAATCCCATTTGCGGCTATCTTCGGCACAATTGGCCCTCCCTGATCCTTGGTCTGGCAGCAGAGCTAAGCCGAGCGCTTGGATAAATCCAGAGCAAGCATGATAATCGCAGTGGCTCACCCAATGTCACACTTGGCGCGCGCCGAGGTTGTGATAGGTCACGTTTTCGAAGATTTGACGAAAGACAGCTCGGATGACTGTGATCAGTGACAGCGACGCCCTGCAAGGGATGAAGCCAACCGAAAAAATTGACGTTCGCGGTGTGTTTGGCCTCGAGACGGATATGGTGGTGCATGGCTTCAAGGATCGCACCGAATACGTGCCCGCGATCGATGAGTCTTATCGCTTCGATCCGCAAACCACGATGGCGCTTTTGGCAGGTTTTGAGCACAATCGCCGCGTCATGGTGCAGGGGTATCACGGCACTGGGAAATCGACCCATATCGAACAAATTGCCGCGCGCCTGAATTGGCCGATGATCCGGGTCAATTTAGACAGCCATGTGTCGCGGATTGATATGGTCGGCAAAGACGCCATCGTTCTGAAAGAGGGCACCCAGGTCACCGAGTTCCGCGAAGGGATTTTGCCCTGGGCCCTGCAACGCCCAGTGGCGATCACGTTCGATGAATATGATGCTGGCCGGCCAGACGTGATGTTCGTCATCCAACGGGTCCTGGAAGCCAGCGGCAAGCTCACCTTGCTCGACCAAAACCGCGTGATTGAGCCGAACCCATACTTCCGACTCTTCGCCACCACCAATACGGTCGGCTTAGGTGACACGACTGGGCTGTATCACGGCACGCAGCAGCTGAACCAGGGTCAGATGGACCGTTGGAGCATTGTTACGACGCTGAACTATCTTGAGCACGATGCGGAGGTGGACATCGTTTCGACGAAAGCGGGCGATGTCGATACTGAAACCTTGAGCCGAATGGTCACGCTCGCGGATCTCACCCGGAACGCGTTTATGAACGGCGACCTATCGACCGTGATGAGCCCGCGAACGGTGATCACTTGGGCGGAAAACTTTGCGATTTTCGGTGACCTCGGGCACGCCTTCCGGATGACCTTCCTGAACAAGTGCGACGAACTTGAGCGCCCGCTCGTGGCGGAAATGTATCAGCGTTGCTTCGCGGAAGAGTTGCCTGAAAGCGCCCTCATGGTCCGCGTCGCTTAAAGGTCGATACAATTGCGACCGCGAGATTAACCTAGCTTTATCCCACCATCATTAGGCCTAACAACGCTGCGTGAATGACGGTTGGAGGTCCAATGCTCGATCGCTTCTTGCAGCCTAAGCATGCGCTTTATTTTCTGATCGTTTTCGCCTTCATAAAGTACACTGTTTTTTTTGGCGCCATGGTGAGTGGCTACGATGAATACACGCTCGGCGGCGATTTTAATGCGTTTTGGACCGCAGCGGGGGCCATCCTGAACGGCGACGCGCTGACGCTATATGCTCCGGATGGGCTGCAAACCGTCATGAAAGAAGACTTCCCGGACCGTCATATTGAAGGCTTGCATTGGCAATACCCGCCGCACGCCGCTTTGATCTTTAGTCCGATCGGGACGCTGCCATTTTTTGTCGCTTATGGCCTATGGTTTCTCATCGGACTTGCGGTTTTCGCTGTTGCGATGGGATCGATCAGCAATCGCGACCGCGTTTGGCTGGCTTTGCTCGCGACAGGGCCGGTGAGCATTGCTTTTGGGACGGGTCAGACGTCGCTTATCACAACCGGTCTGCTTGTATTGTCTGTTTTCTTTGCGAAAGAGCGACCCGTTATTGCTGGCTTGGCGGCCGCATTGCTGACCATCAAGCCGCAGCTCGGGATTTTTCTACCACTTGTCTTTATGTGCGGTGGGCATTGGCGTGCATTTGCGGTCGCTGCGCTCGCCAGTCTCGCGCTATGGTTTGGCTCCGCCGCGGTGCTTGGGGTGGGTGTTTGGCATGCCTTCTTCGAACGGATTTTCGCGGTGACCGGTTGGATCGGCGATGGCGTTATGCCGCACCATAAAATGCTGAGCATTCACTCGGCATTGTTGCAAGCGGCAATACCACAAGCCATTGCCGATCGTGTGTCCGGCATATGCGCTCTGTGCGGTGTCGGGATCGTCGTCTGGGTATGCCGGAAAACCAATGATCCGCGCTGGCGCTATGCCATGGTCTCAGCGACGACGGTTTTGATCCTGCCATATTCATGGTTCTATGAGTTTATGATCCTTGTGCCCGCGCTTTGGTTCGTCGTCCGGCAAGGGTATCGCTCCGGATGGCTGATTTATGAGCGCGAAAGCGTCGCTTTTCTGGTCCTGTTTTTCATGCTGGTTCCCGGTCCGGAAATGACCGTCGGGCTCTCGATGAGCTTCGTCTGTGCCGTCGGGGCGGCGGTCATCATCGCCCGGCGGGTCAATTATGAGCTGAGGCCAGAGGCGCGACGGTCAGCGATCATGCACGCAGACAAGTTTCCCGTCCCGAAATTGGGCTGAGCGTATCGGAACCGTCCGCGACAGCGCGCGCGATCGGACGCCTCTTCGCAAAACCGAGTTGGCGCGCTAAGTCAGCACGATGAGCAAAACCGAAGACGCCCCATTTGAACTGTTCAAACAGGCCCTAGCCACGACGGCAAAGGCGATGAGTCAAACCCGCGACGTCGAAGTGGCCTTCTCTGGTGATGGCCCACGCGCGGAGTCAGATCGGCTGGTCCTGCCGCCGCCGCCGCGAGACCTCTCTCCAGAACAGGCGGCGCGAGCGCGCGGCGAGGCCGACGCCACCGCGCTGCGTTTGGCGCATCATGACCCGACCGCGCACTCGCGATTTCGACCGGACAGCGAGGTTGGCCGTCAAGTCTATGAGGCGGCTGAGCGGGCGCGGATCGAGAGCATAGGCGCGCGCGCGATGGAAGGCACCGCTGCCAACTTAGAAGCAGCGCTCGCCTCGCGCTGCGAAAAAGCTGGCTATGCGCGGATGGAAGACCGCCAAGAAGCGCCCCTCGCCCCCGCTGTGGAGTTTCTGCTGCGCGAGCATCTGACGGGGCGGGCGCTGCCTGATGCCGCGGAAGGGATCGCATCTTTATGGCGCGATGAAGTGACCGCGCGCGGCACCGAGACCATGGATAAGCTTGTCGACGTCCTGCATGATCAAGAAGCGTTTGCGAAAACCATTCAGGATCTGATCCGCCATCTGACCAGAGGCGACGAAGTCGCTGAAGATCAAGGGGAGCAGGACGAGGAATCTCAAGACGAGTCGGAGCAAAATGAGCAAGAGAACTCGTCCGAAGACGGCGAGTCCGGCGAAGATACGCAAGGCGCCACGATGGAAGAAATCGAGGCGGGCGAGACCGACGATATGGACGGCGAAGAGACAAATGTGTCTGTCGACGCCGATGTCGATATGGACGCCGAAGACAGTCCGGACGATACCGATGATGGCACCAAGCCGCTGCGCCCGAACTTTCGCGACGGCGATGATGCCCAGCGGTTCCAATACAAAGCGTTCACCATGGCCAATGACGAAGTCGCTCAGGCAGTCGATTTATGTGACCCTGAAGAGCTGACCCGGCTGCGGGCGTATCTCGACCATCAGCTTGAAGGCTTGCAAGGCGCGGTATCGAAATTGGCGAATAAGCTGCAGCGACGCCTGATGGCGCAGCAAAACCGATCTTGGTCGTTTGATTTGGAAGAAGGCGTGCTCGACACCGCGCGCTTGACCCGGGTGATCACCGACCCGACCGCGCCGCTGAGCTTTAAGCAAGAAGACGATAGCAATTTCCGCGATACGGTCGTGACGCTTTTGCTCGACAATTCAGGCTCGATGCGGGGGCGGCCGATTATGGTCGCAGCGCTCTGCGCCGACATTCTTGCGCGGACGCTTGAACGGTGCGGGGTTAAAGTCGAAATTCTCGGGTTTACAACCAAAGCCTGGAAAGGCGGGCTAAGCCGCGAAGATTGGGTCAAAGCCGGCAAACCCGCTGGACCCGGCCGGCTCAATGATCTGCGCCATATTGTTTATAAATCTGCCGATGCGCCCTGGCGCCGCGCGCGCCGCAATCTCGGCTTGATGATGCGCGAAGGTTTGCTGAAGGAAAATATTGATGGCGAGGCGCTGCTCTGGGCGCATGATCGTCTGCTTGGCCGGACGGAACAGCGCAAAATCCTGATGGTGATTTCCGACGGCGCGCCGGTCGATGATTCCACCCTATCGGTCAATGTCGGCAATTATCTTGAGCGCCATTTGCGGCAGGTCATTGAAGAATTGGAGACGCGCAGCCCAGTTGAGTTGATCGCGATCGGCATCGGCCATGATGTCACACGTTACTATAAGCGCGCGGTAACGATTGTGGACGCGGAGCAGCTGGGTGGGGCAATGACCGAGCAATTGGCGAGCTTGTTCGACGAAAATGGCGACGCGCCGCGGCCGGAAGCCATGGCCGTTCCGCCGCTCACCCGAGAAACGGTGCGTCCGGGCAGTGCCACCAGTGGCGCCGCAGCAGGCGCGCCGCGCTATGGTGGGCCCAAAATCGCATCAGGACGTGATGTCCGCCGGACGAGACTGTAAGCTTTTCCATGATCCTGCCGCAATAATGCGATCAGACTAGCGCCTTGGGAAAGGAAACTGATGCGCTTATCCGTTTTATTCATCGCCGTGAGTTTGGCTGCGTGTACGGCTGCTGACGTGTCTGAGCCTACGGCGTTGGAAGCACCTGCGATGTCCGAACCGTGGGCATTTGATCTCCAGGCAGACACGCTGCGGGCGCTGTCGTGTCCGGAGGGTGTGGCGTTCAAACGCGCTGATGCCGTCGATATTGATGTGATCGAAGCTGAGCTGGGTTCTGAGCGCGCGCGCGAGCTGCAACTGACCGGCTTTTCCTTGGTCGGCGCATGGGAGTTGAAATCGAATGATCCGCGGTTTGGCGGGCTGTCAGGGCTCGCTGTCATGCGCTCTGGCTCATTACTGACTGTGTCCGATGATGGTGCATTCGTCTGGATTGGCGTGGATCCAGAGCGCGGCGCGCCAGACGGGATTGGCTCGATCGCAGATTTCCGAGATGTAGACGGCGCCCGATTGCGCGGCAAACGCGCAGGCGATGCCGAGGGTTTGGCGCTCCGCGACGGTCTGGCTTTGGTCAGTTTTGAACGCGATCACCGCGTCAATGCATACGATTTGGAGACTTGCGGTGCGGCGGCGCGAGCAGCACCGGTCGTCATGTTTGACCGCGTCATCGACCGCGCATTGCTCAAAGACAATAGTGGCGCGGAAGGGTTAACGCTGGCCGGCGATACATTGTTGGCGGGCTTTGAGGTGCATCGCCGCGGCGGTTCGCCAATCGGGATTGTGGCCGCAGATGGCACACTTTTGAACCCGACCCGCACGCAGCAGCCGCTCGCATATTTGCTGACCGGCATGGATCACCGCAATGGGCTCACGGCGTATATTTTTCGCGCGTTTGACCCCGCCCGCGGTGCGCGCGGTCTTTTACGGGTGACCGAAAGCGGCAAGGTGCGCGCTGAGGCGACGCTGAAACTCCCCTTGCCTGTGGACAATTTCGAAGGCGTCGCGATCGCCCCCCACCCGAATGGCAGCACCCGTATCTGGCTGATTTCAGACGATAATTTTAATTCGGTGCAGCGTACGCTTTTGCTCGCCTTTGATCTCGACGATTAGTTTTCGCGCAGCGCGTCGACCAGGGCAACCGCCTCATAACCTGCCCAATCGGCAATGCCCTCGAGCTTAGCGATTTTCGTCCCCGCTTTATTGTACAGGACGGTTGTCGGAAATCCGCCTGTGGCGCCGGATTCATAGACCACGTCCCATCCTTGCGGGCCGTCTGCGAGGGCATAAAAGTCGAGCGCACCGCCCGAAAGCTCGCGCAGCATTGCTTCGGCATCCTCACGGACTTCCGGGATATCGACGCTAATCGTGACGACTTTAAAATCTTCGCCGCCGCGCGAGGTTTGCAGGGCGGCCAAAGTCGGCATTTCATGGATGCAAGGCGCGCAATAGGTGGCCCAGAAGTTGACGACCAAAGCTTGGCCTTCGAAGTCTTGATAGGTGGTTAAATCGCCCTCTGCATCCGCAAATGGAGCGGATGGCGCATCGGCTCCGCGGTCGCTAAAATCGAGCTTCACGAAATCACCGATGGCCAAGCGTGCAATCCGGTCGCGGTTGCTTCCATCGGAAGTGGCGCTAAAGACCGCGTACAGCAATCCAATAGCAATACCGGCAAACATAGTCGGGATAGCAAGGCGCAAAAAACGATCGACGGGCACGTTCGCCCTCCTAAAGACGATGAGGATGAAGCAGCGTTATGGCGAGTGAGAGCACAAAAGGCCAGAAGATGTGGGGTGGACGCTTCGCCGCACAGCCGAGCGATATTATGCAATCGATCAATGCCTCCATCGATATTGATCGGCGATTGGTGCGCCAAGACATTGCGGGGTCGCGGGCTCATGCCGACATGTTGGCTGAGCAAGGCATCATTTCCGACGCAGACCATCTCGCCATTCAGGATGGCTTGGATCAAATCATCGCCGAGGTCGACGCCGGGACGTTTCCATTTCGGGTCGAGCTGGAAGACATTCACATGAATGTCGAAGCCCGGTTGAAAGATTTGATCGGCGCGCCAGCGGGCCGCTTGCACACGGCGCGATCCCGGAACGATCAGGTGGTTACGGATTTTCGCCTTTGGACGCGCGGCGCTTTAACCGAATCCCGTCGCAGCTTAAAAGCCCTACAGCGTATGCTTGTTCAGCGCGCTGGTGAGCATGCGGACGCCGTCATGCCCGGGTTCACGCATTTGCAAACCGCGCAGCCAGTGACGCTCGGCCACCATCTCTTAGCCTATGTTGAAATGTTCGAACGCGATCGCGGTCGGCTGGAGGACTGCGCTGGCCGCTTAAATGAAAGTCCTTTAGGGGCGGCGGCTTTGGCCGGTACGGGCTTTCCCATTGACCGCGACGCCACCGCCGAAGCTTTAGGCTTTGATCGGCCCATGGCGAATTCGCTTGATGCCGTATCAGCCCGGGACTTTGCGCTTGAAGCCATTTCTGCACTGGCGATTTCGGCAACACATTTATCCCGATTGGCGGAAGAGATTGTCTTGTGGACAAGCGCGCAGTTTGGCTTCGCCGCGCTATCGGATGCCTGGTCGACTGGATCTTCGATCATGCCGCAAAAGCGCAATCCAGACGCGGCAGAACTGATCCGCGCAAAAGCGAGCTTGCTCTCGGGTCAGTTTGCTTCGCTGCAAGGGGCGGTTAAGGCGCTCCCCCTGGCTTATGCGAAGGACTTGCAGGATGACAAACAGCTTACTTTTGCGGCGTTTGATACATTCAGTCTCTGCACCGCCGCGATGACGGGTATGGTCGAGACCATGAGCTTTGACCGCGACGCGATGAAAGCAGCGGCGGCGAAAGGCTTCTCAACCGCCACGGATTTGGCGGATTGGTTGGTGCGCGAGTTGAAAATGCCGTTTCGCGAAGCGCACCATGCGACAGGGGCGCTGGTCGCCTTGGCTGAGGAAAAAGGCAGCGATTTGCCAAGCTTAAGCCTCGAGGAAATGCAGTCGATCGAGCCGCGGCTAACAAATGACGTATTTTCAGTGCTGAGTGTTGAAGCGTCGGTTATGAGCAGGCAAAGCTATGGTGGAACGTCTCCGGTGCGTGTCGCCGAGCAAGTTGAACAGTGGACCCAACGCCTGGGATAGGAGTTGATCAGATGAAATTTCTCGTCAAAAGCGCGCTTGCGCTCTCAGCCATTGCCAGTCTCGCCGGTTGTGGTCTGCGCGGTGATTTGGAGCGCCCACCGCCCATTTTTTCGGATCCACCCTCTGAGGAGGCCCAAAAACCGGTTGACTCCGCCGCGCTTTATCTCAGCGCGCAGTTCGACGATAACCGAGTCTATCTCAACTCCCTTGGCGGCGAAATCCCAAAGCCTGCGCCCGACGTCGATGTGGAAGAAGAGAGCATGGGCGAGATTGGTCCTGGCTGAGCGAAGGCAAACCCGTGCATCACTTTAACTATGAACAAGGCCGCCTGCATTGCGAAGGCGTCGATCTGAATGAGATCGCTGACCGGGTGGGGACGCCGGTCTATGTTTATTCGACGGCGACGCTCCGGCGGCACGCACGGGTGATCGCGGCGGCGTTTGAAGGCATGGAGTGTCTGATCGCTTATTCGGTCAAAGCCAACGGTAATCTGGCCGTGCTTAAAACCCTGGCCAGCGAAGGATGCGGCGCCGATGTGGTGAGCGGAGGTGAACTGATGCGCGCGCGCTCTGCTGGGATCGCGCCGGACCGCATTGTCTTTTCAGGCGTTGGCAAAACCCGCGAAGAAATGCAGCTCGCTTTGGAGCAAGGCATTCACCAGTTTAATGTTGAGAGCGGTGAAGAACTGATCGCGCTGTCCGAAGTCGCGATGGGCATGGGCCATGTGGCGCCTGTTGCGCTGCGCGTGAACCCAGATGTCGCAGCGGGCGGACACCCGAACATTTCAACTGGGAAAGCCGGCGACAAATTTGGTGTCCCATGGGCCGAAGCGCCTGAACTCTATCATCAAATCAAAGCTTTGCCCGGGGTTGAGGCGGTCGGTGTCGATGTCCATATCGGCTCGCAAATTGGCGATCTGACGCCGATGCGTGCCGCGTTTGAGAAAACCATGGGCCTGGTCAAGTTTCTCCGCGCGGCCGGGCATGATCTGACCCGGATTGATCTTGGTGGTGGCCTCGGAATTCCCTATCGTGATGGCGATGCGCCGGCCTCTCCGGCAGAGTATGCGCAAATGATTCGCGAGGTGACCGAAGGGTTTGGTCTGCAGGTTGTTCTTGAGCCGGGGCGCGTGATTGCGGGCAATGCGGGCATTATGATCAGCGAGGTGCTGTATCATAAACCGGCGCCGGACCGGACCTTCATGATTGTCGACGCTGGTATGAATGATCTGATGCGGCCAGCGTTGTATCAGGCGCATCACGACATTTTGCCATTGCAGGAAGCAGCTGATGGCGCGCCGACGGCGACGTTTGATATTGTTGGACCGATCTGCGAGTCGACAGACAAATTCGCAGTGCAGAGAACGCTGCCCGACATCGCGCCTGGGGAACGGATTGCGTTTATGTCATCCGGTGCCTATGGCGCTGTGCTCTCGAGTCAGTACAATGCGCGACCGCTCGTGGCCGAGGTCTTGGTCGATGGCGATCAATATGCCATCGTCCGAAAACGGCCGAGTTTTGAACAGATGATCGAATTGGAGCAGATGCCAGATTGGCTGACTTGAACCAAATTCCTGGCGCAAAACGCCTGATCGCGCGCACGTATCGTGGGTTGCACAGGATCGCCGTCTGGCGGGCCTGGTGGCCCCTTGGCGCCTTGGTCTCGGTGTTTTTGCTCTGCGTTTTTTTGGGCATATTTGAGCGTTCATCGCCGCGCATGGCGGCCCTGGCGACGCTGACCTTTCTGGTGGGGGGTCTGATTGCGGCTTGGCGCGGTTTGCGCCGATATCAACGCCCTGTGCGCAAACAGGCAATCGACCAGCTCGATCGGCAATCCGATTTGAGGCCGTTAACAACGCTGATTGATCGCCCCGCGCGCCCTGAGCGCGAGGGCATGACTTTGTGGCGGGCGCATGAATCGCGCCTGAGCGATGCGGTCCGGCGTTTAAGTCTACCGCGGTTTGCGGCAATGTGGCGGCAAATGGATCCGTTGCACCTGCGGTTTATCGCGCCAGTGATGATCGCCGCGGTCTTGGCGCTGAACTGGGATCAGGCTCAAACCCGTATGATGGCGGCGCTTGATCCAGACTATGGGAGCTTGTTCGGGGCCGATTCGGTTCGCGTTGAAGCTTGGATCGCACCGCCGGAACATACCGGCCGAGCGCCGATTTTCCTCGATGATGCACAAACGGAAGTCCGGGTGCCCACCGGGTCGGTGCTCACCGTTCGCGCGCAAGCACCGTCCGCGCCAAGGCTGCGCATTAAAACGGCCGATGGACGGCGCTCGACGACCTTAAAAGCCACACCGGATGGGGCATTCGAGACTGAAGTGACGGTCGATGCCGACAGTGAATTGTCGGTGCGCTGGTGGGGCGAGCGCAAAACGTGGGCCATCCTGACCTCGCCCGATGATCCACCGACCGTGCAATTCGTCGACTTGCCGGTGCTCGGGGACGGAGATCGGACGGAATTCAGTTGGACGGTGAGCGATGACTATGGGGTGGCCAACCTGCAGCTGGCGATCAAACCGGAAGGATCGGATCGCGCGCCTGATTTTGTTTCCGTCGAACTCGGCGGCATCAGTCCACGTGAAGCCGAAGATGACTCGAAACTCGACTTAACTCGCAATCGGTGGGCGGGCGCGCGCGTCGAAGTTCGCCTCGTCGCCACCGATGGGGCAGGGCAAACGGGGTTGAGCGAACCGCATTTTTTCAAACTTCCTGAGAAGCTGCTGCTGCAACCAATGGCGAAAGCCATCCAAGACATCCGGGTGACCGTGTTGCGGGAAGATGACCCATATGCGGCAGATCCGGACACCGCATCGGACTCGGTCACAGCAGGCGACTATTACGTATCGGCAACTCAGCGGCTGGTTCAAGCCCCCGCCGGGGTCCGCCGCGGGGCGGTGATGCTGGAAGCGGTGACATATGACGCGCCGCGTTACTTCAAAGATGTCCTCGTCTATTCAGGGCTGGAAACGGCCCGTTATGCGCTCGAAGCTTCAGTTTCCACAGATGAAGCGAAGGCGACCGAACCGCTGCTTTGGTCCTTGGCGCTGCGGGCAGAGTATGGCTCGGCTGCGGATGCTTATGCGGCATTGATGGCGGCTAAGAAAGCGCTTGAAGATGCTTTGCGCGATGGCGCCAGTGAAGAAGAGATCAAACGTCTGATGGAAGCGTTTAAAGACGCTGCGCAGCGTTATATCGCCGCGAAAATGGCCGAAGCCCTCGCAAATGGGCTTGAGCCCGCACCCGACAATCGCGACAGTTCAGAGGGTCCTGGCGGGCCAGGGATCGGCGGACAAGGCTTTTCCGACATGCTTGATGCGCTTGAGGATCTCACCGAAACCGGCGCCACAGATCAAGCGCGCCAATTGCTCGCCGACATCACCAATATGTTGGAGAACCTTGAATTCCAGCAGGGACAGGGCTCTGGCGAAGGGTTTCCGGGTTTGCCGGGCGAACAAGCCGATGGCGATGGTGAGAATGAAGAGGACTTACCCGAGGAAGAGCGCGAGCTCAGTGAGACGATGCGAGAGCTCTCGGACTTATTGCGCGAGCAGCGGGAATTGAATGATGAGACGCTCGCGGAGCAGCGCGGCGAGCGTGGGCAATCAGCTGAGCCATCGCCGGGCCAAGATATGCCGGGGGCGCAAGGCAATCCGCAATTTGGCGATGGCACAGGCGATTTGCCCGAATGGATGCAAAATGATGACGGGGGCTCTTTAGCTGAGCGACAGCGCCAACTTGCTGATCGTCTCGCCGAATTGGGTGAAGAGCAAGCGGGCGGCGGCGAAGAGAGCGACGGCGAGGGCGCAGGCGGTCTGCTTGATGAAGACACCGTCGAGGCGATTGAACGCTCGCAACGCCGCGCCGGGACGGCGCTAGAAGATGGCAATGAGAACCGCGCCATCCGCAATCAAGAGCAGGCAACGCGGCAATTGCGGGAGCTGGCGGAAGGCCTCGCCGAGGAGCTCGATGCCGTGCGCGCCGATCGCCTCGGAGAACCGCAGAACCCGGGGGACACCAATGCGGATCCACTCGGTCGCTCAATGATGGGCGGTGTCGATGACAGCGATAGCGTCGATATTCCAGATGAAGCCGAGCGCCAGCGCGCGAAGGATATCCTCGAAGAGCTTCGCCGCCGCTACAATGAAACAGCTGATGAGGATGAGCGCGAGTATCTTGAACGCTTACTCGACCGGTTCTAGGGGCTCAGGCGCTGGTTTTATAAACTTCAATGTCATGCGGTCTGACTCGCCGATCGCTTTATAGGGTTCAGGATCAAAGCCCTCCGGGGTGTTGCCCTCGCGGTCTGAGGTCCGGCTGGTCGGCGGTAAGGTCCAAACGCCGAATGGGTGGTCGGCCGTATCGGCGGGATTGGCATTGATCTCACTTGCCTCGACAAATTCAAACCCGGCCGCGCTGGCTAAGGCTTTGACAAAGTCTTCGTGCACATAGCCTGAAAGGGCACGCGGATCTTGCTCGGCGCTCGACGGCAGTCGATGCTCGACCACACCGAGCACACCGCCTGGTTTGAGTGCCGCAAACGCATCTGCGAAGAACTTGGCGGAATAGTCCTGCGCCATCCAATTATGGACGTTCCTGAAGGTCAGAACCGTGTCCACCGTGCTGGGATCGGCGAGCGGCCCTGTTTCGGCTGAGAAAGCCGTAAAGGCGAGCGTTCCGAAGCGGTCAGGGTCCGCTTCATAGACCGCCTTATAGTCTGCGATACGGGTTTGGACGCGGTCTAATCGTTCGCCTTCAAAGACATTCAGATCCCAAATTGCAGCAACCAGTTTTCCGTCGCCCGCGGCCAAATAGGGGGCGAGAATATTGCTGTACCACCCGGATCCCGGCCAAATTTCGATGACTGTTTCACCCGGCTCAATATCGAAAAAAGCAAGCGTTTCCGCCGGATTTCGCCAGATGTCACGGGCTTTTTCCGCATCGCTGCGCCATGCGCCCGCAGCCGCCTGTTCGAGCGTGATCGGACCTGCTTCCTCAACAACCGCCGTCTCCGTCGTGGGCGGCATCTCTGCCTCGACCGTGTCGGTAGGGTCTTCGCTCGCGCCGGAACAGGCCGACAATACGATTGCGCATGCGCCAAACATCCAAACTGATTTCATCCTATCACTCCAGAAAAAGGGGTTGAATCCTCGAACTCGCATTTCCACATAAGGCGTGTCGCGGTGCTGCCAAGCAGGCCGCGACCGGAAAATCTGCCAGTGCCGATGGTCGGGCTGGGCAAACGGATGATCCGCCTATCTCGATCTCCAAGCTTTTAGATCGCTGGGGATCACAGTTGCTCGTGAAAGGACTGTACAATGAGTACCATTGATCTGACCCCTCTTTATCGCACCATGGTCGGCTTCGACCGTATGGCCAACATGATCGATAGCGCCGCTCGGCTCGACGGCGCGCAAGGTTATCCGCCCTACAATATTGAGCGTGTCGCCGATGATGAGTTTGCGATTGAAATCGCCGTTGCCGGCTTCGGTGAAGATGATCTCGATATTGAAACAAAAGATGGCTTATTGACCGTCGCAGGCCGCAAAGCGACCGCCGATGGCGAGCCAGAGCGTGAGTTTCTGCATCGCGGTATTGCCGAGCGTGGTTTCTTGCGCCGGTTCCAACTGGCTGACCATGTGGTCGTGACAGGCGCGGGCTTGAAAAACGGCTTACTCCGCATCGAATTGGTGCGTGAGCTTCCGGAAGCCAAAAAGCCACGTAAAATCGAAATTGGTGAGACCAAAAAAGGGTCAAAGCCTCAGCTGATTGAAGGCAAAGCCGACGCGGCTTAACGGCGCCCTCAAAGCGACACGTCTGCCCCGGGTCTTCGGATCCGGGGTTTTTGTATTCTAATGTATATATGATATGAATACTGTGTATCTATGCTCATTTGGAGTTTGGATACTCACTAGTATGCGATTATTCATATCATCATTGCCCAGATATTAATCGATATCCTAAAAACTCGTACCCCTTAATGCGCTGTGCTCGCGCGCAAGCGGCAGTGCGCCATACTGGCAAGGCCCAATGATGGGTCTGGAAGGCTTGCGCGAGGAGGCGCTTGGCGCGGACGCTGTTTTGCGCTGACCAGCTTTTTCCAGATGAACAAACCCAGCAATGCCCATGGTTCATGCGGCAGTGACGGTCGGTTTGGTTTCTCAAAACAAAAGCACAATGAGGGGTGCATAATGTACAAACGTACAAAAAGACTGGGCGTTTTGGCGCTCACATCCGTCGCGCTGGCAAGCACGATCCTTGTCGCTGGCGCGCAAGAAGATCAAGAAGATACTGAGGAGGATGCGGTGATGACCACGATCGTGGTCGAAGGCCGCCGCATTTCGCAAACCGATATTGCGATTGGTCTCGGTGAGGCGACCAATACGGTGGCGGTGACAAGAGAGGAGCTTTTATCGGCGCCATCTGGGATTTCTGGGCTGAAGATGCTCGAGACGCTGCCAGGATTTAACGTTCAAACCGATGGCGCGCTTGGCCTTTATGAATTCGGCAATTCCGTCACGGTCCGGGCGTTCAATCTCCAACAGATTGGATTTGTCTTGGATGGCGTACCGATGGGCCGATCGGATGCCTTTGGCGGCAGTCCAATCTTCCGCTATGTCGATAATGAAAACCTTGGTTCCGTCGTCGCATCGCCTGGCGCGGGCGATGTTTCATTGCCGAGTTACGCGTCCCTCGGTCCGATTGTGTCCTACAATTCGGTCGATCCGGCAACGGAGCTGGGCGGGATCGTCTCGTTCACGGTTGGCGATGACAATCTACAACGCAGTTTCTTGAAATTCGAGACCGGCCAAATCGGTGGCTTTTCCGCCTATATCAGTCGCTCGAAAACAGACAGTGATCTCTGGCGCGGCCCCGGCACGATTGACCGCGAGCATTTTGAGGGCAAAGCGCTTTACGCCTTCGATGACGACACCATTTTGACGGCGAAATATGTCTCGAACGATTTCTTTGATTTCGATTCGCGCTCAGGTTTTCGGTCAAGCTTTGAAAACAATGACTTTGACTTCAACTATACCGAATTTCTCCCAGAGACCGGGTGTATCGAACCGCAATCGGTTGATTTTAACAATGATGGCGTGATTGATGATATGGACTTTCAGCCCTTACAGACCGGATCTTGCACGTCTTACTTCGCAGATCGGGTCAATATTCGCCAAGACAGTTTGTACTCTCTCAGTCTCGAATCCAATCTGGGCGAGAGCTTTTTCACCAAAGCCACTGCTTATTACGAAGACAAAGACGGGTTCGGCGTATCGCCTGATGGCTATGGCAATACGCTGGGCCGGTACGCGGACCAGCTCGAGGTTGGTTTGGGCGTTACGCACCCGCGCGGGGTACAATATGGTTTGTCCACCGTCGGCGGTGATCGGACAGGCTTTGTGCTTGATTTCGGTTGGGATATCGCCAATCACGCCATCGAGTTTGGCGGCTGGTATGAGGAAGATGTTTATGACCGGACGCAAATTCGGTTGAACAATACCAATGGGTCTGCGGATGGCGAAGTTCTGTTCGATGAAGTTGCCTATTTTCGCCGCGATTACACCGCGACGCGAGAATCGACCCAGTTTTACGTTAAAGATACGATCAGTTTGCTCGACGACCGCTTGAATGTCGAAATCGGTGCTAAAATCTTAGACATTGACTACGAGCTGGACGGATTCCGAGACTTTGCCGACTATGCCATTCGTGTCGATGATCCTGGCGGTGGCGACACGTTGCCAGGCTTTGGTCCGCAAGTGGTCACGGCGAATTATTCCAGCGACCCTTTGCCGATGATCGGTGCGGTTTACGACCTCAACACCACCGATCAAATCTTCGCTTCCTACTCACAGAATTTCGCATTGCCGCGCGGCGCTGATACGATCTTCGACGATGCTGTAAGCTTCCCAGCGCCGCAACCGGACGCAGAAGAGTCGACCAATTATGAAATCGGTTTTCGCACCAGTCGGCCGCAATTCAACGGCACTGTTGCGGCGTTTTACACCACGTTCGACAATCGCATTGTCACCGGCAGTGTAACGGATCCGGCCACCCTGCAGCCCGAAACCTTCTCGGTAAATGCGGGCGAAACGTCGTCTTACGGATTTGAACTCTCCGGCGTGTATCAGCCAGACTATTTCAACGATATGCTGTATGCGAATTTCAACCTGACCTACAATCATACCGAGCTTGAAGATGGCTTCGGCACCAATCCGGCCGGCAGCCGGCTTGCCGATAGCCCCGAATGGTTATTCACAGGCGGGATCACTTATGAGCCAACGGAATGGTTGGTCGCAAACCTGTCGACCAAATATACCGGTGAGCGCTTTGCCGACTTTAAGGAAGCGTCGACCAGTCCGGGCAATGTGATGGAAAGCTATTATCTTTGGAGCGCTTATCTCGATTTGGGCGGACCAAATGATTTTGGCATCCCGGAAAATGTCAGTCTGCGGTTCAATATTGATAATATCTTGGACGAAGAAACGCTTGCATTCACGTTCACCTCATCGAGCGGCGGCAATGCGTTTTTCCGTCCGCTGAACCCGCGGACCTTCCAAGCGACGCTTACCGTGGCGTTTTAAATGGCTCAGCCGGGTCAGTCGCGTTTCGTGACTGACCCGCAATGCGCAATAGGTGATCTTGCAGTTTCAAGCTTTGCGTTCGCAGATTGAACGCATCCATCGCCAAGGCGCGGCCTGCCTCACCCATCTGCTCAGCGTGTTCTGGCGCGCGTAAGAGTTTGCGAAGATTCTCAGCCAACGCCGCAGCATCATCTTCATCGCTCAAATAGCCCGTCTTGCCATCGCGGACACATTCCACGATCCCGGAATGGCGCGTCGCGACCAAAGCGCAACCCGATAGCATCGCTTCGATACACACCAAAGGCAGGCCCTCTGCGTCGCCGGAGGGCGCGCGCTTTGACGGGACACACGCAATTTTTGCGGCCCCCCAATGCTGCGGCATTTGATCGGCGGGGACCCATCCCGCGAGCTCAACATCCAAGCCGGAGGCTGCGAGTTTGTCATGCAGGCTTTGCTCGAACGCATCGCGCTGCCCCTCTGGTTTGTTGCCGCACAGGCGCACCGTCCAGCCACTAAGCTCCCGCCCGAGCTGCATCAGCGCTTCAATCAGCGTATCGATACCCTTTTTGGGGGACCAGCGACCTGCAAAGACCAAAAGGTTTTGCTTCTGGCCGGGTTTGAATTTCACTGGATCCGCGGTGTTGTGGTGAACAATCATTTTCGCATCCGGCGCGCCATGCGCGAGAAGTTCTCGGCGAATAAAGTCCGAGCAGGGCAAAATCAGATCGGCACGGTCCCAGAGGCGCTGACGCCTGCGATTATAGACACGAAAGAGTGAGTCTCTCGTATTCGCGGTTTTGGTTGCATCGCCGCCATAATACGTCACTGCAAGGGGCAGTTTGAGCGCCTGCGCCAGGGGCAAGGCATAGGCGCCGGATTTGCCAAAACTGGCATGAATGGCAATTGGGTTTTCCGCCTTCAAGCGGTGTTTAAGCGCTTTCGAGATCCAGCCGAATTGCTTGAACCCGTGCATGCCGCCAGGGCCATGCAATGTGTTGAGATCGATCACCTGCGCGCCCGCGGGCACTTGGCCATGGAGGGTGTGTCCGATGTAAATCGGGCGCAAGCGGTCAAACCCCGAATATCCGCGTGGGATGAAGCTCTCCGAAGGCGTGAACATTTTATCGCAATAAGCGAGAAAGGTTTGCGGTTCAGACACGGACTTGCTCTTGCTCAAACCAGGCCCAGGCGGTGCGTATGATCGTGTCGAGGTCTGAGTGTTTTGGATGCCAGCCCAACACGCGCCCGGCCTTTTCAGCACTGGCGACAAGGTATGGCGGATCGCCCGGGCGGCGCTCCGCCATTACGCGGGGCACCGGCTTGCCGGCCACTTTCGAAACCGCATCGGCGAGTTCCAGCACGCTATAGCCGCGACCTGTGCCAAGATTCAGAATCTCGCTGGCGCCCCCTTTGGCGAGATATTCAAGGGCGCGGCAATGCGCATCGGCGAGGTCTGACACATGAACATAATCGCGCACACAACTGCCATCTGGCGTGTCATAATCGCTGCCAAAGATCTTGAATGTGAACGTCCCATCCATGGCGCCGCGGATGGCCAATGGAATGACATGGGTCTCTGGATCGTGACGCTCGCCGGTCGCACCATCCGCATCGCACCCCGCCGCATTGAAATAGCGCAGAATAACTGAGCGAAGTCCATTGGCGGCGCCATAATCGCGAATCATGCGCTCGCAGATTCGTTTTGTTTCTCCGTAAGGATTGATCGGGTTTTGCGGTGTGTCTTCGGTGATCAGCTGGTTGCAAATGCCATATGTGGCGCAGGAAGAAGAAAATACGAATTGAGTGACGCCGGTGGCTTGCATGGCGTCGAGTAAATTCATCGTGCCGAGGACATTGTTGCGATAGTAAAGATCCGGCGCCGCGATGGATTCGGTGACATAGGCTAAGGCTGCAAAATGCGCGACCGCATCCGGCTGCGTGCGCTGCAGGGCGTCTCTAAGGCGATCCGTGTCTAAAATATCGCCTTCAATCAGATCGCCCCATTGCACCAGATCGCGGTGCCCGCGCGAGAGATTGTCATATGTGATCACGCTCCAGCCCGCGTCCGCGAAGGCTTTTGCGCAATGGCTGCCGACATAACCCGCGCCGCCGGTCACAAACGCAGTTTTCGGCATTGATGAAACGCTCCTGTCCGCGAACTGTCTCAGTGCCTAGTTGGCGCGAATGCCAGCGTCAATTGCCGCGCGCTGCTGCATTGTCATTTACAGCACCAGCTGGGTCTGTGTGACCAGGCAGACTTTGTTCTCATCCGGATCGGTCACCAGCGTTTGCCAGACCGACAATCGGCGGCCAATTCGCACCGGTGTGCTGGTCCCCGTGACCAAAGTGCCGGCGGCGGGGCCACTCAGGAAAGCGGTATTGCTGTCAATCGTGGTGGTGCCATTGGCGCCGTCCGGAAGCGCGAGCCACGCGCCAGTTGCGCCGAGCACGTCGCAAAAGCTCATCATGCATCCGCCATGCATCGTCCCGCCTGCGGTGCAGAGATCGTCGCGGATCAGCAGCGTTCCGACGACTTTGTCTTTGCTGGCCTCCAGCAGCTTGATGCCCAGTAAGCCGGCAAACGGGACAGTGGCCGCGATATCTGCGAGTGGATCCATGTTCATTCTCCTTCGGCATTTAGGCTAAAAGGCCAGTGCAGGGCTGAAAAGCGGTGCCGGCGAGGAAAGCCATTCGAAGGCGGGGCGCTCACGCAGCCGTGAACAAAAAACTGTATCCAAGCGCGACAATCCCGCGACAGGGGAAATTTTCTGAGCTAAGACCACACAACCTATCTCAAAAAGGGAGTTGTGGGTGATGAGTTCTATCCTGAAAACGAAGTCTTCCTGGGTCGGCGCCAGCGCCGTCTTGGCGCTTGTCCTTGGTGGATGTGCGACGAGTGAGGAAACCGTCGAGGCCGAAGCCGCGGCCGTCGAAGAGACCGCTGAAATGGCCGAGGAGGAGATGGTAGAAGACGTGGTTGCCGACATCGAAGAGGCGATGGACGAGGCGACCGAGATGACCTCTGAGGCGAAATTGGCGGCCATTTTGGCGGCGCAGCCAGAAGACGTTCAAGCACGCTATGGTGCCCGCAATCCGGCGGAGACGTTGGCCTTCTTTGGCATCGAGCCCGGCATGACCGTGGCCGAAGCGCTGCCCGGCGGTGGTTGGTACAGTAAGATCCTGATGCCGTATCTCGGCGAAGAGGGCACCCTGATCGGTGCGCATTATCCGGACGAGCTTTGGTCTCTCTTTAATTTTGGCGAAGAATGGGCTGCCACGCGCGCGCAAGCGACCGCAAATTGGCTCACCACAGCGTCTGAATGGGGGGTCGAGGGCGGCGCAGGCTTAGCATCGACCTACCTCACCGCAATGCCGGAAGGGGCAAGCGACTCGGTCGATGCGGTGCTGTTCATCCGGGCGCTTCACAATCTCAACCGGTTCACCGATGAGGAATCGAATTTCATGGGTGACACGCTCGCAGAGACCTATCGCGTGTTGAAACCTGGCGGCATTGTTGGTGTTGTCCAACACAGCGCGCCTGAGACCAATAGCGATGATTGGGCCAATGGCTCAAATGGCTATCTGAAAGAGTCTGACGTGATCACAGCGTTTGAAACGGCAGGCTTTGAGCTGGTCGAGTCGAGTGACCTGAACGCTAACTCGAAGGACGTGCCAACCGAGGAAGAGTTTGTTTGGCGCTTGCCTCCTTCCTTTAACGGGACGGAGGCCGGGACCCCAGAGCGGGAAGCGGTCGCGGCGATTGGCGAATCAAACCGGATGACGCTGAAATTCCGCAAGCCCGCTTAAGCGCGCTCGCAAAACCAAAGTGGCGCGGCAGCGGTTTGCCGCGCCACCGCTTATTCGACTTGGCAGAAACATGGCCTTGGCGTAGATCACCCGCGGCAATTGAAAAGAGATCACCATGACCGCATACCGCTTGTTCGGGGCCGAGACGTCCCCTTACTCAATGAAAGTGCGATCTTTCCTGCGCTATAAAGGCGTCGATTTTGAATGGGTCGGTCGCAGCAAGGCCACCGAAGAAGAGTTCTCGGCCCATGCACGGGTGCCGACAGTGCCGCTGCTCTTGTCCCCGAAACGACCCGCCAATCAGGACTCGACGAGTATTCTGGCGACGGTCGAAGCGGACCATGCTGAGCCTTCTGCCGTTCCGGATGACCCAGCATGCGCCGCTCTGGCGCTGATCCTCGAAGACTATGCCGACGAGTGGCTAAACAAGCTGATGTTCTACTATCGTTGGGGGCAAAAGCCAGACCGCGAGCTCGCCGGCGATCGCACGATGATGCATGTGCTCGATGGCGATCTGCCGCGGGCCAAGAAAAAGACGCGTGATCAAATTATCAAACGCATGCGCGACCGCTTGCCTATGGTCGGTATTGAGAAGAAAAACGAGAAAATTCTCAAGCCGAGCTTTGAACGCTTTTTCTCTCTCTTGAATGCGCATTTGGAAGAAACCCTGTTCTTGTTTGGGGGTGCGCCGTCAGCGGCCGATTTCGCAATTGCCGGGCAGGTCTCGCAATTGCTGATGGACCCGACCCCCGGAGAGTGGTTGCGGAACAATGCGCCCTTCGTCACCGCGTGGAGCGAGTTTATGGAAACGCCAAACGCAGGCGGACCTTTCAAACCGTTGGGGGAGTTGGAGGCGACCTTAATGCCGCTCTTTCGTGATGAGATTGCCGTGACCTATCTACCGTGGGCCAAAGCCAACCGGCTGGCGGCAGAGCAAAAGGCGGACCGCGTCTCGGTCTCCTTGGACGGCAAAACCTATGATCAAATCACGCAGCATTATGCAGCGCGAGCGTTTAAATCCGTCACCGACGCCCTCTCGGCATTGAAGGACGCACCCGGTCTGGCGGCCTTTCTCGACGCTTCGGGGGCGGCAGAGACATTGGCTTAATCGGCTTCGTCCGGTTTGGTCTCGTCCGCCCAAAGCTCAAACGTAGCGACGATGATCCGCCCTTGCTTGAGATCAATCACCGGGACGTCTACCTGCGTAAAGGGAACCAGCACCGGTTTAGCGTGGCTCGCGGCATGGATCTCGATCAGATCTCCTGCGCCATGATTTAGCACCGCTTTGACCGTACCGATTTTTTCGTCGCCTCCGATCAGAACGTCCAAGCCGACGAGGTCGTCAATATAAAACTCATCGTCTTCGACCGGCGGCAAGACGTCTCGCGGCACATGCAGACGCTGCCCTTTGAGGGCGTCCCAAGCTTCTTTCTCGCGCGGCGCGCACGGCGTGACGATAAAATGATCCTTCGACGGACGAACCCGTTTTGGCTCGAGCAGAATGCTGCCAGTTTCGGATAGAAGCGGGCCATATTCGAAGACACTAATCGGGTCAGCCGTAAAGCTTCGAACGCGCACATCGCCGCGCACCCCATGCGCGCCAAGAATGGCGCCAATAGTAACCAATTGGCGGCGCGGCTTTGTCATAGCGCGTCTGGTAAACCCGGCCTTCACATATTGGAAGCTTCCATTTTCTAGACATGCACTCTAGGAGTGCGCGCTTGAGGGCCGAAAATGAAAACCATGACGACCAAATTGCCGATCTCGCTTGATCACGTTGAGGATGCCGCCAGAGTGTTGGACGGGCAAATCGAACGGACCCCGATGCGTCATTCCAAGACGCTGTCAGAGATTACCGGCGCTGAAGTCTGGGTGAAGTTTGAGAATATGCAATTCACCGCCTCGTTTAAAGAACGCGGCGCTTTGAACAAACTCACGCGTTTGACCGAGGACCAGAAAAAGCTCGGTGTGATTGCCGCGTCGGCCGGCAATCATTCGCAAGGCGTGGCTTATCATGGACGGCGTTTGGGCATCCCGGTCACAATTGTCATGCCGCTGACAACGCCGTTTAATAAAGTCGAACATACCCGCGCATTCGGCGCACGCGTGCTCTTAGAAGGTCATAATTTCGATGAGGCCAAGGCGTTTGCTCAGAGTGTTTGCGAGCGCGAAGGCTTAGCTTGGATCCATCCCTTTGACGATGCTGAGATTATGGCGGGGCAAGGCACCGTGGCGTTAGAAATGCTCGCAGATGAGCCTGATCTCGATACTTTGATCATTCCGATCGGCGGCGGCGGACTGATCTCCGGCATGGCAACCGCGGCCAAGGCCCATAATCGTTTCATCCGCGTGATTGGCGTTCAAGCGGCTATGTATGCTGGTATGCGCGCGCGCTTGGAGGGCCGCGAGCCGAAAACCGGCGGCGCGACCATTGCCGAAGGCATTGCGGTCAAAGATGTCGGTGACCTCACAGAGCGCGTCGTGCGCGAATTGGTCGATGATGTGATCTTGGTCGAAGAAGAACATATCGAGCGCGCAATCACGCTATTTGTCGATGTTGAGAAAACCGTCGCAGAAGGGGCTGGTGCGGCAGGGCTGGCGGCATTGCTGGCACATCCGGCCAAGTTCGCCGGTCGCCGTGTCGGCTTGGTGCTCTGCGGCGGCAATATTGACTCGCGCCTGCTCGCTTCGGTGCTGACACGATCGCTGGTGCGCGACAATCGGCTGGTCAATATCCGGATCATTGGCGACGACCGGCCTGGACTATTGGCTTTGGTCTCGAAAGTGATCGGCGATGCCGGGGCGAACATCGTCGAGGTGACGCACAATCGCATCGCGCTCGACGTCCCAGCAAAGGGCGCAGAGTTCGATATTATGATGGAGACCCGTGACGCTCAACACACACAGGAAGTGATCGATGCTTTGGCACTTGCTGGCTATCCGCCTCGAACGAACTGATCTCTGCCCCAAAAAAACCCGAAGTATTAAGTGAAAGTTAGAGAATCATGGGTCCGTATGAAGCCTAAACTTTTGCGAAAGGTTGGGGCTAAAAATGCGATCTATGCTGGCAGCGTTCGGCGCGGTGCTTATGCTTTCTGGAGCGGCGGCTCAGGGTATTCAGCAAACCAAAGGTGACTTCGTTGATAAGTTTCGTCAGCTCGATGAAGTTTTACCCAGCCCGAATGTGTATCGCACAGCGTCGGGCGAGCCCGGTCATGAATACTGGCAACAAGAAGCAGATTATCAGATCAAGGTTCGTCTTGATGAGCCAGCCCGGCGGCTGATTGCGTCGCAGACCATCACCTATCAAAACAATTCGCCGGATACATTGCGCTATCTTTGGCTGCAGCTTGATCAGAACCGGTTTCGAGACGACTCGATTGCCGAACGATCGCGCCCCTTCGCCTCAAAAGTGCCCGGGTCGGTGGATGCGAAGAGCGCGCTAAAACCACAAATCACGCTGCATGCGCTGCGCCGGATGCAGTCGCAAGCCGACATTGATTATGGCTATGACATTACGCGCGTTGCGGATGCAGCGGGCGCGCCTTTGCCGAACACAATTGTCGGCACACTCATGCGTATCGATTTGCCACAACCGCTTTTGCCGGGCGATTCGACACAATTCCAAGTCGATTGGGCGTACAATCTCGTCGATCAAGATGCGGTTGGCGGCCGGGCTGGATTTGAGCATTTCCCCGATGATCCGCGCCCAGGCGGGAATGACATTTTTCTTGTGGCGCAATGGTTCCCGCGGATGATTGCCTATTCCGACTATGAAGGCTGGCACAATAAGGAGTTTCTTGGCAGCGGCGAATTCACGCTCGAATTCGGCGATTATGATGTCGAGATCACTGTGCCGGACGATCATATCGTTTCTTCCTCAGGCGTCCTACAGAACCCGGAAGAGGTGCTGACATCGCGGCAGCGGGCGCGATTGGAGCGCGCAAAGACCGCCAAACGCCCGGTTTTCGTGGTGACGCCCAGAGAAGCTGAAGCGAATGAGCGCTCTAATCCGACAGGCATGAAGACATGGCGCTTTGAAGCCGACAATGTGCGCGATTTTGCCTGGGCCACGTCGCGAAAGTTTGCCTGGGATGCGCAAGGGTTTCGTCAGCCCGGTGCGGCGTTTGAAACGGTTATGGCGATGTCGTTTTACCCAAAAGAGGGCGGCGATCTCTGGCAGAAATACTCCACCGCGGCCGTGATCCATACCATGGATGTTTATAACCGCTTCGCGTTTGACTACCCCTATCCGACCTCGCAATCGGTTAATGGTCCAGTCGGGGGCATGGAATATCCAATGATCACCTTCAATGGACCCCGCACCACGCTCCAAGACGATGGCAGCCGTACTTATACGATGGCCGAAAAGCGGTTCCTGATCGGCGTCGTGATCCACGAAATCGGCCACATTTATTTCCCGATGGTGGTCAATTCAGACGAGCGCCAATGGACGTGGATGGATGAAGGCCTGAACAGCTTCCTCGATAGTGTGGCTGGCTATGAGTGGGACCCCGAAATCCCATGGACGCGCTCTCTGCCGCGCGATTTGGTCTATTATATGGTTTCGGACGAGCAGGTCCCGATTATGACCCAATCAGACAGTGTTCTACAGCTGGGGCCAAACGCTTATGGCAAGCCATCTGCGGCGCTGCATATCTTGCGCGAAACGATCCTTGGCCGCGAGAAGTTCGACTTTGCGTTCCGCGAGTATTCTCGCCGTTGGAAATTTAAACGCCCCACGCCGAGCGATTTCTTTCGTACGATGGAGGAGGCTTCCGGGGTTGATCTCGATTGGTTCTGGCGCGGCTGGTTCTACACCACGGATCATGTCGATATCTCGCTCGACCGCGTTTTCCACATGGAAATGGACACGAAAAACCCCGACATCGATTTGGCGCGCTCGCGTGAAGATGCCCAAAGCGAACCTGACAAAATCGGTGTGATTGCAAATGAAAAAGAGGGGCTGCGCACTTGGGTTGAGCGCTTCCCGGACATCCGCGACTTTTATGATGAGAATGATATCTACACCGTAACCAATAAAGAGCGGAACGAGTTTCGCGCCTATCTGCAGGATATGGAGCCTTGGGAACGGGTCACGTTTGACCGTGCAGTGGGTGAGGATGCCGAGTATTATGTGCTGGAGTTTTCGAACATTGGCGGGCTCGTCATGCCGATTATTCTCGGCCTAGAGTTCACGGACGGAACAACCGAGCGGCTCTACATCCCAGCGGAAATCTGGCGCCGCAATCCGCATCGGGTCAGCAAGCTTCTGGTCTATGAAAAAGGCAAGCAATTAGAGCAAATCATTGTCGACCCGAACTGGGAGACCGCGGATGCGGATCTCGAAAACAATTATTATCCACGCCGCATCACACCCTCGCGAGTCGAAGCGTTTAAGTTTCGAAATCCGTATTCCTTTGATCGGCGGGATATTATGCACGACATCAAGACCGAGCTGGAAACGGATGGTGTGAGCGAAGACGCGGACCAAAAAGACACAACGGAGGAATAGCCTATGCGCCGCTTCGCGCTCGTGCTCGCCGCTCTATGGACCAGTCTCTCCGCGTGTCTCGGATCTGCTGCGGCGCACGAGCAGGCGGCTGGATTTACCGAGGTGCGACTCGCCGCGGCTCAAGGGGACGGGGTCGGGTGTTTGCTTCAGGTTTGCCGCGTCGAAGTTGCCCACCGCTTGGTCATCCATGACGCCGAAAGCACGCTTATGGAAGTGCTCGGTGCACGCGCAGATCTGGTCTCAGACCGCGCGGCGCAACGAAAATTCGAAGCCTATGTGGCCGAGCGGTTCACCTTACTTGACCCAGCCACGTCGGAAGCCATCCCTTTGATTCTGATCGGCGGCGAGGTCGAGCGCGGCTATTATTGGGTCTACCAGGAAGGGCTGCTCCCGGCCGGTTTGGACGTGCTGGCCGTGTCTCAAAGCGTTTTGATGGATGCCATTCCGCGGCAAACCAATCGCGTCAATGTGCGCTTTGATGATGAGATCAAAACCTTAGTGTTTCACCGCGACCCGAGCCCGCAAACCCTCCGCATTCGTTAGGTGACAGCGGTCGTAATCCAGCTTACAGAGCGGCGAACGTATATTGGAGCCCACTGTCTTGCGTAAAATCATTCTTGCCCTTAGCAGCCTTATCCTTGCAGCATGTGGTGATACCTCAATGGACCCTGATAATCCGCTCGCGACTTACATCCCTTGGGATGCGGAACGTGCCGACGTGCAGACCACAGAGTCCGGTTTGCAATATGTGATTGTTCGTGAAGGCGAGGCGGACGGTGCCACGCCAGGGCCGCGCGACCGCGTCAGTGTTATGTATGATGGACGTCTCAATGACGGCACCGTCTTTGACAGCTCTTATGAGCGTGGATCATCGGCCACGTTTGGCGTCAATCAAGTCATACCCGGGTGGACCGAGGGCCTGCAATTGATGTCGGTCGGCGATGAGTTTGTGTTCTATATCCCAACGGAGCTCGGATACGATCAAAATCCGCGACCGGGCGGGGTGATCAAACCGGGTGATGATTTGATTTTCCGCGTTGAGCTCAAGCAAGTCGTGAAGGCGCCAGAACCGCGTGCCACCGACGATGAAGCTTGGTCAAAATTCACCCCTTGGAACCCAGATTTGCCAGACGTCCAAAAAACCGAGTCCGGCTTACAATATGTCATCCTCGAAACCGGCAGTGAGGACGGCGTCAATCCGCAACTCAATGACCGCGTCGTGGTCTATTATGAGGGCCGCTTCGATCAAGGCGGTGATGTTTTCGACAGCGCATTCCAGCGCGGCGAGGCGGCCATGTTTCCAACAAGTGGCGTTATCCCGGGCTGGGTTGAGGCCCTTCAATTGATGAAGCCAGGCGACCGATGGCTTGTCCATGTGCCCGGAGATTTGGCTTATGGGCCAGCGGGCCGGGGCCCAATCCCACCAAATGCTGCGCTGAATTTCGAAATCGAATTGATGGATATTGTCCCAGTCCAGTAGGTGCGATTCTAGGCGGACGCGCGCCGCGCCACCATCATATAATTAACGCTCGTATCATTCGACAGGCGCCATTGGTCCAGAAGCGGGTTGAAGCTGACGCCCTGGGCAGGGTCGATGTCCAAACCCGATTGCGCCAAGGGCGCTTCGATTTCGCTGGGTCGCAAAAACTTCTCAAATTCATGCGTGCCGCGTGGCAACCAGCCAAGCACATATTCGGCGCCAACAATCGCGAGTGCAAAGGCCTTCGCGGTTCGGTTGAGCGTGGCGACGATCATCAATCCACCGGGTTTGACCAGGCTGGCGCAGTCGCGAAGGAATTGCGCCGGGTCCGCCACGTGCTCGACGACTTCAAGGTTTAACACCACGTCAAAAGGCGCCTCACCGGCTTCGATGAGGCCCTCAACGGTGCCTGCGCGGTAATCAATGTCGAGCCCAGACTGTTCGGCATGCGTCATCGCGGTTTTGATATTGGCGTCGCTGGCATCCACGGCGGTGACACCAGCGCCGAGACGCCGCATGGGCTCGCTTACAAGACCGCCGCCGCAGCCAATGTCTAAGAAGCGCAATCCGTCAAACGGTCGCCGCGCCTTGGGGTCGAGGGTAAAGTGCGTTTCGACGGTGTCCCGGATGAACCCCAGACGGACCGGGTTGAACTTGTGCAGCGGTTTAAACTTGCCTTTTGGATCCCACCATTCGGCGGCCATTGCTGTAAACTTCTCGACCTCCGCCGGATCAATGCTGGGGCGGTGCGGTCTGGTTGTCTCAATCGTGTCCATTGCTGCCATGAGTTTAGCAATCCTAATTGCGGTTTTCGGCTCAGCGCTTTAAGGAAGCGCCTGCTCTGTTGAGCTCAAATGGCTTGTTTTGACGAGGCGGCAATGGCGCGCACTGTTTTGAAATTTGGCGGCACGTCAGTCGCAGATCTCGAGCGGATCTCGCATGTGGCTGATATTATCGCGCATCGCGCTGCGCAAGGTGAGCGTCTCGCAGTGATTGTCTCGGCCATGGCGGGTGAGACGAATAAGCTCATCTCGCTGGCCAAAGGGGCGGCAGGCGCGGAATTGAGCGGCCCGGCCTTCGCTGATGAATATGATGTCGTGGTTGCTTCGGGCGAGCAAGTGACGAGCGGACTTTTGGCTTTGTCGCTGCGCCAACGCGGCCTCAAGGCGCGCAGCTGGCTCGGTTGGCAAATGCGAATGAAAACGCGCGAGGGCCATGGCGCCGCGCGCATTGATGGTTTCGACGAGGAAAGCGGGCTCGGCGTCGCTATCGATGCAGGTGAAGTGGCGGTGATTGCTGGATTTCAAGGCGTCACCGAAGCTGGCCGGGTCTCCACGCTTGGCCGCGGCGGGTCAGACACCACTGCCGTCGCTGTGGCGGCGGCGCTGGGCGCCGTGCCCTGCGATATCTATACGGATGTCGACGGCGTTTACACCACAGATCCGCGTATCGTGCCGCAAGCCCGGCGCTTAGAGCGCGTCTCTTATGAAGAGATGCTCGAAATGGCGTCCCTCGGCGCCAAAGTGCTGCAGACGCGATCGGTCGAACTGGCGATGAACCACCAAGTGCCGCTGCGCGTGCTATCGAGTTTTGCCAAGCCGGAAGACGACAATCCAGGGACTTGGATCTGTAATGAGGATGAGATTGTGGAACAACAGGTTGTAAATGGCGTCACCTATTCACGCGACGAGGCAAAAATCACGCTGCTTGGGATGGAGGACAAACCTGGCACATCCGCCAACCTGTTCGCTCTGATGGCGCGCGAAGGCGTCAACGTCGATATGATTGTGCAAGCCAATGCCCGCGGCGAAGGGCGCGCCAATATGGTGTTCACCTGTACCAGCGGTGATAGTGAGAAGGCACAACATGTTCTCGATGTAAACCGCAACCATGTCGTTTTCGACAAAATGCTCGTTACCCGCGACGTCGCAAAGGTCTCTGTGGTTGGGGTTGGCATGAAATCGCACACTGGAGTAGCAGAAACGATGTTTGAGGCGCTGGCGGCAAAGAATATTAATATTGATGTCATCTCGACCTCGGAGATCAAGATTTCTGTCTTGATTGATGCCGACTATACAGAACTCGCGGTGCGGGCATTACACACCGCGTTTGACCTTGACGCGAGCTAATTGAGTGCCCCATCTGGGCTAGAGCATGCCTGACAGCTTTTCCATCCCCCGGCTTCTAATGAACCGATTGCGATCGGTCATGGCCGCAGACGCGGACACCGAAACGCGTCTCACCAATGTCGTGCGTTTGATCGCCGGCACGATGGTGGCAGACGTTTGCTCAGTCTATCGCCGGACGGATGATGAGCGGATGGAGCTGATCGCAACGGAAGGCTTGCGCCAGGATGCGGTGCACCGAACCTTCCTGGCCTTGAATGAAGGTCTGGTGGGCGAAATTGCGCAGACGGCGCAACCGCTTTCTATCCAAGACGCACCGCGCCATCCGAGCTTTTCCTATCGCCCTGAAACGGGCGAGGATCCATATCATGCGTTTCTAGGGGTCCCAATTCTCAAAGGCGGCCGTGTAGTCGGCGTTTTGACCGTCCAAAACCGCACAGAGCGGCAATATCAAGACGACGAAATCGACAGCCTGCAAACCATTGCAATGGTACTCGCCGAAATCGTCCATACAAATGCGGTTGGCCTCGAGCAATCAGACGCCGCGCGCGATGGACGATCGGTGAATTTGCAAGGGCGCAGTCTGTGCGGTGGGCTCGGTATGGGGCGGGTGCGATTGCATGATCCTGTGATTCCGGCGGCAAGATTTTTCGCCGAAGACCCGGAAGAGGAAGAGCATCGCCTCGAAACAGCGCTCGAGGAGCTACATTTTTCAATAGACCAATTATTGGCGGCTGAAATTGGTGGTCTTTGGGGCGAACCCCGAGAAGTGATTGAAGCTTACAAATTGCTCGCCTCAGATCCAACCTGGGCTGAAAAACTACGCGAAGGTGTGCGTGGCGGGTTGTCAGCGGAGGCCGCGATTGATCGCTTGCGCCGCGAGCACCGGGCGCGGTTTGAAAAAGTCAAAGACCCATATCTGCGCGAGCGTCTGCATGATCTTGAGGACCTCGACAATCGCCTGCTCAGAATGTTGGCGGGCGGCGAGGAGGTGAGCGCGAATGGCGCCGCGAAAAGCCATGAACCAGAAGTCTTGATCGCGCGCCGCCTCGGACCGGCTGAGCTGCTTGATTATGGCAAAGCTGGCTTTGCGGCGATCATTCTTGAAGAAGTCGCAACGTCCAGTCATGCTGCGATCGTCGCGCGCGGTCTGAATATTCCAACCGTCGGCGGGATTGAAGGCTTGCTGACGCATGTGGCGCGCGGCGATCAGATCATCGTCGATGGCGAAGATGGCCGGGTGCATTTGCGTCCCGATGAAGATTTGCTCAAAGCCTATACCAATCGACAAGCTGTGCTCAGCCAACGTCAGGCCGTGTTCGAAGCCTTGCGCGACGAACCGACCGAGTCAAAAGACGGCGTGCCGGTCCGGCTTCTAATTAATGCCGGCCTCGGGATCGATACCGAGCATCTCGATAGCACCGCGGCCGACGGAATTGGGCTGTTTCGAACCGAGTTCCAGTTTCTCATGTCCGAAAGGCTGCCCAGCGTCACAGATCAAATTGCGCTCTATGAAAAGGTCTTGGCGGTGGCCAATGGCCGACCGGTCTATTTCCGGACGCTCGATCTCGGCGGGGACAAACTGTTGCCGAACTTAAACGATGCGCGGGAGGAAAACCCTGCGCTCGGATGGCGATCAATCCGCTTTGCCTTGGATCGGCCGGGCCTGTTCCGGCGCCAATTGCGCGCGCTTCTGCGCGCTGCGGAGGGGCAACCGCTATCGGTGATGTTTCCGATGGTGACCAGCGCGCATGAGTTCCGCCAGGCTAAGTCCATGCTTTTAGAGGAAGTCGCTTGGGGCCAAAGACGTGAATTTAACGGACCTTCGGATCTCAAAATCGGAGCAATGCTCGAGACCCCCGCCTTTGCCTATGCCCTGGAAGACATCGCGTGCGAGGTCGACTTCGTATCCATCGGCACCAATGACATGCTGCAATTTTTTCATGCCGCTGATCGCATGACGCCGTATGTTTCAGAACGGTACCCTTTTGTGAGCCGGCCGGTTATGCGGTTTCTCGCGCAAGTCTTCGCAACGTGCGAGAAACTCGGCGTTCCGGTCTCGATTTGCGGGGAAGGCGCGGGACGACCGCTCGAGGCTTTGTGCTTGATCGGATTGGGATATCGAAGCCTGTCTATGCCCGGGGGAGGTATCGGCCCGGTCAAACGCATGTTAAGGACACTGGACGTGTCCGCGTTCGGCCCGGCATTTGCAGAGCTTTTGCAGAAGCAAAATCCTGCATTGCGTAACGGAGTGTTAGAGCTTGCGGAGTTACAAGGTATAGTTCTGAATGATGTCTGACCCTAAAAGCGAAGAATTTGTCGCCGGCGAAGAGTGCGAAACTGTGGAAACTGCGTCTGATCTAATCGAAGAAACTGTCGGGGCTCGGCTACGCGCGGCGCGCGAAGAACGGGACTTAGCCCTGAAAGACGTCGCAAAGCTTACGCGCCAGTCGCAAGAAACCCTTTCCGCACTTGAGACGATGGAAACCAAACATATCGCGGCCAGCATCTTGCGCTTGCAGGCGCGAGATTATGCCCGCTTTTTGGGATTGCCAGAGCAAGACATTATTGCGGGCTATGCCGATGCGCCAGGGGAGATCAATCCCGAAGCGATGCCGGGCGAAGCGGCGAAAGAGCAAGTCTCACCGAAAATGATGATCGTCGCAGGCGGCGCGCTTGCTGCAACCGCTTTGGTGGTGGCCGGTATGATGTTGCTGCTCCGCCCCGGCTCAGCCGAAGTCGATGACCCGCTCGCAATTTCGGCCCGGCTTGCCCCGAGTTTTGTTGAAGATGGCGCGTTTACGGGTCTCAGCACGGTCTCCCAAGAAGAGTTTTCGATCCGCGCGATAAAGCGCGCTTGGATCGAGGTCCGCGGGTCCGACGGGACCGTATTTCGCAACCGGCAGATGAATACGGGCGAAGTCTACTATCCACGCATGGAAGCGGGCTGGACGATTACGGTCCGCGATGCGGGCGCCTTTGAATGGCGCTTAGGGGAGCAGAGCCTCGATATTGTCGGCGGAGATCAGCAGGCGCTTTACTCTGTAAGTATCGATAGTGCTTATGATAGCTTGATGCAGGCCCAACGCGCGGCGCTCGCAGAGGCCAGTGGATCGGCGCCGCCGCGTTGATGAAACGGGCGACGCGGTTCGCTTAATCGTTCAGTTCTTTTTGAAGCAGCAATTGGTCAGCCACGCGCTGATAATGTTCTGGATCATCGCCAGAAGACATGGTCGGACGGCAGGTGGGTGAGCAATCATATGTGAAGTTGACGCCGCCGCGATTAACGCTGACCCAGCTGGTCGCGTTTGCCGTGACCACAATGTCAGACGACATCACTGTGTTTCCATCGGCATCGAAGATGATCATATTCGTCGTGCCATAGGCTTTGCCGGTAATGAACAGAAGCTGGTCATTGTGCACCGCGACATCAGCAATATTGGGATTGCCGATCACCACCGCATCAGCGCTGGTTTTGAGCCGGATCGGCTTCGACGTACCGGTCTCGAGCGTTAGTTGTCCCGCTAGCGCGGTTGAGCTGATCAGTACCGCAGTGCAGCACGATAGGGCAATCTTCGAAAGGGACATTATAGCTCGCTCCAAAAAGGTCTCCTCTATCCATGCCGCAAAGAGGTTAGCTGAATCCTAAAACCGGCGGCCTTTGACGCAAATTCGTGCCCTTCGCGACGTGTCCGTATGGTTGATCAATACTTAATTCGGGACCACGAACTTTCGGTTTCGGTTTACGGGATTTCAAGTTGCGTCTCATATAGATGGCAGCGTTCGGGATCGGCTCGGACAACAATTGGGGACGACTACAACCTTTGAGTAGGAGTCCTCAATGCAGGAATTTTTCAAAAACGAGTCAGGGGCCACCGCGGTTGAGTATGGTCTCATCGCAGCCCTGATTGCAGTTGCCATCATTGGCGCTGTTCAAGCTCTTGGTACAGAGTTGAAAGGCACATTCGAAGTTATCGATAGTAAAGTTGGCGGAGCAACCACTACCGCGAAAGCCACAGTATAGGTTTTGCTGACAGATTTGGACCGCTGAGTATGTCTCAGCGGTCCATTTCTCAGAGCCAGCTGTGCAAAAGACGCGCCCGATAGATCGCGCGCTTTCGATAGATGTCCCTTGTGACATGATCCCAACAGCCGAGCTCTCCAACGCCTCTTGAGCTAAGGCGTGGTCTAAAATATTCGACGGTCTTCCATGACCGCTAAATCGTTTCCGGAAACGGCCGGCAGACGTTAAGAAAGTCTTGTTTTATCTTCAGGAATTATTTCTGACGATTTACGGGATTTTCAGCGCTGCGCGGTATGTACGCACTTGTTCCGGGGACAAACAAGAAACTCTCGGGACTTTTACAACCTGCATAGTGGGAGTTTCCAATGCGTAAGTTTTTTGAGAATGAATCTGGTGCAACCGCCATTGAGTATGGTCTGATTGCTGCTCTGATCGCTGTTGCGATCATCGGTGCTGTGACGACTCTTGGTACGAAAACTGCAGCCACCTTCGACACAGTTTCTGCTCAGCTTAAAGGCTAAGCTCTGTCAAAGGATGCCAAATTTGGCATAGAAGCCGCCGAGTTCGCTCGGCGGCTTCTTTCTTTTTAGGCGTCAAGTGATCTTTAAAGCCTTTGGTTTAGGGCTTCTTCATCACGAAGTGCCGGAGATGCCGTAATGATATTATCCTTGTTTGCTGCGAGTTTTTTGATTCTTTGCCTCTTAGCGGCGCTCATCGATGTTGAAACCCTAACCATTCCAAACTGGTTGAATGGCTGGCTCGCTTTTCTATTCATACCGGCTGCGATTGTTGCAGCCCCGGGCTGGGACGTGGTCGGCGGTCATTTATTGGTCGGCGCGATCGCTTTTGCCGTTTCAGTTGGGTTGTTTTTCCTCGGACTTTATGGCGGCGGGGACGCAAAATATATCCCAGCGGTGATGTTATGGATGGGGCCGGCCGGCGCTATGCCGTTTCTGGTCACAGTTGCCCTTGCGGGCGGTGTGCTGACGATCGTTGTGGTCATTCTGCGGGGCATGTTGCCAAAAGGCGTGACGCCAGGGTTTGGAGTCGCGACCTTCGAAGATCGCAAAGGCGTGCCTTATGGGGTCGCGATAACAACCGGTGCTTTCTTCGCTGCACAGCACTCCCCGTTTCTTACTGAATTCTTAAATCAAATCACGCGTTTCGGTTAACCATGCTTTAGCTTCAGCATGGAATATTCACGATATTGAGTCTCTTCTTATTGGACTCGCGTAAAAGGAAGGCGCCCCTATGTCACCCATGCGGCTTATTATTTTGGCTGTCGCGCTTGTTGCTGCGCTTGTCGCAGCTTTCCTCGTTCGTAGCCTCGCCAATCAGCAACCCCAGATGGCGCCATCAGAAACGGTTGAAAAAATCGTTGAAGTCGAAGTGTCTCAACAACAGGTCTTGGTTGCGCGATCAGATCTCCCCGTTGGCACATTGCTGACGCCGGATGAGTTCCGCTGGGCGAATTGGCCAGAAGAGACGATCAACCCGAACTATTACACCCAAGAGCTGCAGCCGGATGCAATGGAAGAATTGACCGGCAGCGTTGTCCGCACAGCCTTGTGGGTGGGCGAGCCGATTATGCAGCAGAAAATCGTCGAAAAGGGCGAGACGGGGTTTATGGCGGCGCTCTTAGATGCCGGCAAGCGCGCCATGACGGTCGAAATCTCGCCGGAATCTGCATCCGCCGGATTTATCCTGCCTTATGACCGCGTCGATATCATTTTAACCGAGTTGGTTGAGTTGATCGGCAATGACGAGGACCTACCGCCCATGCTCATCACCAATACGATTATGGAGAATGTGCGCGTGCTCGCCATCGACCAGACGTTTGGCGATGTGGATGGCATCCCCACCCTTACTGGGTCCACGGCCACTATGGAAGTGGACCAAGATCAAGCTGAGCTGCTGGCCAATTCGGCGCGCGCTGGAACGCTTTCTCTGACGCTTCGAAGCGCTGCAGATGCAGGTTTTAACGAGGGCGACGCGCTCGCCAATGTCGAACTCCTAAAGGATCTCGATGTCGGTACGCGGAGCGTCATGATTTACCGCAGCAGCAATGCAGACGCGGGAGGCAGTTAAATGAAACCGACCCGGACATTTATCCGAGCACAGATTTTAGCGGTGGCGCTGGGCGCGGCGCCTTTTGCCGCTTTCGCACAAGGCGCGACGGACAAAGACCCGCTTGGCGTTGAAACGAGCGAGGCTGGGCAAACCGGGGTCTCACGCGTGCTCAAGCTTGGGGTGAACAAGTCGGTTTTTCTCGATCTTGACCGCCCCGCGGCGGACATCATTATCACCAATCCGGAGATTGCAGATGCGACGGTTCAGACCGCCAATCGCATCATTTTCCGCGGCGTCGAAGTCGGTGAAACCAATGCGTTTGTATTCGACGCGCAAGGACGTCCGCTGGTGAACCTCGAAATCAGTGTTGATGTCGACACTGCGGCGCTCAATCAGATGATCGAGCGCTATGTTCCGGACGCCCGCGTCACGGTTGAGGCGGCGAACAGCAATCTTGTGGTCTCTGGAAGCGTCGACAGTTTAATTCAGTCAGACCAAGTGTTACGATTGATCACTGCCTATCTTCCGGCGGCTGGCGTTGGCGGCGCCGAGCCGGCGGTCATTAATATGATGTCGGTTCGGGCCAAAGATCAGGTTATGTTGGAAGTGCGGATTGTTGAAATGCAGCGCACGCTGATCAAACAGTTGGGCATCAATTTGTCAGGGACGTCATCATTTGGCGACTTGGCGAGCGAAGCACTTGGCCCGGTCTTTGGCGCGGACGGATTCCCACAATTCTTCGAACCGGACACCGTTGAAACCATTATTGGCGATGATGGCAGTGTGACCCAGATCACCATTCCGGGGCTTGGTTTGAACTCGGTTGGCGTTGGTAATCAATTGGAAGCGATCCAGGCGGCCACGCCGTTCTCTAACCGCTTCGGTTTTTCCAGTGCCAACAATTTCAATGTCGCGGGACAACCGCTGGGTGGACTAAACACCGAGCTTGGATATTCCAACTTTAACGGTTCATCGCTGCAAACGTCGGCAGGTGCGGCCATTGATGCGCTTGAGCGGGTCGGTGTGGTCCGCACGCTAGCGGAGCCAAACATCATGGCGGTGTCGGGCGAAGCTGCCAACTTCCTGGCTGGCGGTGAGTTCCCGGTGCCCGTCGCGCGCGACATTGATGGCATCTCGGTTGAATTTAAACCTTATGGCGTCGGCCTGGCGTTTACGCCCACCGTCTTGTCTGAAGGCCGGATCTCACTGAAGATCGCGACCGAGATTTCTGAACTTTCCAACCAGGGGGCGTTCCAAGGACAAGCTGGCTTATCGGTCGATGAAAATGGCGACCTTATACCGATCCCTGGCCTAACGATCCCAGCATTGGTTGTGCGCCGGGCAGAGAGTGTTGTTGAACTGCCTTCTGGCGGCACCACGATGTTGGCCGGATTGATTCAATCGCGCTCGCGGCAGACTTTAGATCAGCTGCCTGGGGTGAAGAAACTGCCCATCCTGGGCGCCTTGTTCCAGTCTCGCGACTTCGAAAACCAGGAAACAGAACTGGTCGTGATTATTACGCCTTACTTGGTCGAGCCAGGCGCGAAAGGTGAGTTTAAGACGCCTGCTGACGGCTATGTCGTGGCCTCCGATCCACAAACCATCTTCTTTGGCAAACTAAATGATCAGTATGCGGAGGCTGGGGAAGGGCTCACGGAAGAGAATTATAGTGCTCCGGTTGGATTCATTGAGGAATAGGTGTTTATATGACACAGCAAAAAACACTTCTGATCAGCGCCGCATTCGGATGCGTGATGCTTTTTTCTGGCTGCGAATCCAATGAGCCATTACGCAACGTGCCGATTGAGCACTACTCTGGAACGTTACTTGACCGACATGAAATTGGCGTGAAACAGCATACGGAGTATCTAGAGGTCGGACTTGATGCGCGCGACACACAATTGCGAATCTCTGAGGTTTCAAAAGTCCGAGGCTTTTTAAATCGGTATACGGATGTTGGACACGGACCATTGGTCATATCAATGCCAAAAAGCGCCGAAAACCCACAGCTTGCAGTCGGTGCGGTTTCTGAGATCCGCGAATTCGCGTGGGAGGCTGGCGTGAGCTATGAGGAAATGCTCGGCGCTGCCTATGACGCTGATGGTCAATCCGTGACGCCGATCATCATGGCGTTTAAGACGTACAAGACCGTCGTCCCCGATTGCCCGAACCTTGCCCAAGTGGACATTGCCGACGCGACATCAAACACCGAATTGGCGTCCTTGGGCTGTGCTGTGCGGACCAATATGGCGGCGATGATCGCCGAGCCTGCGGACCTGTTGGGACTGCGCTCGCTCTCCGGAGCGGATTTGGAGCGCCGGACATTCCAGCTGAATTTGTGGCGTGAAGGGCAACCGACTGCAGCGGCACGGGGAGAAGGCGAAACAACGGCAATTTCCACAGCGGTGCAATAGATACGGTTGATGGCACGAGGAGTCAGATAGAATGTCAAATGACAACGCATTGTTTGAAGACGATTTCGACATGGAATTCGAAGACGACTTCGATTCTGCGCTCGCCAGTGTCTTAGAGGAAGCGTCGGATAGTCCGGCGGTTGATCTCGATGCGCCGATGAAAGAGCTCTCAGACTTCGATCCGAGTGAGGAGCTCGGGCAAGAAACGGCGGTGACAATCACCGACCTTGATGAGGGCGGCTATCGAGCGATCCCGGCGATCGCAGCGATCGCTTTTTGCGAGTCGAGCCGGATCGCTGCCTTGATGGAAGCGGTCAGCAAGGACCGTCGGATGCAACAAGCGAGTTTGCAAACCCAAACCGGCGGCTTGGATGCTGCGATCACATATCTGACCGAAAATCCAACGCCTAATCTGCTCATTCTCGAATCGTCTGCGCCGAACGCGACTATGATCGCGCAGATCGATGAATTGGCCTCGCATTGCGATGAAGGCGTGCAGGTGATGGTGATTGGCAGCACCAATGATATTGGCCTGTATCGTCAACTCATGGCGCGCGGCGTCAGCGAGTATCTGGTGCCACCTATTGCGCCGGTCCAAATCGTACGCTCGATCAGTCAATTGTTTGCCGATCCCGATGCGCCGTTTGTTGGGAAATCGATGTCTGTGATCGGTGCGAAAGGCGGCGTGGGCGCCTCGACCATTGCTCATAATCTCGCTTGGGCCTTGGCAGAAAGCGCAAATGTCAACACGGCGCTGATTGATCTTGATCTGTCCTTCGGGACCACCGCGCTCGATTTTAATCACGAGAATCAACAAACGGTTGCAGATGCCTTGCTCGCGCCCGAGCGGGTCGACGATGCTGTGGTTTCGAAGCTATTGTCGAAAGTGACCGATCGCTTGTCATTGTTCACCGCGCCCGCGACTGTGTCTCAAATTATGGAGATCCCATCCGAGGCGTATACCACGGTCATCGATACCGTCCGCCGGGTAATGCCTTATGTGGTCTTGGATGTTCCGCACGCTTGGTCGGAGTGGACCTATCAAACCTTGCTTGGATCCGATGAAGTGATCTTGGTCTGCCAACCGGACCTTGCCTCTCTGAGGAATGGCAAGAACATGATTGACGAGTTGAAAGCGCAACGCCCCAATGATGCGCCACCAAAGCTTGTGATCAATATGATGGGCGTGCCGAAACGTCCGGAAATCCCGCCCAAGGATTTTGCGGCGGCGATCGAAGTTGAGCCTTCGATTATTTTGCCCTTCGATCCGCAACTGTTTGGGACCGCTTCCAACAACGGACAAATGATTTCTGAAACCGATCCATCAGCAGCCTCTTCGGTCGCGATTGATCAGCTCGCCGGGCAAATTTCAGGACGCGACATCGCCGTGCAGTCGAAATCAATACTGTCGAAACTGCTCGGAAAATAGCAGTGAATTTAGAGGGTTAGACTATGGCATTCGGCAAACGAACAGGAGGATCGGCGACAGCGAAGCCCGCTGCAAAGCCGGCTATGCCTGCAGCGCCGAAACCGGCGGCTACGAAACCTGCGCCTCAGGCAGCAGCGCCTGCCAAGCCAGCGCCGAAACCCGCAGCCCCTGCTCAAGACAAAGCTAAACCGGCTGCGATTAAGCCTCCGCCGGCCGCACAACACGAAGAGAAAATCACCAAAGTTACGGATCGCTCTGAAGAGTATTACGCGACCAAGACGACGATTTTCAACGCGCTTATCGATACGATCGACCTCGGCCAATTGGCCCAGCTCGACCAAGAAAGCGCGCGCGAAGAGATCCGCGACATTGTGGTTGAGATCATTGCCATCAAAAATGTCGTGATGTCGATTTCCGAGCAAGAGCACCTGCTCGATGATATCTGTAACGATGTGCTCGGCTACGGCCCGCTTGAGCCTTTATTGGCACGCGATGACATTGCCGATATCATGGTGAACGGCGCCGATACCTGCTATATCGAAGTCTCAGGTAAAATCGAACGCACGAATATTCGCTTCCGCGACAATGCGCAATTGATGAACATTTGTCAGCGGATTGTGAGCCAAGTTGGTCGCCGCGTTGACGATGCCAGCCCGATTTGTGACGCGCGTCTGCTCGATGGTTCACGGGTCAACGTGATCGCGCCGCCACTGTCAATTGACGGGCCGGCGCTGACCATTCGTAAGTTTAAAAAGGACAAGCTGAAGCTGTCCGACTTGGTCAATTTCCAATCTATTTCCGAAGCTGGCGCTGAAATTCTTCGGATTATTGGGCATGCGCGGTGTAATGTTCTGATCTCAGGCGGTACCGGGTCTGGTAAGACGACGCTGCTCAATTGTTTGACCGGCTTCATTGAACCCAGCGAACGCGTCATCACTTGCGAAGACTCCGCTGAACTTCAATTGCAGCAGCCGCACGTTGTGCGTCTCGAAACGCGCCCGCCAAACATTGAAGGCTCGGGTGAGATCACCATGCGCGACCTAGTCAAAAACTGTCTGCGGATGCGTCCTGAACGGATTATTGTGGGCGAGGTGCGTGGACCTGAGGCGTTTGACCTTCTGCAGGCTATGAATACGGGCCACGACGGCTCGATGGGCACATTGCACGCTAACAGCCCGCGTGAGGCCCTATCGCGGGTCGAATCGATGATCACAATGGGGGGCTTTAGTCTGCCGGCGAAAACCATCCGTGAAATGATTGTTGGATCAGTCGATGTTGTCGTTCAGGCCTCGCGTCTGCGTGATGGCTCGCGCCGGATCATGTGCGTGACCGAGGTGATGGGCCTCGAGGGCGACACGATCGTGCTCCAAGATATCCTCAAATATGAGATCGATGGTGAAAGCGATGATGGCAAGATTGTCGGTCGCCACCGCGGCACCGGTATCGGTCGACCAAAATTTTGGGAGCGTGCGCAGTACTACAATCTCGAACGTGATCTTGCGACCGCCTTGGACGAATTGGAGTAAACCGTGGATTTCGGCGGCGACACCCTTTTAATCGTTATAGCGGGCCTTGCCTTTCTATGTATCGCCGGCCTTGGCTTTGCGTTGACCGGCGAGTCGGGCGCTGAAAAAGCCTCGAAGCGTGCCCGCCAAATTGCCGCCAATGAAGCGCCAGATGGGCGCCGGGGTGGGACGCGGAATGATCCAAATGCGGCTCGCAAAAAACAAACGCAGCAAATGCTCAAGAAGCTTCGCGAGCAAGACGAGACGCGGCGCAAGACACTGACTGCAAACGATATTCAGTCAAAAATCGACCAAGCCGGATTGGAAATGTCGGCGCAAATCTTTTGGTTTTTGTCGATCGTATTGGCGGGGCTGGCAGCGTTCGGCATGTGGTATTCCGGGGCCGAAGGTCCACCGATGATTCTTGGCTTCCAGTTTAAATCGCAGCCGGCCATGATCCTTATGGCGGCCTTTGTGGGCGGGTTCGGCTTTCCGCGCGCCGTGCTCGGCTTCCTGACCAATTCTCGCAACAAAAAGCTGATGAACCAATTTGCAGACGGCATTGACATCATCGTCCGCGGTGTAAAATCCGGCCTGCCTTTGACCGAGTGTTTGCGGATCATCGCGCGCGAGAGCCCGGCGCCTCTGGGCCCAGAATTTAAGCTTTTGACCGACAATTTGCAGATGGGGATGACCACGGATCGGGCGCTGCAACAATTCTACAAACGCGTGCCGCTGCCTGAAGTGAACTTTTTCGTCATTGTGCTGTCGATCCAAGCTAAAGCTGGGGGCAACTTATCAGAGGCACTGGGCAACCTTTCAACGGTGATCCGTTCACGGAAAATGATGCGTGAGAAGATCAAGGCTTTGTCCTCAGAGGCGAAAGCGTCGGCCTATATTATTGCGTCTTTGCCGTTCGCCGTGGGATTTATGGTCTATCTCACCACGCCCGAATATATCAGCGAACTTTGGACCAGTTCTGGGGGTCATACCATTCTGTTTGTTGGGGCGTGCATGTATTCGATTGGCATCTTTGTGATGCGCAAAATGATCAATTTCGATTTCTAGGGGGACGCGGTGAGCGAATTTGCACAGTCTCTCAGTGACCCAGCCTCCATTCTTTCCATGTTGGCCGCGGTCGCAATGTTTGCCACAGTTGTCGGTGTGATGCTGCCATCGCTGAAAGGCGATAAGCTTGAAACGCGCTTGAAGCAGGTGTCTAGCCAACGTGAAAAACTGCGTCGTGCCAGCCGAGCTGAGTTGGAGCAACGCGGGCTGAAGCGCGAAGCCAAAGGCACGATCAACGATATTACGACCAAGCTCGACCTGCAGAAAATGTTGGAAGACCCCAACATTGGAGAAAAGCTGGAACAAGCCGGGATGCGCGGACCTCGTCCGCTAACGATTTTCTATTTCTGCCGATTTTCGTTGCCTTTTGTGGGCGCATTGCTCGCTTTCATCATTATTTTCTTCGTCAATGATTTCGGGCTTCCGACGGGCTTAAAATATGGCTCCATCGTGTTTGGCGCAGCTTTGGGTTTCTATGCGCCAAACCTTTACGTGACCAATGTCGCGTCTAAGCGCCAGCAATCGTTGATGCGCGCTTTTCCGGACGCGCTCGACATGATGCTGATTTGCGTTGAGTCCGGCATGTCGATCGAGATGGCCTTTGCAAAAGTTGGCGCCGAGATCGGGACGGCCTCTATGGAGCTTGCCGAGGAGCTACAGCTGACCACGGCAGAGCTATCATACTTGCAGGAACGTCGAAGCGCTTATGACAATTTGGCCCGGCGCACCGGACATGAAGGCGTCAAAGCTGTGACCATGGCTCTGTCTCAAGCGGAGCGGTATGGTACACCGCTCGGCGATGCGCTGCGCGTGATGTCCAAGGAAAACCGTGAAATGCGGATGTCAGCCGCGGAAAAGAAAGCCGCCGCCCTGCCAGCCCAGCTCACGGTTCCAATGATCCTATTTTTCCTGCCGGTTTTGTTCTTGGTCGTACTCGGGCCAGCTGTCATCAAAGTGATGCGCATCCAGAACGGATAGGCTCCAGCAGCCGTTTGTTTCAAGCTCCCGTCTTCCGCCCAACTGACGGTCTGCTAACCGCCTTGCGCGCCGCGGAGTTTCGGACGCAAGGGCAGAACCTCATGTTGGGTCGCCTCACCGGCCAATTTCGGTTCAGTTGCTAGCGCAGGATTGAGGTCACCCATCGATTCAGCTGAGACCTCCGCTTCGTCTACGCTCGGCATCGCTTGCCCTTTTGCGGGCGTGCGGCGCACTTCATCAATCACGTCATCGAGCGCTTTCAGGTCATTAAAATTCCCCGTTGGCACCATCATCTGTCGGAGCGCGCGCTGATTGGCTTCGACGCTGCGCGCGGGGGCGCTGGGATCGACTTTGACCATTTCGTCGAACCGCCCTTGCAAGCCTAGGATTAAAGCCAGATTTTGTCGCACGCGAACATCAGCGCCGGGCAAATTCGCCGCCTTGCGCAGCGACGCTTCGGCTTCCTGTAACTGGCCGGTGAGCGCGAGAGACAAACCGTAATTCGAAAGCGTTGAGACCCGATCCGGCTCCCGTTCCAAAGCAATCCGGTAGGCGTCCTGTGCCTGTGCATGGTTTTCCAAACGGTCGAACGCGACGCCTAGCGCGGCGAGGGGCGTTGCGTCAGATGCTGGCGCGAAATCGGCGCTGCGAACAAAGGCTTGAGCGGCCAGCTCCGCATTGTTCTGCTGCATGTAAGACCGGCCGAGTTCGAGATATATTTCATAACTGGTCGGGTGAATGGGCAGCGTTTTGCTGGCCAATTCTTGGATCCGCTCATGACTGCCAATCCCGCGCAGGGCGCTCATAAATTTGACTGTGACTTCAAGATTGCCCGAATCCTTTTGGTATTCCGTCGACCAGAAATTCGCCCGCGTAATCGGGTCCGAGCGTTCGGCTTGAGCGATTTCTTCAGCGGTCGCCGGTTCCAGCGCCTGCGCAATCGCGTCCTGATACGCTTGCTCTTCTGGGGTCAGCTCTTTTGCCTTGTCTGCGCTGGCGCAGGCGACCGCAGATAGGATCGCGACAAACGGTAGGGCAAATTTGGCAGTCTTTGCTCTGGACATTTTGCAGGCTCCGAGGCTGTAAGAGCGACGACCATGCCAGAGAGCTGGTCAAGAGATGGTTAACATCATCCGCTCTGCGGTTAACTTTAATGGAAATTCACATGCCTCAGCACGCTGCGCTCGTTCCAAATGCTCTCGACCCCGCCGACATCTTTTTGTTCCGGCAAGACGAATGGGCCGAAGACCTTGAAGAGCTGCCGCCGCGTCTGCGGGCGCAGGCGAAAGCCCAAGACTTTAAAGCCAGCAATGGTCAGATGGTGATTTCAGCGATGGATGATGGCGCGGTTGAAGCGGTCCTTTTTGGCCTCGGCGCGGGGGAGGATGCGCTCGCGCTCGCGGCGCTATCGGCCAAACTGCCTCATCGTTCTTACCGCATCGCGCGCGGCGCCGGCTATGATATGGCTCAGCTTGCCGCCGGGTGGGCGGATGGCGCCTATCGGTTTGAGCGCTATTTGTCGGACACATGGAAAAAACCGCAATTAATTGTCGGCGAAGACGCTGTGGGCGCGGCGATGATCCGCGAAGCTGTCGCGATTGATCGGTTGCGGGACTTGGTCAATACACCGGCTGAAGATATGGGTCCGCCCGATATGCAAGCGACGATAAGCGACCTCGCTGAACGTTATGGCGCGACGCTCGAAACGGTTATCGGGGACGCTTTGCTCGAGCAGAATTATCCGATGGTTCACGCCGTAGGGCGGGCCGGACCACAGGCGCCTCGCATCATGGCGCTCAGCTGGGGCGATGAAAGCCACCCCAAGCTGGCGATTGTTGGCAAAGGCGTCGCCTTTGACACCGGCGGGCTGAACTTAAAAACCGGCAATTATATGCGCTTGATGAAAAAGGATATGGGCGGGGCAGCACATGCGATTGCGCTGGCCGAATTGGTCATGGGCGCGGACCTACCAGTGCATCTAAAGCTCTATGTTCCAGCCGTTGAAAACGCGATTGCGGGAGAGGCCTTTCGTCCGGGCGATGTCCTGTCTAGCCGCAAAGGGTTAAGCGTTGAGATCGACAATACCGATGCTGAAGGCCGGTTGATCCTCGGCGATGCCTTAACCCGCGCCAGCGAGGAAGATCCCGACTTGATTATTGATTTTGCGACCTTGACGGGGGCAGCACGGGTCGCGCTTGGGCCCGATCTTGCGCCATATTATACCGAGGATGAGGAGCTGGCGACCCAGATTGCCGAGGGGTCAAACGCCTCTGGCGACCCAGCCTGGCGGATGCCGCTCTGGCCGCCATATAAATCGATGCTGAAAAGCCCAATCGCGGATTTGGTCAACAGCGCCTCAGGCGGAATGGCAGGGTCGATCACGGCAGCGATGTTCCTGCAGCATTTCGTCGATGCAAAATCGTGGGTGCACCTGGATGTATGGGCCTGGCGGGAGGGGAAATATGGTCGACCTGCGGGCGGTGCAGCCTGTGGTTTGCGGGCGATGTGGGCGGCGATCCACGGGCGCTATCATTCGCGTTGATCGCTGATCACATAGCGCGGACCAACGCCCAGCCGATAGGCCCGATCGTCTGGATTGTAGAGGCTGCACGCTTTTAAAGACAGACAGCCGCATCCAATACAGCCATCGAGGCGATCTCGCATCCGTTCCATCATCGCAATGCGTTCATTGAGTGTGTTGCGGAAGCTGCGACTGATCTTGCCCCAATCAGACTTTGTCGGCGTACGACCATCTGGCAAGCTCGCCATAACATCTTTAATTTGTTCGATGGTCAGCCCGATTTGCTGCGCGATAAGAATAAACGACAAGCGACGAATATCAGAGCCAATATAGCGTCGCTGATTGCCTGCATTGCGTTCTGACCGAAGCAGACCCTTTTCTTCATAGAACCGGATGGCTGAGACAGAAAGCCCCGTGCGCGCTGCTAAATCACCAATTGAGAGACCGCGTTTCATGACCATAAAAAAACTCCAAACTAAACCTTGACCTCAACTTAGGTTGAGGAATTACATGAAGCGCTCCGAACAATCAAATTGAGGAGACAGAGATGTCAAAAGCAACACTTGAACACGTCAATCTTACCGTCACAGATCCGGACAAAACAGCCGAAATGCTTTGCGATCTATTTGACTGGAAAATTCGTTGGGCCGGCGACTCGATCCACAATGGTCGCTCTGTCCATGTTGGTAACGAGGATGATTACGTTGCGCTGTACCGTGTCGGGGCGCCGCGCGCGCTGGAGCGAGATGAGAATTATCACCTCGCTGGCGCGGTCAACCATTTGGGTATTTTGGTCGTCGATCTCACCGCTGCCGAAAAACGCATTCGCGAATACGGACTTAGGACCCATAGCCATCAAACCTATGAGCCTGGTCGTCGGTTTTATTTTCACGACCATGATGGCATCGAGTATGAGGTGCTGAGTTATGCTTGAGGGTCTTATTCAAGCCTGTGCGCAGGGCTTTGCGTGCGCTCCGGGTCTGCACTGTGAGCGGGACTGGCCAAGATGGCGATCTGCGCTAAGCTCCGACGCAAGAAATCGGAGCGGGAGAAGACATGCTGAAAAAACTCATCTGGGCGAGCAGCCTCGTGATTGGGCTTGCCGCTTGCGCCAGTGTTGAGAGCGAAATCGCCTCAGCGCCGTCATTGAAACCGGATCTGAGTGAGCTGGTTGAAACGGCGCCAGAGGCGCCGGTCATCGGTCCCGGCGATCGCATGCCGTCTGGGCGCGCGCTCGGCACACGTTCGGCGGTCGTCGCTCCGAACGCTGCCGCCGCAACCGCACACCCGTTGGCCACGCAGACCGCGCTCGATATCATGAAACAAGGCGGGACGGCGATGGACGCCGCGATTGCGGCGAATGCCATGCTGGGGCTGGTCGAGCCGACCGGGAATGGGATTGGCGGGGACTTGTATGCCATTGTCTGGGACCCAAAGACCGAGCAATTGTTTGGCTATAACGGGTCCGGTAAATCGCCGATGGGCGCCACGCTGGCCGATATGCAAGCCAAAGCTGATGCCTTTATGGACGGTGTGGAAATTCCTCCTTATGGCGCTGCGCCCGTGACGGTGCCAGGAACCGTCGAAGCTTGGGGCGCACTGCATGAGCGGTTCGGGACCCTGCCTTTGAGCGCGCTGATGGAGCCGGCTGTGCGCTATGCACGCGAAGGGGCGCCGATCCCAGAAGTGATCGCATATTATTGGCAGTTTGGCCCTCGCCGCTTTGAACCCGCTGCCGAGAGCGGGATGCTCGAAGAGTATGACAATGCCAAAGCCACCTTCTTTTCACCCAGCCCGGTCGAAGGGTCTCTGTTTCGCAATCCGGATCTCGCCGACACGCTGGAACGGATAGGAGAGGTGGGTCCGGACGATTTCTATACCGGTGAGATTGCGCAAACGATGGGCGCCTATTTTGAGCGCATCGGCGGCTATTTACGCTACGAGGATTTTGCCGCGCATGACGGCGCATGGGTTGAGCCGCTTTGCGTTGAATATCGCGACCTGGTCAAGCTGTGCGAGCTTGGACCGAACACGCAAGGGGTCTCGGCTTTGCAAATGCTAGAAATGCTGGAGCGGTTTGACTTGCGCGAAATGGGCTTTGGCTCGGCGGACAGTCTGATGGCGCAGGTTGAGGCCAAACGCCTCGCTTTTGCAGACCGCGCCGCGGGCTATGCCGACCCGGCCTTTAGCGGCATTGATCCAAACGTATTTATTCGTCCGGGCTATAATGCCGCCCGCGGCGAGGCGATTGACCTCAATCAAGCGATGGCTCCGCCGGCGCCAGGATATGCGCAAGCCGACGCAAAGCTCGAAGACGGCGACACGACTTATCTGACCGTCACCGACAAAGACGGCATGATGGTGTCTCTGATCCAGTCAAATTACCGAGGGATGGGCTCTGGTCTCGTTCCGGATGGTCTCGGTTTCATGTTCCAGGATCGTGGGCAACTGTTCAGTCTCGACCCAGCGCATCCAAATGTGTTTGAACCGGGCAAGCTACCATTCCACACGATTATTCCAGCCTTCGCATTCAAGAAAGACATGCCAAGCTGTCAAACTGCGGCAACGGCGCCTGAGCTTGCCTGTCCGTATCAACCCTGGTTGAGTTTCGGACTGATGGGCGGCGGCATGCAGCCGCAGGGTCATGTCCAAATCATCCTGAACCTGATCGACTATGATATGGGCTTACAAGAAGCCGGAGACGCGGCGCGTTGGGAGCATCGCGGCGGTTGCGAGCCAACAGATGGCTTGAACGGCGATGACTGTGAGATGGATATGGGCACGGTGCTTGTTGAAAGCGGGATTCCGGTTGAGACACGTGAAGCCCTCGAACGTCGCGGTCACAATGTTGAATGCTGCCGCGCCAATGGCGGCGGGTATCAAGCGATTATGCGTGATTTTGAAAGCGGCGCTTGGATCGCGGCTACAGAGATGCGCAAAGATGGCAATGCAGATGGATATTAGAGGATGAAAGCGGCCAGTCCGCGGTCAGTCTTTGGTCTCGTCAAATTCTACACGTGGCTTTGAAAGCCTGCGCGGACTGGCAAAGCCGCTTCCAACAAGGATGAACCTACCACAAACCTGACCTTAGGGCAATTTACAGCCGAATAAGATGCGCTGGACCGGTCCTGCGTGTCGCGCCATATCACCTTTATGGAAGCCTTTGCCAATCTGCTCGAGCGCTTGCTGCTCACCCCGTCTCGCAATGGGAAGCTGGCGCTGATGGCGAATTATTTCGCGACCGTGCCGGATCCGGAGCGCGGCTGGGCGCTGGCGGCGCTGACGGGAGAAATCGAGTTGCCGGGCGTCAAAGCTGACCTGATCCGCCGGCTTGTCGAGCGCAAAGTCGACCATGAATTGTTCCGTTTGTCTTATGACTATGTTGGTGACCTGGCCGACACGGTCAGCCTGATTTGGCCCGCTGCGCATGGCGCCAATTATGTGCCAACGCTAAGTGAGGTCGTTGGCGAACTATCGGAAGCGACCAAAGCCCAAGGCGAACGCTTGATTGAAGTTTGGTTGAACGCCCTTGATGCGCGTGGGCGCTGGGCCCTGCTCAAGCTGGTTACGGGCGGTCTCAGAATTGGCGTCTCGGCGCGGCTCGCAAAAGTTGCGGCGGCCCAGTTTGGTGACGTCGCCGCCAACGAAGTCGAAGAAATTTGGCATGGGCTTGAGCCGCCTTATCTCAGTCTCTTCGCCTGGCTCGATGGCAAAGCTGAAAAACCGCAGCCCGACATCGAGGCCCCATTTCGGCCGGTTATGCTGGCCCATCCATTGGTTGCCAAGAAGGACCGGGACAACCCAGATGCTGTCGATCCGGACCTGATCACCGCTGATACGTTCGCGGCGGAATGGAAGTATGATGGCATTCGTGTTCAAGCCGTGGCTGAAAACGGTGTGCGGCGGATTTATACCCGCACCGGGGACGATATAAGTCACACATTCCCGGATGTCCTGGCCGCGATGGACTTTGATGCTGCGCTTGATGGTGAGCTTTTGGTTCGCGCCCAAAGCGGCGGCGTGGCGCCATTCAACGAGCTGCAGCAAAGGCTCAATCGCAAGACGGTATCGAAGAAACAGATGGACGCGCGACCGGCTTTCATCCGCGCATATGATTTGCTGGTGATTGGCGACGAGGATTTGCGCACGCTGACTTTTGCGGCGCGGCGCAAGCGGTTGGAACAATTCGTGGCCGGTCTTGAGACCGATCGAATAGATCTCTCGCCTTTGGTGCCGGTTGATGGGGTTGAGGCGCTTGAGCGAGCCCGTAACCATCCACCCGCGCCAGAAATCGAAGGGCTGATGCTGAAGCGGTGGAACAGTGTTTACGAAGCCGGTCGGCCCAAAGGGCCTTGGTTCAAATGGAAACGCGATCCGTTCTTAATCGACGCGGTGATGCTGTATGCCCAGCGCGGACACGGCAAACGGTCGAGTTTCTATTCGGATTTCACCTTTGGGGTATGGCGCGAGATGAATGGCGAAGATCAGCTAACGCCCGTCGGCAAAGCTTATTTCGGGTTTACCGATGATGAGCTCAAACAGCTCGATAAATTTGTCCGCGACAACACGATTGAGCGCTTTGGGCCGGTGCGTTCAGTGACCGCGACGAAACAGCATGGCTTAGTGCTTGAGGTTGCGTTTGAAGGCTTGCAGCGCAGCCCCCGTCACAAATCCGGCATCGCCATGCGGTTTCCGCGGATCAATCGCATTCGCTGGGATAAGCCGAGCGCGGAGGCTGATCGGCTTGAAAATCTCGAGGCGCTCTTGCCTGAGAACGCGTGATCGACAAGTCCTGTAAGCGGATGAGGCCGAACAAATGAATTTTCGCGATTTTATGCTGCTGAGCACGGTTTGTTTCGTATGGGGGCTCAATCTGGTTGTGACCCGCTGGGTTGTCGCTGATGCGGGTGTGCCGCCACTGTTTTTCGCCGGCATTCGATTTGCTGGAATTGCGCTTGTCCTATTTTGGTTCCTGCGTCCGATCCCAAAAAACCTTGGCACACTGTTCTTCATCGCAATGGGCATGGGTGCGGTCCATTTCGCTTTCCTATTCATGGGCTTGGCCAATGCTGAAGCCAGTTCTGTTTCCGTGGTGGGGCAACTTGGTGTGCCGTTTTCGACGCTTATGAGCATGGCCTTTTTGGGCGAAGTCGTGGGATGGCGACGCGGCCTTGGGATCATGCTGGCGTTTGCAGGTGCGATCCTCATCGCGGTAGATCCGAACACATTCGAACTTAGCTTTGGTCTGCTCTATGTCGTTTTCGCCGCATTGGTCGCCTCTGCGGCGGGTATTTTGATGAAACGGATGCCACCGATCAGTGCTTTGCAAATGCAAGCTTGGATCGGCCTGTTCAGCTTTGCGCCCTTATTTGCAGTGTCGGGTCTTGTTGAGCGCGACCAAAATGGTTGGTCGGCCTTTCTCGACGGCGGCTGGTTGGTTTGGGCGGCGACCGCTTATGCCGTGCTGGGCGTGAGCGTGTTTGGCCATGGTTTTTTCTATAGTTTGATCAAGAAGTACGATATTTCTTTGCTATCGCCGCTGACCCTGATGACGCCAGTTTGGGGCGTCGTGTTGAGCATCGTTCTGCTTGGCGAGGTCCTGACCTTACAGCTTGCCGTCGGCGCGGCGATTTCCCTCGGAGGTGTTTTCGTTATTCTGGTGCGCCCAAATCAAGTTATGCCCGAAGCCGCGCTTGGCGATAAAGTGAGAGGCAAAACGGAATGACGGTCGAGGCAGTCCCGAGTCCGAATTTCAACGATCGCAAGCACCCGGTCGATATGCTCGTGTTCCACTATACCGGCATGGAGACCGGTCAGCAGGCGCTTGACCGCATGTGCGATCCAGAGGGGGCCGTCTCAGCGCATTATATGATTTGGGAAGATGGCCGCATCGCTCAGCTGGTCGGTGAAGACAAACGCGCATGGCATGCGGGTGTGTCGAGCTGGAAGGGCGAGGACGATCTCAACTCGCGCTCGATTGGCATTGAAATCGTCAATGGCGGCCATGATTGGCCTCTCCCTGGCGATGTGTTGCCGCCTTATCCGCAAGTTCAGATTGATGCGCTGATCCGGCTGACGCATAGCATTCTCGATCGGTGGGACATTCCCCAGACCCGGATCGTCGGTCATTCCGACATTGCGCCGGCGCGCAAAATCGATCCTGGCGAGCACTTTCCCTGGGCGCACCTATCTCGCGCCGGGATTGGGCTATGGCCGCTGTCACTGATCGACCAAGCTACGGGTGCCGGACACGCGACCAGCACAAGCCGCGCCTCGTCCAAAGGACCGCACCTGATTGGCCGCGGCCTCGGGCGCGGCGATGATAAAAAAGCGGTTGCCCGCTTACAGACCATGCTCGCAGGCATTGGCTATGCCATTGACGTGAGCGGCAGCTATGATGCCGGAACTGAGACGGTTGTCCAAGCTTTCCAGCGGCGGTGGTTGCAAGACCAGGTCACCGGACACGCGGATATGCGGACGCTGCGCATGATCGGCCTTGTGCACCCGCTTTATACGTCAGGCGGTGTATCCGCTTAAGCTTTTGCGCTGTCTCTGGCCTGGCAACGATCGAACCAGGCGCTGACATTTTTAAGATCGCGGTTCAGCGGCTGACCCACTTGCTCGCCAAAAGCCAAAAAGCTTGAGAGCAAAATATCGGCCAGCGTAAAGCGATCGCCGGCGAGGAATTCGCGCTCGCCCATTTGGCCATCGAGCCATTCGAGCTTGTCTTGCGCGCAGGCTTTCAGGCCATCAGCGGCTTCCGGGAGGCAGCGCATCCGATTTTCGAAGAGCGGCAGACCTTCTGCGCCTCTAAAAGCCGTGACCAAGGGTTCGCAGACATTCAGATCGGCCCAGCGGGTCCAACGACGCACTTGAGCTCGGTCTTCGGGTGTGCTGCCCATTAAGGGTGCGCCAGGTTGGCTTTCATCTAGATACTCGCAGATAACGGTAATTTCCGTCAGCAGGGTGCCATCATCAAGCTCGAGGGCTGGCAATTGCCCGGCTGGATTGACGCTGAGATAGTCTGATTGGCGATTGGCGCCGCTCATAATATCAACCTCTTCGAGCGCAAGTGAAATGCCGCGCTCGGCCATAAAGGTTCGAACCACTTGCGGGTTCGGTCCAATCGAATTGTAGAGTTTCATGTTTTGCCTCGCGGGTCGTTTTTAAAAGTTCACGCGGTTCGATAGCGCGCCATCAATGATCAGATTTGATCCAGTTGTGTATGACGAACGGGGGCTCGCCAAGAAGACTGTGGCATCGGCGATGTCTTGCGGGGTTGCCATACGCCCGGTCGGATTTCTCGAGCTTGCCTGCTTGAAGAAGTCGGGCATGTTCTGCTCAACCATTTGCCAAACGCCGCCGTCAAAATAGACCATGCCTGGCGACACAACATTGGTTCTAATTCCGCGTTTTGCGTGCTGGCGCGCTAAGCCCTTGGCCATATGAATAAGGGTTGCTTTGATCGGTCCATAGGACCCTGCCGTGTCGGCGGTCGCGGCGGAGATAGACGCAACGATGATGAAGGCTGCATCGCCGGTTTTGTCGGCGGCGTCCCCTAAAAAGGGCTCTGCCGCTTCGAACGCGTTTACAGCACCAAGGACGTCGAGATTGAAGTTCTGCTTCCAAGACGCTTCGTCAAACCCTTGGGCCATTGCACCCGCATTAGAGACCAATATATCGATGCCGCCTAAGTCTTCACCCGCCGATTTGATCCAGGATTTCAGGCCTTCGCCATCGGTGACATCGACAGAGCTGCCGGTCGCTTTGACGCCTTTGGCTTCGAGCGCTGACACAGCGGCTTTGATCTGGTCCTGATTGCGCGCGCAGATCGCGACGTTTGCGCCCTCATCCGCCAGTGTGTCTGCAATGGCGCGTCCAATCCCGCGCGTCCCCCCGAGGATGACGGCATTTTTGCCTTTCAGCTGCAAGTCCATTTGCATCGCTCCCGTTCTGTCTGACCTTAGACGAGCACAGAAAACGAAGACCAACAATTAGGGTCGTCGCGGGAGGGGACTCGCCGTTTGCGGCTAAATCCTCTATAGCGCAGCAATCCAGACGGCTCGGCAGTCGCTGTTCCGGACTTGATCCGGGATGGAGGAAAGTCCGGGCTCCAAGGAGACATGGCGGTGGATAACGTCCACCCGGCGCAAGCCGAGGGAAAGTGCCACAGAAAGCAAACCGCCCTGAACGTGTTTCAGGGTAAGGGTGAAAGGGTGGGGTAAGAGCCCACCGGGGCTTCGGTGACGCGGCCCGCATGGTAAACCCCGCCAGGAGCAAGACCGAATAGGGGGCACATATAGGCCGTCTTCAGCCTGTGCCTCGGGTGTGTCGCACCAGGCATGTAGCAATGCATGTCGCAGATGAATGATTGCTGATCCCGCAAGGGGGAACAGAACCCGGCTTACAGGCCGTCTGGACTTTTTGACCTGAACCGCTGGAGGTCTGGTGCGAGGCATTGCGCCCGCCGACAACAGCTCTAAGAGGTCGGATATGACCGAGCGCCTTTTGTTTTCGACCGTCCTGCAACAGACGCGTTTGCCAAACGCGACGCTTCTTGCTGAGCTCGAAGAGGCGGTTTGGATGATTGAGGATGGCGATGCAGCTGGGCATGATTGGTGCGAGCGGGAAGGCTATCCCGGTTATACGTCCTATGCGTCGTTAAATGATTTGCCGCAGCGCTCGCCGGCATTTGCCGATCTATTGCCTGAGCTCGATCAGGCCGCGGCTCAATTCGCGGCCCGCTTGCATTGGGACTTAGGCAGCGCTAGGCTGAAATGTGATAGCCTGTGGATCAACATTTTGGGCGAAGGCGGTCAGCATTCTGGCCACCTGCATCCGAACAGCGTCATTTCGGGCACCTGCTATGTCGCAATGCCAGACGCGGCCAGCCGGATTAAATTCGAAGATCCGCGCCTGCCAATGATGATGGCGGCGCCCGCGATCAAAGCCGATGCACCAGACGCAGCGAAACGGTTTTTCTATGTCTCGCCTTCGGCTGGCGATGTCTTGATGTGGGAAAGTTGGTTGCGCCATGAAGTGATGCCGCATCCATCGCAGGAGGCGCGGATTTCGATCAGCTTTAACTATGCGCTGAGTGAGGCATAATCTGGAAGGACCGCGCGCGCCAAAACCCAGCCCAATGGCGGGATTAGACCAGTGTCTAACTTGACGGGCTGGCAGCAATCCTGCACGGGGCAGCGCGAAAAGAGCATTCCGAATGAAGGGCGCCCGCTATGGACCTTATGAAAATCGCGACCGGGCAGAATCCGCCAGACGATATCAATGTGATTATCGAAGTGCCTCTGGGCGGCGATCCGATCAAATATGAGATTGATAAAGCGTCCGGCGCGATGTTCGTTGATCGCTATCTCTACACAGAAATGCGATATCCCTGTAATTACGGCTTCGTCCCGCATACGTTGAGCCTAGACGGCGATCCGATTGATGTGATGGTGGTTGGCAGTCGCCCACTCGTCCCTGGCAGCGTCGTGCGCGCGCGTCCGGTTGGGGTTTTGATGATGACGGATGATAAAGGTCCAGATGAGAAAATCCTCGCTGTGCCGCATCCAAAATTGACGGCTTATTATGATAAAATCGCCACCTATCACGATCTTCCAGACATTTTGGTCCAGAAAATTACGCACTTTTTCACGCACTATAAGGACCTCGAACAAGGCAAATGGAGCCGAGTTGAAAGTTGGTCGGGCGTGGAACGGGCGCGTGAGATGATTGCTCAAGCCATCGAGCGCCCCAAGGAAGCCGATCAGTCTTAGAACCGGCTTGGCCGCAGAATTTCGACGTCCGACAAGGCCACGACGCCGATATGCGCGCCAAGGAGATTGCTGATTTCATCCATCACGGCCCGCACTTTGGGTTCATCGCCAATCGAGATAATCACCACCATATCCCCGCTGGCAGACAGGTCCGTGTCGCGGCTCCAGCGCTTTGAATTGCCATAACCTGCCATCGCTGGCAGCACCGTATACCCAGTCATCCCCGCCGCTTCGAGAACACGGCAGGCGCGTTTGTGCGCCATCCGCTCAATGATCAACTCAATCCGCATATATTTTGTCATGACCTACCCCTATCCATTGATGAGCGTCGCCAAGTAGATGTAAATTGGGATCCCAATCGTGACATTGAAGGGGAATGTGACCCCGAGTGACAAGGTCAAATAGACGGATGGTTTGGCTTCTGGGAGCGCCAGTCTCATTGCGGCCGGTACGGCGATGTAAGACGCCGAGGCTGTGAGCGTAATCAACAGAGCGGCGTCTCCGACAGGCATATTGATGAGGAACGCGGCGGCGGCAGCGATCAGCGCAGAAATCAGTGGCATATAGAGGCCAAAGCCAATCGTCATTGGGCTGAGCTGGCGCCACCCCTGGCGCAAACCGCGCCCCGCAGAAAGCCCCATATCGAGGAGGAAAAGGCAAAGCACGCCTTGGAACAGATCGACAAAAAACGGCTCGACCGTTTTCGTTCCGTCTTCTCCCGCAATCCATCCGACGGCGAGCGCGCCCACCAGGACGACGATCGAGGCATTTAAGAACACCTCGCGGACCAATTCGCCTTGTTCTGATCCTGCGACGGGTTTGGTGCGTTGCGATTGGCCGCGCGCAGCCAGCACCAATGCTGTAATAATCGCTGGTGTCTCCATCAGAGCAGCGACCGCGACCAGATGACCGCCGGCATCGAGACCCGATAGGCGCACCGCTTCTGTGGCGGCAACGAAGGTGACGATGGAGATCGAGCCATAATGCGCCGCGGTGGCGGCGGCATCAATGCGGTCCAGACGGGTGGTGAAGCGCAGCAAAACAAAGGCCAACGCCGGAATCAAAAATGACAGAATAATCCCCGCCAGCAGCACCAGTAAGATCTCAGTGGTGAGTGGATTTTTCGACATCTCCAAACCGCCCTTGAGACCAATCGCCATCATCAAATAAAGCGCCATGCCTTTCGCGAACGCTTCCGGAACAGTCATTTGCGATCGCAACAGCGCGGCGCCCATACCGAGGGCGAAAAATAGGATAATGGGCGAAAGAAGGGTCGATATCGCGACGTCCATAACGCTCTCGATTAGATTGATTCTTTCGCGGCCTTATAGAGCGTGCTGCCAAAATGCCCACGCATATCCCTGATTTTCCACATGGTTTGTCTCGCGGGCCCGGTTTATCGGTCGCGCAGGCCGTCGGTTTCGAGAAAAAGATAGGTGCGCGCGCCAAACTGGCTGGCTTTGCGCCGCGCAAATTAAATGTAACTGAGGAAAGACAAACGTATCGTTTGATGCTAACGCGAGCGCGACCAAATTCAACGATATGGACTCGATGACAGAGCGCAAATCAAATCCCCGAAAAGGCCAGCGCACCAGCGAAGAATCACGTGCAGCGATTTTACAAGCGACCCGCGAAGAAATGGCCGAAAATGGCTGGCGGAAATTCAGCGTCGACAAGGTTTCACGCAAAGCCAAAGCTTCGAAACAGACCATCTATCGTTGGTGGCCGGCGATCGGAAATATGTGCATTGAAGCGGCGATGGAATTGGTCCCGCAGGGCTCCACTCGAGGTAGAGATCCCGCCGAGCGGATTGCCGCGCTTTTGATCCCCCTAGAAGAAGCAACGCGGCATGGATCTGGTCACGCCGTTTTGCGGGCGGCGATGATCGCTGCGAGTGATGACAAAGCGGCCGGAGAGACCTGGCGCTTGTGGATGAAAGACAATGTGCGGGCCCCGTTGCGCCTGATCTTGGCAGAGATTGCGGCGAAAAAAGTCGTGCGCAGGGATTTTGATCTCGACGATGCTGTTGACCTGCTGACCGGTCAGCTCTGGTCGCGCGTGATGATTATGCGCGCACCACTCCCGGAAGGGTTTTCGCATATGCAGGCCCATGCACTGCTGCGGGCATTGGCGCCGTAGCGTATGTCAATCTGAAGAAAACCACGGACAACTGGTGCGTCGTGCTTGTGGCGTGGCGGGCAAACCGCTAACGCTTAGCGGAGTTGAGGGTGGGCCGCCGATGTCAGACATCAAAATCGCCGTGATTGGCGCAGAGCAATTGGATCCCGACCACCATTTGGCGCTGAACCGCCTCTCGGAAACCGGACTGGTGACCGCATATGCGCTGGACGAAACGGCAATTGCAGATGGTCGGATGGCGATTGAGAGCGCGATGCAGCACAGCGCCGTTGAAGCGGTGATCTTGGCCGGTCATCCATCAGATGCAGCAGACTGGATTGCAATTGCGCTCGACCTGGGTGCGCCAATCTACAGCACGCATGCCGTGCCCGAAACGATTGAAGATTTAATCGAAATCCGCCGAATAGAGCAATCGAGGCCAGATGCGATTTTGCAGTTTGCTTTAACCGCCCGCCACCATGAATCAGCCTTGGTCGCGCGCTCGAAAGCCGAGACGGGCGAGTATGGCAACTTGCTGACGCTGCGCGGCGTTTGTGGTCTAGATGGACCCGAGACGGAAGGGCTCGGGACCATTTTCGAGCCTGGCGCCCAAATGGTCGACTTGATGCAAGCCTTTGCGGGACCGTTTCAAGACATTGCGGGATTCGCAGATCTCGAACGCACCGATCAAGCTGGCACGGAGCGGAACATCTTCGCCACGCTTCGAACCTATTCTGGAAGCCTTGCGAGTGTGCATGTCTCAAACACCCAATGGCGCTCGACATTTCGCCTAGAGCTTGGGTTTGAACGCGGATATATGTGGCTCGAAGGCCTGATGACGGAGCGTTACAATTTTTGTCCGGAAGCTTTGATCTATGCAAAAACAGATGGCTCGCAGGCCCGCCACGAAACGGTCGACCAATTCCCAGACAGTGATGGTGCAATGGTCGCCTTACATGCCTTTTTGAGCCGAGTGCGCGTTCCGGCACAGCCTGCGATTGGGACGAGCCAAGAGGCCTTCGATACGCTCAATACGATCCATCGTATTCTGGCGGCTGATCCGATCTTTAGTCCGATCCAAGAAAGACAAGTGTCATGAGCTTAACCGGGGACATACTGGCCCGCATCGCCTTGGATGCGGGTGCGCTGATCATGGAGGTCTATGCCACTGACTTTAGCGTAGAGCGCAAAGATGACAGCTCTCCGGTCACGGAAGCTGATGAAAAAGCCGAAGCCTTGATTTTGGCGGCGCTGGCAGCGGCTGACCCGGACTTGCCGGTGATCGCCGAAGAAGCGGTGGCGGCGGGAAACATCCCCGAACATGGTGACCGCTTTGCTTTGGTAGATCCGCTGGATGGCACCAAAGAATTCATCAATAAGCGCGGCGAGTTTACCGTGAATATTGGCGTTATCGAAAATGGCGTGCCGGTCATGGGTGTGGTTTATGCGCCCGCGCTCAACCGGCTCTTCGTTGCCCAGAGCCGGTTTTCCGCTTGGCAGGCCGAGGTCAAGCCTGGGGCACCTGTCCCGGCTGAGGACGCCCGCAAGATGCTGAGAATTCGGCGCGCGCCAGCCGGCGGCTTGACCGCGATTGCGTCGAAATCGCATCGCAGTGATGAGACCAATGCTTTTCTTGAGACCCAACCCATTCAGGAGATTATCTCTGCTGGTTCATCGTTGAAATTTTGCCTCATCGCGGCTGGTGAAGCCGATCTCTATCCGCGCCATGGTCGGACGATGGAGTGGGACACAGCGGCCGGGCAAGCTGTTGCAGAAGCCGCTGGCGCGCGCGTTACTGAACTCAACGGCGCCCCCTTATTGTATGGCAAACGCGCGCGCGGATACGACAATCCACACTTTATTGTCTGGGGCGATGTCAGCGTGCCGGTCACCTAAAAACTGTTTTTGACAGAGAGTTCATTTATAAAAGTCTCGACAAACTCAAGGATTTACGCTGATTTACCGCCTCTGGCTGCGGGGGTGGCTCGTAGCGTTTGATCGGAATGATGACTGTGGTGAAACCTTTATGCGCTGGTCTGGCGCTTAGCCTCCTGAGTGCCTGTGCGAGCGCACCTTTGACTTTGAATGACAATCAAATTGTCCCCGGTGAGCGTGTTGGCGATGTCGAAATTGGCATGGCGCTCGACCAATTGCTTGCCCTTAAAGGCGTACCGACGCGAACCATCCCGATCCGTGGCACCGCGGCCACGACATATGTGTTTGACGGTCTCACGGTAGCGGCGCATGACGAGGTCTACTGGATTATCGTTCAAGACAGCCGTTTCCGAACCGAAGACGGTATTGCCAAAGGGTCGGAGCAAATTACCGCTCGCGCGGCTTTCGGTGTCCCGGACTGCGTCGTTACGCAAGGCGATGCGACGATTTATGACTATGGCGATATCTATTTCAATGTCGACAATGCCACCGGTTTGGTGAGCCAGCTCGGTGTGATGGACAAAACCCAGAACTGCTAGAGGCAGCCCCTTGGGGTGGGCTACATTTGCATCGTCCAACCTTCGACGCCCATTGCCGCTTGGCGAACGGCTTCAGACATTGTCGGGTGGGCGTGACAGGTTCGGGCGACGTCTTCAGACGAGGCGCCAAACTCCATCGCGATCGCGATTTCATGGATCAGTTCGCCCACGCCGACGCCAATCATATGTGCGCCAAGGATTTTGTCGGTGCCGTCTTCGGCGAGAATTTTAACAAAGCCCGAGGTCTCGTGATTGGTGCGTGCGCGCGAGTTCGCCATGAAGGGAAATTTGCCTTTTTTGTATTTGATCCCAGCGTCTTTGAGCTGCTCTTCCGTCTTTCCGATGGAGGCGATTTCTGGATTCGTATAGACCACGCCAGGGACCAAATCATAGTCAACATGCCCGGCCTTGCCCGCGATCAGTTCCGCGACTGCGGCGCCATCGTCTTCCGCTTTATGGGCCAGCATTGGTCCGGCAATGCAGTCGCCAATCGCCCACACACCTGGCGCAACTTTAAAATGATCAGTGGTCTCAATGACACCCCGCTTGTCGGTTTTCCCGCCTACGGTCTCGAGCCCTAAGCCGTCGGTATAAGGTCGCCGTCCAACGGCAACGATCACGATATCTGCATCCAGGGTGTCCGGCGCACCTCCGGCAGCCGGTTCCATCGTCAATTTGAGCTTGGTTTTGAGTTTCTCAACGCTGGTCACTTTGGTGCCGAGCTTAAACTCAAGGCCCTGCTTTTTAAACGTCCGCTGCGCTTCCTTCGCGACTTCATTGTCCGTACCCGGAAGGATGCGGTCAAGATATTCAATTACGGTCACATCGGCGCCCAATCGCGACCAAACACAGCCCATTTCCAGACCAATCACACCGGCTCCGATCAACACCAATTTCTTCGGGATCGCGGTTAAGCTGAGCGCGCCTGTGTTGGAGACAATCCGTTCTTCGTCGATCTCAATTCCAGGCAATGTCGATGGTTCCGATCCGGTTGCAATGACGATATTCTTCGCGGCCAAGGTTTGAGCGCTGCCATCCGGAGCGATCACTTCGACTTGGCCGGGGCCTTTGATTTGGCCCTTGCCGTGAAAGTGATCGACTTTGTTTTTCTTCAAAAGAAATGCGACGCCCTTGGTAAGCCCATCCACCGCATCCGCCTTTTGCGCCATCATTTGCGTCAGATCCACGTCCAACTTTCCGACTTTAATGCCCATATCAGCAAAATCGTTTTGCGCCGCGGCGTAATATTCGGTCGCGTGGAGCAGCGCTTTTGACGGGATGCAGCCAACATTCAGACAGGTGCCGCCTAACGTCTCGTTTTTCTCGATGCAGGCTGTTTTTAGCCCCAATTGCCCCGCCCGAATTGCGCAATTGTAGCCGCCAGGGCCACCGCCAATAATAACGACGTCATAGGTTTCTTCCATGTCAGTTTTGCCTGCCTCAGCCCGCGATTGAAATGTCGCTGCAACCTAGTCGCGTTATTGGCAAATGCAATCCGCCAAACGGTTTACCCGCGACGTAATGTCAGGATCAAAACCGACAGGGCAAGCGCGCCCAATCCATACAGCGCCTCATCTAACCACAGCCCCGCATCTGCGCCGGACACGGCCATTAATCCACCGAGAATGGCAAACAGAACGGAGCCAATTGTTGCCAATAGGCCGCCGCGCGAGGCATTGAGCGCGACGATCAATCCGCCAATCGCCATAAAGGTCGCGCTTAACATCCGAACGATCCCCGTTGGGGGTTCAAACAAAGCACTGGCAAGGTCTCCGCCGCGACTAGTGAAGGCTAAGATTGCTTCCAATCCGCCCCACCCCAGCCAAAGCCCTAGGCCGAGCATAACCACTCCCGCCACGCGTCTAAGCATCAGACTTACCTCCGAGTCATGTTTCTTGTGACGGATTTGACAATGATTTGCAAACAAACAGAAAAATCCCGCTGACCTTTTGGCGGCGGCTTTGTGTCAGCTTAGTGGCGACGTTGGCGTTGTCGCATTTTTCGACCCTCGGCCGCGAAGTGGGCACGTTGGCGCGCAATCGCTGCTGGCACCGGTCCGCGCGGGCGTCGTTTTGGGGCGGCCTCGGGCGGGGCTTGCGTGACATAGACGACTTGCTGCCCGCCATCGGTGGCTTGCGCTGGGGGTTTGGGTTTTGGCGGTTTTCGGCACAGTTCCCAAACCGCAATCGCGAGTAAGACGGCGCCTGCGGCGGCGCCTGCGACAGCGCCCTCACCGGTGCTCGGGTCTCGCCACCATCCCGGTTCGAAATCGACTAAGAACACGCACGGGAAGCCCGCAATAACGCCAAGCACGTACCAGAGCCGCGCGGCGCGTTGCTTATTGCTGAGCGAGAGTGCGGCAGCATACAAGCATAAAGCCGCGAGAAAATATGGTGCGCCATAGATGATCCCGAGCGCGCGCCAATCGATTCCAGACAAGCCAATCAGCGCATCATCCTCCAGCACCATGCTGGCAAGCATCATCAGACTTGGCCAGCGGATCGCCGCCATGGCGCCGAAGGCAAAGGCAATTGCGTATAATGCAATCAGAACGGCGATGAGTCGTCGTGGCATATTTTCTTAATAGGGCAGTAAAATTGATATGGCATGAATAGCGCTGGAGGAATTTGAGCTATGTTCCGTTCTTCACCGCCACAAGTGCCCATGGCTTTGATGTTCGCCGGGGTGGTGCCGTTTGTCTCAGCGGCGGGTTGTATGTTCATTTGGCGCGATGATTTGGCGCTTTTGGTCACCGCGGCGACGTGGCTATTGGTCTATGCTGCGGTGATCCTCAGCTTTATCGGGGGCGTGCGTTGGGGCGTCGAGATCGCCAAGCGGGAGCGGCCGCGTTTCGCAGAGCTCGGGCCGTCCGTGATCGGCGCGCTCTTGGGCTGGGGATTGGTCATGGCAGGGTTTCGATTTGGTATGGAGCCGGTCATTTTCGCCGCCATGGGCGCCGGGATCCTATTGCACTATTTCTACGATACCATCTCGCCGGAACTGCCCATGTGGTATCGCCGCATGCGGTTATGGCCGACGCTCGGCGCCGTGATATCGATGGCGGTGGCTTATTTTCTACTCAGCGGGGCTTAGCGCGCTGGTGCGGGGCAAGCTAATGCCCGCAGCGCGGAAGCTCATAGCCGCCAGCCCGAGCGAAATCAGTGCATTCCAACCCGCCATTGAGAGGCCATACTGACCTTTCCAGGGATCATCGATGCAAGAGGGCACGCCCTGCGCGCGATTGAGGTTCGACAGGTCGATGGCGTCGAGATCAACTGCGATCACGCCGCAACCGCTTGGCGCCGGCCAAAACCGATACTCAACACCCGCGTGATAGGCCGCCACGACGGCGCCGGTTAGGAAGACCAAGCCCAGCATGATATTGAAGGCCAGGATAAAGCGCGGGTTTTGCCGGATCTGCCAGAGCACAAGTGCTGTCGCCGTCATCGCGACAATCGCCCAATAGACTTCGCGTTGGCGCAAACATAAAGGGCAGGGCAGGAGCAAGGCAAATGTTTCAAAAGCATGCGCGGCTGCCAGCATGAATGCTGAGATGGCCATCGCAATTGCGGGCCAGCGCCATGTTTTCAAAAAAGCGTCGAACCGATCCAACATCCTCATAAAATCGGTGACCAAGCGCGAAGAGTCCATGCGGCAACCACGCACGGGGCCGAAGTAACGCGGCGACACTACTGTCAGCTTCGCCCGAGCAAGGATCTAATCAAGTCGGTTGCCGCATCAAATCCGAACGCTGCAGCAGAAATGAGCAGGGTCACCCAGAGACTGCCAATGATAAGCCCAAGAATGACCAATCGGCCATCGCGCGACATCAAACCAAAAGCGACGATCGCCACGCCAATGCCAGGGATCGTATTGGTGCTCGGCAAAGGCACCAATATTGAGGCGCAGAACGCGGTCAAAAAAAGCGCAATCAATCGCTCGCTCTTTTTGCCGGTGAGCCATGTTAAGCTCGGTTTCGAGATCCGCTCCAGCCACCCAAACCATTTGCGCCCGAAGCCAGACATTCGGGTTAGTCCGGCTTTGTCAATTTTGCGCGCCCCGAATTTCTCGGGCAGCCATGGCTCATTGCGCCCAGCCAGCATTTGCAGGGTCAGCGCCATCATTGGCAGCGAGACGATTTGCGGCACCAAATACAGGAACGGAATGGCGCAGGGCAGGGCCAGCAAAAACAAAGCTGCGCCAAAGGCACGTTCGTCTAATCGATCGAGAATATAGTGCAGACTAAATCCGTCTTCGGGCGCTTCATCGGCCATGGCTTCCAGGGATTGCAAGAAGGTGCGTTGCGGCGTCAAAGTCTCTGTCATTGCCGCTTCCCTAGCGATGTTTCGCAGCGCCGCAAAGGGGAGATTGACGGATCGATATGACTGCGGCAGTTAAGCGACCTGCTGATCAGCAAGCCTCCCTGGCGGAATTGGTAGACGCGACGGATTCAAAATCCGTTTCTGGCAACAGAGTGCCGGTTCGAGTCCGGCGGGAGGTACCATTGGTGGGCGTGGCCAGACCATTGGGATTGGTATTCGCCGCGCGGCACTTGGCTAGCTGCCTTCGATTTCGACCGTAAATGTGCGCGCGACGCCTGCTGGGGGCGGCGGGAAAGGTTCGGCGCGTTCCACCACTTTTATGGCCTCGCGATCGAACCGTCGTGAGCCGGAACTGGTCGTCACTGCAAGATCAATGATCTTTCCGTTTTCGTCGAGTTCGAACCGGATATAAGTGGACCCAGCGCGGGAGGCGCGGGGACGTCGGACCCGCAGCAAGTGCCGCATCACTTGCCCCGCATAATTGTCCTGCGCGGCGTTTCCAGCCATCGACGATGTTGCCGTCTCGCTTTCAAGATCAGAGCTGGTATCGCCCTCTGATGCGGGACCGATGGCGGCTTGGTCGGCGGCGATTGCCGCTTCACCTGCATTGGTGTCTGCGTCAGACGGCTGTCCCGACGGGCCAGGGTCGGGCGCTTCAACGCGATCCGTGTCGGTAGCTGTAGAGGGTTCGATCGGTTCGATTGGATCTGGTTCCGGTTGCGTTTCGTCTGGCTCGGGTTCGACCACTGGCTCAGGTTTGGGCTCTGGCTCTGGTTCAGGGTCCGGCTCAGGTTCAGGCTTTGGCTCTGTTGGCTCTGCGGGCAGCACCGTTTCGGGCGTTGGCGCGGCCTCCACAGTGTCTGTTTCAGTGGGAGCGCTCGAGGGTTCAGGTGTCTCGGGCGTCGGGGTCTCAGTGCCGCCATTCTCGCCCGCTTTGATGGCGGCCGGCGCGAGGGCAATTGAGATGGTTCCGCCCGCTAGATCTGCGGTGCTCTGATTTGGCACGGCGATCAGCGCCAAGAGCCCGAAATGCAGCCCCGCGGCCACTGATATTGTGGTGGTCCAGACAAGCGTTTCGTGCCGGGTCATCGCCGCTGATCCTCCGTCACCACCACAATGTCTTTGATCCCTGCTGCGCGCAAGTCGGTGATGGTTTGCAGGAGGGTCAGCGCTGGAAGGCTCTGATCGGGCAGCAGGCGGGCTTTTGCGCTCGCTGTATTCAATCGGCCGACATAAGCGTCGAGACTTGGCAGTACCTCGCCGGCATAACGCAGCTCGCCAGTTTGAGTGATGACCAAGGCATCGCCATCTTGGCAACACTCCAAGCCGCTGGTTTGGACAAAACTTAGCCCATCCCGATCTGCCGATTCAAGCGTACCCGCGACCATGAAGAAAATCAGGATCAAGAACACGATATTGATTAGGGAAATCACTGGATCGCGTTCAGAGGACCGTTTGAGCCGCTTCATGCTGGCGCCACCAATTGGATTGAGATGCCGTCCAACGCGTTCAAAAGGATCAGCGTTTCGACCATCCTCTGAGTGGTGACGCTGTCAGCGACATCGACGCTCACACGGCCATTGCGGGTCAACAGGGGTGACAGACGAGACGCCAATTCCGCGTCTTGAACCGTCCCGCCATTGACCCGGATGCCATCCTGCAGAATTTCGAGCGTGACCAGGTCGACCGGTGCGTTCGCCGCAGGTGCCTCGCGATTTGTAACCGAAGCGATTTCGAGTTCTGAGAATTGCGAAAATGTCGATGACAGCATGAAAAAGAGCAGCAGCAAGAAGATGACGTCGATCAGTGATGTGATCGATGCGCGCCGCCGCCGTCTTTCCCGTCGCAACGCCATTTATGGACCCGCGCTGGTCGGGTTGGCGGCGCTGGGTGCGGGCGCAGCCAGAACGCTGAACGCGTGTTCGGCGCGCAGCCGTTCGCCGTCAATCCGGGCCTCGAACCAAGACAAAGCAATGGAGGTCGGCATCGCCACTGCTAGCCCAGCCGCAGTGGTCAGAAGCGCCACCCAGATCCCACCGGCAAGCGCGGATGGATCGACTTGCGAACCACCATCTTGGAGAGCTTGGAACGCTTCGATCATGCCGAGCACTGTGCCAAACAAGCCCAGCAGCGGCGCCAATTGTGCGACGGTGTCGAGGACTCGAAAGCCGCTTTCAAGCCGATTGAGTTCCCGCTCGGCCTCGCTTTCGAGCCGCGATTTGGCGGAGTCTTGACCCGCAATATTGAGCCCTAGCTCGACCACTGGCGCGAGGAAATGGCGGGAGGAGCGGATCCGCGTCTTGGCATCGTCGCGTCGTCCCGCATCCCAATGCGCAAGGGTTTCTCGGATCGCATCGTCGCGGCCAACGCGGGCGCTGTGATATTGCCAGGTCTTGAACAGGATGAGCGACAGCGTGCCGATTGAGACCAGGATTAAGAGCAGGATTACCGGGCCGCCAAGGTCATATACACGCATTATAGGGTCGAAAAACGACATCTCAGATCTCTTTCAATTCTCCGCGCAGGCGGCGCTTGAAGCACGAAGGACGGGACAATTTTCGGCTGCTATCGTCCCGCCCTTCGCCCCCTTTTTCTCAAACTAGAACAGACGTGAGACTGTTAGTTTGAGATTCCGGCCAACGGCTGGACGCGTGGCCAAAAGCGGCGTGTAGTCTTCGTTGAAAGCATTCTCTAAGCCAAAGCGCACCTGCGTGCCTTCAAATGCGCCTTCACCGGCCGTGTATGTGGCGCGCAGGTTGACGACGGTGAAACCTTCATCTTCGCCGAACGCGCCCACTTCAAGGTCGCGCTCGAATGTCTGCAAAACCTCGGCAGAGAGATCGAGCTGCTCCCCAATGCGTTGGCCCAAGGTCGCGCGGATCGAGTCTTGCGGGGTTCGGTCCCAATCAATCGCTGGGTCAAGAACGCGCGTTGGCGTTCCATTGATATCGACAATACTGGTTTGCCGCTCTTCCCCGGTCACGAAGTTGGCGTTCAAGTCGACATAGAAGCCGCTAAACCGAGCATAAGAAGCTTCGAGTTCAAGCCCAGCGACATCGACTTCTTCAGCGTCGGAATAGGAGGTCACATCATCGAGATTGGTGTCGTAATAATTGGCTTTCAGCGCCAGGGCATCATCGCCAAACACGCCGATCCGGTCGTAGGAGAAGCCGGCTTCATATGTCTCTGAAAGCTCTGGCTGGTCGAAGAACTCGAGGCTTTCGAGGTCATCGATGATCGGCAGGCTTTCAGTATAAGCGTAGCTGCCAAACACTGTGAATCCGTTTTCGAATTCATAACGCACCGAAACGGCGCCGACCAAGGCATCGGTTTCGGCGGTACGGGTGATTTCCGGAGTGGGCATAGGCGGCGCGAAAGGCGATTGCGGCGGGGCATCCGGATCCGGAACATCACCTTCAATCTCCGACGATTCATAGCGCAGCGCTGGCGTGATATAGAGATTTTCGGTCAAGGCGATGTCATCTACGACAAAGACCGCAAACCGATTGTCGGTCCCGCCTGGCGCCGATTCTTCATCGACCCGGTCACGCTCCTGAAATTCTAGGCCATAGCGAAGGTCATGCGCAATTCCACCGGTTTCGATATAAGAGCTGTTTTTGATCGTGAGCCGCGTTGTTTCGTATTGGTGGTCCGCATTGCCAAGCGCGATCACAACCGGTCCGAAGAACAGATCGGATTCGAGCGCGGAGCTACCGGGTACGTAGCTGCTCTCAATCTCCTGGTTGGCATAGGTCAAGCCAATTTCAAGGTCGATCAAGTCGCTGCCGGCGGGCGCATAGGTGTAGAATAAGGATGCTGTTTGACTGGTTATGTCGCGGTCGGCATTGCCGAAGGCGTCGGTCGTTGTAAAGAACGAGTCATACGGCACATCGCGTTCAGACGTTTCTGTCTGCGTATAGCTCGCCATGACGCTGTGCGCATTGTCTTGGCCGAAACTATACCGACCTTTCAGCAAATAGGATGGCAGTTCGAAGGCGCTATTGCCGATCTCGTTACCATCACCATCGTCTTGATTCTCTTGTTCGCGATAGCTCACATTCGCGAGCAGCTCGAGCTGATCGCTGGCTTGCCAGGCGAGGGTTGCGGATCCGTTGATTTGATCCTTGTTGGACCCGCCGCCAACCGTCAGGCCCGCTTTAAATCCAGGCTCGCCGCCGGTCAGGTCGGATGCATCAATAGTTTCGAGCAAGACAATCCCGCCGACAATACCGGTGCCATATTCATAGCTTCCGACCGTGCCGCGTTGTACGGTCACGCTGCGATACAGAAAGGGGTCAGTGAAGAGCTGCGTCCCAATCCGGTAGATTTCTTCGGCGCCGGTGTTGGCGCCGTCGACGACCACAGCGACTTTCTGGTCGGTTCCGAAGGTGCCGTTTGCGCCGAAGCCGCGAATATTAATACCGGATCCTGAGGGCGTCGACCCATTCACCAACGTCACGCCGGGCACCGAATCGATCAGCTCAGCAATCGTGCCAGCTTGGCGGTCGTCGATCTCTGCTTTGTCGATCACAGTGACGGCGACCGGGGTGTCGGTTTGCACCTCCCGCTTACTTTCGCCGAGTGTGACCGTGCCGAGAAACTCCGCATCGCTGTCGGAGGCGGCGTCATCGCCAGGTGCTTCTTGCGCATGAGCGAGCCCCGTTGTGGCCAGTGCTAACCCGATCGCGGTGGTGCCAAATTGGACATGCTTTAAAAACTTTTCGGTGGGCATAGTCCCCTCCTTAAACATCGAGAATGATAATCGTTCGCAGTACGGGGTGGTAGCAGCTGCGCCAGTTTTTGCAAATGATAATAGTTCGCATACGCAGGTTCGCATCAGCTCGCGTGGTAATTCAGCAACGATTTGAGCTGTTTTACTCGGCATCCGTGCGCGGTCTAAATTTCATGCTACCTGAAGTTTCCACAAGCGCGGCAAAATATGCACTTGATAATCATTCTCAAATATGTCTGAGTAGGGAAGTCGTATCGCAGTAAGAGTGGAGCTCGCATGCATACAGAAACAGTTGAATGGCTAGAACGACAGTTGCGGGAATTGGATGCCTGGCGACGTGATTTGGTTCGCACGGGTGATGGCGAGCGCCGCCGTCTCGAGCAAATCGACTTGCACCGTTCGTGGCTCGAGGAGCAGATTCAGGTGCTGTCCAATCGCGCCGTAAAGTCACCCGCATGACCCGTTTGGGCTGCAACGCGTCTGGCGCGATTAACGTCGTGTCGGCCATTTGTCTCCGGCGTTCCCTCCCAGAGCTTGAGCAAACGCGTTGCAGTCCATTCCAACCAGAGGGAGCGCGCCTGTGAGCCAGTTCACCGTTGCAAATGCCTCGCTGATCGAAATGGGGCCGGGCGCACGGATCGCGCTTTACGGATTTCGAGCGTGTATGTTTGGTCAGGCGAAGTGCTGTTGCCTGCTAAAAATGTTTCACAACACATTTGGCGAAACTGGCGGCGGACCTGCGCTCGGCCTGATTATGAAATTGGCGGATCGGCTGGGCAATAAGGGCCAACGCAGACTTGAAGTGTCAGTTCCAGACGCGGTCGATATCACACATGATGAAGCGTCCTTGCTAAGCGCGCTCGCGGCCGCGCAAGACGAAGACATGACACGGGCGCGCGCGCATCTGACTTGGCTCCTGGCGCGTCGCCCAAGTGAATACGAAGAGACACTGGTCTTTGATCTCGTCGATTATTGTTCTGTGCGCGGGTTAGAGCTCAACACGCCAGAGCGTGGTGCGCAGCTCTCGTCCATTCGCCTTGCCAAATCGGGGGCAGCGCCCGCGCTGGCCCTTGTCGGGCGTGCCTGAGGCCAATCCGACGGCTGCCAAACAGCGGCGCGCCGTCACGATTGCGCTAGCGCCAGGATTAATCGCGTTCTCTATGGGCCAGACCGTATTGTTTGCGGTTGCGGGTCCAGTGATCCGCGACATTGGATTGAGCGAAGTTCAGCTCGGCCTCATCGTCTCAGCAGCTGCGGTTATGTTCGTGATCGCATCGCCGATATGGGGGCGCATTTCAGATCATTGGGGCCGTAAACCGGTGATCGTGTTCGGCCTTTTTACCTATGCTGTGATCAGCTTCGCATTTGCGTTGGTCATGGATCTTGGCCTGTCGGGCATGCTCGGCGCGTTTGCGGTCTTCTTTAGCCTATTGGGTCTGCGCTTGCTTTACGCTGCGCTTGGCTCCGGCATTCAACCCTCATCCGTCGCTCTTATGGCAGATTTATCCGATGATGCGGATCGATCCTCTGCCGTCGCCATTGTCGGCGCCGCGTTCGGGTTTGGCATGATACTCGGACCAGCTGCGGCGGCATTATTGGTTGGATGGGGTGTGCTTGCGCCTCTATATGCGATTGCGGGTTTTGGATTGCTCACCGCGCTCTGGGCGCTGCTATTTTTGAAACCAGACACCGCGTGTATCGATCCGCCTGAAGGCAAAGCCGAACAGATCCCGCTGCGGCCATTGCTGCCGATTATGTTCGCCAGCTTGTGCATATTCACCGCGATCTCGGCCCTGCAGCAAACCATGGCATTCTATGTCCAGGACTTCCTGCAAGTTGGCGCTGAGGATGCAGCGCGCGCGACGGGGATTTGTTTCGTCGCCATGGCGGTCCTGACACTGACATCTCAAGCCGGACTGATCCAAGTGTTTAAACCCAGTCCTGGCCTTCTATTGCGGGTTGGCCTGCCGATCATGCTGGCAGGCATACTGCTCTACGCATTTCCGGCGAGTTTCTTCCATCTGATCATCGCCGCGGCGGTCCTCGGCCTCGGATTTGGTTTGGTGAATCCGGGACTCATGGCGGCCGCGTCGATGCGCACTTCATCGGATAATCAGGGCGCCGTTGCCGGTATCATGCAAGCGATGATGGCCAGTGGTTACATTTTCGGACCGCTGACCGGAACCGCGCTGTATGAGAATTCGCCGCTGATGACGGCGGCGATGATTGCCATCGCACTAAGCTTGGCCTTGGCCGCTCTGGTCCCGCTATCGCTCGGAAAAGTCGGCGCTGCGGGCGCACCGCCTTAACCGTCTCACTTAATTCTGCGCCGATTGAACCGGCCTTAAGTGATTGCGTTCCGGCGATCGTTGCATCATTGAAACAATCGCAGAGTATGTAGGCGGCGAGCAGGGAGATTGTTTGATGAGGTCTAATTTTTTCACCGGGACGGGCGTGGTTCTCGCAATGACACTTTCAGCCTGTGCGACCGTCGAATCGTCTCCGAGCGCAGACCTGCGTCCGATCTCCAATGCCCCTTATCTGGGGGCGATCGAAATTATTCCAGCGACCGCGGCGCCTGCGAACCTTGTGAGCGGTCATGTGTTTCATGATCTCAACCAAAATAGCCGCCGCGATGCCGCTGAACCTGGCGTCGAGGGCGTTGCTGTCTCGAACGGTCTCGACGTCGTGTTGACGGCTGCAGACGGCGCCTATGCTCTGCCAGAGCGCGCGGACATGTCGGTCTTCGTGATCCAGCCGGAAGGCTGGCGCGTCCCGACGGATGCCAATCAGGTCCCGCAATTTGCCTATCAACACAAACCAGCTGGGTCGCCAAAGCAGATGCGATATGGCGGCTTGCCAAAAACCGGACCGCTGCCCGCGGCGATTAATTTTCCGATCATCCGATCTGCGATTGGGGACGATTTCAGCTGCGCGGTCGTTGGCGATGCCCAAGTCTACACGAATGAAGAAATCAGTCACACGCGCGATTCCTTTGTCGATGATTTGATGGATCGCGAAGCGGAGGTCGACTGTATCTTGCCGGTCGGCGATGTGATCGGAGATGACCTAGATCTTATTCCTCGCATGGCTGAGGTGATGGGGGTCGTCGGCGCGCCGCAATGGTGGGTGCATGGCAATCACGATTTTGATTTTGACGCGGATTTAGATGAGAACAGCGCCGACAGTTGGCGCCGCCTTTGGGGCCCTGAATATTATGCCTTCGAAATCGGCAAGGCGACCTTCATCGTGCTCGATAATGTCGTCTATCCATGCTCTGCCGAGGACAATGTTACCGGCACAAGAAGCTTCTGCGAGACCGATGCCCGCAAGCGCTATAATGGCCGTATCACGGCCGAGCAGATGACGTTTGTTGAAAATCTGCTGGCGCTGGTGCCGGAAGACCGAACGCTCATCTTCGCGCATCATATTCCCTTTGTGTCCTTCGTTGATCACGGCACGCAACCGCACCAAACTGACAATGTTATGGACCTGTACGCCTTGGTGGGTGATCGCAAAGCGCTGTCTTTGTCGGGCCACACGCATACGATTGAGAATATGGCGGAAGGCGATGTGTTCGAGGGCTGGGAACGCGAGGTGGGGGTCACTCGCCTACCATTCCGGCACCTGATCACCGGCGCCGTTTCTGGTGGCTGGTGGAATGGCGATTTTGATGTTCATGGCGTGCCGATGAGCCTACAGCGTCAGGGCGGACCGCGCGGCTGGGTCGAGATGCAAATGACCGGCACGGACTATGCGCTGAATTATCGCGGCACGGGACTGCCCGAGTCCGAGGCCATGTGGCTGTCGATCAACACCCCACCGTTCCGGGATTGGGCGAGCGAGATTTCAAATTGGATCTCGCAAGCCTGGCAAACACGCGATCCAGTGCCTCCATTGAGTATACTCGACTTGCCAGATGTGAAAATTCTAACCCCGGAAGATTTGCAAGGGCGCGCTTGGTTGACCGCGAATATCTGGATGGGCGACTCCACCACAGAGGTCACCGTCGCCTTAAACGGAGCGCCGCCGACAGCTATGACGCGCACGCAAGCAGCCCAAGGCGAAGCGGCGCTGATTGGACCCGAATGGTCCGATCCCTTCGCGCTCCAGCGCCAGTTTACGGTTGCGCGCGGAGCCATTGAAAGCCGGTCAGATGATCTTCAGGCGCAAGGCTATAAGCAAGGGCGATATACGAGCCTTCCCCCCGCCGCGCCACAGCCTCGCGGCTCAGTCGCCGACCGCAATATGCATCTTTGGACGTTTGACCTGCCAACGGACCTGCCAGAGGGTGTTCATACTGCAGAGATCGTTGCCAGCCGTGAAGCGGGGGAGACGGCCCGCAATACGATCGTCTTTGAAGTCCGAGCTGAACGTCCAGAACGGCAATGGCGCCGCGATGTTTGGATGGCGTTCGAAGACGGTCCGCCGGTGCGCTGAGTGTCGTACCCCGAGTATATGGGGATCAGCTAGGCGCCGACCGTGGAGCGGCACGCTTCAATTCGCTTTAACTGCATTTCAAACGGTCCGTCCTCGCCATCATAGATGATCAGGCCAAGCTCGACGACTTCGCTTGGGTCGAATTTAGCGTTCATGACGGCGCGTCCCCAAATTGAGGCGCGCAGGTTTTCAAATGACAATGTCCCGTCGCCCCAAGCGCCTTGCGGGGCATTTTCAATCGGAGCGCGGAAAGCCACTCGGTGCCCGAACGATGTCACATTTGTTCGCAGCGTGAGAGAATAGGCGCGCGCATACCGTTTCATGTGCACCTTCAAATGGTCTGCGCCGTCCATTAATCCGGCCGGCAGAGGCAACCTGATCGAACTAAACCCGCCCCCATTTGTGTTGGTGATGCCTGAGAACACCAAACCGTCTTCCTGAAGGGCAGACCCGCCACTGGACAGTCCGCCCATCACACCGTCATTTACGGTCTGCCAGGGATTGTCCTGATCGCCGGCATGATGCTCGATGATGGTGGTGCATATCTGTGTTTCAGCCATCGCTGGGCCTCCAATCAAACCGATGGATAGGATTGCGGGGATAAGATAACGCATATTCACTCCTGCTCTGACCGTTTACGCGGATTTCGCGCCCTCAGATGAGTCGAATGCAGATACTGATAAGCCGCTTTAGGGTGCGTCGATTTGGGCCAGTCCCTTGTCTTCCAAGCCATTGCCTTAAATAACGAGCAAAGGATGTTTGAATGCCCGACACGATGACACGCCCGATCAACCGCCCCGGCGACGTGGGACCGTTGCCAACGGACCATCCCGTTGTCGTACAAGGAAAAGTCGGCGTGCTGCTGGTCAACTTGGGCACACCCGACGGGACAGATTATTGGTCCATGCGCCGCTATCTGTCTGAATTCTTGTCGGATCCGCGTGTGATTGAGGTCCCACAGCCGATTTGGCAGCTTATCCTGCAAGGGCCAATTCTGACCTTTCGACCGAGCAAATCAGGACGCGCATACAAGAAAATTTGGACAGAGGAAGGCTCGCCGCTTCTGCTTTACACGATGCGCCAGGCCGAGGCCCTCAAAGCGCGAATCGGCAGCGACCACCTCCTGGTCGATTTCGCCATGAATTACGGCAATCCGAGCATCCCCTCGAAGCTCGCAAAGCTCAAAGCACAAGGGTGCGATCGGATTTGTGTCATCCCGCTTTATCCGCAATATTCCGCGACCACGACGGCAAGCGTCTGTGACCGGACATTCAAAGCGCTGGAGAAAATGCGTTGGCAACCCGCAATGCGGACGGCGGCGAGCTTTCACGATCAGCCGGTCTACATCGACGCGCTGGCGAACAGCATTTCGACCCATTTAGAGGATTTGGAGTTCACCCCAGATCGGGTGCTGATGTCTTATCATGGCATTCCCAAAGCCTATTTTGACAAAGGCGATCCCTATCACTGCCAGTGTCATAAAACGACGCGGCTGGTCGCGGAACAGCTCGGCTGGGCTGATGATTTTGCGATAACGACGTTCCAAAGCCGGTTTGGCCCAACGCAGTGGTTACAGCCCTATACCGACAAAACCCTAGAAGCCTTGCCGAGCGAGGGCGTTAAGAAACTCGTCGTCGTTTCGCCGGCTTTCATCTCCGACTGTTTGGAAACGCTGGAAGAACTTGCCATGGAAGGCGAGGAGGAATTCATGGAGGCGGGCGGCGAGGCGTATTCTGTCGTGCCATGCTTAAACGATAGCCCCGCCGCCATTGACGTGATTGAAGATATTGTTCGCCGTGAAACGGCCGGTTGGGCCAATTAGGCGTGGATGGCTGGATTAAGAACGGTAAAGTCAGAGGTCGAATCGATGCGCATGGCGCGCTCGAAGTGCGGTGTTTCGGTCTGACCACGCAAACGCGTTACTATAAGCACCTGTTTCGAGAGTTCTTTCGTAAAGACTTCCAGCGGCTACGACCGGGTTATGGGGATTATGATGTCCATATCATTATGGAGTATACCGGCGACGCCCCGTGGATGGACCTCGATAATCTAGCCAAAGCGCTGCTCGATAGTCTGACCGGAAATGCGTTCGAGGACGATCATCAAGTCGCCCGGCTTTTGGTCGAACGCAAAGTTGGCGATCGCGAAGGGATTTACATGCGGGTGGCGGCGCTGACTTAGTCTGCGATGCGATACATCGCTGTGTAAATCGGGACGCCAATAAAGTCCGTGTCGGTCACCCAAGTCACGGCAAGACCACCGCGATAGGGCGCAACCCCGATACCCCCAAGCGTGCTCAGCTACGTGATCAATCGCGGGAGCCTCTCGCATGCTGAAACGGAGAGGATCGAGCTTAGTGAGACTAAGAGTACTATTCGCTTAAATATTCGTATCATGTTAGATCTGAATACAAATATTCAGATCTAATGGCCGATCACTCTAAACGTTTAAACAGCATGGGGATTGCTGTAGCGGTCGCTTTCGCAACAAGTTTGCCGGCATCATCAAAGCACTCGGCTTCCATGAAGGCCGCAGAGCGCCCCATTTTTAAGATCCGCGCATCGACATGGGCGGGTCCCGGCATGAGGCGGCGTAGATAAGAGGTTTTCATTTCCAAGGTCGGCGCAGTCATTGTGACGTTTGAGGCGATAATGACACATGTGCTCATCGCCTCATCCATCATCGCGGCAATAAAACCGCCTTGCACCGCGCCTGTCGGGTTGGCGAACATGTCCGGCACGGCGAAATCCATGCGGATCCGCTGTCCCGCCTGATCGACCTCTGTCAGGCGCATGCCCAGCGTGTCTGAGCATGGCGGTCGTTTTTTGCTATTTTGAAACCGGGCCAGCATTTCGGCATCCGAAACGCGCGGTTTTTCGTGCGGTTCTGTCTCCGACATGGTTATTTGCGCCGAAACGCATCCAAGCTAACGACCGTATCGGCGCTTTCCCCCGAGGTCTCATCGCCTTCGCCTTTGCCTTGCTCAGGCGCCGGGTCAACGACTGTGTTGGCGTCATCGCTGGCGGTCTGTTTTTCGAAACTGACCCCAAAGTTGACCGCCGGATCGACAAACCGGGTCATCGCAACAAATGGGATAGACAGGTGTTGGGGAACGCGATTGAATTTGAGGACGATCTCAAAATGCCCGTCATGGACTTCGAGATCCCAATATTGATGTTGAATCACGATCGTCATTTCTTCGGGAAACTGTTCGATCAAGTGATCTGGCACTTTGACGCCAGGGGCTTTGGTGCGGAAGGTGACATAAAAATGGTGGTCGCCGGGCGGTGCAGACCCTTTGGCTGCTTGGCGGAGCGCCTCACGCACCACGCCCCTCATGGCGGCTTGGGTCAACGCCTCATACCCAATATAGTCGGTCATACCCGTCTCCCCACTTAGAGGCCCTCATTAGCTCCCCGATTCTGGCGTCGCAATCGCGTTCATGCGACAGGCGAGCCCGATTCTTGATCTTCCCCAAGCGAGAAGCTTGTTCTGTTGTCTCTGCCCAATCTGTAGCATTTGCTGCACAATGAGCACGCTCTGATCCCTCCGGTGGAGGCTTCTGTTGCCAGGCGCCTCCGGGCCCCGCCTAAGGCGCTGATGCCTTAGGAGTTAAAGCGGTTTTCCACGCACTGCGTTACGCAGCGAGCAGTTCACCTTCAGCAAAGTTGTCATTTGCAACTATTGTTGAGTGAGCTTCTAACGCAGCTCATGCGGGTGAAGGCCTCGTCTTTACACGTCCGTCGATCCTATTTCGCCCCCAAATGACCCCGCTGAAGGATGAGGTCTTTGGTGGAGGCGCCGGGTACCGCCCCCGGGTCCGAACCGCTTATTACACGCGCGTTTATCACCATAGTTCGTTAGAACGCGATCAATATAAGCTCAGTTTCGTTAAGATAAAAGGTGCTAGTCCAGCGGCTCGATAATTACCTCAATGACGCCTTCGGTTCGCTCAAGCGCGGCCAATTCTGCCTCAAGAGCGCTCGAATGGATTTCGCGGGTTGTACGGACAACGGCTCCGGTCGCATCTGCCGTGAGGATCGTCAGGCGGAGCATGCGCTCGGTGCCATCCAGCGCGCCATCGGCGGCGCGTACGGTCAGTTTGCCGACTTGGTAGACCCCTTTGCCGGTTAAATAGACGGTTTTTCCAGCCAGCTTGGCGCCGCTGAACAGCAAGCCTGCGGTCGAGGTGACAACACAACCGCAGAGCAGCAGGACACAGAACGAGGCGGCGAATGGTTTCAGCAAAATGCGGAGTCCTGGGCGAAATCGATCCAATGAACGATATCGCTCGGCGGCTTAACAGAGTGTGACGCTCTGGCGCCCGAGGGCTTTTACCGCGAGAGAAGTATAAGTCTATTTTCTGCAATAAGAATAATAATAAAAATTCTATCTGAAGTTTAATAAAGGCGTATTCTGTTTATTATTATCTGTTTTGGGGCGTTCTTAAACGCGAGTGTATTGAAATGGACAAAACAAATATTGCAATGATGGCGTCTCGTCGCTTGAAATGGTCGATGGGTCTTATGGCGGCTTGCCTGTTTGGCGCAACGGCATTCTCAGCGCCGGCGATGGCTCAAGTCGATGAAGGCGAGGACGGGGTGAAGCTGATCGACTTTTGCTCTGAAGTGGAGGGAGGCAAGTGCTATACGGTCAATATAAAGAACGCCTCTTCGGCCACGGTGATGTCGACGGTGATAGACCAAAACAGCACCGGAGGCGTGTGCAGCAAAAGCTCTATTCGTGTCAAAGACAGCAATGTCGGAAACAATTCTATCCCGAACAAAGAAATCCAGGAATATGTGCGGGCAACGCTCAACAGCGCCTGTGCCTATGAGGTAAAGTACAATGTCACCAAAGGCTGCACGGGCGATACGCGTGCGCGGGTCAAAGCTGGCAAAACGCCAGCCACGATTGGGCTTGATAAGAATTGCGGGACGCTCAAGACCTATAAAAACTATGGGTAATGCGGCCCACTGGATGTGGGGGGAGATTAGCTCCCCACATTTTCCAGTGTGCTGAGTGCTTCCTGAACGTGCTCCACAAACAGGCGCGCTTTCCCGCGCAGCTTGCCCCCGGTCCAAACAACGGAAAGCGGCAAGTCTGCCCCGCGCCATTCGGGCATGATGCGGACCAAATTTCCAGCCCGGACGTTCGAGCAAACAAGCCAATCCGGCCCAATAAAGATCCCAAGCCCATCCACTGCGGCTTGTAAGAGCGTGTCGCCTGAGGACCCGCGAAAACGGCCATCCATCATAATGCGGTGCTCTTCACCCGTCTCGACGTGTTTCAGCGTCCATTGCTGGCCTTGCAAGGATTGGCGAAACACCAAGCCCTGATGCTGTTTTAAACTGTCGGGGCAGGTCGGCGAACCGTGCGCTTCGATATATGATGGTGAGGCCCAAATGCCGCGATATGCCATGAGCAAACGCTTGGCCATCAGCGCGCTATCGGTGAGTTCGCCCAGGCGAAACGCCACATCGACGCCTTCTGTGACGAGGTCGGTATATGTATCATCCGTCATCAGATCCATGCGAATATGCGGATACTTGTCCAAAAAGGGGGCGACGGTTGGGGTGATGACCAGCTGAGCGAGCGAGTGCGGAGCGCTGACGCGCAACATGCCGACCGGCTCTTGATCGAGCCCTCTCGCCTCGGCTTCGGCTTCGTCGAACTCCGCTAAGATATCTTGAGCGCGGCCATAGAAACGCTGTCCGGCCTCGGTGAGTGATAAGGCCCGGGTCGTGCGCAAAAAAAGCTCCGCGCCGATTTGGTGCTCTAAGTCCTGGATCCGTCTTGAAACAGTGGGCTGCCCGATCGATAGGTCAGCGGCCGCGCGCGAAAAACTGCCCGCATCGGCGACCCGCAAAAACAGTCTCATTGCGTCAATTCGATCCATACCCCGCCGCTCCTATGCAAAAATCGCATGAGCTATATGGACGTTGGCTGAGTTCTGAAAAAGGGGGAAAGCGCCATTTATGGTCCATCGACGGTCGCCTCCCGTCCGCCGACCCCTGACCCAAAAAGGAGCCAAACATGGCCAATTTCACTTTGCACACATCAAGCACAGCGCCCGAGGGCGCGCGCGACTTCATCGCTGGCGTCGAGAAGAAAATGGGCTTTGTGCCCTCGCTCTACGCGGTCTTCGCAGAGAACCCCGCCGTGCTCAATGCCTATACCCAACTCTCCGATCAATTTGGCAAGACGGGTCTGACCCCGCTTGAGCAACAAGTCGTCACGATCGCCGCGAGTGTCGAAAATGAGTGTCATTTCTGTGTCGCCGCGCACACCACGATTGCTGAAGGCGCTGGCCTTGATCTCAGTGTCATTGAAGCGGTGCGCGAAGATCGGGCGATCGATGACCCAAAACTCGAGGCTTTGCGTTTGTTCACCAAAAAAGTCGTTATTGATCGCGGCTTTGTTTCAGACACAGATGTCGATGCCTTTTTGCAGACTGGCTATGATCGTGCAGCGGTGCTTGCGGTGATCGTTGGCGTCGCGCTGAAAGTTATTTCTAACTATACCAATCATGTCGCCGAGACCCCGGTGAATGAGGCGTTCCAAAAGCACGCTTGGACACCGAAAGGTAAGCGCGAGACGGTTGCTGCTTAAGGGGCTAACGCCGCCAGCGCCTTTTGTGCGCGCTCGTAAGACCCCCATCACCATTTAGGCCTTCATCCGACAATCTCTGTCTGGGTGGGGGCCTTTTTTGTGTCTTGGGTCGCGCCTCACAAATCGCTCACACCGACGTGACTGAGCCTCACACAGTCGTGGTTCGTAAGTGAACGATGATGCGCGTAAGTAGAGCGCACACACCAAGGAGGGCGAAATGACCACTTACACAGAAACACTATCCGCAGACGCCAAAGCAATGAGCACCATCTCAAAACTGAAAACCTATGCGCCGCACGCTGTGGCGGGAATTGCATCGCTCGTTTTCCTCGACAGCCTGCGCTTTAAGTTCACCAATGCGCCTGAAACGCAAACGATTTTCGGCAAGCTCAATGACTGGGCCGCAAGCTTTGGTGCCGACGGCTTGTTCGCGCAAACCGGACTGTTCAGCCAATATGTGATCGGCACCGCCGAACTCGTCGCGGCGACGCTTTTGCTAATTGGCATCCTTCCGGCTTTTCGCCGACTTCAAGCAATCGGCGCCGTGATTGCGTTTGCTGTGATGAGCGGCGCGGTCAATTTCCACTTATGGACGCCGCTTGGCATCGACCCCAACAATGATGGCGGCGGTTTATTCTTCATGGCTGTCATCGTTTGGCTGACCTCGTTCGCCCTGATTTTGGTGCGCCGTCACGAACTGTTTGCGATTTTTCGCGGCCTCAAAGCCGCTTTGTTCCCGCAGCGTTCATAATCCCAGCCCCATAGCTTTTAACGCCGACCTAGAGAGATTAAATCGATGAAACTCCGAACCCTGATCGCTGCGACGGTCATCGCCGCTGGCCCAATCGCCACAATGACACCCGCCGCCTATGCCGAGAAAGACCCGATCTATACTGGCCGCTTTTCAAATCTCGCGCTGCAAGGATACGATACGGTTGCTTACTTCACGGACGGTGAGCCGACCAAAGGCAGCGCGGATTTCTCCACCACTTATGAGGGCGCAGAATTTCACTTTTCCAGCCAAGAGAATTTGACGCTTTTCTTAGCCGATCCAGCGAAATATGCCCCGCAATATGGCGGTTATTGCGCCTGGGCCGTTGCTCAAGACAAAACCGCCAAAGGCGATGCGCGGCGCTGGGCCATTGTCGATGGCAAACTCTATTTGAACTACAATAAGGGTATCCAGAAAAAATGGGATGCCGACCGGGCTGGGTTCATCACCAGCGCCGATGCGAATTGGCCGACAGTGCTCGAAAATTAGGGCTCTCTCCCTTTCTATGGCCCGCAGCAGCATTGCTCGCCAACCTCCCCCGCGTGGCTTCCCCTCCCACGCGGGGGTTTTCTTTTTTAAGGTTTTTCAAGGCCGGTTAACGCTCCCTTTGAATTGATGACCGAGACTTCACACTCATGAAACGCGAAATCTGCTTGAACGCAGTCTGCGCGATTTCGCGATGTGAGACAGGAGGGACCTATGAAAACACTTGCAATGGCGATCACCCTTGCCGGCGCCGCCATGCTGCCGACAGCGACGGCGCAATCGGATTTGTATTTAAATGGCGGGGTGTCGGTTTTCGATAGCGATGACGCGACCATCAACGCTCTCACCCTGCGCGGCGGTGTTGAGCTGCATCCGCTTTTGGGCGCGGAGTTTGAGACATCCTATGGTCTCGGCGCGGAAGAGATCGATGATTCGGATGGCGCAGAGGTTGAGCTCGAAACCCAGTTTGCTGGATTTGTCGTCGGTCGCTATCCGCTGACGCGGCGTCTGGATGTGCTCGGACGGGTGGGGTATTCGGTCGGCGAGCTACAAACCTCAACCGCCGGTCTATCCTCTGATGCGGAAACAGATGGCTTCGCCTTTGGCCTTGGCAGTGAGTATATGATCACTGATAATTTCGGCATTCGTGGCGATTACACACGGATCGAAGTCGACGATGACCAACTTGACGGTGGCATAAACGTGATCGCTATTGCCGGCGTACTGAAATTCGGAGATGTGCGTTAGGCCGCTCAGGCGTCGCGTTCAGCCCACGTTTTGAGAATATGGTGCGCCACAGCCATTGGCGGCGGCGCATAAATCTCAGGATGGGTGCCCGCCAAAACCTCGCGGGCTTCCGCTCGGGTGATCCACCGCGCCGCTTCCAGTTCATCCTGCCCGACCGAAATTTCAGTGGTTTCCGCTTCCAGAATAATTCCGACCATCAGAGACGAGGGGAACGGCCAGGGCTGACAGAACAAATACTCGGCTTTGGACGGATCGGCGATGATCCCCGCCTCTTCTTTTAGTTCGCGCGCCGCGGCTTGTTCGACGGTTTCGCCGGGTTCGACAAACCCCGCCAGGGCAGACCAAAACCCGGCTGGCCAACTGGCTTGCCGCCCGAGCAGGCATTGATCGTCTTTCACGGCCAACATGATGGCCACTGGGTCCGTGCGGGGAAAGTGCTCCGCTCCGCAGTTGGCGCAGACGCGCTTCCATCCGGCCTCGGCAGGGGCCGATTCCGCGCCGCATCGGGAGCAAAACGGGTGGGTTCGGTGCCATTCCAAAATGCTGCGCGCCGTGGCCGCCAAATTGGCTTCCATCGGATTGAGATGGCTCGCAGCGGCCCGCATTTCCGTAAATTCCCCAGCGCCCTGTAAGAGCGATCCCTCAAGCTGAAAACCGGCGCCTAAGCCGATTGCGAAAATGGGTGTTCCGGCCAAGTCTAGCCCCATAAAGACGCGCTCCTCGAGCGGTGCGAGGCGAGCAAATTCGGGTCCTAACCAGACGAGGTTCTCACCATTCATGCTGACCAGTGGCACACCGGCTTGCATTAGAAAGACCAATACGTCTTCGCTGTTCATGGCGGCTTCGAGCCATGCGTCATCGGTACGATAATGCGCCGCGCGATTGACCGGATGGCTGGCCAGCGGAATATCATTCGATGTTGTCAAATCAATGGCCTTATACTTTGATAAACGGGCAATTTTACCGTTTTGAGGGGAATTCCCCGCATCGCATTTCTGATCCCTAAGCGCCTCGGCTGGAATCTGCAAATGCGAGTCCCGAGCCGTGCCCAGGGATCAACCTATTGTGCGGAAGCGTCTTGTCAAACAGGGATCCAATCGCGATATAACGCGTGGAGGCTGGCGGTGGACGAGCTCCTCGCCAACCGGGTCAGGTCGGGAACGAAGCAGCCCTAACGAGTTTTCCGCTCGGGTCACTGTCCAGTCTCCACTCCTCATTCCTGTGGGTCGCGCCAAATCTGGCGCGCTCAGCGCTTGCCGCCACCCCCGAGTCCCTGCCATAACCGAGCGCGATGACTGATACGCCCCCACCGCCTGAAAACGAGCCGCGCGACGACGCGACCTTTTCAATGTTTGGTGATGCCGAAATGGGGGGTGCGACGGATGATGGATACCAAGTCCTCGCACGCAAGTACCGACCGCGCCTATTTTCCGATTTGATCGGCCAAGAGGCGATGGTGCGGACGCTGACCAATGCGTTCGAAACCGGGCGCGTGGCGCATGCTTTTATGCTCACTGGCGTGCGCGGGGTTGGCAAAACGACAACCGCTCGCCTGTTGGCGCGGGCGCTCAACTATACCCGGTCCGATCACGACGCCCCGAGCATGCGCCTCGACCCACCCGGCGATTTTTGCGCGGCGATTATGGCTGGCAATCATCCCGATGTGCTTGAGCTGGATGCGGCATCTCGGACGGGGGTCGCCGACATGCGGGACCTTTTAGATGGCGTGCGCTACGCGCCGGTCTCGGCCAGGAACAAAGTCTATATTATCGACGAAGTGCATATGCTCTCAACGGCTTCCTTCAATGCTTTGCTCAAGACATTGGAAGAACCGCCGGCGCATGTGAAATTCATCTTCGCGACGACGGAGATCCGCAAAGTCCCGATCACGGTCCTGTCGCGTTGCCAAAGGTTCGATTTGAAACGATTGGAAAGCGGTTTGCTGGCTGAGCATTTGGCCAAAATTGCTGAGCGCGAAAAGGCGCGCGTGTCGGAAGAAGGCCTCGCCTTGATCGCGCGCGCTGCCGAAGGTTCGGTGCGCGATGGTCTGTCGATCCTTGACCAAGCCATCGTTCAAGCGCTGGACGGGGCAGAGGTGACAGGGGCCCGGGTGCGGGACATGCTCGGCCTCGGCGATCGGTTGCGCTTATTAGATGCATTCGAATTCGCCATTCAGGGGGAAGCCCAAAAAGCGGTCGACGAGGTGGCCGAACAGGTCCGCGCTGGTGCCGATCCTCTCATCGTCCTCAAAGATATGCTGGAAATCGCCGCTGACATTGCCACGGTCCAGGCGGCTGGGAACAATTATCGCTTGCCGGGACCAGCAGATTGGACCACGCGTACGCACGCTTTGGCGGCAGCGCTCACGCCCGCGCAAGCCCAGCGCAATTGGCAAATCTTGCTCTCCGGCTATCGCGATACGCAGACCGCGCCAGAGGCGCAAACCGCTTTGCGAATGGTGGTGTTGCGATTGGTTTCGGCGGCGCGTTTGCCGAGCCCCGAAGACGCGGCTCGGATGCTCCGTGATGGCGGTTCACCAGGCGCCACAAAGCCCTCCAGCGAGGCCGGGCCATCGGCCTCAGAATCAGGGGGTTCGCTCTTGCAATTGGTGCCGCCAAGCGTTCAAAAACTCGACAGCTTTCGCGATGTCCTAGATCATTTGGACACCCGTAAAGAGGCGCGTTTATGGGGGGAGGCTCGTAAATATATTCGCGCTGAGAACTTTAAACCTGGACGATTGGTTTGCGCTGTTGATCCCGGGGCGCCGCGGGATTTGCTTCGGCGGTTGACTGATTTTTTGGAGTACGAAACCGATATTGATTGGGACATTCAACTTTCAGACTCAGCGGTCGAAACGCAGAAAGAGGCCGAGTCGCGTGAACGCACAGCACAGCTCGAAGCGGCCGCGCAACATCCGGACATCGCGGCGGCTTTGGCGGCCCTTCCGGGTGCGGAGATTGTCGATGTCGAAAACAGTCCAGGCCTTGATCCAATGACGCTCACCGACAATGTCGTTCCGATCAAGCGGAACTCAAAAGGCTAGGAGACGGGTGCCATGACAGACCTCTCGAAAATCATGCAGCAGGCCCAGCAAATGCAGGCAAAAATGCAAGAGGCGCAGGCCAAAATCGAGGAAACCGAAGCCGAAGGCATTGCCGGTGCAGGTTTGGTGTCTGTGACGCTAAAAGGCAAAGGCGAACTGATGGCGATTAAAATCGACCCCAGTCTTCTTTCAGATGATGCCGAGATCATCGAAGACTTGGTCAAAGCCGCGCATCGGGAAGCCCGAAAAAACCTCGACCGGGCGATGGAAGATGCAATGAAGGAGGCGACAGCAGGATTTGGCGGGATGATGCCTGGATTTAAGTTGCCATTCTAGCTGACTTTATCGTCTGTGTTTTCATCCGCCATCTGATATTCAGTGTCGCGCTCTGCAGCGATCAAGGCCCGGACGGCTTCGGTATCATAGCCCATTTCTTCAAGCGCTCGGGCGGACATTTGTAAGCCCGCCTCAATCGCATCCGGAATCACATAGGTCGCGCCAGCTTTGTACAGCAACTGGGCATGATCGGCATCGCGGGCGCGGGCTAAAATCGGCACATCGGGCCGGGTCTGCCGGGTGGCTCTGACCATCGTTTCTGCGCCGCGCTCATCGTCTAATGTTACGACCACCATACCGGCGTGCGAGAGGCCGGCTTTGTGCAGCACTTCTTCACGCCCACCATCGCCAAAATAAACCTGGCGCCCTTTCGCACGTTGCGTGGCGATGGTCGCAGGATTGGTGTCGAGCCCAACAATTTCAGCTTGCTCACGCTCGAGAATATGGGCGACCGCGCGGCCGACGCGGCCAAACCCGGCGACGATCACATGACCCTCAAGATCACTATAATCATTGGGGAGCAGGTCGCTTTGGGGGGTGGACGCCGTCTTTTTCGCTAGCCATTTGCCGGTTTGCCAGCTGCCAGCAATGATCAGCATCGAGAGCGCGGCAATCGCCGTGACAATGGTGGAGGTGCTCGTCGCAACGGTCCCGGCAGCGATCCCAGCGCCAATAATCACAAAGGCAAACTCTCCGGCAGGCGCGAGCAATGAGGCGGTCTCGATCGAAACGCTGCGATTGCCAGAAAACACACGCAGCGCGGCATAAGCAATCACCGCTTTGAGCGCCAACATCGCGAGTAGCCCGCCCAACACGATCGGCCAGTTTTCGGCCACCACCGACAAGTCGATCGCCAAGCCGACGGTCAAAAAGAACAAGCCGAGCAAGAGGCCTTTAAATGGTTCGAGGTCGATTTCGGTTTGGTGCTTAAACTCCGTCTCGCCGAGCAACAATCCGGCCAAAAACGCGCCGAGCGCCAGGGAGAGACCTGCATTATAGGTGATCACAGACGCCCCAACCACGGTCAGCAATGTGATCGCCATCAAAAAGTCGCGGCCACCCGCATCGACCGCAAGGCGAAACAATCGCCGCAAAAAGAACCGACCGATCACGAAGATGACAAGCAGCGCCAGGGCGCCATTGAACAGCGCTTGTAACAGAACGGTGGCCAGATCGGACTCCCCGCGGCTTGCCGTGAAGCCGACAAAGATTAGAATCGGCGCGACCAGAATATCTTGAAATAAGAGCACGCCCAAAGCGCTCCGCCCCACTGGGCTTGCGGCGCGTTTCTTCTCGATCAGGATCTGCATCACGATCGCGGTGGAAGACAAGGCCAGCGCCAATCCAACAATCGCCGCTTCTGTGGCGGGGAAACCAAACAGGCTTAACAGATAGGCAATGGCAATGGCGCTTAGAATGGCTTGTGTGGCGCCAACGCCAAACACGGTCCGGCGCAGCGCCCAGAGCTTTTGAAAGGAGAGTTCAAGGCCAAGCAAAAACAGCAAGAACAAGACGCCCAATTCGGCGAACAAGGCCGCCGCAGAGGGGTCTGATATAGTCACATATTCCAGCAGCGGGGCTTGTTCGCTCAGCGCGCTAATCCCGCTCGGCCCGAGCGCAATGCCCGCAAGAATAAACCCGACGACCGCGGGGAGTTTGACCGCCCGCAAGAGCGGCACGACCAGTCCGGCGGCCAAAAGGAAGACCAGAGCATCTTTGATCAGAAGATCTTGGCCTTCATGGCCCATGCGGCGCTCCTTCTTGTCGTGACGTTTTCTTCATAGCCGCTTCAACGGGAAGCGGAAGAGGGTTGCGATTGGCGCGGTCGTAAATGTCGCGCTAAGCGGTAACAGATACGCGTGTGAGGGCGCGTATCGCCGCGCATTGGTGGCTTGCGACTGATGGGTGACGCAGAATCCCGCAAGTGAAGGCCCTGCGATGCGATGCTCTATTGCCTCAGGCTCCGAGTCCCACACATTACGCGCATGAGCAAATCATCCGCTGGTCCTGAAATTCAACGCATGATCGATTTGATTGCGCGCTTGCCGGGGCTTGGTCCGCGCTCGGCGCGGCGCGCCGCGCTGTTTTTGCTGAAACGGCAAGATACGCTGCTTCGACCGATGGCTGAGGCCTTGGCCGATGCTGCCGACAAGATCCAGCAGTGTCATGTTTGCGGCAATTACGATACGCTTCAGCCTTGCGGGGTTTGCCAAATGCCAGGGCGCGATGATGGTCTGATTTGCGTTGTCGAGGACGTTCCCGATCTCTGGGCTTTGGAACGCGCAGGGGCGTTTCGCGGGCGTTATCACGTGCTTGGTGGGGTGATGAGCGCGCTCGACGGGGTCGGTCCGGAAGATCTGACAATTGGCTTGCTCATTGACCGCGTTCAGCAAGGTGAGGTGCGTGAAGTTATCCTTGCGCTCAACGCCACGGTCGACGGTCAGACGACGGCGCACTATGTGGCCGAGCGCTTAGAGGGACTGAATGTCGAGGTCACACGGCTCGCCCATGGCGTCCCCGTTGGCGGCGAGCTTGATCACTTGGACGATGGCACGCTGGCCACAGCTTTGCGGTCGCGGCGCGGCGTTTAGCTCACTTTTTCGACCCGATAGACCACGCCATCGAGCATATTCGTGGCAACATAAATCGCATCCGGGGTCGAGATCACGTCCCGGAAGCCGGTTTGCAAATCGACCAACAGGTCTTCCGTCTCGCCAATGGTGCCATCTGCGCCAACATCCACGCGCACGAGTTTTTGTCCGCTCGGGCCATTCATCGCGCCAATTAAGAGATCGCCACTCCAGTCTTCAAAGCCTGCGGTTTCGACCACCGCCATGCCCGACGGGGCAATCGACGGCACCCATTTGACGGCCGGTTGTTCCATTCCCGGAGCTTCGGTTTCATTGGTAATAATCGTGCCATCATAATTGATGCCATAGGTGATGGTGGGCCAGCCATAATTCTTGCCAGCTTCGACAATGTTCAGTTCATCTCCACCCTTCGGGCCATGCTCATGGGCGATCAATTGACCACTGGCTTGGTGATAGACCATCCCCTGAACATTGCGATGTCCGTAAGACCAAACGGTCGGATTACCGCTACCATCCGCGAATGGATTATCGGATGGAATCGATCCATCGGGCATCACCCGCGCGATTTTACCATGCAAATTAGAGGGATCCTGTGAGTCCTGCATATAGCGGTAGCCATCGCCCAGCGCGATCGCCATCGATCCGTCGGGCAAAAAGGTCATGCGCGAGCCATAATGGAATGTCGTCTCACGCGGTGCCCCGACAAAAATCTCTTGGACCTCGCTTATCCCAGACAAATCATCGGCCAATTTCGCGGAAATCACCGCAGTGGTGTTGGTCTCGCCCATATCCTTTGAATAAGCGAGATAGAGCACGCGATTTGTGTCAAAGCCCGGGTCGAGTGTGATGCCGAGCAGCCCGCCTTGCCCGGCGACAAGGATGTCATCTGGAAGTCCGGTGAGGGGCGTTTCGACCAGCGTATCGTTTTGGATCAGTCGCAAGCGCCCTTCGCGTTCCGTCACCAAGAGGTCGCCATTCGGCAAAGCGGCCATACCCCAAGGGAATTCCAGCGCGTCTGCAATCGGCACGAGTTTCAAGCCGGAGCTTGACACAATCGACCCGTCGGCTTCCGCGGTCGGCGTCGCCGCTTGCCCGCCGCAGGCCGCGGTCGCAATCAGCGCGAATGAAGACAATCCAGAACGCAGCACTTCCTATCTCCCATAATTATTGACGTTGCCAACATAGTTAATCCGATCTCAAAAAAAAGAAGGGCGACCGAAACCGTCGCCCTTCTCCCTCTCCCCCGCTTGGCGCAAGGGCCCCTGTTAACTTACCAGCGCTTCGAGATCGTCACGCCATAGGTTGCTGGTTCGTTCAAGAACACATTGGTGAACAGACCAGAGCTGTCATCGGTGAGGTATGCCCCAGTGACAACTTCCTCGTCCGTGATGTTCTTGCCGAACACCTCGACCGCCCAATCGTTTTCGGTGTTCACCAATTGGATCGACAGGTTCACATTGTCCCAGCTCTCGAGCACATCCCGTTCGGTGTTCCAGATCCGGCTGAAGGCTGAGTCTTGGTAATAATAGTCACCGCGGATGCGAATATCGAAATTCCCGCCCATGACACCTTCCCAAGTGTATTCAGCCCCGAAGTTAAAGGTCGTCTCGGGTGTGCCAGGAAGTGCGTTGCCGTCGAGGTTCTTGGCGTCGCCATCAATCGGCTCAAACGCCGTTGCCGTTTGTGTGTTGCCGTTGGTGTCCGTGTAGCTAACGGTCACATCACCAAGACCAAAAGCGGCTTCACTGCCAGCCAGATCACCCGAACAGAAGCCGAGTGTCGCTCCGGGAGCAAGGGCCCCACCAGCGATCGCACCCAGCACCGTGGCGTAGCCTTGAGCCGACACGACACAGTTTGAGGCCGTCGCGAAGTTCTTGAGAACAACCAGATCATCGCGACCATTGGTTCGGTCGAGGACATCAATGCCGAACGTATCTACGACTTCAGCATTTAGAACGCCGAGATTTGCGTTCAGAACCAGCGTTGAGGCAGGATTCCATACGGTTTCGATCTCGAGCCCTTGAATTTCGGAATCGACATTGAAGTTCGCCGAAGTCCGGTTGACGATCGCGCTGATCTGATAACCTTCATACTCGTATAGGAAAGCCGTCGCGTTCAACTGCATCGCCCCACCGGCAATCGTGTTCTTGGTCCCGATTTCGTAAGAGTCGATGAATTCCGGGTCGAAGGTTTGCGGGACGCCGGTGGTGTTGTCCGCCGGTTGCGGGGGGTTGATACCACCACCCTTATAACCGCGCGAATAAAAGGCATAAAACAGCGAGTCTTCAGACCAGCTCAAATCCGGCGACCAGTCGAAGCCAAAACGGCCGGTGACTTCCTCAAATTGCGCGTCGAGGGTGCCGTCGCCGCCATTGTCTGGCGTCGCCCCTGGATTTGGCACGAAAACCAGCGGATCGGGACGAAGCGCATCCGGAGTCGCCAAGAACGTTGGAATATTGCCCACTTCCTTTTTGTCGTCCGTATAGCGCAGACCCAGCGTGACTTGTAAGTCGTCCGTCAGGTCATAATACCCCTCACCGAAGATCGCGAAACTGTCCAACTTGTATGGGGTGAGCGAGCGGAAATAATTTCGATCCTCGCCATTGCCGATATTGTCGCGTGCCGTGGCGCCGGCATTGGCAGGGTCAGCGATTGAAAACACAGGTGGCAGCCCGCCCAGACCAGCCGCCGCATTATTCGCCTGAACGAAGGCCGAACCGGTGTTAAAGAAAACGTAATAGCTTTCGACCGGATCGGGTCCTTGGTTGGTTTCAAAGTCGAGCTTAATGGCGCCAAGATTGAAGTTGAATGGACCATCGAAATCCGACTGCAAGCGAATCTCGTGCGTTGTTTGATCAGAAACGCCTCCAGAAAGGTCTGTCTGTTCCAAGAAATTTGCCTGCCCAAGCTGTGGATCGCTGACGACCCCGCCGGGGAAGAGAGTCGGGAACACAGCACCGAACGCAGCCGCCGTATCTCCATTTAACGCAATGAATGGCGATGCCGTCTCATTGAAGAACTCAATAGGCGCGGCCTCGTTGTAGTCTTCTTGCGAGGCCACGAAGTTCTCATTCACGCTTCCAAGATACGTCACCGTAAGATCATCGGTGAGATCGTATTCACCGCGCCACATGACGAACGTTTGTTCCGCCTCAAAGGTTGGATCGAAGGAGCTCGCAATCTCTCGCTTGTCGGCAAGGTATGAATTTGGCGTGAAACCCGTCAGATTTCCATCGGCACCAATGTTACCGGTCAGACCCGAGAGCACGCCAAACACGCCAGCGCCGAGTGTTGATGACGCATTAATGCCGCCAAGGGAGGCTGGGTCATCTATCGACGCATCCACACAGCCTTGTGACGTAATCAGCTGATCAAAGGCAGAGATCTGGATGCCGTTAAAAGAGGTCTTGGTTGGGTCGGTGGCACAGAATTGCTTGCCCGACCGCAGACGCGAATCGTCTTCCTCAAAATGCTCAACCATGAGCAAGGTTCTGAGCCGATCGGTCGGCTCCCAAGCAAAGCTGCCACGTATGCTAAACAGCTCCCGATCATCGACATCATTGCCGGTGGTGACATTGTCCACAAATCCGTCGCGGCTGAGATAAGACCCCGCCAAGCGCAAGGCTGCGGTCTCGCCAAAGGGCAGGTTGATCATGCCTTTGGTTTTGATCGTATTAAAGTTGCCGTAGGTGACGCGCGCATCGGCTTGGAATTCTTCAAGCACGGGCTTGGCGGTAATCGTATTGACCACGCCGCCGGTCGCGTTTCGGCCATAAAGCGTTCCTTGCGGACCGCGCAGGGTTTCAACCCGCTCGACGTCAAAGAACTCAGCCTCGAAGAGATTGTTGGCTGTGAGCGGAACATCATTGAGGTGGACACCAACACCCGCGTCAGCGGCGGTTGAGACGGCATCGACGCCAATTCCGCGGATCCGGAAGTTGAAGCCAGTAAAGTTGCCTTTGGTGAAGTTCACGTTCGGGATCGATTTGACCAGGTCAGGTCCGCCAGCGAGCTGCAGTTTTTCGAGCGATTCCTCGTCAAATGCTGACACCGCGATCGGAACGTCTTGGATCGACTCCTCTGTTTTCTGCGTGGTCACCACTACGGTGTTCAGAGTGCGAGCGCTATCATCTTCCTGATCTTGCGCCATTGCGAATGGCGCCCCCGCGGTGAGCGCCAAGGCTGAAGCACCTGCGAGCAAGATATAATTCGGTTGTCGTGAGACTTTCATAAAATTAACTCCTCCCTCTGCGCCCTCGTTTTTGTTCGGCGCGAGATTATGCATTTCCTCATGGGCTTCTCATGTCGCCTGAGAATGCCTCTTACACATGACACTGTAAGCCGCAGCACATTGTCAATGATTTACGCGAGGTGAAGCAGTGATATCTGTGGAGCGAATTGTCGAACTGTCACTCGAAAGAAACACCTTGTTCGATCCTGGAACAATTGCGCCGATTGAGCACCGTGACGGCGCTGGAAGCGCAAGTCCATTCTGGACCGACTTCCAGGAGAGAACAAACGGTAGGCCTTCAGCACACCGTCTTTTCGACACGGTTATCTGTAGAACCGTTGGGCCGATAAGATGCGGATTGGCTTAGTCGCGGAACGAGACAATCGGTGGACGGGCGTTTGCGAGCAGACGTTGATCCTCTCGGCGTGTGGATTTCGTGTGCGGACTCCTTTCTTGGTGCCCGTTTTTTTGGCACCTCTTTTGATTGCGTTTGTCGAAGGGCTTCCCATGTTGTCTGGGACGGCCGCTGCAGGCATGACGAAAAGAGGTAACGTGCGTTGTTCACAAGTATTCAAAAAATATCAATGATTGAAGGCCGGCTTTCGGCAAATCGATACGTAAAGACGTGAAAGTCGAGACAATGAGATCATTGTGAAAGTTGCCCGAACATGTTCGAGCAATGTCTCAATTCAAGGGTTCATCGAAAATGGGTCAGCGATCAGCATTGGTATTGTTTTCAGGTGGTCAAGATTCGACCACTTGCCTTGCTTATGCCCTGACCCATTACGAGCGCGTGGAAACCATTGGCTTCGATTATAGGCAACGCCATAGCGTTGAGCTGGCGTGTCGACCGAAAATCCTCGAGGCCATCAAAACCCGGTTCCCGACCTGGGCGTCGAAGCTTGGGCCGGATACCGTCTGCGACGTCTCAGTTTTGGCCGAGATCGGCGATACGGCGATGACCAATGAGACTGAGATCGTCATGACCGCCAACGGATTGCCGAATACGTTCGTGCCTGGGCGAAATCTGGTTTTTCTGACGCTGGCAGGCGCTTTGGCCTGGCGGCGCGGTCTGTCGACTTTGGTCGGCGGGATGTGCGAAACCGACTATTCAGGTTATCCCGATTGTCGGCGCAGCACGCTTGATGCGCAGGAATTGACACTCTCGCGCGGTATGGAGCGTCCGTTTAGCATTGAGACGCCGCTCATGTGGCTCGACAAAGCCGAGACTTGGGAGCTCGCCGAAGAGCTTGGCGGCGCGGCTTTGATCGATCTCATCACGGAAGAAACGCATACCTGCTACTTGGGTGACCGAACGCAGCGCCATGAATGGGGGTATGGCTGCGGGACATGTCCGGCCTGCGAGCTCCGCGCAAATGGGTATATGAAGTGGCGGGCCAAGGTCCCTGCATGAAGACTTATACGGTCAAAGAGGCCTATGTGACCTTACAAGGAGAAGGTGCGCAGACGGGGCGGGCGGCGCTCTTTTTGCGCTTTGCCGGATGCAATCTCTGGTCCGGGCTGGAGCGCGACCGGTCCGCAGCGGTTTGCAGTTTTTGTGATACTGACTTTGTGGGTATTGATGGCGATAATGGCGGTAAGTTTGCGGGCGCCGAAGCGCTGGCTGAGCATGCAGACAAAGTCTGGTCAGCCGCTGAACCGAGCGGTGGAACACCTTACGTCATTTGCACAGGCGGCGAGCCGCTCCTGCAACTCGATCCGGCTGCGATTGCGGCTTTGAAAAGCAAGGGGTTTGAAATCGGCATCGAGACCAATGGCACGCTGGCAGCACCTGACGGCTTGGATTGGATCTGCGTCAGTCCAAAGGCCAATGCGCCATTGCGACAGAGATCTGGCGATGAACTGAAACTGGTGTTCCCGCAAGATCAGCCGGAGGCGCACCCATCACAGTTTGAACAGTTGCAGTTTCAACACTTTTTTCTCCAACCTAAAGATGATACGGGCCACGCCGAGAATGTTGCGGCGGCGGCCGCTTATTGTATGAAACACCCGAAATGGCGATTAAGCTTACAAACCCACAAACTGATCGGTCTGCCATAAGTGTCGAAGGTCAAGTTTTTGAAATTACCAAAGCGGTTTCCTTCGAAGCCGCGCATTTCATGGGTGGAAAGCCCGAAGGCCATCCCTATCGCAATGTGCACGGTCATTCGTTTCGAATAGAAGCCACCGTCGCGGGCACCATCGAGCCGGGTGCGGAATGGGTGCAAGACTTTTCCGAACTGACAGCCGCGCTGCAGCAAACCGCAGAGCGCCTCGATCATCGTCTGTTGAATGAGGTTGATGGCCTAGACGTCCCCACTCTTGAACGCATCGCGGTCTGGGTGGCCAATGATCTCACGCCGAAGCTGCCTGGTCTCAAGCGGGTTGTCTTGGCCCGCCCCAGTCTGGGTGAACGCTGCGTTCTTGTTCTGTCTTAGAGGCCGAGCACGCGCTTTGCGATAATATTCTTCTGGATCTCGTTTGTGCCGCCATAGATGCTTTGGGCGCGGGCGCCATAATAGGTTGAGACGCCGGAGGCGGCATAGTCGGCATGACCCGTCCAGTCCGGGCTGACACTGTCTTCGAACTTGCGCAGACCATGCGCCGCTGCGACGTCGAGATAAAGCGTGGTGATTTGCTGTGCCGTTTCCGTCGCAAGGATTTTGATGATCGAGGCTTCTTTGCCTGGACTGCCGCCATCTTTGACCGCTGAGAGCACGCGCAAAACTGTCATTTCCAGCCCGTCGACCGCCATATCGGCAGCAGTGAGTTTGCGCGAAAACGCCGCGTCATCGATCAGCTTTGTGTTGCCACCGGTTGGTTCGGCTGTTGCCAAAGCGCGAATATGGCTGAGCTGCTTTCGCTTACCGCCAATGCGCGCATATGAGGTGCGCTCGAAGCCGAGCAGGTATTGGCTGTATGTCCAACCTTTTCCCTCTTCGCCGATCAGATAGTCGGCTGGGACGCGGACATCTTCGAAGATCACCATATTCAGCGCATGCTTGCCATCGATCGTGATAATCGGCTTTAATGTGACGCCGGGCCGGTCCATTTCACAGCAAATGAAGCTGATCCCGAGCTGTTTCTTTGCTTCTTTCGAGGTTCGTGCCAGCAGGAAAATCCAGTCGGCATGTTGCGCCGCGCTGGTCCAAATCTTGGTGCCATTGAGGACGTATTCGTCGCCGTCTCGTTTGGCGGAGAACTGCAAGGAGGCCAGATCTGATCCGCTATCGGGCTCGCTATAGCCTTGGGCCCAACCCAGCGATCCATCGCGCGTGCCAGGCAACCATTTGTCCTTCTGCGCTTGCGAGCCGAACGTGTAAATGATCGGGCCAACATAGATCACGCCCATCGGGGTGACGGTCGGCACCCCGGCGCGTTCAAGTTCTTCGTCGAAAATGTATTGTTCTTCTAAGCTCCAACCAGGACCGCCATACGCCTCCGGCCAGGCACTTGCGAGCCAGCCTTTCGCCCCGAGCGCCATTTCCGATTCCCGCACTTCGGCAGTGGTGAGGCTTGCCCCCGTGGCGATTTTGGTGCGGATGTGTTGTGGATAGTCGCGCTCGAAAAATTGGCGAATGTCGGCGCGAAACGGCTCAAGGGCGGGATTTGGTGAAAGGTCCATGATGCGGACTGTATCGGCTCACGCGCGTCTGAGAAGGGGTCCCCGAGGGGGAATTTCGTCGCGCTTAAGCCGCTGCGCGTTCGAGGCCGCTGCGCCCACGGAGATTGCATATGCAAGCCGCTAAGCTTGTGACCGCTTTGGTACCTTAAGCACCCCACACGGCTCGAGGTGCTTCCGCTCACCGGTGATCCCCCTTTTTAGCCGGTGGGCTCCGAAGCGCGGATCGAACGGCTTTGTTGGTCTGTGAGACGTTTTCGGCGCTATCGCCCAAGCTCTTTCATCGCGCCATCAAGGCCTTCTAGGGTCATCTCAAACATGCGATCCGGGCCGATCAATTCGCGGATCAATTGGATCGAACCGGTATATTCCCAAGCGCCGGATTTGACTGGATTCAACCAGGCTAAATTTGGATATTGCTGCACAAAGCGCTGGATCCACAGCCCGCCGGGTTCTTCATTCCAATGCTCGACCGAGCCACCTGCATAGGAGATCTCATATGGGCTCATGGTGGCGTCGCCGACAATGATAACTTTGTACTCGCTCGGATATTTGTGCAGCACATCCCAAGTCGGAATGACGTCATTGCGCCGCCGCCGATTGTCCTTCCAGAGGCCCTCATAAGGGCAATTGTGGAAATAATAGTATTCGAGATTTTTGATCTCCGACCGCGCGGCGGAAAACAGTTCTTCCATCACTTTGATATGCGGATCCATGGACCCGCCGACATCCATGAGCAGCAGCACCGAAACGGTATTCCGCCGCTCGGGGCGCATTTCGATATCGAGATAGCCCTGCCGTGCGGTGTTTTTGATCGTGGCATCAAGATCAAGCTCGTCCGGGGCGCCTGTCCGGGCCCATTTGCGCAGCCGCTTCAAAGCGACTTTGATATTCCGCGTGCCGAGCTCCACACTGTCATCGTAGTTTTTAAACTCACGCTTGTCCCACACCTTCACCGCCCGGCGATGGCGCGACTTGTCTTGGCCGATGCGGACGCCCTCCGGGTTATACCCATTTGCGCCAAAGGGCGAGGTGCCGCCCGTGCCGATCCACTTATTGCCGCCCTCATGGCGTTTCTTCTGCTCTTCCAGGCGTTGCTTCAGCGTCTCCATGAGCTTGTCAAGTCCGCCCAGTTTCTCGATTTCCTCCATCTCTTCCGGGGTCAGAAATTTCTCCGTCATCTTCCGCAGCCATTCTTCCGGGAGATCCTGCGCATCGACGGCCTCACCCAGACTATCGAGTCCTTTGAAGACATGGCCAAAAACCTTGTCGAACTTGTCGATATTGCGCTCATCCTTCACCAGAGCGGCGCGCGCCAGATAGTAAAAATCCTCGACGTCGCGGTCGATGACACCTTTGTCCATGGCCTCCATCAGAGCAAGATACTCTTTCAAAGTGACAGGCACTTTGGCAGAGCGCAGTTCGGTGAAGAAGTTTAGGAACATGGGGCAACTCCTGACGTTCACGCCAAAGGTAACTCTAGCGGCGGTGTTTTCCAAGGGTGTCGTGGCGGGAGGCGCTGATTTGTCGGCAGGTGCCAGCGCGCTTAGCAGGTCTCCGCCAAGGCGCGTAGATTTTGCAGCCGTAATTCGAAATTGGCGTTTAGGGCCGGCAATTGATCGGGACTGGAGACGGCTTGATCTTCGTCAAATACCCCTTCTGGGAACCATCGCGAATAGAGCGCCTCCATGGCATATTCGGCACGGATCTGACGCAGTTTATAATTGAAGAAGCGCGCTTCCTTTAAGAAGTGAGATTGATCGGAATAAGGTGCAAACTCTAAGTCTCGCCATTTGGCGTCGGGATTTTCCGCAAATTGGTTCAGCGTCGCGTGAAACCGCACTTTCCGAAGCTCAAGGTTCGGCGAGACCCCAAGGCGGGCTTGAAAGGCCCGTTCGAGTTTGCGTCGATTGGTCGATGTCCTGTCGGCCAAATCCGAGACGCTGAGATCGCCGCTCTCCATCGTCAGATGATAGAGCGCCGGTTCCACAATGGTGACATCTAAGGCGCGATCCATGGCGAGCGAGATCGCTTGGTTTGAGATCTCAACCAATTGTTTGGGGGTCTTCGCCGCAGACAGTTCGCGCGATAGCTTGCCGACCCAAGGAATGTGATCCCAAGACATGAAACGACCTTGCTCTTTGCGGGCATCCAGTCGGAGCAAGCGGGTCATCGCGCCGCGCGATAAGGCAATCACCCAAAAGCGTTGCCGCCCGAGCGTTGAAACGCGCGTATTGATCGCTTCGGACAAAACAGCGAGGCAGCGCTCCGAGTAAAACTCATTATTGATTTCAATTGGCTGCGTGCCGTCCAGCCGGAAATAAAGCGAGTCATTGATGGAAAGATGCTGATCAATTGCCTGTAACTCAATCAGAGCATAATCACGCACCACGGTCTTAGCGCGACCAGTTGGCAGATAATAGTCGACGGTGCCGTCAAATCGCTCCGTTTCGTCTTGCCTCATGGCGCGCCCTCAACCGATGCCGGGATGCTTTGATCCGCGGCAGCGTACTGATCATAATCGCGCTCGACCTGATAGAAGGCCCAACGCCCAAGCCACCATACGGCAAACAAGGTGAAAACCATAGGCAAGAAGGCCCCAGAAAATGTCAGGGCATAAATCACGGTTTGGGACTGCTGTTCAGCGTCCGGCGTGTATCCGCTGCTCTGCAGAGCGAACCCGAGCATCAGGCCGACAATCGCGGCTGCGACTTTGCCGACCAATTGGAACACGGTCACATATAGCCCTTCGCGGCGATGTCCGGACCGATCGGCATCATAGTCGACCAAGTCGCCCATAATCGGGTAAATCACCAAACCTGAGGCTTCTGCGAGCCCGCCCATCGCGGCGATGACGAAAAACATAATCAAGGCCAATTGCGGCGTCACAAAAGGGAGCGCGCAGGCCAGAGCAAATGCGATGACCCAAAGCCACATGCCCATTTTCCAAAGCGTCACCATGCCAATTCGGGCGCTGAGGGAGCCAAGCAAAGGCATGCCAAGCCCGGTCGCGACATAGAAGACGCCAAATATCAGCGGTAACATGGCATCACTGCCCAAGACCGCATCGACCATGAACGGCGTGTTGAAGGATAGCGACACATAAGCGAGCACTTGCAAGGCTTGCACGAGCAAAATGCTGCGATGGTAAGGATTGCCAATCACATCTTTGAGCATCCGCTAAATCGACGTCTCGCGCGGGCGATGTTCGGAAGACGGTTCGGGAATTAGGCGCACAGCAAAAATCGCCAAAAAGAACACCAAAAGCGCCGGGCCGAGCAGCACCCAAAATACAGTCTCTCGAGGAGAGTCATTGGTAAGGACAAAGCCTAAGCCCAGCAAAGCGATCAAGCTCGAGATCAAAATCGGAACTGCTTGAGCCACTTGCGCGAACAAACGCTTATTCGACTTTTGAAAAATCTCTAAGCCAAGCGCCATAAGCGGCACATTCACAAAGGTCGCCCCGAGGCGATAAATCAGAAATGAGACCAAAAGCCAGATAAACAGCCCCGCCCCCGAGAGCGAACTCGGCGGCAGCCAAATGAAAAAAGCCATCACCGAAAAGAGGATCAATCCGATTTGTAAAATCGGTTTCCGTCGCCCCTTTGCCGTCCGCCGTCGATCCGTATACGCCGCCACCACAGGATCCGTGAAACCATCCCATATCGTCCCGATTGTCAGAATGGCGCTGATGGCGAGCGGTGCGACGAGCAGCACATCCGTCGCCCATTTCATATAGTAGATGGTCAGCGCCGATATGATCCCGGTCGGGAAGAAGGCGGCCATAGCAAACCAGTAAAATCTGTGGGCCTTACTTGAGTCTGGTGTCATCGTTTTGCGCTCCCGCTTGCTGTCTTTCATGCGAATGACAGCAAATTTCGGCAAGCGTATTGTACGATTGCGACACCTCTTGTCTTGGCGGTTTGCGATTTACAGGCTTCGGATCGGGCCTTCGATTTCATCAATCGGTTTGCCAGCGCCTTTTCCATAGCCATACTTCTTGAGCAAGCCGCGAAACTGGTGATAGCTCAATCCCAGCGCTTTCGCGGCTTTGCCCTGGTGACCTTCTGCGTCCGATAGCGCGGTGTCTAGCAGACTGGTTTCGAACAGCCGGACCTGATCCTCAAACGGGATATCTAGGACGGGTGACGGCGGGGCCGTTTGGTCGCGCTCTGCAATGGGGCCGCTCGGTTCCGCTGTGAGCGTACCGCCTGGCCGCCAGGGCGAGTCAAACGGGTCGAGCGCATTTGGATCGAATCGAACCGGTTCCAGCGCGCGATCGGCAATCGCGCGAAAGGTGATCCGCTGTGCAAAATTGCGAAGCTCGCGGACATTGCCGGGCCAGCCATAGGCTTCCATTGCGGCAATCGCCGATGGCGCGAAGCCGGGAAAATCTTCCGCCATTTCCCGCGCCATGCGCCGGGCGAAAAAATCAGCGAGCAGCGAAATGTCGAGCGGCCGCGCGCGAAGTGGCGGCAGCGTTACAACATCAAAGGCCAAACGATCGAGTAAATCCGCACGGAAATCACCGCTCGCGGCTTTGCTTGGCAAATCGACATTGGTTGCTGCGATGACGCGCACATCCGTGCTCAAGACTTTCTCGCCACCCAGGCGTTGAAACTCACCATATTCGACGACGCGCAAGAGTTTCTCCTGGACGGGCATCGATGCGGTGGCGATCTCGTCAAGAAACAAAGTCCCGCCATTGGCGAGTTCGAACCGGCCGAGACGGCGCTCGGTCGCGCCAGTGAACGCGCCGCGCTCGTGACCAAACAATTCGCTGTCGAGCAGCTGCTCTGAAAGCGCGGCGCAATTGACTTTCACAAATGGACCGTCCCAGCGCTTTGACAGAAAGTGCATCCGCTCGCCGATCAGTTCTTTACCGGTCCCGCGCTCGCCAATCACCAAGCAGGGGCGCTCGAGCGGGGCGAGCCGGGAGACATGCTCTTGCGCTGCGAGCCAGTTGGGGTCCTCCCCAATCAATTGGGGGCTTTGATTGCCGATCATTTGGTAAATATGACCGAATTAATAGGTCAAATCAACTAAAATAATTAGGCAAAACTGCTAATTATTATAAATTCGAATCCTCAAAAATTGAAAAAAATCACATAAAAACAACATTTTAACAATTTAATTCAAAACTGGCACGGTCCTTGAAAACAGATTGGCATGGCGGCCATCGGGGTCGCTCTCAAGTAGGAAAGAAAAACAAATGACTGAGCGCTCTTACGATAAAGGCTATGGCGACACTCACTATCACCAGGCCCGCCGTGAGAGTGGCCGCTTCGGCCGCTACCTCTCCACCCGTTCACCAGAGACATGGATGTTTTTTGTCGCTGGTGTCTTTCTCGGCGGCTTCTTTTTCTAAGAGCTGAAAAGAGCCAAAAGAAACCGCGTTTCCTCCCACCCTCGTTGAACCCCAAAAGATAAAAGGAAAAACTCTCATGGGAATGTTCTCTCGCCTTGGCGATATTATTAACTCCAACATCAACGCCATGTTGGACGGCGCTGAAAATCCAGAAAAGATTGCTCGACTGATGATCCAAGAGATGGAAGACACGCTCGTCGAAGTGCGCACGGCAGCGGCTCGCGCCATGGCCGATAAAAAAGAAATGCAGCGCGAAATCACACACTATTCCAATATCCGCGATGATTGGGAGCACAAAGCCGGTCTGGCGATTGATAAAGGACGCGAAGATCTCGCCCGTGGTGCGCTCGCAGCAAAGCAAAAAGCCGAGCAAGAGATTACCCGCCGCAAAGAAGCGATGGAGCTCGCCGATGAAGCCTTCCAGAAGCGTCAAGATGATCTCTCACGCCTGCAGGCGAAACTCGATGAAGCCAAGGCCAAACACCGCGCTTTAATGATGCGCCGTGAGGCCGCTGAGCAGCGCATTCGAGTGCGCGAGCAGACCTACGATTCGCGGGTCGATGATGCTTTAGCGCGCTACGCCAATGTTGAGCGCAAAGTCGATGAGCTGGAGGCGTATGCCGAGACCATTCGCGGCGTCGAACCGACCTTGGAGCAAGAGTTTGCGGCCCTTGAACGCAATGATGCGATTGAAGAAGAATTGACCGCGCTGAAGAAGAAGCGCGCCAAGTCGGCCGCGAAGCCCGGTAAGCCTTCTGACAAAAAGGACGCCTAAACCATGCTTATGCCATTTGCGATATTAGCCGGCTTTTTGGCCGCAATGACCGCGCCGGGTCTCATCGCCCTGCATCTCGAAGACCGCCGCAACGCGAAGCGCGAAGGTGACACATAATGGATGAAGCATGGCCTTTCGTGATCGCAATCGTCTCGGTCGTCTCCATTTTCATCGTCTTCCCGGCTATGGTGTTTCACTACATCACGCTGTGGAGAAAGCAGAAAACGCTGCTGCCGGACGATGAAAGAATGCTCGAGGATCTATGGCGCTCCGCCCGGTCCATCGAGCGCCGGATCGAGACGATTGAAGCGTTAATGGATGCACAAGAGGATGACCCCGCAGTGCAGCGACGCCGACCTGCATCGCGCCGCTTTGAGGATTAAAGAATGACTTACAGAAAACGTCCCTATCGCCCCTTAAGAGATGACCCCTCCTCTCGAGACGAGGATTACATGTTCCGGTCGCCCAACCCGAAACGCTTTTACCGGTCGCGCACGGATCGCGTTTGGCTCGGGGTCTGCGGTGGTTTGGCAGAGCGCTTCGGCTGGGAGCCGACACTGGTACGGATCCTATTCGTGATGAGCATCATCTTCGTGGCTGGACCGCTCTCAATCTTTGCTTATGTGATCGCCGCAATGATTACACCGAAAGAGCCGATCGGGCGTCAAAATTTGGCCCCAGAGGAAGAGCAGTTTTGGCGCAACGTTTCAGATCGTCCGCGGGTCACCGCATCGGGTTTGAAATACACGTTCATGGATCTCGAAGAGCGCTTACGCAATATTGAGCGCAGTGTGACCAGCGAAGAATGGCGCCTAAAAAGAGCCTTCAAGGACCTAGAACAGAACTAAGCGACAGGTTGCAGCCGTAACCTAATCACAGCAAGAATTGGATAAAGAGGGAGACTTTCCCATGACTAGCAAGGCCATCAGAAGCGGGATCCGGACGGGGCTCCTCGTCGCTGCTGCCCTAACCGTTGCTGCCTTTGCCAGCGTCAAAGATGACGGCGTCACACTCGCCACGGGCGGCGTCGAGATGACGGTGCAAGCCTCTTATGAGCGCGGCTTAATGATCAGTTTTATCGCCCCTGATTAAGCGCGACTCACCGATTTCTGGTTCGGCATTACCTCTCTCCCTGAACGCACTGTGAGAGCGCCGGATCAGAACAACCCCGTTCCTCGGGGGGAAGTCTCGCACTCGTGGCGGGGCTTCCGGCGTAGGAGGCGCTATCTTCCGTCCAGCATGCCCAAACCGCATCAATCGGCTTTCGTGAAACTTCGTGCTTTTCATCAGCACTTTGTTTTCAACCAGCGATTAGTCGAGGAATGGCTGCGTCCAACGATCAAAAGTGATCTAAATGGCCAGCCATATTCATTTCGAACCGCTCAGCGGGGTTCAGCTTCAACCTTTTATTCCGCAAATCGCTCGACTTCGAATCGAAGTCTTTAAGGCCTTCCCGTATCTCTATGATGGGTCCTATGAGTACGAAGAGGCCTATCTCTCGACGTTTGCGAAGGCCAAAGACGCGCTCGCGATTGCCGCGTTTGAAAATGAGACCCTGATCGGATGCGCTACGGGCTCTGCGATGGACGAACACCATCAAGCCTTTGCGCAGCCCCTCATTGCAAATGGGATCGATGTCGGATCGGTCTTCTATTTCGCTGAATCCGTCCTTCTGGAGCCTTTTCGCGGTCTCGGAATTGGTCACCGCTTTTTCGACCTGAGAGAGGCGTGGGCAAAATCACGTGGATACGAAGCGATCTCATTTTGCACCGTCTTACGGGCAAACGACCACCCGCTGCGTCCCTCATCGACGGTTGACTTAACGGGGTTTTGGCAAAATCGAGGATACCGCCGTGTCCCGGACGCGATGGCGCGGTTTGCGTGGAAAGATGTCGGCGACTCGCGCGAAACCGAGAAATCCATGCAGATCTGGTTGAGTGCGTTTAACTTGCAGCAGGGGGTCAAATCGACCAACCCTTAACCAAAATCGTGAAACTCACGCATCTGTGTGCTCGTTTTTTCATTTGTTTTGTGTCACATGGCCTGGAAGTGGCATAAGTATGTGGCATGTCAGACAAGCGTATTCTTCTGATTATTGGCGGCGGCATTGCTGCCTATAAGTCCCTGGAACTGATCCGCGAACTGTCTCGGCGCGGCATTAAGAGCCGTTGCATTGTGACAAAGGGCGGTCAGGAATTCGTCACACCGCTTTCGGTCTCCGCGCTATCTGGCGAAAAGGTTTTTACCGATCTGTTCGATCTCGATGACGAAGCAGAGATGGGCCATATTCAACTCTCGCGCTCCGCAGATTTGGTTGTGGTTTGTCCGGCGACGGCAGACTTGATGGCCAAAGCGGCCAACGGATTGGCGAGTGATCTCGCTTCAACCACGCTTTTGGCAACCGACAAACCAGTCTTCATGGTGCCAGCGATGAATGTGCGGATGTGGCAACACGCAGCCACGCAGCGCAATCTCGCGACTTTGCGCCGGGATGGCATTATCGTCATGGACCCCGACGAAGGCGCTATGGCCTGCGGGGAGTATGGTCCCGGACGATTGCCGGATCCACTCGAGATTGCCGGTCGAATTGAAACCATTCTAGAGGGCGGCGCGGTGCTTTATGGACTCGCAGCAAAGCCGCTGGCGGGCCGACATGCATTGATCACCGCCGGCCCGACCCGCGAGCCCCTCGACCCTGTGCGGTTTCTCTCCAACCATTCCAGTGGCAAGCAAGGCTATGCGATTGCTGCGGCGTTGGCGGATGCGGGCGCGCGCGTGACCTTGGTCTCAGGGCCCGTCGCGCTCGACCCGCCGACGGGCGTCGATCGGGTGTCCGTTGAAACCGCACGTGACATGCTTGAGGCCTGTCAGAGCGCGTTGCCCGCAGATATTTTCGTCTCCGTTGCAGCGGTTGCGGATTGGCGTCCGAGCCAGACGGCGGCGAAAAAAATGAAGCTGAAAGAGGGCGAACGTGCGGCGCGCCCAAAGCTCGAGCTTTCCGAAAACCCCGATATTCTGGCGACGCTGGCGCGGAAAAAGAAACAGCGTCCGACTTTGGTGATTGGGTTTGCCGCTGAGACACATGATATCGACGCTCTCGCAATCGCGAAATTAAAGCGCAAACGCTGCGATTGGATCATCGCCAATGATGTGAGCGGCGATGTCATGGGCGGTGCGATGAATGAGGTTGCGCTGGTTACCCGGGACGGCGTGCAAGACCGCTGGCCGCGCCTCACCAAAGACGAGGTCGCGCGCCGTCTTGTGGCTCGGATCGTCGAGGCGTTCGATGGCAATGCCGACCAAGTCGCCGCGCAATAGATTTTCCGACCGTCTCGCTTAGAGTGTGCTAGCGTCTGGGATCGACGTTGCGGGAGGACACATTATGGCGCGGCCGATTCCAACAGATGAGATCCTGCTTTCGACGATTTACAGCAAATATCTGAAGGCGTTCTCGGATTGGGCGGAAGACAGCAAAACCCGTAGCACGAAGATTTGGGTGCCGATCGATATTGAGGCATTGAGCAAAAAGCATCGTTGCGATCCCGACCTGATCTTTGGTCGCCTTTATTATCATATGAATGAGAAATACGGCTCAACCACCGGGGATGGCCAGGGCGTCAATTTTTTCAATATGCGGCTGGGCCAGGACCGCCACGTTGTGAACTTTCCGCTGCTCACCTCGGTCCTGGCGGATCTGCAGGACCAACGCAAACGGTTCATTATCTCGACCAGGTTAGCGGCGCTTTCGCTGGTTGTCTCGGCCATCTCAATTGGGATTGCCGTCCTGACCTGAGCCAGCGCTTGACTCGACAGGGCGACTCCATGGTTTTGCAGAGCGATGACCGACATAACTGTTTCTGTGCGGCCGCTGCCGCATTTCGAGGGGCTTGACCTGCCGGCCTATGAGACGCTCGGCGCTGCGGGCATGGACGTGCGCGCGGCACTTGCGGAGGGGGCGCCTTTGGTGCTGCGGCCAGGGGATAAAGCGATGGTTCCGACAGGCCTGAGCCTCGCCATTCCGACGGGCTATGAAATCCAAATGCGCCCGCGCTCTGGTTTGGCCGCAAAGCATGGGATTACGTGCTTAAACACGCCGGGAACAATCGACAGTGACTATCGCGGCGAAGTCAAAGTCATTCTGATCAATCATGGCACTGAAGCATTTATCATTGAGCGCGGCGAACGGATTGGCCAGATGGTGCTGGCACCGGTCACCCGATTGGTCTGGAATGTGGTCGATCAATTGGATGATACAGATCGCGGATCCGGCGGGTTCGGTTCAACTGGACGATAATTTCTTGCGTTTTCGGCATGATGCAGTATATATCGAAAAACGATATGTGTCAGGATCAAAATTAAATGGATATCGACAGCCCCTTCACTATGGTTGTGCTGATCGTGCTGATTGCCGTCGGCGCTGGTGTGGTCAAAACTTGGATTGAAGCCCGATCGAATGCATCAGGCGATGCAGAAACGCGGTTGCGCATGGAAGATCTCGAGCGCGAGGTGTTGCGCTTACGAGAGCGGGTGAAAGTGCTCGAGAAGATCACGACGGATGGGGACAGCCGCTTACGTGACGAGATTTCGCGGCTGGCTTAATCGCGGTCTTGGTCGCGGGCGAATCCTTTGCCGATCACATAAGCGGCGTAGCCAGAGACTGAGAACCCGACAATGCCGAGGCCGGCTGCGTAAAGTGTGGCGAGGTTTGTTGTGCAGGCGGGTCCACCATCGACACAGGCACCGTGATTCAGCGTGTAATACATAAAGATGGCGGTGAGCGCCGAGAAAATCGCTAAGGCAAACATGGCGCGCGCCATCCATTTCATTGCCAAGCTGATCATGCTGCACTGCGCCTTCCATATCCATCGCACGCTGACACTTGCTGCGTCTGCGGTCAAACGAAAGTCAGTTTTGGCAACTCCGCCGCAAGCATATCGTAAACGATGCGAATGCGTTTGCTGGTGTGCAGTTCTCGATGTGTGACAAGCCAGAATGGAATTGGAATGCTTAATTGATCTGGGAAGAGGGGGCGGATCTGTTCTGAGAACGCCTCGATGTCTTTCGGCAAAATCGTCACCCCGAGACCCTCACGGACCAGTTCGTACATCACATTCCCGCTCGGAGAATTGAATCGAAACTGGCTCGGCTTGAGGTTCAAGCCATAGACTTTCATCGCCTCGATCAAGTCTGGATTGCGGTCGAGCCCGATGAAAATCGCCCGCTCTAAATCCTCGATCCGGTTCAGGGGACCAAGTGTTTCGAGATAAGCCTCTGACGCATAAAGGTGAGCACGGGTCTCGAACAGGAGTTTGGCAATTAGATCGGGTTGTTCCGGGCGCGCATGACGGATCGAAATATCGGCTTCGCGGCGCGTTAGGTCTTGGACCTCGTTTGAGGGTCGAACGTCGATTTGTAGATTCGGGGCCGCTTTATGGATTTTTTTGATGATTGGCGGGAGTTGGCGAGTGGCGACATTGCCGGTTGCGGTGATCACCACTTTGCCCTCAATGGCTTGCGATTGCCCCGAAGCCGATAGCGATATGCGGGTCGCGGCATCGGCCATGACCCGGACATGTTCGAGCAGCCCGCGGCCCGCCTCGGTCAGTGCCATCGCCCGCCCGGCGCGTTCAAACAGCATGACCCCGAGATCTTCTTCAAGCGCCGCCACTTGTCGGCTAAGGGTTGGCTGAGTCTGGCCGAGCGCCCGCGCTGCGGCCGAGAGCGACCCTTCTTCGGCGGTGGCCAAAAACGCGCGAACTTGGTTCCAATCGAAAGAGATCGCCTGCCAATTCATGCGTTTCTGTATAGGTCCCTTAAAATTTTACGCAATTTCTATTTGATCTGCGAATATATAAGTCCGTCCTATGACCGAAGAACAAATGGTTTTCCCGGGCCACACACGGGATTTAGAGGAGGCAGACATGCCTGATAAAGCGAAGTTTTGGGACCGGATCGCGGAGAAATATGCGCGCCAACCGATTTCCAACCAAAAGGCTTATGAAATCAAACTCGATCTGACCCGCGAATACTTTACGCCACAATCGAACGTTTTGGAGTTTGGCTGCGGGACCGGCTCAACCGCGATCCTGCATGCGCCCTATGTCGCCCACATTCATGCCATTGATGTCTCGTCAGAAATGATCCGGATTGCACGCAGCAAGCTGGCGCCGGAACAAATTGAGAATGTCACGTTTGATGTGGCGGATATGGACGCCTATCAAACCGAACCCGCTCGGTTCGATGCCGTGCTTGGATTGAACATTCTCCATCTACTCGACAACCGAATGGCGGCTATGGGTCGGGTTTACGAGGCGCTGAAGCCTGGCGGATACTTTGTTTCAAGCACCATGTGCCTGCGCGAGAAATGGTATTTTCGGCTTATGGAGCCTTTGTTTCCGGTGATGCACACAATCGGCCAATGGCCGCGTGTGCGCCGGTTTACAGCGGAACGCCTTCAACAAGATGTTGAGTCGATCGGTTTCAAGACCGTGCATTATTGGCAGCCGGGCAATGGCCCCGTGCTGTTTCTGGTTGGGCAAAAGCCAGAATAAGCTTGCCATGTAGCGATCGCTACATTACTTCAGGCGTCACACTTTTGGAGGCGCCCGATGACCCTTTTGCGCATATATGCAGCCCTTTTTTTGATCACGCTTGCCGTTTACACAGCAATCGTCATCGCCAATCACGGCGCCAACCTGGTGCCGGTCTTCTTCGGCGACATGGCGGCCATGGCGTGGCCCGGGCAATTTAACTTAGACTTTATGGGATTTTTGATTCTGTCCGCGCTGTGGGTAAACTGGCGCTATGAACATCGTCTGATCGGTTGGGTTCTAACCCCGCTCGCGCTGTTTGGTGGGATGATGTTTTTGACCATCTACATTTTGATTGTCAGTTTCCAGGTCAAAGGGGATGTCGTCGCTCTGTTGATTGGAAACCGGCGCCGGCCGGGTTAAATCAGGGCGTCATCGTCTTTGGCGAAGCGCGCGAGAAGATAAGCATCCGTATCCTCGATTGGATCAAGTTTCCCAAAGGCGAAGGCATTGCGATCCATAACCATGTCGCGTGGACGCAGCGCGCGCGAGATCTCCAATCCCTCTAAACGGCGTGCCCGGGAGAAGGCGACATAGGCCTGACCGTGGGCAAACATTCCGCGGTCGAGATCGATATAGACTTTGTCTAAGGTGAGGCCTTGGGCTTTGTGAATGGTCACCGCATATGCCAAGCGAAGCGGTACTTGCTTGAAGGTCCCCACCACTTCGCGAGAGACTTTTTTGGTTTCTGGATCGAGGGTGTATTTGTATTTCTCCCATGCTGCCGGTTCGATTTCATAGCCACGGCCGTCGATTTCGACGATCACATTGCGCCCGGACCAACCGGTGATGATGGCGAGAGAGCCGTTCACCCATCGCCCTTCCGGATCATTCTTGATCAGCATGACCCGCGCGCCTTCTTTGAGCTCGAGGTCGGCTTCGGTCGGAAAGGCTTTTTCGTCGAAATCGCCTTGTACGCGGGCGGCAAAGACTTTTTCCTTGCCGGGCAGATCGTCTAAACGCGCCTGATTGATCCGAAAGGCATTAGCATTGTTCGGCGTGAGGACAATGTGCGTCTCGCTCGCCTCGACAGCGTCTCGGTCAGAGACGAGGCTGCGCAAGGTCTGATCGTCGCCGGGCGAGAGTCGACCCTGCCGCATCGCCCCGAGCAAAGCGAGAAAGCGCGGATCTTCTTGTCGAAAAACATGTTTCAACGCCAAAAGCGCGAACTCGGCTTCTTTAAAAGCAGGCGCATTGAAAAAGTAGTGCCCGCCATAACGCTCTCTTAGTATCGGATCTTCATCGCCGCGCACAACCGGCGGCAGCTGGTGCAAATCGCCAGACAGGATCATACGCACACCGCCAAAAGGTCGTTTCGAGCCGCGATTGAGTTTCAAGCTGCGATCAATAGCGTCCATCATATCGGCGCGCACCATTGAGATTTCATCTATGATCAGTGTCTCGGCCGCCTTCATCAGCCGCGCCGTGCGTAAGCGTTTGACATCTTGAGGCTCGATCAAGCGCGGTGGGAACTTAAAGAAGGAATGCAAGGTCTGGCCACCGGCATTCATCGCCGCGACGCCGGTGGGCGCAAGCACAATGGCGCTGTCGCCGGCATGCGCCATGAACTTTCGCAACAGCGTGGTCTTACCGGTCCCAGCGCGCCCGGTAAGAAACAAATTGCCTTGTGCGCCAGCCCCGCTTGCAACCCATTGGGCGGGAATGTCATACACAGTGTCTGGCGTGGTGTCCGTAATTGGCGCGGGCAAGTCAGTCATCGGCGCCAAGCCTTAGCGAGCTTTGTGCGACTAGGGAATGTTCTCACACTGCACGGTTCCGGTTGCGCGGCAGAGCCCGCCTATGTCTTCGGCGGTGAGTTTCGGCGTAGAGTTTAAAATCCCGCCTTGCTCGAAGCAACGCGTCACCACCACTTTGCGCACTTGTTCCATCAAATCCATGGATTCGCGATCGCAATTCTCTTCCGACGCGGACTCCACCGCCTCCGTGATAGGGAAGGCGCGCAACTGGCGTTGTAAGACGGGCACGGCATAGCTGTCGGGCAGGCCTTGGTGATCGACCATAAAATTGCGCAAAAGCAGCGTCGGATCCCCAAGGGCACGCTCGATCGGTCGGACATAGCAGCCGCCAAGCGTGCGGAACGCATATGCCTCTTCTTGCTCCGCTAGGGCCAAACTGAACGCCCGCTCAGCGGCCAGGCGCCGCTGATGAAAGTCAGAACTGAGCCCACCTTGGTGCGCGTCGAGATCCTGTTTTAGCCAATGTTGCCAATGCGCGCTTGCGGTTGCTTCGGTAAAGTCTGGGTGGATCTCGCGCATCTCTTCCGGCGAACGGATGATACGTCCCGCCAGGAACGACCAAGCGGTCATGCACCGCATGGGTGTCGCAGCGTTTTCGAGCGGCACGGTCACGGCCAATCTAGAGTTGTCTCGGTCCTCTCGATCATAAGTTGCGATCGGGATCGTTGTGTCTTCGCGGCTCTGCTCATAAATGCTGCCTGCGACTTGATCGTCAAAAAGTTTCGCAGACGCGCCTTCCTGTGCCTGAGCGACATAGGTCAAGGCGATGCATACCAGCGCGAACACGCGCAATCGAACTCCAAACATGGTGATCTTTGACTTCGTAACTCTACACTCTATTCAAAACCGTAAGCGTGATCGATACTGGGCTCAAGAGTGAAGGTTCGGTAACAGTGAAAAAGGTGCAGTGTGTCTGACGCATATACTGAAATAGACGCGTACTTTGAGCGAAATTTTCTCAGAACAGACGAAGTATTAGAAAAAATTTCCACCTCCAGCGCTGATTCCGGTTTGGTGCCTCATGCGGTGACCCGGCTGCAAGCGGCGTTTCTGGCGCTCTTGCTGAAAATGATCGGCGCGCGGCGCGTGCTCGAGATTGGCTGTCTCGGGGGATACTCCGCGGTCGCCATGGCGCGGGCGCTGCCGCCGGGCGGAACGGTTTTGACGACAGAGATCGATGCGCGAACCGCGCAGATCGCCCAGGCCAATATTGAGGCGGCCGGATATGCGGATCGAATCACTTTGGAGGTCGGTCCGGCAATGGCGACCCTCGAACGGGAGATCGCCAAGCACAGCGTGTTTGATTTCGTCTTTATCGATGCAGATAAGACGAACCACAAAAACTATCTTGCTGGCGCGCTGAAGCTGACGCGGCCGGGATCTTTGATTGTTGCCGACAATATCGTACGCGGTGGTGGTGTGCTCGAGACGCAAAGTGAAGATAATAGTATCAAAGGCGTTCGCGAGATGATCGCTTACGCATCGACGTTGAAGACGGTCGAGATGACGGCGCTTCAAACCGTGGGTGAAAAAGGCTATGATGGCATGGCGCTTTTTCGCGTCACCGAATAAGCCTCAAAGATCGCGCCAGGTTACGCGGACCCCGAGATCTCTGAATATATCATCCCAATAGGCGCGTAATGGACCGCGTTGCATGTCGACATAACGTGCGCGTGGGATCAGTCTGACCTCTAAACGCACTCCGTTCAAACTGTCGCCGAACCGGCGCAGTGTGGTATCTGCGACGCTCATCGCATCGGGCATATTTTCGGGCAAGCTTCCACCGCCGCCATAGATTGAGAACACATCGGAGTTTTGTAGCATGTCGGAGATGATGACGATGCGCCGGGCCGGTGCGCGGCTTGAAAACGCCTCGGTTTGCCCAAGGCGCGCAAGGGCTTCCAATACCGGACTGTTCGGGGCTTCTTTCGGGACAACGAGGTCGTCCAAAATCGTTTCCAATGGGCGATCGAACTTTTGATTGAACCGCGCTTCGATTTGTTCCGGGTTGCGAAACAGCGCATTCACCTGATCGCCGCGGCCGGGATTGCAGAGCGAAAACTCGCCGCGCGGATCAAATTGGCCATCTTGATCAAGCTCGAACAGGGTCAGGCGTTCGCCAATTGCGAGCTGGTCGCGCGTGCGCCGAATGATCGCCGCAATCAAAGTCGCTTGTTGCGCGCTATATTCATCTGTTTTGTCAATGATAACAGCGGTGTGCGGCGGTAGGTCATCGGAGATTTCGCACAAGGTCAGCTCGTCATAGGGGGCCGGTTGCAGTGCGAAAAAGGAAAATCCGATAATCGCGACGGCCAAACCGGCAATAATGAAGTTGAGGATCGCTTGCGCGCGTTGTTTCTTTTCCCGCGACCGTCGCCGTCTCGCCATCAGCCCGCATCCCTTGCCTTCACCCGAAACTGGTCGACGATATCATGTTCGAGTCCAAACTCATCTGACAAGGCATCATCGGTTGTCCGCAAGAGTTTTTGATAAGGCGCCATCATCTCTTGCATGGTCTGATGGATCAGCATTTTTTCCCGCGGCGTCAGGTCATGATCGTCCATGTTTTCCGGACCGAATTTGACCTCTAGGATCAGGTCTTTGATATCCTCATAGCTGTCTTCGAAGTCAAACAGCGCATCGCGCAGATCAACCCGGGCGCTTTCAAGTGATCGAGCGGAGTCGCTAAAACCCGGAAACGGGGAATCGAGACGCCGACCTTCAAATGCCGCGATGGCGGCAATGGCCAGCCCGAGCGCAAGTAGCACCATGGCGTCGAGCGAATGGAGGGCAAACGGTCGACACATTGCATTGGTTGCGGCGCTGCCAATCGTATTCCCAAGCTCAGACCCAAGGATCGCATCGCAAACGGCCTTATCAATCGGGAAATGCGGTATGATTTGGCTGCTAATATTGTCTGGCACTTCTTTGCCAAGCGCTAAGATGTCCAAAATGTTGCGGTAATGCGCGGCTGACAGATTGACCAGTAAGACCAGGATCGTTCCGAATACAATCGCTAACACGCCGTTGGCAAAGTACAGGTTTCGTCGCCCAAAAATATTCTCGCGATCAAGCGGCATAGAGGTATGACGGAGCCCCCAATATCCAATGACGAAAAAGCTCACGGCAACGTTCGCGAGCGACACGGCGGCAGCCTGAAACACACCGCCAGCAATCCCGAATTCGCTCTGTTTCGCGAAGAAGTAGGCATTTGCCGCACTCTCAAACAACACCATGAGCGCGACGATCGACATTTGTAATAGAGGGACTTTCGGGTGACTGGAGACATAGTGGACCCCCCGACCCGTCGACTCTCCCAAACGAAGCTTTCGATACGTTTTCGACCCACTGTCTGGAGACGCCTTAGAATGCACCGCACCATCGGTTGAGCTGGTTGGCAGAGTCTCGTCACGCTTCTGACGCTTTTTGCCATCGGCGCCCTTGTCACTCTTTAGCCGGTAATCACCCCCAAGCTGGCGGAAGCGATAGAATGACAGCGCCGCGCGGGTGGTATAATCGGCCTGTAGGATAACCTCATTATAGGCGTCCGTGGATCGACGCGCGAGGGCAATCACATCCTCATCTTTCAAGCCACCATTTGCGTCTGACACTTGGTCATTCATCAGCCATTCTCCCCAATCGGAACCCTCTTTCAGTATTAACCTTTTATTAACTCCGTGTGGCAGGCATTTGATGAAATATGACGATGGGATGACAATGCAGGGGATGTCATTGCGAGTCTCGCCACAATTGTTTTCGCGGTTTATGCTGTGTGTATGGCCCTCGGTATAGAACAATTAGAGCGCTACAAACGCCATATCTTACTCAAAGAAATCGGCGGTCCTGGTGTGCAGAAGCTGCGCGATGGGCGGGTATCGATCATTGGGGCAGGGGCCTTAGGCGGGCCCTGCGCGCTGTATTTGGCAGCTGCGGGTGTTGGTCAAATCGAAATCTGGGACGATGATCTGGTTGATCGTTCGAACCTGCAGCGCCAAATTCAATTTTCCGATGCTGATATTGGCGTCCAAAAAGTCGAACGCTTGGGCGCCCGTTTGCGGGCTTTGAATCCAGACCTTGAAATCACGGCGAAAGCGGAGCGATTTGGTCCAGGGGCGCGTGTTCAAGGGCGCGTTTTGATCGACGCAAGCGATAATTTCGAAACGCGTTTCGCGCTCAATCGTATCGCCCATGAGACGGGCCGTATTTTGGTCTCCGGCGCCGCGAGTGGGTGGAATGGACAAGTCGCGGTGTATGCTTCCGGCCGCCAGGCAGGCGCGCCCTGCTATCAGTGCTTTGTGCCGGAACCGCCGCCGGCCGCCGAAGCCTGCGATGAGATCGGCGTCATGGGCGCCCTTACCGGACTGATCGGTGCGCAAATGGCGCTTGAGGCGATCAAGCTGATTGCCGGGGCTGGAACGCCGCTAATTGGCCGGTTGCTTATATATGATGGGCTCACCAGCGAGAGTCGTGTTCTGCAACTTCATCCGAACCCGGACTGTTCGGTCTGCGGCGCCTGAAACTTTCCTTTGACAGGGGTCATTTTTGACGGTTTTACGACACGGGGCTTAGTGGAGTAATCGGATGTTACGCAGAACGCTCGCCGTTAGTCTCACGATCATTGCGGTGCTTGCTGCCGGGTGGCTGGCACTGCGCCGCGCCGACATTCCTTATGACACATTAGAGACGGTTTACTCGGTCTCTGACTCGCAATTCATGACCTTGGATGATGGGCTAAAAATCCATTATACCGATACCGGGCCGCGCGATCGGGCGACGCTGGTACTGGTGCATGGATTCTCGGCCTCCTTGCACACTTGGGATGCGTGGAAAACCGATCTTGAACAAGACCATCGCGTGATCACAATCGATTTGCCAGGCCATGGTCTGTCGCGCGCCGAAGATCCAAAGCACGCAACGATCGAGCGGTTCGCCGAAGTCGTCCATCGCGTGACGCAAAACTTAGGCGCAGACCAATTCACGTTGGCGGGCAGTTCGATGGGCGGGAACACCGCCTGGTCTTACGCCCTGTCTTATCCTGACACGCTCGAAGGGTTAATCTTGGTGGCCGCATCAGGCTGGCCGGATGATCCAGGGGAAGGCGATGATCAGCCACTGATTTTCACCATCCTTGCCAATCCAATCGGCCGGGCGGTGCTCAAAGATCTCGATATGACCTCATTCACGCGGTCAGGGCTGGAGGGATCCTATACCGACCAGTCCTTCGTGACGGATGCCCTGGTTGAGCGTTATGTCGCCCTCTCTCGGGCGCCTGGCCACCGCGCGACGCTGTTAGAGATTATGTCGCGCGACCGGGTTGAAGCCACGCCTGAGGCACTTACTGAGATTAGCGTTCCGACGCTGATCATGTGGGGGCGCGATGATAACCTTGTCCCGGTTTCGTCGGCCGCTAAATTCGCCGATGCGATTCCCGGTGCGCAAGTCATCATTTACGACCAAGTCGGCCACTTGCCGCAAGAAGAGCACGCGGCGAAATCCATTCAAGACGTGCGTGATTTCATGGTCGAAGTCGAATGGCATGCGCTCGAAGATGAGGCCATTATTCCGGCTGGGGACCCCCGTCTCGACGCCAATCCTGATGCCGACCCGGGCGGCAATTGAACCTATTCGCTGCGGGTCAGATCTGAAAAGATCAGGCGCGTGAAGCGAGCCTCGGTGATGAATCCCCAAGCCCAATCTTCGACCCAAGGCGACAGCGGCGCGGCGTCAAGCACGGCTTCAATATCCTTACCGGCATCGATTTCGGCTTGCACGGCCGCCATTGTACCTGACAACATTTCGATGGTGTCGGCGATATCTGCTTCTGTCGATAAGAGCCCGTGACCGGGAATGATCCGCGTGTCTTCATTGGTCATCTCCATCATCACATTCGATGCCGCGAGGAAGCCCGAAAACGATCCCCCGGCTGTGACATCGACAAATGGAAACATGCCGCTGAACATCAAATCACCCGTATGGAGTACATCTGCTTCTTCGAAATAGATGAATGTGTCGCCGTCTGTATGCGCGCTCGGCGCATGGATCAGGCGCACGGTTTGTCCATTCAAGTAGAGAGTCATCTCGTCATTAAATGTGATCACGGGCCAAGCGTTTTCCGCGATAGCTGGCGTTGTGTTTTCCTGGCCAAAGAAATCGCGTGTGCCATCAACGGTCACGCGGTCGCGGACGCCCTCATGCGCAATAATCGTGGCGCCGGTATCGGCAATGATGGCATTGCCGCCCACATGGTCACCATGCCAATGGGTATTGACCAAATAGCGCGGCGTATCTCCGGCTATGTCATCAATTGCGCTGAGAATCCCGGGGGCCATGTCTGCATACTGGCTATCAATGACGAACACTCCATCGTCACCGGCCAAGACGCCGATATTCCCACCACGACCTTGCAGCATATAAATTCCGTCGCCGAGGTCGGTCGTGATGATCGGTGTCGGCTGCGCTTGCTGAAGCGCTGGTAAATGGCCGCCATGGGCAAACGCGCCAGGGGCGGTCAAAATGCTCATTGCGATAAGACTGGATGCGATCCTCATACTTATATCTCCTATAAGGTCACAAGAGATACCTCTGCGGATGCCACATGGCTATTCTTGATCGCCGCACCTGCGCAGCGCGCGGGTGAGGGCTAAGCCGCGCTCTCTTCCACAGTTTCGGGACAAAGCAAGGCGGTGAGCCCTTGCATACCATCCGCCTCACGTAGCGCGGCGCGAAAATCGGCGCCGCGAAAGGCGCGGCTCACTTGCGCGAGCGCCCGTAAATGATCTGCCCCGGACGCAATCGGCGCCAGCAGCATGAAAATCAGGTCACACGGCTGACCATCAATCGCATCGAAATCGACACCATCATGCAAGCGAACAAATGCACCGACGGGGTGTTCAAGACCGGAAATCCGCGCATGCGGTATCGCAACGCCCTCGCCGACGCTGGTTGAACCGAGCTTTTCGCGTTCGATCACTGCATCAAAAATATCGCGGCCCTCGAGGCCGAGTTGCTCGCCGACCGCATCTGCGAGCTTGCCCAAAATCTGCTTGCGGCTCTCGCTCGCTTGCGGATTGAGAATAACACCCTCGGCGAGGAGGCTTGAAAGATCGTTTGCCATTTCGTTTGACCTATTGGTTCAATTGGCGGCGGAGTGACCGGCAGGGTCAACCCACCCGATATTCCCGTCAGCACGGCGATACACCATATTCAGGCCGCTGTGTTTCACATTTCGGAATAAAACGGCAGGGGTGTCTGACAGTTCCAGCTGCATCACGGCTTCAGAAACAGACATGGTTTTCACATCTGCTGCGGATTCAGCGACGATGAGCGGTGCTTCGCCTTTGTCTTCGGGCATTTCATCGGCGCTACCTTTGATGATGAAAGCATTGGCGGGCTCACTCGGCAGCGGCGATCGTTTGTGATGGTCTTTCAGTCGGCGATGGTAGCGCCGCACGCGTTTTTCCATCTTTTCCAGAGAGTCTTCAAGCGAGGCATAAGGATCGCTTGCGGCTCCGGTGGATTGTAAAACGATGCCGGATGGAAGGTGGACATTACAATCAGTGACGATTTCATGTCCGCGCTTTTCAACCGTCACATTGGCATCGAAACTTCGGTCAAAATATTTTGTAACAGCGGCCTCAAGTCCGTCAGAAATGCGCTCCCTCAGCGCGTCTCCAACATCTAAGTGCCGACCTGCGATTTGTATTGTCACGGAAAACTCCGTTGGTTAGGTCCATAGTATAGCGAGCAATTTGAGCAAAGCGACCCCTCGAACAATAATTCAATGGGGAACAGGGGATTGCAAGCCTCTATGGCATGACGGCTGTGTCACGCGCTTCGCTCATTAATCGCGCAGCAGCTCGTTGATTCCGGTCTTCGATCGGGTGCGCTCATCGACCGTTTTGATAATGATCGCTGCTGCCAGCGCTGGGCCCCCATTTTTGCCCGGCAGGCTGCCAGGGACAATCACAGAATAGGGGGGCACTTCACCATAGCGAACCTCACCGGATTGGCGATCGACGATTTTCGTTGATTGCGACAGGAAAACGCCCATTGCCAAAACCGAGCCTTCGCGCACGATCACGCCTTCAGCGACTTCCGCCCGCGCGCCGACAAAGCAATTGTCTTCGATGATAACGGGGCTCGCCTGCAGCGGTTCGAGCACGCCGCCAATGCCAGCGCCGCCGGATATGTGCACATTTTTCCCGATTTGGGCGCAAGAGCCGACGGTCGCCCAAGTATCGACCATGGTGCCACGATCGACATAGGCGCCGATATTGACAAAAGACGGCATCAGCACGGCGCCCGGAGCGATGTACGAACCGCGCCGGACCGTGGCCGGGGGGACGGCGCGAAACCCAGCGTCCGCGAACTCGCGTTCTCCCCACCCTTCGAATTTGCTCGGCACTTTGTCCCACCATGTGCCACGGTGTCCGGGACCACCCTCCATAATCGCGTTTGGATTGAGGCGAAACGATAAGAGCACAGCTTTTTTAAGCCATTCATTGACGTGCCAACTGCCTTTCCCATCGGGCTCAGCGACGCGGACTTCGCCGCTGTCCAAAAGCGATAGAGCTGCGTCCACCGCTTCTCGAATTTCGCCTTGCGTGTCGGTGTTTAAGTCAGAGCGATTGTCCCAGGCTGCGTTGATAAGCGCCGCTAAGCGATCGGGCATAGAGTGTCATCCTTTGGAGGATTTAAAGGGTTAGAGCGCGCACGAAGTGCGTCAGGTCGCGGGTCACATAGTCGATATGCGGGGGCAGGTCATCCCCAATTGTCGCCGGACGTGCCGAGACGGGCTCATGGCTCCAATCCTTGTCCGACTGAACGAGAACGGTGGCAAACCCCATCGCATGCGCCGGGACCAGGTTACGTGCCAAATCCTCGAAAAAAACAGATCGATGGGGGTCAATCTCAAACCGCTGCAAAAAAGCATGATAAGACTCTAGATTGGGCTTTGGGGTAAACTTGCTATCCTCAATCGCAAATTGTCCATCAAACACATGGTCGAGCCCCATATATGCCGTCACCCGCTCCGCATGTCCGCGAGACCCATTGGTATAGACATATTTTTCCCCCGGCAGGGCGTGGATGGCTTCGGCCAATTCTGGTGTTTTTGGCAGCGGTGACAGGTCGATCTCATGCACATGCGCGAGGAATTCGTCTGGCGCCATGCCGTGCATCGACATCAGCCCGTTCAAAGTCGTTCCGTGTTCGGCATAGTAGCGTTTTTGCGTCGCGCGCGCTTCCGCGCGGGGCAAACGCAGAAATCGGGCAACAAAATCGGTCATCCGCTCGTCAATCTCGGCAAACAAATCGCACTCTGCCGGGTAGAGCGTATTGTCGAGGTCAAAGACCCAGACCCGGCGATCGCGCAGCGATGCCAGCGGCCGCGCGGAATCAGCTGGCATCGACCGGTTCTCCGAAATCGCGCTCGAAAAACTCAAACACCAGTTTGCGATTAACCGGCGCGGGGGTCGCGACAAACATGCCGGTCCGATAGGCCGCCTCTTCGCAAGCGCCGCGACCGGTAATCGCGAATTTCGCCTTGGAAACGCAGAACGCATCGCTGCCTTTCGTCAGTTTGCGTATATCGCCATCGCCAGATTCCATCTCAGCATAGGCAAACAAGCCGGCTTGCAGCAGGGGTTCGTCAATCACCCGAGCGCATCCTCCGGCGTCCAACAACCACCAGCCTCGGCTCTCCCAGCCTTCACCGCGTCGACGCGCCATGGCGCTCCAAATCCGGTTTTCGGTTCGGTTGCAGAATGTCAGGCCGACATTGCGCGCGCGTTCAATCGCGGTTTGCTCAAGAATATCCATCAAGTCTGCATCTGTAGTGTTCGCGCCAAGGCCTTTGGAGGTCAAGAAATCGCCGATCGCGGCCCGCGTTTTGCGACCGAGATAGCCATCGATTTGCCCGGAATAAATGCCCGCATTGTCCAGCAAACGTTGAATGCCCGCAGCACTCGCTTGTTCCAATGTGCGCTTATCGGTTTCGGTCAGCAGGGTTCGCCAGGAATTGGCGTTTTCGATCAGGACAGGCTGAAACTCGAGCGAGTCCATGCCGCGTGATTTACAATCTGGAATATTGTCCATTTCAAAACTGCCGGTGGGATCAATGCAGAGTTTGGTGTTCCCACCCCAGATTTTGATGCCGCCGCGATGCGCCTCTGATGACCGCCCGAGGAGAAAATGAATCCCGGGTTGGAGACGACCCTCGATCACTTTTTCGCAGATGCCAGGGCGTAATCGTGTCCACCCTTCGACCAGAACCCCCAATCCCTCGTAACGCCCGGTCGCCGCTTCGATGATGTAACTTGTATGGTTGCAGACCTCCCAGCCCCGCGCATTGCTTTGTGCGGTGGCGTTGGTTGGGATCATCGCGATCAGCAAGACCCCGACCGCCGCAAGCCATATTCTAATAGACAAAGGTACCTGCACCATGTTCGGTAAAGAGCTCCATAAGCATGGCGTGTCGTTCACGCCCATCGATGATGACGGCCCCGCCCACACCCATGTTGACCGCTTTTGCCGCGGTTTCAAGTTTCGGAATCATACCCCCTGAGATGGTGCCGTCCCTGAGCAGGGCGTCTACTCGATCACGTCGGATCTCGCGCATTAGCTTGCCGTGCTTGTCGAGCACGCCGGGCACATCGGTAAGCAGCAGCAGCCGCTTCGCCTGGAGCGCTGTCGCGACGGCGCCGGCGGCGGTATCTGCATTGACATTGTAGCGCCGATCATCATCCCCAACACCAACGGGCGCGATCACCGGAATGATCGCCTTCTCGCTCTCCATCAGGGCGTTCAGGACAGAGATGTCAATTTTTTCAGGTTCGCCGACATAGCCGAGATCCACGACTTTTTCGATTTCGCTCGTGGTGTCGCGCGTTGTACGCGAAGCTTTGGTGACGCGCATCAAGTCGCCATCAGAGCCCGACAAGCCGACGGCTTTGCCGCCTGCGGCATTGATCGCGCGGACAATCGATTTGTTGATCGGACCAGAGAGCACCATTTCGACCGCCTCCATCGTGGCGTCATCGGTCACCCGTAGGCCATCCCGAAATTCAGATTGAATCCCAAGTCGGCCCAGCAGTTTGGCGATTTGCGGTCCGCCGCCATGCACAATCACTGGATTGGCGCCCAAATGCTTCAGCAAAACGACATCGCGCGCAAAGGCCTCGGAAAGGCGCTGATCGACCATCGCATGGCCGCCATATTTGATCACAATGGTGCGCCCGGCATATCGCTGAATGTAAGGCAGCGCCTCAGACAAAGTCGCGGCGGTTAATTGCGCGGAAGGGGGCTCTGGATCCGTCATGGCGCTGCCCTTTAGCCGGATTTGCCGGCCAGGCAAAGGAAAACAGGCGTTTTGAATGGCTTAGCGTTGATCCGGAGCGGACTCAGCGGGTCCGATATCGAGCCGCATAAACACGCTATTTGGATCTTCGACATAATCCGAAAATGGGGGGCAATGCGTGAACCCGCTGCTTTCATATAAACGTCGTGACGGCTTGAAACCCTCCATGCTGCCAGTTTCCAAACTGAGCGTCTGATACCCCCGCCTGCGGGCCTCTGACAGAATGAAATCCAGCATCTTACGGCCCAATCCGTCACCGCGCCGCTCAGCCAGTGTGTGCATTGATTTCAACTCGCCATGGCTTGCGTCCAGCTCTTTGAGGGCGCCGCAGCCAACCAAAATGTCCCCGTCGCGCATCTCCCAGACGGTGACGCTCGGATCGCGTAGGCCGTCCATCGGTAAAAAATGGCAGCTGCCGGGTGGGGAGAGGCTGAGCATGAGCGCTGCATGGCGCTCGATCAGCGCCGCAAATTCGGGTGTCTCTAGATCAGCTTTCTGAATAAGGATCGACATATCAGCCCTCGACAATTTGTCCGATTTCGGCGCGCAGCTCCGCAATGCCATAGCCCTTTTCTGACGAGGTGACACGTGGCACCGGATGCGCTGCGGGATGGGTTTTGATCACTGCCTGGACCTTAGTCTGAACCGATTCCAACGCTGAGGCTTTGATTTTGTCGGATTTGGTCAGCACGATTTGATAATTGACCGCGGCTGCATCGAGCATCTCCATGGTCTCGAGATCTGTGTCCATCAGACCCCGACGGCTGTCGATTAGGAGGAAGACGCGTCGTAGATTGGCCCGCCCGCGCAAATAGCGTTTCGTCAGCTGGACCCATTTTGATTGTTGCTCACGCGTGACTTTTGCATAACCAAAACCCGGCAAATCGACCAGCCAAAGGCGCCCTTCGCCGACATCGAAATAGTTCACCTCGCGCGTCTTTCCGGGTTCTGCGGAAGAGCGCGCTAAGTTTTTGCGATTGAGCAAGGCATTGATCAGCGATGATTTTCCAACATTGGAGCGCCCGGCAAAGGCGACTTCCGGGCGATTGCCCTCGGGCAGTTGGTTGAGGCTCGCGGCGCCGAGGACGAATTTCACTGGGCCAAGACAAAGTTTGCGGCCAAGCTCTAGGGCGTCTTCTGGAAAATCGCTGGCGGGCACCATTTATTCGGCTGGGGTTGATGAGCCGAGCCCGAATAATCGCTTGATCAGCTTATCCAGCTCCGTCTCCACACCGTTTCGCCGCATGATGAAATATTGCTGGCCCAGCGATAGGATATTGGACCAGACCCAATAGAGAACCAAGCCAGCGGCAAATCCGCCAAAGACGAACATAAAGACAAAGGGCAGGGCCATCATGATCATGCGCTGGGTTGGATCAGGCGGGGGCGGCGAAAGCGCTTGAATACCGGCCATGGTGACGCCGTAGAGGATCGGCAAGATCCCAATCCCGATAATCAGGCCTAAAATCGGAATCGCCTTGATGTCAGCCGCCGCCCATGGCAGCAGGCCGAACAGGTTACCGATCGCCGTTGGGTCCGGCGCGGACAGGTCATTGATGAACCAGAAAGACGCATGGCGCATTTCGATCGTCACATAGAGCGTCTTGTATAGCGCAACAAAAATCGGAATTGTGAACAGGATGGGCACGCAGCCTGCCAACGGATTGGCCTTCTCGCGCTGATAGAGTTTCATCACTTCTTGCTGCCGCCGCTGCGGATCGCCTTTGAAACGCTCTTGAATTTCTTTCATCGGTTCGGCCAGTTTCTTCATTTTGGCCATGGATTTGTAGCTTTGGTTATAGAGCGGCACGAGCGGAAGCTTGACGAGGACCACGAGCGCGATCAGCGCCCAGCCAAATGAACCAACAACGCTTTGTAACCAGTTCAGCACAAAGAAGAGGCCTTTGGTTCCGTAATAAAGAATATTGCCCCAATCGATCGCGTCGCCAAACCGCGGTATACCAGCATCTTGGTACGCGTTCACCACGGCGTATTCCTTAGCGCCAGCGAAAATCTGATTGGCCATAGACCGGGTCTCGCCCGGCTCCAGCGTCATTGACGACGCTTGCACCAAGACTTCCAATTGATTGTTCTCACTGCCGACGCGCGCGCGGAAGCCCTCTCCTTGCTCAGGGACCAGAGCGGCCATCCAATACATGTCTGTCAACCCGAGCCAGCCGCCCGTTTCCGCCACGCGAATACCATCTTCGGCTTTCTTGATCCCGCGACCTTTAAATAGGTTGGCATAGTTGCGCCATGTCAGGGCACTATCAAAACTGCCCATCAAGCCCTGATGGGCAAACCCGGTTTTGCGGGACGAGCCAGGATCAGTGACATCGAGAAACTCTTTCCACTCACCATAACGACGGACCGCACCGACCGGGATTAATGTGCGTGGTTCAGTCCCGAGATTGGTGATCGAGTCGGCGAATGTGAACATGTAGTTTTCGTCGATGCTAATTGTGCGCTCGAAGCGAAGCCCTTCTTTTTCAAGCGTCAGCGTGGCCGTGTCGTCGCTGCCGAAGCCTCTCTCAGTGGTCGTCCAGGAATCGCGATAGCCAGCGATCGGAACACTGCCCTCGAACCAATTCCAACCGACGGTGTAGCCACTCGGCGCATTCGCGGGGCGCAACAGTCGAAGCTCTTCGGTCTTTTCAACCGTGCGGTAATGATCTTTCAGATTGAGATCATCGATCACTGCGCCGGTCAGATTTATCGAGCCATCGACGCGCGTCGCATCAAACGTTACGCGCGTGGTTTCGGTCAGCGCTTCATCGACGGTTTTGATGACCTCTTCGAGCGGCTCGGCGATGCCAATAGGCTCAATGCCTTGCTCGGCCTGCGCGGCGGCGCGTTGCTCATTTGCGCGCTTGGCTTGCGGCTCCAGAACAAAAGCCTGATAGCCAAACACAAAGACAATCATCAACGCCATCGCGATGATGAAATTGCGTTGATCCTGAGGGTCCATACCGTTTTGTTGGTTAGGCAACATGGGGCAAAGAGCGTCCTATGATATAAAAAGAGGGGTCAGGTCGGACCTGTCCCCGCGGAGATTTGCTGCGCGAGGCTTATCAGCGCGCTTTCCATATCGTCAAGCAGGCGCTGCCAGCCAATGGTCGCAGTATCCATTCGGGCAATGAAGACATAATCTGTTCCGGCGCGACCGTGAAGAGGCAGGAGCAGGCGCGCTGCTTCGCGCATCCGGCGCTTGGCGCGGTTCCGTGTCACCGCGTTGCCGATTTTTTTGGTCGCCGTAAACCCTGCGCCAATCAGGGTCGCACCTTCGCGCCGACGGGCTTGAACGACCAGTGATTTGCGCCGTTCAGATACACCGCTGCGGACAAAAAGAAACTGGGGCCGCGTCTTCAGACGAACGACCCCAGTTTCAATAAAATCGTGTTGCGCCATAAGACGCCCCTAACAGGTCCTGCGCTTAAGCCGACAGTTCCTTGCGGCCCTTCGCGCGGCGGCGGGCCAGAACTTTGCGGCCATTTTTGGTGGCCATGCGGGCGCGGAAGCCGTGCTTGCGGGCGCGCTTAATGCGGCTTGGCTGAAATGTGCGTTTCATCGGCGTTTCGCCTCAAATAGCTGGGTTGAACTCGAAACCGCGGCTATTACGTGCGCGACCTGCCGAGGTCAAGGGTTATCCCGCAGGATTCACAGCCGCGCAATGGCTTCAATTCCTGCTCACGGATCAGTGATGGTCCGGGACCAGACTGTGACGTGCATCCCTGGCCGCCGCCGCATATATGGGCCGCGAACAAAGCTTGTAAAAGGGACGCCAAATCTATGTTACGCACAGTGCTAATTGCTGGAGCCTTCGCGATGACGCTGACTGTTGGATCTGCCGCGGCTGATGATACAGAGTTGCATGCGGCTTGGGATCAACTCCTGGGCACGTACGTGGTGGAAGGCGGCGATGGTGTGAACCGTTTCGACTATGGCGCGTTAAAAGCAAATACGGATGATTCCGCAAAGCTGGACGCATATCTGGCGCAGTTTGCGGGCTTTGACCTTGAGACGCTTGACGAGAATGAGCAGTTTGCCGCCTATTCGAACATCTATAACGCGCTGACGGTCCAATACATCGTTAGCCGCTACCCAACCAAGTCCATCCGATCCGGCTATATTGTCGGGCCTTGGAAGCGCGTCTTTACCGAGATCAATGGCGAAACGCTCAGCTTGGATCATATCGAACACCAGATTTTGCGCGTCGAGTGGGATGATCCCCGCGTTCACTATGCGGTGAATTGTGCCGCTTATAGCTGCCCAAACTTGCAAACTGATGCTTGGTTTGGTGAGACCTTAGACGAAGACCTCGATACCGCCGCGCGCGCATATGTGAACGATCCGCGCGGTGTTACCATTCGCAACAATGGAACGCTTCAAGTGTCGACGATTTACAAATGGTTCCGCGAGGATTTTGGCGGATCGAATGATGGCGTGATTGATCACTTATTAGAGTTTGCTGAGCCAGAGCTTGCCGCTCAAATCGAAGCGAAGAGAAGAATTACCAAACACGAGTATGACTGGGATTTGAACGACGTCGAATAGGCGTCTCCCGATATTAAGAAGGATATTGGCCATGACAGACACGGTCGAAACAAAGCAACGCCCGATCTGGATCAAGCTATGGCCCGTCTATCTCATCGCGGCCGTGATGATCGGCGCATGGCAGTTAGGTGTGTTCCAATACTTATCGCTTGAGACCTTGCGCGAGCAGCAAGAGGTTCTACAAGGATTTGTCGCAAACAATCTCGCTTTGGCGGTTGCGATCTTTGTCCTGATCTACGCCGCTGCAACGCTGTTCATGATCCCCGGGGCGCTGTGGATCACCATCGCGGGCGGGTTTCTGTTTGGGCTCATCGGCGGATCTCTCGCGACCATTGCTGGCGCAACTTTGGGCGCCAGCATGTTGTTCTTTGCCGCGAAAACCTCGATTGGCAGTGCGCTCAGAGAGCGGGCCGGGCCATTTATGGCCAAAATGGAATCAGGTTTTAATGAGAACCCTTTCTCCTATATGTTTGCGCTTCGCTTATTGCCGGTTGTTCCTTTCCCGGTGGCCAATATTGCCCCGGCGCTGCTTGGCGCGAAGTATCGCGAATACGTGATCACGACAGCGATTGGCATTATTCCGGGTGTCGTGGCCTATACTTGGGTCGGCTCCGGCCTCGGTGCGACCTTCGCGGCAGGCGAAGATCCAAACCTTGCAATCATTGCCAGGAATATGCTGCCCGCCCTCGCCGCGCTCGGCGTCGTCGCGCTCATCCCCGTCATCTATAAAAAAATTACCGGTCGCAAAGCCGACCCTGTGGAGGCTTAAATGTCTGACTCGATTGCTCCCCCAACCGCCCGCATGGCCGACACCGACCCAATGGAAACCAAAACCATGGCCACCGCCCCCGCTGACACCAACAGTAAGCGCAAACTCAAGGCTGATTTAATTGTTATTGGCGGCGGTTCTGGTGGATTGTCGGCTGCGGCAGGGGCCGCCATGCTCGGGCTGAATGTGATCCTCTATGAGCGCGCTGAGATGGGCGGCGATTGCCTCAATTATGGCTGTGTACCGTCGAAAGCGCTCCTGACCGCCGCGAAGTATGCGCAGACCGCGCGTGAGGGTGAAAAGTATGGCATCACCACAAGTGCACCGGTTGTCGACTGGGAAAACGTCAAAGCGCATGTTCGCAAAGCCATCGACACAATCGCACCGGTCGATAGCCAAGAGCGCTTTGAAGGCCTTGGCGTTACGGTCATTCGTGAGCATGCACAGTTCAAAGACGGGAAAACGGTGACCTCTGCAACCACGGAAGCGACGGCTCGGCGGATCATTGTTTCAACCGGCTCCGTTGCCTTCATCCCGCCAATTCCGGGTCTCAACGAAACCCCATACATTACCAATGAGACCGTGTTTTCTTTGCCGGAACAGCCAAAACACCTAATCATCCTCGGTGGCGGTCCAATTGGGATGGAAATGGCGCAGGCGTTTCAGCGTCTCGGATCAGACGTGACCGTGATCGAAATGGGCAAAGCCCTCGGACGCGCTGACGCCGATCATGCTAAAATTGCCATTGATGCAATTCGCGAAGAAGGCGTTGCCGTGCTGGAAGGGCACAAAGCCGTGCAAATCTCTGGTGCGACGGGCAATATCTCAGTTGAGACCGAAAGTGATGATGGGCCAAAGACGATTTCTGGATCGCACTTATTGGTCGCGGTTGGCCGCCGCGCGGTCCTCGACGGGCTTCACCTGGAAGCCGGAAATGTAGACTATGACGCGCGCGGTATTCAAGCCAGCGACAAACTGCGCTCGGTCTCAAACCCGCGTGTGTGGGCGCTTGGCGATGTCGCCGGGCAGGGCCAATTCACCCATCTGGCCGGCTGGCATGCGAGTGTCTTTACCCGGCGGGCCTTTTTCAAACAGGGCAGCAAAGCGAGCGATCTGCCCTTGCCCGCGGTAACCTATGTGGCGCCAGAAGTGGCGCAGGTTGGCCTAACCGAGGCTGAAGCGCGCGACCAGTATGGCGATAGCGTCACCACATCATCGTTCCCCTTCCATGAAAACGATCGGGCGATTGCCGAGGGGAAAACGCTCGGCGAAGCGAAACTGATCATCCGCAAAGGCAAATTGCTTGGCGCCTCTGTGGTCGGCGAAGGCGCAGGCGATATTATCCAAATTGTCGGCTACGGCATGTCAAATAAGCTTGGCGTACAGTCTCTGACCAATTTCATCTCGCCTTATCCGACACGTGCTGAGATCGTGAAGCGCGCCGCAAGTGCGCACTTTACCCCAACTGTGTTTGGCAAAGCCTCGCGGACTTTGGTTGGGTTGCTGCAACGCATCCCTTAAGTTACGTGCCGAGGGGTGAGTGACGCATCGAATATCGGCGCCCCGAGGCGGAAATTGCGATGGCGGGACAGTTTGTCGTTCAGACTGTTCCTCATCGCCATAACAACGGTTTTGATTGTAGAAGCGCTGATCTTTGTGCCGAGCGCGACCAATTTTCGCAATGATTGGCTGAAGGACCAAATCGAAGCCGGGCGCCTCGCGGCCTTAGCGCTAGAGGCCGCGCCGAGCCGGATGGTGTCCGAAGAACTTGAAAAAGAGTTGCTCAATAGCGCTATGGTGCTGGCCGTCGCCGAGCTTTATGATGAGCGTCGCGATATGATCCTTAATCCGGGCGAAGAGATCTGCTGCACGCGCAAAATTGTGCTCTACGATGACGGTCCGGATTTTTCTGAAATCATGGATACGCTCGGAACGTTTTTTGCGCCGCGCGATCGGTTTTTGATCATTCGTGCGGCCGGATCACAGCCCGGGCGCGTGATTGAAATCGTTGTCGACGAAAAGGGTCTGCGCGGCGAAATGGAAGCCTATGGGCTGAATATTCTCGGCCTATCTTTGCTCATTTCAGCGGTGACCGGAGGGCTCATTTACCTGATGCTCCTGTTCGCAGTTGTTCGCCCGATCCAACGCGTGACTCAGTCGGTCGAGCAAATCAGAGACGATCCGGGCAGCTGGAAGCGACGGCTCTCGCCAACGCCGCGCAGCGATGAGATTGGGCGAGCCCAAAATGCGCTATCCGATATGGAAGAGGCCGTGTCGAACGCATTTCGCCAGCAAGAACGCTTGGCGCAGCTCGGCGAAGCGGTGGCCAAAATCAATCACGATCTGCGCAATTCGCTCGCCACCGCGCAATTGGTCTCGGACACCTTATCGCGTTCGGAAGATCCGCGCGTCGCGAAAAGCCTGCCGCGGCTCGAGCGGGCCTTAGAGCGCGCGATCAATTTGGCCAGCGATACCTTGAAGTATGGCCGCTCAACAGTTCCAGAGACCAATTTCCAAAAAATTCAATTGCGCGATCTTATCGACGAAGCCGGAATGGAAGCCTTGGCCGCCTATGACGGTGTCACCTTCACCAATGAAGTGATCGCAGATGCCTGCATTTCAGCCGACCCTGACCATTTGCACCGCATATGCGCGAATTTGATCCGCAATGCGGCCGAGGCAATGTCGGGCCAAGGCGCTGTGTCGGTCGGATTTGATGGCAGCGCGCTGAGCATTGTCGACACGGGGCCAGGGCTGCCGCAGCGCGCCATCGATAATCTATTTAAGCCGTTTGCGGGCTCGACGCGGCGCGATGGTACAGGCCTTGGCCTCGCTCTGTCACGCGACCTTGCCCGCGCGATGGGCGGCGAGTTGGCGCTTGACGAAACCAGTGATGCGGGCACCCGATTTATGATCTTTTTGTCCGCCCAAGCAGATTAGTCAGCGATCACGATCGCTGCGAACAGACCGACAAGCGCGAGCATAAAGCCAAACCAACCCCACCAAGGCGCAAACCGTTCTCTTGGTGGCGGGGCAATCTCCGGGGCGGCGAGTTTGGCTTCGAACTGGTCCATCACCTCTGGCAAGCGTTTCAGTCGATCCGCCACATGCCGAATGTTTTGTGCGACAAGCTTTGTCGCGCCGGCGGGACCGAGATTTTGAGTGATCCAGTCTTTCACAATCGGTTCGGCAGCGGTCCAAATATCATGGTTCGGATCAATCGTCCGGGCCACGCCTTCGACTTGCACCATGGTTTTCTGCAGGAGCACCAGTTCCGGGCGCAGATGCATACCGAAAGTGTGCGTAAAATCGAGCAGTTGCAGCAATAAACGACCCATCGAAACATCATTGGCTGATTTGCCGTGAATCGGTTCGCCGACGCTGCGCAGCGCTTGCGCGAAATCACCGACGGATTTGTCCGCTGGGACATAACCGGCTTCGAAATGGACTTCAGCAATGCGGTGATAATCGCGGCGGAGAAAGCCCCACAGGATCTCAGCTAGGAACCGGCGCTCATTCAGTCCTATTCGACCGATAATGCCAAAATCGACCAGTGCCAGGCGCCCGTCCGGCGTCACGATCATATTGCCTTCGTGCATATCCGCATGAAACACCCCGTGATGAATGGCGTGATCAAGGAATCCTTGCGTGACCCGATTGGCCAGTGCGGCGCGGTCAACAGTCGGCATTGCAGCGGCATCGGGATCGGTGAGGGGCTTGCCGTCGACCCACTGCGTTGTAAGCACGCGTTTGCCCGACCGCGTCCAATCGACTTCGGGGATGAGAAAGTGCGCCGCGCTTGCGGAGAGTTCGTGCATTTCGTCGGCGCCGCCGGCTTCAAGACGCAGATCAAGCTCTTTCTCCATCGACATCGCAACCGTTTCGGTGAAAGCAACCGGCTCCAGCCGGCGGCTTTCAATATTCACGTGTTCGATGGTGCGGGCCGCGCGTTTCATCGCGCGCAATTCGCGCCCGATCAGGTCTTCGACCCCCGGGCGCAGAATTTTGACGGCTTTTGCGCCGTCCTCTGTTTGCAAGCGGTGCACCTGGGCGAGCGAAGCTGCGGCAATCGGCTCTGACAGATCGGCAAACAGAGCCTTGGCTTTGTCGGCACCAAACTCCGCAGCCAGCGCATTGAGCGCCGCCGCCATGGGGAACGGTGGCAGCTTGTCTTTCAAGCGCGACAAGTCGGTCGTTGTTTCGACGCCAAAGACGTCCGGCCGGGTGGCGAGAAACTGACCGAGCTTAATGTAAGCTGGCCCGAGTTTTTCCAACGCCGCGGCGAGACGTTCGCCAGGTCGACCCTTGGCACCGCCGCCAAAGGCCCGGAGCGTTTTCCCGGCCAGTTTGGCGGGAAAGGGCAGGCGGTCATGATACTCGCCCGGCAGGATCACATCATGTCGCGCCAATGCCGTGCCAACACGCAGCAATCGTCCATAATCCGCCAGCGCTTTGAACATGGCCTAGATCGCCCAGCCAAAATGCAGCGCCGCGATGCCGCCAGAGAAATTGGTCACAGAGACGCGTGAAAAGCCCGCCGCTTCAATTTCCGCTTTGAACGTGTCTTGATCGGGGAATTGCCGAATGCTCTCAATGAGATACTGATAGCTCTCGCGATCGCCTGCGATCAGTTTGCCAGCATTGGGAATGACGCTGAAACTGTAAGTGTCATACGCTTTTTGCAGCAAGGGCGCTGTCATTTGGCTGAACTCGAGGACGGCGAGGCGTCCGCCAGGTTTCAAGATCCGGCGGAACTCCCGCAGACCGGCCATCCGGTCGGCAAAATTGCGAATGCCAAAACTGATGGTGACGGCGTCAAAGCAGCGCTCTGAATACGGTAAGGTCGTGCCGTCGGCGCAGACCCAGCTGAGCTGGTCGCCCCATCGCGCATTATCATCGCGCGCTTGTCCGGCGACAAGCATCGCCTCATTAATGTCGCAGACCGTCGCGCTGGCGGGGCGCGGATCGCCGCGGCGCTCACCAGCGGCAGCCGCGAGGCTTAAAAAGGCGCGGGCAAGCTCACCGGTGCCACCAGCAACATCGAGCAAAGCTTCGCCGGGTTGCGGGTTCACGCGGTTCATGGTGTCGTGTTTCCAAAGCCGATGAATGCCCATCGACATGACATCGTTCATGACATCATATTTTGGCGCGACAGATCTAAATACGCTTTTGACCCGATCGACTTTCTCGTCCGGTGTGACGGATTCGAATCCAAAAGAAACAGTGTCTTGCTCGCTCATACAGCCCATTTAGGCCGATAAGTCTTAAAGGGCTATGGGCGCGTGTGTCGCGGAACTGTTTTTGGCGAGCTTGCCGGTTCTCGGTCGAACGCTCGGCTCTGCTTTTCGCGGCTGTCGATCAGATATGCCAGCTGAACAAATCGGGAGAGATGACTTCGCCCCCGATCCAGCCAAGCGGCTGAACCGGTCGGTTGGTTTGCCGATTCTCAGTGGACATCAGCGCTGGCAGGTGCTGCAGAAAAACGTCGAACGCCCGGATTGCACCAGTCTTTGCACACGCGCATCGCACTGCGGGCACGTCGCCCCTTCGCGATCATAGACCGCGAATTGCTTCTGAAAGTATCCCAGCTCGCCGCTGGCGCTGGTGAAATCCGAGATCGATGACCCGCCAGCCTCGATGGCTTCTGCGATCACCGCATTGATGGCGGGAGCCAGCCGTTCAGCGCGTTTCCCGACCACCGAGCGGGCCATGCGTCTCGGGCTGATGCCGGCGCGAAACAGTGCTTCGCAGACATAGATATTGCCGAGCCCGGCAACAATGCTTTGATCCAACAATGCGGCTTTGATGGGCGCAGCCTTCCCGTTCAATGCGCGATTGAGATGGTCCGCATTGAACTGATTGCTCAAAGGCTCAGGGCCGAGATGCGCGATCCTTGGATAGGCCTCAAGCTGCGCTGCGGGCCAGATCTCCATGAAACCGAAGCGGCGCGGATCATTATATGTCACGCGGGCACCATTTTGCATGTGAAAGATGACATGATCATGCGCTGGGTCGGTGCCTGGATTGTGGTGGAAGTTGGCCGTTGCCGCGCTGTCAATGGTGAACCGTCCAGACATTCCAAGATGCATGATCAGCACGTCCTCGGTCGAGAGATACGTGACGAGAAATTTCGCGCGGCGGCCGATCCGGATCACGCGCGCGCCTTCCACGCGTTGCCGAAAATTCTCAGGAAAGGGGAAGCGCAGGTCCGGACGGTTGACTTCAAAGCGCGAGATAACTTGCCCTTCCATTACCGGGCTAAGACCGCGCCGGACCGTTTCAACTTCGGGGAGCTCAGGCATATTAGGCAGGTATGCGGCTTTCCCGGCGCGCACAAGCGGGATGGCGTAGCATTTCGACGCATGTCGTCAGCTGCCGGTCAATCGCGTTTGCAGTCCTATGTCGTCAAATCGTTAATTATGTTAACCTTTGCGACCTATCGAAGCGTGGAGGGACCAATGATGAGATTTACAATCGCTGCCAGCCTCGCGGCCATTTGTACGGCATGTTCGACGGTCGAGAGCCAGACGGCGGATTTGGTCGAGACCGCTGCGAGCGAACCTGAAGAGGTAATGGAAGTCATCGCGCCAGCGATGACCGCTGAGAAAAAAGTCAAACCCCTGCCAATGGACTATACCCCGATCGCTCAGCGTGTGGTCACCGAAGCGGCGGGTGTCCAACCGGGTGACATTGTGGTCCTGACGGTTTCGCGCGCGGAGCTTGAGATCACCGACGCATTGGTTGAGCAGGTTTGGATTGCGGGCGGTCAACCGGTGGTGATCCTAGAGACGCCGATGGCCGATCGCGGCGGGATCATGAACGCGCCAATGGAGATGCTTTCGCAGTCACCGAAAGGTCAAATGGCGATTCTTGAAATGGGCGATGTGTTTATCGATGCGTCAGCCATTTCGGATCCAGGGATTTTTGCGGATGTGCCAGAAGAGCGGCTCAATCTCGTTCGCGAGGCGTCGCGTGAATTGTCAGCGATGTTCGCGACCAAGCAGGGCCGCTCGGTGGATCTCGGCCAGGCGGGCGGTATCCCAACCAAAGCCTACGCCAAGAGCCGCGGTGCGGATTATCAAACGATGCGCGCGAATTTCTTCGACGCGTTGGCGGTGCCGACCGAAGACCTTGCAGCAGCTGGCGCCGCCGTACAGAGCAAGGCTTTGCCGGGATCGTCGATGCGTTTGACGTCTCCTTTGGGCACCGATTTGACCTTTACGCTCGCCGATGATGAGACGCGTTTAAGCGCCGGCATTGCGGCGGAGAATGATACCGGCGAAGGCCTGTCGACGACGTTTTTGCCGGCCGGGGATTTTTATGCCTGCGTCGACCCGAGTTCCGTCAATGGGACTTTGGTGCAGTCTTCACTCTCATTTCGCGGTGTGCCGGTGACCAATATATCGATGACCTATACAGATGGAATGATGACCGAGATGTCCGCCGAGGCAGGCGGCGAGTTGGTGTCCGCCTATTTTGATGAACTCGATGATGCGAGCAAAATGCTCACGGTGATCAATCTTGGCCTTAACCCTGCGAGCCAACCAATCGATGGCTCTGATTATCTGTCATGGGAAATGAGCGGCATTGTGACCGCGGCGCTCGGCAACGCAATTTGGGCGGGATGCGGCTCTGATGCGGAAGGGTTTTTCGCCGTTCATTTGAATGGGACAACACTCTCGGCCAGTGACGCAATAATCGTCGCAGATGGCGCATTGGTCGCTGATTAAAACCCCCTGCGCGAAGCTGTATCAACAGATCTAGCACTGGCCTCGCTTAAATGCGGCGGCGTCTCCATTTCATTACGTCCGGGCGTCTTTAAGCTTTTCCTCAGCCGTACTAAAGGTTTCTGATAGCCCACCGGCTAACGATTGTAGGCTCACCAATATGGCCAAGGCTAAGAGCGCAATGATCAGGCCATACTCGACCGCGGTCGCGCCGTTCGTTTCGGTGAAAAATCTGCGCATAAGGGTTCTCCGGCGGGTTTCGGTGCCGCAATCCCCTATGACGATTTTGAGCCCTTTGTTTAGAGGGGCCGGTTCAAAAGAGCCTTAGCGTTAAACCTAAAATTTCAACGACCACCTCAGCCTCGGCGTTAAGCTCTCGTTAAATCGTAACCACGACTTTGCCGAGCGCTTTGCGGTCGATGAGATATTGGATCGCCTCGCCGCCACGGGCGAGCGGAAAGGTCTCAGAGACGTGCGGTTTGATTTTGCCAGCTTGGTACATGCCAAACATTTCCGTCAAATTGGCTTGATTGGCGGCCGGATCACGCGCCACTGCGGCGCCCCAAAATACGCCGCGAATATCGCACGATTTGAGCAGAGTAAGGTTGAGCGGGATTTTTGGGATGCCTGCCGGAAAACCAATGACCAGGAACCGGCCTTCCCAATTCATCGCGCGAACGGCTGGTTCAGCATAGTCACCGCCGACCGCATCATAGATGATGTCGACCCCGCCGCCACTGGCTTCTTTGATCTGATTAGAGAACGCTTTTTGCTGACCGCGATCAAGGTTGCCGCGCTCGTAAACCAGCCCCTTATCCGCGCCTTTGGAAAGACAGAAATCGACCTTTTCTTGTGTCGAGCAGGCCGCAATGACCTCTAGGCCCATGACTTTGCCAAGTTCGACGGCGGCAATTCCGACGCCGCCCGCGGCGCCAAGCACGAGCAGTTTTTCACCGGGTTTGGGATCAGCCCGGTCTTTAAGGGCATAATATGAGGTCCCATACGTCATCACAAAAGCGGCGGCCTCATCGAATGGCACACCCTCAGGGATCGGAATGCAACGCCCCGCATCCAGCGCCAGCTCTTCGCGCATGCCCCCCCAGCCGCAAGAGCCGATGACCCGCTGACCCACGTCTAGGTTTGTGACGCCTTCGCCAACCGATTTGACGATGCCTGAAACTTCCCCACCCGGGCTGAATGGGCGTTCCGGCTTGAACTGATACATGTCTTGAATGATCAATGTATCAGGGAAATTCACCCCGATGGCTTTGACATCGATGATCACTTCACCTTTGCCGGGCTGAGGGCTTTCAATCTCTTCCAGAACCAGCGTTTCTGGACCACCTGGGGCCTTGGAGAGCAGCGCTTTCATCTCAGGTTTCCTCATCTCATTCGTTGACGGAGCTTTGGTAGCCATGGCAACCGGCGCTGTGAAGGACTGACGTAGCGGAGACACCCAGTTTGGACAAAACGGTTCTATTTTGGGGCCTGATCGGGGTTTTGGGGTTTGCTTTCGTGCTGGCTGTGCAGATGCGGGTGATGATCGCGTTGGTGTTACGGCGCTGGCTCAAAGCAACACGCGGTTCGGTGTTTGAACAAGACCAAATGTCGAATCGGACGGTGATGCTCGCCGCGCGGCAAGCCCCTGTACCAGACAGTGCTGAGCCCCTCGTGAAAGACGCCGTCACCGAGATGCGCAAGATGTATCCATCGCCTTTGGCGCATTTGCGCCTGGCGCGGCGGATCAGTATTTTTGCACCAGGTTTGATCCTGATGGTGATCGCCCTCGGTCGCCTGGTCTGGGAGACGATCTGATGAAGGGTTACTTTGCGATCGGCGCCGAGGGCATTTCGAAGCCAATGAATCTCGGCGCGCTCATGCGCACCGCAAATGCGTTCGGGGCGAGTTTCGTGTTTTCGGTTCAAGCCGCGGACCGGACCAAAATTGCAAATCTTTCCGACACTTCGCGGACATTTAAGAATGTCCCCTATTATGCCTGGGCGTCGATGGATGAGATGGTGTTCCCAAAAGGCTGCCAATTGGTTGGGATTGAGCTCGCCGATGATGCCGTCGAGTTGCCGGAATTTAAACACCCTCGGATGGCGGCTTATATTTTGGGACCAGAGCGCGGTAGCTTGTCAGATCAGATGCTGGCGCGATGCGATCATGTGGTGAAAATCCCGACCAAATTCTGCATCAATGTTAGCCTTGCAGGCGCTTTGGTGATGTATGACCGCGTGCGCAGTTTAGGCGCTTGGCGCGACCGTCCGATTATGCCGGGCGGACCAAAAGACTAGCCCCGAACGCCCCGCGCGCGCGGCGAATTCATATCAAAAACTCGATTGCGCCGCCCGCATCATGCTTTCCAGATTGCCGTCTTTGGTTTGGTGCTGCAGCTCGCCGAGCAGGCGGGTTTTCAAACCGCCGGGCAGACCACTGGCGACGGCAAGAAGATCGGTGCCAAGATCACAAAAGTTCATGTTCATTATGGCTTGTTGTTGAGCGGCGCCTGATCCGCCGGAGACGCGCATAAGCTTGGCAACATTCGGATTGCTCATCATGCCCATCAATGTGGTTTGAAGCGTCATCTGGTCTTGCGATGTCAATCGATCGTACTTTTTCGGAGATTTTCGTCCGCTCTCGATCGCTTCGAGGGTCATTTGGCTGAATTCGAGCGCCCAATCGTAAACGCCAGATCCGTATCCAAACTGATCTGACATCTCGCGCATAAAGGTCTCTTGGGAGCTTCCAACATAGCGTTCGAACCGCTTTGCAGTGCAGAATTGTGGCGCTTTGCGCGACATGGTCTTGAGACCTTGCTCCATTTTGCGAACCATACCGTCAAAGTGCTTCACGTCGGCATAAACCAAATCCGTGAAGTCTTCTGGATCGGGTTCCGAATAGGCTTCGAAGAGAAGGAGGGCTAACTCGTTTTGATCCGCGCCGTTTTCAATCGCAACGGCCGCGTCTCGATTGAGGTCCCGGGCGATATTCGGTTTCACCCGCTGCAGAGTTGCAAGATAGGTTTTGGTCGTTGGGTCATTGAGGGCTTCCGAGAGTGGGGTGTCAACGAAGGCGGTGCCAGCCGGCGCGTTCGACCCACTTGGCCACATTACGATAATCGCAAACAAAGCCGCCGCCAGACCGGCGACAAGGATGGCAAATATGTTGCCGGACGAATCGGATGAGCTGTAACGTGCCACAAGAGCCTCCTCGACTTGTGCAGCCTGTAGCGTGTCCGAATTGTTTTGAAATCGCGTTATAGAATTACGTCGAATTCGTCGCTTTTAACCAAAACCTGTTTGGTCTGCGCCTATCCAGCGAACAAAGAGGCGCTGGGTGCAAAGGCGAAGAGAAAGAGCGTGATCGCCGTTGCGCCGGTCATCAGGACCGTCAGGCTGCGGGTGAAAATGTGATTATTGCTCATCGTCTTGGTCTCGTCGTTCTGGCGGTCTCGCCGTTATCTTTTGTTAACGGCCAGATGGGGACGGGCGTCCTTGATGAACACTGTCAATATGGAATAGGGGCTATGCGTGTCTCGAATAGGGCATTTTCAGGGTTAACCGTTTCACCGGATCAGGCCAGCCTCTTTTGCCTTGGCCCGGTAGCTGCGTGAGACTGGGACTTCCACCCCCGACGGCAGCACCAAAAGGCTGCGTCCATCGACCCTTTTTTCGTCCGTGATGCCGTTTTTGGCGACCCACCACGAGCGATGCACTTGCAGCCCATCGGCGGCGGACAATTCTCGCACCGCATCAGCAAGACGCATGAGAATAAGCTCATCGCCAAGGCTCGTATGGATGCGCAAATAGTGATCTTCGGATGAGATCGCGTGCAAATCCGCGGTGCGGTATTTGACCGGTAGGCGCTCCAAAAAGCCTTTGATGGGATCGGTAAGGTCGGCGTCTGCCGCCTTCTGAGTCGTCAGAATATCGCGAATATAAGCAGCCGTTGTGACAATCAGAGAAATCACCAGAACGTAAGAGTATTGGATCACAAAGAGGGTCAGGTCCCAGCGGCTGACGCTGAAAAACAGCATCAGCGTGATCGTCACGGGCACGGAAATGATCGCTGCGGCGATGCCAATTTTGAAGGCTGGTGCAACGGCTTCGAAGCGCGGCCCCCAGATAAATGGCGCAACCACGAGCGAGGTTCCGGCCCCGACCGCCATCGTCGTCGTCCAAAATACGAAACTCTGATAAAATGGGAGCTGGCCGGTATTGTAGACCCCAAGGACGGCAAAGATCAGTCCCAGTCCCAGTACAATTATGCAAAACCGGATGATGTCATTCGCGATACGCAAACTGCAAGAGCCCCTTTATTGGCGTTTCGCGAATGACATTGGCGGTATTTCGCGAAGGATTCTAGTCACCAGACGTAGACCGCGATGCGCCTGATTCCAATCCCTGTCATGTCTCCTCTCGCAGCCCAATCAGCGGCTTTTGCGAAACATAAATTCGGAGACTAAAAATGAACCGCACCGTTTCTATTCTTGCTTTGATCGCATCCACAATGATCGCGATCCCGACGGCGTCAGCGTCTGAGCTGACGGTGAATGTTGAGGGCATCGAAAAGACCCAAGGCACGATTATGCTCGGCCTCTATGATGAGGCATCTTATAAAGGCTCTGCGGCAATCAATGGCGCCAGCTTGAATGTCGAAAGCGATCGGGTGACCGTCACATTTGAAGGATTGGCGCCCGGCGAATATGCCGTCCAGCTGTATCACGATATCAATGATGACGGCGAAATGAACACCAACCCGTTTGGCATGCCGACCGAGCCGTTCGCCTTCTCAAACGATGCGAAGGGTCGGTTTGGCCCGGCCACCTGGGCGGATGCAAAATTCGTGCTCCAAGCCGACGGCACCACGCACACAATCACACTGAACTAACCCGCACTGGAGAGGAGGACTTGATTATGGATCTGTCACGTCGTCATTTCATGGAGACCGGGATAGGCCTCGGCGTCGTCGCCGCTTTTGGCGCCGGCTCGAGCGCCGCGAAAACGCCATCCGCTGCGGCAATGCCGGATTGGCATCTTGGCTATCGAACGGCACCGCCAAACGGCTTTGACCCAGCCCCGATGCGCTTGGTTTACGGAGCGGCACCGCAAGACCTAACCGGCAGTCTCTACCGCAACGGTCCGGCGCAGCTGCAATACGGGACGGACTATGCCAGTCATTGGTTTGACGGTGATGGACTGGTGCATCGGATCGCGATTGAAGACGGCCAGGCCGTGCATAAAGCGCGCTTCGTCGCGACCAAAAAGCGCCGTGAAGAGCAAGCCGCTGAAGCCTTTTTGGCGCCCGGTTTTGGATCCCTAGGGGATGAACGCTATTCGGTTCAAGGCCCGGATGATGTCAACGCGGCGAACACGTCTGTGCTGATGGTCGACGGCGAACTCTTGGCCCTTTGGGAAGGCGGGTCTGCCTTTGCAATGGACGCGGAAACGCTTGCCACCCGGGGTCCAAAAACCTGGCGCGATGATCTTAAAGGTATGCCCTTCCTGGCCCATCCGAAAGTTGAGCCAAATGGCCGTGTTTGGAACCTTGCAGTCGGCGGCGCACGCGTCGGCATCTATCGGATTGGTGCCAATGGCGCTTTAGAGGACTTTGGTCTGGTCGATATTGGCCGCGCCGCCTACATCCATGACTGGACGATGACGGCGCGTCATTTGATTATTTTGGTGCAGCCATGGGTCAATGAAAACCTTCGTCCGCCAGTGGTGGCCGGGTTCGACTGGCAACCGCAGCACGGTCTGCAAATGCTCATCGTCGACAAGGATGATTTTACCCAACAAAGATGGGCGCAAGCGCCCGCACGGATGTTCTATCATACCGGCTCTGCCTGGGAAGAAGCGGATGGGACAATCAAATTTGATGCGGTGTTCTACAAACAGCCTGTGCTCGGCGTCGATGGCGGCGCCGATGAAATTCGCGGCCAATGGACCGATCCACGCCCGGCAGAAAACGGCGTGCTCACCCAAGTGATCATTCCGCCAACGGGCGATGCCCGCTTCATCGAAACTGAGATTGTTGGCGAGTTCCCACAAGTTGATCCGCGCTTTCGCGGTAAAGCCCGCGATTTGGTTGCGCTGGCGAGTGGCGCCTCGGCGCAGCGTCCGGGGGCGACCGGTCTGACGGTTCAAAACTGGCGGACCGGCCAGGCGCAGACCTTTGCGTTTGGCGATCAGCGCATGGTCGAAGAGTTCCTATTTGTCCCAAAAGTCAGCGGCTCAGGCGATGCGGACAGCTGGCTGATCGGCACGGTGTTGAACCTGAAGGCGCAGAAAAGTGAAGTCTATGTATTTGACGCCGCGCGCGTTCAAGAGGGTCCGGTTTGCATCTGGCAGGCCGATTATTCCTGGCCCTTAGGGTTTCATGGCACTTGGGCGTGAGGAGAGAAATTATGACCATAAAAACAGTGTTTCCTCCAACGCTCTCTCCTCACGTCCTTGTTCGCAAACTGCCTGGATGGGCTTGGCAACTGATCGGTGCTTTCGCAATTTATGTGATTGTGACCGGCGTGATGCTGGCGGGGTATGAAGACGCGCATGTGCAATTGCGCCTCACCTTTGACCCCTTGCTGCAGGCTGAACTGCCAGTGCAAGTCCATGTCACGGGGGCCTTGAGCGCGCTGTTTATCGGTCTCATTCTGATGGCCGCGCCGAAAGGTTTTGGATTTCACCGCACACTTGGGTGGGCCTGGGTCATTGCCATGACGGTGACCGCTGGCTCATCCTTTTTTATCACCGGGATATTCGAGAACGCCTATAGTCCGATCCACGCGCTATCGGCTTGGACGCTGCTCGGACTGCCGTTTGGCATTGCTGCGGCGCGGCGGCGGAAAATTGCCCAACATCGTCAACAGATGACCGGTATGTTTATCGGCGCGATGGTGATCGCTGGCCTGTTCACGTTTCTGCCAGGGCGCTTGATGTGGGATCTGTTCTTCACGCTTTAGACCGCGTCCTGAAGTCGCTTCACGCCGGGCAGCCCCCTTGAGTACAGGTAGCGCACTCAGCTGACTGAAATTCCGGTTGCAGCCGGTTGTCACCTGGGCTGGCAGTGCTATAAGGCGCGCGACTTTTGGGGATGCACGCCTGCATTCCCGCCCGCTGCAAGAGGCAAACGCTCCATGAACATTCACGAATACCAAGCCAAGGCGGTGCTCAAAGCCTTTGGCGCACCGGTGGCGGCTGGCGTCCCGATTCTGACGCTCGATGATGTGCAAACCGCCATCGATACGCTCCCAGGACCGCTTTGGGTCGTGAAAAGTCAAATCCATGCCGGGGGGCGCGGCAAAGGCAAATTCATCGAGGCGGAAGCGGGTGAAAAGGGCGGCGTGCGTCTGGCCTTTTCCAAAGACGAAGTGATGGCGCATGCCAAAGCGATGCTTGGCCATCACTTGGTTACGGCGCAAACCTCGTCAGAGGGCAAGCAAGTCAACCGTCTTTATGTTGAGGACGGCGCGGACATTGCGGCGGAGCTCTACCTTTCTTTGCTCGTCGACCGCGAAACTGGACGTCCGGCCTTTGTCGCCTCGACCGAAGGCGGGATGGATATCGAAGCCGTTGCCCACGATACGCCGGACAAAATCCTAACCCTCCCGATTGACCCGAGCGCGGGCGTGACATCGGCGGCGGCAGCAAAACTCTGCGATGCGCTTGGCCTGGATGGCGCTGCCCGTGAGGACGGCATGGACCTGTTCCCGATCCTCTACAAAGCCTTCACCGAGAAAGACATGTCGATGCTGGAAATCAATCCATTGATCGTCATGGAAGATGGCCACCTGCGGGTGCTCGATGCGAAAGTCAGTTTCGACGGCAATGCTTTGTTCCGCCATCCTGATATTATGGAGCTGCGCGATACGACGGAAGAGGACGAAAAAGAGATCGAAGCCTCTGAATGGGATCTGGCTTATATCGCGCTTGATGGCACGATCGGATGCATGGTCAATGGAGCAGGCCTCGCCATGGCGACCATGGACATCATCAAACTGTATGGCGAAGAACCCGCCAATTTCTGCGATGTCGGCGGCGGCGCAGACGCTGAAAAAGTCGCTGCGGCGTTTAAAATCATCATGAAAGACCCAAACGTCAAAGGCATCCTGGTGAACATTTTCGGCGGGATCATGAAATGTGATGTGATTGCCGAAGGCGTCATCCAAGCCGTGAAAGAGACATCGCTGGCGGTGCCTTTAGTGGTCCGGCTCGAGGGCACCAATGTGGAGAAGGGCAAAGACATCCTCGCCTCAAGCGGGATGAACATCATTCCGGCTGATGATCTCGACGATGCCGCCCAGAAAATTGTTGCAGCCGTGAAAGGCGCCTAAGACCCATGTCCATTCTTATCGACTCAAACACCAAAGTCATCGTTCAGGGTCTGACCGGGAAAACCGGGTCATTTCATACCAATCAGGCGATTGAGTATTTTGGCACGCAAATGGTGGCGGGCACGCACCCACGCAAAGCCGGTGAAAGCTGGACGGCCGACAATGGCGCATCGCTTCCTATCTATGCCAATGCCGCGGATGCGAAAGACGCGACCGGCGCGAATGCGACGGTCATCTATGTGCCCCCCGCAGGCGCCGCCGCCGCAATTGAAGAAGCCATCGATGCTGAGATCCCACTGATCGTCTGCATTACTGAGGGCGTTCCAGTGCTCGATATGGTGCGCGTTAAGGCCAAGCTCGATAAATCTAAGTCACGCCTGATCGGTCCAAACTGCCCAGGTCTGCTGACCCCGGAAGCCTGTAAGATTGGCATCATGCCGGGAAAGATCTTTAAGAAAGGCTCGGTCGGGGTCGTGTCTCGCTCCGGGACGCTGACTTATGAGGCAGTGTATCAAACCTCCGTCGAGGGGCTTGGTCAGACTTCCGCCGTCGGAATCGGCGGTGATCCGGTGAAGGGCACTGAATTTATTGATGTGTTGGAAATGTTCCTTGCAGATGACGAGACAGAAAGCATCGTCATGATTGGGGAAATTGGTGGCTCCGCCGAAGAAGAGGCCGCGCAATTCTTGATTGATGAGGCCAAGAAAGGTCGCAAGAAGCCAATGGTCGGCTTTATCGCCGGCCGGACAGCGCCAAAAGGCCGGACGATGGGGCACGCCGGTGCCATCGTTTCAGGCGGCAAAGGGGACGCTGAGTCTAAAATCGCAGCGATGGAAGCGGCCGGAATTAAAGTATCGCCAAGTCCTGCGCGTTTGGGTAAGACAATGGTAGATGTATTGAAGGGTTAACGCCGCATAAGATTGAGGCAAAGGGCGGCCCGACGCGGCCAAATTTGACCCCGCCGGGCCGTCTCTACAGAGGACGGTAAGATATGGCAGACGACGGATCTCCGGTCGATGGCGGTCGCAGCGCACAGAATGCTGCGATGTTGGACACTTTGTTTTTATATGGCGGCAGCGCGGTTTGGATCGAACAGATGCAGGCCAAATATGCCGAAAACCCTAATGCGGTCCCCGAAAGCTGGCGCGCCTTTTTCGCCGAGCTTGGCGATGCAGGCGCGGATGCCGCGCGCAATGCCGATGGCGCAAGCTGGAAACGCACGCAATGGCCAAAACCCGCATCGCCTGAAGAAACAGCGGCATTTGACGGCAATTGGACACTGCTCGAACCGAAGCTTGAAAAGAAGCTAAAATCGGCAACGCCTGCAGCATCCGAAGCCGAAATCGCTCAGGCGGTGAAAGACTCAGTCAAAGCGCTGATGATGATTCGCGCCTATCGAATGCGGGGTCACTTGCAGGCACAGCTTGACCCCCTCGGACTGGACGTGCCGGAATACCAGCCAGAACTCGACCCAAAAAGCTATGGCTTCGAAGAGTCGGATATGGATCGGAACATCTTCATTGATGGGGTGCTGGGGCTTGAGCGCGCCAGCGTGCGCCAAATCCTAGACATTGTGCGTCGGACCTATTGCTCCACTCTCGGTATTGAATTCCAGCACATTTCCAACCCGGAAGAAAAGAGTTGGCTCCAGGAGCGTATTGAAGGGCCCGACAAAGGGGTTGCGTTTACGCCAGAGGGCAAGAAGGCCATTCTGTCCAAATTGATCGAAGCGGAAACGTTCGAACGGTTTTTGCACAAGCGCTATCCCGGCACAAAACGGTTCGGCCTAGATGGCGGCGAAGCGGCCGTACCGGCGCTGGAGCAAATCATCAAGCGCGGCGGCGCGCTCGGTGTCGATGAGATCATCGTCGGCATGCCACATCGTGGACGGCTCAATATGCTCGCGGCGGTGATGGGCAAAGACTATGAGAAAATCTTCCATGAATTTATGGGCGGTTCAACGCAAGGCGCGGAAGAGTTTGGCTCGGGCGACGTAAAGTATCATCTCGGGGCGTCCTCGGACCGCGTGTTTGACGGCAATCGCGTCCACCTCACAATGAACGCCAATCCGTCCCATCTGGAAGCGGTGGACCCGGTCGTGCTCGGGCGCACACGCGCCAAGCAATTCATGCAGTATCAAGGCAGTGGCGACTTAGATCGCTCAAAAAAGATGCCTTTATTGCTGCATGGCGATGCGGCATTCGCCGGACAAGGCGTGGTCGCAGAGTGTTTTGCCCTGTCAGGTCTGCAAGGCTATCGCACGGGCGGCACGATCCATTTCATCATCAACAATCAGATTGGCTTTACCACGAGCCCGATGTACTCACGCTCATCGCCATATCCATCTGATGTCGCGCTCATGGTCCAAGCGCCGATTTTCCACGTTAATGGCGATGATCCGGAAGCCGTCACCTATGCGGCGAAAGTGGCCACGGAGTATCGTCAGAAATTCGGCAAAGACGTCGTCATCGACATGTTCTGCTACCGTCGCTTTGGCCACAATGAAGGCGATGAGCCAATGTTCACGCAGCCGGTCATGTACACCAAGATTAAGTCGCATCGCTCCGCTCGTGAGCTTTATGCCGACCGATTGGTGGCGGAAGGGTTGGTGTCCGCCGAAGAGGTCGCCTCCGAGGTCAAAGCGTTTGAGGACTTCCTCGACAAAGCGTTTGAAGGCGGCAAGTCGGTTGAAACCAGTAAAGCCGATTGGCTTGAGGGCGAATGGGAAGGTCTGGGTCTGCCTGAAGATGATGATCGCCGCGGTAAAACTGGGGTTGCCCGAGCCAAAATGAAGGAACTTGGGGAACGGATCACGACCGTTCCAGACGGCATCAATATTCACCGCACGCTTGGGCGGGTCGTGAAAGGCCGCGCCGAGGCAATCGCTGCCGGCAAGGGCATTGACTGGGCCACCGCTGAGCACCTCGCCTTCGCGGCACTGCTGGATGAGGGCTTCCATGTGCGTCTTTCGGGCCAGGATTGCGGACGCGGCACCTTCTCTCAACGCCACAGTCATATGGTCGATCAAAACACAGGTGAGCGCTACACGCCGCTCAATCATCTTGGGGAAGGCCAGGCCGAGTATGAAGTCATCGACTCGCTGCTGTCGGAAGAAGCCGTGCTCGGCTATGAGTATGGCTATTCCCTCGCCAATCCGAACGCGCTGGTCATGTGGGAAGCGCAATTTGGGGACTTCTCAAATGGCGCACAGGTCTTTTTCGATCAGTTCATTTCGTCAGCGGAGCGAAAGTGGCTGCGCATGTCGGGGCTGACGATGCTCTTACCGCATGGCTATGAAGGCCAGGGGCCGGAACACTCCTCAGCCCGGCTTGAACGATTTCTGCAAATGTGTGCGGAAGACAATTGGCAAATCTGCAATCTCACGACGCCTGCCAACTATTTCCATGCCTTACGCCGACAGATTCATCGCGACTTCCGCAAGCCGCTGGTCATTATGACGCCGAAATCCTTGCTCCGGCACAAGCTCGCGACCAGTACGTTTGACGATATGAACACCAAATCCTCTTTCCACCGGGTGTTATGGGATGATGCGGAAACCCCGGGGCGCCAAGGCAAGGTGCGGTTGCTCGATGATGAGAAAATTCGGCGCGTCGTGCTCTGTTCCGGCAAAGTCTATTATGACTTGTTCGAAGCCCGGGAAGACAACGGCGTGGACGATATTTACCTTTTGCGCATTGAGCAATTCTATCCGGTGCCGCGTAAGTCCTTGATCGAAGAGCTGAAACGATTCCCACAAGCGGAATTGGTTTGGTGCCAAGAAGAGCCGCGTAATATGGGTGGATGGACCTTCATTCGCGATGAGATCGAATGGGCCGCCAACCATGTTGGCAGCCAATATTCGCGACCAAAATATACCGGGCGACCGCCCGCCGCTGCGACGGCGACCGGCTTGCTCTCAACACACAATCGAGAGAAAAACGATTTCATCGCAGCAGCTTTGGGCGAAAAGCCAGTAGAAGACGGCCTGGTTCCCGCATGAGACCAACGATAAAAGCGAAGACAGAGATCACATAATGACCGATATCGTAGTTCCCACCCTGGGAGAAAGCGTGACCGAGGCCACGGTCGGGAAATGGCTTAAATCGGCCGGCGACCCGGTCGCAAAAGACGATGTTCTGGTGGAGCTCGAAACCGATAAAGTCGCGGTCGAGGTGTCCGCTGAAGATGCTGGCACCTTAAGTGAGATTGTCGCGCAAGAAGGCGACACCGTTGAAATCGGCGCCCTTTTGGGGCGTTTGGGCGGTGCCAATGGCGCGGCCAAACCCGTCGCAGCCGCCGCACAACCTGCTGCGGCGGAAGCGCCCGCGCCTGCATCCGCCAGTGGCGCCACTGTCGATGTCGTAGTGCCCAGCATGGGTGAAAGCGTTGCCGAAGGCACAATTGCCAGTTTCGCGAAACAGGTTGGCGATTCGGTGTCAAAAGATGAGACGATTGCCGAGATTGAAACCGATAAAGTGGCGCTGGAAGTGCCCGCCAGCGCCGATGGCGTGATCGCCGAATGGCTCGTTGCCGAAGGCGATGGCGTGACCCCAGGTGCTGTCATCGCAAAGATCTCGGCCGGTGACAGTGCGACCGTGGCGTCGACCGCAGCCCCCGCACAAGCGCCAGCGCCAGCGCAAACGACCCCTGCGCCCGCGACCACGGGCGACCGGCCCGTTGCGCCAAGTGTGCGCCGGATCTCTACCGAAGCTGGGATTGATCCGGCCAATATTCCTGGCACTGGGCGCGATGGACGCGCCACCAAGGCAGATGCGCTTGCTTATGTGAACACACCGAAAGCACCAAGCGCGCCCGCCGCTGCGAAACCCGAACGTGAACTTGGACCGCGTGAAGAGCGCGTGCGCATGACCCGCTTGCGCCAGACCATTGCGCGCCGCTTGAAAGAAGCGCAGGACACGGCGGCGATGCTGACAACGTTTAACGATGTCGACATGAGCGCCGTAATGGCGTTGCGCAAAACCTACAAGGACGCGTTTTTCGAAAAGCACGGCGTGAAACTTGGCTTTATGGGCTTCTTCACCAAAGCGGTTGTTTCCGCTTTGAAAGAGATACCTGCCGTCAATGCGGAGATCGATGGCACCGATATCATTTACAAGAATCATTACGATATCGGCATGGCGGTCGGGACGGAGCGCGGCCTGGTTGTACCCGTCATCCGGGATTGTGATGAATTGTCACTCGCAGGCGTTGAAGCCGCACTTGGCGAGGTTGCGCGAAAGGCCCGGGACGGCACATTGTCAATTGAAGACATGCAAGGCGGCACGTTCACCATCACCAATGGCGGCGTCTATGGCTCGCTCATGTCGACCCCGATCCTAAACCCCCCCCAATCCGGTGTTTTAGGCATGCACCGTATCGAGCAGCGTCCGGTCGCAATTGAGGGTCAAGTCGTGGTCCGACCGATGATGTATCTGGCGCTATCCTATGACCATAGGATCGTCGATGGCAAAGAGGCGGTAACCTTCTTGGTGCGCGTTAAGCAAGCTTTGGAAGACCCGGAGCGTCTCTTGCTCGACGTCTAAATCGGCCAGATATCTGATCGCCAATAGGTCGACCAGGTCATCTGCATCCGGTTTCAACATGTTTCCACGAAGTAAAAACGCTCGTGCGAATTCGCTGAGCCGTAGCAACGCTTCTGTCTTGTTTTTCGGGTATTTTCCAAGCCTGAGCTCGAAATGAGATGGGTGGATAATGCTATCGGCTGTCAACCAGTCTGAGGGACGCAGCGACCTGAATGTCGCCAAGATCGACTTGAAGCAGGCGCGCGAAATTGCGCTCGTTTCGCTGGTCGCACCGGTCTTGTTCATGGCGAGCTTGGTGAGTTCTGCTGTCTTGATGATGAGCGACTTTAGCCAAAGCGGATTGTTTAGTTTTTGGCTGACCGGCCATGTCATCCTCTGCGCGGCTTTGTTTTTGTTCAGCACGCGTGAACGCTCAGAATTGTTTGAGGGCAGCCGCCTCGCGGAATCGATGATCCATCGCTTTCCATTTGTTGGTTTAACCGTCGCGTGGGGTGTCGTTCCGGGCCTCTTGGCTTTGATTGACCCTTATGAGTCATATCTCGTATTTGGCGCGATCTTATCTGGCTCGACGCTCGCTGCAGCCGTGTTGTTGCAATATATGCCGCGGCTTGGGCGTCTTGTTTTGGCCGTGACCGTTGGTGGCTTTATGGCCAATACGCTGCTGCAACCCGACCTGATTTCGGCGCTGATTTCGATGATTATGCTGGCTTATTTTAGCGGGCTTGCGATCTGCACACGCTGGTATTTTTCGCGCTATAATCGCCGCTTGACGGAAGTTGAAAACGCCGCCGAGCGAACGCGTGAGATTAACAGTGTCTTGCGCGATGTTGGGTTTGCCACCGACACGTTTTTCTGGGCGACCGACGAAAACGGAAAAATCACTGAGATTAGCAATGATGAGCTTTTGGGCGAAACGATCCAGAAGCAGATCCTCGAAAACGAGTTTCTGACCCTGTTCCGGGCATCTCCAGAACGAGATTTGTTGCGCGCGCGATTTGCTCGCGGTTCGGAAGTGGTGGCGCTCGAGCTTGAGGTGGCGGATCGCTTTGAGACCGATGCGCGGTTTTGGAAAGTCTCCGGGCGCCCGCATTTCGTCGATGGCAATTTTGCCGGCTATCGCGGCTCGGCCACAGACATTACGCAGCTTCGGATCAGCGAGAGCCGCGCGGCATTTTTGACCGAATACGACTCGCTAACGGGCCTCCTGAACCGCAATTCGTTTTGCGAAGCGCTCAATGCGCACCTGAAAAGCGATCTGCGCAAAACGTCTGAAAGCGTCCTGATCTGGATCGATCTCGACAATTTCAAATGGATCAATGACACGTTCGGGCATGGTGGCGGTGACGATATTCTCAAACTCGTGGCGACGCGGCTCGAGCATATGTGCGAACCGATGGATATTCTGTGCCGGTATGGCGGCGACGAGTTTGCCCTCTTGGTCTCGCGCCCGCATGCCAATGGTCGCGTTCTGACATTTATTGAACAGCTGACACAAGCCCTGCAACAGCCGTTTCACTATGCGCAGACCGATGTTCAGTGCTCGGCCAGTGTCGGCATTCGCCGCGTCGATGCGAACGCTGACGATGTCTCGTCGCTGATGAAAGAAGCCGATCTTGCCCTGTTTGCGGCAAAGTCGAGTGGGCGCGGCATGTGGAAGGAATACTCCGAAGCCTTCAAAGCCCAGGTGCGCGGGCAACGCGAGCTGGCAAATGATCTCGCTCAAGCGATTGAAGCCGATACGCTGAATCTGCAATTCCAACCGATCGTGGATGCGAAAACAGGGTCAATTTCCGCGGTTGAGGCGCTCTCGCGCTGGCATCACCCCATCCGCGGTACAGTCGCACCCTCTGAGTTCATACCGATTGCAGAAGACAATGGCATCATCATCGCACTTGGCGACCGCGTGGTTGAAAACGCCATCGCAGCGGCCCTCGATATGCCTGATGAGACCCGCGTCGGGATTAATGTTTCGCCGCTGCAATTGCACAGTAGCCAGCTTTTGACGCTGATCGATGAAACGCTGCAAAAAACCAAAGTCGATCCCAATCGGATCGAGCTGGAGATTACCGAAAGCGTCTTCTTGTCAGACAATACGTTCATCCTCGATCGCTTGCGCAAGCTCAAAGAGCTGGGTCTGCGCATTGCGATGGACGATTTCGGCACGGGCTTTTCATCGCTGGCTTACTTACAACGCTTTCCGTTTGATAAGCTAAAGCTGGATCAGGCATTTGTGCGCGGAATTGAAACCAGTGATCAAAGCCGCGCGATTGCCCGCGCGACGATTTCCATGGCGCATGCGCTGAACCTCACTGTCACTGCCGAAGGGGTTGAAAGCGAAGCGCAAGCCAGTTTCTTGCGCGACCATGGCTGTGATGAACTGCAAGGCTACCTGTTCAGCCGGCCACAAGATCAATCAGCGCTGATCCCGTATTTGCGCAGTATGGAATTGGTCCACCAAACCAAGCAGAAATCGATGGCAAATGTCGTCGAAATGAAGCGCGCGCCAAAAGCGAAATAAATCGCCATTATGGATCGACGCAGGGCGCACGCTGTGTGTCTCTGAAATCCGGCTTCTGCATCGTTTAAAATCGGCTTATAGCTGACGCGATGCGGAAGGGTTTGCCGAGCGATGAAATCTGTGGGGTCTGGTGTTTGGGTCATCGCGACCGGGGTCTTGGTCGCGTTTTTGTATTTTGGCCGCGAGATTTTCGCGCCGTTTGCTTTGGCGGTCTTTCTATTCTTAATCATTGAGGGCTTTGCCCGTGTGATCGATGAGCGTTCAGGTGTGTTGCAACGCGGATGGTCGAGAGCGCTTGCGATACTCGTGGTGATCGGCGGATTTGTTGGCTTCCTGGCGATGATGGCGCGCGGCGTGAGCGAGTTTGGCAGCCAGGGCGATGCCTATATCACCCGCATTAATGCTTTGATCGAAGACAGCTATGCGTGGCTACAATTGGGCGACGCGCCGACCCTCACCGAACTGTTTTTCAATGAATCCGGTCAAGCTTTTCTCGGCACGATTGCCGCAGCGACGAGCGGGCTCACTGGGGATTTGGTGCTGATCTTAATTTATGTTGCGTTTCTATTTCTGGCCCAATCGGCCTGGCCGAACAAATTAGACCGCATTTTTCCCGATGCCGAGCGCCGTCAGCAGGTGAAAGACGTTGGAGATGCCGCGCGCCATGGCATTGAAACCTATTTGTGGACCCAAACCGTCATCAGCGCCCTGATCACCTTACTAACCTATGTGACACTGATTTTGCTCGGCGTCGACAATGCGCTGTTTCTGTCAACGCTGATCTTTGTCCTCAATTATATTCCCACCATTGGATCAATCGTGGCCGCTTTGGTGCCGCCTCTCTTCGCGCTCGTGCAACCAGAGATTGCAGCTTGGATTCCCGGCAATGCGCCCAATGATAGCTATGTCTTTGCCGCCTTGGTGTTTATCGGTGTCAGTTTCTGGCAGTTCTCAATTGGCAATTTCGTTCAGCCGCGGATCATGGGTGACACATTGAATTTGTCGGCTTTGGTGGTCCTGCTTTCCTTGGCCATTTGGGGCGCGATTTGGGGGATCCCGGGCATGTTTTTGTCGGCCCCTCTCACAGTATTAATGATGATCTTGTTTGCGCAATCCGAATCGACCAGATGGATCGCAGTTTTATTGTCAGCAAATGGCGAGCCTCTGTCCCGCGATACAGGGACAAATACAGTGAATGTCCACAAGGAATCGACCGAAACCCCGCATCAGTACAACCCAGAGTGATATTTTCACTTGGCAATGGTGCCCAATCGCGACATATAAAAAGCATCGGGACAATTCTGTAATAAATTAGTTTCTGGCCTCCGCGTGCGTCCCCCCACCCAGCCTGCGGATGAGGTCAGTAGGACCCACCGGACAGTCCCCGTTCGGTGGGTCCGCTTATGTCTAGGACGAGGCTTTGACGCGCTACTTCACCGTTTGCATGAACTTGCGGACGGCGTCGGCTGCAAGAGCAAGTTGCGCAAAACTCGGCCGGTTCCCCGTATAGGATTTCAGGTCAGATAGGAGCGTTTTGCGGGCATCCTTGCGCTGATCGAGCCAGGTCTGGCAGTCGCCTCCTGCCAAGGCAAGCTGGGCGGCCTGCGATTGTAGACGCTCTAAGTCACGGATCAGACCTCTGGTTGCCAAACGATCCCAATACGCCATTTCGCGCAACACTTGTTCTGCAGATGCCCGCAATCGGTCTAGGGAGAGCGCGTCGCCGAGCGTCAAATAAGCCTGACTTGCTGTTTCCGCTGACGTGTTTGCCTGCTTTGCCAAATGCGCCATTAGGGGTGCGCTCGTGATCAACCGGGTTCGAGACAGCGTTGCGGCGAGAGCCTCCGACACGCCATCGCGCGCGATTTGTTTGATCCGACGTTGAAACAAAGCGCGATTATAGGCTGGCAGCGCTTCAATCTTTTGCGCGGCCAAAGTGCCGCGCGCATCTGCTAAACGACCGGTTTGCGTCTCGATGCTGCCTGGCTCAGAGTATTCAAGTACGTTGAGGGCCAACTGGCCGATGCTCGTTGCCAGCAGGGATTGCATACCAATCTGCCTTTGTGCTGGCACTTGATTGTCCAAGGCATGAATTTGCTCTTGGAGCCCGTCGGCATCGAGTAAATTACGCGCGATTTCAAAGGCTTCAGCAATCTCATCTGTGCTCGCACTCGATTGTTCGCGCAATCGCAACAAGAAGGCAGGGCCGCCCGTATCGACCAGCCGGTTCGCTAGCACTGTGGCGATAATCTCGCGCTTCAATCGGTGCGCTTGCATGACCGGGGCAAAGCCTTGCAGAGCCTCTGGGAAATAGCTGCGCAAGGTGCGCTCAAAATAGGGGTCATCGGGAACCGATGAGGCAACCAAATCGTCGAACAAAACGATCTTTGTCCAGGCCAAGAGGACGGCAATTTCTGGCCGCGTGAGCGCCCGGTCATCCTGCTTGAATTGCGTCATTTCCGTCGTGCTCGGCAGGCCCTCGACCGTTCGGTCTAAGACCCCCCGTTGTTCCAACCGGACCATGAGACGCTCAAACGCTTCATGATCTCGGCGGGCAGAGTCGACTGACAGGCTGAGCGCGCCGGTCTGCGCATAATTGTGCCTGAGGACGTGCGCGGCGACATCATCTGTCATCGAGGCCAGCAAATCATTGCGTGCCTCGCGCTCCAGCGCCCCCTGGCGGATCGCTTCGGTACAGAGAATTTTGATATTCACCTCATGGTCTGAACTATCGACGCCGGCCGAATTATCGATGGCATCTGTGTTGAGACGGACCCCAGAGAGCGCCGCTTCGATCCGGCCCGCTTGCGTCAGCCCGAGATTTGCCCCCTCGCCAATCACTTTGGCTTTCAGCGCTTTCGCATCGACGCGCAAGGAATCATTGGCGCGGTCGCCGACATCATCATGGCTTTCATGGCTTGCTTTGATATAGGTGCCAATGCCGCCAAACCAGAGCAGTTCGCAATCGGCGCCCAGCAAGGCATGAATCAACTCGTCTGGCGTCACGCTGTCCGTCTTTAAGCCGGTCAGCGTTTTGATCTGGGGGCTAAGCTCAATGGCTTTGGCGCTGCGCTCAAACACGCCGCCGCCCGTACTGATCAGATTAGAATCATAGTCTGCCCAGCTCGAACGCGGCAGATCGAAAAGGCGTTGGCGCTCTTGCCATAAGCGCTCGGGGTCTTGTGGATCGGGATCGATAAATATGTGCAGGTGATTGAACGCGGCTTGCAGCCGGATCTGTTTCGACAACAACATGCCATTGCCAAAGACATCGCCGCTCATGTCGCCACAGCCAATGACGGAGAACGGCTCGGACTGAATGTCTTTGCCGCGCTCGCAGAAATGGCGTTTGACGGCTTCCCACGCGCCGCGCGCCGTGATGCCCATTTTCTTGTGATCATAACCCGCGGATCCGCCAGACGCGAACGCATCGCCCAACCAGAACCCGCGCGAGACGCTGATATCATTGGCAATATCTGAAAAGGTCGCAGTCCCTTTGTCGGCCGCGACAACCAGATATGGATCATCGCCATCATGGATAACGGTTTGGGCCGGGGCGCAAACCTCACCATCGATGAGATTGTCGGTCAGTCCCAAAAGGCTGGTAATGAAGGTTTTGTAGGCCTCAATTCCGGCCGCGCGAAAGGCGTCGCGATCCCCGCCCGAAGGGAGGCGTTTCGGGAAGAAACCGCCCTTTGATCCAACCGGGACAATGACCGCGTTTTTGACCTGCTGCGCCTTAACCAAGCCGAGCACCTCAGTGCGGAAGTCGTCGCGGCGATCCGACCATCTTAATCCGCCGCGCGCGACGGGACCGAACCGACAATGCACCCCCTCAACTTGCGGCGAGGAGACGAAGATTTCACGATAGGGCTTGGGCTCCGGCAAATCGCTGAGCTCGCGGCTGGCAATCTTGAAGCTGATAAAGGGCAGCGGGTCGCCATCGCCATCGGTCTGAAAAAAGTTGGTCCGCTGAATGGCCATGATCAATTGCGCCAAGCGGCGGATAACCCGGTCATGATCGAGTGAGGCGACCGCTTTTAGAGCTTGATCGATATTGGCGAACTGCGCATCGATCTGCGCGTCGCGATCTTCGGTAAGGTCGGGATCCAAACGCGTTTCGAAGAGATCAACGAGCGCGCGTGCGAGCTCAGGATATTGGTTCAAGGCGGTGATTTGGGTAAACCGCGCTGGGTCCATCCCGGTCTGGTGTCGATAGGCGCAAAGCGCCCGACAAAGCGCTGCTTGCCGCCAATCGAGGCCAGCATTGAACACGAGCGCATTGAAACCATCATTTTCCGCCAAGCCCCCCCAAACCGCGACGAAAGCGTCTTCAAATGCCCGGCCAACTTGATCGAGATCCATCGCGCTTTCATCCGCCCGGCGCATCGAGAGGGAGTGGATCCAGTATTCATCCGGCGCGTCTGCAACGGGTTTGGCACTAGGCGTGATGGGGTATCCGGTCTCAAATGCGACGAACAATCCCATCCGCTCGAACACCGGAACGCAATCCGACAAGGCAATGGCGCCATTGCGAGAGTAAATCTTGGCTCGGATCCGTTCTGGCGCATCTGTTGAGCGCCGATAGGCGCGCACCCGCACTGGGTGCTTCTGGCTCACCTGAGCCAACATTGAGACATCGATCAGCGCTTCTTCGGGTGAAAAAGCCTCCCGATAGGCAGCATTAAACGCACCGCCGAAAAGGCTGGCCTGTTCGCGGACATGATTGTCGAGCTTGCTAGACAAGAGCGCGTGACGGAACTGGTCGACCCAACGCCGCGACAGCGCAACAATCTCGTCTTCGAGCGCCGTCAGGTCAGGCTGCGATCCAGCTGCGGGCAGCGCGGTTTGGAACAGCACCCGGACCATCGTCGGGCCCTCGAAACTGGGCTGGAAGCTGATCATACGTCCGCCCCAAGCGGTCTCGATGGCGTTCGAGATTTGCACCCGCAAATCTGTGTCATAGGCGTCACGCGGAATGAAAACGATGGTATTGACGAAGCGATGGAAGCGATCGAGGCGGGTAAAAACGCGCACGCGTGGACGCGGGACCAGGTCCAGTACGCCCTGCATGATCGGCGCGAGCCGCTCCGATTTTGTTTGGATCAACTCATCACGCGGCCAGCTCTCAATAATATTGGTTAGGGTTTTTTCATTATGGCTGCCGGGCAAGACGCCAAGAATGTCGAGCACCCGCTCCATCCGTCGACGAAGCAACGGAATATTGCGCACCGATTCATTGTAAGCTTCCGCTGTATAGAGGCCCAAGAAGCGCGTCTCGCCGATGACTTTACCATGGTCGCCATAGTGTTTGACGCCAATATAGTCGCAGGCGACCCGGCGATGGACGCGGCTCACTAAAGCCGCTTTCGCGAGGATCAAGGATTCAGGCTCGGTCAGAAACGCGCCGATCTCTTTGGTCAATAAGAGCGGTTCATGGCCGCGATTGAGGACATTGCGTCGATCATCACGCAAAAGACCAAGATTGGATCCTTCGACAGTGTCCGGTTCCGCGGGCAGCACTTCGTCGTCCGACCCCGTCTTGAATGTATAGCGGCGCACACCCAGGAAGACGAAACGCTCTTGGCCAAGCCATTTCAGAAAGGCAAGCGCTTCATCCTTGTATCGTGCAGAGACATGTGTGCAGCGCTCCAATCGATCGATTTCGTCGAGCATGCGCGTCCGCATCTCTTGATAGTCCGACGTGGCCATAATGACATCATTCAACGTCGCTTGCGCTTCGCTTAAGAGGTCGGCTTGTTGCGCATCGTCTAAGTCGGGCAAATGGATCTGGATCAGCGAATAAGGCGCGCCGTCTCGATCCACGATCGGGTGGAAGAGGGTGAGCACTTCAATCCCAAGATCGGCACAGGCGCCCAAAAGCGAGTCGACCAAAAACGGTCGGTCGGGACCGACCACTTCCAGCAGATAATGGCCGAGGAAATCAAATGTATCATCTTCTGCTGGACGAAGTCGAACCGACGGTTGATCGACCGACTGGCACCATTCCCAAAGCGCGGTGCCTAGCGCTTCAACGTTGCCTTTTGGAATAGCTTTGCGCGAATCCATCGGCACTTCAGCAAGCATTTGCCGAATACACGAGATCAGAGGGTCATTTGTGTTGGAAGGATCGGTGCTACTGGATGCGTCCGCCATTTGGCTTCTCCCCGGAAGAGCCTTTTACCTTAGGAGAGATTTGAGCGCGTCTCAATCTGAGAGGTCAGGCTTTTTTGTACAAGTTTAGGTGATCGACTTGGCGCTCTAATTGCCTTGCTGTGCGCGCAAGGTTTCGGCCAATTCGGCACCTTTTTCGGCTCGAAATGCCGTGCACAGGCGCGCTGTTTCAGACGCTTGGGCAAGCCGGCGTTCATAGCCTGGGATCAAGCTCGCTTTGCTTTCGACAAAGGCAATCGCTTCGTCAATTTCCGGCGCTGTGCAAAAACGGGCCACCAGGCCTGCGGTTTGCGGTTTACGGATGTCAGGCGTGCGGGCAAGCACCGCGTCAAAATCGGCCTGAAACTGCTGCCATGCAGCGGTGCGTGCCGTCTGGTTTTGCAGCGCCGACATAAACACGGACCAAGCCTCTTGGCCTTGGAACTCGTCCGTTTGCACGAGCGCTAAAAGCGCCAGCGTATCTGTTTCGTTGGCCGTCCGGGCAAGCGCTTGGAGGATAGAACGTCGTTCGCGTTGATCATTGATCGCGCGGGCGTAATCCAAGGCGGCCTGGAAAAACGCCGAGCCCTCGCTTTCGGCGGCGATCTCAATGGCGGTTGTCACCATTTCTGGGGCCAAGGCATCGGGGTCGGGGGCATTAATCACCCCAACATAAGCGGCCGCCGCGTCGGCAAGCTGCGCGCGCGCATTTGGCAAATCGCCGATTTCGAGCAAGCGGGCATAGAGCGCCGTTTTTAGCAATTGTTCCCCCTGGCTCAGAGCTTCTGGGGCGGACACTGAAAGCGTCTCCCAACGCCGACCATAAGCTGACATGACAAACCGTCTCAGATCCGAGCGGGCCGTATCATCCGGCAGGGCATCAAAATAGGTCGCGAGGTCTCGTAGCGGCGCCCGTGCGGCGCCCCAATCCCCATTCGCATTGACCGATACTGCATCAAGCAGAGTTTGCGCGGACAATTGGCCGGCGGCAAAGGCCGCCATTGCGCTGTCCGCGAAGCTCAGCTGCTCGCCCGCTGAAAGCGATCCGTAATTGTTGATCAGGGCACGCCAAGCGGCATCGTCGAGGCGAAATCGCCAATATCCGGCGCCATCGGCATTCGGCAGCACCCAATTCGGGCAGCTGTCTTCGAGGGGAAGGGTCAAAGTCGGGCCAGACATCATCGCGCGCACCGTTTGCGGGCCATTGGCAGTGCCGAGCTTAACCGCCAAAGGGATGGCCCAGCTTTGTGCATCGCGGTCGATTTGCGATCCCAGAGGGGCGTAGCGGGACTGCGCGATCGTGAGTTGGCCGCTGTCTGGTGTCGGGCAGGCGAGCGTGACATCTAGTTCTGGGATCCCAGGTTGCAGGATAAACGAGTTAAAGCTCTCGACCACGCCAGGATTCTTGCTGCCATCGGCCAATGAGGTCATGAAATCGTTGACGTCCGCAACGCCGTCCTCGAACCGGCGCATATGCAATCGGATGCCGTCTCGAAACGCGTCTTCGCCGAGATAATTCTCAAACATGGCGAGCACGCCGCCGCCTTTGCGATAGGTGATCCCATCAAAGGCGTCGAGAATGTCCGCATTGCGCGTGATCGGGTTTCGGATCTGCCGCGCATTGACCAAGCTGTCACTGTCCATGACGCCGATTGCGGCGCGCTGCGGTGCGAGATCGAACCCGGTGCCAGGATACACCGCATCCATGGTTTTATAGCTGATCCAAGTCGCGAAGGCTTCATTCAGCCAAATATCATCCCACCAGCGCGGCGTGACCAAATTGCCAAACCATTGATGACCGAGTTCGTGGGCATGTGTGGTCATGATCCCGCGGACGCGGCTGAGACTGGTGCGCTCATTGATCAGCAGCGCGGCCTCGCGATAAATGATCGCGCCGGCATTCTCCATCGCGCCATAGGCAAAATCAGGGACCGCGATCAGATCTAGTTTTCCATACGGGTAGGGATAATCGAAATAGGCTTCCTGCCAGGTCACCATTTCATCCGTGATCGCCATGGCTTGCTCGAGTTGATCGCCTTTTCCCGCGGGTGCAAAGCCGCGAAACGGCACGGCGCGCGGGCGGATGCCATTGGGGGGCAGAACACCGCCATCCCGCAAATCATAGGGGCCGACGGCCAGCGCAACCAGATAGGATTGGATCGCGCGTGTGGTCGCGAAATCGTATCGGATCGTGCCATCTTCTAAGGAGGATTGAGCCTTCAATGCCCCATTGGTGATGACTTGGTTGCCCGGCATTGTGGTGACTGTCAGGGTCCAGGGCGTTTTGAAACGCGGTTCATCGAAACTTGGCACCATGCGCCGAGCATCAATGGGTTCCATTTGTGTCGCGAGATACGGCCGACCATTTTGTTCGGCTTTATAAAGACCTGACAAACCGAAATTGTACGGTGCCGTATACGCTAGAATGAGCGTGGAATTGCCGGCTGGCACGGGGATTTCAAAGTCTAAGCGGGACACACCGCCTTCGGCTTTGCTGCGGGTGAACGTCGCCGGGCGCTCGGTGCCATCTTCGAGCACAGCTTTAGCGGACACGATCCGCTGATCTAAGCTGTGCAGCCAGATCCGGGCATGTGGCGCCTGCGCCGTGATATCGATCTCGACGGTGCCCGAGAATTCGTCTTGCGCAGGATCTGCGAACAGATCGAGCCGGTAGGCGGTTGGCGTGACGCCCTCTGGCAGTTGCCCGGTCGGGGCGGCCTCTTGTAGAATAGGCGGGACCGGGTCAAACGTGACATCTTCGTCAGCGCCAGGTGTGCAAGCGGTGAGCAGGATTGCGCTCGTGGCAACAGCCATTCGAAACGACCGAAACGTTTTCGTCAGCATTTTGCGGTCCTATGCATCCGATATCGGACGGCTTGAAGCATAGGTTGAGGGTCGGCGCAAAGGGGCAGGCTGCGTTCAAGTTTGCAGTGTTGCCGAATAGCATTAGGGCGAGCGACATGAAACGGCTCTGGCATTGGCCAATTGATCCTTTGGCCCGAACAGTAAGACTGTTATTGGCCGAGAAGGGCTGGTCGTTCGAGTCGATCGAAATTCGTCCATGGGTGTCCGACCTCGAGCTTGCCGCCCTTGCCCCGGGCGCGAGCGCGCCTGCTTTGTTGGATACAGATGCCGAGGTCAAAACGTCCGCCGTCGGCTCATTGGCGATTTGCGAATATATCGAGGAAGCGCAACAAAGTCCGCGCCTATTGCCCTTTACCGCGATGGAGAAAGCTGAAGCCCGGCGATTGTGGCAATGGTCGGAAGAAAGCTTTGCTGGGATCAATAATACGCTGCTGGCGGAGCGAGTGACACAATGGGTGAAGCGGGATCGTTCCCCGGACAGTTTGGCGCTGCGCCAAGGCGCACATGCCCTAAAAAACCGAATGACCTTCCTAGACGCACTGGCGGGTGAGCGCGCTTATATTGCCGGTCGCAATCTCAGTCTCGCAGATCTGAGCGTCGCCGCGCATCTGTCGGCCTATGATTATTTCGGCGATGTCCCTTGGGATCATACGCCCGAACTCAAAGCTTGGTATGCACGGATTAAATCCCGGCCAAGCTTTCGGACGCTCTTGGAGGATCGCGTCGGCAATGCAAAGCCGGTAAAACACTATGCCGACCTTGATTTCTAATCGTGTTGCGAGATGAACAAGCATGTCGCTGGAAACCGTTCTCAAACGCGAAGCCGAAGCTTTAGGCTTTGATGCCTGCTATATTTGCCGGGCGGATGAGGCCTGGCCAGCCTCAGAACGGCTAGAATCCTTCATCGAAGCGGGGTTTCATGGCGCCATGGAGTGGATGGCGACCACGCTAGAGCGCCGCAAACAGCCGACCGCGATGTGGTCAAATGCTAAGTCTGCTATTGTCGTTGCGCTCAATTACGGTCCTGAAGCAGATCCAATGATCCATTTACAGCGGGTCGAGGAGGGCAATATCTCGGTCTATGCGCGCGGCAAAGACTATCATGATGTCCTGAAAAAAAGACTAAAACGCTTGGCACGCGCCTTTCTCGAAGAAGCGAGCGCAGATGTGAAAGTCTTTGTCGATACGGCGCCATTGATGGAGAAGCCGCTGGCGCAAAAGGCTGGCCTCGGTTGGCAGGGCAAGCACACCAATTTGGTTTCGCGAGAGCACGGGTCTTGGCTGTTTCTCGGCGTGATGTTGACCAATGCCGAGCTGCAGCCCGACCGACCCGAAATCGACCATTGCGGATCTTGCCAAGCCTGTCTGGATGTCTGCCCAACCAAAGCTTTCCCAGCGCCTTACCAGCTCGATGCCAGGCGCTGCATTTCATATCTCACAATCGAGCACAAAGGCCCAATCCCGATCGAGTTTCGAGCGCCGATGGGAAACCGTATCTATGGCTGTGATGATTGTCTGGCTGTTTGCCCTTGGAACAAGTTCGCGATTGTTGCAAAAGACAGCGCATTCTGGGCGCGCGCGGAATTAAAGGGCCCAAGCTTAGACGCGCTTTCCGCCTTGGACGAGACGACGTTTCGGCAAGTTTTCGCGGGGTCTCCCATCAAACGCATTGGTCGTGATCGATTTGTCAGGAACGTGTTGATTGCGATCGGCAATGCGCAAAATCCCGCTTTGGTCGAAACCAGCGTTCTGCCGCACTTAGATGACGACAATCCCATTGTCAGAGGCGCGGCAATTTGGGCGCTGAGCCGCCTTGATTTGGACCAGTTTGCGGTCGAAAAGGCGGCGCGTTTCGGAGGCGAGAGCGACACAACGGTGCGTGCAGAATGGCAACAAAACCCGGACACTGACACGTGACGGTCTGGCAATGGATTTGGCTCGGCGGTCGATTCTTGATGGGGCTGTTTGTCGCCTTCCATATCTACGCGCTCGTCCTCATCATCATGGCGCCGCCGGGCACCGCCAATATGGCGGGACGGGCCGTGCAGGGCACCGAACTCTATCATACATGGGTGCCGATCGAAGACATCTCGCCGCACCTCATCCGAGCTGTCATTGCGGCAGAAGATACGCGGTTCTGTGAGCATAATGGGATCGATGTCGACGCCGTGCGCGATGCGCTGGAGGAACGCGAGACAAAGGGCCGCCTGCGCGGGGCTTCGACACTTACGCAGCAGACCGCGAAGAACGTCTTTTTCTGGAATGGTGGCGGCCTGCCGCGCAAAGCGGGCGAAGCTTGGATGGCGGTGTTTATTGATGGGATTTGGGGCAAACGCCGCGTGCTTGAGGTTTATCTCAATGTCGCCGAATGGGGCGATGGCCTTTATGGAGCGCAAGCAGCGGCATATGGACGATACGGCAAGTCCGCGAGCGACCTGACTGAGTTTGAAGCGGCGCGCCTGGCCGCGGTTCTGCCGAGTCCAAATAAGTGGCGGGTCCGACCGGCTGGACCCTATGTCCGCCAACGAACAGGCACGGTTCAAGCGCGTATGCGCGTTGTCCGACGCGACGGTTTGGATGCGTGTGTCTTAAACTAGTTCAAATCGGCCAATCGAATGGCTTCTCGAATTTCGCCGCGCAGCACCAAAATCGATAGGTTTTCTGGGTCATACATCAGCGCTTCTTCCATATCGGCTTTCGCGGCGTCTAGTTTTTCGGTTGCGAGATGCGCGCGCGCGCGCAGGGACAGCGCTTCAGCGTCCATGGCATTGATCTCTAAGGCCGTATCAAGATCATCGATCCCGTTGACCCACTGTGCCACAGCCAAATACGCGGCGGCACGATCTTTGAACAGATCGGGATCGTTTTGCTCAAGCTTAAGGGCCTCGGTCAAAGCGACAATTGCCGCTTCAGGATAATTGGCTGCCAGCCACGCATTCCCGGCCTGCGCCAAGAACCGGATGCGTAAGTCTAGTTCGATCGGATCTGGTGCTGATGCGAGCGCCTCTAGACGCGCAGCACCTTCCTCAAGCCGACCAAGTGCGAGCAGCGCGACGGCATTGCAGTGGCGGGCTTTCGGTCGGTTACCATTGCTCAACCAAGCCAGCGAGTCTTCGTAAGCGGCTTCCGGGTCGGTTTCGACCGTCTCTAGACAGGTTTCCAACCTGGCTTGCTCGGCGCGCGCAATATCCGCAAGCGCAGACTGTGACATCGGCAATAAGCCTGATACCAATATCGATACAAACATGGAATTGCGCGCTCCTCAGCCTGTCTCTAAGGCGGTAGCGGGCCTGATAAGAGAGAGCAAATGACAGATGCGTCACGACCGCTTTTTTTATACGGTCCGGGCTATTCCGCGCGTTATTTGGCAGATATCTGGCCAGCGCCTGTGTTTGGGACGGTCCGCTCGCAGCAAAGCGCAGCGAAGCTTTCGCCCACCCGGATCGAGCCGGTTCCAATTGACGATGCGGCTGCACTAGAAGCGCGAGTCGCGGGGGCCGATATGGTCATCAGTGCGCCGCCGGATGATGCGGGGTGCCCAGCTTTTGCACGCATCGGCCGGTTCGCGGATCAGGCGCACAGTATTACCTATCTATCGACCACCGGCGTCTATGGCGATTTGGCGGGCGGTTGGGCGATGGAATGGACACCGACGCGCCCGCAATCGCAGCGCGCAGAACGCCGGGTGACGGCCGAAACCCAATGGCGGCGGGTCTCGACAAGGTTAATGATTGTGCGTTTGCCCGGCATTTATGGCCCTGGGCGATCGGCCTTTGATCGCCTGAAAGCCGGCACGGCGCGGCGCGTGGTGAAGCCAGGACAGGTCTTTTCGCGCATTCATGTCGCCGATATTGCGACCGGCCTGCGCGCCTTGCTTCGATCTCCTGCCGAAGGCGTTTTTAATCTCTGCGACGAATATGCAGCGCCGCCTGAGGACGTCATCACCTATGCCGCCGACCTGTTGAGTGAACCGCCCCCGCCTGAAATCCCTTTCGAAACGGCTGAGCTCACCCCTATAGGCCGAAGTTTCTATGCCGAATGCAAACGGGTCTCGAATGCAAAAATAAAGGCCGCCACAGGGTGGCGGCCCGAGTATCCCACCTACAAACAAGGTCTGAAGGCGATTTTAGAGCAAATGGCCTAAGACGTAGCGTTGCCCATAAATCCGATATCAGACGTATTGAAATTGTTTAGGTTTGGCAGCGCTGTGCGCAATTCTGCGCTGTTGAGGCCAAACCAATTCCCCATCGTCGCAGCATATTGCTCGACCGATGTTGTCGGGATTAAGCGACCCCGGGTTTTTGTATAGGAGCTGCTGTCCACATCTGCGAGCGGCACTTCGCCATATAGGCGTTTGCCTTGAACTGCGCCGCCGGCCACAAAATGGTGAGCGCCCCAACCATGGTCGGTGCCATTGCCATTGTCGATCGTGGTCCGACCGAAATCAGAGGCCGTGAACACAACCACATTGTTCCACTCACCAATTTCGATCATTGCATCGCGGAACGATGAGATCGCATTTGCCAAATTGGTATGCAATCCGCCAAGCGTATTGGCCTGGTTACTATGCGTGTCATAGCCACCGGTTGAGACATAATACATCTGCCGTGAGACATTCAGGAACTGTCTGATCTTGATGGTCTCAGCAACCGATCTCATCTGGCTCGACAACCGGTCACCGGCAAAGGTGGTTGTGAACGGTGTGGCGTTTTCCTGAGCTTGAGCAAACTGTTCGGTGTTTTCGACCGCTTTGGCCGTCGCTGCGGCGATGTCCTGTTCAAACACGTTGCGGCTTTGAAAATCGCGTTGAGCCAGAAGGCGCCGGATTTTATTGCGCGCTTCGGTATCGCCAGCCTCGTTTCCGAGAATATTGTTATTCGCGAACAGGTTCGGTTCCCGAATGCCGCTGGTGCCAACTTTAAACTGACTGACCGTCTCACCGGCCAAGAAGACATCATTCCCGGTCGCGGAAATCGCAGAGAATATGCGATTTTGGTTGGGCGCAGACGCAACAACTTGGTCCATAAAGCGACCGCCCCAACCGCGATTCACGCCTTCGACATCAAACGACATCCATGTCGATTGCTGGTCATTGTGCGAGAATAAGCGCCTCGGTAAAACCGCACTGCCATTATCCATTCCGGCCCGCGTGGTGGGTTCGATCAGCGGTCCGACATTGCCGACAACCGCCAAGTCACCGCCCTCAAACATTGCGTGCAAAGGCGACAATTCTTGCGGCATGGCAAATTCCCGGCCGCCAAAAGCGCCGGCATTGTCGAGATTCATTTTGAGCAGGTTGTTCCGATTGCGGGTCGAGACGCCGCTATTGGCGTTGTAAGAGTTGAACAGTCCAACCCGAACGTTGCGCAATTGATCATACGATGCCTGGTCATATGGAAGGATCGTATCTGCGCCATCCATTCCGCCTTTCAGGAAGATACAAACCATCGCTTTGTAGCCGCCGGTATCTGCCGCCCAAGCTTGATTGATTCCGAGATTTGCGATCGCGCCCAAGCTGTTTGCGAAGCCTGCTGTGCCGAGGCCTGCGAGGACGTGACGACGTGAAATATAAGCCATTCTACTTCTCCTTCCGACCTACCAAACGACCGCAAATGACGGCGAGTTCAGCACCAGTGTGACAGCGGTTTGGACCTTGTCTTCCTGGTCGGCTGCGGTGTTTTCGGGATTATTGGTGCGCACCGCGATGGTGCTTACAATGTCAACAATATCGGCCTTTTCAGCCGCCGCCATGCGTCCGCCCGTCAGCAGATTGTCAAGGTGGTCAACCAAGGCTTGAGGATCGTCAACGAGCGCCAGTTCAGCGCTGTAGTCCGGCTTATACGTTTCGATATTGCGATCCCGTTGCGAGGCGCGGTCGAAGGCAAAATCCGTCATGAAGTTCAAATAGCCGACGGAGCTGCTTTCATTGACGATCTGGAACTCGGGTACGGTGATGTTTTGCTCACCAGCATTGGTTCCAGGTGCAACATATCCTGGCCGATAGAAATTAAACACGGATGGTGATCGGAACGCCTGTTGGCCAAGCGCATTGTCCGAACTGCGTGTATCGCGCAGGCTTCTTTCATTCGCCGCATTGAGCCCGTCTACATCAAAGGCGCGGGCCCAATGCGTGAAGCGCAAAATCGGTTCACGCACTTTGCCGACCGCCACAGTGACATTGTCCGCGGGCTCTACGAACAAGGTTGGCTCAAGCAGAACGGCGGCCAAAGTCGCTTGTAAATCGCCGCGTTGGCCGGTTCCGAACCGACGTCCACCTGCAGCCGTGAAGCTGCCAGATTCAAATGCCCGGGCGACATTTTCGACATAAGCCGGCGCTGGATCAGACTGCGTGAAGCGCTGGATCAGTTGCCGCGAAACGAACGGCGCGACGTTTGGATGCTCAAAAATCACATCCAAGGCCGTGTCGATACTTTCGATCCCAGGTGTGCCCGCGGGAATCGTGGTTCCGAGGAAAATCTTCTCGAGCTCTGAGTGCTGCTCGGGATACATTTGCATGGGCTGAATATTGCCGTCTTGCGGTTCTCTAAAGAATTCCCCGCCCGCCCAAGACAAACCTGTAAAGACACGGGCAAGGCCCTCAATGTCCGCATTGGTATAGGTTTCAATTTGTTGACCCGATCCATCGAGCCGCGGCGTGCCATCCAGATTGAGTTCAATCAAACCGATCGAGAAAAGCTGCAATATCTCGCGGGCATAATTCTCGTCTGGCATGCGGCCGCGGCTGGGGTCCCCTTTGCGGTTGCCGCGATACGTCAACCATTCGCCCATGGCGGAGGAATAGGTGACGTCCTCGAGCAGCTGTCGATAATTCCCGAACGCATTGCGGATCAAAATATCTTGATATGTGCCGCGCATCGGTTGGTCGCTGTCCGCCGCATCTGAATAGACCAGGATCTGTGACAGCGCGAAAGCCATGCGCTGGCGCAATTGGTCATTGGCGCCGATAATGTGGTCCCAGTACAGCTCATTAATCCGCTGGCCCGGCAAATCACCATTGCTATTGCGCGGTTGCGCTAAGATTTGCGGCATCGTGAGGCTGGTGCTTTTTGAGAACTCCGAGGCCATCCAGTCGGCAGCGTCGCGGCCTGTCAGAGACGCAATATCAGACTTGCTGCCGCCAAATGTTGCGCGCGAAAGAAACCGCGCAGCATCGAGTTTGGTCTCGATCAAGTTGGTGGCTTGCGCAGCGGGGGGTGTGACACCGGTGCCGCCGCTGCCTGTCCCGCCGCCGGATCCGGTAGCGCCTGGGATCGTCCCGGCGGTTGAACCGTCTTCCTCGCCGCCAGAACAGGCGGTTAGGACCATCGACAGCGCAACAATGGCCGTTAGACCCTGAGATCTAAGCGTTCTCATAATAATTGTCCCTCATACTCACGTGCCCGCCCGTATGCCCGGCTTTGTGCGCAGCAAACACCTAAGTCTTTGTAACGCTCGAGAAATAACTTGGTGGAAAATGGTAATGCTTTGTTAACGCCGTAGTTTTCATACGCTTTTTGACGTTTTTTTAATCTTAAAGGTGCCGCAAATCGGGGCCTTTTTTTGGACTAAGACGGTCGTCGTTACGGGTAAAAGACGAGTTTCCCAACGACTTCGCGATTCAACAGCATGTTGAATCCATCAATCGCTTCAGCCAATGGCAGCGTCGCATGCACATGCGGCCGCGTTTTTCCATCATGGGCCCATTGCCAGATCTGAGCGACGTTCTCTCGGCCTCGATCCGGGAATTGTCGGCCATACTCGCCAGCGCGGACGCCGACCACAGAGAAGCCTTTAATCAAAGGCATATTGGTCGGGACAGAGGCGATCCGCCCAGAGGTGAACCCGATCACAAGCAAACGCCCGTCAAAAGCGATGCAGCGCACACTCTCATCGAAGACATCGCCGCCAACCGGGTCGTAGATGACATCTGCGCCGTGACCATTGGTCAGCGCTTTCACGGCGTCGCGAAATCCGTCCCGGGTGTTGAGCACATGATCGGCGCCGTAAGCTTTGACCGCTGCCAGCTTCTCATCGTTGCCGCCCGTAGCGATGACCCGCGCGCCGATTAGTTTACCGACATCGACCGCCGCCATACCAACGCCGCCGCTGGCGCCATGCACGAGCAGCGTTTCCCCTGATTGCAGCGCGCCGCGTCGAACCAAAGCAACATAAGCGGTCAAGTAAGCTGCGCTGTAAGCGGCAGCGGCCTCGAATGAGAGTGTCTCGGGTTTTTTCTGTAACCCTTCAGCGGAGACGATCGCATACTCTGCGAAGCCGCCAAAGCGCGCGCCGCCGCAGACCGCATCGCCGACTGACCAACCCTCCACATCGACGCCGAGGGCGTCGATCTCGCCTGCGAGATCCATCCCTGGCACAAAAGGCGGCTCGAGTTTCAGCTGATACTTGCCTTGGCAGAGCAGAAGGTCTGGGTAGTTTAAGCTTGTGGCGCGCACGCGGATCCGGACGTCTCCTGGGCCCGGCTCCGGGACATCAATCATCTGCAGGCCAACGCCTGAGAAATCATCGCTTAGCGCGTGACAGACCAAAGCTTGCATCACAGCGCCGCATACGCATCGCGCACCATGCCCGCGACCTCGAGGCACGCCGCCCGCGCCGCCGGTGCAATGCCCGTAAATGCGGTGAATCCATGCGCGAGGCTGTCATAACACTTGAAGCGGACGTCAACGCCAGCGGCCTCGAGCTTTTCAGCATAAGCGGCGCCATCATCGACCAAGGGATCAAACCCTGCGGTGACAATGATGGCGGGCGGCAAGCCTTCCAGACGGGTCTCGAGGGCGGGGGAGAGGAGCACATTCGACTGATCAAAGCCCTCCGGCAAATATTGGCGCATGAACCACCGCATCGTGTCCGTTGAGAGCGGATAGGTGTCGCCATAAATCGTTGCAGAGGGGAATTCCGTCACGAGGTCGGTTGCTGGGTAAATCAACAGTTGCAAGTCCGGTTTGGGCATCCCACGACGGGTCGATTCCTGTGCGATGATCGCACTAAAATTGCCGCCCATGCTGTCACCACCGATGGCCGCGCGGCCGGCTGGGGCGCCAAAGGATTCTGCATGCTTAAGCGCCCAATCATAAGCCGCGATGCAGTCTTCCAGGCCTGCGGGGAATTTGTGTTGCGGGGCTAAGCGATAATCGACCGATACGATTGGGCATTTCGCGACTTTCGACATCATCGTGCAAAATGCGTGACAGGCTTCGATGTTGAGAATGACGCCGCCGCCCATGTGCCAATACGCGAGTAAGGGTGCATTTGGGTCTTGGTCATCGGGCTGATAAATGCGGACGGGAATTTGGTGTGTGCCAGGCCCCGGAATGAGGCGGTCCGCCCACGTCACGCCTGGCTCGGGCTTTGCCGCAAACATCGCTAGGCCTTCAATCGCTGCCGCCTGCGCAACTTCCGGCTCTAGCGAAGACATAGGCGGTTGATTGGCAGCGCCGTGCGCGATGAATTGTAGATCGGGGTCCAATGTGCGGCCCCCCAAAACCAAAGGCGTCCCACCTGCCATTTTGACTTTCCAGCCCGCCGGCAGTTTCAGCATCAATTTAGCGATCGTGGCTTGCAGGCTCATCGCCATCGCCCTCCCAGATTGTTTTTTCTGTGATTAATCTGACTTAGCGATCAGATTTGGCAAGCGCTTCGATGCCCGCAAGGGTCACTTTTGCGGCAAATTTCGTGGTCGCCTCCGGGTCAACCGGGCGACGTTTGAGCATCTGGTCTCCCATCTCGCGCGCCATCCCAATCGCCGCGGCGGTGATATAGACAATATCGAGATGCCCGAGACCGATTTTGTCCAAGGCAATTTCCAAGTCGGCGGCGATTTCTTCCGAGACCGTTTGCATTTCCGGCGTATCGACCCGCACGCCGATCAGGCTCATATGGGGGGTACCCAGTTGGATCGCCTCGTCATTTTCTTCCGCCAAGAAGGTAAAGTAAGCGCCGAACGCCGCGTACAGATAAGATTCCAGATCTTGGGCTTCGTCCCGAACTTTTTGAAGCAGAGGTCGAAAGCGTTTTACACTGTCATTCGAGATCGCTTCGAAGACTTCTTCTTTCGACTTGAAATAATTATAGAATGTCCCGCTTGCGAGGTTCGTTTCGCGAATAATGTCGCGGATATTGGTCGCTTCATAGCCAATCCGCGCGAAAACGACCCGCGCCGCTTCCAAAATCGCTCGACGATTAGCTTCTTTGGCACGCGCCCGCTTGCCCATGCGCAGATTTGGGTCGACCCTAACCGTCATAGATTCCCTATCGCTTCAAGATCCCGTTGTTTTCAGATTGATGACGGCACGTCAACTTTTTGTTTGCAGAGCCATATCGCGCGCGCTCGGCTGATCATCGCCCTCGATTGATCAGCCCACCCCGTCCAGGCCGCGCCATGCGGGAAAGTCGAGGGGGTTATGTGCTGTAAGGCCCCACGATTTGCGCGGTGTGTTGTAATCGCCGGTGAGAACTTCGTAATGCACGTGAAGGGCGGTGGCATTGCCGGTTTTTCCCATCATACCAAGGGGTTGGCCAAACCCTATGGCTTGGCCGGGCGCTAGGCCGTCGGCGAAAGATGCCAGGTGCGCATATCGCGTATAGACGCCGCCGCCATGCTCGATCAGGACTTGATAGCCAAACCCCGTTTGCGTGCTCACTTCCAGCACGATGCCGGGGGCGGTGGAATAGACAGGAACGGCGGGTTTGGCCTGCAAATCAATGCCTTTATGAAGACGGCCAAACCGCGGCCCAAATCCTGAGGTCATGCACGCACCATTGACCGGCGATGCGGCGAGAACAACGCCTTGGACCTCGATAAGCGCGCTATAAGATCGAATGCGCCCGGACGGATCGGTATCCGGTCGGTTGGCGAAGGATCGGGTGCACGCATAGAGCGTGTAATCGGGCTGGAAGCTGCCTTGCTGCGCCCGCGGAGACGATACCGCGCGTGCCTGCGTCTGCGTCTGCGTATTGGGTGAGGTTTGGGTCCCGGCTTGCGGATAAATCACGGGCGGCGGCGATGATGCGCAGGCAACTAGGCTTGCCATCAGCAGCCCTTGCAAAACTCCACGCATAAAACACTCCGGATGACGCAATTAAGCCAAGGCGCGGACCCGCTTTCGGCCTTTCTCTATCTCTTGATATAGGTCCCTTACATAAGTGTTGAAATCGACCTGCATCGTGTGGCGCGCGGCTTGGTAAAAGTGGCCCATATGCGCCTTTTCGTCCGCCGCGGTGATCCGATCCATTTCAGCATGGCTTGGAAACGCGTAATCGCCTGCAATCGCCGCAGCGGCGAGCTTGGACTGCTGCTCGGCAAAATTCACCAAAGTCGGAAGCGGTTGAGCGAGGGCGAGGAAGAACAAATTCTCATAACCCGGTTTCACCATGCGTTTGAACAGCGGAAATCGGTTGTCTTTCGGGGTCAGCTCCGGGTCCTCAAAGAACGGGAAGGAGACTTTGTAACCGGTGGCCCAGACAATGGCATCGATTTCCTCGCGGCTGCCATCTTTGAAAATGACCGCATTCGGCTCAAACCGATCAATCGCCCCTTTGGCCGTAATATCGCCGCACCCGACCCGAGTCAGGAATTCACCCGAGACGGAGGGATGCGCATCCAAGGGCTCATGATCGGGCTTTGGCAAACCATAATCTTCAGGATTACCGATCTCCTTCTTGATCTTTGAGCGGGCCAGCGCGCGCCCGAGACCCATCGGCATCCAGCTTGGCAAAACGGCTTTATCCGCCGGTTGGCCACCGAGATATTTGGGCAGAACCCAAACCCCACGACGCATCGAGATGATCAGTTTTTCGGCGATTGGGCGCTGCGCGAGCTCAGAGGAAATATCCATGGCCGAATTGCCGGCGCCGACCACTAAAACCCGCTTGCCGCGAAAATCATAAGGCTCGAACGGATCTTCATAATGGTGGCTGTGGATTTGGTATCCCGCGAATGTGTCTTGGCCGGGATAACTCTCCGGCGTGCGCGGATCCCAATGGTGGCCATTGCCGACAAACAGCCATTGATAGGTGCGCGTCTCACCGGTTGAGAGCGTAACCTCCCAGTCGCCATCCTCGCGCCGAACCGCTTTATCGACGCTTGTATTAAAGGTGATGCTCTCGCGCAGACCGAAATGGTCAACATAATCATGGAAGTATTGCAAAAGCTGGCTGTGATGCGGGAAGTCCGGCCAATCCTCCGGCACCGGAAAGTCTTCAAAGGCGAGGCGCCATTTCGACGTATCGATGTGTAAGCTTTGATAGCAAGACGATTTGCCATTAGGGTTTTTATAATACCAGTTGCCGCCAATATTGTCGGACATCTCAAAGCAATCATACGCGATGCCATAGTCTTTGAGGCGCTTGGCCATCGTAAACCCGCTGCATCCGGCGCCGATGATGCATGCTTTTCCGGCGGTCGCGGCATCAAATGCCATCTCAAATCCTCCCGTGAGGTTATCAGTTTTCTTCCCTTAAAGAGATGGTATAGCCGTTGACGTGAACGTCAATTTGAAAACGAGCAACCATGGACGAGAGTATTGCCAGTCTCGACAAGCGCATTGAATTGATGCGCCAAAATATGGACGGTATGACACAAGTCGTGCCGTGGGCGCGCGAAACAGGGTTTAAAGTCACCAAAGTGGAGCGCGGACGGGTCTGGGGCGTGCAACCTTTCGCAGAACACTTGATTGGCGATATTGAAGCAAAAGTCATTCATGGTGGGGCAATCACGACCTTGCTCGACAATCTTTGCGGTATGGCTTGCGCCGCCTCTCTCGAGGAATTCCGGTTTGTCGCGACATTGGATCTGCGCATTGACTATATGCGGCCCGCCGATAGCGGCCGCGACATTATTGGCGAATCTGAATGCTATCACATTACGAAATCCGTCGCCTTTACAAGGGCCTGGGCGTATCATGATAGCCGGGACAAAGTCATCGCGACCGCACAAGGCGCATTTGCGATCAACAAACGGCGCCCAAAAGCCAGCCTGGGAGTTCCCGAATGAGCCAGACTCTAAGCCGCGGTGATCAATTGGCAGGCTTTCTTTTGCGGGTCCCGATTATCGAAACGCTCGGCATGCGGTGCGACATCAAAGGCGATGATATGACCACGGTCCTGCCATTCCAGGATAAGCTGATCGGGAATTTTACCATCAAGGCGCTGCATGGCGGCGCGATTGGAACCTTCTTGGAATTGACCGCAATGGCGCAATTGTTCCTCGTCTCGAACGCAGAGCGCCCGGCACGTACCATCAACCTGACCGTCGACTATTTGCGCCAAGGCCGCGCCGAGGATCTGTACGGTCGCGCGCGAGTGATCAAGCTCGGGCGTCGTATGGCATCGGTCACAGCCGAAGCTTGGCAGAGCGAGCGCGATAAGCCGGTGGCGGCTTTGCATGGCCATTTTCTGCTGGCACGCTCTGGCGCAGTAAACGATTAGGCCCATATCACCGGGCGTGCTGCCAATCATTCACCACCCTGATTATGACGCCGCGAGCGTAACGAACGATCATCGCTTCCCAATGCGCAAATACTCTCTGGTCGCAGAGTTGCTGGCGACCCGCGGCTTTCAGTTTGAGCGCCCCGACCACGCGTCTCAAGCCGCTCTCGAGCGCGCGCACGATCCCAAATATGTCCATGCCGTCCTCACCAGTTCGCTGGATGCCAAGACAGCCCGCCGGGTCGGCTTCGAGATGACCCCGGCGATTGCGGCGCGAACACGCGCGTCGGTCGGCGGCACGACGCGGGCCGCTGAACGGGCGCTCGAGGCGGGCCGCGCGGTCAATCTCGCAGGCGGCAGTCATCATGCAGACTATCAAGGCGGGGCCGGATTTTGCGTCTTTAACGATGTTGCGGTGGCTGCGCTCTCACTCCTCGACTGCGAGCGCGCGCACAAGATCGCGGTGATTGATCTCGATGTTCATCATGGCGACGGCACGGCACTGATTTTCGCCGATGAGCCGCGCGTCTTTACCGCCAGTCTCCATTGCAAAGAGAATTGGCCGCGGACGAAACCGCCCTCCGACCTCGATATCAGTCTGCGCAAAGGCACTGGCGATCGGTGTTATTTAAACGCCGCGCAAAAGCTCGTTTCGGAAACGCTCTCGCAGGCTCAGCCGGACCTCGTCTTCTACAATGCGGGAGTCGATCCTCACATGGACGATCGATTAGGCCTGCTTGGTGTGAGTGATGGCGGCTTGAAAGCGCGCGATGCGATGGTCGTACAAGCGTGTTTGGATGCCTCGGTCCCCGTGGTCGGTGTGCTCGGCGGTGGATACAGCAAGGACGCCCGCTTGGTGGCGCACCGGCACACCTATTTGGTCGAGGCGATGCAAATAGGCCTCTAAATCCGCGGTCTGGTTGCTTGTTTTGAGGCGCGATTCCTTGAACAGCTAGATGATGAACTCGGTCGATCCTCATTCTCTCGATGCCGCGCGGGCGCTCTTGCAACGCGTTTATGGCTATGAAGACTTTCGCGGGTTGCAGTCTGACGTGATCGGCGACGTGCTTGCGGGCCGCGATGCGCTCGCTGTGCTGCCGACGGGCGGCGGGAAGTCTCTGTGTTACCAGATCCCCTCCATTTTGCGCGACGGCGTTGGCTTGATCGTGTCGCCCTTGATTGCGCTCATGGCGGATCAGGTCGATGCATTAAAAGCGCTTGGCGTGAGGGCAGAGCGATTGGATTCCTCGCTCGCCTACGAGGCCCGATTGGCGGCCTTGGGGGCGGCCCGAGCTGGTGACATGGATATGCTTTACGTCTCGCCAGAGGCGCTCTCTTCGAGCTTGCTCCGGACTCTAAGCAATCTCGAAATCTCTTTGATTGCGGTCGATGAAGCGCACTGTGTGAGTCAGTGGGGGCATGATTTTCGCCCAGATTATCGGGCGCTGGGACGGTTGAAGCGCATATTTCCGGGTGTGCCGCGCCTCGCTGTCACCGCTACCGCCGACGCCCGCACCCGTGCCGATATCATAGAGCAGCTCGATCTGACATCTCCTTCTTTGCATGTGGCAAGCTTCGACCGACCGAACCTAACCCTCGGGGCGGAACCCAAATCCGGCAACAAAACCGATCGCCTGGTCAGCCTCATTCGCGCCCACAAAGGCGAAAGCGGGATCGTCTACGCCGCGACGCGCAAAGGCACAGAGCAGCTGGCGGAGGCACTCGAGCACCAGGGGATCGCCGCGCTTGCCTATCATGCTGGCCTCGAGCCGGACGACCGGGCCGAGCGGCAGCGGCGTTTCTTGCTCGAAGATGGCTTGGTCATGTGCGCAACGGTCGCGTTCGGAATGGGCGTGGATAAACCCGATGTCCGCTTCGTAATCCACGCCGATCCGCCGAAAACCATAGAAGCCTATTGGCAAGAGGTGGGCCGCGCGGGTCGCGATGGCGAACCGGCCGAAGGCTATGCGCTGTTCGGTCCGGCCGATCTGCGCCGCAGCCTGATGTGGAGCCATGATAGCGATGCCGAGGCAGCGGTGAAACGCGTCCAAATCAATAAAACCCGACAGCTGTTTGCGTTCTTGAATGGTGAGGCGTGTCGGCGCCAAGCGGTTCGCGTCTATTTTGGCGAGAAACACGCTGAGCCGTGCGGGGTCTGTGACAATTGCCGGGCCGAGTCAGGCGACCATTATGATGCCACCCGGTGGGCGCAGATGGCCCTCTCAGCGGTGCTGCGCTGCGGCCAAAAAATCGGACGCGGGCGGCTGATCATCCATTTACTGGGTCAAGCCAAAGATGGTTTTGACGAAGACCTCTCGCGCCAATCGACATATGGGGTCGGCGCAGATTTGCCGAAAGCGGGCTGGAATGCGGTTTTTGATGAGCTTTTATTCACCGGTCTTTTGGCGGAAGGCGGCGACGTCATGCGCCCATTCATTTTTGTACCGGACCATGAGGCTGTCAAAACTGTTTTCAAAGGCGAGCGCTTGGTTTTGCTTAAGGCCGATCCGAGCGTGCGCAAAACCCGCCGGACACGCCATGCATCAGCGCGCACTGCGTTTACAGACCTGTCGCAACGCGACCGCCAATTGTTCGATCTGTTACGTCAATGGCGGGTTGAAACCGCCAAAGCCAAAGGCGTTCCGCCTTACGTGATATTCCATGATAAGACGCTCGCAACAATAGCGACGGAGCGCCCGACAGATGTGGTAGAGCTGCTGCAAATCACGGGTGTCGGCGAGAAGAAGGCCGGTCGCTATGGCGAGGACATCGCGCGGATTGTGCAAGATGCGGCCTGATATGCATTCTAGCTGACAGGCCAGACGCTTCGGGCTAAGCGGCAGCGATGACAGAAGCGACGCTCTCTCGATATCGTGTGCTGCAATTGGCAGTCCCGGTGATGCTTGCTCAGGCGGCAATCGCCGCGACCGGTGTGGTCGATACGGCCGTCATGGGGCTGTATGGCGACAAAGCCGACTTGGCCGCCGTCGCAGTCGCGAGCGTCGCATTTAGCTTCATTTATTGGGGCTTCGGCTTTTTGCGGATGTCGACGACGGGGCTGGTGGCGCAGGCTTTGGGGCGTGACGATGCGGCTGAGGCGCGGGCCACACTGCAACGCGGCTTGCTGATTGGGGGTGCTTTTGGCGGCGCGATTTTTCTAAGCTCACCACTCCTAGGTGCAGTGGTGTTCGCCCCGTTTGGTGCCGAGCCGGATGTTGTCGATTTAGCCGGTGGATATTTTTCCGCCCGGGTCTGGGGCGCGCCGGCTTTGCTGACGCAATATGCGATTACCGGATGGTTGCTGGGAACCGGACGCACCGGCGCCTTGCTCGCGATGCAAATCGTGATGAATGGCGTTAATATCGTCCTGGACATATGGTTTGTCGCCGGGCTCGGTTGGGGACCTGCCGGGATCGGTGCGGGGACGGCCATTGCCGAATGGGTCGCGCTGGCGTTCGGATTGGCCATAATCGGCCGCAGTTTGAAACCCGAACGCAATGTGTTCGATCGCGCGGCCCTGAGTGCTCTGTTTAACGCCAATCGTGACATTTTGATCCGCACGCTCGCGATGCTGTTCTGTTTTGCCTGGTTTGTCCGGTCGGGGGCACAATTGGGCACAGAATACGTCGCTGGGAATGAAGTCTTGCTGCAATTCGTCACCGTCGCCGCCTTCGTTTTAGACGGCTTTGCTTTTGTCGCGGAAAAGGAAGTGGGGGAAGCCTATGGTGCGCGCGATCGAGACAAGCTTGTTCGCGCGATGCGGATCACAACCGAGTTGGCAATAGGGTTCGCGGTTTTGATCAGTCTGATCTATTGGAGTGGCGGGGGATGGGTGATTGCCCGCTTTATCAGCGATCCGGATGCGCAAGCTGTCGCCCTCGCGTTTTTGCCCTATTGTGCGCTCATCCCGATCATCGGCGTTTTGGCCTATCAATTTGACGGTTTTTTGATCGGCGCCACCCGCGGGCAGGCGCTGCGGATCGCTGCCACCATCGTGGCTCTTATTTATCTTCCGCTGGATCTCGTTTTGCGCGATTGGCTCGGCAATACCGGCGTCTGGCTGGCATTTTTAGGTATGTTCTTGGTGCGTGTCCTCGCCCATGGGTGGTTTTTGCCGGGCCTTATCCGCGCGACGGAAGATCTGCGCCGACCGCCTCTTCCACAGAGTTAAACCCATCGGCTGCCAGCAGTGCCGCGAGCTCTGTATTGATTTTTGCGACCAGGCCAGCGCCGTGAAAAATCAGAGCCGAGTAAAGCTGTACCGCGTGCGCGCCGGCTCGGATTTTCGCATAAGCATCGGCCCCAGACGCCACGCCGCCGCAGCCAATCAGGTCAAACTCGCCGAACAGGTCTGAGGCAAAGTCTTTTAAAATCGCGGTCGATTTCGCCATTAAGGGCGCGCCGGAAAGCCCTCCAGCTTCCCGCGCCGCGGGGGCGCGCAAATGACCAGGGCGTTCGGCGGTTGTGTTCGAGATGATCAACCCCGAGAGCCACATGCCTGTGCTTCTCAGCGCCGCGATAATATCGATCTGATCGTTCGGCATCAGGTCTGGTGCAAGCTTCAGAAAGATCGGCTTTTTGCCCAAAGTCGAGCGCTGGATTTCAGCAATTGCGCCGCACCGCCCTAACAGCTCTTCCAGCGCTGTTTTGCTTTGCAATCCACGCAGACCCGGCGTGTTTGGGCTCGAAATATTGATCGTGACATATTGGCAGTGCGGATAGACCGCAGCGATGCCAGCCTCATAATCCGCAATGAAGTCGTCACTCGATTTATTGGCCCCGACATTTGCGCCGATCGGACACACGAAGTCTGTCGGCGCCTGGCGCAACCGGCGCACGAAATAGCCCAGGCCATTATTGTTGAACCCCAATCGGTTGATCACGCCGCGATCCTCGTGCAGCCGAAACACGCGCGGTTTTGGATTTCCAGGTTGGGGACGCGGGGTCACCGTCCCGCATTCCAAAAACCCGAAGCCAAATCGCGCCATTGAGCGGTAAACATCGGCATTCTTATCAAACCCCGCCGCCAATCCGATTGGATTGTCTAAGGACAATCCGGCATGCGGCAGGCGGACCTCGGTTTGCCAGCTGGCCGGATCGATGTTTGGCAGGCCTAAGCCAAGCTTGAGGCCTCGTATCGTCGCCGTGTGAGCGGCTTCGGCAGGAAGTTTTTTGAGGAGTGGCAGTGCGAGATCGGATAGCGTCATGCGTCGATATTCGCGGGCAGCACCGGAACGCCGTCAGCTCCGGACACTAAGATCCAAGACCGTTTCGCATCCGCGAGGCGGAGATGGGCATAAAGATGCGGAAAAAACTGACCGCCGCGACTTTCTTCCCAACGGATGGGGCCGCTCATCTCTTCGACGATATATTCCAAAAGACGCACATTTTCCTCGCCCGCATAATGCAACCGCAGAGTCTCGGCGACTTGCTCGCGGGTTGAGAGATGGACATACCCATCCATGTCATCCAACGGCGTTTTTGAAATGCCGAGTGGCTCCGAGATGGACCAATCATACTGGCTTAAGATCTTGTAAATGCGGGTTCTTGGAAGCATCACCATGGCCGCGGTGTCACCTCATTTTGGGGGAGAATGCAAGCGAAACGATCCTCGGTTGATAAGATATTATTCCTATGTTAATCATTAAGATGCCGTTTCAGCAACCTTGAGCCTGATCTATGATGCAACATGGGGACGTTTGGCGGGGCGTAGATTTGTTAGCGCAAAAACACGGTTTAAGCGCATCTGGTCTGGCAAAATTAGCTGGGCTCGATGCGACGGCTTTTAACAAATCGAAACGGACGTCTAAAGATGGTCGCCCGCGTTGGCCGTCAACGGAGAGCATTTCTTTGGCCCTGGCCGCCGTAGGGGAAGAGTTTACCGCTTTTGCAGCCCTGATTTCCGGCGAACCGGCCTGCGTTTTGCCCCGCCTGTCGACCAAAGACCTGCATGCGCCGCAAGTCTTTGATCAGAATGGCAGGCCCGTCGGTAAGGCATGGCAGAACGGATCGTTCCCGGTCAGTTTCAAGCGCGATCACCTCTATGTTTTAGAAGTTCACGATACATCCTTGGAGCCAACCTATCGGCGTGGTGACCAATTGGTCGTCTCACCGCATATACCCGCGCAGGCGGGCAATCGCGTTGTGGTCAGATCGCATCATGGCGACGTTTTAATCGGTCTGCTGGAAGCAGACTTGAACTCCTCTATCCATCTGAAATCATTGAGCCTTCAGCACGGTACTTGGGTGTTGGACCGGCACGAGGTCGCGTGGATGGCGCGTATTGTCTGGCTGAGTCAGTAATATTGTTGGGCAAACGATCAGTTTTCGAGCTGTCGCAATCAAACAGCACTTGCATCGAATACACCTCCTATGGAAGGACTCGCGGTTATGGATTGGGACAAATTGAAGTCATTCCACGCCGCCGCAGAAGCGGGCAGTCTCACCGCAGCGGGTGAACGCCTCGGCATTTCTCAGTCGGCGGTCTCGCGCCAGATCGCGGCGCTGGAGGAGCAGCTGGGCGTGTCTCTGTTCCAGCGTCATGCGCGCGGACTCGTTCTGACCGATGCCGGGCACACATTGCACCGATCAACCAATGAAATGGCGACCGCAGCGCAGGGCGCGGGTGCGGCGCTGCGCGATCAGCAGGATGTGGCGCAAGGCGATTTGATCGTCACTGCACCGGTGGCGTTTGGCTCGACATGGTTGGTGCCGCGGCTTGGGGGCTTTGTTGATCAGAATCCGGGCATGCGGATTGATTTGCGCCTTGATGATGGTGAGCACTATGATCTTTTGCGGCTTGAGGCTGAATGCGCCATTCGGCTTTGGGCGGCGGACAAAGCGGACTTGATCCAACGCAAATTGGCGACCGTGCGGACCAATTTATACGCGTCCCCGGAATACATCCAAGCGTATGGGATGCCAAAAACCCCGCAAGACTTGGACAACCATCGAATCATTGCCTACGGGCTCGCCGACAGCCCGATTACCGCGATGAGCTTTGCCGAACGGGTCGGACGCGATGATTCAGGCCCCCGCAAAGCCGCGATTACGGTGAACAATGTCGCCGCTATGCTGCGCGCCGTCGAGGCTGGACTGGGCATTGCCGATTTGCCCGATTATATGGTCAGTGCCGTGCCACGCTTGGTCCGCGTCTTAGAAGACTATACCGGCCCCAGCTTCGACCTTTATTTTATCTATCCGAGCGATTTGAAACGATCGAAACGGATTTCGGCCTTCCGAGACTTTTTGACCGGTGAAGTTGAACGGTTTCGGTCGTCGGCTCTGCGAGAATAAGGCTGACCTTCCATCATGGTATGCAGATTTGCATGCTTTTCTTGTCGGCTTGCATGTTGCAATTGCAACTGAGGAACCCATATAGGGCGAGTGTTAAGGTCTCGGACACAACCCAATCAATCCTCCGATTGGGCGTTTCCTCCCCCAGACGAGACCAGCCTTTTAGGGCCTGGCCGAGCGAACGCCAGGCCCTTTTTTCTGGTCTCCGCCGGTTAAAACGGCACACCATCGTCGGGCGTACCGGTACCGCCTGGATTTAGGTTTTGAAAGTCAAACACACGCGGATCATGCAAGTGGCTGGGTCGAACCGTGGCCAAGGCACGCGCCATAACTTGCCGAACGCCTGGTTTGCGGCTCTCCCATTCGTCCAATAAGCGTTTCATCGCGACTCGCTGCAAACCGTCTTGAGAGCCACACAGAGTGCAGGGAATAATCGGAAATTTCATTGCCTCGGCGAATTTTGCGAGATCGGTTTCGGCGCTTGTGATCAGCGGTCGCAGCACCTGGACGTCACCTTCATCATTCAACAATTTTGGCGGCATGGCGGCCAAGCGTCCGCCATGAACAAGATTCATCATAAAGGTTTCAAGCGCGTCGTCGCGGTGATGGCCGAGAACGATCGCGTCGCACTGTTCTTCGCGTGCTATTCGATACAAAATGCCACGTCGTAGCCTTGAGCACAGGGCGCAATAGGTCCGGTTTTCCGGCACTTTCTCGGTCACAATGGAATAGGTGTCTTCGGTCTCAATCCGATATGGGACACCAACCGCGTCCAGCCAATTCGGCAATATGTGTTTCGGGAAGCCTGGCTGTCCTTGGTCAAGGTTGCAGGCCAGCAAGTCGACCGGCAGGGCGCCTTGCCACTGCAAATCGAGCAAAACGGCGAGCAATCCATAGCTGTCTTTACCGCCTGACAAACAGACGAGCCATTTCGGTTTTTTCGGCGCCGAACGATCGACCAGCCCATATTGATCAATCACATTCAAGGCATTGCGGACCAGCCGTTTGCGCAGCTTCTTGAAGCTCACGCTCTTGGGAACATCGGCGAAGATGGGCGGCGCAACGGAGAAAGAAGCGGTATCAGGCATCGCGTCGCCTATGCCATGAAGGATGGGCTTCGCTCAAGCCCGGGCCTCTGTTTGTGCCCGAGCGGCGTGCGTGCAGGCCCGTAAATGGCCAAACTAGGCGGCTTTGTCCGTTCCTGCATAATAGTCGCGGGCGCTCATTTTCCGCTTTGCGGATTTCTTTTCACCTTTGACCGATTTGACGTTATCCGATGATCCTTGGCGGTCATTCAGGCCATAATACTGTTTTGCGCTCATCCACCCGCTGCGTAGGCTGGCATGATTGGGCGCATCCTCGGAATCGCGAGGTTTGAGCATATCATTGAGTTTCGGCCTATATTTCCGAATCAGATCTTCTTCGATCTTTTGACGTTTCCCCTCTGAGCGAATGCAGAGATAGTGACGCTCTGAGGCGCCTTTCTTGCGGGCCTCCTCCCAGCGTTCATGGCCATCCAATCGCCCCTGAAGGTTCGATGCTTTGCCGATATAAATCGGCTTTAAGAAGAAAAAGGCGGTTCGCCGGACCATGACATAAATGCCGCCCGCATCCGGCAGCGCATCTATGGTTTTGGTGATTTTGAAGCGATATCGCTGGCTGCTCTCGCCACGCCAAACATGCCAACCATAGGGGATCATCGCAGACTCCAACCGTAAAGGTTAAGAAAAGCGCTCAATTGGTTAAGGTTTCGCTAACCATAACGGCGCGCACCGGCGCGAAGCTGGTGCGATGGATCGCACAGGGTCCGAGCTGGCGCAGCGCCGCTGCATGCGCCGCCGTGCCGTAGCCCTTATGGGCCGCAAATCCATAGCCCGGAAAGTCGGCGCAATACGCGGCCATGCGTCGATCGCGGGCTGTTTTGGCCAGGATCGAGGCGGCGGATATAGCAGGCTCTTTCAGATCGCCTTTGATGATCGCTCTGGCGGGCGCCGGTAAAGCGCGGGGCAATGCGTTGCCATCGACTAAAATTTCTGCGGGTTGGATCTCCAAACCTGCAATAGCGCGCTGCATCGCTAGGAAAGTCGCCTCACGAATGTTGAGCTGATCGATCTCATCGGTATCGGCATGCGCCACGCACCAATAGGCCGCCTTCATTTTGATCTCGGGTTCTAGGGCAAAACGCTTCTTTTCACTGATTTTCTTTGAGTCTGTGAGGCCGGAAATCGGCTGTGCTGGATCGAGGATCACAGCGGCGGCGGTTACTGGACCGGCCCAGGGGCCACGCCCGGCCTCGTCTACGCCGCAGATCAGGTCTATGACAGTCATGGGTCGAGAGAACTATGATTCTAAGAGGATGCGCTATGACAGAACCTTATGTGATTGAAATGACCGAGACGGGTGGGGTTGATGTCCTCAACAAAATCGCCCGCGCGCCGCGGGCGCCCGGTCCAGGCGAAGCCCTGGTCCGCCAGAGCGCTGCTGGTCTCAACTTTATCGATATGTATCACCGGACCGGGCTCTATCCGGTCAAACTGCCTTTTGTGCCGGGCTCAGAGGGCGCCGGCGTGGTTGAGTCTGTGGGCGAAGGGGTCACCACGCTGCAAGTCGGTGATCGTGTCGCTTATCTTGGCGCAGGCACCTACGCGACGCACTATACAGGGGCCGCCGCGAGCATGGTCAAATTGCCCGATGGGGTGAGCGAAACGGACGCTGCCGCCGTTTTGCTGAAAGGATTAACCGCATGGATGCTCTTGTTTGAGGTCCGGCGCGCATCGCCTGGCGAAACGGCATTGGTCTGGGCGCCGGTCGGCGGCGTCGGCTCGCTTCTGGTGCCATGGGCAACCTCGCTTGGTGTCAATGTGATTGCCGTTACCTCGAGCGATGCGAAAGCCGCGCGGGCCCGTGAGCTTGGCGCGCAAAATGTCGTCATGTCTTCTGGTGATGTTGCCGCAGAGGTACGCGCCCTGACCGGCGGCGTTGGCGTTGACGTGTCCTATGACAGTGTCGGCAAGACCTCTGCCCAAGCGTCTATGGACAGTCTCAAACCTCGGGGTTGGTGGGTGAGTTATGGCAATGCCTCCGGCGCGGCACAGCCCGTTGCGCCTGGCGCGCTCGGTGCGAAGGGCTCTTTGGTTTTGACCCGACCGGGCTTGTTCCACTTTATCGCCGATCCCGCGGACCTGCGCCGCGGAGCGGCCGCCTTGTTCGGCGCCTTGCGCGCGGGCACCCTCAAAGCGCATATTGGACAAACCTTCCCGCTTAGCGATGTCGCTGGAGCGCACACCGCGCTCGAAAGTGGTCAAACTCTCGGCGCGACTCTGCTCCTGCCTTAGGTTTGCTTGGGGTCGGGAGCAGACGTTTTGAGCGTGTGACCCGGTTCGGTTACGCGCCGCGCCAGCAGGGCGTTGTGGTCCGGAATGGATTTCAGGATAAACGCTTATTGAGAATCCCCACCGGACACGTAGCCTAGACGGCCAATGGCCAACTTGGAGATGGATCGTGACAAGTGGATTCCAAGCAGAAGATATGCGCTACTTTGCAGACGTATTGTGGTGGATTGCCGATTCTAAACATCGACTTGGTGTTCAGAATGCACAGTCCTTATCAGACTTGCACAAAGCACTACGGGAGGCCGAGATCGCGCTCCGACAAGTCGCGGACGAAATGCCCGCACCGGTCGAAGATCAGCCGCTCTTATCTTGAAGCAGACTCACGCCTAGAAGTATGATTTATAGGTGTTTTAACGGATTAACCCAAAGCGCTGGTTTGGGTCATGTTTCACCAAAAGGTCGATACGGAGGGGGCCAGTGGCGCAAGATCAAAATGTCTTCGGACACTGTTTAGACGGACCCATTGATGTCCAGTCTGATAGGATAATCCCGCGAAAATCGTTCTTCACGTCTATGCTTTCCAGCTCAATTTTGGCCATCTGCGCCGGGTTGATTCTGCCCTCCCAAGCCATTGCGCAAACCGCGTCAGACACGGTCGATAATGTCGTCGTTTTAGACCCTGTTCTCGTCACAGCCCGCCGTGTGACGGAAAACTTACAAGACGTGCCGTTGACCATTCAAGTGATCAATGCTGCCGAAATCGCGCGCGCCAATGTGCAGAACACCGAAGATGTTGCGCGGCTGACCGCGGGGCTCACTTATGACATTGGTGGATTTCCGAATGATACGCGCCCCGGTGTGCGCGGCATGCAAGCCGAGCGTGGCCGGCCGAGCGTCGCGGTGATGCTGGATGGTATCGATTTATCTGGAGAGAACCTCGCAATCGCAGGTGGAACGGCTGGCATTGTGACGAGCCTGTTTGATTTGGAGCGCATCGAAGTGGTGAAAGGCCCGCAATCAACGCTCTATGGTCGCAACGCGTTTGCTGGGGCGATCAACTACATCTCGAAAAAACCGGAATTCGATTATGCCGCATCGGGGACTGTTGAAGTCGCCGAGGGCAATACGCTTGAAGCCTTTGGCTCCCTCACCGGCCCGCTGATTGAAGAGAAGCTTGCGGTTCGACTTAATCTCGCCAGCCGTTCGACAGATGGTCGTTATGAGCATCCGGCCAATGGCGATGACCTCGGAGCGGAAGACTTCTCGGGCGGTGCCTTGGCGCTGCGCGCCACCCCCTTGAAGGGGCTTGATGTGACCGCCCGGGTTCAAGTGTCCGAAACCGACCAATCAGACTTGCCCACGGCGTTTCTGTTTTCCAATGAGCGTGTGCCTGTGCCGGGCGGAACCTTTACGGCGGGCCCTCCTGGAACCCCGCCATCCCCATGCCCGGAGAGCCTAACCGGGGCGCCGCCACCGCTGGTAACGGCCTGTACCCGCGGTACATATACCGGACCCGTCGAGGCCAGCATTGATGATGTGCAAATGGGGCTGAACCCGCTGACCGGAAATCCGCCACTGGGAATGGACGTCGATCAGACGGTGGGCTCGATCGATGCCAGATGGGACACCGATTTTGGTGAGTTTCGTTACTTATTCGGGTATCATCAGAATGAAAGTTTCATCGAGACTGATGGCGATTTCACAGATTTCCCCGGGCCGCCTGGCTTTGTATTCTCGTTATCGGCGTTACAGCAGCTCCATTACGAAAACGAGCACACCGACCATACGGTGATCTGGCTGCATGAATTTGATGGCGTAGACGTGTTGTTTGGCGCGCAAGTGTTTAATGAAGACTCGACTCTGCTCAATGACAGTAAGTTCTGGTTGCGTAATCCCGCTTCGCCGCTCGCGGGACCGCCTTTCTTCCTCGCAAATATGGCTGAGGTGAATGCGTTTCCGGCCTTCTACACCCGCGATACCGAGTATCAGGCCCTGTTTGGCCGGGTCCGCTGGAATGTCAGCGACACCGTTCGCCTTGGACTAGAAGCAAGACAGAATGAAGACGAGATCACGTATACGCTGCCTGGCTGGCGGTTGCAGGATACGTCCTTATCCAGGCTTACCCCTGTCTGCCTTCCCAGTTTGCCGCAAGGGGCGACGTTTATGGGTGTTCCCGGACCGAATGTCCCACCGCCGGGTACGGTCGTGGCTTGCCCACAACAAGAGACGGTCTCTTTTTCCGAATTCACCCCACGTGTTACGCTGGATTGGCAGGCCACCGATGACGCCTTGGTCTATGGCAGCATCGCCCGCGGCTACAAACCCGGCGGTTTTAACGTCAATGAAATCAACGAATTTGACGGTCAGGGCTACCTGCCCGAATTCGTGACCGCTTACGAGTTTGGCGTCAAAAGCGCGTGGTTTGATCGCCGTCTCATCGTCAATGCGGACGTTTATTTCAATGATTATACCGACCAGCAAATTGGCGTTCAGCGCAACCAGGTGGGATCAGGCGGGTCAGTGCTTGCGGTGCCTGGCATTTTGAACGCGGCTGCGGTTGAAACCAAAGGATTCGAACTGGATGCTGACTGGTGGTTCGAAAACGACCTCCGCCTCACGCTTGGCTATGCCTATACCGATGCGACCTTTGAAACCTATGTGCAAGGACCGCCGCCTGGCGCAGCGACGGCCGACTTTGCCGCGTGTGGCGTGGCGGAGGGGCAAACCTCCTCGCCGCAGTTTCGCGCCGAGGCTGGAAATATTTGCGCCGACTTTAGCGGCAATGCGGTGCCCAAAAGCCCAGAGCACGCGCTCAATCTGACGGCCTTCTATAGCCGCAATTTTGGCCCGCGCGGCGATCGCTGGTTTGTGGAAGCTGCGGGGCGATATCGCTCAAAGCGCTTTGTGGATGAGGCCAACCTATCCTGGACCCCAGCCTATACCATTCTCGATGTCACCGCGGGAATAGAGGTCGATCGAGTGACGCTCATGGCCTTTGTCCGCAACCTTTCCGATGAAGACGCAATCCAGTCCGCACAGCGCCAAGTCGATCCAGGGAATCCGGAAGGCTTTGCGCCGGGTCGCGCGATCGTCGCTTACTTGCCCGAACCGCGAACGTTCGGTGTGCGCGCAACGATCGCGTTCGAATAGATTTTTGGGCAAGCAAATCCGCACTGAAAGCGCCATGAGGGACGTTATTTTTGGGCAAACGAATTTTAGAACCTTCGTTGAGGCGCTGTTGAGCCAATTGTAATTCTCATGGCTTCGAAGCAAACGGCTTTCGCTGATCCCGGGCTCGACCCTGGATCTCCATCGAAGGCTTAAGACCGCGGCGCACCAGATCCCGGGTCAAGCCCAGGATGAACGGCGAATAGGTCTAGAAATCCCCTTCGATACCGAAAACGACCGTCTTCGCAGCGAGGCGACGTTCACCTCAATCGGGCGCCTTCAAGTCTAGCAGCAAGGCCGGATCAATGTAAAAGTCCAGCCCGCGCTCGTCAGAGTTCGGATTGCGCCATTTCACCGCCCAATGGAGATGCGGTCCGGTCGTCCGGCCGGTATTGCCGCTGGCGCCAAGCCGCTCGCGGACGGCCAGAACATCGCCCGCTGCGACATCGATTTCGGACATGTGAAGAAACACGGAAACCAGGCCATCCCCATGGTCGAGAAACACTGTGCCGCCCTCATAATAGAGGTCGGGATCTGCCAAGGTGACGATGCCAGCGGCAGGTGCAAAAATCTCGGTCCCGACAGGGATCGCGATATCATAGCCGCGATGGACTGACATGCTTTCACAGGGTTCGCCATCTGCGCCGACGCCGATATATTTGCGGGCCGGACCGAACGGTGACGATGACGGACCAATCGCCGGACGGATAAAGCCATCGCGCGCGCCGCGTCCGCGATGGAAGGTTTTGAAGGCGGCTTGCTTTTTGACCCAGCTGCGCCCGGCATGCGCTTTTTGCGCTTCGGTTCGGGCATCGACTTTGTCGCAATCAAAACCGGTAATCGTTCGAAACGGATCATTGCGTTCCGCCAGAGTGAGCGTCACTGGCGCGGCCCACCCCGCTTTATCAGTGATCAGTAGCTCAAGCGCTTCTTGGCGGCGCAGGCCAATCGTTGCAACACCATCCTCGGGCACCAGCACCTCACGCATGGCCTCGCCCCGCGCGCCGGAGACCACAAGCGTCGCGCCCGGTGGGGCAGTGCAAAATAACAGCCCGCCTTGCTCGGCCTGACCTGTGCAGGCGATTTCAGCCTCATTTGCGTCGACAGGCAGAGGCCAGCCGAACCAAATCAGGCCGATCACCAACGCGTCCCGCAGAAACACTTACGCGCGCTCCACCATTCGGCTGGCAGCCGCCGCAGCATCGATATATGCCTCTTGGCGGTCAACGCTCCAATAGCGCAGCGCCGCGAGCGGAATTTTGCGTCCTGTCACTGCGCAGATCACATAATCCCCAGGACTGAGCAGCTCTAAGTCTGCATCAAGATAGCGAATCTTGGCCTCGCCAGGCTGACGGTCCGTCTTCTTCAACATGTGGCGCAATATGCCTGAGGATGGCGGCAAAAGAAAGACCTGAAATCGTATCGAAGTTTTTGCTTTGTTCTCGTGAACAAATGTGGTACATATGGATATGGCAGCTGGCTCGGGGCCTTTTCTCTGCCGAGTATGATATAGACGAAAAGGAACGACTCATGTCCAAACCCAACCTGCAACTCGTGGATAAGGATTCTGGCGTGGATAAGCAGAAAGCTCTCGAAACGGCACTTGCCAATATTGACCGTGCCTTTGGCAAAGGCTCAGTGATGCGCCTTGGCGAACAAAAAGCGATGGATATTGAGTCCATTCCAACGGGCTCATTGGGTTTGGACATCGCGCTTGGCATTGGCGGCCTGCCGAAAGGCCGGGTGATTGAAATTTATGGGCCGGAAAGTTCCGGTAAGACGACTTTGTCGCTGCACATTGTCGCCGAAGCACAAAAGAATGGCGGTGTCTGCGCCTTTGTTGATGCTGAACATGCGCTGGATCCGGTTTATGCGGGCAAGCTTGGTGTGGATCTGGATGATCTTTTGGTGTCGCAGCCCGATACAGGCGAGCAAGCTTTAGAGATTGCCGACACATTGGTGCGGTCTGGCGCGATTGATGTTTTGGTCATTGACTCAGTGGCAGCGCTTACCCCGCGGGCGGAGATTGAAGGCGAAATGGGCGACAGTTTGCCCGGCTTACAGGCGCGTTTGATGAGCCAGGCCTTGCGCAAACTCACGGGCTCGATCTCAAAATCGAATTGTATGGTGATTTTCATCAACCAAATTCGGATGAAGATTGGGGTCATGTTTGGCAGCCCAGAGACCACGACGGGCGGTAATGCGCTGAAATTCTACTCCTCTGTTCGCTTGGACATTCGCCGCATCGGCGCGCTGAAGGACCGCGACGAGGTGATTGGCAACCAAACCCGGGTCAAAGTGGTCAAAAACAAAGTTGCGCCGCCCTTCCGGCAGGTTGAGTTCGACATCATTTATGGCGAAGGCATTTCCAAGACCGGCGAGATTATTGATCTTGGCGTGAAATGCGAAGTGATCGAAAAATCCGGCTCCTGGTACTCTTACGGACCGGAACGGATCGGCCAGGGCCGTGAAAAGACTCGGCAATTCTTGAAAGAGAATCCAGACATTTGCGACGCGATTGAACTGGAGATCCGCAAGCGTTCGGGTCTATTATCTGATGTTATGCTGAATGAAGGCGGTGGGCCAGCCGATGAGGCGGAAGCCGGCTAAGGTCACCGTTTATCACCGACATCTGTAACGCGTCGCCGGAAACGCTTGGCGCGTTGCTTTTATGGACATATATCCACGTGCAGAAGAGCGCTCAGTGAAAGAGCGGGCAAGAGGAAGTTCCATGACGAGTGTCAACGATCTGCGCGAAGCCTTTCTGGCCTATTTCGAGGGCAAGGGGCACACACGCCAGGCGTCGGCGCCTTTGGTGCCTGAGAATGATCCGACTTTGCTATTCGTCAATGCCGGCATGGTGCCCTTCAAAAACATCTTTACCGGTGCCGAAACGCCGTTTGCCCCGCGCGCGGCGAGTTCGCAAAAATGTGTTCGTGCAGGCGGCAAGCATAATGATCTCGACAATGTCGGCTACACCGCCCGCCATCACACGTTTTTCGAGATGCTCGGCAATTTTTCGTTTGGCGACTATTTTAAGGATGATGCGATCGCTTTCGGCTGGGAATTGGTCACCAAAGAGCTCGGCCTTCCCGCTGATAAGCTCCTTGTCACCGTCTATGCCGAAGATGAAGACGCCGCATCTATTTGGAAAAAAGTGGCTGGCCTGCCAGACGCGCGCATCATCCGCATCGCGACGTCAGATAATTTCTGGTCGATGGGCGATACCGGTCCCTGCGGCCCGTGCTCCGAGATTTTCTATGATCACGGTCCAGATATCTGGGGCGGCCCGCCGGGAACGCCGGAAGAAGACGGCGATCGGTTTATAGAAATCTGGAACCTGGTGTTTATGCAGTTCGAACAGCAGGCTGGCGGCAAACGCGTCGCTTTGCCAAAGCCATCCATCGATACCGGTATGGGCCTGGAACGTATGGCGGCGGTGCTGCAAGGCGTTCACAACAATTATGAAATCGATCTCTTCCAGCGCCTGATCGCGGCTGAGGCCGAGCTTTACAAGCATAAAGCCGAGGGTGACGAGCTCGGGTCGTTCCGCGTCATCGCAGACCATCTGCGCACCTCCGCCTTTTTGGTCGCAGATGGTGTCACTCCGTCAAATGAGGGCCGCGGCTATGTTTTGCGGCGGATCATGCGGCGCGCCATGCGGCATGCGCACATGCTCGGCGCGCGCGAGCCTGGCATGCACAAATTGGTGCCGGCTCTGATCACAGAAATGGGCGCTGCGTTCCCAGAGCTGGGGCGCGCCCAGGCGGCGATTGAAAGCGCGCTGGAGCAAGAGGAAAGCCGATTTCAGCGCACATTGGGGCGGGGCCTGGCGCTTTTGGAGGAGGCAAGCAGCGATCTTGCCGAAGGCGATACACTGCCGGGTGAGACGGCGTTTAAGCTCTATGACACATTCGGCTTCCCGCTCGATTTGACACAAGACATTCTGCGCGGGCGCCATATGAGTGTGGATGAAGCCGGGTTTGATGCGGCTATGGCGCGCCAGAAAGAGGGCTCCAAAGCGACCGGGTTTAGCTCCGGCGATGCTGGATCGGGCGAGATCTGGTTCCGCATTCGCGATGCTGTTGGGGCGACGGACTTTCTCGGCTATACCGCGCTTGCGGCAAAAGCCTCTGTCCGTGCCATCGTCCAAGACGGTGCGGAAATCGATCATTTAAGTGCGGGGGCACAAGCCGAATTGGTTCTAGATCGCACGCCATTTTATGGCGAAAGCGGCGGTCAAGCCGGGGACCATGGCGTCATTGAGACGCAATCCGCGCGCTTCATTGTGCGCGATGTGCAGAAACGCGCCGGCGATGTGCACGTCCATATTGGCGAACTGGTTGAGGGTGCGCTGAGCCCGGGCGAGCCTGTTTCGGCGAGCGTCAATGCCGATCGCCGGACGCGGATTATGGCGAACCATTCAGCCACGCACCTGATGCATGCAGCGCTGCGCAATTTGCTCGGCAAACATGTGACGCAAAAAGGGTCACTGGTCGAGGAAGATCGCATGCGCTTCGACTTCTCGCACGGCGCTCCGCTGACGCCGGCTGAAATTGAGGCGATCGAGGATCAGGTGAATGCCGTCATTCGGCAAAATGATCCGGTGACCGTCTCGGTAACCTCGCCGGAAAAAGCCATTGCCGCCGGCGCCCTGGCGCTGTTTGGGGAGAAATATGGCGACGAAGTGCGCGTGCTCAGCATGGGGGTCGACGTCAAAGACCCCGATCAGATTTACTCTGTCGAGCTCTGCGGTGGGACGCATGTGAAGCGGACCGGCGATATTGGAACCTTCGTGATCCTGTCCGAAAGCGGCGTTTCGGCGGGTGTGCGCCGGATCGAAGTGGCGACGGGCGCCGAAGCAATTGCCTTCCTACGCAGCCGGGCCCAAGTTTCGGTCGACCTGTCAGAACACTTAAAAGTGCCATTGAAAGACGTGGCTAAAAAAGTCGCAGGCCTCACTGAAGAACGTAAGACGTTGGAACGCGACTTAGCTGAAGCGAAGCGCGCGCTTGCCATGGCTGGGGAAAGCGGGAACCCGTCTGGACCCGAGCAAATCAATGGTGTCAACGTGATCGCGCGCGTGGCGCAAGGGGTTGGCGGCAAGGATTTGCGGGCCCTGATCGACGAGGCCAAAGCGCAAATGAAGTCCGGTATCGCGGTCTTTGTCGGCGTGAATGATGGAAAGGCGGCGGTGGCGGTCGGGGTCACAGAAGACTTGGTCGACACCTATTCGGCGGTGGAGCTGGTGCGCGTGGCCTCTGCAGAGGTGGGCGGCAAAGGCGGCGGCGGGCGCCCGGACATGGCCCAAGCTGGCGGTCCGGACGGCGCAAATGCGGAAGCGGCCTTGGATGCGGTGCGTGGGGCGTTGAAAGGCTAACACGGCAAAGCCGATTCCGCGTCAGAAGCGGACATGCGACCAACCCAGTAGCGTAGGGCGCGAATGCGTCGAAGACATAGGTATTTTCCCTATCCTGACAGCTTGTGATTGAATGTAGTGTTTGCTTGAGTGTTCTCCGGCTGATGGAGAACGCCGATAGGAGGAAACACACATGGCCGATACACTGCACCAACCATCCATAGACACAACGTCACCGTTTAAAGAGCGGTACGACAATTATATCGGCGGCGCTTTTGTCCCCCCGGTGAATGGTCGCTATTTTGACAATATCACGCCGATTACCGGCGAGGTCATTTGCGAAATCGCGCGGTCTGATGGCGATGATGTGGAGCGGGCTTTGGACGCCGCTCATGCTGCAAAGACGGCCTGGGGACAAACCGCTGCTGCCGATCGCGCCAATACGCTGTTAAAAATTGCCGATACGATAGAGGCCAATCTCGACAGTCTTGCCAAGGCTGAGACCTGGGACAATGGCAAGCCGATCCGCGAGACAATGGCGGCTGATATTCCGCTCTCAGCCGATCATTTCCGCTATTTTGCGGGCATCTTGCGGGGCCAAGAAGGCACGATGTCAGAGATCGACAATGACACAATCGCCTACCACTATCACGAACCACTTGGGGTGGTCGGACAAATCATTCCTTGGAACTTTTCAATCCTCATGGCCGCTTGGAAACTGGCACCCGCTTTGGCCGCGGGCAATTGCGTTGTCCTGAAGCCTGCTGAGCAGACCCCGGCAGCGATTATGGTCTTCGCTGAACTGATCGGTGATTTACTGCCCCCTGGCGTCCTGAACATTGTCAACGGTTACGGGGTCGAGGTCGGCGCGCCGCTGGCAAAGTCTCCGCGAATTGCCAAAATCGCGTTCACAGGGTCCACCCAAACGGGTCGCATGATTATGCAATATGCAACCGAAAACCTGATCCCAGTCACGCTAGAGCTCGGCGGGAAGTCACCGAACATCTTCTTCTCTGACATCATGGCAAAGGATGATGCTTTTCTCGACAAAGCGGTCGAGGGGTTCGTGTTGTTCGCCTTTAATCAGGGGGAAGTCTGCACCTGTCCGAGCCGCGCCTTGATCGCGGAAGACATTTATGAGCCCTTTATGGAGCGCGTGATTGCCCGTGTGAAAGCGATCAAGCAAGGCGACCCACGCGATCCAAGCACAATGGTCGGCGCGCAGGCGAGCCAAGAGCAACAAGACAAAATCCTGTCTTACCTTCGCATTGGCGCAGAAGAAGGCGCCGAAGTCTTAACCGGCGGCGGCGCGGCGAGCGTAGAGGATTACCTCTCCGGCGGCTTCTATATCGAACCGACGGTTCTGAAGGGCCATAACAAGATGCGGGTCTTCCAGGAGGAAATTTTTGGACCTGTTGTTTCCGTTACGACGTTCAAGACCCCGGAAGAAGCCCTAGAGATTGCCAATGACACGATGTATGGGCTCGGTGCTGGGGTTTGGTCACGAGACATGAACACGTGCTATCGATTTGGACGGGCGATTGAGGCCGGACGGGTTTGGGTCAACAACTATCACGCCTATCCCGCGCACGCCGCTTTTGGTGGCTACAAGCAGTCTGGCATTGGTCGCGAAACACACGCCATGATGCTCGGGCACTACCAACAAACAAAGAATATGTTGGTGAGCTACAACCCGAACAAACTTGGATTTTTCTGATCCTTTTTCAGTTATCCTCAAGCAAAAGAGCAACGAGGGCCCGCATCGTGTCACGGCGATGCGGGCGCGTTGCAGCCGGTGTCAGACCGTCTTGCGCGTTCTTTCAAACATTCCGAAGCCTCGATTTGGCAGCGGGATCTGACTTGGGTATGGTTTGTCGACCCCGAGGCACACGATGGCAGAAACCACTCACCTCCCGCATGTGAACCGCGTGCATTTTAGTGCACCGTTTGCGTGGCTCTTGGTCGGGTGGCGCGACATGAAAAGGGCCCCCGCTGTGTTCGCAGCTTATGGGTTTGCGCTTGCAATGATTAGCGTAGCGATAACCGCCATCCTCTACCTCACCGGTCAGTTCACCTGGGTCCTGGTGCTTGTCGGTGGGTTCATGATCATCGCCCCGGTGATTGCGACAGGCATATACCGCGCCGCCTATATTTTGGAGACGGGCGGACACCCAAAACTGCGCGACTTATTGAGCACAATCCGCCAAGTTAGGTCCGACCAGATCATGCTGGGTGTCGCCTTATTCTTCCTCTTCGGGTTGTGGGTCGAAGTGGCCTATCTCGTCTATGGGCTTTCAACCTCAGCCGTCCATCGCTCGATGCTGGACTTTCTGGCGTTTATGCTGACCACGTCGGAAGGGCTTCAAATGGCCATCATTGGGACGATGATTGGCGGCGTGATCGCTTTCATCGCCTATGCCATCGTGGTCGTTTCAGCGCCGATGTTATTGTTTAAAGACTCTGATTTTTTTATCGCGTCTATCACCAGCGTCAGGGCGGTCTTCCTCAACTTTCCCGCGATGATGTTGTGGGCCTTGCTGATCGTGATCATGACTATGATCGGTATTGCCACAGGCTTTCTTGGTTTGGTGATTGTCTTTCCCTGGATTGGCCTGTCGAGTTGGCATGCCTATCGAAGCCTCGTGGCACCACCCCAAACGCCAGTGTCTTAACAGCATGCTAGAACGGCACAGAGAAAAAGGGTTCGCCGCCCCCGCTCATCCCGGGCTTGACCCGGGATGAGCGAGATGAATGGATTGGATCCCCAAGAGCGCGAGACACATCACGCACCCGGACACCTTTAGTCTCGTTGCACCGCCCTTGCGAGCGCCGGGCGGGTGGCGCAGGTTTGGAACCAATGAGACAGGCGCTCAAACCTGGAAACATGCGGCATGTATTTTGGGCGCATCAAGACCGAGGCGACGTTAAGGTCGGCAATGGTAAAACGATCCGCCAATAGATAGACCGATTGCGTCAGGTGCTGATCTAAGATCGTCAAAGCTTGCGTGCGCAGCTCTGCGCTAACGTCAACGCCCTCGCGATTGGCGGCATCATGTGGCCCTTCCAGCTCGCCCATCGCCCAAATCGTCCACCGGATGGCCTGCGTGCGCTCAAACGAATCCTGTGGCGAGATGTCCGACGGCGCGATCTCGCTAATGTGCAAGTTGATGGCGAGGGACTCAACGAGCCGGAGACTGCCATCCTCAAACACGGGAACATGGCCGTTTGGATTGATCGCGAGAAAGTCGGGAGTGCGCGTCTCGCCGGTCTGCCAATCGACTGGGATGAGTTCATAGTCGAGCCCGTACTCCTCTAAGGCCCACAGACACCGGAACGCCCTTGAATTGCGCGTGCCGTAAAGTTTGATCATGACACATGCGGTCCTGGAAAGCTCGGTTCCTCATCACCGGTTTTCCATTGGGCGAATTTTGGCATGATCTTTTTAAACCGCGGGCTGTCTAAGTGCGCTTCGAGCCAGGCTTGCAGGTGCGGTAAATCTAGCCCGTCAAACCAGGCGCGATCCGTGTTCGCGAATTGGCGAATGAAGGGAAAGATCGCGATATCGGCATAGCTCACGCGGTCGCCAAAGAGCTGCTTCTGTCCGTCGAGCCGCGCGTTGAGCGTTTCGAGAAAGTGCAACCCGATCAATCTTTGATCCTCGCGCACCACGCCCTCATCCTCATACCGGTTTGGGTATTTATAGCGGTCGAGCGCGCGTTTGAATGGGCCGTCGCATTCAGCGATTAAGTCCGCCATCTCTTCAAAAGACCCGCCGTCTGGGATGAGCCAGCCTTCAGCGTCATTCTGGGCCAGCGCCCACGCCATCACGTCGAGACTTTCTTCGATGACGGTGCCATCGCTTTCAACGATCACCGGGACGGTGCCTTTCGGTGAGGCTTCAAGCATTTCGGCCGGCTTATCGCGCAGCACGACTTCGCGCAGGCGGCATTCGACGCCCGCCGCCGCGATCGCCATCCGCGCGCGCATCGCATAAGGGCAGCGGCGGAAGGAATAAAGAATGGGGCGAAGGTCGCTCACGCGGGCAGTTTCTTTCGCGGGGTCATGATAACGTCGTCCCCGATATGGGTCTCGCCGCGGGCTTTGGCCAGTCTCACTTGTTTTTGGCGCTCTCGGAGGGCGGCGCTTTTCTCGTCCGTAAAGGTTCCGAAGCAGCGCGGACAAGACACGCCCTCTTCAAAATGCGGATGCTGGCGATCTTCCGCGCTCACCGGATGTCGACAGGCATGGCAGAGCTGATAGTCGCCGACTTCGAGCCCATGCCCGACGCTGACGCGATCGTCAAAAACGAAGCACTCGCCTTCCCAGAGGCTCTCTTCGCGCGGGACAGTTTCAAGATATTTGAGGATGCCGCCTTTCAGGTGGAACACATCCTCAATGCCGAGCGATTTGACGTAAGAGGTCGATTTCTCGCAGCGAATGCCGCCTGTACAGAACATCGCGATTTTTGGCGTCCGGCCGTGCGCGGCGAGTTTGGCGCGGAAGGTTTCAAACCAGTCTGGGAATTGGCGGAACGTTTCTGTTTCCGGATCAATCGCCCCCTGAAACGTGCCGAGCGCAACCTCATAATCATTGCGCGTGTCGATGACGACCGTGTCTGGGTCGCTTATCAGTGCGTTCCAGTCTTGCGGGTCGACATAGGCGCCGACCAAACAGGTTGGGTCAGTGCCCGGCACGCCCATCGTGACGATCTCATTCTTGAGCCGAACCTTTAAGCGTAGGAATGGCATGGCCTCGGCAGGACTGTCTTTCCAGTCGAGCGTGTCACATCCCGGAAGCGCACACAGCGTTTCCAGCGCTTTGTCCATCGCGTTCGGTGTGCCGGCAATCGTGCCATTCAGCCCCTCCGTTGCGAGCAGGATCGTGCCTTTTATGCCAAGTTCCGACAGCCGCGCGAACAGCGGCGCCCGCAAGGAGTCCGGGTCCTCGAAGGCGACAAATTTATACAAAGCGGTGACGCGGATGTCTGACATGGCTGCGGCTTATGCCAGAACCGGACCGGACGGAAAAGTAGGGATGGCCACCTAAGACTGCCTTGCCTTTGCCTAAATCTCTGCCTATAGCGCCCGCTCCTGCAAACCTGATCAACCAGAGGAGGGGTGCATGCAAAATACATTCGCAGACCGATACCCCGTTTCTTTCTCTTAAGATCAGGACCCTTTTCCAATGGGCAATTTTATGTCGGCTCGCACCTGCGGGCCTGTTCGAGCGCATCCGCGCATCCCATTTTACTTAACTCAGCCGGACAGGCTGGCAGGAGGTCTTCATGCGTGAGGACATGTTTAAAGTCATTGTCGAGCGCCCCCGCTTGGGCAGCCGCCATGCGGTGCGGTCAAAGCTTCGTTATGACAAAGTTCCAACGCGCAAGCACGCAACCGGTCGCCGGATGGTGCTTGAAGCGACCGGATGGACGAAGTGTTTGAATGAGAACCTGGCGCCGCTTAAGCGCTATCTCAATAAGCAAATCGGTCGGCCATGGGACAAAGTCTATAGCGAGATCTGTGAGCATCTCGACACGAGCAGCACCGTCAAACAGCATGTGCGCGATCATCTGACCGATTTCATTCTGGTCGATGTGACCGTGGCGCGGGATGGCAGCTTTATCGGAAGCAACCATTGGGGGCGGCCTATGGCCCCAGATCAATGGTGGGCGGAGCTATATGTCGATCCGAAGGACGGTCTCATCAAGCGAACCGACAAGCTGTGCCGCAAACTTGGCCTGCGCCCGTTTCGGGAGTGCCTTCGCGATGACAGAAAGCGCCGTTTAAAAGGCGATCCATCGACGGATGTTCGCGTCCTGTCGGACACGCGTTTCCTCGTGAAGCTGAAAGGCTGCTGGTTTCAGGTCGATACCGATCATGTCCCACAAGATCCGTATGGTCGGATCTTTACCGGTCGCGCTCTAGCGTTTCAGCTAAGCGGTGGGCGGAGCGATGACACACCGAAATGGCGCATCATCGCGAAGCGGCAGCTTTCAAAGAAACAGCTGAAGGCCAATACGGTTCGCAATGATTGATAACAGAATAGGGCGTGCCTCTCGTGCGCCCTTTTTTCCTTGGGGTGGAAGCGCTCGTAATGGCGTGTTTGGGTCATGAGGAGAGTTAGAAGAGGCAGCTAAAACGGGACATGTCATCCCGGCCGGAGTGCCGGGATCCAGTTCGGTTGGGTCCCGGATAAGCGCTTTGCACTTTCCGGGATGACAAAGCGGCCTATGCTACAATCCCTATCTCCGCTCATCCCGGCGCAGGCCGGGATCTCAGGTAATCTTGGACGGGAATCGCCGCACGAGATCCCGGGTCAAGCCCGGGATGAGCGGTTTGACGTGTTGAATGCGAGTCCGCTTTGGGTCAGGAGCGGCCATCAACACCCTAGGCCCTCATCCTGAGCGAAGTCGAAGGATTAAGCGCCATGCTTCGGGGAAATTGCGTTAAGCCCGACTCGTTCTTCGACCCCCGAACGAGTCGAGGGCACGCTTCGCCCAGAATGAGGCCTATTACCGTCTCCGCTCATCGCCACTTACTTTTGAAATGCTTCGCAAATGCGACGTGCACAGGCTTCTGGTGTTTGCTTCGTCGTATCCACAGCGACATCATAGGTCGCGTATTTATGGACGATATCGTACTGACCGCGCGCTTGTCCGTGAACACGATCACCGCGTGCGATCTCGCGACGTTCCAGTTCCTCAACGTCGCAATGCACGCCAACCCAAAAGACGTCCATATCGGCCAGGACGGCTTGCCAATGATCCCATAAGTCTTTCGACAAAATGACTTCATCAAGGATGATATCTAGACCGCTTTTCGCCATAGCGGCAGCGGCGTGTTGATGCGCTCTAAGCGTCGCCAAGCCAAACGCCCCAAAGTTGAGGCGAATAAGTCCAGCTTCATTTCGGTCGAAGAAAAACCCATCCGGATTGTTGTGCATGTTGGCTGGCAGCATGGCGAAGGCATCATCGATACCGGACAGCAAAAACGGGCGCGGCAAGAGCGCTTGCAGTGATTTTGCGATACTCGACTTCCCGGCCGAGGTGCAGCCATTCAGAAAAATCACGCTCATCGTTTTCGATCGGGGCTAAAGGCCAAGGCTCGCAAGAACCGTTTCCGTGTCCGCGCCCAAAGTCGGTGGATCTATCGCAACATCGGCTGGGGTCGCACTGAACGAGACCGGATGCTTCATACTGCGATACGCGCCAGCTTCCGGATGCTTACGGGTTTCAAAAAAACCAACCGCCTCCAGATGCGGGTCCGCGAGCACATCGATCATTTGATTATAGCGCATGGCCGGGATGTTCGCCTCATCGAGCAGGGCGAGCCATTCATCCGTGGTCTTGAGAAGCGCCACTTCGCCGATAATCGCATAAAGATCGGTGATGTTCTCGGTGCGCGCCGAGTAGCTTGAGAAACGCGGGTCCTCAAAGACACCGGACTTGCCGCCCATTTCGAAGAACATTTCCCATTGTTTGTCCGAATAGGGGACCAGGCCGATATAGCCATCCTTGGTTTTATACGGCTTGCGATTGGCATTGATCGACCGTGTATAGGCCAGCTTTCCATTGCCCGGCAGAAACGTCTCTCCATAGAGATTCTCGACCATATTGAAGAAGGTGAAACTCTCCAGCATCGGCACAGAAACGAACTGACCCGCTCCTGTTTTAGCTTTGTGATAGAGCGCAGCAAGCGTCGCATAGGTTGCGAACAGGCCAACCGTTTTGTCAGCGACCAGGCTCGGGGCGTATTCGGGATCGCCGCCTGAGCGTATCGCATTCAGCGCGGCAAAGCCGGACGCGCCTTGAATTAAATCGTCATAAGCTTGGCGTTTTTCATACGGACCACCGGCGCCAAATCCTGCGCAATGGACGTAGACGATCCCCGGATTGATGGCTTTGACGCTGTCATAATCGAGGCCAAGTCGGCCCATGCCGGCGAGGCGCACATTGTGGAAAAACACATCAGCGTCTTTTAACAGCGCGATGATGGCAGCTTTTCCATCCGGGTCTTTCGCGTCGAGCTGAACCGATTTCTTATTTCGGTTGAGACTGGTGTAAATCGGTCCGAGATCTCCGGTCGGCGAGGATCCGGCATAGCGCATCATGTCGCCAGACTTGCCTTTTTGACCGGCTTCGATCTTGATGACATCAGCCCCAAGGTCGCCGAAGATGAGCGTCGCGAATGGTCCTAAGACCACGGATGACATGTCAATAATTTTGACACCTGCTAATGGGCCGGTCCGCTGGGTCGCATCGCTCATGTGTTTTCTCCGAACTTATTTGCTCGGAGTTCAAAAGCTTCTTCCTGCGACACGCAAGGACTTTCTTGGCTCTATCCGTACGCCCCATAGGCCTGGCAGACGGCCAGCGTGATTTGGTGCATCATGCAATCAATCTCATCGAGCGGTTTGATGACATCTTCGTGGAGTTGATCATAGCCATTTGCGGGGTTACCGGCCATGTGACCGGGCTCTGTCATCGCCGTCAAGCGATGCTCTTCTTCGCGCGAAGCTGGGAAAATCTCGCAGAGCAGGGCCACGGCATCGCCTAGCTGCATGGTTCGGATCAGGTTCATGATATCCTCAACCGTCGACTCATGGCGTCGCGACACGGTTGGCAGCTGGCCGGCCAAGGCGAGCGCCTTCATCATCAGAGCTTGCCGTATGGCGTGTAGGATATGCACCTCGAGCCGCGCTTCGCGTCGGTCATCAGCGCTCGGCGCCTGATCCATGTTTGAAAGCATTGGATCGAATTTGCTGAAATCGATGCTGAAAGAGTTGGCAATCCGTTCGATCGAATTGGTCGTCTGGCTGGTCTGTAAGAGGTAATAGATCCGGCGATAGGCAAGGCCCTGATCGGGCGAGTCGGCGAATTTCGACATCGCGACCCAGAAGGTCGGATCATAGACGGACGCATAGGCCCGCAGCACCGGTACGCTGGTCGCCGAGCGCGCGATGGACGCGAGTTTCATCAAGCCGCGCATTCGGGGCGACTCTTTGATTAAATCATTGACCTGATCCTGCTCGCGGCGCAGCGCCGAGCCAATCCCGGCAGCGGTGTTCACGGGGACGCCAAGTTGTTGCAATGTGGCATTGTGGGAGATGGCGCGCAGCGCGCGCGGCCCGGCTGGACCCGTGCTTCGGCGGCGTTGCCGCGACCCGGCTTTGATCAAAAAGTTGGTGGCAAAATCGTTCAGCAATCGGCCATAATCGGGATCCGCAAACAACCGCTCATGCCACCGGCGCAAGGCGCGATAAAAGTCCCAAACCAAATCGGTGCGCTGATAGAATGGATCCTCGGGTGTATCGTCTGGCAGCGATAAAAGATGATCGGCAAACGCATTATAGGTGGCCGCGGCAAGTTCAGAATTGGCAAAATGCAAATAGCCATCGCCGCCCTGAAAACTAACCTCATGGCGGATCGGAACACCCCGGGCGCGAGATTGTTCGCGGCTCCAATGGCTGAGCAAATGGTCAAAGCGCTGATCAAACGTGCCCGGCCAAGCCCCACGTCCCATCGACTCGCCATGGGTGTTAAAGATCAGCAGCGATAGTCCGGCATCTACCTTCGCGACCGCGCGGCTGATCAAATTGTGGATCCGTTCAATCGCCATATCGGCCGAGACCTGACCGATAAAGCGACCGGCATCGGAAAACCCGAGCTGAACACTTAAATACCCGCGGCCGTGCAGGTATTTGAGGTATTCAGGCTCATCCAAAAGCTGTTCGATAAACCGCCCACCGGTCTCGAGCGCTTCGGGCGTTTCAAACAGCGGAGAGATATCGAGCTGGTGGTCGACGCCATATTGCCGCGCCAGATACAGCGCGCCCATAACCGTAGCCGGGTTTTCGCTCTCAGCGATCAAGAACCGAATGGTTGAGTCCGCATCGATGTGTTTCAGAAGCTGCGCGCACATCATAAATTGTCGCCGCGCTGTCGATTGTTCGAGGAACAAATCGGCGAAATTGACCTTCAGCGCTTGCTTCACCGACGCCAATTCAGAAAGTTTTTTCAGCGCGCTGCGCCCGAGGTCGCGATTCTCTGTTTCCAGGCTTAAGTCACGGCTGATGACTGTGCGAATTTGCTCCGCATTGAGACGTAAGTGTATCCGCGCGGTGCCGAGCTTCAGCGCATCGACTTTTGCGGCGAGCGCTAAGACTTCGCTTGCGAGATCATCGCTCGGTTCGGCAGCTGCTATGGCATTCAACTCGTCAACAATTGGCGCAGAGTGAACCAAGCGGTCGGCCTGCCGGTCGGTCAATTGATTGGCGGCCAGGACAAGATTGTCAGGCTGGGTCAGGTCTTCGCTAAAAATCTCCGCTTCGGCTTCGGTCAGCTTAGCCGCTGCATCGAGACGCTCTCCCAAGGCCTCCAGCGCCGCTTTCGTCGCGCCGCTCGCTTGGTCAGATAAGGTCGCAAGATCGCCGACATAACGGCTGAGTTGCACCGCCTTTTCTTGCAGGCGTAGCGCAAAGGATTGGGACCAATGGATATCGGTGCGCCCGTCCAGATCATATCCCACCCAGCTGGCCAGCGTTGGCACGCAGAGGCGCAAACTGCGCCATTGATCCGGGAAGGCGGCGCGGGCAACCGTCAAGACCGTTCGAGCATAATCCAAAAGCGCGGTTTGGGCGTGCGTCAGTGTGGTTTGAACTTCCTCATGCTCGCCAAGCAGTGAGATCGATTTCGACCAGATCCGCCCATCAGCTCGAACCGCCGTGCGCAGCGTGTCCGCGCGGGTCTTAGACGGGTCTGAAACATAAGCTGCGAATGCGGCCCGAATGTTGGGGGACAGCGCGAAGGTGGGATGCGCCGTGAAAACAACGCCGCCCAGTGGCGTCTCCATCAGAGATTTAAACGCGTCCCAGCCGTCTGCCGCAATTGCCTGTAAGCGCGCTTTTAAGTCTGTTTCGGTCTGGTGCTGGCGCCGAAACCGATCGGCGCGCGCCACGATCAAAGCCCCATAAACGGACTGGCTCGTCGCGGATAAGTCCGCAAGGGAGAGGGCGCCCGATTCCAGGCTACGAAACAGGTCTTGGGCATAAGCAAAGACGGAGTTGGTGCGTGGATCTAGATTGATCCGCGCCGCATGTTCGCGCAGAGCCGCTTTCGCATCGTCAATGGTCGGCGCATTTGTGTCTAACGCTGTCATAACGATCGTGTACCGAGAATGCGAACTGGTTACCAGTCCTGTTCGTCGCAATCCGCAAAGTCATCAAACGCCGTTCCTAGCTCTTGGCTCATGCGAACTGGAATGTGTTGCGCTCATTTTCCGTTGTGACGCGGACACTCAGACCCACCGGGCTCGCCTCGTCGAGCAGACGCGGCATCGCCTCGGGCGCAGCAAGCGCGATGAACCGCTCACCAGCGGCCGTGCGCGCAAAGATGATCCCGCTCATAGGCCCGTCTTTGCCATAGGTGACCGTATAGGTTTCCAGGGTCCCGCTGTCTGGCTGGGCTGCGAGCTCAACTTGCGCAGTGGGTTTGGCCATGGCAGCGACCGGGACAAACGTATCAGGCCGAGTCGTCGACCAAATGCCGACCGCTTCTTTGGTCATCCATCCGCCATTGGCAAGCACCAATCCATAGGACCCGGCTTTCGCGCGCAGCCACTCGGTCATACTGACCAAACCGTGCATTGAATAATTGTTGCCCGGCCCGCCAAAGAAGGGAAGGCCGCCTGTCACGGTAAGCGGCCGCGTTTCGGTTTTGTGGTCGATGCCGAGCTCGGCCATCGCGCTGAACACCGCGCAGGGAAAACAGGAATAAAGATCAAACGCGCCTATCTTGTCCGCGGTCAGATCGGCTTGTGCAAGCGCGCGCTCGATCGCAATCTTCATCGCCCAGGACCCGTCCAGTTTTGGGCGTACGGAAATGAAATCATCGCTGGCCTCGCCGCCGCCATGCAAATAAAGGCGTTTGACTTCGGCGATGCCAAGCGCATTGGCTTTGTCTTCAGACATCATCACCAACGCACCGGCTTGATTCACAGCATCTTGCGCGATGTGCCATTTCAAAAACGGGTCGGCGAAGGGATAATTCGCCTTGCTCGGCGTCGCGAGGAACGCGGCATCGAACGTGCTTGTATCGAATTGCGCGTGCGGGTGACGCGCAGCAATCGCAGCGAATTTGGCGAAAAGATCCGACATTTCAGCGCGCCTCTCTGAGCGTGTCTGACCGGCACGCGCCGCCATTGCGTTTTCGAAGAGGGCGTAGAAATAGGCCGGCGCGATGATGCCATGTTTGATCTCCGGACGCGACAGCAGCATTTCACCCATGCCGCGGTCCTCCACTTCAAGATCATCGGCATCCGCCCAATCGATTTCGACCCCATGCTTGCGGGCGGCTTTTGAGGCTTTGTTGGCCTCAGAGCCGGTCACCAGGGCGCAGTCTATTTCGCCCGCAGAGATCCGCGCCGCCATTTCATTGGCAAGCTGTTGCGGGCTTTGCCCGCCGACCGCGGCATAGATCGCGCGCTGAGGCGTGGCGCCAAGATCGCGCGCAATGGTGCCGGGCAGGTTGGTATTGTGGCCATGCGGATGACGGTCGCCAGGCACGCTGTCTTCGAAGATCCGAACCACTGCAATCGTATCTATATCGGTCGCGGCGATGCCGGCATCTGCGAGCGCGATCTCGCTTGCCTTTACGCACAAACGCTTCGGGGAAGGGGCTTCCTCCGGTCCTTGGGTTCCATCCCAGTGATCTGTCACCTGACCTACGCCAACCAATACCGGCATCGTACCTTTGGGCATCGCGGAGCTCCCTTCCATCAATTAACGCGAGGGATAGCCCGTCGCTGAACAGCTTCAATCCATTCCGTTGGGAGAACTTAGTTTTGAATCTGCCGGAGCCTTTGACGGATATACTTTGCGGCTGATCGGTAATGGCTCGGTCCGGCGGCTTCGGCCCAGCGGCCCGTGGTCCATGAATTCTTTGCGCCGGGCATCGGCGCGCCGTAGAGATCTAAATTGCTCAGCCCCGTGAGGAAGCCCAATAGCGTCTGATGGCCATTAGAAAGGGCCTGCTTTGCTTGGTCCCACGACATCGTCTTCTGGCGCATGCGTAGATCTCGATTGTAACGTTTGAGATCGTTCCACTTATAGGTCTTGGCCGGGAAATAGACCTCTTTGCCGTCGACGCCGTCTCTGTACCATCCGAGGAAAAGGTCGATCCAGTGCGCTCGGTGCGCTACGATGTCTTTAATGGATGTCTCGTCCTCATCCATGATGAGTGCGGCATCGTCTGGCACGCGCGATATAACCGACCAGAGCTTTTCCCATTCGGTCTCGGTCACCGCTAACAGTTCCGTTTTGCTTAAGGCTGCAGGCATTGTCTGAAACTCGTGTTGAACCGCGTCCCAAAGATCACCCTGTCTTGGAGTGTTCTATATGGGATTGTCCTGACAAAGACGGCTAAGCGACCTCAAGATCAGGCAACAATCGCCGCTTCTGTGCGTTCTTTGACAAGGTCCAAGGTTACCTCCGGGGCGAGTTCGACGACTTTCAGTCCGCCTTCAACGACATCGAAGACGCCGAGATCGGTGATGATCCGGTCGACAACGTTTTTCCCGGTCAGGGGCAGGGTGCACGCTTTGAGGAGTTTGGCATCGCCTTTTTTATTGTTGTGATCGGTAATCACAATGACGCGCCCGACACCGGCCACGAGGTCCATCGCGCCACCCATGCCTTTGACGAGCTTGCCAGGGATCATCCAATTGGCAAGATCGCCATTTTCCGCAACTTCCATGGCGCCGAGGATCGCCATGGCAATCTTGCCGCCGCGGATCATGCCGAAGCTGGTGGCGCTGTCGAAATAGGCGGTGTGGGGGAGTTCGGTAATCGTTTGTTTGCCAGCATTGATCAGGTCTGGGTCTTCCTCGCCCTGATACGGGAACGGGCCCATGCCGAGCATGCCATTCTCGGATTGCAGCGTCACGTTGATCCCGTCTGGAATATGATTGGCGACCAGGGTCGGGATGCCAATGCCGAGATTGACATACATGCCGTCTTCGAGCTCTTGCGCGGCGCGGGCGGCCATATCATCGCGTGTCCAAGGCATTAAGCTTTCTCCTGAGAAGGCGAGTCGAGATCGTCAAAGACCTCTTTTGCGGTCAGGGCGGCATTTACGGCGGCTGGGAAGCCCGCATAAAGCGCCATATGGGTGATGGTTTCGACCACTTCGTCTCGTTTGAGGCCGACATTCAGTCCGCCGCGAATATGAGACGCGAGTTGTTGTTGTGGATAGCCAAGCGCGGTGAGGCCAGCAATCGTCACAAGAGACCGATCGCGCAAGTTGAGCGTTTCGCGCGCATAAGTGTCGCCATAAGCGTGCTCAGTAATCTGCCGCGCGAGATCAGGCGCAATCGCGGCTACCTGCGCGACGGCGTCCGTGCCATGTGCGCCAAAGATGGCGTCCAGACGCGCGTGTCCGTCATCGTATTGAGTCGAGGCCATTAATTGCCTCCTTGAGCGATCACGCTTGGGGCAACACCTCGTCCTTCGACTTCGCTCAGGATGAGGTGTTGGGCCGTTTTGGCTCGAAACGAACGCTCATGCTGAGCGAAGTCGAAGCACCAGCGTGTGCCGAGTATTAACATTTGGGTCATGATGGGCGCTCTCTCACCGTCCTTTGCTCGATCCGTTTCTCGAAAGTCCCCTGTACCAATCGGTGCACGTAAATCCCGGGCAGATGGATCGTATCCGGATCGAGCGTCCCAGGCGCCACGATTTCCTCGACTTCCATCACGCAGATTTTGCCGCAAGTCGCTGCCGGCTGATTGAAATTGCGGGCGGTTTTTCGGAAAATTGCATTGCCGGTCGTGTCGGCTTTCCAGGCTTTGACAATGGCGAGGTCGGCGAAGATGCCCTCTTCCATGATATAGGTCTCGCCATTGAAGTCTTTATGCTCTTTGCCTTCGGCGATCACGGTCCCGACACCGGTCTTTGTGTAGAAGCCAGGAATGCCTGCGCCGCCCGCGCGCATACGCTCCGCCAGCGTGCCTTGCGGGTTAAACTCAAGCTCCAATTCTCCCGAGAGATATTGCTGCATGAACAGATCATTCTCACCAACATAAGACGAGCACATTTTCTTGATTTGCTTGGTTTGTAGCAACAGACCGAGGCCGAAATCATCGACGCCAGCATTGTTCGAATAGACGGTCAGATCCTTGGTTCCTGCCGCCTGAATGGCGCCAATCGAAAGCTCTGGAATGCCGCACAGGCCGAACCCGCCCGCGGCAATCATCATGCCGTCAAACAGGACGCCGTCGAGCGCTGCGGCTGCGCTGTCAAAGACTTTGCTCATAGCCCCTCGTTACGCACCGCGAGGGCCAATAGCAAGGGACCAAAGCGGCCAAGCCGGATGAACGATTTCGCTCACGCAGCGGTCTCACTCATGCACCGGGTTCGCTGCTTTCCAACCGGTCTAAGTATTCCCGAAGCATCGATACTCTGCGGGGTCGAAATGAGCGATCTGTCAGCGTCAGTTCCTGTATGCGATCAATCCGAAAAGAGCGATAATCCTGCCGCAATTCGCACCACGCGAGCAGCACAAGTGAGCGGTCAAAGAAGACGATCGCCAGCGGTTGAATATGACGCCTCGTCGGCATGTCCGCAGCATCGGTATAGTCAATTTCGATCACGACCTCGCTTCGCGTCGCATGCCGTAATGCCGATATGTCGATGCCAATCTCAGGGCGACAGTAAAAGCGTTTTGCATAAAGAACCGCGTGTTCGAACTCTGCGCGCATGCGCTGCGGGAGCGCAGCTTTGAGTTTCGATAGAGCGTTCTCGGCGGCGGTCGCCAAAACCGGATCGGCGACTTGCACAACTTCGCGCAGGCCAAGAACCAGAGCCTCCATTTCATCGCGGCTAAACATCATGGGCGGCAGAGCCGGGTCTTCTTGCAGCGTATAGCCATATCCCGCTTCGCCGTCGATCAGCGCGCCGGAGCGGCGCAGCGCCTCGATATCGCGATAAATGGTGCGTAAAGAAACACCAAGTTCTCGGCTCAGCGATTGGGCTTTGATCGGTGGTGGCAGCGTTCTAAGACACTGCATCAATTGCAGAAGACGATCACTTTTGGCCATGGCGTAGTATACGCGTCTCTACTGACAAAAATTGACAGGAACATCGTGATAGCGGTCCGTCAATAGCAAGAAAGACCCCTCCTATGATCAAACTCACTTTGTTTCCGCAAGCGTTCGATGAGCCAACCGCCAGTCCGTTTTGCATGAAGTCTTATTGCATGTTGCTAGCCTCGGGCCTCTCCTTCGACCTCGTCGAGATCAATGATCCGCGCAAAGCGCCGAAAGGCAAACTGCCCTTCATTGAGGCCGATGGTATCGAGATCGCCGATAGCGACGAAATCCGCGCATTTATCGAAACAGTCGCAGATTTTGATTTCGATCACGGTCTGACAGATTTCGAGCGCGGGGCCGCAAGGGCGGTCATTCGCATGGTCGAGGAACACCTGTATTTCGCGATTGTCGCCGATCGGTGGGGCGAGGACGATAATTGGCAGCACATCAAAGCGACCTTTTTCCATGACCTCCCTGGACCCGTTCGCGGGGTGATTTCGAGCTTAGCGCGCCGGCAAGCGATGCGAAACCTGAGAGGACAGGGGATCGGGCTTCACACCGCAAGCGAGCGCTTCGAGCGCGTGCGACGCGATCTGATCGCGCTTCGTCAGATGCTTGGCGATCAGTCTTATCTGTTCGGGGACAAAGCGTGTTCGGCGGATTTCAGCACCGTCCCCATGTTGCGTGCTGCGATTGTCACCCCAGTCGAAAAGCCGCTTGGCCGGTTTATCAAAGAAGATCCGGGTTTGATGGCCTATGTGGCGCGGTTTATGGATGCCTATTATCCAACATCAGCGCATGTCTCGGCGCCATAAAAAAGGCGATCCAAGCGGACCGCCTTTCTTCAATTTGTTGTGCGCCGGGTTTAGAAGCCCATGCCACCCATGTCCGGCATGCCGCCACCGGCTGGCATCGCCGGGGCGTCTGGCTTTGGCGCTTCGGCAATCCCAGCTTCGGTGGTGATCAAGAGACCGGCCACAGACGCCGCGTTTTGCAGGGCAGAACGGACAACTTTCGCTGGGTCAATAACGCCCATTTCAATCAAGTTGCCGTACTCTTCTGTTTGCGCGTTGAAGCCGAAGCCTTTGCCCTTCCCGTTGCGGATCGTGTTGACGACAACAGACCCTTCGACGCCGGCATTCTCGGCAATCTGGCGAACCGGGGACTCAAGCGCGCGGCGGACAATGTCGATCCCCGCTTGCTCATCGTCATTCTCGCCTTTGATGTCGATATTGTCAGCAGCCGCGAGAATAGCGGTTCCGCCGCCCGCAAGAATGCCTTCTTCAACCGCAGCGCGGGTTGCGTTCAAGGCATCATCGACACGGTCTTTGCGTTCTTTCACTTCGATCTCGGTGGCGCCGCCAACTTTGATCACGGCAACACCGCCGGCAAGTTTCGCCAGACGCTCTTGCAGCTTCTCACGGTCATAATCAGAAGAGGTGTCTTCGATTTGCTTGCGGATTTGGCTGACGCGGGCTTCGATATCGGCTTTGGTGCCAGCGCCATCAACGATGGTTGTGTCGTCTTTGGTGATGTTTACGCGCTTCGCAGTGCCGAGCATGTCGAGGCCAACATTCTCGAGCTTGATGCCGAGATCTTCAGAGATGACCTGGCCACCGGTGAGGATCGCGATGTCCTGCAACATAGCTTTGCGGCGATCGCCGAAGCCGGGGGCTTTGACCGCCGCGATTTTCAAACCGCCGCGCAGCTTGTTGACCACCAGAGTGGCCAGCGCTTCACCGTCCACGTCTTCTGCAATGATTAGCAGCGGACGCTGAGACTGAACAACTGACTCAAGGATCGGCAACATGGGCTGAAGCGAAGAGAGCTTCTTCTCGTGCAGCAAGATGAATGGATCATCGAGTTCTGCGGTCATTTTGTCGGCATTGGTGACGAAGTAAGGAGAGAGGTAGCCGCGATCGAACTGCATACCTTCAACCACGTCGAGCTCGGTTTCGAGAGACTTGGCTTCTTCGACGGTGATCACGCCTTCATTGCCAACTTTTTCCATCGCTTTGGCGATCATGTCGCCAATTTCGCTGTCGCCATTGGCTGAAATCGAGCCGACCATAGCGATCTCAGAATTGTCTTTCACTTTGCGCGAGTGATGCGCGAGATCTTTGACCACTTCTGCAGAGGCTTTCTCAATGCCGCGCTTCAGATCCATTGGGTTCATGCCGGCAGCAACCCGCTTCATACCTTCGCGGACAATCGATTGAGCCAGCACGGTTGCGGTTGTGGTGCCGTCACCAGCGACATCATTCGCTTTAGAGGCAACCTCGCGCAGCATTTGTGCGCCCATATTCTCAAACTTATCCTCAAGTTCGATCTCTTTGGCGACGGTGACACCGTCTTTCGTGGTGCGCGGCGCGCCGAAAGATTTTTCGATGACGACGTTACGGCCTTTAGGGCCGAGCGTGACTTTTACAGCATCGGCCAGCGTGTCGACGCCTTTGAGCATACGCTCACGCGCAGATGCGCCGAATTGTACATGTTTGGCAGCCATTTTGGGTACCTTTCAAATTGGAAGTTGAAACAAAAAGAGCGTGAGAGGGTTTAAGCCTCGATCACACCCATGACGTCGCTTTCTTTCATGATCAGCAGGTCTTCACCGTCGATTTTCACCTCGGTGCCACCCCATTTGCCGAACAGGATTTTATCGCCTGGCTTAACGTCGAGCGGTACCCGCTCATTGTCATCGCCAATCGCGCCATTGCCGACCGCGAGGACTTCGCCTTCTTGTGGCTTTTCAGTGGCGGTATCTGGAATAATAATGCCGCCAGCGGTTTTGGTGGCTTCTTCAACACGGCGAACCAAAACGCGGTCGCCAAGTGGACGGAACTTCATGAGTATTACCCTCTTGTTCGTCAGTTAAGTTATCTGTCTCGCTAGCCTGATACGCGCTTTTAGCACTCGTACCTCCTATCTGCTAACGATGCGTCGCAGTTAGGTTTTCCGATCGGCATCGTCAACAGATCGCTCGATGAAAAAAGTGAAAAAATATCGAGCAGACGCCTGCGCACGGCGCGCAAATTAGCAGCAGTCATACAGAAAAGCTGCTAGTGCATTGAATTCGCTTGTTAATTACCTGTTCATATCCGTTAAGCAAGCTGTCATCCAGCGATTTAATGAGGAGTGAATATCACATGTCCTTCGATCGAGATTTCGCAGCGCAGCTTGAGGGGAAAGGTGTTTTGACCACTGAGGTCTTATATTATCGGCCTGACTATCGATCCTTGCTGCAAAGCTTCGTCTGGCAAACGATGGATGAGGCGCCGCGTTTTCCGCGATTGGCGCAATTCCTCGATCATTGGCGGCGAGAGATTGACGCTGTGATCCACTCGATCCGCATCGCCCATGCCGACTGGGTCGGGCCCACTGAGATCCGTCCAATCGATGGTGAATTTCGGCTCAACTAAGGCCGGTGGTGACGGCGGTGCGCTTTGCGCGCAGTGTCCGTGCCGATTAGGATTTTGGGTGATACGCCGTGTTCACGAGGTTCCAAATCGGGGTGCGGATCGCCATCCATAAGATCAAAACGGTCATGCCCGCGGCGGGCACGATGGCAATTCGATAGGGCCCAAAGGCGTCGACCAGCCACCCCATTAAGGCGGCACCGAAAGGCGCGCCCGCCATAAACCCAAGCTGATAAATCGAAAGCACTCGCGCCAATTGATCCTTGGGAGCTGCGTCTTGCACAATTGACCGGCTCATTGCGATCGACACGCCTGCGGACAGGCCCCAGATGAAGACGATGGTCAGAAATGCTTCGTGCGGGATCTGGGTCATCATTGGCAGAATGGCGAGTGATCCTAAGAGCTGTGCGATCAGCAATAAACGGCCCTGTCGTTTAATGTTCTTGATCAGAGACAGCGCAATTGAAGACACAAATGCGCCGAGCCAAAAGGTCACAAACATGTCCCGAATGCCATCGCCGGACAGGCCATAAACGTCGCGATTGATGATTGGCAGGACCACCAAAAACGCGCCGATGACAAATATGCCAACCCCAAACATCAGCACCGTCATCGCCCACAGCTTGGCATCACCTGCGACCACTCTGAACCCATCGGCAATATCGCCGAAGGCCGCCCCGAGGCCTGAGCGACCGGTGTTCACTTTACGGCCTTTGGCGAGCATGAAGGCCAGCAATGCACCAGCGGCCACAACAGCGCCTTGCAGCGCCATCAGTACCCAACTGTCGATCGGACCGACGCCGAACCCGCCAAGCCAATCCGGCATTTTGGTCATTTTATCGGCATAGCCGCCAAGGATCAGGCCGGTAATTTGAGCGCCGAATTGCGCCAGTGTCGCAAAAGCGACGCCCTGCTGGAGCGTCACGCCAGACCCGACGCGGCCGCGGCGCTCAACCACTTCATTCAAGATCGAGTCTCGCGCGGGCATCATAAATGCGCCGACTGTGCCGAGCGCCAGCCCATATATGATCATCAAAGGATAGCTCAAATTGTCCGTCGCCAAAGCATATGCCAAGGCAAAAGCAGGCACCGCGGCGAACAGGTGCAAAATCATCAAGAGGGGTTTGCCCGAGGCGCGCTCGGCCACGACACCGCCGAGCAATAAAAAGATTACTGATGGGCCAGACAAAGCCAAGTTGGCCATGCCCAGCTCGGTTCCACCCAAGCCGAGCTTATTGGTGATCAGATATGGAAACAGCACCATCTGGAGGCCAAAGGCAATGAACCAGGTCGCCTGCACGGACAAATAGGCCGGCAGTTCAATCTTGACCCCGCGCCGGGCCTTGCGGGCCATCATGGATTGGGCTGTCTCAAGCAAAGAAGCCCCGGCGCTCATGGCCGACCCCATACCGCTTAATGGCGCGCGTGCTTCATCCAAAATGTCCGGATCGTCCACCTGATCGACTGGCTGAGGCTCTTCGCTCATCGTATGATTTTCTGCCTTTACTGCCAGCCTCCCCAACCTGTCCCGGGATTCACCTGGACGCAATAGGAAAACGCGCGATTGGGCAAGGCACGCCTTGGACCGGTGAAATCGGCGTGTTAAGCCTCAAAGGCAGGCCTGAGGAGAGGGACCAATATGAGAGCCATACGACACATTGGGAGTTGGGGGCTGGCTCTATTTTTGATTTTTATGTTTTTGCAAGCCACCATTCACCCGTTACCGAACCCGCCGGCGGGCGCGGTGAAACTGCTTGATCCGCCTGGGCAAAACATCGTGTTTGCGACTCTTGCGGCGAACACGCAAATCGCTCTTTTCGAGCCGACAGGCCGCGTCCTTGTTGCGCTCGCGGAATTGCTTGCCGCGCTCTTATTGCTGTTACCATTTACCCGGCGATCAGGTGCCGTGCTGTCATTTCTGATCTTGGCGGGGGCTGTCAGCTTTCATTTGATGCCCAGCGTTCTGGGGCGGGAAGTCCCGCTCTCGCTGGCCTCGGATTCAGGCACCGATGGCGGGCAATTGTTCGCGCTTGCGATTGCCATGCTAACTGCGAGTGTGCTGCTATTTGTTGTTCACCCGCGCAAAGCTTAACGCTTCATCTCATCAGATTATTAACAAGTTGCGGGCAAACTTTTAACGAGTGTTTGCGGAGTCCATAAATGGCCGACCCGATCCCGTTTGAGAGCTTGCCGTCAGAAGGTGGCCAAGCTCGCAAAATGTTATTGCGGCGCTTGATCGATTATATCGCGCTGCCAGGCTCACAGGTTGCGCCTCAGGATCGTTCTATGGGCGGCGATATCCTGCTGGATATGCTGTTTCACGCCAGTGACGAAGACCGTAAACTGTGTGCCACACGACTGGCCGAAATGAGCGAAGCGCCGCGGCGGGTTCTGCGTTATCTCGCTCAGTGTTCTTTTGAAATTGCCGAACCGCTCTTATCGCTGAGCGAGGCCTTTGATAGCTCTGATTTGATCGAGATCATTGATCAAGTCTCGACCGAGCATCGCACCTTGATCGCGCGCCGTAAACGCGTCCCGGTTGCCGTGAGTGATTGCCTGTCCCAGCGCGGCGAACTTGCCGTCGTCAAAGACTTGCTCGCCAATCCTGGCGCGGAGTTTTCCGAACTGGCGATGGACACGTTGCTCACGCGTTCGCGCAAAGAAAAAGGCTTGGTCGAGTTACTCATCACCCGCCTAGAATTGCGACCGGCGCAGGCGATGGCGATGTTTTGGTGGTCCGATCGTGAAACGCGGCGCATCATTTTGCAGCGCCACGCAGCGGACCGCGTTGAGATGATTGACATGTGCGCCGATGTCTTCGCGGTCGCGGCGCGTGAAGACTGGTCAGACCCGGTGGCCCGCAAAACACTGCAACTGATCGAGCGTCGGCAGCGCAACCGCGCCGCTTTGGAGCGCAGCCCATTTGCAAGTTTAGAAGAGGCGGTAGACAAAGCTGCCGAACTCGGCATGACCCCCGAAATGGCGCAAGAGATTGGATATCTGGCCGGCATTAAACCGGTCACAAGCGCCAAGATCCTAAGCGATTCCGGTGGCGAAGGGGTGGCCGTTTTGTGTAAGGCGACCGGGCTCAAAAAGCCGTCTTTGCGCAGTTTTTGGATGGCCCTGAAGCGTCCCATCACGGACATCGATGGCTCACACCATTTCATGTATGCACACCTTTTGGAGACCTATGATCTCCTAAGTGTGGCCAAAGCACAGACCACATTGCGGTATTGGAATTGGTCTCTGTCCTCGACCTACTCCCCATCGCGCGTCGCCCAATCTGGCCTCGACGAGGCCGAGGCAAATGACGAGTCCCAGTTTTCGACCGCGCGTCGGACGGCCAGCCTGGTTTTTGGAAGCTAGCCACTTTTTCGCACCTTGAAGGTCGGTTTGGACTGGCCAAACCCCTCCGACGGTTCTAATTGCGGCACTAGGCGAAAGAGAAACTGGAGCGACCGGGCGCGTGGGCTACTTCGTTGGATTGATCCTTGTTCTTACGGGCCTTTGGCTCGGTTTGTCCGGCGAATACACACTCACAAAACCTGTCATCGCGACGCTCGGCGCGATTTCAATCTTGCTATCCGGCGTGTTGGCGTATCGGTTCGATATCCTTGATCGCGAAGGCTCGCCTTATGCGCGGTTGCCGCAATTGGTTGCCTATTGGGGGTGGCTGATGGTCGAAATCTTCAAGGCGAATTGGGTGGTGATTAAAGCGTGTTTGCGCGCGACGCTGGACATCAACCCGGCGCTGGTGAAAGTCAAAACCGCATGCGAGAGTGACCTTGCCCGAACCGTGTTTGCAAACTCGATTACGCTAACGCCGGGGACGGTGAGCGTGGAGGTGGAAGGCAATAAAATCCTTGTGCATGCGCTGTATGAAGACAGCGCCGGGCCAGGTGCGTTTGACGAAATGGACCGCCGTTCGCGCGATGCGAGCGATGGCAAGGCACGCGAATGATCGGAGCTGCCGCGCTCGCCCTGGTCATCGCCATTGCGCTGATGCTGATCCGCGCGCTGAGCGGACCGACGCTTTATGACCGTGTGCTCGCGGTGAACTCGCTTGGAACAAAAATCATTCTACTCCTCGGGGTGATTGGATTTCTAACCGGGCGCCCGGATTTCCTCGATATTTCAATTCTCTATGCGTTGATCAATTTTGTTTCGACGATCGCGATCTTGAAATTCTTCCGCTATCGCTCGTTTCAGGTCTCCTTGTCTCGGCGCGAGAAAGGCGACGCATGATGGACTTGATGTTAATGCTTTGGGACAGTATTCGCCCAGCGCTCGGGTCGGCGCTTTTACTCGTCGGCGCAGTGTTGGCCCTGGTTGGTACGATCGGAGTATTGCGATTTCCGGACTTTTATACGCGCCTGCACGCGGCAAGCATAACCGACACTGCCGCTGCAACGCTGGCCATCGTCGGTATGGCCTTATTGGCGCCATCCTGGGCGGTCGTGTTTAAGCTGGTCGTGGTTTGGTTGTTCCTGTTTTTGACCGGGCCGACATCGTCTCATGCGATTGCAAATGCCGCTCATATTGCAGGGTTGCAGCCCATGATCGGTCGCCTCGGAGAGACCAAGGGGGGGGCGAATGACGGGATTTGAAGGCGCCACGCTGGCCATCGATCTTTTAAACATCACTTTGCTGACCTTGCTGTTCATTATTGCGATCGCCATCGCGCGGCTGCGCAGTTTGTTCGCGATTGTCATGCTGTCTGGAATTTATTCGCTCATCTCGGCGACTTGGTTTGTCGCTCTGGATGCGGTGGATGTGGCCTTTACCGAAGCGGCCGTTGGCGCGGGCATTTCGACGGCTCTGTTTCTGAGTGCCATGGTCTTGACCGCACGCACCGCAAAGCCGGAAACCGGAGCGCGCCGGATCGTGCCCCTCTTGGTGGTGATCGCAACCGGCGCTGTGCTGATTTACGCAACGATCGATTTGCCCGGCTTCGGGGACCCGAACTCGCCTGCCAACACGGGCGTCGGGACCGAGTTTTTAGCCCGCACTTATCCCGAAATTGCAATCCCAAATGTCGTCACAGCGGTCCTCGCAAGCTATCGCGGTTTTGATACTCTGGGTGAGGTTGGTGTCGTCTTCGCGGCGGGATTGGCGGTCTCATTGCTGCTCGGGTTTGGCGAGCGATCGCTTGGCGCGTCGGTGCGGCGGGAAGATCGTCTTCCAACCGGAAGTGATGAGGAGGAGGCGCAATGAAGCGCGACCACCATGTCATCCTCCGCGTTGTCGCGAAAGCGTTGATCCCGGTCATTTCTTTGTACGGCTTTTACGTTCATTTCCATGGTGAATACAGCCCAGGAGGCGGGTTCCAGGCGGGTGTGATTTTGGCCGTCAGCGTGATTTTATACTCGCTGATTTTCGGGATTGCGCCAGCAATGCGCGCAGTGACCCCGGGGTTCGCGCGGTTCATCGCGGGGCTTGGATTCATCATCTATGTCGGGGTTGGTTTCTGGGCCTTGGCGATGGGCGGCAACTTCCTCGAATATGATGCACTCTTCCGAGAAGAACCGGGCGGTCATTTTGGTCAGCATTTCGGGATTATCGCAATCGAGATTGGCGTTTTATTCGCGGTCGCAGGGTCGATGCTGACCATCTATTATGGCTTCGCAGGACGGGTCAGTGAGATCCGGGATGAGGACTGGTAGAGATGATGGAATTCATCCTTGAGCGCGGCAATTATTGGGCGATCATTGGCTTGATGATGATCGGCTTATACATTTGTTTCGCAGCGACAAATTTGATCAAGCGCCTGATCGGTCTTGGTCTGTTCCAGACGTCGATCATCCTTCTTTATGTCTCGCTGTCCCGCATTGATGGCGGCACCGCGCCCATTCTGTTTGGTCAGGATTATGGTAAGTCGGATCACCCGTCCGAACACGGCGAGACCGCAGGCCATGCTGCTGCTGAGGGGCATAGTGCGTATGATGGCGCCGGTCCCTACAGCGTTGAATCACTAGAGCATGTTTACTCAAATCCACTGCCGCACGTTTTAATGCTGACAGCGATTGTTGTTGGCGTTGCTACGCTGGCCGTTGGATTGGCGATTATTGTCCGCATTCGCGAAGCCTATGGCACGGTTGAGATTGATGAAATCCGTGCCATGGATCTTGATGTTGCGATTGCTGAAGCAGAAAAAGACGCGGACCAAGCGAGGGCCGGAGCCGGATGATCGAAACCATCGCATCGCTCGTGCCCGCGCCTTACGCGGCGCATGCGCCTGCCTTAGCGGTGGCGGTCCCGATGCTGCTCGCGCCAATCGCGGCGTTCATGCCGAATGGGCGCTTGGCTTGGCTACTGAGCATATTTGCGACCGGTGTTTCCTTGCTCATGGCGGTCACTCTGCTGGCGCAAGTGCGCTCGCTTGAGGGCGGGGCGGTGCTGTCTTATGCAATGGGCGGTTGGACGCCGGATGCTGGGATCGAGTTCCGCATCGATGCGCTAAATTCAATGGTCTTACTCTTGGTCAGCGCGATTGGCTTTCTCGCCGCGATCTTCAGTTGGCCGAGCGTTGTGGCTGAGGTTAGAGCGGCCAAAAGGGCAATGTTTTTCGCGGCCTATTTGGTCTGCTTTACCGGATTGTTGGGTGTCGCCTCGACCGGTGATGCGTTCAACTTGTTTGTGTTTTTGGAAATCAGCTCGATTGCGACCTATGTCCTTGTCGCGCTGGGCGCCCGCCGAGATCGCAGAGCGCTCCCCGCCGCTGCAAACTACCTCTTAATGGGCACTATTGGCGCCTCGTTTTTTGTCGTCGGTGTGGGCTTTCTATATGCCGCGACCGGGACGCTGAATATGGCAGAGCTCGCTTACCGCTTGCAGCCCTTGCAAGACAATAAAGCGGTGCTGGCAGGCTTTGCCTTCATCATTGTCGGGCTGGGCATCAAATCAGCGATGTTTCCGCTGCATCAATGGCTGCCTAATGCCTATGCCTACAGCCCGAGCTTTGTCACGATGTTCTTGGCGGCGACGGCGACTAAGGTGGCGATTTATGCCATGGTCCGGTTCCTGTTTTCCGTCTTCGGACTGGAATTTGCGTTCGAAGGATCATCCCTGATTTGGATCCTCATGCCGATGGGGATCGCAGCCATGTTTGCCTGTTCCTTCCAAGCTGTGTTTCAAACCGATGTGCGGCGAACGCTGGCTTATTCGTCAGTGGCGCAAGTCGGTTACATGTTGCTGGGGATTTCAATCGGGACCGCTGCCGGCGTCTCTGCCGGACTGTTTCATCTGATGAACCACGCTTTGATCAAAGGCGCGCTGTTTATGGCGTTGGCGGGAGTCGTATTGACCTATCAGGGCACGTCTTTGACGGATCTGCGCGGCCTTGGGCGGACCTCGCCTTGGACCATGAGTGCGTTTTCGATTGCAGCAGTCTCGCTCATTGGCGTACCGCTGACCGCAGGCTTTCAATCGAAATATGCTTTGGTCAACGCGCTGTTTGAAAATGGTTGGTGGTGGGCCGTGGCGGCGGTCATGTTCTCAAGTCTTCTCGCGGTCGTTTATATGGGGCGCATGCTTGAGGCGATTTTCTTCCGCGCGCCAGCCAATCCAAACAAACGGCACAAGGAAGCCCCAATGCTGATTCTCGTGCCGCTCTGGATCCTGGCCATAGCGAACATATGGGTCGGTGTTCAGGGGGGCTTTGTGGCCGGGCTTGCAGATGATGCTGCGGCATCACTTTTCATTGGAGGCGGGTCATGAGCGGTGAGTTTGCGATCGCTGCGGCGCTGATCCTCCCTTTGCTGATTTGCGCAGGGATTTGGCTGGCGGGCCGCATTCCGGATTTGCGGGAAGGGGTGACCCTGCTTGGCGCGACGGCGCTGTTTGTCATCGCGATCGTGATCGCGGCGCACGTCTCTACGGGCGAGCGGCCGGAACTGCGATTGGGCGAAGCCGTCCCCGGCTTAGAGTTTGCCTTCAAGGCTGAGCCCTTAGGTGCTTTGTTTGCGCTCGTCGCGAGCGGGCTTTGGATCGTCAATAGCTTCTATTCGATCGGCTATATGCGCGGCAATCGTGAGCGCAACCAGACCCGGTTCTATATGTGTTTCGCGGTCGCGCTCTTCGGTGCCATGGGCGTCGCGCTTTCGGCCAATCTCTTTACCCTATTCGTCTTCTACGAGATCCTGACCCTGTCGACCTATCCGCTGGTTGCGCATAAGGGCGACGCCAACGCGCAGCGCGGCGCGCGGATCTATTTGATGACACTGCTTGGAACCTCGATCGGGTTTTTGCTCGTCGCGGTGATTTGGACCGGCGCGCTGGCTGGGAGTCTCGACTTCGTGCCGGGCGGATTGTTGCAGCAGGTTGAGGATCTTTCGCCGATGGTGGCGAGCGCATTGCTGATTTTATTTGCCTTTGGGGTCGGCAAAGCGGCTCTGATGCCGTTCCATTTTTGGTTGCCGAATGCGATGGTCGCGCCAACCCCGGTCTCGGCTTTGCTGCATGCTGTGGCCGTCGTGAAAGCCGGTGTTTTCACAATTCTCAAAGTTGCAATTTACATCTTCGGTGAGGAGATTTTGAACGCGACAGCATCGCGCGACTTCATTCTCGCTGTGGCGTGTTTTACGATCATCGTCGCCTCCTTAGTGGCCATGACCAAAGACAATCTGAAAGCACGGCTTGCCTATTCGACGGTCGCTCAGCTCGCCTATGTGACCTGCGGTGCGATGCTCGCGGACCCGGCAGGGTTCATGGGCGGCGCCCTGCAAATCGCTGCGCACGCAACTGGAAAAATTACTTTGTTCATGTGTGCGGGCGCCATTTATGTTGCGACCGGTAAGCAAAATATCTCCGAGATGCGCGGGCTGGGAAAACGCATGCCTTTGGTCTTCACCGCGTTCTTCATTGCCGCCTTATCGATCATTGGGATCCCACCGCTGGCGGGGGACTGGCCGAAATACGAACTGATGCAAGGGGCTGCGGACGCAGATCTCGACTATGTCCCTTATGTCTTGATCGTCTCTTCGCTGCTGAACATCGCGTATCTGCTGCCGATCCCGATCCTGGCGCTTATGCCGCCGCCTGGCTCCGGCGATCCAGCGCCGTACAAACGGCCTGGCGGTGCGCCGATGCTGACCGTTGCGGCGCCTTGCTTCACGGCGGTTTTGTGCTTCGTCATGTTCTTCTTTGTCGGACCGATGTCGGAATTCCTCGAACCGGCGACAGGTGAACGTCTCCCGACACAATATGTGACAGCAGGTGCCCCATGACCCAAGCTCCAGAACGCGATTCCAGCGGGCGCTTTGTGAAGCCAGATGCGCCCGAGCCGATCCCCAGCGATGTGGATATGCACCCAATGTCAAAACTCTTGTTCGGATGGGTCAGCTCGCCCCGCACACCGACGCTGGTCCTGGCTTTGGTCATCCTCATCGCCATCATCTTGCTGGGGATCGATTTCACCCTCAACCGTCATGAGTATTTTGACTTCGCTAATGCCAATGGGTTTTATGCGCTTTGGGGGTTTGGCGCGTTCGCCTTAGCGGTGCTATCTGGCTGGCCGTTAGGGAAACTGCTGCGCCGCGATGAAGACTATTATGGCGAAGCCGACACCACTCCAAAGGATGTGGAGTCAGACTCATGATCGCGGGCTTGCTGGGACAAATCAATCCTGGGTTGCTGCTTGTTCTGGTCGGCTTTTCAGCCTGCCTCATTCCAATCCAACGCGTGCGTCAAGCGATTGTTGTCGCCACGCCCGTGGTCGCAATTCTCCTCCTGGCCTTGGCCGAGCGTGGGACAGACCTCGCCAGCGCATCCGTTTTGGGCATCGATTTGGTACTTTACCGCGTTGATAGCCTGTCCTTTATTTTCGGTCTGGCGTTTTTGATCGCGGCCTTTCTGAACGCGATTTATGCCCTGCATACAGATGATCAGCTGCAAGACGGCATGGCCCTCGCCTATGCGGGCGCCGCGGTTGCGGCAACATTTGCCGGTGACCTCATGACGCTGTTTGTGTTCTGGGAGATCACCGCTGTTAGCTCGGTCTTTCTTATTCTGAGGGCCGGTACCAAAGCGGCCTATCAGGCGGCGATGCGCTATCTCGGCGTACAGATTCTTTCCGGCGTCTTACTCTTGGACGGGCTTGCTTATGTTTATAAGTCGACCGGCAGCTTGTCGCTCGACGCCTTTACGTCGCTCGACCAGCCCGGCGCTAAGTTCGTGTTCGCTGCCTTCGCCATCAAGGCGGCGTTCCCGTTCCTGCACAACTGGCTGCAAGATGCCTATCCGAAAGCGACCGTGGTGGGCGCCGTGGTGCTGTCAGCGTTCACGACAAAGCTCGCGGTGTACGCGTTTGCGCGCATGTTCCCGGGTTTTGAAATCCTGATTTGGATTGGCGCAGTGATGACCGTTTTCCCAGTCTTCTTTGCGGTGATCGAAAACGATTTGCGCAAAGTGCTCTCGTATTCGCTCAACAACCAAGTTGGGTTTATGATTTGCGCCATCGGGATCGGAACCCCGCTGGCGATCAATGGTGCAGCGGCCCATGCATTCGCCCATATCATATACAAGGCGCTTTTGTTCATGAGCATGGGCGCCGTTCTCTATCGCGTTGGAACAGCAAAAGCGAGCGAGTTGGGCGGGCTGTACAAGTCGATGCCGTGGACCACCATATTCTGCATTATTGGCGCGGTTTCGATTTCCGCGTTCCCGCTTTTCTCCGGTTTTGTGGCCAAGTCGATGACCATGAGCGCGGTGGCCAAAGAAGGCTATATCATTGTCTGGTTGATGCTCTTATTCGCGTCGGCGGGCGTGTTAGAACATTCCGGAATCAAGATCCCGTATTTCACATTTTTTGGGCACGATAGCGGTAAGCGTGTCAAAGAGGCGCCGTTCAATATGTTGCTGGCGATGGGTATGGCCGCGTTCATTTGCATTGCGATAGGACTGCCCATCATTGGCGGGTTTGGCTATGGCTGGCTCTACAATATGCTGCCGTGCACGATCACCGCGCCGGCCGATATTTGTCTGGCATCCGGCAAACCGATCGAAGTCTATAACCCTTACACGCTCGACCATGTTTTGACGCAGCTGCAATTGCTGATGTTTGCCGTGCTCGCCTTTATCTTGCTAAAGCGGCTGGGGCTTTATCCGCCAGAACGCCCCGGCACGATCTTAGATACGGACTGGCTGTATCGCAGACCCGGTTTCGGGTTCGTGCAATGGGCCGGTACGGTTTGGGGCAAGGCTGGACCAGCCCTGACGGGTTTCTTTGCCAAAATCGGCGCCCAGACCTTCGAAAAGCTCGAAACGACCTTCAGCCCGAGGGGGGCGATTGCACAAAGCCCGATCACCAACGGGATGGCCATATGGTCGGCGATTTTGCTCGGGATTGTGATGCTGGTGGCGTTATTGGCCGGGTAATCGAAATGCGTCAAAGGCGCGCGAATTCAGCCTCGCACCATGAATATAGAGCTGTCTCGACACTGCCTTTAGCGAAGTTCAGTTCATGAACAGAGCAGAATTATCAAAATACATCTGCTTTTTTTCATTTACTCTCCATGATTTCAAATCATATATATAGGGGAGTACAAGGGGAACGTGTATGAACCAAGATGTAAGCACCGTTGATGCGGCGCCAATTCCAATTATCGAGTTCGCGTCAGACATCGTTTCAGCATATGTCAGCAACAATCCAATCCAAAGCTCCGAATTACCGGAATTGATCCGAGAGATTCACTCGACTCTCAGGGCTTTGGAGACATCGTCAGCGGCTCAACCGACGCCCGAGCCTGCTGTGTCGATCAAAAAGTCGATCACCGATGACTTCTTGATTTGCCTGGAAGATGGCAAGAAGTTCAAGTCGCTGAAACGACACTTGCGGTCAAAGTATGGGCTTAGCCCAGAACAGTATCGTGAGAAATGGGGCCTCCCATATGACTATCCCATGGTCGCCCCAAGCTATGCGCGCAAGCGATCGGCTTTGGCCAAAGAAATGGGTCTTGGGAAAGCAGAGAAATAGGCCTTATCAAAGCTGAAGAACTTCATTCCGGAGCCAAAACGAAACATAGGGACTGTAAAGGTAAAAATAATATTACCTTTTCACTTGCACGCGGATTCAAACTGATTCATTCAAGAATCAACGAATCACCACGGGGGTGGCTATGGTTTCCAATACGAAGGGCTTCAAAGGCCTCACAGAAGCGCAATCTGATCTGATTGCACACTGGTACACGAAGCGTCGCGCGGAGGCGCTCCCAACCCGGCGCGATCTCGATCCAGGTTCCATTCGTCAGCATTTGCGCTCGATTTCCATGCTCGAAATTGACCCGTCTGGCCGGGCCCGTTTTCGCTTGGTTGGATCAGACTTGCGCCGCCTGTTTGGGCGGGAAATGCGCGGCCGGTTTCTCAATGAGCTGGACCAAGACATGTTTGAGAAGTGGTCGCTTGGGCTATTGCAGGTGCTTGACTGTCAGCGCCCGGTTGGCGGCGTGATTACGGGCGATCGGGACAGCCATGCCTGGCTCCGCTTACCTTTGAACGGGTCTGATTCAACGGCGCTGGTTTTGTGTCATGATTGTCTTATTCCGAACGCCAGGCTCACGGCACGCGGACGACGGGAGTCCAACAGAATTCGTACCGCCAATACAGTTCTAGCTGCTTGATTCTAAAGCTTAATTGATTCTAATATAGGAAAATAGTCCTACATCTGCCTGCGCGTGGTATCCTTTCTCCCAAGTGGTCTTAAGGAGAAAGCGCTTGGGAACCCAACTGAGGATCGACAAAAACAACACCGCTTTGGCGGTGAGCCTGGTCGCGTATGCGCTGGAGGTCAAAGCCGCAGACATACTCTCGCCGGATCGCGGTCCCCGCGAAATGGTGCGGGCAAGGCAGATCGCTATGTACTTATCCCATGTCGGATTAGGAATGTCTTTATCGCGGGTCGCGATTGCCTTTGAGCGCGATCGCTCGACCGTCGCGCACGCTTGTCATCGCATCGAGGAGCTGCGCGACGAGGCCAGTTTTGATGCCTGGCTTGAGGCTTTAGAGGAGGGTCTTGCCACAGTCGCGCCTCTGCTTGCGCACGCGGCATGAATTCGCGCCTGCGCAGAGCATTACAAAGAGGTGGGATTATGGCGCGGATCGCTGAAGACGCCTGGGGCGTCTGGCGCACCAAAGACCGGCGGGGCCGTATTGTCGGAACTGTATCGGGCGCTGATGTCGACATATTGCGGCTGCAGGGCTGTTTGCGGCGGTTCGGAAAGACCGAGCCCCAGCTATTGATCTGGGACGGTCCGATTGAGGCGCCGCAAAGACCGTCTCAGCGACCAGAGGCCGCGCGCCCAACTCAGACCAACGCGCCTCGGCCACTCTTGGAAACGATCATCCTCAACGCCAAGACAACAGTGTTTCGCCAGCGCCTACGACGCGCGATTGAAGCCTACCACGCAGATCTCGAAAGCATCGGGCGCACGGGCGGGGCGCACACGATGAATTGGGATGCCTTAAAAACCGGGCCGCAAATCAGATCGCATCAACCGGTCGATCTTGTGGATAAGATCGATCGAGCCACGGCTGCCAGAGCCCGCCTGAACGCATTGCAAGACGCATTGATCGCGTCCGATCGAGATTTTCTCGTGCGGTTGGTGATTGCCAAACAAACCAAGTCACAATTGTCGAAGCGGTTCGGCATCCGGGCCGCATTGACGGAGCAGAATGCGTTACGGGTGCTGCGCCAACTTTTACAGATTTATGATGGTGCCCCTATGCCAAAGAATCGGACGGGGCCGCCGCTTGCTTGATCCGCGTCACCATCGCTGCCAATCCGTTCGATCTTTGCGCGCTCAACGCGCCTTTGACGCCGATCTCGCTCAAAAACGCATCGGCATCGAAGGCGTCGATCTCGTCTCGGCGGGCGCCCGAGAACAGGCGCACCAAAATCGCGATCAATCCGGACACAATCATCGCATCGCTTTCGGCGCGGATTTCCAATCGATCCTCGGCGGTTGGGGTCAGCACCATCCAAACTTGCGACGCGCAGCCGCGCACCTTGGTAAGCTCCGTGCGTTCATCGGCGTCCAAGGTTGGATTACGCTTCCCAAGGTCGATGATATGCGCATAGCGATCTTCCCAATCGTCGAGAAAGTCGAAGTCTTCAGCAATTTCGTCGGCACGGTCTTGAAGGGTCGTCATGCGAGGCATTTGGGGCGTCTTCGACAAAAAGAAAACCCCTGGCATCTCTACCAGGGGCCTCTTGCTGAAACTCGGGTCTTTTTAGTTGGCGACTTGGCCAATGCAGACCCCGATATCTGCGATCGCATGTTCGCCGATGCAGAAAGGAATTTCATAGTGTTGGTGGGCCGCCGCAACACATTGCTGCAACATCAGGTTGGCCATGTTGAAGCACCCTTTTGTGCCACGCTCACTCATGGCTTGACGCATCGACCCCGCCACGCTCGGGTCAGCGTTCAAGATGCGATATGCAGCCAAGGTGGTAATCCGGTCAGCGATGGGCTCCTTGCCGCGCGCAATGCGTTGCGTTTGACCAAAGCTAACAACGGCAGACGGAACGCGAATGGTGCTCGCAGCGCCGGTCACGCTATCCCACACAGAATTCGCGCCCGAACGGCCGGCTTGTTCGAGCACAGTCGTGATTTCAGGCGATTGCATCGCTTGCACCATCGTGCCGCGAGCAGGAAGGCCCGATTGCGAGGACGCGAAGAGGCTATTGGCTTGAGCTTTTGCATTGTGCGCGCGGCCTTTGCCCCAGCTATATCCCTGCAGGCTGTAAGCTTGTTCTTTAACATAAGCGCCAGCCCCGATCAGGCGGCGACTGTCGGCATCGACCGCCGTCAAAGCCTGATTGACCGCAGCGTTGCCGCCATTCAACGTCCGCGCATAACGCACGTCGTTTTGCATGCCGGTCATAAGCATATCGCGACCATAATAGCTTTCAATATCGATCACTGCGGCACGAAACTCTGGATTTTGAGCGGCGACGAGCGCCGAATAGGCCATCCAACCTTGAGTCAATTGGTCTGGGTTGTGCCCGCCAAGATTGCTCAGCGAATCAGCAATATCATTTGCCGACGAAAAACCATTTGTTTTGACGTCGGTGACATCGCCTTGATAGGTCGCGTAAAGCGCTGCGGCGCGGGCCAACGGATCGGCTTTCTGGGCGGTCGCAGCTACCTTTTGCGGCGCTGGCGTAACGATTTGAGCGGTCGCTTGAAGAGTCAGACCAGCGAGTGCCGCAACAGCGGTCATTACGGTTTTCATGGTCATGGAAGGCTCCCTCACTCTACGACCCAGACACTGGCCTATCTTTTGCGTATGGCAAAGGCTAGCATCTGCTGAATTCCGGATTCTAACGCATAATTTAGTGAACCCGAGCTGTGGAAAATGCATAACAGAGCTGACCATTCCGTTAAGATAGGGCGCCGAGATCCTGCGCCTAGCATTAACCCTTTGGTGAACGCGATCGGGATCATCGTGGCAGCGATTGGCGCTACTGCTGCGCTATTTGTTGGGGGTAGCGCGGGCGTATGGTCTTGCCGGGCACGGTGACGT